>JAMLHB010000001.1 GCA_023957375.1 Flavobacteriales bacterium | reverse complement strand
GCCCGGCGCGCTCCTCGAGCTGACGCTCGCGCTGGTCGACCACGCGCACGACGAGGCGCGCACGGTCGGGCTCGAGCTCGCCCTCGAGCTCGACCTCCTGCGCGCCGCGCCGCCCGGCGCGGAGCGGGCGCACCTGCTGCTGCCGCGCCTCGTCGCGCGCGCGCTCGAGCGCCACGACGGCGCGCGCTGGGCGCGCCGGCAGGTCACGCTCGCCCTCGACGCGGTCCTCCCGCGAGGCGGCGCGCCGGGCCTCACGCGCGACGAGCTCGACGACCTGCGCCGCCGCCTGCGGCCGGCGGGCGCCTGGCTGAGCCCCGCCACCTTCCACGCCGTGCACCGCGAGCTCCTCGACCTGCAGGCGCGCGGCGTCGACGTCGGCCTCCTGCACGGCGCCGCGCTCGCCCTGCTCGCGCGCCGGGAGGTGCTGCACCCGAAGACCGGCGCGCGCGGGCCCTACGCGGGCCCGCTGCCGCGGCTCGAGCGCGCGCGCTCGCACCCGTCGCCCTTCGTGCAGGAGGCGCTGTGGGACGTGGTCGCCGGGCCGGGCTACCGGCGCACGCTCCGGCTCGTGCTCGGGTTCCTCGCCTCGCCGCGGCCGCGCGTGCGCGCGGGCGCGCTCGGGCTCGTGCCGCGCGACGGCGTCCTGGCGCACGAGGCCGAGGTGCTGGCGGCCCTCGACGACCCGGCCGCCGAGGTGCGCGAGGCCGCCGTCCTGGCGCTCGCCCGCCACGAGCTGGCCCGCTTCGCCGCCGCGCTCCGCCCGCGGCTCGAGGACCCGAGCGACCGCGTGCGCCTGGCCGCCGCGCGCGCCCTCGCCGGCTGGGGCGACCGCGGCGGGCTGGCGCTCGTCGCCGCGTTCCTCGGCGCGCCCGACGACGCCCTGCGCCGCGAGGCCGTCGCGCACCTCGCGCGCGTCGAGCCGTCCGACCTCGTGGGCGTCCTCGCCGCGCACGTCTCGCTCGAGCGCCCGCGCGCCGCGGCCGGCGCGCTCGCCGCCCTGCGCCCCGACCGCGGGCTCCCGCCCGACCCCGCCCTGAGGGCGGCCGTGTTCGAGGTCGCGGCGCGCGGCGCGGGCCCCCTGCGCGCGGCCGCGCTGGCGCTCCTGCCGCAGGTCGTCGACGACGTGCGGCTGGGCGAGGTGGTGCCGCTCCTGGGCGATGCCGACCCGCACGTCCGCGCCGCCTCGGCGCACGTCCTGCGCGCGCTGGACGGCCGGCCGCACGCCCCCGCGATCGCCCGGCTGGCCGCGGCGCAGCCGGAGCCGCAGGTCCGTCGCGAGCTCCTGGCCCTCCTCGCCGACCTCGACGTCCCCGAGGCCACGCGGGGGCTCCTGCCGCTCGTCCTCGACCCGGACCCGGCCGCGCGGCAGGCGGCGCTGTCGCTCGCCGGCCGCCTGCGCGGCCCGTCGCTCCGGCCCGACCTCGAGGCGCTCCTGCGCCAGGGCCTCGACCTCGCCGCGCCGCCCGAGGCCCTGCGCGACCTGGTCGCGCTCCTCGACCGCACGGCGGGCGAGGACGCGGCGCCGGCGCTCGTCGACGCGCTCCGGTGCGAGGAGCGTAGCGTGTGGCAGGCCGTGCTCGAGGCGGCGAGAGCGCGCGGCACCGACGCGCACGCGGGCCGGCTGGCCGACCTCCTCCGCGCCGCCCGCCCGCTCGCGCCGCCGCTGCTCACGCTGGCGCTGGGCGAGGTCGCGCGCCTCGGCCGGAGGGACCTCGCCCGGGCCGTCGAGCCCCACGCGCGCGACGGGGCGTCCGAGACGGTCCGCCGCGCGGCGCTGGAGGCGCTCGCCGCGCTCGACCCCGAGGCCGGGCGGGCGGCGGCGCTCGAGGTGGCGAGGGCGGCGCAGGCGCGCCTGGCCGAGCACGACCGGCAGCCGGCCGCGCGGGACCGGAAGCGCGCCAGCGCCCTGCGCGTCGCGCGGGCGCGCGTGGCCGGCACGCTCACCTCGGCCGGGCGGACCGCCCTGAGCGCGGCGCGCGAGCGGCGGACGCTGGAGGCCGCGCTCGGCGCGCTCCCCGCCGCCGCGCTGGAGCGGTCGGCGCCGGGCGTCGCGCTCGCGCGCGCGGCGGCGGTCACGCTGCGGGACGGCGCCGCGCCCGCGCTGCCGGCGGTCGGCCCGCTGACGGCGGCGCAGGCCCGCGAGCAGCTCGCCTGGCGCCTGAGGGACCGCGTCACGCCGGCGACCTGGCTCGAGCGCCAGGCGGCGCTCACGTCGAGCACGCCCGTGCGCGCGGCGCTCGAGCCGGCGCGCCTCCTCGCGCGCGTCAGGGCGGGCGAGGGCGTCGACGCGGCGACGCTCCTGCGGCACGCCGCGCGCGACGCGCGGGGCGAGGACCTGGCGGTCGGCGTGGCGGCGACGTGGCGCCCGGCGCTCGGGCCCGCGGTCGTCGAGGCGCGGGCGACGAAGGCCGCGGCCGCCGTGCGCGCCCTGCCGGACGACCGCTGGAGCGGCAAGGCGCGGCAGGCGGCCGACCGCGTCCAGGCCTGGGGCGCGAGGAAGCTGCGGCTCGGCGTGCGCGAGGGGACGGCGGCGCTCCTCGACCTCGCCCCCGACCTGCAGAGCGGGCCGGGCGACGTGCTGGCGCGCCTGCTCGCCGCCGAGGGCGACCTCCCGCGGCTCGTGAGCGAGCTCGAGCGCTGGCCGGCGGGGGACCGCCCCGGCCTCGTCGCGCTCGTGGGCGAGGTGGGCGGCCCCGCCGCGGTCGAGGCGCTCGGGCGCCTGGGCGCGCCCTCGGCGCCGCTCACGCTCCGCGCGGCGGCGGCCGGGGCCGTGGGGGGGGCGGGGGCCCCCCCCCGCGCCCCCCCCCCACGTCCATTGGTGTTCTTTGCACGCGCCAATTGAAAATGGAGATGGCCAAGCAAGGCATCGCTGAAGACCCCTGCGGGTTCACCATATTCCTGGCAAGCCGGCGGGACTGGGGGAAATTATCGGAAGAGGAGTGAGGGTTGCGGACTGCATGCCGCCGGGCCACGGGCGGTCACAGGTAGGGCTGCAACACCCGCTGTAGTTCCGCAGCGCTCAGCACCCCGCTTTGCCGCCACACTACCTTGCCCTGCTTGAAGATGGCCAGCGTAGGCACGCCGCGCACCTGGTAGGCTTGCGCTGCGGCGGGGTTCTTGTCCACGTCGATCTTGATCACCGTGGCCTTGTTGCCTATCTGCTCCTTGAACTCGTCCAAGATGGGAGCCATGGCCTTGCACGGCCCGCACCAGGTCGCGAAGAAATCCACCACCACGGGCTTGTCACCATTGATCAGTTCCTTGAAAGTGGGTTTGGCTTCCATCTCAGCGGACTTCCTCGTAATGCACTTCCTCAACGCCTTGCTTCTTAGCTTGGTTCGGCGCAGGTGCGCAGGTGCTGCCGCAGCAGCCCATGCTGAAGGTGGCCTGCACACCAAAAAAGACTGCTGCGAACCACGCCACGGCCTCACCGCCGTCGATGGCGGCCCATAAAAAGGCAACCGCAAGCCCTAACCGCAGCAAGCGTGCAAAGCCCCACGGGCCGCGCATGCGTTCCATCATCCTTCCAAGGAACGCTCCAGGGCGCACCAGCCGCCGCCGTTGTATGCCTCGAAGCCATGGGCCTTCAGCAGGGACAGCGCACTGCCGCTTCGGCCTCCGCTCAGGCAGCACGTGATCACGGGTTTGTCCTTGGGCAGCTTGTTCAACCGGTTTTGCAGTTGGTCCAGCGGTATGTTCACCGCGCCCTTGATGTGGCCTGCGGCGAACTCGCCCGTGGTGCGAACGTCGAGTATCGTAGCACCTTGTGCCTTGATCACTTTCAGGTCCACCTTGGGACCCATGCCGAAGAGTTTGCGGAACATTCAGTTGGTGTTTGTGGTTAGGTTGAAATCGGATCCGTGCGGGAAGGTGTTGGGGAGCGCTGCATCCGCGCAGGTGCCGCACAGCCTGCGGGTGGCCCGGCCTCGAGCAGGTAGCCAAGCAAGGGCGGTTCTGCGGGGCAGCCTTGGCCAGCCCATGCACCAACGGCCATGCCGGAACCGGTGAACGGCCATGTGTGCTTTGTTCTCCCCATTTTTCCGGTGGATGCAAAGGTCGGTGCTGTTCATCCGCAGGTCGGTGATGATCCTCACGCAGGCCTGCTTCAGGTAGCAAGGCCCGCCGGGGCGTGTGGCCGGGCGGGCGCTGCGGATATGGAGCGGGTTTTTCCACGTGGCATCAGCAAGGTGCCGGATCAGGTCATGGGGGCACGGACGTGCCGCGGCCATGGAAGAATGACGACGATCATCACCCGGGATCATGGCGGCGTGTAGGTTTGCGGCGCATGCGGCTCCTTGTGATCGCTTTCATGACCCACTTTGCGGTGGTCCTTTTTGCCCCGGGTTGGATCGTGGCTGATTTCATGTGGGAGCGCGGTCGTATCGAACGGGAGTTGTGCGTGCAGCGCATGGTGCCGGAGGACATGCGCACGTGCCATGGCGAATGCCAGCTCTCCAAACGGTTGGTGCGTTGGGACCAACGGGCGGAAAACCTGCCCAACGAACTGAAGGCGGTGCGCATAGGCGAGATGCTTCCCTGTAGCTTCGGGGTGAAATTGGAGAGGCCTGATGGCGGGAACGAGCTGTACTGGGGCGCAAGGGAAGAAGATCTGTTGGAGGGCCACGTGAAGACCATTGCACCCGTGCCCTGGAGCTAGCCGTACCTTATCGGCCAGGGTGGAACCATTGGACGGGGAAGAACTTGCCTGTCCCGGAGAGCACGGCTGGCGGCATTTGGCGAAAGGGGCTGCTGCCGGTACTGGCTAAGGCATACCGGATGTTCCGCCATGCCATGGCGCAAAAGGTAATTTGATCACGTACGGGCGGACGACCGCATGGCGCCGCCTTACGCTGCCCCGGCCTGCCACACATGATGGGGGCCGATGGCGGCGCAGTACCCCGAAAAGATCCGAACAGGCTGCGGCATATCGGCCTGCGTTCAGCACAACAACCACAAACGCATAACTGCACAACACGCATGAAACACTTGAATCACCTGCTGCTCATTGCAGCGGCCATCGCGGGCCTGGCATCCTGCAAGAAGGAGGATGATGCCGTGGCTTCGCCCGGGAATCCCGCGCCTGGCGCCGCGGAGATGCAACTGGTAGCCTCCGGTACAGTGGACGGCTACACCGTGGAGATCTATGGCAAAGGAACGAACCTGTACACGGGATACAACACCGTGTATGCCCGGCTAAAAAATGCTGCGGGAAGCTACCTTGGTGATGCCGGGCTGACCTGGGAGCCGGTGATGACCATGACGATGGGCGGAATGGAGCACACCCATGGCTGCCCCTGGTCAGCACCCGTGGCTGTTGCGGGCAATGCCTCGCTCTACGAAGGATACATGGTCTTCATCATGGCAAGCAGTTCCATGGGCCATTGGGACCTGAAGGTCAACTTCACCATAGGCGGTACCACCCATGAGCTGCACCTGCCGTTGCCCGTGTTGGACAGCGAGAGTGAGTTCCACAAGGTGTATACCTCCTCCATGGGGAGTGACGGCACCACCTATTTCCTGGCCATGCTTGAGCCAGCCGCGCCCAAGACCGGCGTGAACGACATGGTGGTGGGATTGTTCCGGCGCGAAAGTGATTCGGCTTTCCCCGTAGTGGACGGCTACACCATCCGGGTGGATCCCCGCATGCCCGGCATGGGCAACCACGGTGCTCCGGGCAATGAAGACCTGGTACAGGGCACGGACGGGTTCTATCACGGAAAGGCGGGCTTCTCCATGACCGGCTATTGGAAGGTGAACCTCATGGTGGAAAATTCCGCGGGCCAATTGTTATGCGGCAATGCCGTAACCACCGAGGTTGCTGAAAGCAGCGTGTCCTTCAAAGTGAATTTCTAGATCCGCGCCCATGCTGTTACACCGGAACGGGAATCGGGCCGCAGCCCAATGCCTACGGGCTGCAATGGCCTTGGCCTTGGCCGGTGCGGCCATGGCTGCCTACGGGCAAAATCCGCCGCGAGGGCAGCAGGAGGCCACGGACGATTCGCTCGCACACGAGCTGGGGTCCGTGGTCATCCTGCCTGCCTCGGCGGAAGAGCTTAAACGTGAACACAAGCCATTGGCTTCCTTGGACCGCTACTTGGAAGGCACCCCTGGCGTGAACATGGTGCGCAGGGGCGCCTTTGCCTGGGAGCCCCTGCTCAACGGCATGGCCACCGAACGCAGCGTGATCACCGTGGACGGCATGCGCATTTATGGGGCATGCACGGACAAGATGGACCCCATCACCTCGTACGTGGAATCAACAAACCTTTCCCGGGCCCGCATTAAGAGCGGCTCCAGCGGGAGCACCCACGGCGCCACGGTGGCCGGATCCATCGACCTGGAGCGGCGACGGGAGGGGTTTGGGCACAAGCCCGTGCTGGGAGGGAAGGTCTTTGCGGGCTTTGAGGGAAACAATGCCGAGCGGATCGGCGGGACGGCGATGCACTACTCGGACAGCACGGTCTACGTGAACGTGGATGCCACATACCGCCGTGCAGGCAATTACAAGGCCGGATACCGGCCGGGCATGGACCGGGAATTGGAATTTTCGCAATACGCCAAGTACAACGTTTCGGCTATTGCCGGGTATAGGCTGAGGCCCGGACGCGAGGTGGAAGCCTCGCTGATCTATGACAAGGCTACGGACGTGGGCTACCCCGCCTTGGGCATGGACGTATCGCTGGCCAGGGCTGTCATCGGCTCGCTGCAGTACCGTTACATGCCGCAAGGCCGGGCAATCACGCTCTGGGAGACCAAGGTGTACTACAACACGGTCACCCACATCATGGACGATAGCAAGCGCCCGGTGGTGGCAATGCGCATGGACATGCCCGGGTGGACCACCACGGGAGGGGGATACTCCAAGGTCCATTTCTCCGGGCGCAGCCACCAGGCCAACATCACCTTTTCGGCCCATGCCAGCAGTGCGCTGGCGGAAATGACCATGTATCCTGACAATCCGCGTGAACGGCCCATGTTCATGCTTACCTGGCCCGATGTGCTCACCCGGTATGGCGGCGTACAGGCCGAGGACCGCATCGGTCTTGGCCATGGTGTGGACCTGTCCCTGCACGGCGGGGCCGCGTTGCATGAAAACCGGTTGGAGAGCATGTTCGGAATGCGTTCCCTGCAACTTTTTCATCCGGACCTCTCCGCAGGACGAACGCGGTTGCTGCCCAACGTGGGCGGTGCATTGGCGGTGAACAGCGGGCGGTTCACGCACCGGGCGGGCTTCGGGTACAGCGAGCGCGCCCCGTCGGTGTCCGAAGCCTATGGATACTTCCTGTTGAACGTGAGCGACAATTTCGATTACATGGGCAATCCCGACATGCGGAATGAATCGGCATTCTCCATGGAATGGTCCAGTGCCTTCAGGGAGGAACGCTTCGACGTGGAGTGGGCCGCATCCTGGTTTGAGGTAAACGACTACATCATCGGAAAGCCGGTTCCCGGATTGATGCCGATGGACCTGATGGCGGCAGGGGTAAAGGTGTACACGCAGCTCCCGCATGCCGTCCTGTTGAATGCGGCGCTTACCGCCCAATACCGCCTGGCCGGCCCTTGGCAAGTGGTGGCGGAGGCATCCTACCGCTACGGGCAAGCCAGCTATGGCACCCGGCTGCCGCTTATTCAGCCGTTCCAATACAAGGCCCGGCTGCACTACGAGGGGAGGCGGTTCAACGCGGAGGCGGCATTGAACGGAAGTGCTGCCAACCGCAACAGTGCTGAATTCGGCGAAATGCGCAAGCCCGCCTATGCCGTGGTGGGCCTGGCCATGGGAAAGGATTGGGGCATCGGAAAGAACCAGCTCACACTGAAGGCAGGTGTGGACAACCTCCTGGATGAGTACTACAGCACCTTTTCGGATTGGCAGGGCATTCCGCGGCCGGGCCGGAACATATACGGGCACCTGATCTTCTCATTCTAGGCACTGTGCCCAATACCGTGGGAGATGCCGTTCGCGCAAACATGTGGTCAGAATGGTGCGATGCCGAAATCGGACCCTGTTGTTTGTCATATTGAGTCGGTACGAAATGATTGACGATTCGCCCTTTGGAAGTTTCCTTGATGATCTCGCGAGGGGATTCGGCTCCGCTCAGCCCAATGTCTGTATTTATTAGGCAGATAGCCGTCAACTATTCAAGGCCGACTCAATAATGGTACAGGCTGGGACCCTATCACCGGCCGGAGGCCACAGGCAGGGTTGGCAATGGATTGCCGGCCACCTGTTCCCCGATCTGCCCAAGCCTTAATGGACGGGGACATCCGCTTGGCCCCTCACGCAGCACTGCCGGGGCTTCCCGCCCAAGGGGTTTCAGCCGGCGGCCTGCTTTGTACAGGCCACGCCGGTGGTTGGCAGGTCCGTGCACTGGATCGCGCTGAAGCCCCCTGCCACGTCCACCACGTTGTGCAGGCCCCGCGCCTTCAGCAGGGAGGCGGCCACCATGCTGCGGTACCCTCCGGCACAATGCAGGTAGCAGGTTTTCTCCCTGTCGAAGTCCGCCAAGTGGTCGTTCAGGAATTGCAGCGGGGTGAAGGTGGCGCCTACCAGGTGCTGTGCATCCCATTCGCCGGGCTTGCGCACGTCGTAGATGTGCAGTTGGTCGGCCTTTGCCCTGCGGCAGAATTCTTCCGCCCTGATGCTTTCCACGGTGTCGGTTTGGCGCCCTGCGGCCTTCCATGCGTTGATGCCGCCTTCCAAGTAGCCCAGTACATTGTCATAGCCCACGCGGGCCAGGCGCGTCACGGCCTCATCCTCCAGGCCTTGCTCAGTGACGATCACCAACGGCTGCTTCACGTCGGGGATCAGGGTGCCCACCCATGGGGCGAAATCGCCGCGCAGGCCGATGTTGATGCTGCGCGGCACGAAGCCGTCCTTGAAGGCCTGCGCGGGGCGCGTGTCCAGCACCAGTGCGCCTTCGCTTTCCGCCAGGAGTTCCAGCTGGTCCGGCGTCAGCGCGCGCAGGCCGGTCTTCTTCACGGTTTCCAAGCTGGGGATGGCGCCCCGGTTCATCGCCACGTTCTGCGGAAAGTAGGCGGGCGGCGGCAGGATGCCATCGGTGACCTCCTTGATGAACTGCTCCTTGGTGGCGGCCTTCAGCGCGTAATTCACCTGCTTCTGGTGGCCCAGGGTGTCGCTGGTCTCCTTGCTCATGTTCTTGCCGCAGGCGCTGCCGGCACCGTGCGCGGGGTACACGATCACGTCATCGGGCAGGGTCATGATCTTGGTGTGCAGCGAATCATAGAGGTGGCCGGCAAGGTCTTCCATGGTGATGCTGCCGACCTTTTGCGCCAGGTCGGGGCGGCCCACGTCGCCGATGAAGAGCGTGTCGCCGCTGAAGATGCAGTGCGGCTTCCCGTTCTCATCCAGCAGCAGGAAGGTGGCGCTTTCCATGGTGTGCCCCGGCGTATGCAGCACCTTGATGGTGATGTTGCCGAGCTTCAGTTCCTCGCCGTCCTTGGCAATGTGCGCGGGGAAGTCCGTTTTCGCGGTGGGCCCGTAAACGATGGTGGCGCCGGTGCGCTTGGCCAGGTCCACGTGGCCGCTCACGAAGTCGGCGTGGAAGTGGGTCTCCAGCACGTACTTGATCTTCGCTCCGCCTTTCGCAGCGCGGTCGATGTACGGCTGGCTTTCGCGCAGCGGGTCGATCACGGCCGCTTCGCCGTTGCTTTCGATGTAGTAGGCGCCTTGTGCGAGGCAGCCGGTATAGATCTGTTCGATCTTCATGGGTCGGTTTGGGTTGTTTTTCACCACAGAGGCACAGAGGGCACGGAGAAATACGGATCAACAGCCTTACAGGCCTCTGTGTTCTCCGTGCCTCTGTGGTGAATGAAATTTAGAAGTTACCCGTTCAGGGTGCAAAGTTCGCGGATCATAATGTAAACGCCCATGGCCAGGACGAACCAGCCGAACGCCGGACGCAGGTTTGCATTGCTGATGCGTTTGCTGAGCCGGGTACCAACAACGATGCCGAGCATGGCCAAGGCCAGGAATGGCAGCAGGACCGTCACGTGGTCGGCCAAATGGACATGCCGGTCGCCCAGGAAGCCGATGAAGGAGTTCACGGTGATCAGCAGGAGGGAGGTGCCCACGGCGCGTTTCATGTCCACCCCGGCCAGCAACACCAATGAAGGCACGATCAGGAAGCCGCCGCCCGCGCCCAGCACACCGGTGAGCAGGCCCACCAGCAGGCCGATGAGCAGGAGGGAGGGCAAGTGGCGCCCGCCGTTTTCAGCAGGTGCGGAGAGTTTCCTTCCGCGGATCATGGAGGTGGCGGAAAGCAGCATCACCACGGCGAAGAGCGCCAGGATGGCCTCTCCCTTGCCCACAGCCACGCCGCCCCAATGCAGTAGTGGGTCCGGCAGGGCGGGCACCAACCAGCGACGCGTGGCATACACACTGAAGATCGACGCGGCTCCGAAGATGCTCGCGGTACGCCACTCGATGTTGCCTTGCCGGTGGTGGCTGAAGATGCCTGCGCCGCTGGTGGCCCCCACGATGAAGAGCGACAGGCCCGTGGCCGTCACGGGATCTTGCCCGAAGAGGTACACCAGGATGGGCACGGTGAGGATGGAGCCGCCGCCGCCGAGCAGGCCGAGGGAAAAGCCCATCAGCACGGCACCGGCGTAGCCGATCAGTTCCCAGCTCATGTCTGCGTTTATGCCGCAAGGAGGTGGCGGCAGGGGCAAACGTAGGGTGTGGGCGGTGGGCGGAACGTGTGGAAAGGCACAGCACGATTCACCGCAACAGATGTATCTGGGCTAAGCACCGTGATTTATACGACCTCCAGCAGCACCACCCCAAATTCCTGTGCTTGGTATTTACGCAGGCCGGGCACGGCCTGCAATGCGGCCATGTCGGCCGGCTTGGCACGGGCGATGTCGGTGAGCAACTGGTTGGCAGCGATGATGCCGGGGCGTAGTTCGTAACGGGCGGCCAGCTCATCACGCACCACCTTGAGGCGCTTGAAGCGTTCATCAAACGCGGGGTCGCGGGGCCAGCGCTTGGGGCGCTCCATGCGGGGCCATTGGTCCTTGGGCACGGCCAGGCCGCGCTCCAAGGCGGCCAGGATGTCCGCTGCGTGCTTCTCCATGATCGAGGGCCCGATGCCCTTCAGCGCAGCCAATTCGGCCGGTGAGGATACGGGTTGCCGGCTCAAGGCCAGCATCACCTCATTGCCCAGCACCATGAAGGGGGCACGGTCGATGCGGGCCGCTACGCTGTCGCGCCAGGCGTGCAGTTCGCGCAGGATGGCCAGCTCCTTCGGGCGCAGGGCCTTGGCGCCCTTGATGCGCAGGAAGCCCGGCGTTTGGTCGTCATGGGCCTGGAAAGGGATTTCCGTTAACAGGCCGAATTCCTCCACGGCCCAGGCCATGCGTCCCAGGTCGTTCAGCTTTGCGGCCAGCACGTCGCGCAGGGCGATCAGGTTCCGGGTGTCCATGGCCGCATAGTCCAGCATGCCTTGCGTCAGGGGGCGCTTCGTCCAGTCGGCTTTCTGGTAGCGCTTGTCCAGCTGGATGTTGAAGTACTTCTTCATCAATGAAGCCAAGCCCAATTCGGGCTCGTTCACCAGTTCAGCAGCGATGAGCGTATCGAAGATGTGGCGCACGCGGAAGCCGTACATGCGTTTGAGCAGGCGCAGGTCGTAGTCGGCGTCGTGGATCACGGTTTCACCTTCGGCGCTGCCCAGGAGCGCACCCAAGGGTGCCATGTCCGCAATCGCCAGCGGGTCCAGCAGCCAAGTGTCTTGGCGGTCGCTGAGCTGCACCAAGCCGAGGCGCTCGTGGTAGCGGTGGAAGCTGCTGGCCTCGGTGTCCAGGGCAACCACGGGTGTGCCCGAAAGGTGGCCTATCAGCTGCCTGAAGGCGTGTGCGTCAGCGATCAAAGGGGGGGGCTGCATGCGGGCTGCAAAGGAAACCCATAAAGGAGTTGGGTGGATGGCCGGCCGGCCGGGGGCTCACGACGTTTCTTTCGTGATCCGTTGGCGTCGGCTCTTGTTCCAATGGAAGAAGAAGGGCAGCCCGGAAAGGATCAAGACCAGGCCGGCAGCCGAACGGGCAGGCGACCCGATCAGTGTGACCACCAGCAGCACGACACACAACAGGGTGAAGATCAGTGGAATGACCGGATAGCCGAAGGTCTTGTACGGGCGCGGCACCGCGGGCCGTTTGCGACGCAGTACCAGGACGCCGAAGACCACCAGGCCGTAGAACACGAAGGCGGCAATGATCACCAGGTCGGTGAGCAGGTCGAATGAGCCGGAGAGGACCAGCAGGCAGGCCCAGACGCATTGGTAGATCAACGCCACGTGGGGCGTACGGTGGCGTGGATGGGTACGGGCTGCGGACCGGAAGAACCAGCCGTCCCGGGCCATGGCGTAATAGATGCGGGAGGAAACCAGGCTGGTGGCGTTGGTGCAGCCGAAGGTGGAGATGATGATCATGGCGCTCACGATGAGGGCGCCGCTCTTCCCGAACAGGTGGTCCATCACCACCACGGCGGCGATGTTGTTCTGGTCGGCGGCCAGGCCGTCCAGCAGGTCACCGATGGGCAACACGTAGAGGTATGCCGTGTTGATCAGCACATACAGCACGGTGATCAGCACGATGCCATAGGCCATGGCGCGCGGCAGGTTGCGCTCGGGCCGCTTCACTTCCTCGCCGATGAAGCCCAGCGCGATCCAGCCCTCGTAGCCCCAGAAGGCATGCCGCAGGGCGATGAACATTACGGTGATGAAGCCGACCACGGTGAATCCATCCGCAGGGTAACCGGCACCGTGTACGGCCAACGTGTGCCAGCCACCGGCCGGGCTACTGAAGGCCGCCCCGATGATGAAAGCGATGCAGAGCACGATGGACAGGGTGAAGACCAGGCTGATGAAGCCGCCTTGCCGGGCCCCCCGGATGTTTGCCCAAGTGAGCGCGATGATGAGCGCGCAGGCCACGGCCTTGGCACCGATGTTGTCCAGCGGGTGGATGCCCAGGAAGGACAAGCCTTCCAGATCGGCAGGCAGGTGGGGCAGAGGGTGGATGCTGTTCACGGCGCCGGCGAAAACGAAGGCCACCGAGCTGATGGCGGCCGTTTGGATCACGGTGAAGCAGGACCAGCCGTAGAGGAAGGCCGTCATCCGGCCATAGGCCCGTTCCAGCCAGGTGAAGGCCCCGCCGGCGTGGGGGTACATCGCGGCCAGTTCGGCGATGCTCAGTACCGCGCACAGGATCAACAGGCCGGCGAGCACCCACGCCAGGATCACCAGGACCGGGGAGCCGAGTGCTTCGGCCATTGGGGCCACCTTCTTGAACACGCCCGAGCCGATGATGGAGCTCATCACAATAATGGTGGCCATGCCCAGCCCGAACGTGCGGACAAGGCCGGGTTTCGGGGTTTTTTCCATGCAGCGGTCGTAGTATGTCCGAAGCCTCAGTGGGCGGCGGCGGTTCCCAGCCGCACCACCTTGTCGATGTAGTTGGAGTTCATCAGGCTGAGCGTGCCCATGTAGTTGGTGCTGAAGGTTATCAGGTCTCCCACCTTGTGCTTTCCGGCGTTGATCCCCAGGTCCAGCACCAGCATGTCCGAGCTGGCCTCGATGATGGATACCTCTTGGGTGATCGGCTTCAGGTTCTTCGGGTCCACGTCCAGCAGGCCGATGTCGATGATGGCCCGGTAGGCTGTCCTGCCGATGTCGCCATCCTTCACGGCGGGCTTCACCCCGGCCACGTTGGTGCGCTGTTCACCGCTGGGGGCCATCGGCTTCTCGTAGAGCTCGATCACTTGGGCATGCAGCTTGAAGACGTCATCGCGCATGCCCTTGATCATGCCGTCGGTGAAGAGGTCCTTGCCGAAGAAGAGCGCTTCGCCCACCCGGAAGTGGTTCATGCCCTTGGGCAGTTGTTTCTTCAGCAGCAGGGGGATGGTGACGCTGGTGCCGCCGGTGATCCAGAGGATTTTCTTGTTGAACTTCGCCTCGATGAGCTGTTTGTACAGGCTTAGCTGGATCAGCTTGTCCTGTGTGGGCATGATGCCGTTGAGGCAGTTGAGGTTGGTGCCCAGCCCCACGATCTCCAAGTTCGGCAGGCGGAACACGTCGGCATAAAAGTCCACGAGGTGGTCGCCCATCACGCCCTCGCGCAGGTCGCCCATTTCCACCATGATCACCACCTTGTGGGGGCGCTTTTGCCGTGTGGCCTCGGCGCTCAGCTCCCGGAGGGTCTCCAGGCCGCTGTTGAAGCTCACGTCGGCATAGCGCACCAGGTTGGGGATGGCACGCTTGGCTGGCGGCTTGATGTACACCGTCTGCGCCTCCGGCGCCAACTTCTTCAGAGCCTTGAGGTTGCTGATTCGGGTGTCATGAAATTCTTTTTCGCCCAGGGCCACCACTTCGCGCAAAAAGACCTCATTGCCGCAGAGCAGTTTGGTCACGATGCCCCATTCGATGCCGTTCGTCTTGAAGAGCTTGGCCAGAAAGCGGTGGTTGTGCCGGAGCGGTGCCCGGTAGAGTTCGAGGAAGGCCATGGTTCAGGGGTGTTGGTCCACAACCACGCGCGGGATGGCATGCGGCAGCCGGGCAAGCAGTTCATAGTTCAATTGGTCGCTGAGGTCACCGAAGGAGGCCACGCTGATGCTTTCTCCGCCCTGGCTGCCGATCAGCACGGCCTCATCGCCTTTTTCCACGCCTTCGATGTCCGTGATGTCCACGGTAATGCAGTTCATGTTTACCATGCCGCGTACCGGGGCTTTGCACCCGTGGATCAGCACGTGCCCGGTGTTGCTCAAGCTCCGGGAATAGCCGTAGGCGTAGCCGGTGGGGATGGTGGCGATCTTTGTTTCGCGCTGGGCTTGGAAGGCATTGCCATACCCCACGAAGCCCCCGGGGGGCACCGTGGAGACGGCGATCACCCGGCTCCGCCAGCGGATCACACGGGCTAGCGGGTCTTCCTTGAGACCATGCACCTCCATGTAGTGCTGCCGCGTTTCGCCGTTCGGCCAGAAGCCGTAGTGGAGGATGCCCACACGGGCCATGTCGTACAGCGTGTCAGGCTCATTGAGGATGCCCGCCGAGCAGGCCAGGTGGCGCAGGGGTGGCACGGCACCATGGGCCGCAGCCATGGCCAAGGCCTCCTGGAACCGCAGTTTCTGCGCCGCGATCCGCAGATGGTTCTCCCCGCTTTCCGCGCCGGCCAGGTGGGAGCAGATGCCTTGCAGGTCGATCGCATCCGCATGCGTCTTGCAGCTTTCCAGTATCAGCGGCAGCTCCTGCGACGGAATGCCGGTGCGGTGCATGCCCGTTTCCACCTCCAGGTGGACCCGTGCCCGTTTTCCCTGTGCGCGCCCCGCCCTGATGGCCTGTGAAAGCCGGTCCAGTTCAAAGATGTTGAAGGCTGCGCCATGCTCCACGGCCCATTCCAGCGCAGGGCCGTCCACATCGCCCATGATGTAGATGGCCACACCTTGCGCCAGGTTCTTTTGCAGTTGGTAGGCCTCTGCGGCGGAATACACGGCGAAATACTCTGCGCCCAGCCGCCGGGCCAAGCCGGTGAAGGTACCGATGCCGTGCCCGTAGGCGTTGCCTTTCACCACGGTGCAGAGCCGGGTGCCCGGTGCCAGCGCCTGGCGGATGAATGCGATGTTGTTGCGTAGGGCGGCCGTGCTCAGTTCAATGGTGGAGGCATCGAACATCAGCCGTCCAGGTATTGGCGCACCGCAGCCTCGAAGATGGCCACGCCGTGGGGGATCAGCGCATCGGGGAAATCGTAGTCCGGATTGTGCAGGGCCGAATGCTCCTCGCCGGCGCCCAGGCCGAACATGCAGCCCTTGTACCGTGCGGTGAAGAGGCCGAAATCCTCACCCCATTTGAAGGGATGCGCACGCGGCACCAAGGCATGGCCGGTGCTTCGCACGGCTTGTTCCACCAGCTCGGCGGCGGCATCCTCGTTCCTGTTGGCCTGGAAGGTGAAGCATCGGCGGATGTCCACGTACAGCTTGTGCTTCCCGGCGGTGGTCCGGGCCAGTTGCTGAACCTCCTGCTCCAATTGCCTCAATTCGGCATCGGTCCAGCAGCGCACGGTGAGATGTACTTCGGCGCGGCCGGCGCTGATGCCGTAGTCCTTGCTGCCGAGGTCCACGTGGACCACCGTCACCACGCGCAAGCCGTCCTCCTCGGGCACGTTGTGCTGCAGGGCCTGCGACCCGGCCAGGATCTCGGCCACGGCCAGCGCGGGGTTGATGCCGTGCTCAGGCTCTGCCGCATGGGAGGTCCTGCCCTGCAGGGTGATCACCAGGCTGTTCACGCTGGCGGTGAAGGCACCCTTGCGCACCACGGCGCTGCCCAAGGGATAGCCCGGCAGGTTATGCAGTGCCAGCACCAGGTCGAAGTGCCGGTCCTTCATGCGTGGGTCTGCCAGTACCGAGGCTGCCCCGGTGCCATTTTCCTCCGCAGGCTGGTACAGCAGGTGGACGCGCCCGCGCGCAGGTCGCTTGTTGGACAGCTTTTCGGCCAGGCCCGTTAGGATGGCCATGTGGCCGTCGTGCCCGCATTTGTGCGACTTCCCCGGAATGACCGAACGGTGCTCGAAGTCGTTCACTTCCGGGATGGCCAGTGCGTCCAGCTCGCAGCGCACCATCACCTGCAGACCGGCTTCGTCCTTGCCAAAGGTGGCAAGAAGACCCGTGCCGCCCAGCTCCGTCAGCAGCCCGTCGGGCTTCAGCGCCTTCAGCACGGCGAGGATCCGTTGGGCGGTTTCCCGTTCCTCTCCGGCCAACTCAGGGTGGGCATGTAGTTCCCTGCGGAAGGCGGAGAGGTCCAATGGCGTGCTCATGGCTGCAGGCGCATTTCCAGGTACTTGTTGGTGAAGCCGAGGGATTCATAGAGCCTCCTGGCCGGATTGTCCGGTTCCACATGCAGCGCAATGCCACCCTTGGTCTGGGCAATGGCCTCCTGCATCAGTTTCCGACCGATGCCTTTGCCGCGCTGGGCCGGGTCCACCGCGATGTACACCAGGATGTTCTCCGGGATGTATCCGCCCATGCGGGTATCGTTGATCACGGTGATGCCCAGGTTCCGGTCGCCCTCCTTGGCAACCAGGATCAGCCCCCCGCGGGTGGGGTCCATGGCATAGGTCATGGCTTTCAGGATGTGCTCCTTGGGATCTCCGAAGCGCTCCAGGTGGCGTTCCAGGAAGGTGGCGAATTGTTCTTGTTGCACGTGCCCCGCCGGCAGGCCTGGGCTGTAATTTTCAATGGTCATGGTTGGCTGGCTTTGGTAGATGCCGGAGTGGGGGTACTGGGGTGTATTCATTACGACCTCCGCAGACCGGACACGCGGCAACGCGACTTCCGCACGATGCCCACCAGTGTGCGTAATCAGTCCTGCATGGCGGTCCGCACACTTGGGCCGATAGACCGAGGAAGCGCAAGGACCGTAAAGAACCAGACCGGGGAAACAGGTCCGGGAATCAGCGCGCAGGAACCGGATCGGCGTGCGCTGGAAAATCACGGCCCTGGCCGTGGAATCGCCGTAAAATTAGTCAAAAATTCGCGAACGGCCTGGGCCGCATCGATGCAGATGCGCTGAAGTGGCCGTGGTTGCTGGGATAACTGGATACTGAATGCCCGGAAGTAGGGTCAGATGAATCGATTGCCCGTATCCCGTGCGACCTCCTGCACCATTTCCTTGATCTTCTGCTCGTCCTGTTTGCGGCACACCAGCAGCACGTCGTTCGTGCTCACCACGATGTAGTCGTCCAAGCCCTGCAGCACCACTAAGCGGTCGTCCTGCACATGCACCATGTTGTCCGCCCCGTCACGGACGAACACCTTTTTCCCCGTGCCGGCATTGCCGTTCAGGTCCTTGGGCAGGTGTGTGTACAGGCTTCCCCAGGTGCCCAGGTCGCTCCAGCCGAAATCGGAAGGAACCACGAACACGTTGTCGGCTTTTTCCAATATGCCGTAGTCGATGCTTATGTTTTGGCAATCCGCGTAGATACCGTCAATGAACGCCTGCTGGCCGGGAGTGCCGTAGGCCTGTTCGCCTGTGGCAAAAAGTGTTTGCATGGCCGGCAAATGCTTGGCGAAGGCGTTGCGGATGCTGGCCAGCGACCAGATGAAGATGCCGCTGTTCCAGAGGTATTCGCCGCTTTCCAGAAAGCGCAGCGCCGTGTCGTGATCGGGTTTTTCGGTGAAGGCGGCCACCCGTTTTACCTCGGGCCGTTCGGCGGGGCCGTTGTGGCTGAAGCGGATATACCCGTACCCGGTGTCGGGTCTGTCTGGCTTGATGCCCAAGGTAACCAGGCAATCGGCGGTGGAAGCATGCCCTAAGGCGAGGTCCAGTCGGCTGAGGAATTCTTTTTCATCCTTCACCAAATGGTCGCTGGGGGCGGTGATGATCACGGCCTTGGGGTCGCGCTTGGCAATGACGTGATTGGCGAAGGCGATGCAGGGCGCAGTGTTGCGGCGATCCGGCTCCAGCAACACCTGTTCGGGCTTCAACAGGGGCAGTTGCTCATGCACGAGTCCGGCGTAGAGGGCGTTGGTCACCACGTAAATGTTCCCCGGTGGGCAAATGGCTGTGAACCGGTCGAAGGTCTGTTGGATCAGTGTACGCCCCGATCCGAGGAAATCCAGGAACTGCTTGGGACGGTTGGTGCGGCTCATGGGCCAAAAGCGGCTTCCGATGCCACCGGCCATAATGACGCAAAAAGTGTGTGGGTCACGCATGGGAAAAAGCAGGCACGGCTTGGCCTCAACCGGCTTTTCGTGCCGAAAGGGGCCGGTCCAACTGCACTTCGGCCGTTGGGTCGATCAAATAAATGCGCCGGTTGTTGAGGCAACGGCAGCGGTAGCGCTTTCGCAGCCGGGGTCCTTTGACGAAAAGCTTCCGGTTGAACCGGAAGACGGTGTTTTGTTCCAACTCCTCCAGGAAGGGGCTGGGTTCGCGGTCGTATCGCCTCAATACGCGCATCAGCACATGGTCGGTACAGCTGCTGCTCGGTGCGTCGTTCAGGTGCAGGATCAGCACACGCAGCACATCGGCCGGGAAGATCTCCCGGCTGAGAAAGGGCCGCATGAGCCGCTTGTATTCCGCCTTCCATTCGGCACCGTGCGGTTCGTGCCGCCGGTATTTGCTGAACGTGGTGAAGTGTGCGAACTCGTGCACCAGCACTACCAGGAAGGAATACGGGTTAAGGTCCTCGTTCACCGAAATGCGGTGGGGTTGGGTGCGTGTCGCAGTGCGGTAATCGCCCAGCTTGGTCACACGGGGGGGGCTGATGCGCACCAGCACGGAATTGCGGCGCAGCCAGTTTTCCACCACCGGCCACGCGCGGCGCGGCAAGTGCGTCCGCAGGCGAAGGATGTCAGTATAGGATGGCATGGGAATACAATACGGGGCTTGGATGAAGGGGCTGGTGATCCACGCTCCTGTCCTTGTTATTGGCGGGAGGCAAGGAATTCCATTTGGGGCAATCGCAGCCGCGCTTCTTGGAAGGCGAAGCACCATAGCGCGGCCGTTGTCCGGAACAGGCCGCGAGGAACAGGAAGGCCCCTGCCATAAGGATGGATCGACGCGCGCTGATAACTGGCATTCGGAAGTAGAGGCCGCCGGAAAGGCCGGGAAGGCAAAGGTAGCGGAAGCTGCTGCGGGCCCCCAAGCCCCGGCAAAAGTTTCGGGAAATGGGCCCGGCCCTACTTTAGCGGGCCTTTTTAGGACCCATGGGGCTGCTGTTCCACATAGGCCAATATTTCATGCTGCTGGGCGAGGTATTCTCCAAGCCAGAGCGGCGGAGCGTGTACTGGCGGCGCACGGTGGAGGAGATGGAACTGCTGGGCGTCAAGAGCTTAGGTATCGTGGCGCTGTTATCCTTGTTCATGGGGGCGGTGATCGCCATCCAGACCAAAACGAACATCGATTCCCCCTTGATCCCCTTTTATGTGGTGGGCTTCACGGTGCGTCAAAGCACCATTTTGGAGTTCAGTCCCACCATTATTTCACTGATCTTGGCGGGCAAAGTGGGTTCCACCATCGCTGCGGAAATCGGCTCCATGCGGGTGCGGGAACAGATCGATGCGCTGGACATCATGGGGGTGAACTCGGCGGGCTACCTCATCCTGCCCAAGATCATCGCTACGGCCCTGATCAACCCCTTCCTGATCATGATCAGCATGTTCCTGAGCATTTTCGGGGGATGGATGGCCGGGGTGGTCACCGGTATCATCAGCTCGGAGAACTACATTGCCGGGGTTCAGTGGGATTTCGACCCGTATATCGTGACCTACGCACTGATCAAGACCGTGGTGTTCGCCGTGATCATCGCCACCGTTTCAGCCTACCACGGCTACTACACCCGGGGCGGCACCCGCGAGGTGGGCATCAGCAGCACCAAGGCCGTGGTGTACAGCGACGTGGTGATCCTGATCGCAAATTACCTGCTGACGCAATTGTTGCTGCTATGATCGAGGTGCGCGGCTTGTGGAAGAGCTTCGGCAATGTGGAGGTGTTGCAGGACATCAACACCACCTTCAAGAAGGGGAAGGTGAACCAGGTGATCGGCAAAAGCGGCAGCGGCAAGAGCGTGTTGGCCAAGTGCATCGTAGGCTTGACACCGCTGACCCGAGGCGAGGTGCTCTACAACGGGGAATCGTTCCAGGCGATGGACAAGGAGCGGCGCAAGGCGTTGCGCCAGGAGATCGGCATGTTGTTCCAAAGCAGCGCGCTGTTCGATTCGCTCACCGTGCTGGAGAACGTGATGTTCCCCCTGCGCATGTTCGCCACCATGAGCGTGCCGCAAATGCGGGAACGTGCGGACTTCTGCCTGCACCGGGTGAACATCATGGGCCAAGACAAGAAGTACCCGGCCGAGCTGAGCGGGGGCATGCAGAAAAGGGTGGGTATCGCACGGGCGATCGCCATGCAGCCCCAATACCTGTTCGTGGACGAGCCCAACAGCGGCTTGGACCCCCAAACGAGCATTGTGATCGACAACCTGATCCGTGAGATCACGGAGGAGTTCAACACCACCACCTTGGTGATCACGCATGATATGAACTCGTTGATGGGCATCGCGGACGAAGTGTACTTCATCCACAACAAGCACCTGTGGTGGCAAGGTACCCGCGCTGAACTGGTGAAGAGCGACAACCGCGAGCTGGAGGAATTCATTTTTGCCGGCAGCCTGATGCGGCAGGTGCGCAAGGCCCTGCGAGGGGAGTGAAAGGAAGAGGCTGCGTGGGCGTGTACCTTATAAGGCCATGAATGAATGCATGGCCATGCAACTGTGGTGCGCCATGAACGAGATAAAGTTGACTTTAGAGCAGTCTGTTGATGATCTGGACGTTATTGTTCGACCACAATTGCATGGCCATGCAACTGTGGGTAGCCTCTACTAACGCAAATACAAGAGTTGAGATGCAACCGGCAGACGTTCATCGCAGCGTAATGAATCTGACGATTGCATGGCCATGCAACTGTGGAGTGGCGTGAGCGAGGTTGCCCAAGCAGCATCATCATTCAACCTGTTGATGCTCGGTTAGACGCATGGTCAAGACACATGCATGGCCATGCAACTCTCCCTGGCCTGTGCGATGTGCGGATCACGGAAGTTGTGGAAGACGCATTTGGCTGATGCTCAACTGGATGCTGAATTGCGAGATTGCATGGCCATGCAACTGTGGGTAGCCTCTACTAACGCAAATACAAGAGTTGAGATGCAACCGGAAGACGTTCATCGCAGCGTAATGAATCTGACGATTGCATAGCCATGCAACTGTGGAGTGGTGTGAGCGAAGTTGCCTAAGCAGCAGCATCATTCAACCTGTTGATGTTCAGTTAGACGCATGGTCAAGACACATGCATGGCCATGCAACTCTCCGCGGCCAGTGCGATGTGCGGATCACGGAAGTTGTGGAAGACGCATTTAGCTGATGCTCAACTGGGTGCTGAATTGCGAGGATTGCATGGCCATGCAACCGCCCCCGGGGCCGCCCGCCAGCATTACCCCGCTCGTGCTTTGTTGCCCGGCAATGCGAAAGCCGCCCGGAAATACGGAGCGGCTTTCGCAATGATACCGTATGATCAGGCCCCCACGGGCTCCATATACTCCTCGATCGGCGGGCAGCTACAGACCAAATTGCGGTCACCGTATGCATTGTCCACCCGGCTTACCGTGGGCCAGTATTTTCCGTTCCGCAAGCCGGCCACGGGGAAGGCGGCCTGTTCGCGCCCGTACGGGTGGTCCCACTGGTCCGCGATCACTTCCAATGCTGTATGCGGGGCCATCTTCAGCGGGTTGTCCACCTTGTCCAGCTTGCCTTGGGCAATGTCCTCGATTTCCTGGCGGATGCTGATCATAGCCTCCACGAAGCGATCCAGTTCGGCCTTGCTTTCGCTCTCGGTCGGCTCCACCATCAGGGTGCCGGCGACGGGGAAGCTCACGGTGGGTGCGTGGAAGCCGTAGTCCATCAAGCGCTTGGCGATGTCCTCCACCTCCACGCCCGCGCTGCGCTTGAAGTCGCGGCAATCCAAGATCATCTCGTGGGCCACCATGCCCACGTCGCCCTTGTACAGGATCGGGTAGTGTCCTTCCAAGCGGGTTTTCAGGTAGTTGGCATTGAGGATGGCATACCGCGTGGCCTCGGTGGTGCCTTGGCTGCCCAGCATCCGGATGTAGGCGTAGCTGATCAGCAGGATCAAAGCACTGCCGTATGGGGCCGAACTCACTGCTGGGATGGCCTCTTCGCCGCCCGTGGCCACCAGCGGATGTCCCGGCAAAAAGGGTTTCAGCTTGTCGTTCACGCAGATGGGCCCGACGCCGGGGCCGCCGCCGCCGTGCGGGATGGCGAAGGTCTTGTGCAGGTTGAGGTGGCACACGTCGGCACCCACTTCCCCGGGCGAGGTAAGGCCCACCTGCGCGTTCATGTTGGCCCCGTCCATGTACACTAAGCCGCCATGGGCGTGCACCGTGTCGATCACCTCACGGATGGCCGCTTCGTACACCCCGTGCGTGCTGGGGTAGGTGATCATGATGCAGGCCAGATTGTCCTTGTATTGGGCGGCCTTGGCCGTCAAGTCGGCCACGTCCACCTGGCCACGCTCGTCGCTTTTCACCACCACCACCTTCATGCCGGCCATTACGGCACTGGCGGGATTGGTGCCATGGGCGCTCGCGGGGATCAAAGCAATGTTGCGGTGCAGCTCCTTGCGGGCGTGGTGGTAGGCGCGGATCACCATCAACCCCGCGTATTCACCTTGTGCACCGCTGTTGGGCTGCAGGCTGGTGGCTGACATGCCGGTGAGGTCGGCCAGCATCCGTTCCAGTTCCCCGATCAGGGCTTGGTAGCCACCGGCCTGTTCCTTGGGTGCGAAAGGGTGCAGGCCCGCCCATTCCGGCCACATGAGCGGCAGCAACGTGGTGGCGGCGTTGAGCTTCATGGTGCACGACCCCAAGGAGATCATGCCGTGGACCAGGGAAAAATCCTTGTTCTCCAGGCGCTTCAGGTAGCGCATCAGCTCGGTCTCCGTATGGTACGATCCGAAGAGCGGATGAGTGAGGAAGGGGGACGTTCGCCGGAGGCCCTTGGGCAGGCCGTCGCCGCTGGCGGCAGAAGCGCTGGACCCCTGCTTGCCACAGGCCTCCGCCAGGGCGGCCAGCAGGTCCTGTACGTCATTCGCCCCCGTGGTCTCGTCCAAAGCTATGCTGATGCCCGCACCGTGGTAATGGATGTTGATGGCGCGGTTCTCCATGGCCTTGCGCACCTTGTCGGCAGTGGTGCCTGCGGGCAGGCCAAGGGTGATCGTGTCGAAGTAGCTGGCATTGCCAAGGGTGTAGCCGAGGTCTTTGGCACCTTGGGCCAGCTGGTGGGTGTGGCGGTGAATGCGTTGGGCGATCTCGGTGAGGCCCTCCGGCCCGTGGTAGATGGCGTAGGCTGCGGCCATCACGGCCAGCAGGGCTTGGGCCGTGCAGATGTTGCTGGTGGCTTTTTCCCTGCGGATATGCTGCTCACGTGTTTGCAGGGCCATGCGCAGGCCTTGATGGCCGCGACGGTCCTTGCTTACCCCGATGATCCGCCCCGGGATCAGGCGCTTGTACTCCTCGGTGGTGCTGAAGAAGGCGGCATGCGGCCCACCGTAACCCATGGGCACGCCGAAGCGCTGGCTGTTGCCCACGCATACGTCCGCACCCCATTCGCCTGGCGGGGTGAGCAGGGTGAGCGAGAGCAGGTCCGCGCATACGGCCACCCGCACATCGGCCGCCTTGGCCTTGGCCACCACGGCGCGGTAATCGTGTACCGACCCGTCCATGGCGGGGTATTGCAGGGCAATCCCGAAGCAGTGGTCGGGTATGGCGTCTCTCAGGGCATCGCCTATCACCAGTTCCAGGCCCAGGGCCCCGGCACGTGTCATCAGCACATCAATGCTCTGGGGATAGAGGTTGCGGTCCACGAAGAAGGCGTTGCAGTGCTCCTTTTCCTTCTTGCGCTCATTATGGAACATCAACATGGCCTCGGCGATGGCGGTGCCTTCGTCCAGCAGGGAGGCATTGGCGATGGGCAAGCCCGTGAGGTCGCTTACTGCGGTCTGGAAGGCCAGCAGAGCCTCCAGGCGCCCTTGGCTGATCTCCGCCTGGTAGGGCGTGTAGGCCGTGTACCAGCCCGGGTTCTCGAAGATATTGCGCCGGATCGGCGAGGGCGTGAGGGTGCCGCTGTAGCCCAGGCCGATGTAACTGCGGAAGGTGCGGTTTTTCGCGCCCAGCACGCGCATGTGCTCCAATTGGTCTTGTTCGCTGTGGCCGTTGCCCACGTTCAGGGGCTTGGTGGAGAGAATGCTGTCCGGCAGGGTGCGCTCGATCAAGGCATCCAGGGAAGGCAGGCCGATGGCCTGGAGCATGGCCTCGGTTTCCTTGGCGTTGGGGCCGATGTGGCGTGCTTGGTAGGCGTTGAGTGACATGGTGTAAGGGTGCTTGCCGTTGAAAGGCGGGCAAAGATACCGGGAGGGCCGCATGATGGATGTCAGGCCCGACGTGCGGGACCTTGGATGTATTCCCGGCCCGGCCAGCGCCCCATTTCCATGACCTCTTCACCTCTTCACCTCTTCATCTCTTCATCTCTTCACCTCTTCACTTCTTCCCCTCGCACAGGGTCTCGCCAACCTGAACCGCCGGCTCTTCGCGGATCCTGCGCCCTCGTCGATCAAGCCTCTCCGGATCGAATCACCGTTCGGGAGGGGCTTGTTGTGCACGGGTGTTTTTCGGTGCGATCGGTCGTTCTTCCCCAACTTCGCCCCCATGCGCATCATCGCCTTGCTCGGCTTTCTGGTGGCTCTTTCGTTGCCAGCCCAGGACAAGATCAACCTGATGAACGGCCAGGTGCTGGAAGGGCGCGTGCTGGGCCAGAGCAGTTTGGAGATCCGCTACTTGGTGCCGAAGAAAAACAAGTGGGTGGAACGCGCCGAGCCCACCAGCAGCGTGTTCAGCGTGACCGACAGCCTGGGCCGCGAAAAGGTGTGGTACTTCATGGACACCTTGTTCGGCAACGACTACACCGTGCCGCAGATGCGCTGGTTCATCAACGGTGAACGTGATGCACGAAAGGGTTACAAGCCGTGGGGGCCCGTGCTGGGCGGTTTCGCCCTAGGCGCGGGTCTAACCATGGCCCTTGATCTGGAGGTGAACTCGCTGCTGATCCCCCCGGCCTATGCCGGCCTGATGGCCTGGCCCCGGGTGTATGTCACGCGAGGCTCCATCACCGACCCCAACATGGAGGGCGACCCTGTTTACGCCACCGGTTACAGTGCTGTGGGCAGGCCCAAACGCGTAGTGAAGAGCCTGTTGTCCACTGCCTTGGGCGTGGCGGTGGGCTTGGCGGTGAACCAGTTGGTGATCGACCCGGCAAGAAAGCCTTAGGGCCATGAAGGACGAGGTGCACAACGCCGTGCTTCGCTGGCTGATCTACGGCCACGTGTGGGTGGCCCTGGCGGTGGGCGCCCAGTCGTGGTGGACCGCCTTGTTCCTGCACGAAGGTGGTTTGGCCAAACGCTATGCCCTGGCGGCCACCCTCGGTGGGTTCACGGCCTATGGCGTGACGCGTTTGGCCCGCTTGGGCTCCAAGGATGTGCAGCAGTATGCCAACCTGAGGTGGTACCTGGCCAACAGGAAGGTCATGTACTTTCTGGTGGGCCTTGCCGGTGCTGCGGCGTTCCTGTTGATGTGGCCCTTGTGGCCCCGGATCTGGAATATCCTCCTGCCGGCTGCGGTGATCACGTTCTTCTATGTCACCCCGTTCACTGTGGGCGGGCGTGCCATCGGCTTGCGCGAAATCCCCTTCCTGAAGGCCGTGCTCATTGGTGTGGTGTGGTCTGTGGTGGTGGTGGCCGTGCCCATGCGGCTCGACCCGGTGGAACAATCCACTACGGCCATTATCGGCTTCACGTGCATGCGGGTGCCGCTGATCATGGCCTTGGCCATCCTGTTCGACATCCGCGACCAAGCGACCGATGACCCGGCCCTGCGCACCGTGCCATTCGTGTTCGGCGTGAAAGGAGCCAAGGTCATCGCATTCTTCCTGCTGGTGTGCGCCGCCTGCTTCGATGTGCTGTTCCTGCGCGGCCTGGGCCACGTTGCCGCCTCCTGGACCATCCTCGCGGGCTATGCCTTCGCGGCTGTGCTCACTGTGCTGGCCCGGCCCGTGCGCGATGCGTTCTACTACGCCATCCTGGTGGACGGTGTGATGATCGCCGTTCCGCTGTGCGGGGCCATCGGCGTAGCGTTGGGATAAAGGGCCCACGCATTGAAGCACCGCTCAGAAGCACGCCCGTGCGCGCATACAGCATGGTGCGCGCGGGGTCTGCGCCTCCAGCGCCGCCATGCAATCGTTGCCGCCCGCGCTTGAAGCGCCATGTTCAACCCTTGTGCGAACGCAAGCGCCATGTGGAACAACAGGGCCGCACCTGCGCCACTACCTTCGCGGCCCACATGCTGCTTCCTGAAAAAACACTCGTATCCGCGCGCCAATGGGATGCGCACGATCCCTTGAATGCCTTCCGCGAGCAATTCAAGATCCCCAAGGTCAACAACGAACCCATCCTCTATTTCACTGGCAACTCCTTAGGCCTGCAACCCGCCGATGTGGAGTCGGCCATCCAGCTGGAACTGGAGGACTGGGGCCGCTATGGCGTGGAGGGGCACTTCCATGCGCGCCATCCTTGGTACAGTTACCACGAGCGGCTGGCGCCCGGTGCAGCGTCCATCACGGGTTCACGGCTGGAAGAGGTGGTGCTGATGAACCAGCTCACCAGCAACCTGCACTTCCTGCTGATCAGCTTTTACCGCCCCAAGGGCAAGCGCGTGAAGGTGCTGATGGAGCACTCACCGTTCCCCAGCGACCGCTATGCAATGGCTTCCCATGTGGCCCTCCACGGCTTGGACCCCAAGGAAAGCATCGTGGAGATGCAGCCGCGTGAAGGCGAGCACACGCTGCGCACGGACGACATTCTGGGGAAGATCCACGAACTGGGCGATGAGCTGGCCCTGGTGCTCTTTGGCGGGGTGAACTATTACACCGGCCAAGCCTTCAACATGGAAGCGATCACCGCCAAGGCCCATGAGGTCGGTGCTGTCGCCGGTTTCGACCTGGCCCATGCCGTGGGCAACATCCCGCTGCGGCTGCACGATTGGGAGGTGGACTTCGCCTGCTGGTGCACCTACAAATACCTCAACAGCGGCCCGGGCAGCGTGGGCGGCGCCTTCGTGCATGAGCGCCACCACAAAACCGATCTGCCGCGACTGGCGGGCTGGTGGGGTCACGACAAAAAGACCCGCTTCCAAATGGGCCCGGACTTCCACCCCATCCCCACTGCCGAAGGTTGGCAGGTGAGCAATGCCCCGGTGTTCAACATGGTGATCCACGGCATTGCGCTGGCACAATTCGTGCAGGCCGGCATGGACCGGTTGAGGACCAAGAGCCTTCAGCTTACCGGCTACATGGAGGCCATCATCGACGAGATCAACGACAAGCACCTGGCCGACCTGCGGATCATCACACCGCGCGACCCCGCGCAGCGCGGCTGCCAACTGTCCATTGTGGCGCCCGTGAAGGGAAAGACGATATACAACCGCCTCACCGAGCGCGCCGTCTCCGTGGATTGGCGTGAACCCAGTGTGATCCGCATGGCCCCGGTGCCCATGTACAACAGTTTCGAGGATGTGTTCCGGTTCGGCGAGATCTTGAAGGAATGTTTGGGAGTGAAGGCATAGTACGCGGGGCGTGGCTCGTAGTGGAAGAAACACACCAACTGCACGTCACTCATTTTGACCCACACAAAGGCCGCTACACCCTGCGAACTACACCCTACGAACCGCGAACCTGTCACCCATGAAGAACATCACCATTGTCGGCGGAGGGCTGGTAGGCAGCCTGCTCGCGGTGCTGCTGGCCAAGCGCGGCCACAAGGTGGACGTGTATGAACGCCGCGACGACCCGCGCACCACCAAGGCGTGGGAAGGCCGCTCCATCAACCTGGTGGTGAGCCACCGCGGCTGGCAGGCCCTGCGCCTGGCCGGGCTGGAAGAGGAGGTTCGCGGCATCACCGTGCCGGTGTTCGCCCGGATGACGCACGACCCTGAAGGCAAGACCAGCCGCCAGCCTTACAGCATCGACAACAAGGCTAATTGGTCCGTAAGCCGGGGCCGACTGAACAACCTGCTGCTCGATGAGGCCGAGAAGGTGCCCGGCGTCACCCTCCATTTCGGCTACCGTTGCGTGGACGTGGACCTGGACAAATCCGCGGGCATCTTTATGCGGAAGGGGGAAGAGGCCAAAACGGTGCCCGCCGATGTGATCCTGGGCTGCGACGGTGCCTTCAGTGCGGTGCGGCTCAAGATGCAGTTCGGCCGCATGAATTACCAGCAGGAGTACCTGGAGCACGACTACAAGGAGATTGCCTTTCCCGCAGGCCCGGACAGCAGTTCGCTGATGGACCCGCAGTGCCTGCACATCTGGCCGCGCCGCTACTACATGCTCATGGGCTTGGCCAACGGCAACGGCAGTTTCACGGGCACGCTCTTCATGCCCCACCAGGCCCTGCCCGAAGCCCCCGACGCCGGTTTCGACAAGGTGCGCACCGAGGCCCAGGCCGATGCCTTCCTGAAGAAGCACTTCCCCGATGCCTACGCCATCATCCCGGACATGACGGCGCAGTACATGCGCAACCCCGAAGGCAACCTGGTGATGGTGCGCTGCAGTCCGTGGGTCCACAAGGACAAGGCCGCCTTGCTGGGTGATGCCGCCCATGCCGTGGTGCCCTTCTATGGCGAAGGCATGAACGCAGGCTACGAGGACTGCCACGTGCTGTGCAAGATGCTCGACGCGCACGGCGACGACAACTGGGGCGCGGTGCTCCAAGCCTACAACGTGCAGCGCGTGGCCAACGGCCATGCCATCGCGGACCTCAGCGTGCGCAACTACACCGAAATGCGCGATTTGGTGGCCGACCCGCGCTTCCTGCTCCGCAAAAAGATCGAAGGCCACTTGCAGGCCAAGCATCCCGACCAGTGGATGCCGCTTTACAGCTTGGTGAAGTTCACCAGTATGCCCTACGTGGAAGCCCTGCGCGAAGGCCAGCGCCACGACCGCGTGATGGAGCAGGTGCTGGCCATGCCCGGCATTGGGGAGAAGTGGGAGAGTGAAGGGGTGGAGCGGAAGGCGTTGGAACTGCTGAAGCAGGTTTGAACCGTTCCAATGGATGAGAATCGACGTTGATGGACGCGGAACCCGCGTCCATCAACGTCCGTTGCGCACATCAGTATGGGTGAGCTTGAACTTTCGCGGCAGAAGGGCACCTACCGCTACACCAGCACCAGCGCGTTCAACCCTTTGAACTGCTTGAAACCCTTGTCCGTGGTGACCAATCGGAATCCACCGGCCATGGCGAATGCTGCGAGGTAGGCATCCATCCATAGCTTAGGGGATGCGGTGTTCACATTGGCGAAGGCCGACCATTGGCTAAAAAGGTGATCTGGTTCCTGGGCAAAGTGGATGCGGGGGTCTTCGAGCCATGCATCCAACCGGCGCAACGCTCCCCGGTTGGTCAATGGGGCCTGGCCAAAGAGCGCTGTCACGGCGGAAGTGGTGGAAAGCCGCAGGAGCCCTTGCTGCGTGTAGCGGCAGAAATGCAGGGACGGCGATGGGTGGCGTTCCATCCACTGCACCACTGTGGCATGGTAGGTGTGGGCAGGCATGCTCAAGGCCACCCAAACATTGATGTCCGGCAGGTATTGCCCGGTCATTCGTTCGGCCCCCACAAAATCTCATCCACCTTTTCGGGCGTCAGCTCTTCGCTGGGCTTGGCCGGATGCCCGCCCTTGAAGAAGGGGGCCAATGGCTTATGGGCCTTTGCCTTCTTGTTCCTCTCCTTCGGCAACAAAAGCAGCAAACGGCAGGCCTCCGCCATCAGGTCCTTCAGCTTCACGCCTTCCTCGGCCGCACGCACCTTTAATTGCTTCGCCAAGTCCGCGGGCAGTTCAAACGTCATCTTCATGGCACGAAATTAACCAATAAAACAGGAAAACAGCAGACCATCTAAATGGTTCCATGCTTTTCCCCCATTTCTTGCCTCATCACTTTCCCCCCGATTTTTCATCGTCCCCGCTTCCTTCACACCCCTTCGTTGACACTTCCCGCCCGTTATCGGCGTTCTAACGGCAGATTCCTCACTTCCTTTGGCTCCCATGCGCGCCCCCATCCTGTTCGCGGGCCTTTGCTTCGCAAGCTCACTCCTTGCCCAAGGCATCTACGGCCGCAAGCGCCCGGAAATCTTCCCCACCGACGGCAAAATGCGGCGCGGCGGTTTCTACGTCGCGCCGGGCATCACCTACACGCTACCCCGGTTCAAGGATGAGGAGGAGACGGTGTTCCAAAACGCCGACACTACCTACACCGCCCTGTTCGATCCCAAGGGCAGGTTCGGCCTGTACCTGGAAGCGGGCTGGTTCCACGCCACGCGCGACCCCGTCATCCTGGACTATTGGGACTTCGGCCTGGCCTACAAGCAGCTCAAGGGCACCGAGGACCACACCAGCACCTTGGTGCGTGGCGACAGCATCGGGCACTTTGCCGGTGGAGGTGCCTTCAACGACCGGCACCTCACCTTGCACGCCAACGCCAACAAGCTCTTCCAGGTGCGTGACTACCAGTTCATCCAGTTCAGTCTCGGCGCCAATGTGGACTGGCGCTTCGGCACCGGGCGCGACTACGCCGCCGACCTCACCACGCTGAACCGCTGGGCCTTCCCGCCGGAGATCATCGGCCAGGTGCATGCCAAGCTGGGTTACGGCTTCAAGCTCACCCAGCAGTTGATGGTGATCCCCGCCATTGAAACGCCGTTCTTCAGCGTGCAACCGGGCGACAACGGCCACTTCGGAAAGCTGCAGTGGTTCAGCAGCACCTACCGCCCGCTGATCCTCAGTGTGCGCCTCCTCTTCCTGCGTTACCCAAAAGGTTGGGCCTGCCCGCCGGTGAAGCAGAACGCCTTTGAGAAGAGCAAGGTGGTGAACCCGAGCTACGAGCGGAAGTAGCCGATCCTATCCCCGCACAAACGGATTCCCTCTCCGTTCTTCTCCGATGGTGGTCTCCGGCCCGTGCCCGCTGTACACCAGTACATCGTCGCCCAAGGGATAGAACTGCTCGCGGATGGAACGTTGCAGCACGTCGAAGTCCCCACCGGGGAGGTCGGTGCGGCCGATGCTGCGGTGGAAGAGCACGTCGCCGCCCATGAGGAAACGCTGTTTCGGGTTGAAGAAGGCCACATGGCCGGGGGCGTGGCCGGGCACGAAGAGCACATCCAAATGCGCATCGCCCAAGGTGATCACTTCGCCCTCTTCGATGAACCGGGCCGGGGCCGGCGGTGGATCCAGCGGCACAGCGAACATGGCCGCCTGCATTTCGGCGGCCTCCAGGATGGGCAGGTCGTTGCGGTGCACTTCAGGCCGCAGGCCGTAGCGTTCCTCCACCCAGGCACAGCCCATCACATGGTCGATGTGGGCGTGGGTAAGCAATACCCGCAACAGGTTCACGCCGTTGGCCTCCAGCCAGCCCTCCAGTTCCCGTTGCTCGTTCTTGTCGCAGCAGCCCGGGTCGATCACGATACCTTCACCGGCGGCATGCAGCACATAGGTATTCTCCTGAAAAGGATTGAATGTGAATTTTTGAACGTGCATGGAGGCTGAAAAAGAGTGAACTTCGCAACTCCCGCAAAAATACCCCGTGCCCGCCGTGAACCGATCCCTTCGCCTGCCGCTCTTGTTGTTGCTCGTTGTGCTTGCGACCGGTGCCGGTGCGCAGTTCTACAACGGCAGCCAGCAGAAGTTCGGCAAGAACCGCGTGCAGTACAAGGAATTCTTATGGCAGAGCTACCGCTTCCCGGAGGTCGAGACGTTCTTCTACAAGGAGGGCCGCGACGTGGCCAAGTATGTTTCCATCAGCGCGGCACGCAACAAGCGGGAGCTGGAGAAATTCTTCGACCACACCCTGGACGAGCGCCTGCAGTTCGTGGTGTACAACACGCAAAGCGATTTCCGGCAGAGCAACATCGGTCTTACCGACGATGAGCTGTATAACATCGGCGGGGTGACGCGCATCGTGGGTACCAAGGTGTTCGTGTACAATGAGGGGGACCGCGCGCTGCTGGACCGGCAAGTGCGATCGGGCATTGCCCAGGTGCTGCTGGACCAGATGATGTTCGGCGGCAACTGGCGGGAGGTGCTTCGCAACAGCGCCACCATGAACCTGCCCGAATGGTACACCAAGGGGTTGGTGGGCTATGTGAGCGGCCCTTGGGGGGCGGAGGCCGAAAGCCGCGTTCGCGACGGGGTGATCACCGGCCGCTACATCAAGTTCAACCGGTTGGCAGGTGCCGATGCCGCACTGGCCGGCCAGGCGCTGTGGAGCTATGTGGCCGACGTGTACGGCCCGGCCGTGATCCCCAATATCCTGTACATGACCCGGGTGAGCCGCAACGCCGACAGCGGGTTCATGTACGTGCTCGGGGTGCCGATGAAGGCCATCATGGAGGAGTGCTTCAACCATTACCGGGCGCGCTATGCCGAGCAGGAGCGGCTGCGGGAAGCCATGGACTTGCCCGAGCTGGACGTGAAAACAAGGAAAACGAGGACGTATTCGCAATTCAAGCTCAGCCCTGATGGGAGGCATGCGGCGTGGGTGAGCAATGAGCTGGGGCAATACAAGGTGTGGCTGTACGACCTGGGCACCAAGAAGGTGAAGCGCATCGCCAAGGGCGAGAAGAAGATCGACCGCATCATCGACATCAGCTGGCCCGTGCTGGCCTGGCACCCCACCGGCGGAGCGCTGACCTGGACCACCGAGCGCAAGGGGGAGCTGCTGCTGAACACCCATACCCTGGACGACCGCAAAACCGTCCGAAAACCCGTGTTCCAGCTGGAGAAGGTGCTCAGCATGAGCTACAGCCCGGACGGCCGCAACATGATCTTCAGCGGGGTACGCGAAGGGCGGACCGACCTGTACATCTACTACGTGATCGGCAACAGGCAGGAACAACTGACCGACGACCAGTGGGACGACCTGGACCCGGCTTTTGCCGATGGCGGCCGCTCCATCATCTTCAGCAGCAACCGCACCGACGACACCCTCCGTGCAAACGCCGAACCCACGTGGGTGGCCAACAGCAAGGACATTTTCCTGTATGACCTCGCGAAGCGCGGCACGGTGCTCAAGCGCCTCACCCGTACACCAGCCGTCAACGAACGCCAACCGGCCATGTACGACAGCACGCGCTATACCTGGCTGAGCAACGCCAATGAGCTGCGCGACCGGTGGGTGGCGCACTACGACAGCGCGGTAGCCGCTGTGGACACCATCATCCACTACCGCTACTTCACAGTGGCGGAACGCATTTCCAACTATCGGCGCGGCATCCTGGAGCAGGATGTCCAGGCCGGGCATGGCCGACTGTCCGAACTGGTGTTCATGGACGGCCGGTACCATTTTTACACGGGGCCCACGGCCCAAGCCCGCCCGGGCGGGGAACCGGAACCGCCGCCCATGCGTGATACGCGCAAGGCCCAGGCACCGGGTTCGGTGACGGACGACATGAGCACGGTGGTAAAGGTGGACCTGCCCGCAGTGCCGGACACGGCGGCAAATGCGGTGGACATCCGCAATTACCGGTTCAGTGACGAAACCGCACCACCTCCGGCCAGACCGGAGGCCGGCGAGAAGGAAGAGGAGGTCCCCGTGATCGGCCTCACCGAGGTGCCCCGGGACAGTGCGCTGGCCACTACGCTCATCTTTCCGGAGCAGCGCATCTATCAGGTGAACTTCGCCACCGATGAGGTACTGACCCAATTGGACAACAGCTATTCATCCGACTTCTACCAGCCGTTCACCGGTCCGGATGCGCTCAATCCCGGCCTCAGCGGCTTGATGCGCATGGGCATCAGCGACCTCTTTGAGGACTACAAGATCACCGGCGGGTTCCGCCTGGCGCTGGACCTGAACAATAACACCTACCTGCTGCAGTTCAGCGACCTCAAGCGCAGGCTGGACAAGGACCTCACGTTCCAGCGCCAGGCCACCCAGGGCGTCAGCAACATCGGTGTCGTAAAGCTGCTCACCCACTCCGCCACCTACCGCTTGTCCTATCCGTTCGATGAGCTCACCTCCCTGCGCGCCTCCATCACGTACCGCAACGACCGCTACGTTACCCAAAGCATCGACCAGTTCTCCCTGGCACGCGCGAACGACAAGGACCACACCGTGAGCGCCAAATTGGAATATGTGTACGACAGCAGCCGCCCGCGCGGGCTCAACCTGTACAACGGTTGGAAGGCCAAGGTTTTCGGTGAATACTACCAGCAGCCCGACGGGGCTAAGACCGACATGCAGGTGGTGGGCTTCGACCTGCGCAACGGCCTGGCCCTGCACCGCGAGCTCACTTGGGTGAACCGCTTGGCCGGGTCCGCCTCCATGGGCAGCCGCAAGGTGGTCTTCTTCCTGGGCGGGGTGGACAACTGGCTCTTCGCGAAGACCGACAACAGCATCCCGATCGACTTCACGCAGAACTACTTCTACCAAAGCCTTGCCGCACCCATGCGCGGATTCTGGTACAACGCCCGCAACGGAAATGCCTTCGCCGTGGCCAACTCCGAGCTGCGCCTGCCCGTGTTCCGCTACCTGCTGGACCGCCCGCTGCAAAGCGATTTCCTGCAGACCTTCCAACTGGTCGCCTTCGCCGATGCGGGCACTGCATGGACGGGCGACAACCCCTATGCCGAGGACAATTTCTTCAACCGCCAAGTGATCAATCGAAACCCGCTCACCATCACCATCCGCAACCAGCGGGAGCCGATCATCTGGGGATACGGCTTCGGCGTGCGCGCCCGCCTGCTGGGCTATTTCATGCGTGGCGACTGGGCCTGGGGCGTGGACGACGGCGTGGTCCAGAAGGGCATCTTCCAGTTCTCGCTGAGCTTGGATATTTGAACCATGGCTGAAGCGTTGACGGTGGAGCGCGTGCAGCGCTTGGTGAAGATGGGGCACATGGACGCCGTGGAGGTGCGACGGCAATTGCACATGCAACCGGAGCTGAGCTTCCAGGAGCATGAAACTGGCCGCTACATCGCTGAGCGCCTGCGTGGGTACGGCATTGAAACGCGCACCGGCATTGCCGGCACCGGGGTGATCGGCGTGGTGCACGGCGCAAAGCCCGGCCCCACCGTGTGCCTGCGGGCGGACATGGATGCATTGCCCATCCAGGAAGCGGAAGGTTTGCCGTACCGGTCCATGAACCCCGGCGTGATGCACGCCTGCGGCCACGATGCGCACACGGCGATGGTGCTGGCGGCGGGGCGCATCCTGCACCAGCTGCGGGCGGATTGGCGCGGCACCGTGTTGCTGCTCTTTCAGCCGGGCGAGGAGAAGATCCCCGGCGGCGCCTCAATAGTGCTGGAGGAGGGTGCGTTGAAAGACCCCGTGCCGGGAGGCATTCTCGGGCAGCACGTCACCCCGGAGCTGGAGGTGGGCAAGGTGGGCTTCCATGCCGGGCCGTTCATGGCCAGCAGCGATGAGGTCTACATCACCGTAAAGGGCAAGGGGGGCCATGCGGCGCAGCCGGAAAAGCTGGTTGACCCCATCGTGATCTCCGCGCGGCTGCTTCTTGCCCTGAAGGAGGAATTTGATGCATGGCGGAAGGGTCATCCGCTGGTACTGGGCTTTGGCCGCGTGATCGCCGACGGGGCCACCAACGTGGTTCCGGATGAAGTGCGGGTCGCCGGCACGCTGCGCACCTTCGATGAAGGCCTGCGCACGGAGCTGCATGGGTGGCTGCCGCGCAGGGCTGCCGAGATCTGCGCACTGCACGGAGGCTCCTGCGATGTTGAAGTAAGGCGCGGTTATCCGGTGCTGGTGAACGACCCGCCGTTGACGGAGCGCATCCGGGGCGCGGCTGCGGAATTTCTGGGCGCGGAGCACGTGGTGGAGATGCCAGCCCGCATGGGCAGCGAGGACTTCGCCTTCTACACACAGGTGATGCCGGGCTGCTTCTTCCGCTTGGGCACGGGCAATCCGAAGAAAGGTCCTGCTCCGGGGTTGCACACGCCGACCTTCAACATCGCCGAAGAGGCCATGGCCATCGGGGCGGGCGTGATGGTGTGGGGGGCGCTGCGGGAGCTTGGGGTGTAGTTGGCTGTTGCCGTTTGTTTGGCAACCCCAGGCGTAAGCCGTTTACCACCAATCACCAATCACCAATCACCAATCACCAATCACCAATCACCAGCCGCCGGCCACTGCCCAACTTCAATTGAAGGAGCTCCGGCATCACCCCCAGAGCCAATAGGCCAATAGCGCCCATGCTCCAATGAACAAGCCGACAACGGCAAGCGTGTCCTTGTGTTCCCGCAGGTCGCGCTTTACCAGAAGCCGGTAGAGCAACCAACCGATGAAGAGGGCCGTGAGCCCAATGACCATGGCGATCCGTGTACCCATGTGCAACGTCGTGTTCTGGCCGGATTGGATCAGTTGGCCACCTCGCTCATGAACTTCAGGCGCATCAGGCGGAGTTCTTCTTCACTGTAGTCCCCGTCGAATTCCTTCAAGGCATCCTCCAGGTCATCGGATTCCGCATCGCGGAAGTAGTCCATGATCTCCTCTTGTGCATCCTCGTCCAGCTTGTCCTCCAAGTAGTAGTTGATGTCCAAGCGGGTGCCGCTGCCCACGATGCTTTCCATCTCCTCCACCAGGGCGTCCATGGTGAGGTTCTTGGATTTGGCAATGGATTCCAGGGAGAGGCGCTTGTCGATGTTCTGGATGATGTGCACTTTGTTGCTGCTCTTCTTGGCCACGGTGCGCACCACGGTATCGTCGGGGCGCTCGATCTCGTGCTCTTCCACGTAATCGGCAATGAGCTTCACGAAGGGTTTGCCGAATTTCTGTGCCTTTCCGGAGCCCACGCCCGTGATCTGGGTCAGTTCATCGAGGGTGACCGGATAACGGAAGGTCATTTCCTCCAATGAATTTTCCTGGAAGACGACATAAGGCGCCAGTTTGTGTTTCTTGGCTTCGGCGTGCCGCAAGTCCACCAGCATGCTCATCAGGCGCTCATCCGCAGCACCGCCACCTTTGCCGTTCAACGTGATGTCATCGTCCGGGCTGTCGTCCTCCACGCGGTCGCGTTCCTTGGTGAAGGTGATGGATACCGGCTTCTTCAGGAAGGCCTTGCCCTTGTCGGTGAGGCTCAGGTTGCCGTAGCTCTCGATGTCCTTGTGCAGGTGGCCCTCCACGCTGGCGTGGCGGATCACGGCCATCCAGTGCTGGTCGTTGTGGTCGCTCCCCGCCCCGTACGACTTCAGCTTGTCCCCTTTGTAGTTCTTGATCTCGCTGGTCTCGGTACCGGTGAGCAGGTCGCAGATGAACCGTGCGCGATGGCGTTCCTTGCTCTCCTTCACGGCTTCCAGCACCTGCACCAGGTCATCCTTGGCCTCGAAGTATTCCTTGGGGTTGAGGCAATTGTCGCAGGCGCCGCAGTTGTCGCCCGGCAGTTCCTCGCCGAAGTAGTGCAACAGGTATTTGCGGCGGCACATGCCGGTTTCAGCATAGCTCACCGTGTCGGCCAGCAGTTGCCTGCCGATTTCCTGCTCGGCCACGGGTTTGCCCTGGAGGAACTTCTCCAGTTTTTCAATGTCCTTGTAGCTATAGAAGGTGACGCACTTGCCCTCACCGCCGTCGCGCCCGGCACGGCCGGTTTCCTGGTAGTAGCTCTCCAAGCTCTTGGGGATGTCGTGGTGGATCACGAAGCGCACGTCGGGCTTGTCGATGCCCATGCCGAAGGCGATGGTGGCCACGATCACGTCCACGCCCTCCATCAGGAAGCGGTCCTGGTGGCTGGCGCGCTGGGCGGCGTCCATGCCCGCATGGTAGGGCAGGGCCTTGATGCCGTTGACCTGCAGGGCCTCGGCCATTTCCTCCACCTTTTTGCGGCTCAGGCAATAGATGATGCCGCTTCGCCCGGCATGCTGCTTGACGAACCGGATGATCTCCCGGATCACGTCCTTCTTGGGCCGCACTTCGTAATAGAGGTTGGGCCGGTTGAAGGAGGCCTTGAACACATTGGCGTTGGGTGTGTCCAAGTTCTTCAGGATGTCCTCCTGCACTTTTTCGGTGGCCGTGGCCGTGAGGGCGATCATGGGCACGCGCTTGATCTCGTTGAAGATGGTGCGCAGGCGGCGGTACTCCGGCCGGAAGTCGTGCCCCCACTCACTGATGCAGTGGGCCTCATCGATGGCGAAGAAGCTGATGGGGATCTCGCTGAGGAACTCCACGTTCTCCTTCTTGGTGAGCGATTCCGGTGCCACGTACAGCAGCTTGGTGGTGCCGGCCAGGATGTCCTCCTTCACCTTTTGTGCCTGGCTGCGCGTGAGCGAACTGTTGAGGAAGTGGGCCACGCCGTCCTCGCCGCCGAAGCTGCGCAGCAGGTCCACTTGGTTCTTCATCAGGGCGATCAGGGGGCTTACCACGATGGCCGTGCCCTCGCTCATCAACGCGGGCAACTGGTAGCAGAGGCTTTTGCCCCCGCCGGTGGGCATGATCACAAAGGTGTCCTTGCCGTCCAGCACGCTTTGCACGATGGCTTCCTGGTCACCTTTGAACTTGTTGAAGCCGAAAAACTGCCCAAGGGCCTCCTTGGGCGAAATATCCACGTTCGTCATAATCGGGTTGTTCGGCATGGTTGCCGATAAAATGGATTTACCGCTGAAAGGTAGTGCGATCGGTGCAATGTCCAGTACATCCGAGCCATCATCTTGGAAACCTTTGGCGCTTTTGGGAGCGCAGCGGCCGGGCGTTGATAACCTGGCCGTATGGCAAGGGCTTGGCCTTCATGCGCTTCTATCTTTGGCGCGGCCTTCTTTGGCCGATGGGGCATGGCGGAACCACGGAAGGAGCTCACGTTCCTGGAGCATTTGGAGGCGTTGCGGTGGACCTTGGTGCGTTCGGCGTTGGCGGTGGGCGTGGGCATGGTGGCGGCGTTCGTTTTTAAGGACGTGGTGTTTGACCGCATCATTCTGGCACCCCAACGGCCTGATTTCCTGACCTACCACGTGTTTTGCCAATTGGCGCTGAAGCTGGGATTGGACCGCTCCTTCTGCATGGACCATTCGGGCTTCACCCTGATGAACACCACCATGGCCGGGCAGTTCATGGTGCACATCATGGTGTCGTTCGTGGCCGGGCTCATCCTTGCCTTCCCGTACATCCTGTGGGAAGCATGGCGCTTTGTGAAGCCGGGCCTTGCGGCCGGGGAGCGGAAGGCGGTGCGGGGCGTGGTCTTCTTCGCCAGCCTCCTCTTCCTTTGCGGGGTGGTCTTCGGCTACTATGTGCTGGCGCCCATGAGCATCCAGTTCCTGGGCACGTACACCGTGAGCGCCAGCGTACCCAACCTAGTGGACCTCAACAGCTACATCGGCACCATCACCTCACTGACGCTGTGGACGGGTGTGATGTTCGAGCTGCCGATGATCGTGTATTTCCTGGCCCGCACGGGCTTGGTGGGGCCTTCCTTCCTGCGCACCTACCGCCGCCATGCCTATGTGGCCATTTTGATCATCGCCGCCATCATCACCCCGCCCGATGTCACCAGCCAGATCATCGTCTCCATCCCATTGATCGCCCTGTACGAGGGCAGTATTTTCCTGGCTGCGCGCACCCGGCGCATACGCGAAAAGCCCGCACCGGAACACGCCCGCACATGATCCACCGCCCGAGCCGATCCGTGTTGCGCATCCTGTTGGGGGGCGTGGCGGCCGCAAGCATGCTGATGGCCTCGGCACAAACCACCCGCATCACCGGCACGGTCACCGATGCCGCCACCGGCGAGCCATTGCCGTTCGTGAACGTGGGCTTCATGGACAGCCGCGTATCGGCCGTCACCGACTTCGACGGCCGGTACAGCATGGAGACCTACTATGCCACCGACAGCATCCGTGCGGTAAGCGTGGGCTACGAGCCGTTCATGGCCAAGGTGAGGCGCGACCAGGCCCAGCAGATCGACATCCGCCTGAAGCCCGCCACCCAACAACTGGCCGAGGTGGTGGTCACCTACAAGGGCAACCCCGCCTTCCCCATCCTGCGCCGCTTAGTGGCCAACAAGCCCGTGAACAACCGCGAAAAACTCGAGGCGTACCAGTACGAGGCCTACAACAAGGTGGAGTTTGATCTGAACAACATCACCGAGGACTTCGAGAAGAAGAAGATCTTCAAGGATTTCGCCTTCATCTTCGACAATGTGGACACCACGGGGGGGAAGCCGTTCCTGCCCATCTTCATGACGGAAACGCTCAGCGAAGTGTACTACCGGCAGAAGCCGCGGACGCGGCGCGAGGTGATCCACGGCACCAAGGTCAGCGGCTTGGAGAACCCCAGCATCGCCAGTTTCATGGGTGACATGTACCAGAACGTGAACATCTACGACAACTACCTGGTGATCTTCGGCAAGAACTTCATCAGCCCCATTGCCGACGGCGGCCGCACCTTCTATGACTACTACCTGCTGGACAGCAACTGGGTGGGCAACAACTGGTGCTACCGCATCTCCTTCAAGCCCAAACGCGTGCAGGAACTGGCCTTCACCGGTGAGATGTGGGTGAATGACACCAGCTATGCCGTGAAGAGCATTGAGGCCACCATCGCCCCGGGTGCCAACCTCAATTTCGTGCAAGCCTTCCAGGTGAAGCAGGAGTACGGCCAGGTGCAGCCCGAGGTGTGGATGCTCACCCGGGATGAACTGCTGGTGGACCTCAACGTCATCAAGGACCGCGGGAAGGACCCCAAGCATCCGGTGCAGGGTTTCTATGGCCGGCGGAAGGCCAGCTACCGCGATTTTACCATCAACAAGCCCATGCCCGATGCGTTCTACGCCGGGGCTGACGAGGTGGTGATGGACATCGACCCGTTGAGCTTGGGCGCGGCCTACTGGGACGAGAACCGGCACGAGAACCTCTCCAAGCAGGAGGTGACCATCTACCACATGGTGGACACCATGAAGACCATTCCGCGGTTCCGCACGTATGTGGACATCGTTACAGCCATCACCACGGGCTATTACACCAAAGGCAAGATCGACCTTGGCCCGTACTTCACCACGTACAGCTTCAATCCGGTGGAGGGCAACCGTTTCCGCATCGGCGGGCGCACCAGCTCCGCCTTCAGCACCCGGCACGAACTGAACGCCTACGGGGCCTACGGCACACGGGACGGCCGCTTCAAGTTCGGCGTGGGCGGAAAAATGTTTGTCAGCAAGCGCTCCCGCCAGATCCTCGAGGTGGGCTACAAGCAGGACCTGGAGCAGCTCGGCGAAAGCGTGAACGCCTTCCGGCAGGACAACATCCTCAGCAGTGTCTTTCGCCGCACGCCCAACACCAAGCTCACCCTGGTGGAGGAGAGCCGGGCCAGCTACCAGCGCGAGTGGTTCACCGGCTTCGACAACACGCTGTTGCTGCGCTACCGGACGTTGTTCCCCTTGGGCGACCTGGAGTACCTCCGGCCGGGGCCTGCCGGGGAACCGGCGGTGAAGATCAACGCGCTGCAAACCGCCGAAGTGGCCCTGAACACACGCTTCGCCTACAAGGAGAAGTACGTCAGCGGGGACTTCACGCGCATGAGCCTGGGCACCAAATACCCTACGGTGGAGCTGCACCTGGCCACGGGCCTGCCCAAGATGGCCCGGAGCGAATACGGCTACAGCAAGGTAGTGGCCCACGTGTACCAGCGCCTGCAGCTCGGTGCATTCGGTTGGATGCGCATCAACGCCGAGGCCGGCCGCATCTGGGGCGACCTGCCGTATCCGTTGTTGATCCTGCACAGCGGCAACGAAACGTTCTATTACGACGACCTCGCGTTCAACACCATGAACTACTTCGAGTTCATCAGTGACCGCTACGCGCAGTTGTTTGTGGAACACCATTTCGAGGGTCTCTTCTTCAACCGGATCCCCCTGGTGCGCCGCCTGAAGTGGCGGGAGGTAGTGGTGGGAAAGGCTGTGGCTGGAGACCTGGACCTGGCGCGCACCCAGAAGGAAATGCTCCTGCTGCCCGGCATGTACCGCCTGGACAACGGGCCCTTTGTGGAGGTGAGCGCCGGGGTGGAAAACATCCTGAAGATCTTGCGCGTGGACGGTGTCTGGCGCCTGCGCTACAACGACCACGCCGGCACCAACCTCTTCGCCTTACGTTTGAAGCTCGCCGTCAACTTCTGATGATCCTGCGCGCCGACCACATCGTGAAACGCTACAAACGCCGTACGGTGGTGGGGGGCGTGAGCGTGGAGGTGCACCAGGGCGAGATCGTGGGCCTGCTGGGCCCCAACGGGGCCGGAAAGACCACCAGCTTTTACATGATCGTCGGCCTGGTAAAGCCCAACGAAGGCCGCGTGTTCCTGGACAAGACCGAGATCACCCAATTGCCCATGTACAAGCGGGCGCAGCTCGGCATCGGGTACCTGCCGCAGGAGGCCAGCGTGTTCCGCAAGCTCAGCGTGGAAGACAACATCCGCGCGATTTTGGAAATGACCAAACTTACCAAGGCGGAGCAGTCCAGGAAGCTGGAAAGCCTGCTCGACGAATTCAGTCTGGGCCACGTGCGCAAGAGCATGGGCGACGTGCTCAGCGGCGGTGAACGCAGGCGCACCGAGATCGCCCGCAGCTTAGCCACGGAGCCCAAGTTCATACTGCTCGATGAGCCTTTCGCCGGCGTGGACCCCATTGCCGTGGAAGATATCCAGGGCATCGTGTCCCACCTCAAGGACCGCGACATCGGCGTGCTGATCACCGATCACAACGTGCAGGAAACGCTCAGCATCACCGACCGCGCCTACTTGCTCTTCGAGGGGAAGATCCTCAAGCAGGGAACCGCGGAGGAACTGGCGGCGGATGAACAGGTGCGCAAGGTGTACCTCGGCCAGAATTTCGTGCTGCGCAGGGCCAATGTGCGGAAGTGATCCGGCAACGGGTGAACCGGGCGTTTTGACGAATTGCCGGGCAACGCATGCATCCCTTCTCCCCTGAAGCCCTCCTGATCCTTGAGCTGGGGGCCGTTCTGCTCAACGTGGCCTTCACCCTGTGCATCGCATGGGGTAAGCGCACCGGCTGGGTGCTGGGCTTTGTGGCGGGTGTGATCGGTGTGGGCCTGTACGCATTGGCGCACACGTGGGCCATGAGCGTGCTCAACGGATATTACGTGGTGATGGCCGTGTACGGTTGGTGGAGCTGGGGCCGGGGTGATGAAAGCCGCATCCGCGCCCAGCGGTGGGCCTTCCATGCTGCTGTAATCCCGACGGGCCTGGTGCTGGCCTACCTCACCGCAGTGCTGCTCGGGCAATACCTCAACGGCAACTTCCCGCACTTGGACGCTTTCGTCACCGTGTTCAGCTTCATCGCCACCTGGATGATGGCGCGCAAGTACATCGGCAACTGGGCCTACTTCATCGTGGCCGACAGCGTGGGCATCTACCTCAATTGGCGCGTGGGCTACATGGGCTACGCGGCCTTGAACGTGATGTACTTGGTGCTGTCCGTGGTCGGCTTGGTGAAGTGGGGAAAACTATTGGCGCGTCAGCGGCCCGGACTCAATGCTTGATGAAGGCCACCGGCGCCGCGCCGCTCCCGTTGTGCAGCACCACGGAGTACCGCCCTGCTGCCAAAGACTGAATGTCCAGGGTGGCACTTCGATCGGCCACGGGATTGCGCAGTACCGTGCGGCCTTGGGCGTCCAGCACCTCTAAATGGGCACCGGCCCCCGGGGCTTGTTCCAACAGGATGCGCAACTCGTTCTGTGCCGGATTGGGCGATAAGACAAAACCGGCTGCGGGCGCGGATGAATGCACGCCGGTGCCGATGGTGGCTACCGCCAAGTAGGGTGCCGGGCCGGAACTACCATTGGTGAAGTCGCCGCCGGCGACCAGGTCCTGTACGCCCGTACCCCCAAAGGCAGGGACCAGCGCATTCACCGGTTCGTTGAAGAAGGCCCCTGGTTCAAACGCGTCCGGTACCCCGTTGCAGTAGGCCAGATGGTTGCCGATCAAGGTTCCTTGGCTCACGGTGAATGAGCCGCCCGCCCACACGCCTGCGCCATCGGCTGCCAAGGTCCTCACCTCCGCAAGGTCGGGGGATGAAGGCGTGCCGATGTAGTTGGCCAAGTTGGGCAGGAGAAGTTCCCACGTGGGCCCCATGCCGATCCGCGCCAGCCCGAAGAGCGGCGTGGTGCCGTTGTACATGGCGCCTCCGGCAAACAGTGTCCCGTCCGCTGTGTTGGCCAATGCGTTCACCGGGCCTTCCAGCCCGTTGCCCAATTGCTCCCAGCCGCTGGTGCCGAAAAAGGCCACATGCTGAACGATCAGTCCGCCGCCCACCATGGCCGTGAACCCACCGCCGGCCACCAATTGCCCGTTCCGTTCGCCCAAGCAGCGCACCGGCGCATTGAAGTGTCCGGGTAACGGCGTCCATGTATCACCGGAAAGGCCCATCACGTATTCGTCGGGCCCCGCGAAGCCTTGCGTTTCACCGGCTGCGTACAGCACATCATCCAGCACATGAAGTGCAAAAACCTGCGGGAATTTGCCATCGAACACGGTGCTGAAGCTCCATTGCGTACCGTCCCACCGGGCCAGGTCGTTGATGCCGTTCAGGTTGTAGCCGCCCAAGTAGATGTCGTTGCCCTTCACCGCGCCGCACACAATGGTACCGGACACCCCGCTGCCCAAGGGTTGGAAGCCGGTGCCGTTCCACAGGGCCACGTTCTGTACAGCCACTCCCCCTGCGGAAGTGAAGGCGCCGGCCACCACGATCGAGCTGCCGGGCAAGTTCAGCAGCACCTTCACCGGCCCGTCGGTGCCGCCGCCCAAGGCATTCCATTCCGTGGCCGGCGGGTAACCGGGTTGGATCCATGCCAACTCATCACCGGTGAAACCGTGTTCCTCGGCCCAAGCCGCGATCGGCGGACCAAGTGTTGGGGAATCCAGCAGTTCGGCCACGTACGCCAGCTCCTGCTCGTGGTCGATGCTTTCAGCCAGGTCGCGGTGCCCGCTTTCGATCATCAATTGGCCCACGGCGCATGCCGTGCCACCTGGGTCGATGAAGACCGGGTTGCGGTAGGGGAGCACGTAATTCTTGGGGAATATGCCCCGGTCAGCATATGCATCCAGGTCGTTCAACAGGGTGTTGCGTTGGGCCAAGGCGGAAGGAGCGGAGTTCGGCGCAGGATGCGTGCGCAGAAAGGCGGCTACCAGATGAAGATGCTTGGCGATGCGCGCCGCTTCGTTGCTGAAATGGACAGGTTCCGTGGCTTGCGCCAAGGCCGGGTCCATGTGTTGCCATTGCGCGTTCACCTCCAGCATGTGCCGGTATAGCGGGGCTTCCGCCTGGGGTGCAAGCTGGGCTTGTGCCGCAAGGGAGAGGAGCACGGCGAACGCGAGGGTAGATGCTGTTTTCATCTTAGGCTGGGTTGCTTTCATGGACAAGACGCAGGCCGACGGAAAATCGCTGCCCCGATACGAAGTTACTTTGCTGCCATGCGCAAGGTAGTGGTCACGGGTCCCGAATGCAGCGGCAAATCCGTGCTCTCCGCGCAATTGGCGGAACACTTAGGCGTGCCATGGGTGCCGGAGATGGCGCGGCCCTACTTGGAGCAACTGGAAAGGCCGTATGGCGAAGCTGACCTGCGGAAGATCGCGGAACTGCAACTGCGCACGGAAGAGGAACGCCATGCCGCACAACGGGATGCTTCGCTGCTGATCTGCGACACCGACTTGATCACCATCCGGATCTGGGGCGAGGAGAAGTACGGGCGGAGCGATCCGTGGATCGTGAAGCAAACGGAAGAACGCGCGTATGACCTGTGGCTGTTGTGTACGCCGGACATCCCATGGGTGTATGATCCACAACGCGAGAACCCGTACGACCGTGACCGCTTGTTCGGGGTGTACCGGCAAACACTGGAGCGATTGAAAAAGCCGTACGCGGTGATCAGCGGTGAAGAGGAAGAGCGGTTGAAGCAAGCCGTGAACGCGATCATGGAATCCTCAGGGTCCCCTTCGGGAGACCGCTGAGGGAGCTGGGGGATTTTCGGACGGGATGGACGCGAAACCGCGTCCATCCCGTCCATTCAAGTCCATGTGAGCAACACCAGGAAGCGACGGAGGCAACAGTTGAAGACGATCTTCCGATCGGCCCTACCTTCGCCCCGTCTTCCACTGGGGTGCCCGCCTAGTTGCGGTGCTGAGATCATACCCGATGAACCTGCGCAGGTAATGCTGCGAAGGGAACCTGCACCGGCCTTCCGATGCACCTCCGTGCCAGACGCAACACACGGAGGAACATGTACCGATCATTATTGCCCCATCACGGTCTCTTGAACATGCTCCATCAAGGTCTCGCGCAGCGGACCTTGATGCTGCAGAATGCCCGGAACCTCAGGGTCCCCTTCGGGAGACCGCTGAGGGAGCAATTTCCGGAACTCCCGCAGGGTCTTCGCCCCGGGACCCTGCGGTTCTTGGATTTCCGCAGGGGCCTCTTCGAGAGACCCTGCGGGAGCTTGTATTTGCTCCATCAAGGTCTCGCGCAGCGGACCTTGATGCTGCAGAATGCCCGGAACCTCAGGGTCCCCTTCGGGAGACCGCTGAGGGAGCAATTTCCGATGCTCCCGCAGGGTCTTCGCCCCCGGACCCTGCGGTTCTTGGATTTCCGCAGGGGCCTCTTGGTGTGGCCCTGCGGGAGCTTGTATTTGCTCCATCAAGGTCTCGCGCAGCGGACCTTGATGCTGCAGAATGCCCGGAACCTCAGGCTCCCCTGCGGGAGACCGCTGAGGGAGCAATTACAGATGCTCCCGCAGGGTCTCATCAAACTAGCGCGAGCGTCCACGCTCGTGCCTGCATTGGCGGCTTTCCTCCTCACCACCACCCTCTCCGCCCAATCCAAGCTCAACGGAACGGTACAGGATACCCATGGCACGCCCGTGGCCTTCGCCAGCGTGCTGCTCGGTGAACAAGGGCGCCTGGAACCGACGGATGCCCATGGCGTCTTCCACGCCAAGGGCCTTTTCACCGGCAGCCTGCGCGTGCGCATCAGCGCCGTGGGCTTCTGGCCAAAGGACACGGTTATCAACTTGGCCGAAGGAGCGAATACCGTGCGGCTAACGCTGGCACGCAGCATCACCGAGCTTGCCGCGGCCGAAGTCACCGCCCTGCGCGCAGGCGACCGCGCGCCGTTTGCCAAAAGCACGCTCACCGCTGAAGAGATCGCCGAAAAGAACACCGGCGTTGACCTGCCTTATCTCTTGGACATGCTCCCCAGCGTGGTGGCCGGCAGCGATGCGGGCACCAGCATCGGCTACACCAACCTGCGCATCCGCGGCAGCGATGCCACCCGCACCAACATCACCCTCAACGGCGTGCCCTTCAACGATGCAGAGAGCCAGGGCGCCTTCCTGGTGAACCTGCCCGACCTCGCCGCCAGCGCGGAGGACATCGAGGTGCAACGCGGCGTGGGCACCAGCACCAACGGCCCTGGTGCTTTCGGCGCCAGTGTGAACCTGCGCACCACCGCCGTGAAGCCCGACCCTTGGGGCCTGATCGAAGCCGGTGGCGGTTCCTACAACACGCAGCGCTACTCCATCAGCGCAGGCACGGGATTGATCAACGAACGCTTCAGCCTCGACATGCGCCTCTCCTCCATCACCAGCGACGGCTACATCGACCGGGCCACCGCCAACCTGAAGAGTTATTTTCTGCAAGGCGCATGGATCGGCAACACGCGCTCGCTCCGCTTCATCACCTTCCGCGGAAAGGAGACCACCTACCAGGCCTGGGACGGCGTGCCGCGCGAGGTGGTCGACACCAACCGCACCTACAACGGCTTCACCTATGACAACCAAGTGGACAATTACGACCAAACGCACTACCAACTGCTCTTTGACCAGAAGCTAGGGAAGGATGCGGTGCTCAATCTCACGCTGTTCCGCGTGAGCGGCGCCGGCTATTATGAGCAGTGGAAGCCGGATGAGGACATGGCCGACTATGGCATCAGCCCGGCGGTGATCAACGGCGATACCGTTACCACCACGGACATCATCCGCCGCAAATGGTTGGACAACCACCTCACCGGCGTGAACGCCAGCGCGGACCTCAAGCTGGGCGCGCACAAGCTGGTGCTCGGCGGCTGCTACAGCGACTATCGCGGAGCGCATTACGGAGAAGTGACCTGGGCGCGCTATGCCGGCAACACGGACATCCGCCAACGCTACTACGACAACGATGCGCGCAAGACCGACGCCAACGCCTTCGCCAAGCTCACCTACGCGATCAACCCTAAGATCGACCTCTACGGCGATCTGCAAGTCCGCAACGTCACCTACAGCTTCCTCGGCTTCAACAACCACCTGGACAATGTGACGCAGGACCTCGCGTGGAACTTCTTCAACCCCAAAGCGGGTGTGCTTTGGCGCGTGCATCAAGGCGGCAAGGCCTACGCCTCCTTCGCCGTGGCCAACCGCGAACCCAACCGGGACGACCTGGAGGAGACCACGCCCGCCAGCCGCCCCACCGCGGAACGTCTGTTCGACTACGAACTGGGCTACGAATACCGCACGGGCCGTTGGAACGCGGGCATCAACGGCTACTACATGGATTACGCGGACCAACTGGTGCTCACCGGTGAATTGAACGACGTGGGCGCCGCCCTGCGCACCAACGTGCCGCGCAGCTACCGCGCCGGCGTGGAACTGATGTTCGCCGCGCAGCTCACCAAACGCCTGCAGTGGAAGGCCAACGCCACCTTCAGCAACAACAAGGTTATCGACTTCACCGAGTACGTGGACGATTGGGACAATGGCGGCCAGGTGGCGGTCCACCACGGCACCAGCGATCTTGCTTTTTCACCGAACATCATCGCGGCCAGCCAGCTCAGCCTACGCGTGTGGAGCAAGCCGAAGAAAGGCCAGGCCGACCTCAGCTTCATCACCAAGTACGTGGGCCAACAATACTTGGACAACAGCAGCAGCACCGACCGCATGCTGGATGCCTACGTAGTGAACGACCTGCGCGCCAACGTTTCCCTGTTCAGCCTGAAAGGCACGAAGAGCGTGGACTTCAACCTCACCGTGCGCAACCTCTTCAGCGAACTGTACGAGAGCAATGGCTGGAGCTACAGCTACATCAGCGAGGGGCGGAGGCAGGAACAAGTGGGACTCTTTCCGCAGGCACCGATCAATGTGCTGGGCGGGGTGAGCGTGCGGTTTTGAGGCGGCAAAGGGTTACCTTTGGTCATATGCACGCAATGAAAGGTATAACCATCCTGCAGGATGAAACGAGCAAGAAACGTTTTGTCCAGATCGACCTTGACCTGATCAAAAAGGACAGGGAAGCCGTGGAAGATTTCTTGGACGCCATCCTGGTCGACTCCAGAAGGGATGAACCTTCGGTGCCCTTGGAGGACTTTGAAAAGAGGTTGATCAAAGCGAAGGCCAAGTGAGCTACCGCGTTGAGTTGGCACGGAGTGCGGACCGCGAACTTTGGCGGCTCCCCGAACCGTACAGGACCAAAGTTTTCAGGGTGATCAAACTGTTGGGCGAAGATCCCCGGTCAAGCGGTTCCAAGAAGTTGAAGGGTAGTAAGGATGCATGGCGCATCCGGCTCGGGCCTTACCGCATTCTGTACACGGTGCAGGATGTACTGCGGATCGTTCGCGTGGAGAGCGTTGGTGACCGGAAAGACGTGTACAGGTAGTTGAGCACAAGTTGGATTCTGTCAGAGAAGAATGGAAGCGATCCCGTTTCACAACTTCACCGCCGCCGCCAGGTACTTGTGCACCTTGCCCACGCGCTCCACCTGTCCCTTGGCGGCGAAGCGTTCGTAGAAGCCCTCGTCGCGGAACTCACGCACCAGTTGGCCCCACGGTGCTAAGCGCTGTGTCCAGCGGCGTTCGCGGCCATCGGGATCGGGGTCCTTTGCGTTGAGGTCGGCGCACACGCGGATCATCGCCTTCAGCGTCACCGGCTTGGTCACGTTGTACTTTGGATCGCCCCAGGCATCGCCCCAGGCGCTGCGGGCGGCCCGTAGAAATTCCTGCAGCACGCGGTAGCGGCGTTCCACGGCGGCATCGGTGATGCGCTCAGGGTCCTTGGTGTTCCAGCTTTTCAGGATCCAGCGATGCACCTCGTTGAACAGCTCCGCCTGCATGATCCACTTGTCCTGCTTGCTGCGGTTGCCTAGGCGGTTGATGCGGTAGCGCAGCGGGCTGTCGCTCTCGTTGTACAAGCGTTCCAGCACCTTCGCCGCGAGGCGCTTGTCCGGCTTCTCCCAGCTCACCCGTTCATACAGGTCGATCAGGTGGCTCTTGTTGATGCGCGTGGGCGTGCTGTTGATGATCACGAACATTTCCGCCGCGAAGTCCTCGCTCTGCCCGTCGAAGATGATGCACGGCACGTGGATGCTCTTGGCTTCCTCCGGGTGCGAGCGCAGGTAGAACTCCAGCGCGGCCAAGCGGTGCTGCCCGTCGATGATCAGGTATTTCTCGCGCGGCTCCCGCAGGTCGCCCACGTTCTGGAACTGGCCCATGGGAGAGAAGTCCAGCGTTTCCGACGTGAACAGCAGCACCGTGCCGGGGATGGGCGGCTGCGTGACGGCCGTCTCGTAGAAGTTGCGGATGGCCTTGATCTTCGCTTGCGACATGGACCGCTGGAAGGCATCGTCCTTGCGCTCGATCTGCTGGATGAAGCCCGCCACCTCATCCTGCTTGTTGATCTCAGCGGCGGCGATGGGCGCTTCGCCCTCGGCGTAGAAGCGGCTGATGAAGCGGACGCGGCGCAGCACATCTTCACACGGGTAGCTCACGAAGTAGAACCGGGCGTCCTTTTGGGGAATGCGGGTGGCGATCATGGAACGAAGGTATATGGAGGAATGCACGGACGTACAGGATCCCCCGAAGCCGAAGAAAAACGGCCTGTAAGAGGGCCATGCCACTTCGTCCGGTCTGTTCGCGCCGCATGCTTCTTGCAAGGCGGGCACCATGATCCCTTTCTCCATCCTCGATCTTGCCCCGATCGCCCAAGGCAGCACCGCCACGGATTCCTTCCGCAATTCCGTTGAACTGGCGCAGGAAGCGGAGCGCTTGGGCTACAACCGGATCTGGTTCGCGGAGCACCACGGCATGGCGGGCATCGCCAGTGCGGCCACGGCGGTGGTGATCGGCCATGTGGCCAGCGCCACGCGGTCCATCCGCGTGGGTGCGGGCGGCGTGATGCTGCCCAACCATGCGCCCTTGGTGATCGCCGAACAGTTCGGCACCTTAAACGCCATGCACCCCGGCCGCATCGACCTGGGCTTGGGCCGCGCGCCGGGCACCGACCAGCTCACCGCCCGCGCCCTGCGCCGCGACCTCAACGCCAGCGCGGAACAATTCCCGCAGGATGTACAGGAATTGCAGTACTTCTTTCAACCCGCTGAACCGGGACAACAACTGAAGGCGGTGCCCGGCGAAGGCCAGGACGTGCCGATCTGGCTGCCCGGTTCCAGCCTCTTCAGCGCGCAGCTCGCCGCCATGCTCGGCCTGCCGTTCGCCTTTGCTTCGCACTTCGCGCCGGAACTGATGGAGCAGGCCAGCGCCCTGTACCGCGAACGCTTCACGCCCAGCAGGCAGTTGGACAAGCCGTACGTGATGCTCACCGTGAACGTGTTCGCCGCGGACAGCGATGCCGAGGCCCGGCGCTTGTTCACCTCCATGCAGATCGCCTTTGTGAACATGCTGCGCGACCAGCGCGGGCTGGTGCAGCCGCCCATCGACAACATCGACGACTATTGGACACCGCAGGAGAAGCGGTGGGTGGGGGAGAAGCTGTCCCGCTCCTTCGTGGGCAATGCCGCCACGGTGGAACAAGGTCTGCGGGAATTCGTGCGGCAACACCAGCCGGACGAGCTGATGATCAGCGGGCACTTCTTTAATCCACAAGCGCGGTTGAATTCGATCCGTATCACGGCGGAAGTGCGGGAGCGACTCCAAGGACAGCTGGCGTAAGGACTCAAGGTCCTTCACCCGTGTACCGCCCCGCTCATCGCAAAGATCCGCTCGGGGTCTTCCTCGAAGGCCGTGCCCACCACCAGCACATCGGCACCGGCTTGGCATAACGCGCGGGCCGTGGCCGCATCGCGGATGCCGCCGCCCACGATGATCGGCAGGGACACATTGGTGCGCACGGCAGCGATCATCTCCGGCGAAACCGTGCGCTGCGCCCCGCTGCCGGTGTCCATGTAAATGGTGCGCAGGCCAAGTAATTCGCCCGCCAGCGCCGTAGCGGCGGCAATGCCGGGCTTGTCGTGCGGAATGGGCAAGGTTTGGCTCACGTAGCTCACCGTGGTGGGCTTGCCGCCGTCCACCAACAGGTAGCCCGTGGGGATGGCTTCCAGGCCCATGGCCCGCACGGTGGGCGCGGCGTTCACATGGTGGCCAATGAGCAGCTCCGGGTTACGGCCGCTGATCAGCGAGAGGAAGAGCAGCGCATCGGCGTGCTCGCTAAGCTGGGCGGGGCTACCGGGAAAAAGCACCACGGGGCGGTCGCTCCACTGCTTCACCAATTGCACACAGCGGTTGAAGCTGGCCGAGGTGAGCAGGCTCCCGCCCACGAAGATCAGGTCGGCTTTGGCCATGCAGGCGTTCTGCACGGTGCGTTCCAGCACGGCCTCGTCCTGCCCGAAATCGGGATCGATCAGTACGGCAAGCAGCTTGCGTCCTTCCGCCTTGGCCGCCTCCAACAGTGCCAGCACGCTCATGGGGCGAACTTAATTCCCAGCGGATGGACAATTTGCCAAAGGGGCAATTTGCCAAGTCGCCAAGTCGTCAATTTGCCAAAGGAACAATTCGCCAAAGGGACAAAACCGCAACTCGTCAACCCTCCAACCCTCCAACCCGCAACAGTTCGTAGGTCGTAGGTTGTCGGAGTTAATCACCATGACTCGTCCTGAAAAAAGTTGACGGGTTAATGGATTTTGTCCTGTGTTGGGTTTACAAGTTCCGAATTGTCCTGTGAGGGGTTGACGACGCTATAATAGTTCTTCCATCGCCTCTTGGGTTTATGGTCCAGCAGGTGCGCGTTGTCGGGCACGAGCATGTCGCAGCTCATGTGGGGGCGCTCCCCGTTGTATATGGCCACGGCCTGGTCCACCACGGCCTTGGCCTGGGTGATGTTGGTGATGCGGTGATGGGCCAGCAGTTCGTTCTTCAGGATACCGTTCAACCGCTCTGCAACGGCATTGTCGCGCGGGTCCGAGGTCTCGGTCATGCTGATGCGCATGCCCGCCGACCGCAGCGCCTTGACGTACCGGGCATAGCAGTACTGGCTGCCCCGATCACTGTGGTGGATGATCCCTTCGAGGCTCCTTGTGCAATTGCCCTGGGCCATGCGCAGCGCGGCCACGGCATGGTCCCCGTCCATGCTGGTGGCCACGCGATGGCCCACGATTTTGTGGGAGCAGGCATCGGTGATCAGGAAGATGAAGTAGAAGCCCTCTTCCACGGCCCAGTAGGTGATGTCGCTCACCCACACCTGGTCCGGGCGCTCGAGCACAAGGCCCTTTACCAGGTCGGGGTACACCCGCAGGCCATGCCCGCTGTAGGTGGTGCGCACACGCCGTCGACGGGGTCGGATCAACAGGTGCTCCGCCCGTAGCAGGTCGAAGAATCCGTCCCGCCCGAAGGGCTCGGGGAGCTGACCGATCTCCGCCTTGAGCGCCGCATACAGCTTCCTGCCGCCAAGCTTGGGCATGCGGGAACGCAAGGCACGCACCCGCTGCACCACCTCCTCCTGGCCTTGATGCACGCGCTCGGCGTGCCGGGCGTACTTATGGTGCGCCTGCCTGCTCACACCAAGTGACCGACACAATGCCTCCTGGCCCAGCTTCGGATGCAGCGTCTTCATTTCATGGATCACTTGGTGACGGACTTTTTTCTGATCGCAACCTTCAGCTCGCGCTCGGCGATATCGATCATCATCGAATAGGCCTCGGCGCGCAGTTCCGCCGCCTCCAGTTTCTTCTTCATGGCAGCCAAGTCGTGCCGAAGCTGTTCCAGCTCCGGCATTTCACCCTTAACAGCCGTATTTGCATTGGCTTTTCGTCGTCCCATTTGCGAGAGCAGTTCCTTGTGTTCGGTCAAGATACCGTGCCCGTACTTCTCCAGCCACCGATCCAGTGTGGGCGCACCGCCGATCCCGTACTCCTTGAGCGCCTCGCTCTTGCGAAGCTCTCCGCTCAAAACCCGGTAGACCGCCTGCTTCTGTAGCTCAACCGGGTACTGCTTGTTAACTCTGAACTCCTTTGAAAGTCCCATCTTGAAGGGTTGTTTGGTGTCAACCTATTTCAGGACAAGACACCAATCACCAACTACTATTCACCTCCCTTAAAAGCCCTACCTTTGCCACCCTTTTCAGAACCACAACGACCATGCCCCAGACCGCCGAACAGATCAAGTACAAAGTGAAGGACATCGCCTTGGCCGATTGGGGCCGCAAGGAGATTGAACTGGCCGAGGCCGAAATGCCGGGCCTGATGGCCCTGCGGGCGCAGTACGGCAAGGAGAAGCCCCTGAAGGGCGCGCGCATCGCCGGTTGCCTGCACATGACCATCCAGACGGCTGTGCTGATCGAGACCCTGAAGGAACTCGGCGCCGAGGTGAGCTGGAGCAGTTGCAACATTTTCAGCACCCAGGACCATGCCGCCGCTGCCATTGCCAAGGCCGGCATCCCCGTGTTTGCCTGGAAGGGCATGAACGAAAAGGAATTTGACTGGTGCATTGAGCAAACGCTGCATGCCTTCCCCGGCGGTGAGCCGCTGAACATGATCTTGGACGACGGTGGCGACCTCACCAACATGGTCTTCGACCGTTTCCCCGAGCTGGCCAAGAACATCAAGGGCCTTAGCGAGGAGACCACCACCGGCGTACACCGCCTGAAGGACCGCGAGAAGAACGGCACCTTGGTGATGCCCGCCATCAACGTGAACGACAGCGTGACCAAGAGCAAGTTCGACAACAAGTACGGCTGCAAGGAAAGCGCCGTGGACGCCATCCGCCGCGCCACCGACGTAATGATGGCCGGCAAGGTGGCCGTTGTGGCCGGTTACGGCGACGTGGGCAAGGGCACCGCCGCTTCGCTGAAAGGGGCCGGCGCCCGCGTGATCGTTACCGAGATCGATCCCATCTGCGCGCTGCAGGCCGCCATGGACGGCTTCGAGGTGAAGCCGATGGCCAAGGCCGCGCCACGCGCCGACATCATCATCACCACCACGGGCAACTGCGACATCGTGCGCGGCGAGCACTTCGAGGTGTTGAAGGACAAGTGCATCGTGTGCAACATCGGCCACTTCGACAACGAGATCGACATGGCCTGGCTGAACAAGAACCACGGCAACACCAAGGTGGAGATCAAGCCGCAGGTGGACAAGTACACCATCAACGGCAAGGACATCCTGATCCTGGCCGAAGGCCGCCTGGTGAACCTGGGCTGCGCCACCGGCCACCCCAGCTTCGTGATGAGCAACAGCTTCACCAACCAAACCTTGGCCCAACTGGAACTGTGGAAGCACAGCGACAAGTACGAAAACAAGGTGTACGTGCTGCCCAAGCACCTGGATGAAATGGTGGCCAAGCTGCACCTGGCCAAGATCGGCGTGGAGCTGGAAGAGCTCAACGACAAGCAGGCCAAGTACATCGGCGTGCCCAAGAACGGCCCGTTCAAGAGCGACGAGTACCGTTATTGATCAGGGAAAAGTTCGTAGGGCGTAGTTCGTGGAATGCGGCCCGGAGCGCAATGCTCCGTGGCCGCATTTTTACAGGGTATAGGGAGTGGTTCGCAGCGCGTAGTTCGTAGGGCCAAGTGCGCCCCACGCCCTAGGCTCTACACCCTACGAATTCCCCCCTCAATTGAATATCCTCAACACCGCTCCGTTGAACGTGGTATGGTACTGCTTGAGCCCGATGGAGGCCGGCCCTTGCACCACACTGCCGTCCATGAGCAGGAATGCACTTTGGCAGCACATGGTGTCGCGGGCTATCACATGGCTGTCGTCCACGGTCACCTTGCACTGTTCGGCGGATTGGTAGGTGCAATGGCGGTCCAAGGCGGAAAATTCGTCCATGCTCTTGCGGTACACCACGATCCCCTCCGACCCGCCGATGAGGTAGGCCCATCCGCCCACCACCTGCAGTGCGTTGTACTCGGGGAGGTTCAGGTTGACGGTGATGTCCACGTTCACCAATGGAACGGTCACTTCCCGCTCCTTCTTGCAGGCGGTGAACACGGCCGCCAGGCACAGGGCCAGGAAGGTGGTGCGCCGGGTGTTCATCAACAGGTGATCGTGCGTGGTTGCTGTGCGGGGCAAAGGTATGAACCCGGCGATGGCATGAAATTGGCGGCCGTTATGGCGATGGTGTTCCGCCGGTTGCGCTTCCTGCTGATGGTCCTCCTCCTGGGAGGGGCAGTTCCGCATGTCATGGGCCAGGCGGGCATCGGCAAGCGGGACCAGGAGCGGATCCAGCGCAGCAAGAAGAAGAACGATGCCAAGGAGGTGAAGAAGGAGGAGAAGCGCCTCTATAAACGGCATCTTGAACACCAGGACAAGGCCACGCGCAAGCGTCTGAAACGCCACAAGCGGCGGGCGGACAAGCAGGGCAACACCGGTCATCGCGACCCGTTCCTGCAGCGCCTGTTCGGGCCCAAGCATTAAGTCGGACCTGTATACAACCGTGCGGAACGTGCCGGGGCAATAGGCCCTCGGCGCCAATGGAAGGGATATCTTGGCCCTGCATCAACGTCCAGCGCCCCGATGAACGCCCTCGGCAAATCAGCAGCTTTTGGCCACTTGGCGGCTTTCCCGCGTCCATCAAGGGATTGCGATGATTTGCGCAAGTCGGGACTTTTCTATCTTTACGCCCCCTCGTTGCCTATCATCCAAGAACGTAACATCTCCCTGTTGATGCTGAGAAAACTATGCTCGGCCGCTGTTGTACTGATCAGCAGCGCGCTCAGCCTGAGCGCCCAAGTGGGCACAGGCACCTTGCAAGGCGTGATCAAGGACAAATCCTCCTCCGAGCCACTGCCCTTTGTTTCCGTGGTAGTGGAGAGCAGAGGCACCCGTGTAGCCGCGGGCCAGTCTGATTTCGACGGCAACTACAAGATCAGCCCCATTGAACCGGGCACCTACGACGTAACGGCCAGCTTCGTAGGCTACCAGCCCTTGAAGATCACCGGCGTGGTGGTCAACAGCAACAAGATCACCTTCCAGGACTTCAACCTCTCGGGCGGAGTGGAGCTGGGCGAGGTGGAAGTGATCCGCTACAAGGTGCCCTTGATCGACAAGGACGGCGGGGCCTCCGGCCAGACCGTTACGCGCGACCAGATCGCCAAGATGCCCACCCGCTCGGCCACGGGCATTGCCACCACCGTGGCCGGCGCCAGTACCGCCGGCACCGACGGAGGCGTGAGCATCCGGGGGTCGCGTTCGGAGAACACCTATTACTATATCGACGGGGTGAAGGTGCCCGCCGGGGCCGGCATTGGCCTGCCCAAGAGCGCCATTGAAGAAGTGCAGGTGATCACCGGCGGTGTGCCGGCCAGTTATGGCGACGTCACCGGCGGCTTGATCAACATCACCACCCGGGGACCCAGCCGCCAGTTGTTCGGCGGTGTTGAATACCTGACCTCCGGATACAAGGTGGGACCGGACATCACGGACATGGTCGGCCTGGACAAATACGGATTCAACCAGTTGGAACTGAGCCTCTCCGGCCCCTTGTTCTTCCGCAAGGACAGCTTGGGCAACAAGGACCGCCCGCTGTTGGGCTTCTTCGTCAGCGGCCAATTGAGCGATATCGTGGATAATTCACCCCTGTGGGGGGGCGACCTGCGGGTGAAGCCCGAGGTAAGGGACCGCCTGCTGAAGGAGCCTTACCGCCCGGTGGTCGTGGCCGGTGAGGAACTGGTGCGCTACAACTCGGATTACCTCCATGCGGATGATGTGGAACACCTGAAGACCCGCCAAAATGCGCGGCGTCGCAGTGCCGTGGCCTCGGGCAAGATCGACATCGCCACCACCCCGACGATCAACTTGTCGGTGGGCGGCTCGATGGACCTGAGCAATCTGCGTGATTTCAGCAGGGGCAACTCGCTGCTGAACGCCGAAAACAACACCGAGTTCAAGAATTCCACCTGGCGCACCTTCGTGCGCTTCACGCAGCGCTTCAACCAGCGTGAAGAGGAGGGCAAGGAAAACGTGGTGAAAAACGCGTACTACAGCGTACAGTTGGACTATTCGCGCTACACCCAGAAAAGCGCCGCGGAGCGCCATGGCGACAACTTGTTCGACTACGGATACCTCGGCAAGTACACCATCGACCGCCGCAACCACTATGACGCGTTCAACAAGCAGGACGGTTGGGAGGATTATCAGGTGCACTTCACCCCAAGCGACCTCAATCCCGATGCGGCCGCCTTCCCCACGCAATACTTTTCCCTGTTCGGCGAAGGCTCTTTGGCCTACAGCAACCTGCGCACCGTGCAGCAAAGGGGAGGACTGCTCAACGGGCAGACCCCCGCGAGCATCTATGGCCTGTGGAACAATGTGGGCGGGTTGAGCAACCGCTGGTCCACCTACCAAAGCGACCAGGCGCGCATTTCCGCCACGGGTTCCGCCGACATTGGCAAGCACAGCGTGAGCATCGGTGTGGAGTATGAGCAACTCACCCAGCGCTCCTACCTGCTCAGGCCCGTGGGCCTGTGGGGCCGCGCGCGCTTGCTCACCAACTTCCATATCCAAGAGGTGAACACGGCCGATTCCTCCCTGTTCCAAGGACCCGACGGCGTGATCTACACCAACTACGGCCGCTTAGTGGGCGACGACCAAACCGCATTCGACTACAACCTGCGCCAAGCCTTGGGCCTGGATCCGCACGGCACGGACTTCATCGATGTGGATGCCCTCGACCCCTCGGTGTTCTCCCTGGACATGTTCTCGCCGGACGAGCTGATCCAAAGCGGCCAAGGCATCATCAGCGGGGGACGCGGGATCATCAATAGTTTCTATGGCTACGATTACACCGGCAAAAAGCTCACCAAGCGGCCCACCTTCGCCGACTTCTTCAACGACTTCCAAATGATCGGCAACGACACGGCCTACACCCGCAACCAGGCGGCGTTCCAGCCGATCTACGTAGCCGGTTACGTCATGGACAAGTTCGCCTTCAACGACATCATCTTCAACGTGGGCGTGCGCGTGGACCGCTATGATGCGAACCAGTACGTGCTGAAGGACCCCTACCTGTGGCGCCCCGCGTACAAGGCGGGCGATGCACAGGTGCAGCACCTATACAGCGCCCAGAACCCGCGTCCGGGCAACATCGGGGATGATTATGTGGTCTACGTGGACAATAGCAGCGCCCCCAACAATGTGGTGGGCTACCGCGATGGCGACACGTGGTACAACTCCTTGGGCGAGGTGCTGGCCGACCCGTCGCCGCTGCGCCAGTCCGCCGGCATCCAACCTTACCTGGTGGATTATGAAAACGACCCCCGGGGCAGCTTGGTGGCCTCCAAGCTCCGCAAGGAAGCCTTCGAGGTGTACAAGCCGCAGGTGAACGTCATGCCCCGCGTGGCCTTCTCGTTCCCCATCAGCGACGAGGCCGTCTTCTTCGCCCACTACGATATCCTTACCCAACGCCCCACGGGATACAGCCGGCTGGACCTGCTGGGCTACGCCTACATCGAGAACACCGGGGACATCCTCAACAACCCCAACCTGAAGCCCACCAAGACGATCGACTACGAATTGGGCTTCCAGCAGGTGCTGAGCAAATCCTCCTCGTTGAAGCTCTCCGCCTACTATCGCGAGCTGCGCGACCAGATCCAGGTGCGCAACGTCACCATGGCCTGGCCGGTGACCTACAAGACCTACGACAACATCGACTTCGGCAACGTCATCGGGTTCACCACCACCTACGACCTGCGCCGAACCAAGAACGTGTGGCTGCGTGGCAGCTACACCCTGCAGTTTGCCAAGGGCACCGGCAGCGACCCCAACACCACCCTGAACCTGATCCGTGCCAACCAGCCCAACCTGCGCACCATCTTCCCCTTGAACTTCGACCAGCGCCACCGCTTCCAAGGCACCATCGACTTCCGCTACGGAGGAGGGACCGATTACAACGGCCCCATGCTCTTTGGCAAGCGCATCTTGGAAAACACGGGCTTGAACATCGTGGCCGACCTCGGCAGCGGCACACCCTACAGCCGCTCCTCGCGCATCATCAACGAGGGTGAAGGCGTGGGCAGCTACGAACTGGACGGCACCCTCAACGGCGCCAACCTGCCTTGGCAGTTCTCCACCGACCTGGTGCTGGACCGCGACATCCCGCTCACCTTCGGCAAAGACAAGGGCGACAAGGCCAAGCAGGCCAACCTCAATGTGTTCCTGTTGGTGAACAACGTGCTCAACTCCGAGGTGATCACCAGCGTGTACCGCGCCACGGGGTCGCCCACGGACGACGGCTTCCTGGCCGCACCCTCATCCCAAAAGGACATCGACGTGAAGAACGACCCGCAAGCCTATCGCGACATGTACGCCTTGCTGGTGAACACTCCCTACAATTTCGGCGCTCCCCGTACCATCCGGATCGGTGCACGCTTAGACTTCTGACCCCCTGCTGAAAAGGATTGAACCATGAAGACCATTCGCCTGACATCCCTCCTGCTCGCCATGGCATCGGTATCGGTGCTGTCGGCACGTGAAGTGCCCGGGGCAGGGCCCCGCAACGGAGATGGCGGCGGCAGCGGCCGCGCATCGGCTTGTGCACCGGCCACCGCCCACAACGAGCTCGACTTGAACAACGTCCGTGCACGCATCAATTCCGGTGGCTCCATGTGGATGGACCGCGAGAACGGCAAGCCGGCATACGAAGTGCCCAAAACGGATAACAACAGCGGCCCGAACGCGCTCTTTGCCGGTGCCCTGTGGATGGGAGGCCTTTCGCCGGACAATACGCTGAAACTGGCGGCTGTGCGCTTCCACCAAGTGGGCAATGACTATTGGCCCGGGCCGTTGACCGCCTATGACACGGTGACCCACACCGGAACGGCCTCCGTGGACGGCGACGTGTGCCTGCAGTATGACCGCACTTGGAAGACCATGCGCGTGGACGCCCAGCGCCACGATGCCTACTTCCGTTGCCTGCAAGACCCGGATTGCGATGTCAACGTGGAGTTCGCGGGGTACACCACACCGGGTTATTTCTTCGAATGGCCCGCCCATGGCGACGTGACCAAGGGCCAGGACTGGAACTTGGCACCGTACCACGACTCACCCTTTGGCGAGCAGGGAACCTATGACCCCGAAAACGGGGATTACCCCGGGTACGATCTCCAAGGCGTGATCGACTGCAAGGCCAAACGGCGCGAAGACCTTGTGCCCCTGTTCGGCGACCAGAACATCTGGTGGGTGTTCAACGACAAGGGCAATACCCATACTGAATCAGGCGGCCAGCCCATCGGGATGGAGATCCGGGCGCAGGCCTTTGCCTTCGCCACCAACGACGAGATCAACAACATGACGTTCTACAACTATGTGTTGATCAATCAAGGTACCCAACGCCTGGGCCAAACGTATTTCGGGCAGTGGGTGGACGTGGAAGTAGGCGGCGCATGGGATGATTACGTGGGTTGCGACGTGCAGCGTGGATTGGGCTATGGATACAACGGCGACGCCGTGGACGAGGACTCCGACGGCTCGCCGGGCTACGGCGGCCCCACACCTCCACCACCAGCCGTGGGCGTGGATTTCTTTGAAGGGCCCTATCAGGATTACGACCACCAGGACAACCCCTTGACCACCAACTGCCAGGAGGCACGTGATCTGGGGGGCATCCCCTATGCCGGCATTGGTATCGGCTACGGCGACGGCGTGGTGGACAACGAGCGCTACGGCATGCGCGCCTTCGTGTACCACATCAATGCGGGCGGTGCAACCGGAGACCCCAGCAGCGCATCGCAATACTACAACTACCTGCGGGCGATCTGGGGTGATGGCACCCCGATGACCTACGGTGGCACCGGATACAGCCCCGGAGGGGGTGGCACGCGGGCGTACTACATGTTCCCCGGCTACTCCGATCCCTTGGGCTGGAGCACCGATTGCGTCCCCCAGTCTGCGCTCTGGGATGAGGTGACCGCGGGCAACAATCCCTACGACAGGCGCTTCATCCAAAGTGCCGGCCCCTTCACCTTGGAGCCGGGCGCCTACAACAACATCACGGTGGGCGTGGTATGGGCCAGGGCCACTGGCGGGGGCGTGGAGGCCAGCATCGCGCTGATGCGCCAAGCTGACGACAAGGCCCAGTCCCTGTTCGACAACTGCTTCAAGATCCTCAACGGCCCGGATGCGCCCATTGTGAACATCCAGGAGCTGGACCGCGAACTGATCCTGTACATCACCAACCCGATCGGCAGCAACAACTACAACGAGGCCTACGCCGAAATGGACGCCAGCATACCGGCCACGCGGGACAGCCTCATGTATCAGACCCAAGCCCTGTACGACAGCTTGGGCAACTACGTGGGTGATATATCCGTGCCCTTGGGATCGGTTACCGTGAACAACGACCGGTGGTACAAGTTCCAAGGTTACAAGGTGTACCAAGTGAAGGATGAAACCGTATCCCCCGACCAGGTGAACGACCCGGACAAGGCCCGTTTGGTGAGGACCGTTGACATCCAGGATGGTGTCAGCCAATTGATCAACTGGGAATCTTCGCCCGAGCATAACCTGCCGGTGCCGGTGGAAAAGGTGTTTGCCCCGGACACGGGGGTGGTGCACTCGTTCCGCATTACCGGTGATGCATTCGCATCGGGTGACAGCCTGGTCAATTTCAAGACCTACCACTTCATGGTGATGGCCTATGGCTACAACAACTACTTGGAGTACAACCCGGTGACCCGGGTGGGGCAAAACAGGCCCTTCCTCCAAGGCCGCAAGGCCACCACGGGGTCGATCCGCTCCTATGCGGGCATCCCGCACAAACCCAGCGTGGAGAACGGGGGCACGGTGGTGAACGCCGAATACGGCGACATCTTTGAGATAACCCGTCTGGAAGGCCAGGGCAACGGCGGAAACCAGGTCCGTATTTCGCGCGCCAGCATGGATGCCATCGTGGCCTCCGGGTCGGGCCGCATCGACCAGATCAAGTACGAAAAGAACCTCGGCCCGGTGACCATCAAGGTGGTGGACCCGCTCAAGGTGCCCGCCGGGGATTTCGAGCTTTGGATCAAGGACACCACGGCAGTGCCTTCGATGACCAACGCGGAGGGCTACAAGGAACTGCAGGATGCCGGATGGGTCTTGGTGCGCGTGTCGGACAACCCCACCAGTGCGGACACGGTCAAGTCCACCCAAAGCATTCGCATAAAGAATGAGCAGTTGGTGCTCGAGTGGGGCCTCTCGGTCACCATAGGGCAGCCGTTGTACAGCGGCAAGTACACCAAGTTCCTCAGCACAAGCCTGGTGATCCCGCAAGGTTGGTACACGGGGATCCCCGACCTCGAAGGGGAGAACGCCCTGAACTGGATCCGCTCGGGCAGTGCGGTGGACGATGCGTTGGAGTTCCCGGACTATGAGAACGTGGATCCCGAACAGGCGTATGAGCGGGTGTTGCAGCGTACGTGGGCGCCTTGGAAACTGGTGGGCCGCAACGAGATGCAGCCGGGGTCGCAGGAATCGGTGCTCAAGTCCGCGCAGACCAATTCGGATATCCGGGACATCCCCAGCATCGAGGTGGTGTTCACTCCCGACAAGAGCAAGTGGAGCCGCTGCGTGGTGGTGGAGAACTGCGATGACGCTGCGTTCAGCACACCGGCCAACGTGAAAAAGCTGCGACTGCGCCCGGTGCCCAGCGTGGACAAGAACGGCCGCGCCGCCGGCACGCCCGGTGCCAATGAGGGCGAAGCCAACCTCGTGAACTCCACCGGCATGGGCTGGTTCCCCGGCTATGCGGTCGATCTGGAAACCGGCGAACGCCTGAACATCTTCTTCTCGGAGAACAGCTTCGTGGGGGGCAACATCGGGCGGGACATGCTTTGGAACCCTTCCGACCAGTTGATCAACAACATGGGCATGCCGGTGTTCGGTGGCGGGCATTGGATCTATGTGGCCATGAACAAGCGGGGCCGGGCCGTGGAGAGCGGCTCGCAAAACCGCATGCCCCAGTACGATCAGTGCCAATTCATCCGGGAGAAGCTGAATGTGGCGGACAATGCGTCGCTGCTGTATGTGTACGGGGCGATCGGATGGGTGGGCTCGGGCCTGATGACCACGGGTTCGCACATGAATTCGCCTGAACAGGGTTTGATCCCCTCCGAATTGCGCCTGCGCATGAACGTGAGCAAGCCGTACAACGTGTACAAGAAGCCCTATGCCAACTACACACCGGACATCGGCAACGTGAACCGGAACGGTGGCCTGCCCCTGTATGCGTTCAGCACCGTGGGAAGCCACACCGAGACCAACGTGACCACGATAGGCACCAAGGAACTGGACCGCATAGGCGTGGTGCCCAATCCGTACTACGCATACAGCGGGTACGAAACCGGGCGCCTGGACAACCGGGTGAAGTTCATCAACCTGCCCAAGACCTGCACCATCAGCATCTATTCGGTCAGTGGAACCTTGGTGCGCAAGTACAAGAAGGACAATGAACTGACCTACTTGGACTGGGACCTGAAGAACAATTACAACGTGCCCATCTCGGGTGGCACGTACCTGTGCCACATCGACGCTCCGGGCTTGGGTGAGCGGGTGATCAAATGGTTTGGGATCATGCGCCCCGTGGACCTGCACAATTTCTAAGTCGCCATATCTGGGAAATGCTGAATAACATGAGGATGATGAATACAGGAACCCGGATCGTTGCGGGCATCGGCATGGCCTTGCTGGCCGGCAGTGCCATGGCGGGCAACCCCAACCGTGCCGGCTCCGCCGGCGCCACCCAGTTGCTGGTGAACCCATGGGCGCGCAGCAGTGGCTGGTCCCTGGCCAACAGCGCCTCGCTCGTCGGGGCCGAGGGTCTGTTCGGCAATGTGGCCGGCTTGGCCCATGTGCGCAAAACCGAGCTGCTGTTCACCACTACGCGCTGGCTCGAGGGCAGCGGGGTGAAAGTGAACGCCGTGGGCTTCGGCCAAAAGGTGGGGGACAGCGGCGTGTTGGGCATTACGGCCACCACGTTCTCCTTCGGGGAGTTGCCCGTTACTACCGTGGACCAGCCTGAAGGAGGTTTGGGAACGTTCAGCCCCACGCAGGCAAACATCGGCCTGGCCTATTCCAAGGCATTCTCCAACAGCATCTATGGCGGCCTGCTGGTGCGGGTGGTCTCCGAGTCCATCGCCAACGCGAAAACGTCGGGAATTTGCTTCGATGCCGGCATCCAATACGTCACCGGCCCCTCCGACAACATCCACTTCGGCATCGCGCTGAAGAATGTCGGCCCCGCCATGCACTTCAGCGGCGACGGGATCTCCGTGCAAGGGATGCTCACCGGCAGTGACAACACCCTCACCCTGGAGCAGCGCTCGGCCGATTTCGAACTGCCCTCGATGATGAACATCGGTGCGGCGTACGACATCAACATCAGCGAGCTGCACCGCGTGACCGTGGCCGGTACGTTCGTTTCCAACTCCTTCACCAAGGACCAATTTGCCTTGGGCGCGGAATACGCGTTCAAGAAGATGGTCCATGTGCGTGCCGGCTACCTCTACGAAAAGAACATCGGCGACAAGGAACTGCGCGAAACCGTCTTTACCGGCCCCAGTGCGGGCATCAGCGTGGACCTGCCCTTCGGCGAGGAGAAGAAGAGCGCCGTGGCCATCGATTACGGCTACCGGGCAACCAACCCCTTCAACGGGGTGCACAGCATCGGCGTGCGGCTGAGCCTGTAACCCGGAAAGTTCCATTACCTTTGGAGAAGGGCCCGATGGGGTCCTTTTCCGTGTTCCCGTTCAACAGCCAACTACAGAACTGCCGCGTTGCGGCCATCCAGATCATGAGCACCCCGGCCTACTATACCGAGGAGGGCCTGCGGAAACTGCAGGAGGAGCTGCACCGCCTGCGCACCGTGGAAAGGCCCCACATCAGCCGCCAGATCGCCGAGGCGCGCGACAAAGGCGACCTGAGCGAGAATGCCGAATACCACGCCGCCAAGGAAGAACAGGGCCTGTTGGAGGCGCGGATCGCCAAGATGGAGGAAACCGTAGCCAATGCGCGCGTGGTGGACCCCGACCAGGTGGAGGAGGGCAAGGTCTTCATCCACTGCACCGTGAAGGTGAAGCAGGTGGGCACCGGCACCGAACGGGCCTTTACCCTGGTGGCCGAAAGCGAAGCCGACGTGAAAACAGGCAAGATCAGCGTCACTTCGCCCATCGGGCAGGGCCTGCTGGGCAAGGAGGTGGGTGAGGTGGCCGAGGTGAAGGCCCCCAACGGCACCATGCGCTTCGAGGTGGTCGATATCTCGCGCCAATGAGCAGCGTGTTCACGCGGATCGTCCGGGGCGAGATACCCTGCCACAACGTGGGCGAAGACGACCGCTTCCTGGCCTTCCTGGACATCGCCCCGGTGCGCATGGGACACACCTTGGTGATACCCAAGCAGGAGGTGGACCGCTTTTTCGACCTGCCCGCCGACCTGCTGGCGGGCATCATGCCCTTTGCCCAAGGTGTGGCGCGCCGCATCAAGGCGGTGGTGCCCTGCAACCGGATCGGGGTGAGCGTGGTGGGCCTGGAGGTGCCGCACGCGCACGTGCACCTGATCCCCATCGATGGCCTCTACGACATGGATTTTTCCAAACCCAAGGTGGAGATGACCGCTGACGAGCTGGCCGCCTTGGCCAAACGCATCCGCGAGGCTTAACACCGGAGTACGGCTCAGCGCTTCACCCGCTGCGGGTGGTTGCGGATGAAGCCCTCCCATCCGCTGCTGCGGCGCGTCGGCCGTGATACGGTGCGGGACGGCACGCCTTGGCCAAAGAAGTGGCACAAGGCCACGGCCACCGCATCCGAGGCATCGGTCCCCGCGGGTGCGGCCCCCAATCGCAGGATGCCGACCACCATGGCGGCCACCTGTTCCTTGGTGGCATTGCCCCGACCGGTGATGCTTTGCTTCACCCGCTTCGGCGCATACTCGCTCACGGCCAAGCCGTGCTGCAGTGCCGCAGCGATGGCCACGCCTTGCGCCCGTCCCAGCTTCAGCATGCTCTGCACGTTCTTGCCGAAAAACTGGGCCTCGATCGCCAGTTCGCCCGGCCGGTGGCGTTCAATGATGGCGGACACATGCTGGTAAATGGTGCGCAGTTTCAGCACCGGGTCTTCCTCCGCCGGTATGCGCAGGGCACCGGCCTCCACCAGCAGCACTTGGCGCCCTTCGGCCTGGATCACGCCGAAGCCCATCACCGTGGTGCCCGGGTCGATCCCCAGGATGGTGCGGACGGCGGGCTGCCCGCTTGCCCTACTTTTGGTCGCTTCGCTTTCCTCCATGGCCCTTTCCATTAGCCGAAAGACATTGCTTGTGGTCCGTTGGGCTGTTTTTCTGGCTGCCGTTGCCTTTCTGTACCAGCGGCTGCTCGCGGACCAAAGTACGTATGCGGGTTGGAGCGGCGGTGCCGGGCCGCTGGCCAAGGCCAGCACTTGGTTCTGGCCCGCGGTGTTGGTGCTCTCGGCATTGAATTGGGGGGTGGAGGCGGTGAAATGGCGCTGGTTGGTGGCGCCGTTGGAGCCGATGCCCCTGCGCAGGGCCTTTGCGGCCACACTGGCGGGCACCTCCGCCGGCCTGGTCACGCCCAACCGCACGGGCGAGCCTGTGGGCCGGGCGCTTTTTCTCTCCCCGGGCAACAGGTGGAAGGGTGGCTTCGCTGCCGTGCTGGGCAGCATGGCGCAATTGGTGGCCACGTTGGTGCTCGGTTTGGCCGCGCTGATCTGCTGGTGGGCCGCCCCCGCCATGCCGCGGATGCACTGGGAAGCTGCAGCGGTGCTGGCATTGGCCGTTTTGGCCGGCGGGGTGTTGCTGCTCTACTTCAAGCCGGGATGGCTTCGGCGCTTGGTCCGCTTGCTGCCCTTGCTTCGGCGCTTGGACCGGCATGCCGCCGCCTTGGAGGCGCACCCGCCGGCACGCTTGCGCGGGGTGTTATGGCTGAGCATGGCCCGCTACACTGTGTTCTGGGCGCAATATGTGTTGTTCCTGCTGGTGTTCACCGGTGTGGCCTGGCCCGGAGCGGTGCTCACGGTGCCCTTGGTGTTCCTGGCTACGACGCTGGTGCCCGGCATGGTGCTCACCGACCTCGGCGTACGCGGTTCGGTGGCCGTGGCCTTGTTGGGGCATTTTGGCGCGGCACCCGCTTGGGTGCTGGCGGCCTCCTTTGGCGTGTGGGCGGTGAACTTGGCCCTGCCGGCCGCCGTGGGCGCGGTGATCCTGTTGACCGCCCGCATCCGCATCAGATCATGAGCCCCTTGCTGATCGTTGCCCTCGCGGCCTTTGTATTGGGCTTGGCTTGGGCGTTCATGGTGGGCGCTTGGCGCGATGCGTTCGCCACGGCCTGGCAAAGGGAGCTGGGGCGCACGGGGGAAGAATCCGCCAACGGGCTGGTCAGCCTGGTCATTCCCGCCCGTGATGCGGCGGGCACCATTGCGCCCCTGCTGCAGGACCTCCATGCCCAGCAATGGCCGAAGGAGGCCATGGAAGTGCTGGTGGTGGACGATGGCAGCAGCGATGGCACGGGCGAGGTGGTCCGCGGCATGATGCGCACCTGGCCGGGCCTGCAACTGCTCACCGCCACGGAACCCGGTAAAAAGGCGGCGATTACCCGGGGGGTGCACCATGCGCGCGGCGAGTGGGTGGTGCTGACGGATGCGGATGGCCGGTGCGGCGCGCAACGCGTCCCGCGCATCGTGGCGGCCCTGCGCCGGAGTGGTGCCGACCTGCTGCTGCTGCCGGTGGAAACCCGTGGCACAGGTGGCCTTCTGCAGCGAATGCAGGAGGAAGAGCAAGCCGCGCTTCTGGGCGTGGCGGCAGGCACCGCCCTGCAAGGCAGGCCCGTGCTGGCCAACGGGGCCAACATGGCCTTTCGCAAGGCCTCCTTTGTAAAGGTGGGCGGCTATGCCGGTGATGCCTGGGCCAGTGGCGATGACCTCTTCCTGCTGCGGCGCATGCGCAAAGCGGGCCTCCGGGTGGACTTCCTGGCCGATCCGCGTGCCGCAGTGACCGTGGAGGCCGAGACGACCTGGGCCGGTTGGTGGCGCCAGCGCCTGCGCTGGGCGGGCAAAATGCGCGCGGTGGGCGGTGGTGGCGGCTGGTTGGCCGCAGCGGGCCTGCTCTACCCGTGGTTCCTGGTCTGCTTCACCGCCGCCATCACCGTGGAACGGCTGATGGTTGCAAGGCCCATGGCCATCCTGCTGTTCTGGTCCGCTTCCTGGCTGCTGTGGATCGGGCCCGTCGTGGGCTTGGTGCGCACCGCGCGGCGCTTTCTGGCGAAAGTGCCCGGTGCCCCGGTGGGGCGTCACGGCATGGCCGCAACGGTGTTGGCCTTGTTCGCGTTCTCCTGCTATGCACCCGTGGTGGCCTTGGCCTCCCTGGTAGTTAGGCCCTCTTGGAAGGGACGCCGCATCTGATGCGGCATCCAAACAGGGCTCGGTGCAAGCCGTTCCGGGTACACCCGTGTCACCTTGTACCTGCCCCCTCGTACACTTGCACTCGCTCACCCCCTCACTCCATGTCATTGAGTTGAGGGAGTGGTTGCGGCACAAGCTGGAAGCTTGTGGGGCAAAGGTGGGCAAGACCGCCATGATCTGCACGTCACTGCGGGCTTGACCCGCAGTCCCGGTTGGCATTCCGCATGCAGGTCCGTGGACCAATGGCGCTCAACTGAATGACATGGCCCCCTCGCTCCACACTTGCAGGCCGGCTTTTCAGTGCAACTCCACCTGCGGCCCCCGGGTGCCGTCAGAAGGGCAGGTCGTCCTCCCCGTTGGCGGGCGGCATGTCCGCCATCGTGGGCGGCGGGGGCGTTGCTGCGGCGCTTGGTGCCGCCGCACGTGCAGGGGCGCCGGCTTTTTCAATGCGGTCGCCGCGCAAGCTGAGGAAATACTTCGTCACGCCGTCGCGGGTCCATTCGCGGCCGTTCACGAAGCAGGTCACGGAAACTTCATCCCCGGGGGCATAAGGGTCGAGCAAGGAAGTCTTGTCCTGCGTGAACTCCACGGGGATGTGCTGCGGGAACTGGCCCGAGGATTCGGTGACCACCAGTTCGCGCTTGCTGAATTTCTCGCTGATCTGCTGGGTTTGCCCCACCAATTTCACGGTGCCGTTGATCGTTACTGAAGCCATGCTTTGATGCCCTTGCCGGGCGCTGATTTTTTTCGGTTTATCGGTCGTTGAAGGTAAGCAGTGTTTGCCAAGCCTCCCCGATCCGGCCCTCGTCCAGCAGCTTGCCCGCCCTGGCGTGCAGGGCCTGCTCCAGCTGCCGGGGCTGGTCTTTCAGGGTGATGAACAGGTCGGCCAGTTCGGTAAGCTTGTACTCGTTCACGCTGGTTTCGTCGGGCACGGTGCGCCAGCTGGCGAGCTTGCCCAACTGGTTGCCCGTCAGCAGGGTGCTGTTGCGCACGGCGGCGGGCAGGGCGTCCACGCCCACGCCGAAATGCTGGTTGGGCTGGGTGAGCTCGAAAAGGGCGTCGCCGTGTGCCCGGCAGTAGGTGGCACCGCCCATGCGCCCCACCAGATCGATCTTGTGCTGGTCGATCTTGCCATCCGGGCCGAGCACGGATTCATCCACGTGTACCATCACCACCTCGCAAACCACTAAGTTGGCGGCGCCGCCCCCGGTGCCGGTCTCGATCACCTGCATCACCTTGCACTCAAACTGCACGGGGCTTTCCTTTACCCGGAAGGGGCGCACCTTTTCCGAGGGCAGCGGCGTGAGCCCTGATTTTTCGAACTCGTTGATGCCCTCCGGGAACTCGCCGCTGGCCACGGAAACCTGCTGCACCATGGCATAGGTGACCGCATTGATCACCACTTCCGGCACCGCCTTCACGTTGTGGAAGCTGTGCTTGGTGGTGTTGTCGCGGCCGCGCCGCGCCGGGCTGAAGATGAGCACGCCGGGATTGGCGCCGAAAGCGTTGAAAAAGCTGAACGGGCTGAGGTTGGGCCGCCCATGTGCATCGATGGTGCTGGCCAGCGCGATGGGGCGCGGGCCGATGCCGCCGGTGAGGTATCCGTGCAGTTCAGGGATGGGGATCTCGGAGGGGTCGGCGCGTTTCATCAGGCGGGGCGCGGGAGGGTCGGCGAAGGTAATCCAGCCCCGACCAAGGTTATCTTTGCGGCCCTTTAAGGGGCGGGTAATGCAACGAACGGACGTGGCGGAACTGGTAGACGCGCTGGTCTTAGGAGCCAGTACCGTGAGGTGTGGGGGTTCGACTCCCCCCGTCCGTACAACACCTGCCCGTGCATGCAGCACCGGCAACCCACAACCAACAACAGGCCCCCGGCAGAACACCCGATGAACATCCAACGCGAAGAAACAGGCAAGCTTACCGCCACCCTCAAGCTCAAGCTTGATCCCACCGACTATGCCCCTGCGGTGGAAAAGGTGCTCAAGGAGCAGCGCAGATCAGCTTCCTGGCCCGGCTTCCGCCCGGGGCAAGTGCCCATGGGCATCATTCGCAAGCGCATCGGCAAGAGCGTGCTGGTGAATGAAGTGGAGCGCTTGGTGGACAGCCACCTGCGTGAATACATCGAGGAGAACAAGCTCCGCGTGCTGGGCCAGCCCCTTCCGGCCAACGCGGACATTGATGGAAACGATTGGGACGAGCCGGGCGAGTTCAACTTCGCCTACGATGTGGGCATGGCACCGCCCGTGGAGGTGGAAATGGACCCCAAGCTCGGCGTGGAACTGCCGCTGGTGGATGTGGATGATGCCATGGTGGACACCGAAGTGGCCGACATGCAGCGCCGCTACGGCACCCTCAGCGATGCCGAAACCGTGGGCGAAAAGGACATGGTGTTCGGCGACCTGATCGAATTGGACGGCGCCGGCGGCATCAAGGCGGGCGGGCTGATGAACCGTACCACCATCACCGTGGAAACGCTCAAGGACCAGGAGGTTCGCAACCTGTTCATCGGCAAAGCCCCCGGCGATGCGGTGGACGTGGACCCGCACAAGATCAGCGACGGCCATGACGACCTGGCCAAGATGCTGGACACCGACCATGAAGCCGTCCACCACCTGGAGGGCGACATGCGCTTCCGCATTGCGGAGATCAAGCACCTGCAACCCATGGAGCTGGGGCCGGCGTTGTTCGAACGCGTGTACGGCCCCGATGCCGTGGCCGACGAAGCCGGGTTCAGGGCCAAGGTGAAGCAGGGCATGGAACAGATGTTCCAGCAGGACAGTGAGCGGATCTACCGGAGGCTGGTGGTCAAGGCCTTGGTGGACAAGGCCGCCATCGACTTGCCCGATGAATTCCTCAAGCGCTGGATCACCATGACCAACGACAAGCCGATCACCCCGGAGGAGGTGGAAAGCGGCTATGCCGAATATGCCGCGGCCCTTCGCCGGCAACTGGTGCAGGAACGCATCCTGGAGAAGTATGGCTTGGAGGCGAAGATGGAGGAGATCAATGCCTTCGCCCGGGGCTATGTCATGGACCAATTCGCTAAATACGGGCTCACCGATCCGGACGAGGCCCAGGTGCACGAAATGGCGGGCCGCTTGTTGTCCAACGAGGAACAAGTGCGCAAAATGCGCGATACCATCGTGGAGCACAAGCTCACCGCACACTTCAAGGCCATGCTCAGCCCCAAGGAAAAGCACATGCCCCTGGAGGCGTTCATCAACTTGGCGCGCACCATCTGATATCTTCGGCCCGCAAGCACCATCAACACCAGTCATTCCATGTTCCCCAAAGACGAGTTCAGGAAGTACGCCGTAAAACACCGCAACATTGCCAGCACCACGCTGGACGGGTACATCCAGGCATCCATCACCCCGTACATCATCGAGGAGCGCCAACTGAACGTGGCCCAGATGGACGTGTTCAGCCGCCTGATGATGGACCGCATCATCTTCTTGGGCACCGGCATCAACGACCAGGTGGCCAACATCATCCAGGCGCAGTTGCTGTTCCTGGAAAGCGTGGACCCCAAGAAGGACATCCAGATCTACCTCAACAGCCCGGGCGGTGGCGTGTATGCCGGTTTGGGCATCTATGACACCATGCAGTACATCGTGCCCGATGTGGCCACCATCTGCACGGGCATGGCCGCCTCCATGGGTGCGGTGCTGCTGTGCGCCGGGGCCAAGGGCAAGCGCAGTGCACTGAAGCATGCCCGCGTGATGATCCACCAGCCCATGGGCGGTGCCGAGGGGCAAGCCAGCGACATGGAGATCACCGTGAACGAGATCAAGAAGCTCAAGAAGGAGCTGTACGAGATCATCAGTGAACACAGCGGACAACCCTTCGACAAGGTGGCCAAGGACGGTGATCGCGACTACTGGATGGTGGCCGAGGAAGCCAAAGCGTATGGAATGATCGACGAACTGCTGGTGCGCAACACCAAGTGATCCGCACCACAGGCCAAGCAACGCCGTGAACAAGCGCCCTTGCATGGTTCATGGTGGGCAACCCGTTGATCGCGTTCGTAAATAATCAGGCAGGCCCGTTGCCGGGTCCGTATCTTCGCGCTGCGCGTTGACGTACCAGCGCCAGCAACCCACGCGATGGAAAAGAAAGAAGTGAAGTGCTCCTTCTGCGGGCGGGACAAGCAGGATACCACCGTGCTGATCGCCGGTATCACCGGGCATATCTGCGACAGCTGCATTGCGCAGGCCCAAGCCATCATCTCCGAGGAGTTGGGGCAGCGCGACCGGGCCGAGCTTGAGGGCAACGTGGTGCTGCAAAAGCCCGCCGACATCAAGGCCTATCTGGATGAACACGTCATCGGCCAGGAAGATGCCAAGAAGGTGTTGAGCGTGGCGGTGTACAACCACTACAAGCGGCTGATGCAAAAGGTGGTGGCCGCCGAGGACGTGGAGATCGAGAAGAGCAACATCATCCTGGTGGGCGAGACCGGCACGGGGAAAACCTTGCTGGCCAAGACGATCGCGCGCATGCTCAACGTGCCCTTCGCCATTGCCGACGCCACCGTGCTCACCGAGGCGGGCTATGTGGGCGAGGACGTGGAGAGCATCCTCAGCCGCCTGTTGCAGGCCGCCGACTACGACGTGTCCAAGGCCGAGCGCGGCATCGTCTTCATCGATGAGATCGACAAGATCAGCCGCAAGAGCGACAGCGCCAGCATCACCCGCGACGTCAGCGGCGAGGGGGTGCAGCAAGCGTTGCTCAAGTTGCTCGAAGGCGCCGTGGTGAACGTGCCGCCCCAAGGTGGCCGCAAGCATCCCGAGCAGAAGCTGATCCAGGTGGACACACGCAAGATCCTCTTTATCTGCGGCGGTGCGTTCGACGGCATCGACAAGATCATCGCCAGGCGCGTGCGCAGCAGTGCCGTGGGCTACAGTGCCAGCAAGGCCACGCGCATCGGCGACGACAACCTCCTGCAGTACGTCAGCCCCGTGGACCTGCGCAGCTTCGGCCTCATCCCCGAGCTGATCGGGCGCTTCCCCGTGCTCTCGTACTTGGACCCCCTCGATCGCGATACGCTGCGCCGCATCCTCACCGAGCCCAAGAACGCCTTGGCCAAGCAGTACATCAAACTCTTCGAGATGGACCGCATCAAGCTTTCCTTCGACAAGAAGGTGCTGGATTTCATCGTCGAGAAAGCCATGGATTACAAGCTCGGTGCCCGTGGGTTGAGGAGCATCTGCGAGGCCATCATGACCGATGCGATGTACGAGCTGCCCAGTTCCATGGAGCGCCCCTCCGAACTGCGCATCACCTTGAGCTACGCGCGGGACAAGTTCGAACGTTCGCGCCTCAGCCAGCTCAAGGTGGCCTGATCCACGGCCTGGCGGCGCGGGCCGCAATGCAGGATGGCCACAAAGGCGCAGGGCCTCGGGGTCTGAACCGCCCGTTGAGCCTGCGATCTCGATCAGTTGTTCGTTGTCAGTTGTTAGGGTTGACACGGCAAATGGCGCGCGGCGGCCAATTCGTTGAGTTTGAACCTACACCCATGGGGTTGCCACTCTGAACTGCTGAGTACCTTCAGACCCGGAATATGCAGTAGCTTGACTACTACGACCCGGAAACGCTTTGCCACAGTGCGTTTCACGCATTTTCGTTCCTCACCGGGAGCGTGGCCCCGCTTTCGTCACGAAAATGCCTGTGGCTGTGCGTTTCCGGCTCTCGCAACGTCAGCTACTTCATAATCCGGGTCAGAACGCGTTGGAACGGTCCGGACAACGAACAACTCTCTACTAACAACCAGTCGAAACTCCAAATTCAGCCGCCAGTTGCGGACTCCAGGCCCGATGGCCCTGTCACGGACCCATCGACCAAGGAAAGCTACCTTCCCGATCCGTGTTTCCCCGGCAGGCACCGGGGCGTGTGGATCCGGTATTCACCGGGGCATGGTTCAATTCAGTGTGTGAATGCACCGCCAGGTGCGTGGATAAGACCGGATGGCCTAGGTGATCGCCACAAAGGCGTGCCGCCTTCCATGCGGCAGGCTATCTTTGCGCAAAGACCTTTAATCCCCAGATCGATGAAGCATTTTCTGTTGCCGGTGGCCGCCATGGCCTTTGGTTTAACCGTTGTAGCGCAGGACCTTCCGCAAGCAAGCCCCTACGGTGAAGTGGAACAGGTGGTGGGCCTCACCAAGGTGGAGATCGATTATTCCCGTCCCAACGTGCGCGGACGCCAGATCTTCGGAGACCTGCTTCCCTTTGGCAAGATCTGGCGGCTTGGGGCTAACTCCAGCACCACCATCGAACTGGACGGCCCGGTGATGATCGATGGGCAGAAATTAGCCAAGGGCAAGTATTCCATGCTGGCCATCCCCAACGAAGGAGCCTGGGAGATCATCTTCAACAAAAACCCCGAATTGTGGGGAACCAACCGCAAGGAGGATGAGGATGCCCTGCACATCAAGGCGGAAACCGCACCGAGCGATTTCACCGAAACGCTGACCATCACCTTTGATGAAGTGAAGGACGACAAGGCACGCGTGGATATCCGTTGGGAGAAAACCCGGGCAAGTTTCTGGATCTCCGCGGACGCGACCGAACAAGGCATGGAGAACATCAAAAAGGCCTTGGCAGAAAAGGATCCCAAGGCCGGAGCCTATGCCAGCAGCGCCCGCTTTGCCATGGAGCGCGGCGTAATGACCAAGGAAGCTTTGGGCTGGGCCCAGAAGGCGGTGGACATGGACGCCAAGTACTACTACATGCACACCTTGGCCCTGGTGCAGGCAGCCAATGGGCTGACCAAGGAAGCCATTGCCACGGCGGAAAAAAGCATGGATGCCGCCAAGAAAGCTGACGACATGGCCTATGTCAAGCTCAATGAGGCCAAGCTGAAGGAGTGGAAGGGAAAGTAGCCTGATGAAGGCACCGGCCATCGGCCGGCAATTATGGGGAAGGCCCTGCATCCGCCGGAAGCAGGGCCTTCCCATGTGGTGCGGAATGCTGCACGTTGCCGGTCGGGAACAGGTGCTGCCCTTATGCCAGTGATACCAATTCGTCTTTCACAACCACCCAAACTTCCGCAGCAGCCTTCCGCAGGAACCCCTGCGGCAACCATGAATGGATCGGGCGATCTACAACTCATGCCGGGTCTCCGCCAATGTCATTAAGTTAAGGGAGGTAGGGAATAGTCGTGGCACAGATTGAAAGCCTATGGACCGTGGTGGTTGAGACGGATGAATGCGTTGCTCAATTAGCCGGGATGGCGGGTATGGCCCGCCATGACGCGAAGATCGCGGCACCGCCATGATTTGTACGTCACTGCGGGCTTGACCCGCAGTCCCGGTTGACTACATGGATGCAAAGACGTGGGCCAATAGTCCCTTAACCCTACAACTCGCGCCGGGGCTCCGCTTCGGGACTCTGCGTATCCACGCCCATGTATCCACACGCTGCATATCCATCATTCCTGCGTGCCCCCGCGTGAGTGGTTACCGTGTGGACACATCTCCTGGTCGGACGATCATTGATGTACAAGGCTGCTGCGACACCCTTCGGGGTCGTTGAACCCACGTGGTTTGCGTGCTACAGGCTGCGACCCTTCCGGGTCGGGCTGGAAGTGCTACAACTCGCGCCGGGTCTCCGCCAATGTAATTAAGTTAAGGGAGGTAGGGAATAGTCATGGCACAGATTGAAAGCCTATGGACCGTGGTGGTTGAGGCGGATGAATGCGTTGCCCAATGAGCCGGGATGGCGGGTATGGCCCGCCATGATGTGAAGATCGCGGCACCGCCATGATTTGTACGTCACTGCGGGCTTGACCCGCAGTCCCGGTTGACTTCATGGATGCAAAGACGTGGGTCAATAGTCCCTTAACCCTACAACTCGCGCAGAGGCTCCGCCTCGGGACCCTGCGTATCCACGCCCAAGTAGCCACACGCTGCACACCCATCATTCCTGCGTGCCCCCGCGTGAGTGGTTACCGTGTGGACACATCTCCTGGTCGGACGATCATTGATGTACAAGGCTATTCCGAAACCGGCTGCGACACCCTTCGGGGTCGTTGAACCCACGTGGTTTGCGTGCTACAGGCTGCGCCCTTCCGGGTCGGGCTGGAAATACTGGCGAAGACCCCGGAGGGGTCACAGCATATAGCAACGACAAACATCCCGCGCCATCCGACCCCGAAGGGTGTCGCAGCCTGTGTCCTACCTTCCCACCGATCAATGCCCACGGCCATGTCCACCTATTTCAAGCTGCATTACCATATTGTCTTCGGCACCCGGAACCGTGTGCCATGCATGGACAAGGCATGGCGCCCCCGGCTATGGGAGTACATGGGCGGGACGGTGCGGGGCTTGAACGGGGTGCCCCACGGCATCGGCGGATGGATTGACCATGTGCATCTGTTGGTGGACCTCCGGCCCACGCATTCAATCCCCGATGTTGTTCGGGAATTGAAAAAGGCGTCCACCGAATGGGTAAGGACGCGTCACGGCTTGCACACCTTCCAATGGCAGGAAGGATACGGGGCATTCACCGTGGGGTGGCGCGAGCGGGAGGGGTTGCAACGGTACATCGCCACACCGGAAGAACATCATCGTGGCAGGACATTCAGGGAGGAGTTGGTCGCGATGCTGCAAGAGGCGGGGGTGGAATTCGAACCGAAATACCTGCCGTAAGGGGTGGTCCTCCCACCGGACTATGGTGGTATCCGGTCCCGAGATGTGTCCACACGGTAGGCGTGAGTGGGGAGACTCCGAGGCGGAGAATCCCTGGAAGTGGAAAGGCGACTACCGGACCGCCTCCGCTCGCCGGGCCTCGGCGCAAAACCCGGGAAACCGGAATGAAGAAGGGGCCGGCTCCTCTGGAACCGGCCCCCTTCACAGGTGTTCAACGCCACGCTTAGCGCACGAAGAGCTTTTTGGTCAGCGGGCGGCCATTGTTCTTGATGGTCACGTAGTAGTTGCCCGGGGCCCAGCCTTCGGTGCTGAGGGTGTAGTTGTAGGTGCCGGGCGTTTGGTTGCCGAAGGCGGTTTCGCTTACGGCCTGGCCCAGGCTGTTGTGCACGACCAGGTCCATGCGGCCAGCCTTCACCACGTCGTAGGCCAGCAGCACCGAGCCGTTGCTGATGTTGCCGTTCACGAAGCTCAGGCGGCTGTTGTTCATGTAGCTTTCTTCGCCCACGCCCATGTCTTCGTCATCCACCACCACGAAGATGTAGAGGTCAGCGTCGATCGGGTTGCTTTCGCTGCTCCACACGGCCGGGGTGGTGCGCCATTGGTTGTTGCTCAGCTTCGTCCAGGAGAAATCGCCGTACTCAACTTCGCCCATGCTGGTGCTTACCAAGGCCACGGTATCCGTGGATGCCAGGGCGGAAAGGTCGAAGCCTGCGGCAAATTCAGTACCCACGCTCACCGTGCTTGGGAATTGGGCCACCGTGAAGACCAGCGACAAGGAGGTGTCGATCTGGGCCATGGACAGGTCAACCGAGGCCAGCACCGTGCCGGGGGCCGGGTTGTTGGCCCCGGAGGAGGTGGTTCCGTTGGCATTGTTCATCGCATAGATGTTCGCCTTTACCACCGAGGTGGCTTGGCCCGAATTGTCGGCCTTGGCCCCGAACCAGAACAGGGCCTCTTTTACGCCTACGGGCCCAAAGAGGAGGAACTGTTGGGCCATGGCCTTCATGTGTGAACTGTTCGTGCCGAACACATACCCGCCATTGTTCTGTACCCCGTACAGGGCAGGTTGCGCGGTTTCAAGGATGCTGCTGAACAGGGTGTCGATGGCACGGTGGCTGTGGAGCGCGCGGATGGGTTCCATCAGACGGGCTTCGCCCACCACGTGTTGTTGGGCAGCGGCCAAGCTGGCGGTGCCCAAAAGAATTGCGGAAAGTAGGATTCGCATGATGCTGGGTTGAGTGGTGTGTTCGTAAGGAAGGCGCGAAGGTAGCACCTGGACACCGGCAAATACGTTCAGGTCCAGGGCTATGGAGCCTAAGGCACCCTACGGACTCGACATTCATTTACAAAACCACGGATCCACATGCCCCTGTACCTGCCGGGGGAACTCGGACGGTCGGTCCATGAGCCGGGCAAAACCACCCTCGTCCGTATGGATCTGTGGTTCAAGCCCGTGTGTGAATGCGCCACCAGGCATCGGGATATGATCCGATGGTCCAGCATTCAGATCGGGGCGTTTGGCCGTTCCGGAAGCACAAAAAAGGGGCCGCCTCTTTTGAGACGGCCCCTTTTCCAATAGGCTGCCTGATGATCGCTTAGCGCACGAAGAGCTTCTTGGTCAACGGGCGGCCATCGTTCTTGATGGTCACGTAGTAGTTGCCCGGGGCCCAGCCTTCGGTGCTGAGGGTGTAGTTGTACGTGCCGGGGGCTTGGTTGCCGAAGGCGGTTTCGCTTACGGCTTGGCCGAGGCTGTTGTGTACCACCAGGTCCATGCGGCCGGCCTTCACCACGTCGTAGGCCAACAGCACCGAGCCGTTGCTGATGTTGCCGTTCACGAAGCTCAGGCGGCTGTTGTTCATGAAGCTTTCTTCGCCCACGCCGGCGAACTCATCGTCCACCACCACAAAAATGTACAGCGCGCAATCAAAGGTGCCATTGCCCCAGCCCGCGCCGGGCAGGGTGTACCAATTGCCGTCGCTCCATTGTTCCCAAGTGAATTCGGCGAAGTCGTACTCCTGGTCGGTGGTGCTCACCAACGCGATCGAGTCGCCCGTAGCCATGTTGGACATGTCAAAACCGGCAGCGAACTCGGATCCGGCATTCACCATTTCGGGGAATTGGGCAACGGTGAACGTCAAGTTCATCGAGGTGTCGATCTGGTCCATGGTCAGGTCCACCGAAGCCAGGATCGATCCCGGGGCTGTGTTCACGGCGCCTGCCGTGGTGGTGCCCGGCCCGTCCATGGCATACAGCTTGGCCTTTACGATTGAACCGGGGGTGCCGGTGGAATACTTCGAGGCAAACCAGAACAGGATCTCACTGGCGCCCACGTTGCCAAAGAGCAGGAATTGCTGGGCTTTGCTCTTGTCCCCGTAAGTATTGGTTCCGAAGATGTAGCCGCCATTGTCCGTTACCCCGTACTGTACCGGGTTCCCTGTGTTCAGGATCTCTTGGAAGACCGTATCGATGGCACGGCTGGCATCCAAGCCGCGGATGGGTTCCATCAAGCGGGCTTCGCCCACGTTGCGCTGGGCCATCGTAGCGCTTGCCAAACCGAGCACGGCTGCTGTGAGTAGGATTTTTCTCATGGTTCGTTGAAGTTGTGTTGTCTTGGTTGGTTCCGTGCAAAGATAGGGATCGGAGCCCGATCTGGGGCGTTGGCACGGACCCGTTCTGTTGTACACCTTGGAATGCTGGGCCGTGCACAGGATGGGTTCAGGGCGTGGGCTCCTGGTGCCGGGGGGCGGGCAATAAGGGTTGAAGCACCAAGGCCAGCACCACCGTAACGGCCGGCGCAATGAGGTTGTACCACAGGAAAGCCACCTGCAGGTGCGAGAAGTGCAGGGCCAGGATGAGGGCTTGGGCGATAAGCGCCGCCGTGAAGACGGCGGTTCCCTGCACCCGCTTGAGGAAGAAGGCCACCAGGAAGATGCCCAGGATGGTTCCGTAAAACAGCGACCCCAGGATGTTCACCGCTTGGATGAGGTTCTCGAACAGGGAGAAGATAGCGGCGAAGCCCAGGGCCAGCAGGCCAAAAAAGAGGGTGGCCCACTGGCTGCGGCGCACCTGGCGCGTGTCCGAAGCATGGGGTGGCAGCACGTCCACCACGCTGGTGGTGGCCAAGGCGCTGAGCTCGGCACTGGTACTGCTCATCCCCGCGCTGAAGATCATGGCCAGCAGCAGCCCGATCACTCCCACGGGCAGGTGGTCCATGATGAAGGTGATGAAGATGTAGTCCTTGTCGTTGGCTTCGCGCTCGGGATCATGGGCCTTCAGCAGGGCGGTTGCTCCCGCGCGCAGCGCCTTGTCCTGCGCCATGGCGCCCTCCAAGTCCTTCTTGGATTGGGCTTGTGCCGCCTCGTCACCGGCGCGCTCTGCGGCCACCCAGTCCAAGGTGCTGGCACGCAGCCCGGCGTTGTTGGCGGCATGGCGCACATGCAAGGCCTTCAGGTCCGCTGCCTGTGCCCCTTGTTCCATGGCCTCCACGTTGGTTGCATTCCAGTGCACGGGCGAGGGGTTCACCAAATAGAACACAAAGACCAGCACCCCGGTCAGCAGGATGAAGAACTGCATGGGGATCTTCAACACGGCGTTCATCCACAGCCCCATTTTGGCCTGTTGCATGGTTTGCCCCCCGAGGTATCGCTGCACTTGGCTTTGGTCCGTGCCGAAGTAGGAGAGCTGCAGGAAGAAGCCCCCGATCAATCCGCTCCACAGGGTGTACTTGTCAGCCGGGTCGAAGGAGGTGTTCACCGCCTTGAGCTTGCCCAAGGCACCGGCCAGTTGCAGGCTTTCCGGGAAGTTCATCACCGGGCTGATGTAATGCACCACCAAGGCGAAGGCCACGAACATGCCGGCGAACATCACGGCCATTTGCTGTTTGTGGGTGACCCCCACTGCGCGCGCGCCTCCAGTGGTGGTGTAGATGATCACCAACAAGCCGATGAACAGGCAGGTCCACGACAGGGGCCAGTCCAGCACCTTGCTGAGGATGATGCTGGGCGCATAGATGGTGATCCCCGCCGCCATGCTGCGCTGCACCAGGAACAGCCCCGCAGTGAGCAACCGTGCCCGCTTGTCGAAGCGCTTGCCGATGAACTCGTAGGCCGTGAACACCTTCCATTTGTAGTACAGCGGGATGAACACCAGATTGATCACCACCATGGCCAGCGGCAGGCCGAAGTAGAACTGGACGAAGCCCAGGCCATCGGCAAAGCCTTGCCCCGGGGTGCTTAAAAAGGTGATGGCGCTGGCCTGCGTGGCCATTACGCTCAGCCCCACGCCCCACCAGCGCGCATCGCTCCCGCCGCGCAGATAGCCTTCGCTGGTGCGCGTGTGGCGCGTCTTCCACACGCCGTAGCCCACAATGAAGCCTAGCGTACCTAAAAGAATGGTCCAGTCAAGTATGTGCAAAATGGAATGTGCGGGATCTGGTTCGTTGAACAGTGCCTATGCTGCCGTGTGGTTTGCACGTCTTGTTGCGGATCCGCCTTCCCTTGCCCATGCTCATGCTAGCGGTCCGGGGATCTCATGCTCGCCGGGCGTTCATTTTGCGCCTTGGCCTGGTCCGTCCGTTCTGCGCGAGATCAAATTCGCCCACAGCCGGTACGCTCCAGGCACTCCTGCCGGCAATTGCCTGAAGAAGCTGATGCCGGTATAGATGAAACGTCCCTTGCCATGGTTGCAGGCGATCAGTGCCCCGTCCAGCGGTTCCTCCCCCGGGTCGTGCCAGGTGATCAAGGGTGTGTATTCCGGCGCCAGGTCATCAGCGAAGTACAATCCGCGCTCCTGCACCCAGCCTTCGAAATCGGCCGTGGTGATCTTGTTCGGCACGTTCAGCAGCGGGTGGGCGGGGTTGGGGAAGGAGGGGGGGGCTTCCTCCACGGTCACCCGCCCGCGCGAGATCTGGAAGGGATACGGGCCCAGGGTGGCCGGGTCGATCTGGAAGTCCGTGGCGCCGTTGAATGCGCGCGGGGTCGTGTTGTACTGCACCACCAACGTACCGCCTTCTTTCACGTACTGCAGCAGCAGCGGGTGCAATTCTTTCATGCCCACGGTGGCATTGTAGGCCCTGATGCCTGTAACGATGGCATCGTACCCTTTGAGTTCGGCGGCATGGGCGGTAGTGGGGTCCAGCAGGTCCACGGCCACGCCCAATTGTTGCATGGCTTGGGGCACGTCATCCCCGGCCCCCATGACATAGCCAACCCGCTTGGCGGTCACGTTCACATCCATCGGAACGGCCTTGAAGGTGGCCGAGGTGTACCAGGACCGGTGCGGGATGTGGTCGTAGTCCACTTGGTGGCGCGTCAAGTTGGTGGGGCCGGCGTGGTCCACTTCCATGCGCACGGACGGGCTGGCGTTCTGCCGGGCTCCCTTGGGCTCCACCTTCAGTACAGCGCTTTTTCGTTCCCCGGCTCGCATGGGTCCGATGTGCTGGCTTGCAGGAACGAAGTCCCAGCCGGTCACCGTGCCGCAGAGCAGTTCGGCCTTGCCCAATGCGGTGAAGGCCTCCGCGCTGAACAGTTCCTCCATGGCCCGGCCCTGCACGACCAGCACGCCCGGGTGGGCGGACAGGGATACCGGGGGCACCACCTCGCAGGGCCGTTCCTGTTCCCCCTTCACGCGGTCCACGCTGCGGTAGATCACCGGGGCGGTGCCGTGCACGGTGGTGCCTCCATCAAACCGCAGCGTCCATTCCACCTGCAGCTCGCCCGGTGCCACGGGTACGCCGATGAGGGCGGGGTTGTCCACTTGGAACAAGTTGCCATGCGGCTTTTCCAGCCAGTAGGGTTGGTCCGGGCGGTCCGGGGCCGCCAAGGTTGTCGGGCGGGTAAACGGTACGTTCATCTCCAAGGTCATTGCGGCTTCCCCATCGGCCATCACCGCCACGGGGGCACTGCTGCGCGTGAGGATGTTGAGCTCCACCTTCAGGGAGTCGCCAGTGACCACCTGGGGCACGGTGGCCAGGGCCTCCACCACGGTGCCGGTCACGTCCAGCATCAGCCGGTCCACGCGTTGGCGGGTGAAGGTCTTCCAGGCGGAGGGCGGCAGGGCATCCACGGCGGCCGCCACGCTGGCGAGGGCGGCGGTGCTTTTCTCGGGCGCCCGGAGGTCATATCCGGCCAGCAGGCCATCCACTGCATGGGCCACTGCGGTACCGCCTTGCAGGCGGCCCCAGCTCAGGTCCATTCCTCCGAAGAGGTCGCTTCCGGTGGGCCGTTCGCCCTTTTCAAAGTGCAGGTACTCCAACGATCTGCCGCGTGTTTCGGCGGCGCCGAAGCCTTGGCTTTTGTGCATGCTGCGGCTGCGCCCGGCGATCTCCGTATAGCTCTCGCCCAGCAGCGGGTCGTAGCCGCCCACGTCCACGCTGTACCAATCCGGGTCGTTGCCGGCGATCTCCGCCAGGTTCTTCTTCCACCAAGTGCTGCCGTTGAAGAACAGGCCGCGCGGTTGCCACACCTGCAGGCCCTGTTCCAACTGCTCGGGGAATGCCTTGGGGTCGCCGGCCAGGTCGAACGCTTCGCTGGCCAGGATGGCGCTGGCCTCGTGGTGGCCGTGCCCGGCTTCGCGCGTGGGCGGAAAGCGGGTGATGATCACGTCGGGGCGGAACCGGCGGATCACCCGCACCACGTCGCCCAGCACGGCCTCATGGCCCCATTTTTCAAAGCTCTCGGCTGCGCTTTTGCTGAAGCCGAAGTCCACGGCCCGGGTGAAAAACTGCTCCCCGCCATCGATGCGGCGCGCGGCCATCAGCTCTTCGGTGCGGATCACGCCGAGGGCGTCGCCCAGCTCGGGCCCGATGAGGTTCTGCCCGCCATCACCCCGCGTAAGGCTCAGGTAGCCCGTGCGCAATTGCCGGCCATTGCCTAGCCAGGTGATCAACCGCGTGTTTTCATCGTCGGGGTGTGCGGCGATGTACAGCACCGTGCCCACCACGGGGAGCTTTTGCATGTGGTGCAGGATGCGTGCGGCATCCGGGGGTGTTGCGCGTTGCTGTGCCGAAAGCGAAAAGGGGAAGAGGATCGTGTGTCCGATCAAGGCGAGGACCAGGGTGCGCCATCCAGGGCGGTGTGCTGCAAGCATGCGCCGAAGGTATGGATCGGTAACACGGCGTGCGGTCGACCTGCCAGCGATCGCCCGGTTCACTGCGGGCACAGCCGGGATGGGGCGGAGGCCATTCAGGCCATGCGGCCCGAACGGGGCAGCCGGTATGTACCGGTGTGAACGTTCCATCCCTGAAAGTGCGGAAGGGAATTGGTAGGTGGCGTACCTTGGTGACGCCAAATGATCCGAACCGGGCTACTTCCATTTCTGATGGGGCTAGGGGTAGCCGTAGCTTGGTGGTGCCTGACCTGGGGTTTTGGGTAAATATCAGAGGCTTGGGCGCCGTGGGCCATCGGGCCAAGGAATGCATCCGAAAGGATGCGGAACTGAAGGGGCCGCTGCCAAAAGCAGCGGCCCCAATTTGTTTTGATCGAGTTCGCGTAGGGTCACACGAAGTGGACCCTGCGCGAACCACGTTCACACGAAGTGGACCCTGCGCGAACCACCAATGCACAAAGGGCCGCCCCTTGCCTGGACTGCTTCGTCGCAGAGCCTCCTCGCAGTGACGACGCTCTGTTACGGTCCGTCATTGCGAGGCCGCCTCGGCCGAAGCAATCCATCAGGGCACTCTCGTCATGGACTGCTCCCCGGCGCAAGGCCGGGGTCGCAGAGCCTCCTCGCAGTGACGACATGGTGGGGTTTAATCCAACCCGTCCTTGCGAGGCCGTTTTGGCCGAAGCGATCTCCCCAATTCCCCATTTCGCGAGCGGCGCATTTGGCCGCGAAGCGATCCCCTCGGCGAAGCCCCCAGCGTACTTCCTCGCTTCCGCCCGCAGGAGCAAGACGAGATCGCTTCGGGCCTGTTGGGTGCACAGGCCCTCGCGAAACGGGCATTCGTTTGGGTTCGCGCAGGGTCGCACGAAGTGGACCCTGTGCGAACCACCAATGCACAAAGGGCCGCCCCTTGCCTGGACTGCTTCGTCGCAGAGCCTCCTCGCAGTGACGACGCTCTGTTACGGTCCGTCATTGCGAGGCCGTTTTGGCCGAAGCGATCCATCAGGGCACTCTCGTCATGGACTGCTCCCCGGCGCAAGGCCGGGGTCGCAGAGCCTCCTCGCAGTGACGACATGGTGGGGTTTAATCGAGTTCGCGTAGGGTCACACGAAGTGGACCCTGCGCGAACCACGTTCACACGAAGTGGACCCTGCGCGAACCACCTGCGATCTCCCCAATTCCACATTTCGCGAGCGGCGCATTTGGCCGCGAAGCGATCCCCTCGGCGAAGCCCCCAGCGTACTTCCTCGCTTCCGCCCGCAGGAGCAAGACGTGATCGCTTCGGGCCTGTTGGGTGCACAGGCCCTCGCGAAACGGCATCTCATTTCGCGATCTTGGGTTCGCGTAGGGTCACACGAAGTGGACCCTGCGCGAACCACGGTCGCACGAAGTGGACCCTGCGCGAACCACCAATGCACAAAGGGCCGCCCCTTGCCTGGACTGCTTCGTCGCAGAGCCTCCTCGCAGTGACGACGCTCTGTTACGGTCCGTCATTGCGAGGCCGCCTCGGCCGAAGCAATCCATCAGGGCACTCTCGTCATGGACTGCTCCCCGGCGCAAGGCCGGGGTCGCAGAGCCTCCTCGCAGTGACGACATGGTGGGGTTTAATCCAACCCGTCCTTGCGAGGCCGTTTTGGCCGAAGCGATCTCCCCAATTCCCCATTTCGCGAGCGGCGCATTTGGCCGCGAAGCGATCTCTTAGGCGAAGCCCCCAGCGTACTTCCTCGCTTCCGCCCGCAGGAGCAAGACGAGATCGCTTCGGGCCTGTTGGGTGCACAGGCCCTCGCGAAACGGGCATTCGTTTGGGTTCGCGCAGGGTCGCACGAAGTGGACCCTGTGCGAACCACCAATGCACAAAGGGCCGCCCCTTGCCTGGACTGCTTCGTCGCAGAGCCTCCTCGCAGTGACGACGCTCTGTTACGGTCCGTCATTGCGAGGCCGTTTTGGCCGAAGCGATCCATCAGGGCACTCTCGTCATGGACTGCTCCCCGGCGCAAGGCCGGGGTCGCAGAGCCTCCTCGCAGTGACGACATGGTGGGGTTTAATCGAGTTCGCGTAGGGTCACACGAAGTGGACCCTGCGCGAACCACGTTCACACGAAGTGGACCCTGCGCGAACCACCTGCGATCTCCCCAATTCCACATTTCGCGAGCGGCGCATTTGGCCGCGAAGCGATCCCCTCGGCGAAGCCCCCAGCGTACTTCCTCGCTTCCGCCCGCAGGAGCAAGACGTGATCGCTTCGGGCCTGTTGGGTGCACAGGCCCTCGCGAAACGGCATCTCATTTCGCGATCTTGGGTTCGCGTAGGGTCACACGAAGTGGACCCTGCGCGAACCACGGTCGCACGAAGTGGACCCTGCGCGAACCACCAATGCACAAAGGGCCGCCCCTTGCCTGGACTGCTTCGTCGCAGAGCCTCCTCGCAGTGACGACGCTCTGTTACGGTCCGTCATTGCGAGGCCGCCTCGGCCGAAGCAATCCATCAGGGCACTCTCGTCATGGACTGCTCCCCGGCGCAAGGCCGGGGTCGCAGAGCCTCCTCGCAGTGACGACGTGGTGGGGTTTAATCCAACCCGTCATTGCGAGGCCGTCGCGGCCGAAGCAATCCATCTGGACGATCGTGCATAGAACTTTGGGTTCGCGTAGGGTCACACGAAGTGGACCCTGCGCGAACCACGTTCACACGAAGTGGACCCTACGCGAACCACCAACGCACAAAGGGCCGCCCCTTTCGGAACGGCCCTTTGGCAAAGGAGAGTGGGTTGCTTACTTGCTCACCACCACACGCTGGGTGTAGGTCTTGCCACCGGCGATGACCTGCAGCAGGTAGGTGCCGTTGGCGGCATTGCCCAGTTCGATCACGCTGTTGATGGCACCGTCCACCACGTTCAGCTGGGTGCCCAAGGCCACGCGGCCGGTGAGGTCCATCAGGCGCACATCAGCGGTGGAGACCTTGCTGTCCAAGCCGCTCAGGGCCACGTTGAGGTGCTGCCCGTTGTTGGGGTTCGGCCAGAGGTTGAACTCAGGCTGCCCCTCGGTCTGCGCCAGGCGCATGCCCAAGCCGGGGTTGTTGTCGATGGTGACGTTGCACACGTTGCCGCAGTAGGCGCCCTCGATGCCGTTCACCGTTACCCGCACCTCCACCTGGTAGGTGGTCTGGTCCAGCAAGGCCGGTGCCTCGGCAGAGCCCCAGCCCAGTGCCAGGATGTAGGTGTTGCGCACGAACTCGATGCCGCCGTTGTAGTTGCCGTCGTCACCGGTGATCTTGAAGGTGTAGGTGGTGGCTCCGGTCACGGGCCTGGCATAGAGGTAGTTGTAGGGCGCGGTGAAGCTGCGGGTCTCGCCGCAGGAGTGGCCGTAGGCGGGGGCCTGGATCAGCTGGGTGCACTGCACCACCTGGGCAATGCCCAAGCCGAGGTCGCAGCCCGAACCCCAGTGTGCGCTGGCCAAGGGGCCTTGCTCATTGGTGCGCACGCGGGTGAAGTACACTACGCCGGGCACCAGCGGGCTGGAGACCATCTCGTAGAACACCACGTAGTTGTGCGGGCGAGCGATGCGGCGCATGTAGCCTGCGTCGGGGTCGCTGAACTCGAACTGGTACTGGGTGGCGCCGGTCACCTTGCTGCAGTACACCTTGTCGTACATGCCGTTGGTGAACACGTTGCACTCGTTGGCCATGATGCGCGAGGGCCCTGCGGGCAGGCAGAAGCTGTGTCCCGTGCCGTAGCTGGCGGTTGCCGGCGTTGCAGAGGGGCTTTGGCTGCCGCTGCTGAACGCATCGCGCAGGATCAGTTGGCCGCCGGCGTTGCGCACTTCCCAACCGCCGCTGGTGATGCCATCTCCGAAGCTGTCCATCAACTTGAAGCTGTAGCAGGTGCCGGGCAGGAACACCGTTTCGCTCACGGTGGTGTTGGCCTGTGCGGGGGTGCCGCTGGCCACAACGGTGTAGGTTTCGTTGGTCACCTCCCAGGAGAGTTGCTCGGGGCTGCCATCGGTGGTGATGCTCACCACGGCCATGTTGCCCTGCACGCACTCGCAGTCAGCATTGATGAACGCCGCCGTAAAGCCGGCCTCCACATCGCAGGCACTACCCACCACGCCGGGCGTGAAGGGGCAATCATCCGCGCAATCCAGGATGCCGTCGCCGTCGCTGTCGGGCGAGTTGGAGATCTCGTTGTACGCGGCGGTGAAATCAATGCCGCTGTTGTATCCGTCCACGATCACGTAGTAGGATTCGCCGGGGATCACTTCGATCGTCGGCGTTTCATACACCCAGTTCCACACTTCCGGATCATCGTTGAACCAGCTGTACTCGAAGCAACCCCCGGCGTTCACGTAAGCGTAGTAGGAGGCATCGTTCGCTGGCGGGAACACCACGGCATTGTCCGATGCCCTGCGGATCACCAAGGCAATGTAGGTTGCGGCCGCCGAGGAAGGCAGGCATACGCTTACGGCGGCGGAATCAGCGCAGTTGCTGGCCGTGAACTTGTACCAGGCATCATTGCCCCAGAAGTTGTTTTCCTGGCTGCTATAGCCATTGGCCGTGTAGCTGTTGCCATTGTACGCCACGCCGTCGGTGAGGGAAATGGCATTGGCCGCGCCGTTGCCGCCCACGCTGAAGGTCCAGTCGGTGGTGCAGGTTGGCGTACCGTAGCTGTTGGTGGGCACCACGCTCCAGTGGATGGGGGTGCCGATGCCGAACAGGGCCTTCATGTTGGCCGTAGTGTACTGGGCATCGCTGATGGTGGTGCCGGGATAGTTGGCCACCACCAAGCTGCCTTGGAAGTACACGTCATACCCCGTAGCGCCGAACACGGCGGGCCAGCTGAAGGCGATCTGGTTGGTGTTCACCGCTAGGGTGCTGCCGTTGGCCGGGAACGTGGGTGCGCTGGCACAGGCGGGCACACCCGGACAGGCCAAGGTGAACGGCCGCTTGTGTATCTGGTAGTTGGCATCGGAAATGATGTAGTAATCGCCGGGAGCGGTAATGGTGAAATTCGCGATCCCACCAGTATTGGCCTGTATCTGGCCGATGCAGGTGAACGCGGAGGCTGCGCAGCCGTCCTCAACCCGGGCCATGGCGTAGCCAATCTTGCTGGTGCCGCCCATATCGGAAATGCCGCCCAGGATGCCGTAGGTGCCGGCTTCGGTGGCCGTGAAACGGTACAGGCGCTCGGGTCCGTTCGCGGAGGCATTGGCGCCCAAGCAGCTTACGGCGTTGGTGTAGTTGCCATGCTCGTACACCGCGTTGCCCGTGGCATATTGGGCCGGGGCATCATCATCCGCAATGAACTGGCCGCAGGTGATCACCTGTGCTGTGGAACAGTCCATACTGGTTGCGAAGAAGGCCTTGAAACTGTTGGCCGAGAAACCGTCGCTGCTTGCGTTGCAGTCCTGGCGCACGTAAACCTCGTACTTGGTGGTGGCGCTCAAGCCGGTGATGGTGGCCGGGGAGGTCTGGTTGTCCAGCACCGTTCCATCCACTCCCGCGGTGGCACCCGTGCCCGGGGTAAAGCCCACAGGGCCATACTCAATTACGGCAGGTTGGCTGGCATTGCCCCAGCTTATCGTGGCCGAGTTGCCGCCAATACCGGTGACGGTGATGTTGTCCGGGGTGCTGCAGGCAGGTGCCGGGCCGCAAGAGACCATGGACTTCATGCCCTGGTCGTAGGTATAGCCGCTGAACGCCTGGAAATGCAGCGTAAGGCAACCGTCCGGAGCGGTGCTGGTGAATGGACCAGGGGCCACACCGCCAGTGGCTGTTGGATTATAGGCGGTGCCCCAGAAGGCTCCCGGTGCCAACGTATATGAGCCGGAGGACATGGCGGGTTTGCCCGAGTTGAAGATGGGCGCGGCCGTGCTGTTGCCGTTGTGAACGAACAGGCCTACTGCATTGGAGTTCCCGCCGTTGAAGCTGAACTTGCTGATGGTCATGGTCACCACATCACCGGCATTGTTCGGGCAAATGGTGATGGTGCTGTCCGTCGGATTCGGGCTGGTCGAGTACGCCGCATACGCAGTGGAGGAATACAGGTCGTACGGTCCGCCGCAACCGATCTTGGTGGTGAAGTTCAGGCCGGGGCTCCAAGCGCTGGGGTCGTCGCCCACGCCTTGGTCATCGCACAGGCCGCGGAAGTACACGGTGAATTTCGTGTTGGCGGCGAGGGTGGCCGCCGTGGTGGCGCTGCCCGTGGTGCTGGTGCCGGTGGTGATGGCCGCATCACCGGGCAAGCCGCCGAAGGCCACCACCTTGTACTCCACATTGGGCGAGGCACCGGCATCCCAGCTGAAGCTGGCATCATTCACGGTGGTGGCTGTTACTGCGAGATCTTCCGGTGGGAAGCACGTGGGCCGCGGGGCGCAGGTAAAGTCGGCGCTCCAGCCCATGCCGCCGGTCCAGATGCCGGCGTTGTACACCTGCACGGTAAGGCAACCACTGAGGGCGGTGGAGGTGTAGATCGGTGGCTTGTTCGCCGCGTTGGTGGAAGTCCAGCCGCCTGCCGGGATCGTCCATTCGCTGCCGCTGTATGCAGGGCCGTTTCCACCCGGCACCATGGGTGCGGAGGTGTTGTCCCCGTCAAAGATGTACATGCGGGAAGCGTTCGGCGCATTCCAGCGCAGGCCGTTCCATGCGGTGAAGTCCACGGTGACCACATCGCCGGCGTTGTCCGGGCATATGGTGTGGGTTTGGGTGAACTGCGCATCGCTGAGGTTGTTCACCCCACCGGGGCTCACCCAGGTGCTTCCGCAACCCAGTTCGGTGGTGAAGGTCTTGTTCATCCACACGCTAAGGCCATCTACCGTACCGCAGTCGCTGCGCACATAGAAGGTGTAAACTGTGTTGGCCACAAGGCCGGTCGCGGATGCCGTGGTCACTCCCGGAAGGGTGGTGCCGCTGGCCGCGGGTGCGGGATCGCCGGGGTTGCCGCTGCTGCGCACTTCCCACGCGTAGCCCACAATGTTGCCGCCCACGCTGGCACTCCAGGCCAAGTCTGCCGAGTGGGCGAGGATGTTGCTCACGCTCATGGAAGAGGCTGATGGCGGGATGCAGGTCGCCGGGGTCACGTTCAGCATGTAGTCCTCCGTTTGGCCTCCCCATCCGGGGCCGGAGCAGGCCGTTGCGGCCACTTCAGAATAGCTCACCACGATCCGCATGCGGCAATTGCCGGCCAGTGCAGCGGGGGAAATGTTGATGGTGCCGGTGAACACGGCCGGATTGGCCGTGACAAACCCCCCGATCTGCTGGGTGTCGTCAAACACGCCGTCCTGGTCCCAATCGAAGAATGCCGTGGCATACATCTCATTGTATGGGTTGTTGGCGGTCACGGTGATCGGGTAGCTCAGCGGGCTTTCCACGTTGCCCACCACGCTGGTGAAGTCCTCAAATGTGGAGGTGGTATTGGTACTCGCGTTGTTGATGTCCGCGATCTGCACCGAGGTGATCGCCATGACACCGTAAGCTATCGAGGCAGGCACCGGGCAGGGCAAGGTATTGAAGGTGGGCCCAGGGATCCACACACTGGTTTGGCCGCCGCCGCAGTTGGTGCGCACCCAGCTGCGGTACACGGTGCTGCCGGCCAGGCCGGTAAGGTTAACGCTGGACCCTGAAACGGTGCCGGTAAAGGGCGCCGCATTGGGGTCGTTGCCCGTGCTTACGGCATAGTCCACATCGCCGGTATTGGTCCAGTTCAGCGTGGCCGAGGAGGGGCCGGGGTTGGATGCCGTAACGCCCGAAACCGCCACTAAGCAAGAGGCCGGCGTCCAGGTAAAGCTCATCATGTCCGGCGTGTTCGCCTTGGTGCCACTGATGGTCTGGCTCGCAACGTTGTAAGGACTGCTCTCCAAGGGGCTCATTTCATGGAAGATGGCCGCATAGTAGTCCTGCGCGGAGCCGGATCCGAAATTATTGTACGGGAAATAGCCTTGAACACCCGTCCAAGGGATGCGCTGGCCGAGCTCGGTGGATCCCGGATAGCCGTTGTGGTTGGCTTGTGACGTAAAGGCATAGGGCCAACCGCGCCAGGTGTTGGCGCCTGCATCATAGAATCCGAAAGTCTTGTACTCGGTAGCGGTCTTTCCACCCACTCCGGTTTGGAAAACAGCCGTCGTGTTCGAACGCCAGGCCTTGCCAAAACGCACCTCCACCTCGTTGGTGGTTTCATACAACCGGATCTGGAAATCCATCCGGCGGTAGTACTGCTGGTCGATACTGTTGATGGTGAAGCCATAGTTGCGCCATTGCACCACAAACACGCGGTTGGGCGCCGTGCCGATGGTCTCATAGCGCAGCTCCGCACCCGGATAGGCCGGATAGGTGGGATCGTACACAATGGGCATGGTGTTGGTGCCCACATTGAAGCTGCCTCCGCTCACCCCGGTGGCCACCACGCGGTTGCGGCGGTTATCATTGGCCAGCAGCGTGGTGTTGCTCAGCGGCAGGTAGCTCGTGCTGTTAAGACCAGAAGTGTAAACTCCTACGGCCGTTGCGCCATCGGCACTATTGCCGAAGCCGATCCACCCTTGGCCGCTGATGCCCACCCGGTCAAACGTTTGGCCGTTGTAGGTAAAGTTGAATCCGATGGGATAGCCCGGGCCGGTCTTCAGCACCGGTGCGCCGCTCACTTGGTATTCGGCCTGGCTGCCGTCCGCATTGCCGGGCGTGTTTCCCACGAAAGAGGCATTGCCCAGGAAATCCTTTGGCCTGGTGGTATTGCCAAAGAAACCGCCGACGGTCTCATACTCGATGTAGCCCACCCCGAAGATGGTGCCCGCCGCCTGTGCGGCCTGGGTTCCATCGGCCAGTACGGTACCGCCGGTGATGGGTTCGAAGGCGGCATCCTCATCGGCTTGGAGCATGCTGCTGGTCTGCAGTAATTTATCGTAGGTCAAGGTGTACTGGGCCACCTGTGCCTGTGCGGGGGCTGCCCATGCCAAGGCGGCGGCCACGGCCAGTGGCGCGGCCCATGGCCCGGGGTGCCAGCGGCGGGATTTGGGATAACGTAACGGTCGGTTGTCCATCATGTTGAGAGTTTGGTGAGTGTTTGGGTTGCGTTGGAAGAAGAACCACGTTGCCCACCGGGGCTGCCGTGCTGCGTTGGTGGAAGGCGCTGTGCACACAAGGCGCGCGGCGCAAGAGTGCCTGCATGGGCATCCGCCTGTGGCGGAAGCGGGCAGTGCTATGGTGGAGGGTGGGAGAGTGTAGCCAACTTCAAGGCTTTCGGGAGAGTGGATTGGAGAGTTTGGTAACGAAAGCGACGGCCAATGTTAATGGAGGTGAAATTGAAATGCAAGAAAAATAAAGTTTTCAACCGCAGGCAACCGATGAAAGGCTTGTGCGTCCACGCAGGCGATTTAGCGTTCAATGGGGCGCGGTGGTTCGTATCGCTGCGTCATTGCGGGGCTGTTTCGGCCGAAGCGACCCATCAGGGCACTCTCGTCATGGACTGCTCCCCGGCGCAAGGCCGGGGTCGCAAAGCCTCCTCGCAGTGACGCCGTTCTTATACGATCCGTCATTGCGAGGCCGTCGCGGCCGAAGCAATCCATCAGGACACCCTCGCCATGGCTGCTTCGTCGCAAAGCCTCCTCGCAGTGACGACGTTCTTATACGATCCGTCATTGCGAGGCCGTCGCGGCCGAAGCAATCCATCAGGGCGATCGTGCCTGGACTGCCGCGTCGCAGAGCCTCCTCGCAGTGACGACGCTCTTTTACGGTCCGTCATTGCGAGGCCGTCGCGGCCGAAGCAATCCATCAGGACACCCTCGCCATGGACTGCTTCGTCGCTGAGCCTCCTCGCAGTGACGACGTTCTTATACGATCCGTCATTGCGAGGCCGTCGCGGCCGAAGCAATCCATCAGGGCGATCGTGCCTGGACTGCCGCGTCGCAGAGCCTCCTCGCAGTGACGATGCTCTTTTACGGTCCGTCATTGCGAGGCCGTCGCGGCCGAAGTGATCTCACCATTTCCCCATTTCGCGAGCGGCGCATTTGGCCGCGAAGCGATCTCCTCGGCGAAGCCCCTGCGTTCTTCCTCGCTTCCGCCCGCAGGAGCAGGACAAGATCGCTTCGGGCCTGTTGTATGCACAGGCCCTCGCGAAATGGACACTTGCCCCATTCTCGAGCCCGCCTCGGGCGAAGCAATCCACCTTGGCGATCGTCTCTGGACTGCTTCGTCGCAAAGCCTCCTCGCAGTGAGGTATTCGCAAAATCCCCGAGGCGCCCCCGCCTATATTCGCCACCACAACCACTCTCCACAATGACCCTCCACCGTTTTCCCAAGGCCTTCCTCTTCACTGTCGCCCTTGGCACATGCTCCACCCTTGCAATGGCACAACCGGCTACGAAGCCATTGCCGCCGGGAAGCCCGACTACGGAGCAGATGGAGGCACAAGCGTCCCTCCTGGCGCGCGATGCCATCATCCGGGGTTTGGCCTACCTCGGCAATCCCGAGCTGCCCTTGGACCCGGACGCCTTGCTCATCCACGCCTACTTGAAGGACCGCTTCGGCCTGCCCGAACTGTGCGCGGAAAAACAGGGACTGGCAGCGATCCGCAAGGAGCCGGGGGGAACCCTTTACAAGTTCCTCCGCATCACCGATACCCTGTCCTTCAGGCCCGATTTCCTAAAGATGCAAGGACAGGGCTTCGACAACATCACCTTGGCCGGGATGTGGTACGACAAGCTGGAGAAGCCCTCCGTGTTGACGGACCGGATCAATGCGAGCGTGCTGGAGGATACCTACGTGGCCACCCATTCGTTATGGGCGGTGGCCATGGCCCGGCAGTGCTTCGGTGCCAACGTGGATACCCTGTTGGAATATCGCCTGGTGGAAAAAGTGAAGGAGCGCATGGACCAGATCGATCCGCGCTGGGGCGATGAAGGGGTTGAGGCCTTGGCCATGCTGCAGTACAACGATTCCGCCTACGTGCCACCCTACAAATACATCCAGGACTTGGCGGGCGTGCAGAACCCCAATGGCAGCTGGAGCGTGATCCCGGGCCAGGATGTGGACGGCAGCCAGCACACCACCGTGCTCGCGTTGTGGGCCCTGTTGCAATACAAGCCGCTGGCGTGGCCCACTCGTCCGCGGAACATGGTGGTGCGTTGAGCGCTTAGACGCCGCAGGGTTCCGGGGCGGAGACGCAGTGGCAGTGGCAACAACCCGTCATTGCGAGGCCGTTTCGGCCGAAGCGATCTCACCAATTCCCCATTTCGCGAGCGGCGCATTTGGCCGCGAAGCGATCTCCTCGGCGAAGCCCCTGCGTACTTCCTCGCTTCCGCCCGCAGGAGCAGGACGAGATCGCTTCGGGCCTGTTGGGCGCACAGGCCCTCGCGAAATGGACACCCCCTTTCGCGGGTCACCCCGCCATCCATTTCGCGAGGCCGCTCTGGGCCGAAGCGATCTCACCATTTCCCCATTTCGCGAGCGGCGCATTTGGCCGCGAAGCGATCTCCTCGGCGAAGCCCCCAGCGTACTTCCTCGCTTCCGCCCGCAGGAGCAGGACGAGATCGCTTCGGGCCTGTTGGGTGCACAGCCCCTCGCGAAATGGACACCCCCTTTCACGGGCCGCCTCGGGTCCCGGCCTTGTGCCGGGAAGCAATCCATCAGGACACCCTCGCCATGGACTGCTCCCCGGCGCAAGGCCGGGGTCGCAAAGCCTCGGCGAAGCCCCAGCGTACTTCCTCGCTTCCGCCCGCAGGAGCAGGACGAGATCGCTTCGGGCCTGTTGGGTGCACAGCCCCTCGCGAAATGGACACCCCCTTTCACGGGCCGCCTCGGGTCCCGGCCTTGTGCCGGGAAGCAATCCATCAGGACACCCTCGCCATGGACTGCTCCCCGGCGCAAGGCCGGGGTCGCAAAGCCTCCTCGCAGTGACGACGTGGTGGGTTTTATCCAACCCGTCATTGCGAGGCCGTCGCGGCCGAAGCAATCCATCAGGGCGATCGTGCCTGGACTGCCGCGCCGCAAAGCCGGCTCGCAGTGACGACGTGGTGGGTTTTATCCAACCCGTCATTGCGAGGCCGTCGCGGCCGAAGCAATCCATCAGGGCGATCGTGCCTGGACTGCCGCGCCGCAAAGCCGGCTCGCAGTGACGACGTGGTGGGTTTTATCCAACCCGTCATTGCGAGGCCGTCGCGGCCGAAGCAATCCATCAGGGCGATCGTGCCTGGACTGCCGCGCCGCAAAGCCGGCTCGCAGTGACGACGTGGTGGGTTTTATCCAACCCGTCATTGCGAGGCCGCCTCGGGCGAAGCAATCCATCAGGGCGCCCCTTGCCTGGACTGCTTCGTCGCAAAGCCTCCTCGCAGTGACGACGTGGTGGGGTTTTGGGGTTCGCGCAGGGTCACACGAAGTGGACCCTGCGCGAACCACCCGCAATCTCCCCCATTTCCCCATTTCGCGAGCGGCGCATTTGGCCGCGAAGCAATCTCCTCGGCGAAGCCCCTGCGTACTTCCTCGCTTCCGCCCGCAGGAGCAGGACGAGATCGCTTCGGGCCTGTTGGGTGCACAGCCCCTCGCGAAATGGACACCCCCTTTCACGGGCCGCCTCGGGTCCCGGCCTTGTGCCGGGAAGCGATCCATCAGGACACCCTCGCCATGGACTGCTCCCCGGCGCAAGGCCGGGGTCGCAAAGCCTCCTCGCAGTGACGACGTGGTGGGTTTTATCCAACCCGTCATTGCGAGGCCGTCGCGGCCGAAGCAATCCATCAGGGCGATCGTGCCTGGACTGCCGCGCCGCAAAGCCGGCTCGCAGTGACGACGTGGTGGGTTTTATCCAACCCGTCATTGCGAGGCCGCCTCGGGCGAAGCAATCCATCAGGGCGCCCCTTGCCTGGACTGCTTCGTCGCAAAGCCTCCTCGCAGTGACGACGTGGTGGGGTTTTACCCAACCCGTCATTGCGTGGCCGTCGCTCATCAGGGCGAATGGCCCATCCGCCGATGAATTGGACGTGGCCACCGGGAAGGTGCGGGAATGGCCTTGGTGTGACTTACTTTTGACTTCGATTGCTCTCCGGCATCGTCAGTGTTCTCTCCCACTGAACTTCTTTTCATGGCACTCTCCACCCTACGCGATCAACGATTTCTTGCGCGCACGTACCGGTTGCGCAAGCGCGCACATGCCCGTTCTCACGCCGTGCTCAAAGGCATGGCGGTGGCCATTTTGCTGGCGCTCTTCGCGGCACCGGCCCATGCCCAAGGCAGCGAAGACCCCAGCGATGCCACCACTGCATTGAACGCCAACGTCACTGGCACGGTGTCGCCGGCGTTGCCCACGGCCTGCACTGGGGGCACTTCCAATGGGCCGTTCAGCATGGCTAGTGTGTCCACCACCACGGCGGAAGGCACCGTACCCTATCCTCCTTGTGCGGTGGCACCGAACCCGTCCGGAACCCCGGTGCCTCCCAAGGACATTTGGTTCCGCATTGATCCACCTTATGCCGATGCGGTATACCGGGTGAGCTTGTTGCCGGGTGCGGCCCCTGCTATGGGCAAGGGGGGGATTGCCCTGTACGAGGCCACCTCAGCGGCAGGTCCGTTCCGCCTGCTCTCCTGCTCCACCGGTGGGGGATACACCGCTCCAGGCACCTTGGGCACTGCCGAGGCCACCGGGCTTACCGGAGGCAAGGTGTATGTGCGGGTGTGGGATTACACCCCCACGGCCAATTCCAACTTCACCCTCTGCATCGCGGGGCAGCGCGTGTCCACCATGCCCGACCGGGGTGCCGATGAAACTGCGGCCTCGGCGCGCCAGATCATGCCGGTGGCCAGCTTTACCTCCGCAAGCACCCCCGGCTCGCGGCAGGTAGTGAACTATGTGTGGGCGGCCCAAGAGCCGGGCTTCCTGCCGGCGAGCCAACCGCAGGTAGGAGGAGACCTGTGGCTGAAGATCTTGGTGCCCATCACAGGCCAGGTGATGATCCGGGGGTCGTACGGGACTACGCCCAGTAGCCAAATTGGATCGTTAAACCCCATGGTGGGCAGCTTGGGCATGAGCGCCTACTTGGCCAGTGACCCGGCGGACCCTTCCACATTTTCGGAGGTGGGGTCGTTGAACAGTTGGGTGATCCCGGGCACGGGAACGGCAGCCAATGCCAACATGAACATCCGCTGCCTGCCGGGCGGGGCCTGGCTGTACATCCGGTTCTATTCGCTCAGTACCAGCATGGATGCAACCAAGATCAAGCGCTTCGGCCAAGTGCGCTTCGAGTGGATGGAAGGCCCCTTGCCTTACCCGGGCTGGACCCCTGCGGCGATCGCGGCCAATGCCTCGCCCTGCGGGGCGGTGGATGTGGTGGTGGATGCCCCGGCCATGGCGGGCAGCACCCAGAACGGCTGCAACCCGCCCGGCATCCCCGATCCGTATTGCGGCGGGTTCAGCCCGTCGAAATCCAGCGTATGGCACAAGTTCACCGCTCCGCCCAGCGGCATGGTGCAGATCGATGTGCAGGGTGCGGCGCCCGTGCCGGTGAACCCGGCCATCGCCCTGTACACCAGCAACGGTGCCGACTGCAGTGACAACTTGGCCTTAGTGGCCTGCGACGACCGCCAAGGGCCGGGCAACGGTGCGCGCATCATCAAGTGGGGCCTAGTGCCCGGCCAAACGTATTATGTGCGCACCTGGGGTACCTCCACCGATGGTACCTTTTCCATCCAAGTGGTGGAACCCAAGCCCTCCGCAGGCAATTGCCTTTACATGATCGACCTCTGGCGGGAAGTCAACAGCAGCGCCAACCTGTCGATGAGCGTCTCCATCAACGGGGGGCCGGCCACCGCGTACACGGGTGATGCATCGGGAGCCTTTGTGGTGGAGCTGCCCGTGGGCAGTTCGGTGGACTTCTCCTTCTCATATTCGGGCAGCTCATCGGGCATGTATTTCTATTCGGTGTGGCAAGCCGGTTCGTTTGAGCCGGTTTGGTGGAACGATGGCGGCTTTGCCGTGTACGGCCCCCAGCCGCCCAGCAGTCACAATTTCCACATAGCCTCGGCGTGCAACGTTCCCGTCACCAAGCCCATCACCGATTGCGCCGGCATGAAAACCATTTGCCTGGACCAGGGCGGCACCGGCCCCGCGCCCACCTATATATGGAATAGCCTGGTGCGCGTGGGTTCCCCGATAAATGACCACAACATGGAAGGAGTGGGCAGTGTGCCCTACCAAGGATACACGTACAGCCAAGGTCTGGGGTACGCCTTCGACCTGGCTGGTGCGAACATGGGCTGCCTGCAACCGGAGAGCAGTGCCATCAACTGGTTGGTGGTGCGGCCCGATGCGAACGGCACGGTGTCGCTGATGTTCCAAGCCTTTCTGGCCGGGGTGCCGCAAGACTTGGACTTCGCCATCTGGGACCTGGGCAGCTTGGTGTACGACCCCGGCCCGGACAGCATCCATGCGGACCTGGTGTGCCCGCCCCAAACGGCACCCATCCGCTGCAGCAGTGCCCGCACCACCGGCTATACCGGGCTGCTGGCCGGGCGGCCGGAAACCTACGAGGGCAATGGAGGATACGGCTTCCTGGCACCCTTGCCGGTGGTGGCCGGCCATGGCTACCTGATCGCCCTGATGCCCATCGGCATCCCCGCGAACAAAACATTCACCTACTTCGGCTCGTGGACGCTGTACGAGAACGCCTTGGGCGTCACCGACCCCAGCTTGGTTTCCTGCACTCCGCTGGTGCTGCCCGTGGAGCTGCTCTTCCTGGCGGGCTTGCCCAACGGCAACGCGGTGGACCTCACTTGGGCCACGGCCACCGAAAAGAACAGCAGCCACTTTGTGGTGGAGCGCAGCACGAACAACTTGGATTTCGTGCCGATCGGCCGGGTGGCCGCAGCGGGCAGCAGCCAGTACCGCATCGACTACGGCTTCACCGATCCCGCACCGGTGCACGGGGTGAACTACTACCGCTTGCGCTTGGTGGACCTCGATGGAAGCACGGACCTGAGCAACGTGGTCGCTGTGGAATTTGCCGGTGAAGGCAACGGCGTGGTGGCCTGGCCCAACCCGGTGCAGGAGCTGCTGCACATCGGCATGGACCTGCAAGGGCAGGCCGCAGTTACCGTGCAGGTGCTTGATGCCGTGGGCCGCGTGGTGCAACAGCAGCACACGGTGGTCGCTGCAGGCCAGGCTTCCATGGATGTGGGCACCGCCACGTTGGTGCCTGGCGCGTACATGGTGCGCATTCTCGGAAGCTCCGGCGAAGTACTTGGTACCGCCCGCTTCGTGAAAGGCAGGCCGTAGACCTGGAGCAGTCGTCTCGCAAGGCCGCTATTGCCAAGGGCATTTTTTTAGCGTTACCCGGCGGTGACGGAAGGCACACCATGCGCCCAGCCAACGTGCACGGGCGATCTTGCGTCCTTTGCAGAACCGACCGGGCCATGGACTACATTTGCCTTTGGTCTCTCCCGGCATCAACAGTGTTCTCTCCCACTGAATGATTCATTATGCCACTCTCCAACACCGGTTGCATTCCGCGTAGGTTGCGTCACGCACCTTCACCTCATGGCGGGCCGGGCATACGGCCAATGGCGTGGGGCACCTTTGCGATTTTGCTGGTGCAGACTTTCGCGGCCCTGCCTGCCAAAGCACAATGGAGCGAAGACCCCAGCGATGCCACTACTTCCCTCACCGCAAACGTGAGCTATCCGCTCACGCCTGGCGAACCGGCGACATGCGGAGCTACCTGGGTTGCCTGCAATGCAGCATCCTTCCACATGGGTTTGGTAAGCTCCACTACGCCGCAAACGGCCAGCTTGGCCTACCCGCCCTGCCAAACCGAGCAGTTGATCGCCATTCCGACACAGCCCAAGGACATCTGGTTCCGCTTAGACCCCGCCTTTGCCGATGCAGCCTACCGTTTCACGCTGTTCGGTGATGGCACCCCGGCCATGACCATGGGTGGCATGGCCGTGTATGAGGCGCCCAATGCCGGCGGCCCTTTCCGCCTGATGGATTGCTCACTTCGGGGTGGTTATACCACCAGCAACAATCTGCCTTCCGTGGAGGCCTCCTGCATCACGGCGGGCAACAAGCTCTACCTCCGGATCTGGGACAGGACCGGCGTGTCAAACTCCGGCTTCAGCATCGCCGTCATGGGCCAGCGCCGATCCACCCTGCCTGACCGCGGGGCCGATGAAACCCCGTGCAGCGCGCGTACGATAGCCCCGGTCGGTAGTTTCACCACTACGGGATCGATCATTAATTATGTCTTTACCTGCGATGAACCCGGGTTCTTGCCCACTACACCGGAGAAAAATGGGGGCGACCTGTGGGTGAAGCTCACCGTGCCGGCCAGTGGCAATGTGCGCATCAAGCCTTCCAATTCCACGGCAACAAACAACATGATCGGTGGAACCAGTTCTACAACCACTGTAACGGGCTCCATGGGCGTGAGCGCATACTTAGCCAGTGATTGCTCCGATTACGGCACCTTCCTGGAAGTGGGCAGCACCACCAGCGTTCTTTCCCCGGGGAGCGCCGCGAGCGGATACTTGGACATCAAATGCCTGCCGGCGGGTGCCACGTTGTACCTGCGGGTCTACGCATTGAAGGAAGCGGCGGTAGGCTTGAAGATCAGGCGCTTTGGACAAATGCGGCTGGAATGGATGGTGAGTACCGGTACCGGCACCCCGCCACCGAATTGCGACCCCTGTAGTGCACCCCTGGTTACGGTTGGAACCAATGCCTGGGGCAGCGCCTGCTCCAATGCGGTAACGGGCAGTACCTATATGTCCTGCCAATTCCCGGGGTCGCAGTATCCCATCTGCGGCGATTTCAATAACAGCCTGGGCAGCGTGTGGTACAAGTTCGTGGCGCCCCCCAGCGGCTTTGTGGTGATCGATGCGGGCCCGGGCGCGGCTCCGGCCACCGCACCGGGCATCGCGCTGTACACCACCAATGCCGACGCGGCCGAAGTGGGCCAAGGATGCAGGCGCGCACTATACCCCATGGATTGCGATGACCGGCAGGGGCCCGGACAGGATGCGCGCATCGCGCGGGGCGCATTGGTGCCCGGGCAGGTGTACTATGTGCGGGTGTGGAGCAAGAACAGCGGCCCGCAGGGCAACTTCACCCTGTGCATCACCAGCCCGCCACCGCCTGCGGGCAGCTGCTGGTACTTGGTGGATCTCTATGCCAAGGCCAACACGGGTAAGACGGGCATGAACGTGACCCTTCCGCCGGCGCCTGCAACCACCTACCTCACCAGCGGAGGCGACCCCTCCGAGCTCTTCTTGGTCGCAGTGCCCAGCGGGTCCAGCGCAAACTTCGAACTGGCTTACCACACCCCCATCAACGGGATCAATGTGCTGGGGTACTTGTTCTGGGCCGTTTGGCAGGCCGGCAGCTCGGACACCCTGTTCTGGGGCGATGGCGGCTATGCCGTGGCCGGTCCGTCCAGTGGGCCGAATGATACCTACACCCTGAACAACGCCTGCAGTCCCCGGCCGCATCCGCCAACGGACTGCTGGGGCATGCGCACGCTTTGCCTCAACAGTGGAAGCCCGCCACCGTCCGATACCCACCTGTCCTTCCAGATGGACAACCGCAGGGTGCCCAGGAGAAACTATAGCAGCGCTGCGCAGGATTACCTCGGTACCACCTATCGCCCGCAGATCGGCGACATGTACGACCTGGCCGGGCCCAACTTGGGCTGCTTGGACGGGGAGCGCTCCGGCATCCAGTGGATTGTGTTCCACCCCGACCAGAACGGCACGGTGGCCTTCCTGATCGATGGCTACAGGGTGAGCCCGATACCCACCCGGCACACCGACTTTGATTTTGCCATCTGGGACTTGGGTGCGCTGAACTTCCAAGGCACCATGCCCGACAGCTTGAACGGCGACGAGCTCTGCCCGCCGAAAACCGCGCCCATCCGCTGCAGCAGCGCCCGCGCTCAAGCCAGCACCGGCTTGGCCTTGGGCATGTCCAATGAAATGGAGGGCCATGGGGGCTTCGGTTGGTTGAAACCCTTGGACGTGGTGGCGGGCAATGGCTACCTGATCGCGATGACCACCCCGTTGGACACCGGAAGGATCAACTATGCCTTCGATTGGACGCTGTACCAGAATGCCGTCGGGGTGAACGACCCGGCCGTCATCTCGTGCCAGCCTTTGCTGCTACCCGTGGAACTGCTCTTTCTGGCGGGGCGCAGGCAAGGCAGCGCCGTGGAGCTCACCTGGGCCACGGCCACCGAAAGGAACAGCAGTCACTTCATCGTAGAGCGCAGCACCGACGGGCATGACTTCCAAGCCATTGGCCGGGTGGCCGCTGCGGGCAACAGCCAATTCCGCATCGATTACCGCTTCACCGATGAAAACCCGGTGCACGGAGTGAACTACTACCGCCTGCGCTTGGTGGACCTCGATGGCAGCACGGACCTGAGCAACCGCGTGGCCGTGCAGTTCGATGGGGACGGCACCAGGATGGTGGCATGGCCAAATCCCGCCAAGGAATCGCTGAATATCGCGGTGTCCCTACCGGTGGAAGGCCAAGTGGCCATGCGGGTGATGGATGCCTTGGGGCGCGTGGTAATGGAACGGCATGCAGCCGCAGGCCGCGGCCAAAACACACTGGAGCTGGATACGCGCACATTGGCTCCGGGCAGCTATGCGATCCAATTGGATTTGGCGGGTGCCCCGGTGGGTGCGGCGCGTTTTGTGAAGGAATAAAGGCGTTGGGCGCAGGGAAGAGCATGCCATGTCAAGGGCAGCGTCACCAAGCGGGATTATTGGTGAAGGTCTGAACACACGATCAGGAAATAGGCTTGTGTTGGTGAAGAGGAGGGGACGTGTAGAAGAAACGAAGCCGTCCACTTCCCCACTCCTTCGCTTCCTCGTCTTTGCCACGGGTGGTGTGTTCCTTTCCGGCCGTCTCATCAGATCCGAGATTGATACCATGGTACCTGGCCAAATTCCGGTATGTTTGGCGGACCTGCCTTGCTCTCCAAGGCGGACCTGTAGATGATGTTGCACGTGCTCTTCCGGGCCTTCCCGCGCGTATGTTTGGCGGTGGCAATGACCGGCTCGCTGGCCGCCAACGCCCAGCAAATGATCTGGACCGACACCTTCAATGGCGGCCTGGTCACCGGCTCCTTTTCGATCGGCCCCGTGCCTTCGGGCATCGGGGTGATCTACATGGACCTTCCGCCCGGGGCCACCGTGCGCAGTGCCAAACTCTACGCCGTGGCCATCGGCACTACCGCGGACGACAGTGTCTCGTTTCCCTTTGGAACCATCCCCGTCACCTTCAATGCATCCACGGCAGGGCCGGTATTCCAAAGCCTCTATGGCAGCGTGGTGCTGCACACCCTTGACCTCACCGACGTACTGGATCCCACTTTGCCCTACCACCAGGTGGACTTGACGCAGGTGGGCTACACCAACTTCAGGGAGTTCATGCTCTTTACCGAGTATGAGCTGCCCGGCATGGGGCCGATCACCGTGGACGTTTTCCACCTCGGCCAGGATTCGCAATTGGAGGAGAACTACACGCTGCACACCTCGCACGCCATGGATACGGGCCAGCCCATTGCCTTCGGCACCATGGGCGCCTATGCACGCGATGCCTGGAGCGATTATGAAGCGGTGCTGCTCAATGGGGTGGAGCTGGGCCGGTTCTACGGACGCGACTTCAATGCCGGCGCGGGGAACCGGTACGGGGCATGCGCCACGTTCCACTATGCCAACGGCATCTTCGAAGGCCTTGGCGACGATAACGCGGACATCGCCATCCAAGGAGCCGATGTGCTTTCGGAGTTGTCCACCTTGGTCCCGTACGGCACGCAGAACCTCCAGGTCTCCTACCACCACGTGCCCGCGGTCAACCCATGGGCACAGGACAACATCGTCAACCTGGCGGTGTTTGCCTACTCCAGTGTCCCGTGCTTCGATACTGCGGATCTTCTTGGGCCGGACACGGTGCTGTGCCCCGGCGACACGTTGCTGCTGAACGCCTTCCGCGAAGGGGCCACTTACCTGTGGCAGGACGGCAGCGCGCAACCCGGGTTCACGGTCACTGCGGCGGGCACCTACATCGTGCAGTGGAGCCACCCGGATTGTACTTATGCACCCGACACCGTGGTGGTGGGCATGGTGAACATGCCGCAACTTGGCCTGGGCAATGATCGGGAATTGTGCACGGGTGATTCGATCATGGTGGGCCTGGTTCCGCCGCCCGGCGGCGTTATTGCGTGGAGTGATGGGGCCGCGGGTTCTCCCCGCGCAATAGACACCACTGGCACCTACACACTGAGCCTCAGCTATCAGGGATGCACGGCAACGGATTCAGTACGCATCTTGGTGGTGGAGTGCGTTGAAGGCGTGATCGAGCTGCCCAACGTCTTCACGCCGAACGGCGACGGAACCAATGACCTGTTCCAACCGGTGGTGGTGCACGGCATTGCTTCGCTCTCGTTCACCATCTTCAACCGTTGGGGCCAGGAGGTGTACCGCACCACACGGCCCACCTTGGGCTGGGATGGCCGCGGTCCCGGTGGGAGCAAGGTGCCTGATGGCGTGTATTTCTGGGTGCTCGAGTACACGGCGGAGCATGGCACTGGTGATGTGAACACCATGCACGGCACGGTGATGCTGCTCCGTTGATCGCAAGCGCTTGCGTGGGCCGTTGCCGCGCGCCATGGTTGGTGCAGGGACGATCCGTGCAGGACCCACTGCGTACGACCATGCGGCCCCCTGGTTTGCGCGTTGGGCGCCGTTACCATTCAAGTCCTTGATATGGTCCACAAAACCCCGGGGAAGGGTGCTGCAATAGCGGGCAGCGGGGTTGCGCAGGGGCCCGAGGCGGAGGCCATGCGCGAGTTTCGAGGAGTTGCGCAGGGTCCCGAAGCGGAGGCCTTGCGCGAGTTTCAAGTTGGCCGTTCGCCGGGGCGATACCGGGCCATGCAAAGGGGGGCCGACCCGAACGGGAAGGCCCCCCAGGGCAAATCGCCTATGCGTTCAATGCACGATGGAGATCGGCGCGCGAAGCACCTTCCGGCCATTGTCCAGCACGAGCGTATATCTTCCGGCGGGCAGATACCCCAGGTCGCAGTCTACCCCTAGGCCGCTTTGTTCCCGGAGCATCCGCCACGCCACCGAACGTCCGGTGACATCCAGTACGTCCATCCGGACAAGCCCCCCAAACCCCTTTGGGATCGCCAGTTGGAACGTACCATCACCGGGGTTCGGGAAGATATGCAATTGATCTTCCTTCCCTGTTTCATTCACGCCCACGTTGCAGAGTTCAGTGAGCACATCGGAATTTACTGAGCAAAGCACGCTGGTCCCCTGCACTTCCACCACCACTGGTTGCCCAACGGGGAATGGCCCTGCCAAGTATGTGCCAGGTGCTGAAGCCGTGGTGGAAGCACCGCCGGCGTCGTTAACAATGTTCAACGTGGCGGCCGAGCCCATGCTGGTCACGTTCACCGACACGCTGAACGAGCCCTGGTCGCAGTCCGGCACGGTGGTAAAAGTGGCTTCGGGCGGGGTGCAACCGTCGTAGCAGGCCACCACGTAATGCCAGGTTGCCGCTTGGCCGGTGGCGCAGGAGCCCGAACCGTCGGATTCCACTTCCAGCAGCAGCGCATGCTCCGGGTTGCCGGCACTGGTGGCCCGCATCAATCCGTTGAGGTTGCCGCCGTTGTTGCCTGAAAAGAGCGGTGCGCTCATAAAGGGGTCAAGCCCGTCGTAGATGCGGATCACGTCGCCGCTTGCCAGTGTGCCGGCGGTGAACCGGATGCCGATGCGCTCTGTGGCCGGTGACTGGTAGGCGTATAGGCTTGCATCATGGTTGGTGTAGCAGTAGGTGTATTCATCAGGGCCGCAGCTCATTACCGGGCACGGGTCGTTCAGCAAGGGGAGCGACACCGCGCTGCAGAAGGCGTTCTGCGGGTTGGTCGCGCTGACCACCACGGGGTCGCCCACCGGGAAGGGCCCGATGGTGTAGCTGCCCGGAGCACTGGCGGTGATGGTGTTGCCGTCGGCATCACTGCCGATCACCACGCTGGTGGCGGTGCCCAGGCTGAAGATCTGCACGCCCACGCTGAACTGCTGGCTGGCACAGTCGGTGGCGACGTTGAAGTTGGCCAGCACCGGGTCGCAGTCCAGGCAGCCTACGATCCACTCCATGGGCGGAATGAAATCCTGCGAGGCGCAGGAGCCGATGTCGTCCGAGATAAGCCGCATGGTGAGCTGCCCGCCGGTGGAGGTAACCATTTGCCCGGCAATGGTGCCGCTGGTCGAAGAGAACAACAGCGGGGACTGCGTCGTGGGACCGTCGTAGATGCGCAACACGTCGCCGCTGTAGATCGATCCGGCCTGGATCATCAGGCGCAATGGGTCGCCCGTGGTGTTGGAGTAATGCCAAGTCTTGTCGTCCAGGTTGCCGTAGCAATAGGTATGGGCGGCGGCGGGTTCCCCGCAAACCACTTCCACGTACCCTTCCGTGGAGAAGGGAAGGCCTGCGCCCCAGCTTTGCATGCCTTGGCCGCAATCGGCGCGCACATAGACGAAGAGGTTCTGGCCCAAGGGCAGCCCGGCCAGTGCGGCGGAAGTATCGGTAAGCCCGTTGCCGCTGAGGATGGCCGGGTCGTCGGGCCCGCCGGCGGTGATCACATAGTCATAGCCGGTGGCGCCTTGCACCGGGTTCCAGGATAGCGTGCCGGATAGGGTGCCTTGGGCGGCGGACATGCTGGTGAGGCTGATCCCGCTAACCAGGCATCCGGCCGGCGTCCAAGTGAAGGTGAGGCCCTGCGGCAGATAGGTGGCCGAACCCGGCAACCTGCACGTTGCAGCATTGGTCGTTCCCACCCCGCTTTGTTGCCAATCATACGGGCTTGCGGTTACCGCGCGGTTGTTGAAGTCGTCGGGAGTGGTGCCGCCCAAGCCCACTTGGCCGTTCATCAGGGCGCTTTGCACCATGGTGCCGTAGATCACCTGCACGGTTTGCTGGGCGGGGTTGCCGCCACCCTCGTTCAGCCAGATCTGGAAGCTCAAGGATTGGCTTCCTCCGGAACGCACCACGTTCCATTCCGCGATGAAGGAGCGGTTGGGAGCCGTGCCGATGGTCTTTAGCTGGATCGGCCATAATTGACCGCCGCTTCCTTGGGCGGCGAGGTCCATGGAGAAGCCCGCAATGCGGTTGCGTTTCAAAGGATCCGCTCCGGCAGGCAGTGCTGAGCTGAGGGGCGTATAGGCCGTGCTTCCATACGGCACGTACACGGCACTGGCACCGTTGGCGGAACTGCCGAAGGCCAGCCATCCCTCGATGCTCAACCCGACACGGTCGTAAGGCTGTCCGTTGTAGTTGAATGTGAAGCCGATGGGCCAGCCGTTGCCCGTGGAGGATTCACCCAATAGGATGCTGGTTCCCTCGGTCACAAACGAGTTGTCATCGTAAAAGTTGAACGCCGGCGGCATGCCTGGCATGCCCAATAACTGGCCACCGCCGTTCAGGGGCTGCCACGTGCCCACCGAAGAGGAGAACGTGTAGCTTGAAACCTGTGCGTGCGCGCTTGCACCAACCAGTGTACAGAAAAGTACGGGGGCAAGACGTTGGAGAGTTGTCATGTGGGGAGTGATGGTCTGCCGATCCCGGTGATGGGCCCGCAGGAAGGAGAAATTCCTGCGGGCCCCGCGCCCGGGGCAGTTCAATGTTGGATGCTGATCTTGCCGGTGTATCGAATGGTATGGCCTTGTGCCACTACGGTGTACAACCCGTTAGGCAGGTATTCCAATTGCAACCTTGCGGAACGGTCGTTCACCCTCTGCTGGGCCACCACGCGGCCGGTGAGGTCGAGCACGCGCAGTTGCAACGGTTCCTTTCCCGTGCCCGGCAACTCCACCCGCACCGTGCCATTGGAGGGATTGGGGAAGAGGCGGAGCGGTGAGTTGGCCAGTTCGCTGATGCCGTCGGGCTCGGTCCAGGTGCTACAATCCCTTACGAGGCCCGGTCGGGTGAGCGTGCAGATGGTGTTGGCGCCTTCCACCTCCAGCTGTACCGTGGCCAAGGAGGGGAAAGGCCCCGCCGTGTAAGTCCCCGTATCACTTGCGGTGATGGTTGTCGCACCCTGGTCGTTGGTGATGGAAAGGGTGGCCGCTGAACCCATTGAGGTGATGTTCACCAGTACTTCGAACTGCGTGGTGGAGATGCAGTTGGCGGTGAAGGTGGCGGCCGGCGGGGTGCAGGCATCCACGCACTCGGTGATGAATTTCATCGGAAGGGTATTGCCTTCGGAGCAGGCATAGTCCGGGTAAGTGGAGGCGGCATAATAGATCAGCAGCTGGTTGGCGGGGTTGGTGCTGGTGACCACTTGGTTGTCCAGATAGCCGCTGTTGGATACCGTGGTGGACGGGGCCATTTCATCACTGCCATCGTACACCTTCACGGTAGCGTCCCAGCCCGAATAACCCGGCAGGAAACGCACGGAGATGGGGGCGCCGTCGCCCTGTACCAACCAATGGCGCACGTCATTGGGAGCGGAGCATTGCTCATAGGTGGCAAGGTCGCAGCCCACGATGGCACAGGGTTCGTTCACCAAAGGCGCGGCCAACGAATAGCACATGGCATTGTCCGGGTTTTGCGCGCGGATCACCACGGGGGTGCCGGCGGGGAACGGCCCCACGGCGTGCACGCCCGTGGTGCTCACGGTAGTGCTGGCCAGGCCGGCATTGTTCTCCAGGTCCAGTGTGGCGGAAGACCCCAAGTTGAAGACGTCCACGTCCACATGGAACTCCTGGTTGTCGCAGTCCACGTCTCCCAAGGTGTAATTCACCAGCGGGTCCGTGCAATTCTTGCAGCCCACGCGCCAATGCACGGGCAGGTACCAGTCCTGTGTTTCGCAACTGCCGTTGTCCGTGACCAATTGAATGAAGAGCTGGCCGGAAAGGGCGTTGAGCTCGTAGCCGGCGATGTTCCCCCCGATGGTCAGGTTGGAAGCCCCGTCCGGCGCACCGCCGTCCCACACCTTCAGGCTGCTGTTGCCCACGAGGCCGTCGAGCATTTCGATGCGTAGAACCGAACCGTCCGCGGAAGAATAGAGCCAACGGATGGTGTCGTTCTGGTGGGAGCAGTAGGTTTCCTCCACCACGCCGCCATTGCACTCCACCACACCGCCTCCCATGGTGAGGAAGTGCGTGCTCAACGACCAAGCGCCGGGAACGCCGCCACAGATGCTGCGCACGAAGACATAGTAGTTGGTGGCCGGTTCCAGACCGAAGAGGTTTGCCTCGGGGTCGGTGGTGGTGCCGGAGGCAACCTCCGGGCCGGTGATGCTGTTTTCCGTGGAGACGAAATACTCGTATTCGCCCGCTGCGGTTGCTCCCCAGAAGGGGCGTGCATAATCGAAGCTCAGGTCGCCGATGGCCAAGGGCCATGCAGGCGGAGGGCAGGCATCGGGCGTCCACTTGAAGGTGCGGCCCGGCTCCGGGGGAATGCCGGACCCGTTGGGATGCCCGAACAGTTCCTCGGTGGCATTGCAGTAGTCGGTGTTCAGCGCGCCGGCAATGGTGGTATTCCAGTCATAGAGGAATGCGGGCTGTTCAAAGGTGGTCATGCGCGAGTTGAAGTCCTCCGGCAGCCTGCCGCCAAGGCCCACTTGAACGCTGGCACCGGATTGGAAGCCGAACACCATTTGGCCATAGCGCACCTCCACGGAATTGTCGGCCTCATTGAGGCGGATCTGAAAGTTGACAAGGGTGGTGGAGATGTCGGTGCCGGTGCGGAAATCCTTGAATTGCACCACGAACACGCGGTTGGGTGCGGTGCCGAGCGTGACCAACCGCAGGGAGGAGACCGGTCCGGGCGGGTCCAATGAACTCAGGTTCTGCATTTGCAGCCTGCTGGTTGAATAGCCGGCGATGCGGTTGCGCTTGTATGGCACATCGGGTCCGCCGATGTACTGCACGAAGGGCCAACCGTGTGAGTGGTCGGAGGCATAGCACCACACGGCCTGTGCGCCGTCGCTGGATTTCCCCAAGCTGATCCAACCGACATCGGACACGCCGATCACGTCGAAGACGTCACCGTTGTACGTGAAGTCGAACCCGATGGGATAGCCCGGGCCGTAGACGCCACTGAGGTATCCGCCACCTGTGACCTGGCCGTCTGTGCCGAAGAAGGAATTGTTCACCCATGCACGCATGTTGTAAAGTGGTGGCCAAAAAGTGGGGTTGCCCAGCGAGTAGCTCGCTTCGGCGGCGGTCACCTCCGTGTATGGTTGTACCGCTTCCGAATACTGGTACAGGCTGACTTGGGCCCATGTTACGTTGACGGCTGATGCCAAGGCCAGGGTGGCCAAGGCGTTCCGCAAGGATGTTTGCACAAGTGGCTTCATGATCGTTCAGTGGTACGATGCGGTCGTGTTAATGCTGGATGCTGATCTTGCCGGTGTATCGAACGGTATGGCCTTGTGCCACTACGGTGTACAACCCGTTGGGGAGGTGCCCCAATTGCAACTTTGCGGAACGGCCGTTCACCTTTTGCTGTGCCACGGTGCGCCCGGTGAGGTCCAGGACGTGCACCTCGGTGCTGTTGGCGCCCTGGGGCAGTTCCAGTTGGAAGTCGCCGTTGGAGGGGTTGGGGAAGATGCTCATGCTGCTGCCGTCCACTTCCGCAAGGCCCATGTTGGAGCAATCCTTGGTGAGCGGGTTGACGGTCCAGGTGCAGATCACATTGGCCCCTTGCAGCTCAAGGCGCACGGTGCTGCCCGATGGGAAAGGGCCTGCCGAATAGCTGCCCGCGCCGGTCACGGGAGTAGCGGCCACGCCTGCATCATTGGTGATCATCACCGTGCCGGAGCCGGCGTTGGTGACGTTCACGTCCACGCTGAAGGTGGTGGGCTCCGTGCAGGGTGCCGCGGCAAAGGTGGCCTGAGGCTGGGTGCAACCGTCGGCGCAGGCAGCCACGAACTTGAACGGCTGGGCGTTGCCTTGGGAGCAGGCGTATTCGGGATAGGTGCTGGCAACGTAGCGCACCAGCAATTGGTTTTGCGGGTTGGTGCTGGTAACCACCTGGTTGTTGAGCGTACCGAAGTTGGTCACCGTGGTGGAGGGGGCCATCTCATCGCCGCCATCATACACGATCACATCCGCGTCAAACCCGATGCCCTGGGGCGGGAAGCGCACGCTGATCGCCTGCCCATCACCTTGCAGTAGCCATTCCTTGATTTCGTTGGGCTGCGCGCAGCGCTCGTACCAAGTGGGTGCACAGCTTACTATGGCGCACGGCTCGTTCACCAAGGGGCTGCTCAGCACGTAGCACATCATGTTGTCCGGGTTTTGGGCGGTCAACGTTACGGATTCACCTGCCGGAAAAGGACCTACCTGATGCACGGTGGCGGTGCTGACCGTGGTTGAGGGCAGACCCAGGTTGTTTTGGATCTCCAGGGTGGTGGAGGAACCCATGGAGAACACGTTCACATCAACGAAATATTCCTCTTGGTCGCAGTTCACCTCGCCCATGGCAAAGTTTACCAGGGGGTCCGTGCAGTTCTTGCAGCCCACGCGCCAATGCACGGGCAGGTACCAGTCTTGCGATTCGCAGCTGCCGTTGTCCGTGACCAGCTGGATGAAGATCTGGCCCGAGAGGGCGTTGAGCGCATTGCCGTTGATGTTCCCGCTGATGCTCAGGTTTGCGTTGCCAACGGGTGCGCCACCGTCCCAAACCTTCAGGCTGTTGGTGGCCACATAGCCGTCGAGCATTTCAATGCGCAATGGGGAACCGTCAGCAGAGGCATAGAGCCAGCGGATGGTGTCGTTCTGGTGGGAGCAGTAGGTTTCTTCCACCACGCCGCCGTTGCATTCCACGATGCCGCCGCCCATGGTGTGGAACGGTGTGCCCAGCGACCAGGCACCAGGGGTGCCGCCGCAGATGCTGCGCACGAAGAAGAAGTAGTCCGTGGCCGGCTCCAAGCCGAAGAGGTTGGCTTCGGGGTCGGTAGTGGTGCCGGAGGTGACCTCCGGGCCGGTGATGTTGTTCTCCGTGGAAACATAATACTCATACTCGCCGGCTGCCGTGGGGTTCCAGAAGGGGCGGGCATAATCGAAACTGAGGTCGCCGATGGACGCCGGCCATGCGGGTGGAGGGCAGGCATCGGGGGTCCACTTGAAAGTGCGGCCCGGCACCGGCACCACGCCGCTACCGTTGCTGTGGAAGGGGTCTTCCTCGGTGGCCATGCAAGCATCCGAGTTCAGCACACCGGCGATGGTGGCATTCCAGTCGTAGAGGAAAGCAGGCTGCACGTAGTTGGTCATGCGCGAGTTGAAGTCCTCCGGAAGCCTGCCGCCCAGGCCCACTTGAGTGCCACCACCGGACTGGTAACCGAATACCATTGGACCATAACGCACCTCCACGCTGTTGTCCGCTTCGTTCAATCGGATCTGGAAGTTGATCAGTGTGGTACTGGAGGAGTAGCTCGCACGGAAATCCTTGTACTGCACCACGAACACGCGGTTCGGGGCGGTTCCCAGGGTGGCCAAGCGCAGGGAGGAGACCGGTCCGGGAGGATCCAGCGGACTTTGGTCCTGCATGCGGAGCTGGCTGCTTGCGAAACCAGCAATGCGGTTGCGCTTGTATGGCACATCGGGGCCTCCGATGTACTGCACGAAGGGAGCTGCGTGCGGATGGTCCCCGGCATAGCACCACACGGCCTGCGCGCCGTCGCTCGATTTCCCCAAGCTGATCCAACCGACATCGGACACGCCGATCACGTCGAAGACGTCGCCGTTGTACGTGAAGTCGAACCCGATGGGATAGCCCGGGCCATAAACGCCACTGAGGTACCCCCCATTGGTGATCTGGCCATCAGCACCGAAGAAGGCGTTGTTCACCCATGCCCGCATATTGTGGAGGGGCGGGAAGAACGTAGGCACACCCAGCGAGTAGGCGGCCTCGCTCGCCGTAACCTCGGTGTATGGCTGCACGGATTCCGAGTATTCGTACAGGCTTACCTGGGCCCACAGCAGGGCAGGGGCGGCGAGCAAAGCCAATGCGGCGGCTGGTCGGCGCAAGTTGAGGCGGGCAGGGAGAGGGTGGTTCATGGATCCGGTTCGTTTATTCGTTAGTGCTGGATGCTGATCACGGAGGTGTAGCGCACTCCGTTGTTGGTGGCGTTGAGCAGGTACATACCTGCGGGCAGTTGCTGCAAGTGCAGATCGGCCTGCCTGGCGGCCACCTGTGTGGAGGCGACGGTGCGCCCAGTGAGGTCGGTGACCAGGATGTCCGTAGTGCCGCTCGTGTTTTCGGGGAGTTGCAGTCGGAAGCTGCCGTTGGAGGGGTTCGGCCAGATACCCAATTGGCTGGCGGCCGCTTCATCGATGCCCACGCCGGTGCAGTTGGGGTTGCGCTGTGCGGAGGTCCAGGTGCACAGGATGCTGGCCCCTTCCTCGTTGACCGTAACGGGCACAGTGGCCTGGAAGGGTTCCGCGAGGTAAGTGCCCGTGGCGATGGCCTTGGCGTTCATGGGGAGAGTGCGGTGTCTCGGTTTTTCCTTGGCGGGAACCGGGCCGATGCACAGGGAGAGTTGCGCACCGGCCGGGCCGAAGTTAGTGTTGAATGCTCAGTGGGGCCGTAAAGCGGACGGAGGTTCCGTACGCCGCAACGGTATACAATCCGCTGGGCAGTTGCTCCAGATGCAGGGTGGTTCCTTGTGCGTCGATCAGCTGCTGGGCCACCACGCGGCCGGTGAGGTCGAGCACGCGCAGGTGCAGCGGTTCCTTCCCCGCGCCCGGCAATTCCACCCGCACCGTGCCATTGGAGGGGTTGGGGAAGAGGCGGAGCGGTGAGCTGGCCAGTTCGCTGATGCCGTCGGGCTCGGTCCAGGTGCTGCAATCCCTTACCAGGCCCGGCCGGGTGAGCGTGCAGATGGTGTTGGCGCCTTCCACCTCCAGCTGTACCGTGGCCAAGGAGGGGAAAGGCCCCGCCGTGTAAGTCCCCGTATCACTTGCGGTGATGGTTGTCGCACCCTGGTCGTTGGTGATGGAAAGGGTGGCCGCTGAACCCATTGAGGTGATGTTCACCAGTACTTCGAATTGCGTGGTGGAGATGCAGTTGGCGGTGAAGGTGGCGGCGGGCGGGGTGCAGGCATCCACGCACTCGGTGATGAATTTCATCGGAAGGGTATTGCCATCGGAGCAGGCATAGTCCGGGTATGTGGAGGCGGCATAATAGATCAGCAGCTGGTTGGCGGGGTTGGTGCTGGTGACCACTTGGTTGTCCAGGTAGCCGTTGTTGGATACCGTGGTGGACGGGGCCATTTCATCACCGCCATCGTACACCTTCACGGTAGCGTCCCAGCCCGAGTAACCAGGCAGGAAACGCACGGAGATGGGGGCGCCGTCACCCTGTACCAGCCAATGGCGCACGTCGTTGGGAGCGGAGCATTGCTCATAGGTGGCAAGGTCGCAGCCCACGATGGCACAGGGTTCGTTCACCAAAGGCGCGGCCAACGAATAGCACATGGCATTGTCCGGGTTTTGCGCGCGGATCACCACGGGGTTGCCGGCGGGGAACGGCCCCACGGCGTGCACGCCCGTGGTGCTCACGGTAGTGCTGGCCACGCCGGCATCGTTTTCCAGTTCCAGTGTGGCGGAAGAACCCAAGTTGAAGACGTTCACGTCCACATAGAACTCCTGGTTGTCGCAGTCCACGTCTCCCAAGGTGTAATTCACCAGCGGGTCCGTGCAGTTCTTGCAGCCGATGCGCCATTGCAGCGGCAGGTACCAGTCCTGCGCGTGGCAGGCCCCGGCTACGGTCACCAAGCGGATGAAGATGGCCCCGTTGACCGCATTGAAGAAGTTCCCGGTGAGGTCGCCCGAAAAGGATGTGCCGTTTCCTATGGGGGCGGTCCCGTCCCAAAGCTTGAATGATTCACCGCCCAGGCCTTGCAGGAAACCTCCTTCGAATTCCAGCTTCAGCGGAGAGCCATCGGCGGATACATAGAGCCATTCCTTCGTGCTGAACTGATAAGAGCAGTAGTCCTCGGTCACCACCCCGCCATCGCACACCACCACGCCGCCACCAAGGGTGGTGAATGATACGGACATTGACCAGACGCCGGGTTCGCCTCCGCAGATGCTGCGCACGAAAACGTAATAAACGGTGGAAGGATCGAGCCCGAACAGACTGGCTTCGGTATCTGTCGTGGTCCCGCTGGATACTTCAGGCCCGGAAGTGCTGTTTTCGGTGGAGACGAAATACTCATATTCCCCAGCGCTTGACGGTTGCCAATTGATGCGGGCGGCATCGAAGGTGATCTGGTCCATGTTGAAAGGCCATGCGGGCGGCGGGCACACGGGCGGGTCCCAGCGCCAGGTCAGGCCCAGCACGGGGGGCACGCCCGAGTTGTTCGGTTGCCCGATCTGCGGAGGTTCGAACTGGCAAATGGCCGCGTTGGTGTCCGCTGCTACGGTAGCGTTCCAATCGTAGAGGAAGGCCGGTTGTTCATACACGGTCATGCGTCCGTTGAAATCCAGATTGCTGCGTCCGCTCAGGCCGCATTGAGTCCTTTTGTAGCGGCCCAACGATGAAACCCAATTCTGGGGACCGAAGACCACTTCCACCGAATTGTCTGCTTCGTTGAGGCGGATCTGGAAGTTGATTTTGTTCATGGCCACGGTTATATCGCCGCGCAAGCCATAGTCCTCCCATTGCACCACGCACACCCGGTTGGGGGCGGTGCCAATGGTGGCCATGCGCAACTTGGACACTTGGCCGGGAGGCGCCAAGGAAGACCAGTCCACCTGCTGCAGGCCGCTGTTGCCGAAGCCGGCCACCCGGTTGCGGCGGTAGGTGGGGTTGGGACCCGGTTCGGCATTTTCTGCGGCCCATTGCCTGAACGGATCGCCCGCCGGGGTGCCGTTCCAGTTGTACACCCATACGGCCTGCAGGCCATCACTGGATTTGCCGAAGCTGATCCAACCGCCGTTGGAAATGCCGATGACGTCGAACACGTCGCCGTTGAACTCAAAGTCGAAACCGATGGGATATCCGGGGCCGTTGGCCGGATTCAAGTAGCCGCTTTGCGTCACTTGGCCGTCCGGGTCATTGAAGGGATTGTTCACCCACGCGCGGTTGTTGTTCACGTGTGGCCAATACGTGGGCACGCCCAGCGCCACCCCGCCGTCGGCGGCCGTGATCGGCGTATAGGTGCCTACGGATTCGGAGAACTCATAGGTGCTCACCTGGGCGCTGGCCAAGACCGGCAGGAATAGCAGTGTCGCTGTGTGGAAGAGCTTGTTCATTTTTCACGAGTGGGCCGGAAGGGAGATCCCGGCCAAGGTGGTTTTCTGAATGGCTTAGTGCTGGATGCTGATCACGGAGGTGTAGCGCACTCCGTTGTTGGTGGCGTTGAGCAGGTACATGCCTGCGGGTAGTTGCTGCAAGTGCAGTTCGGCCTGCCTGACGGCCACCTGTGTGGAGGCGACGGTGCGCCCGGTGAGGTCGGTGACCTGGACGTCCGTGATACCGTTCGTGTTCTCGGGGAGTTGCAGTCGGAAGCTGCCGTTGGAGGGGTTCGGCCAGATGCCCAATTGGCTGGTGGCCGCCTCATCGATGCCCACGCCGGTGCAGTCGGGATTGCGCTGGTTGGATGTCCATGTGCACAGGATGCTGGCGCCCTCCACGTTGACCGTTACGGGCACGGTGGCCTGGAAGGGTCCCACCAAGTAGGTGCCCGTGGCGGTGGCCGTTACCGGCGCGGCGCCGCTGGTGTTGGTGATGGTCACACTGCCGGTGCTGCCCAGGTCGGTCACGTTCACCTTCACCATGTAGGAGGTGCTGGTGAGGCAGCTGTCAGCAAAGGTGGCCTTGGGCTGTGTGCAACCGTCCCAGCAGGCCACCACGTAGGTCCAAGGCTGTGTGCTGCCCTGCACGGGGTCGGGCGTGGCGCAGCTCCAAGAGCTGTTGGAGATCAGTTCCATCACCAGGCTGTTCTCCCCGGCAATGGCCCCGGAGGTGAACAGGCTGTTGAAGAGGCTGCCTGCGACCACCGGGTTGGGGTCGTCATCGGGGTTCTGGCTGCGGTAGAACTGAAGGATGTCGCTGGGGGCCATGGTGCCGCCCAGGAAGCGGATGCCGATGTTCTGATTGCCTTCACCCTGGTAGGCCCACAGGGAATGTTCGTCGTTGTCGTAACAATGGGTGTAGGTGGTAGGCCCGCAATCCTGTGTCGCGCATGGGGGCGCCACTAATTGGATGCTTGCCGCGTAGCACATTTCGTTATCGGGGTTTTGTGCGGTCACGATCACACCTTGACCTGCCGGGAAGGGGCCGGCCTGGTGAATGCCCGTGGTTGACACTACCGTGGCGGGCAGTCCGAGGTTGTTCTCCAAGGAGAGCGTGGCGGAACTGCCCATGGAGAAGATGTTCACGTCCACGTAATACTGCTGGTTGTCGCAATCCACCTCGCCCAGGCTGAAGCTCGCCAGCGGGTCCGTGCAGTTCTTGCAGCCGATGCGCCATTCGAAGGGCAGGAACCAGTTCTGGCTTTCGCAGCTTCCCACGTCGGTGGTGATCCGGATCCAGATGCTGCTGTTGGCCAAGTACTGCAGGCCGGTGGGATCGCCGTTGGTCAGGGTATAGGTGGCGGGCCCGCTGTCCGGGGTGCCGTCGATCCAGATCTCCATTTTGTCGGCCGTGTTGCTGCTAAGGAACCCGCCGAGGAACTCCAAGCGCAGTTGGGAGCCGTCGGCGGAGGCATACTGCCAGTCGATCGCGTCGTACTGGTGGGTGCAGTAGTTCACGTAGGTGGCCGTGCCGTCGCAGTTGATCACCCCCCCGCCGATGGTGCGGAAGTGGGTGGGGACGGACCAATCGCCAGGTACCCCGTTGCACAGGCTGCGCACAAAGAGGTAATAGTCCGTCAACGGCTCCAGGCCGAAGAAGCTGGCCTCGGGGTCGCTGGTGGTTCCGGAGGATACCTCCGGCCCGCCTACGAAAGTGGTGTTCGTGAGGAAGTATTCGTATTCCCCAGCGGGGGTGGCGTCCCAAGTGGCATGCGCATAGTCGAAGGAAATGTCGTCAATGGCATAGGGCCACGCTGGTGGTGGGCATACAGCGGCCGTCCAGCGCCAGTTCAAGCCAACGGGCGGAAGGATGCCCGAATTGTTGGGTTGGCCCACGGCCGGTGTGGCCATGTGGCAGTACACGAAATAGGTGGTATCCGTGCTCAGTGCCGCAGCAGTGGTGTTCCAATCATATAAGAAGGCGGGTTGCTCATACACCGTGACCCGGCCGTTGAAATCCTCGTTGGTGCGTCCGCTCAGGCCGATCTGCGTATCCACCTGGCGGCTCAGCAGGTGGTCCCACTCCATGGGGCCGAAGCGCACGTCCACGGTGTTGCCGTTTTCATTGAGGCGGATCTGGAAGTTGATCTTGTTCCAGCTGGTGGCATAATCACCCTTGAGGCCGAAATCCTTCCATTGGATCACGCATACCCGGTTGGGGGCCGTGCCGATGGTGGCCATGCGCAGTTCGCCAATGGGGCCGGGAGGGGCTGTGTTGGACCAGTTTTGCATGCGCAGGCCCGAGTTGCCGAAGCCGGCCACGCGGTTGCGCTTGTAGTTGGGCACCGGCCCCGGAGGGGTGAAGGCCGATTGCACAAAGGGGTCGCCATGCATCATGGCCGAGCCGTCCTTGTTGGCGTAGCACCATACGGCTTCATTCCCGTCGGAGGATTTGCCGAAGCTGATCCAACCCACCTCCGAAATGCCGATGCGGTCGAAGACATCGCCGTTGAAGGTGAAGTCGAAGCCGATGGGGAAGCCCGAACGCAAGGTGCCGGAGTAGTCCGTGAAGTAGGCCAGGTTGTTTTGTGCAATGCCGCCTGGGAAGAGCGGGTCCAGATAGGCGCGCGGAGCCGCGGCGACCTGTCCCGCCGGCCCGGGCGCTCCTAAAACGTATCCCCCGTCGGCAGCGGTGATCTCGGTATAGGTTTCGGTGCTTTGCGTGAAGTCGTACAAGCTCACCTGGGCCAAGGCCATGCCTGAAGCAAACAGTGCCGGAAGTGCAAGGTGGCGGAACAGGAAGGCGTTGCGGGAGACGATCGTCATGAGCGGGGAATGGTGTTCTTGGTGCTTAAGGTGCAATGGTGAAGGGTTGCCGGGCCATCACGCCTTGATCCGTGATGGCTGTCAGGATGTACAGGCCGCAAGCAAGACCTGCCAGGTCAATGCCGGCCGGTTCCTCATTGGCCTTGCCCCTGCGCAGGATGTGCCCGGCAAGGTCCGTGATCTGGTAGTGCACGGGGCCCATGCCGCTGAGGAAAACCCGATCGGTTGCCGGATTGGGGTACAGCAGCGTTTGACCCCGCAAAGCAGTTTCCCCAATGGCGGAAGCGGCCGCACAAGGCTGGTCGCTTCCCGCCAGCACCAGCGTGCCGGTATTGTCAGGGTCCAGCCAAGGCTTCAGCTTGATGTTGGCCGCATTGGGGTTGTTCGTCCAGTGGTAGCTCATCTTGCCGAAGTAGGCATAGCCGCTGTGGTTGGAGCAGCTCATGCCGGAACTGCTGCCCGTGTTGGTGCCGATGAGCACGGGGCCGGTACCACTGATCTGCTTGAAGAGGCCGGACCCGCTGGAGCCTACTTCAGTGATGCCCCAGCCATGTTCGGTTTGCGCCCACACCACCTTGTAGTGGCTCATCAGGCCGGAAGAGGCCATGGGGTGGCCGGTGACCAGCGTTTGGGCGTAACTGCTGATGCGCTTGGGTGCACCGGTGGGGTGGTGGATGCACACGCCGTCGGCCGTCACCGAACTGATGTTCGTGGCATCCCAACCGGCCCAGTAGGGCTGGAAGGAGGACGGGATGGTGGCGTTGGTGCGCAGCAGCATGAAGTCGGAACCGCCAAGACCTTGGTATTCCGGCGCATAATCGTCGCTGTATGCCTTCAACTGCGAACCCGTGACATACTGGGCCGTGCTGTAACTGCCGCCGGTGCAGGTGGCATACTGGAAGTTGAAGTAGAACTTGTACTGGTTGAACTGCGCAGTGGTGGAGGTGCGGCCACAGTGCCACGCGCTGAGGATGTACGGCGCGCAATCTTGCCGCACATTGTTCACCAAGGTGCCGGAGCACCAGCCGGTGCCTTGCGAAACCACCACGCTGATGCGCACGGTGGCACGGATCGGGCCTTCCCAACCGTCCGATTCCGGATGGCACGCCACGTTCACATGGCAGGTTCCCTCGCGCGAGGCATCAAATTCCACATCACGGTAGGCATGGCCTATCTGTGCGATCCGGAAGGTGCCTTGGAAGTCGACATCCACGGGCTCGCGGTATTCCAAGATCAGCGAATCGCCGGGCACCAAGGCGGTGGAGAATTCATGCACGTCCGCAGCGAGGTCCGGATGTACACGGTCGCCAATGGGGCGCCCGGAGGGTGAGATCATTTGGAACGATGCGCCCGGAGGGAGTACGGCTTGGTCCAGAAAGCACTCCACGGCCAACGCCCCGGGAGAAGTGATGCCCACGCGCCAAACGCGATCGCGTCCCTCCTCCGCCCAGCTGCCAGAGGTAGCGGGTGTCGCATCGATGGGCATCAGCCGGCCGTACAACGGCAGGTCGCCTGCGAGTGCCCGCTGTTCATCGTCCTGCGCCACCGCCTGGGCATCGAAATGCGGAGCTTGCACATAAGGCGTTTGGGCCGATACGGCCGCACACAACAAAGCGGCGAGCGCAGTTGACCGGATCCGCAACAAAGCAGGGAATTGGACCACGCTCATCGGATCAATGTCACATGGCCGAAGCCTTGGTGTAGGGGCATTTTGAGGCCGCTCACGCGGTACCGGTAGGGGTACACGCCGATGGGGGCCTCCTCGCCCTTGATGCGGCCATCCCACTGCTGGTTGATGTTGTGGCTTTCGAAGGCGATGGTTCCCCAGCGGTCGAAGATGATCAGTTCATATTGATCCACCAGCTTGCCCACCCCGCCGAAGGTTTCGTTGAAGCCGTCGCCGTCGGGGGTGAAGGAGTTGGGGAAGAAGATGGTGGCCGCCGGCGGGCGCGTTTGTACACTGTCGGCGGCGGTACATCCGTCGGTGGTGGTGATGGTGAGCAGCACCCAGTGGGCGTCGTAGTCGGTGTAGGTGTGGCTCACGGCAAGGGCGCCCGTGGCGATGGATCCGTCGCCGAAGTCCCAGGCCACCTCGTTGCCCGTGGGCGGGTCGGTGGTGCCGATGAAGTTCCACACGCCCTCGGCGAGTTCCTGTGCATTGATGGCCACTGCGGCGGGGAAGGTGGAGACATCCACGGCGGCGGTTGCGGTGTTTCCGCAGGCATCGGAGACCAGCACGGTGATGTTGCGCCCGCCCTGGTTGGCGGTCCAGTTGAGGTTGGTGCCGGTACCCAATCCCGGCCAATCCACCTGGTAGCCGCCCGCGCCGCCCTCGATCTGCACCCACAGGGGCACCATTTGCCCGGGGCACACGGTGGTGTCGCCGGGCACGGTGACCTGCAGGGGGGCGAAGTCCTGCACCATGGCCAACAGGGTGGTGTCGGTGGTGTTGCCGCACTGGTCGGTAACGGTGACGGTGAAGAAGGTGTCGTCATCCACCTGCACGTGCAGGTCGGGCCCGTCGCCGGGGCCTGTACCGTTGGGGCTCCAGGCGTAGCTGTAGGCGCCTCCGCCGCCTGAAACCGAGATCACGCTGAGCACCATGGGCATGCCTGCGCACATCACCGTATCGCCCACGGCGCCGATCACCAAGGGAGGCGTGGGCCCGGTGGTGACGGTTACCTGCCCCTGCGCGGATTGCCCGCACTGGTCGCTTACGTTCACCGTGTACACCTCATGGTCTGCTGCGGGCACGTTGAGGATGCTGTCCGTTCCCACCACGCCGCCGTTGTGGGTCCAGGAGTAGGAGATCAGCCCACCGCCTCCGGTCACCTGTGCGACCAGGTCGGCATTGCCTAAGCAGGCGATGGCGGTGTCCGGTGTCAAGTCCAGCACCAGTGGCACGGGCGGTGCATAGGAGACGAGCACCGAATCGCTCACTTGCGTACCGCAGAGGTCGGTAGCGGTGGCCGTGTAGTACACCGGGGGAATGGCCGGCGGCACGTTGAGCAGGGAGTCCGTGCCGATCACCTGTCCGTTCAAAGCCCACTGGTAGGTATATCCGCCCGCTCCGTGCTGTGCACTGGCGATCAGGTCGGCGTTGCCCAAGCAGGGGATGGCGGTGTCCGGGGTAAGGGTGATCTCCAGGGGCAGGTAGTCGGGCAGGGTCACCCAAGCGCTGTCGGTAACGGCCTGGCTCCAGCAGTCCTTCACCTGCACCCAGAACTGGGTGGTTTGGTCCACGAAGTGGGTGATGCTGGGGGTGGTCTCCCCGGTGTTCCAGAGGTAGGTGTACTCGGCCGGGTTGTCACCGCCGCCGGTCACGGTGGGGGTGAGGGTCACCGTGGCCGGGCAGGTCAGCGCGGTGTCCTGCAGGTCCACTTCCAGGGGTGGTCGCTGGTCGATGGGGAATTCGTAGGTCTGCACTTTCGCGCCGTTGCAGGTGATGATCTTGATGATCAGGTTCTCGGGTCCGTCGGCATCCACGGGCACCTTGAAGGGGACGATGGCGAAGGAATCGAGCTGGTTGAAGTGCACGCTGTCGATGATGGTGGGCACCACGTCCACGCCGTTGGTGGCGGTTCCCTCCACGGCGATCTGCAGCCACTCGTCCAAGTAGAATCCGCCCAAGCGGTGGAAGCGCAGGCGAACGCTGTCGCAGTCGTACTCGATCAGGGTGGTGTCTGTGGGGTTGTACTCCACGTTCACCGCGGGGTCCACGGTGAGCTTGAAGCGGTCGCTGCTGGTGAAGGAGTTTTTTTCCAGCCAAACGGCGGAACCGAATTTATTGTCGGCTGCGTTGCCCACCGCCAGTTTGATGTGGTACATCTGGCCGCACTGCACGGCGGCGCTGGCGGTCAGGGTGACGGTGAGCCCGTTGTGCTGGATGTAGTAGGGGTCGGTGTTGTAGGGGGCCTCCAATTGTGGCGAGGCGCCCGGAGGCTGCGGTACGAACCACTGGCCGCCGTTGTACCGGTAGTAGGCTGAATTGGCTTGCCAGTTGGGGTCTGCCTGGAAGCAGTACATGAAGGGGGCCAGCATGGGTCCATTGGCGCTCCCCGCGTTCATCAGGCCGTTATTCACCGTGTTGATGGACACCACGGACATGGAGCCCGGGATGTAGGCGATGTTCATCGCATTGTTGCTGTACGGGCCATTGATGCCCGGCCCGCTGATGAAGAAGCCGAAGGGGTCGTTGTACTGGCTGCACACCCAGCGTTCATATTCCTCGGAGCTGAACACGTAGCGCAGACTGATCATGTCACTGGTGGGCACAAAATCAAACTCCAGCACGCTTTTGTTGCCGATGTTGCCGCCGCCGGTCACCTGCCAAAGGGGCCATGCGGTCAGGTGGCTCAGGTCAATGTCCGGGCTGGTCCAGAATCCGCCACCGCCTATTCCGCCCACCGCCGGCATTAAATAGTTATTGGGCCCGTCCAGCATATAGGTGGCGCTGCCGGTGCACAGCACCACTCCGTTCATGCCCAGCACCGTGTTGGTTCCATTGAACCGGGCGATCTCGCCGATCACGGATCCACTTGGCTGTACGGGTACATTCCCTGACACACCGTTGTAGGTGACATTGGTGGCAAATACACTGGGCCCCATCAGGTGGTTCTGCACCAAGGTGGTCGGTGCTAGCGATTGGTTGATGACTAACTGGGCCTGCAAGGGCAACAAGGCGCACAGCGCCATGCCCAACAGGGCGTGGCGAAGCTTGCTATGTGGCATGGTGGGCTTCATCGCACCAAGGTTACGTAACCGGTCAGTACGGTCACCTCGGGATCATCCGGGGTCACGATGTAAAAATAGGTTCCGTCGGGGGCATCCTTTCCATTCCAGCCGGTGGCCAGTGCCCGCGTGGTGAAGATCAGCTGGCCCCAGCGGTTGTAGATGTCCATGCGGCCGGGTGCGCCTATGTAGTCCATCGGAATGAAGTTGTCGTTGACGCCGTCGCTGTTGGGGCTGATCACGTTGGGCAGGTCGATCCTCCCCGGTTCGTACACCGTGATCATGGCATGCACAGTGTCCGTGCAGCCATTGTCCGAGGTCACCACCAAGGTCACCGGGTATTGGCCGGGTACGCTGGGGAGGGTGAGGTTCAGGGTTTGGCTCGATGAGGAATCGGGCGGCACTTCGCCCAAGTCCCACCACCAAGAGGTGATGTTGCCGGAGCCGGAGCCGGACAGCATGACCGTGGGGTCTTGCACGTTCACCGGGTTGGGGGCGACGGTGATGGAGCCGGAAACGCCCGGGTTCACCGTGATGGTGACGGTGGAGTCGTTGGTGCAGCCTACGCTGTTGACCACGGTGAGCGTCACCTCGTAGGTGCCCGGGACATTGTACGTGTAGGTGAAGCTGCTGTCGGAGGTGGTGCTGCCATCGCTCAACACCCACTGCACGGTCTGCGTGCCGCCGCCGGTGGTATCGGCAAAGTGCACCACCAGCGGGGCGCAGCCATCGGCAGGTGCAAGGCTGGGCAGGGCAGTGGGTATGGCACCGGGTGCCACGGGGGCGGAACCCATCAGGCATTGGGCGTTGAAGGTGCTGGCCAGGGTGTACAGGCCGGGGCCATAGTTGCCTCCTGAAACGTTCAGGGTGGTGCCGGTTTGGCCGGGCAGTGCCACGCCGTCCAAGTACCATTGGTAGTTGCTGGCTCCATCGGGTGGCAAGGCGGTGGCCACCACATCCTCCGCGCAGAGGTTGCCATTCACGGAAGTTGGGCTCAGCACTTGGTCCTGCGCGATGGTGAGCATCAGGTCATCGGCCAAAAAATAAGGCATCAAGGAGGTCGTGGTTCCTTGGCTGTCCGTAAAGAGACGGCTTACGAAGGAAGCAGGAATGTCGCAGGCGGCACCGATCATAATGCTGTGGATGTCCTGCGTGGGAGTGAAGGTCATGGACACGCGCACCCAGTCCCAGGAAGGCTGCACGTAAACGCGCGCCAACTCGTTCCAGCCCGGCATATCACCGATGCAATCGCGCGAACTGGACACATTCACGGGGAAGACCACACATTCGTTGGCCAAGCCGAAAATGGCCAGCGGAAGCTGGTCCGGGTAGAGCATGCCAATGGCCTGTCCCTGCTCAAGGGTTTGGGTGTGTTGGCCGTCCGTGGAGGCTGCGGCGATCCACAGGGAAAGCGTGTAGGTGGTTCCCGCCAGCAAGGGATTGGACGGCAAAGGGTAGGTGAGACAAGTGCCCACGTACTCCTTATAGTCGGTCATTCCATAGAAGCCGATGGCGCCATCACCGTCCGGGGGTGGCATGGGCATGCCCACCGGGGCATAGCCGCACATGTTCAGGTAGTCGCTGGTGGAGGCCGTGGCCTGGTGCCAGCCGGTGGCGCAATCCAACCAGGGCGGAGTGAACGGCGGGGAGACGAAACCGTATGGGCAACAGTTGCGCTCCTCGAAGGAGTGGTTGCGGATGTAGCTCGGCAGGTTCTCCGGTGCGATCAAGGTGCTGCACGGGCAGTCCGGGTCGTTCAGGTCGATCAGCCCGTCGTTGTCGTCGTCGATGCCGTTGTTGCAGATCTCCACCTGTGCGTAAAGCACGGCTGGGAAGAAGAGGGCTGCCAGGAACAGGGGCTTCAACATTTCGGAAATGATGAAAGCCTGCTGCTTGAGGGCCTTTGGGGCCTCACGTGCCTGGCGGCATGGTGGAACAAGCATGGCAGCGTGGAGAGTGGGGCCATGGAGCGTGGGGAGGCGGAAACTTTCGCGGTGCAAGGTAGCCGCTAAAGCGGAATGTTCGACATGGTTTGTAGAATTATTGCTACAAGCGAACAGAAGACGGAATGGTCACCCGCTGCGTTGCCTGCCTACCTCACCAATGTCACATGGCCGAAGCCTTGGTGTAGGGGCATTTTGAGGCCGCTTACGCGGTACCGGTAGGGGTACACGCCGATGGGGGCCTCCTCGCCCTGGATGCGGCCATCCCACTGTTGGTTGATGTTGTGGCTTTCGAAGGCGATGCTTCCCCAGCGGTCGAAGACGATCAGTTCATATTGATCCACCAGCTTGCCCACGCCCCCGAAGGTTTCGTTGAAGCCGTCGCCGTCGGGGGTGAAGGAGTTGGGAAAGAAGATGGTGGCCGCCGGCGGGCGCGTTTGTACACTATCGGCGGCGGTACATCCGTCGGTGGTGGTGATGGTGAGCAGCACCCAGTGGGCGTCGTAGTCGGTGTAGGTGTGGTTGACGTTGAGGGCGCCGGTGGCGGTGGATCCGTCGCCGAAGTCCCAGGCCACCTCGTTGCCCGTGGGCGGGTCGGTGGTGCCGATGAAGTTCCAGGTGCCCTCGGCGAGCTCCTGTGCATTCATGGCCACCGCAGCGGGGAAGGTGGAGACGTCCACGGCGGCCGTTGCGGTGTTTCCGCAGGCATCGGTGACCAGCACGGTGATGTTGCGCCCGCTCTGGTTGGCGGTCCAGTTGAGGTTGGTGCCGGTGCCCAATCCCGGCCAATCCACCTGGTAGCCGCCCGCGCCGCCCTCGATCTGCACCCACAGGGGCACCATTTGCCCGGGGCACACGGTGGTGTCGCCGGGCACGGTGAGCTGCAGGGGATCGAAGTCCTGCACCATGGCCAACAGGGTGGTGTCGGCGGTGTTTCCGCACTGGTCGGTAACGGTGACGGTGAAGAAGGTGTCGTCATCCACCTGCACGTGCAGGTCGGGCCCGTCGCCGGGGCCTGTACCGTTGGGGCTCCAGGCGTAGCTGTAGGCGCCTCCGCCGCCTGCAACCGAGATCACGCTGAGCACCATGGGCATGCCAGCGCACATCACCGTATCGCCCACGGCGCCGATCACCAAGGGAGGCGTGGGCCCGGTGGTGACGGTCACCTGCCCCTGCGCGGATTGCCCGCACTGGTCGCTTACGTTTACCGTGTACACCTCATGGTCTGCTGCGGGCACGTTGAGGATGCTGTCCGTTCCCACCACGCCGCCGTTGTGGGTCCAAGTGTAGGAGATCAGCCCACCGCCTCCGGTCACCTGTGCGACCAGGTCGGCATTGCCTAAGCAGGCGATGGCGGTGTCCGGTGTCAAGTCCAGCACCAGTGGCACGGGCGGTGCATAGGAGACGAGCACCGAATCGCTCACTTGCGTACCGCAGAGGTCGGTAGCGGTGGCCGTGTAGTACACCGGGGGAATGGCCGGCGGCACGTTGAGCAGGGAGTCCGTGCCGATCACCTGTCCGTTCAAAGCCCACTGGTAGGTATATCCGCCCGCTCCGTGCTGTGCACTGGCGATCAGGTCGGCGTTGCCCAAGCAGGGGATGGCGGTGTCCGGGGTAAGGGTGATCTCCAGGGGCAGGTAGTCGGGCAGGGTCACCCAAGCGCTGTCGGTAACGGCCTGGCTCCAGCAGTCCTTCACCTGCACCCAGAACTGGGTGGTTTGGTCCACGAAGTGGGTGATGCTGGGGGTGGTCTCCCCGGTGTTCCAGAGGTAGGTGTACTCGGCCGGGTTGTCACCGCCGCCGGTCACGGTGGGCGTGAGGGTTACCGTGGCCGGGCAGGTGAGGGCAGTGTCCTGCAGGATCACCTCCAGCGGTGGTCGTTGGTCGATGGGGAATTCGTAGGTGAGGATGCGTGCGCCGTTGCAGGTGATGATCTTGATGATCAGGTTTTCGGGTCCGTCGGCGTCCACGGGCACTTTGATGGGGACGATGGCGAAGGAATCGAGCTGGTTGAAGTGAACGCTGTCGATCAAGAAGGGCACCACGTCCACGCCGTTGGTGGCGGTTCCCTCCACGGCGATCTGCAGCCACTCGTCCAGGTAGAATCCGCCCAAGCGGTGGAAGCGCAGGCGAACGCTGTCGCAGTCGTATTCGATCAGGGTGGTGTCGGTGGGGTTGTACTCCACGTTCACCGCGGGGTCCACGGTGAGCTTGAAGCGGTCGCTGCTGGTGAAGGAGTTTTTTTCCAGCCAAACTGCGGAGCAATAGAGATTGTCGGACACGTTGCCCACGCCCAGCTTGATGTGGTACATCTGGCCGCACTCCACCGCCGCGCTGGCGGTGAGCACCACGGTCATGCCGTTGTGTTGGATGTAGTACGGATCCGTATTGTAAGGCGCTTCCAACTGGGGGCCCCAACCTGCCCCGGGGAAGGTCCATTGCCCCCCGTTGTAGCGGTAATAGATGGAGTTGGCCTGCCAGTTGGAGTCTGCCGCGAAACAGGGCGCAAATGGGTCTGTCCATGGCCCATTTGCATTGCTTGCATCCATCAATCCGCTGTTCACGGTATTGATGGACACTCGGGAAAGCGTGCCCGGCACAAAAGCCAGGTTCATGGAATTGTTCGAATACGGCCCGTTGATGTTGGTGGGGATGCCTGGCCCGCTGATAAAGAAGCCGAACACGTCGTTGTACTGGCTGCACGCCCAGCGCTCATACTCCTCCGAGCTGAACACGTAGCGCAGGCTGACCATGTCGCTGGAGGGCACGAAATCAAACTCCAGCACGCTTTTGTTGCCGATGTTGTTGCCGCCGGAAACTTGCCATAGGGGCCATGCGCTGAGGTGGCTCAGGTCAAGGTCCGGGCTCGTATAAAATCCGGCACCGCCCAGCCCTCCGGTGTATTGCTCCAGCTGGTCATTCGGCCCAGGCAGAATGTAGGAGGCCTTGCCCGTGCACAGGAACACCCCTGCATTCAGGCCCAAGCAGGTATTGGACCCGTTGAACCGGCCGATCTCACCCAAGGTAGTGGATCCTGATGGCGGTGGCATCATATTTCCAGGGCTCCCATTGAAGGTGACATTGGTGGCAAATACACCGGACCCCATCAGGTGGTTCTGCACCAGTGCGGTGGGTGTTAGCGTCTGGTTGATGACCAATTGCGCACGGGCCGGGCCGACCAGCAAGCCAAAAATGGCCACGGGCAGGACAATGCGTTGGTGCCGGAACATGCTCATCTTACCAAGGTGACGTAGCCGGAGAGTTTTTCGGTTCCCGGCTGGTCAGGTGTGACCACATAAAAATAGGTGCCGTCCGGTGCATCCTTGCCGTTCCACCCTTGGGTGAGGTTGCGGGTGGTGAAGATCGCCTGACCCCAGCGGTTGAAGATCTGCAACATGCCGGTGACGTACTGGTGCTGGATGTCCAATGGGGTGAAGTTGTCGTTGTAGCCGTCGCTGTTGGGGCTGAACACGTTGGGCATTTCGATGATCCCGGGCTTGATCACGGTGACCACCGAGCGCACGGTATCGGTGCAGCCGTTGGCCGAGGTCACCACCAGCATCACGGGGTAGTCGCCCGTATCACTGGGGAAGGTGAGGTCCAATGCTTGGCTTGATGAGGTGTGCGGCGGCACGTCGCCCAGGTCCCACCACCAGGAGGCGATGTTGCCCGAGCCGGACCCCGAAAGCGTCACCTGCGGGTCATCCGCGTTCACGGGGTTGGGCGAGGCCGTGATGCTGCCACTGATCCCAGGATGTACGATGATGGCGTCCACCATCAACGTGTCCGCAGTGCACCCGGCACTGTTGCGCACCGTCAGTGCCACATCGTACGTGCCGGGTTGCGTGTAGATGTGGGAGAAGGCCGAGTCGGTGCTGGAAATGCCATTGCCCAGTTCCCAAAGCAGCGGCAGGATGCCTGCTCCCGCAGTGTCCGCGAATTGCACCGTGAGCGGTGCGCAGCCTTCCGCAGGCTCGATGGACGGGAAGGGCACCGGCAATAGCGGTGGTGGCAAATAGGCACTGCCCATCAGGCACTGTCCATTGAAGGTGCTCGCCATGGCGTACACACCACCCCCGAAGTTGTTAGCCGAGATGTTCAGGTTCTGCCCGGTTTGGCCGGGGATGGCCACGCCGTCTACGTACCACTGGTAGTTGTGAGCCCCGGGCGGCGGCGTGCCAACAGCCAAGGCATCTGCGGCGCAAAGGCTTCCGGAGGTGGCCACCGGCTGTAGCACCTGGTCCTGTGCGATGGTCAGCAGCAGGTCATCCACCACGAAGTAGGGTGTGCCCAAGTAGGTTTCACCGGTGTTGGGATTGGTGACCGTGCCCCCGCCCATGGAGGCCGGGGTGTCGCATGCACCGCCGATCAGGATCGAGTGGATGTCCTGGGTGGGCGTGAAGGTGATGGATACGCGCGTCCAGTCCCAGGCCGGCTGCACCTCCACCCGGCCCAATTCGCTCCAGCCGGGCAGGTAGCCGATGCAGTCGATGGTGCTGATGGGGAAGGGTACGCAGGCATTGGCATAGCCGAAGATGGCCAGCGGAAGCGCGTCGGTGAACGGCGCGGTGTATTCGCCTTGCGCACGGGTTTGTGTATGGTAGTCGTTGACGATGGCCGTGGAGATCCACAGGGAAAGGGTATAGGTGGTGCCCGCCAGCAAGGGATTGGCCGGCGCCGGATAGGTCAGGCAGGTGCCCACGTATTCGAAGTAGCCCGGGAAGGCAAAGAAGCCCACCGCGCCATCCCCGTCAGGTGGTGGAAGATTGAATCCCACCGGGGCGTAGCCGCACATGTTGAAGTAGTCCGACGTGGCGTTGGTCGCCTGGTGCCAGCCGGTGGCGCAATCCAGCCAGGGCGGAGAGATGATGGAAACAAAACTATACGGGCAACACAACCTTTCCTCGAAGGAGTGGTTGCGGATGTAGCTGGGCAGGTTCTCCGGGGCGATCAAGGTGCTGCATGGGCAATCCGGGTCGTTCAGGTCGATCAACCCGTCGTTGTCATCATCGATGCCGTTGTTGCAGATCTCCTGGGCTGCCAACAGCGACGGCAGTGCGATGGCCAGAAGCAGGGTGGACAGTTTTTTCAAGCGCTGCATGCGGGAATAGGGCCGGTCATTCAAGATAGCCTTTCGCGGCCACGACGAGTCGTTCATGGTTTCGGGAGCGGTGCCGGTTCCGGCGGTGGCCGTTGGCAAGTGGTTCAGTGCTGTGGTCACGTTCGTGGTGGTTGTTCAGGAGGTGTCGCTCTCTGTGTGATGGGCTATGCGCGGCCTATTGCCGCTGGAAGCGGGTCGGTCGTTGCCCTTGTCACGGGCTGTGTCAATGGGGCTGCGGGCAGGAGAATGGTGAAGGTGGTGCCCGCACCCGGCTGGGTGGCCACGGAAAATGAGCCTTGGAGCAGTTGCAACAGATCGGCCACGATCAGCAGGCCCAAGCCCTGCACGTCGCGCTCGCCCTCTTCGTTCATGGCGCCGGTGGCCCCCTTTCCCTGTATGCGCATCACGTGCTTCAGGGCGGCTTCCGGCATGCCATTGCCGGAATCGGCCACCTCAATGGTGTAGCTGTTGCCCACCGTTTTTCCGCGGATCACCACGTATCCTTTGGAGGTGTGGCTCACCGCGTTGGCCACCAAGTTGTGGAGCACGATGGAAAGCACGTTGCGGTCCGTGGCGATCACGTCGTCCAGGGGAACTTCATTTCTCAGTTGCAGGCCTTTATCCGTGGCACGCTCGCGCTCCATGCCCAACACTTCGGCTACGAAGGGATGCAAGGCCAAGGTTTTTGTGCGCAGTTCAATGCGGCCATCCTGGCGTTTGATCCATTGCAGCAGGTCCTGCGCATTGGCATGCAGCTTTTCCGAGGAACGGGCCAGGTCTTCCAGGGTGTCGTGCAGGCGGCCAGGTTCCTGCATCTTGCGTCCGTGGGCCGCCCCGTTGGCCACCCGGGCGATAAAGCGCAACGGGGTGACAATGTCATGGGAGATGATCGAGACGAGCATTTCCTTCATCTCCAGGGAGCGCCTGAGCACGTTATTGGCCTCGGTAAGTTCACCGGTGCGCAGGCGCACCATTTTTTCGAGTTGCAGGTTTTTACGCCGCAGGCGTGCGGCGTTCAACCGCAACAGGGCCCAAAGCATCAAGGCCCCCACCGCCACGCACAGCGCGATGAACCAAGAGGTGCGGAAGAAGGGCACCGGCGTGAAGAAGCGGATCTCAAGGGCATTGCCCTCCCCTCGGAACGCAGCGCCCAGCTTGCGGATCCGCAGGGTGGTGGCGCCGGTGGGCAGCGAGGCAAGGTGCAATTCCTGCTGGTCGGGGCGCATCAAGGTCCACTTGCCGCCCTGCACCCCTTCGATCGCGTATTCGAGCCGTGCATTTTCGCGCGTGCCCCAATAGGCCATGGAAAAGGAGGCGACCACTTCCCGGTGGTTCCAATCCAGGAGGTGCAGACCTGGCAGGTCCATGCGCTTGCCGTCCACCGTTAGGCCTTCCAACAGGATCGGTTCGGCAGGGTAGGCATCGGGCACGTCGTCAGGCCGGAACCACACCAGGCCGTCCATGCTGGGGAAGGAAGCCCAACCACTGGCTGTGCGTAGATAGGAGGGGCTGCACCCGCCGTTGAATTCCGAATTGCGGATACCGGTGCGCCGCCCGTAATAGGCGTAGTACAGGCTTTGCGTCGTGTCGTTGCTCCACTGGGCCAGGTCTTTGTTTCGCACCCTGAAGAGCCCCTGGTTGGTGCTCATCCACAGGAAGCCCGCACTATCGGGCATAAAGGCGTGCACGTGGCTGAGGAACCCGTCAAGGTCCATGGGCAAGCGGAAAAGATGGTCATTCCTGAACAGGAAGGCGCCGCTGCCGTAGGTGCCCACAAAAATATCCGGGCCCACCAAGGCCAAGGTTCTCGCGCAAACACCGGCCAGTCCCGGCACCGGCTTCCAGCCTCCGGTGGCCAAGGCGTGGTAAACACCCGAGCAGGTGGCTACCCAAAGCTCGCCTTTCGGGGTGATGCACAGGGCGGTGGGCCGCTGGGACAGGTCCTTGTCGTTCATCGGGTTGGTCATGGCCAAGTGCCCGTGTTCCCAGCGATAGATCCCTTTGGACGCCCCGATGATCATGGCGGCCCCGTCCTCCCAGAAGCACAGCGGCCGCACGCCTGCTTGTACCAACCGCTCCTCATTGGTGGCCAGGTCGAAGGTGAAGAGCGAATCACCTCTTCCATACCAATACCGCTGCTCGCCGTCCAACACGATGGCGGCATCATCGAAGCCTCGCTTTATCGGCCCCTTTTCTTCACAGCCAGCTTGGGTAAAGGTGCGCGGCACGCTGCGGGAGCTGGTGATCACCCCGTTCCGCCCGAAAGGAGCCTGGGCAAAATAGGCATTGTTCACGCCGTCTCCGGGCAGGTCGCACAATAGGGTCCGCATGCTGTTCCTGCGGTACAAGTACAGGCCCTTGGTGTCGGTGCCCACCGCCAAAACCTGCCCTTCGGTGGTCCACACCATCGCACCGATCTTGCAATCGGTTGGCAGGTCCAGGTTGAAACGTTCCGCAATGAGGCTGGTACCGTCCTCGGAAAGGCGAAGGCCATACAAGTTTTCGCCCGCTACCAGGCTGACCAGGTGGTTGCTGCCTTCCCACTGCACGCGCCAGGACAGCTGGCCATCCTTGATCTCTGCGCGCGGAAAGCCCGACGCATGCAGGCGGGTGGATTCCCGGGTGCGCCAATCCACATGGTAGGGGTGGCCTTCAGCATCCAGGGAGATCAGCATGCCGCCCAGCATGAACAGATGGGACCACTTGCCTTTGGGGATGGGGAAGCGGTACAAGAGCTTTGCCTCCCCATATACCAGCACTTCCATCTCGGTGCGCAGGCACCAGCGGTCCCCCTCCAAGGGGATCATGCGCACGCTGTACGGCCAAGCCGCCTTGTTGTCGACCGTGGAATCGGGGTCCATGGCACGCAGCACGGTACTGATCGACACGCCGCGCCCCCCGAAGCGCGCCAGCGGCTTTCGGGCGGGGGCATCTGCGGTGAGGGGGGTAAGCAGGTGGTCTTTGTACAAGTACTGTCGGCTTCCGGCATCGCGTATCACGAAGGCATTGTCGGGCACGGCGATGATCTCCAGCACGCGGCTGGGGCGCATGCCCTCCGGGGAAGGAATGCCGATCTGCCGGAAGCCCTGTCCGTCAAAGCGGACTAAGCCCCCTTCCGTGCCGATCAGCAGGCTGCCCCACTGGTCGCGGTCGATCGCATGAACGCGGTTCTGCAACAGGCCATTTTCCGAGGTGTACTGCTCGCGCGTCCACGTCTCCTGCCCTGCGGCCTGCGTTGCGGCCAGCAACGCCAGCGCAATGGCCCATGGCCAGCGGCGGAAGCGCGGGTGGCGGTTCATTCCATATAGTGCCGGTGGGCCTGTGCCAAGCGTTGCAGGTCGAGCAGGTTGGCCACGCCCAACTTGTCGAAGATCCTCGCCTTGTAGGTGGCCACGGTGGTGGGCTGCAGGTGCAGGCGCAGAGAGATGTCCTTCACACCAAAGCCAGCCAGCATATTGTCCATCACGCTCATCTCCCGGTCGGACAGCAAGGCGAAGGGGTTCGTTTTTGCCTCGGCGTCCTTGGCCTTTTCCTGCAGGTGGTCTTCTGTTGTGCCGCTGATGTAGGGGCGCCCTTGAAGCACATGCCTGATCGCGCGGGTCACCTCCTCCTCGGAAGATTCCTTGCTCAGAAACCCTGCGGCCCCCAAAGCCATGACGCGCTGGGCGTACACCGTTTCCGAGCGCATGGTATACACCAAGGTGCGCATGGCCGGGTGTGCTTGGCTGATGCGCTCCAAGTGGTCCAAGCTGCTGCCGTCGGTCAACTGCAGGTCCAGCACGAGCAGGGAAGGCTCCTTGCGCGCCAAGCTGTCCAGCAATTCCCGGCAGGTGGCTACTTCATCCACGTTCCCTGCATGGAATTGGTCGTACAGCAGGTTGCGCAATCCCCGGCGCACGATCACGTGGTCGTCGGCGAGAAGGAAACTGAGGTTCAAGGCCATTTGTTGAGGCGTTTGGGAGACGTGTAGCAAAAATTCTACAAACGGTGCCTTTGGGCCACTATAAGTTGCGCCCGATTTCCACTTCGGTGGGGGTCCATTCGCCCAGTAGGAACGAATGGGGGACGGATGTCCGCGAGGCTTTGAGAGTGGCCCGCGTGGCATGGAGAGCCGACCTCCTGAGTGCTGAACGGATTGAATGACACTGGCATGGAGGCAAAGTGGCTCAACGCGCTATTGGAGAGTGGGGCTGAGAGGATTACTGAACTCCTGATTGACCAGTGAACGTCCGAGTCGGCACCCTTCCAGTCGCTCTGGAGGGGTGCCCTTGGCATTCCAAGGCCTTGCTTCATGCAGGGTGCAAGTTAGTGGATTTTCCACCTGATGGACGCATCCATTCCTTGTGAGGCGCTTTTCCTTTCGTGCCAGATCGCCGCCTCCGCGAACCCGAGTGAGTGTGCTGGTAGGGTCTCCGGCCCGTCTGTGAACTACGCTTGAAGAGGTGCATTCGGCGGGCCGGACTCTACCCTTGTCTTCGCTAAGGCGAAATCATCTTAGCGAAGGAAAGGATCCCCGGAGAGAGCTGAGCAGGACGGCATGTGATCTAACGGGCCGGAAAGGTTAATGACCTAAGGGCCTTATGAGTACCTGTCGTCCACTCGGGTCCAAGGCTCGGATAGAATATCAGGCTAGCGGCCTATTAGAGTCATCGAGCAGCAGACCCATGCACAGTCCCCCGGGGACCACATGTAGAACCCAAAACTAAGCAACAATGCATTACATGGGGATTGACGTGAGCAAGGCCAAGCTGGACTTCGCCTTGCTTGATGGCCGTGGCCACGTGGTGGACCAGGCCGAAGTGCCCAACACGGGCAAGGGGATCAACTTGCTTTTGGGGCGATGGGGACGTGAGGCTGGCATGGACAGGAGCGCCTGCCTGGCCTGCTTTGAACCCACCGGGCATTACTCCAACACGCTCCTGGCCATATTGGTGGAGGGCGGGGTGCCTGCGTGGGCGGCACACCCCATGGACATCCGGCAAAGCATGGGCATGGTGCGGGGAAAGAACGACCGCATCGATGCGGTGCGCATCGCCGACTTTGCCATGCGCCACCGGGACAAGCAGCGCAAGGCAAGTTCCACCACTGTGGCCATGCTGGAGCTCAAGCAGCTGTTGGCGTTCCGGGACCGGTTGGTGGCCGACGGGGCAAAACTTGGGTTCTCGCAGGGTCACACGAAGTGGACCCTGCGAGAACCACCAACGCACAAAAGGCCGCCCCTTGCGGAGCGGCCCTTCGACATTGGAAAGCAGGATGGCTACTTGCTCACCACCACGCGCTTCGTATAGGTCTTGCCACCGGCGATGACCTGCAGCAGGTAGGTGCCGTTGGCGGCATTGCCCAGTTCGATCACGCTGTTGATGGCACCGTCCACCACGTTCAGTTGGGTGCCCAAGGCCACGCGGCCGGTGAGGTCCATCAGGCGCACGTCGGCGGTGGTGATTTCGCTGTTCAAGCCGCTCAGGGCCACGTTGAGGTGCTGCCCGTTGTTGGGGTTCGGCCAGAGGTTGAACTCAGGCTGCCCTTCGGTCTGCGCCAGGCGAATCCCCAAGTTCGGGTTGTTGTCGATGGTGACGTTGCACACGTTGCCGCAGTAGGCGCCCTCGATGCCGTTCACCGTTACCCGCACCTGCACCTGGTAGGTGGTTTGGTCCGTCAAGGCCGGTGCCTCGCCAGTACCCCAGCCCAGTGCGAGGATGTACGTGTTGCGCACGAACTCGATGCCGCTGTTGTAGTTGCCGTCGTCACCTGTGATCTTGAAGGTGTAGGTGGTGGCTCCGGTCACGGGCTTGGCATAGAGGTAGTTGTACGGCGCGGTGAAGCTGCGGGTCTCGCCGCAGGAGTGGCCGTAGGCGGGTGCCTGGATCAGCTGGGTGCACTGCACCACCTGAGCGATGCCCAAGCCGAGGTCGCAGCCCGAACCCCAGTGTGCGCTGGCCAAGGGGCCTTGCTCATTGGTACGCGCGCGGGTGAAGTACACTACGCCGGGCACTAATGGGCTGGAGACCATCTCGTAGAACACCACGTAGTTGTGCGGGCGTGCGATGCGGCGCACATAGCCGGCATCGGGGTTGCTGAACTCGAACTGGTACTGGGTGGCACCGGTCACCTTGCTGCAGTACACCTTGTCGTACATGCCGTTGGTGAACACGTTGCACTCGTTGGCCATGATGCGCGAGGGGCCCAGGGGCAGGCAGAAGCTGTGGCCGCTGCCGTAGCTGGGCGTCTGCGGGGTGGCGGAGGGGCTTTGGCTGCCGTCGGCGAACTCATCACGCAGGATCAGCCTGCCGTCCGGTGTGCGCAGTTCCCAACCGCCGCCGGTGATGCCGTCGCCGAAGCTGTCCATGATGCGGAAGCCGAAGCAGGCGTCCACCGGTGCTTCACCGATGCATACCGCTTCGCTCACCAATTGGTTGGCTGCGGCAGGGGCACCGGAGGCGATCACTACACTGTTGGCATCGGTGATCTCCCAGCTCAGGTCGCCGGGGTTGCCGTCGGTGGTGATGTTCACCTCCACCTTGGTGCACGCATTCACGTTCACCAAGTAGTCTTCCACTTGACCGTAGCTGTTATTGCCGCACGGGCCGCCCGGTGCGCTGTTGAAGTTCTTGATCACGCGCATGCGGGTGATGCCGGTGGCTGCGTTCGCCGGTACGGACACCGTGGCGTTGATCACCACGGAGCACTCATCGTCCACTATGCTTCCGATGGGAACGGCTGTTTCATAGGTGCCGTTCCGGTCCCAATCGAAGAAGGCGGTGAAGTAGTTTGTAAAGTCCCCGTCAGTATTGCCGGAAACGGAGATCTGGTAGGCGCCGCCTTGGGAAACCTGGGCAGGGGCGACCAAGCCCATGAAATCCTCATAGCCCGCACCCCCCGTGGTTGCGGAAGTGTTGTTGATGCCTGCGAAGGTCACATTGCAGATCGGCTCCACCGTATTTGACGAGGCAGTGCAGTAGCAGTCCGCCACCGCTTTCAACGTTACGGTAGCCACGTTGGAGAAAGTGCTCTCGTTGCTGTTGGTGCAGGTGACCACCAGGCGATAATCGGTGCTGGCGGTGATGCCGGCCAACACGGTGTATGAGGCGTTAGTGGCCCCGGTGATGTCGGACCAGGCACCGGCTCCGGCGGGAGAGCTTTGCCACTGGTAGGTGAGGCCCAGCTCATTGCCGGCAACGCCGTTCAGGTTGAAGGCAATGCCAGGGCAAACAAGGCTTTGGGAAGCGGTAATGGTGCCCGCATCCGGGGTGCCGCTGCAGCTTGGCGGCGGAATCACCTCGAAGCTGTAGTCCTCATACTCACCGCTCAACGATATCAGGCAGGGGCTGGAGGGGCCTGAACTCGGAGTATAGGAGTTGCCGATCCGCATGCGGGTGGTGCCCGCAGTGGCGGTCAGTGGCACGGTAAAGCTGCCTGTGTGGCTTCCAGCATAGCTCGTGCTGGCATATACCTGTTCACCGGGGTCGCTGTAGTCACCATCCTGGTTCCAGTCCACCCATACCTTCAGGCCAAAGGTGTTGTTTGCAGCATAGGTGGCGGTGAAGCCTACGGATGCACCTGCGTTCTGGCTCACGGTGTGGGTTGCGGCAAAGTTGCCGTATCCGCCCGTGGAATAGCCCGAACCCGTATTGCTGATGTTTTGGCTGGCGCCCGTGGTGGTGAAGCTATCGATGTAGTAGCTGGAATTGTTTCCTCCCACGGTGCAATAGCACTCGGTGATTGCCTTCAATGCCACGGATGCCACGTTGGAGGTGGCGCTTTCAGCGCTGTTGGTGCAGGTGACCACCAGGCGGTAATCAGTACTGGCGGTGATACCGGCCGACACGGTGTATGAGGAGTTAGTGGCCCCGGAGATATCGGACCAGGAGCCGGCCCCTGCGGGGGAGCTTTGCCACTGGTAGGTGAGGCCCAGCTCATTGCCGGCAACGCCGTTCAGGTTGAAGGCAATGCCAAGGCAAACAAGGCCTTGGGAAGCGGTAATGGTGCCCGCATCCGGGATGCCGCTGCAGGCAGGAGGTACGGTGACTTCCACCAGGTAATCCTCGGTTTCGGCGAATGTTGTGGTCACCGTGCAGGGGTCTGGCGTGGCAGAGAAGTTATAGATGTATTGAACACGTGCACGGTGTATTCCGGCATGGGCCGGCGCGGGCACGAAGGGCGTGAAGTCCTCCGTGGAATTTTGGCTGATGGAGGCGATAGTGGCCACCAGTTCGGCAGCGTCAAACACGCCATCATCGTTGTAGTCGATCCAAAGAGCCGCTTCATGGCTGCCGCTTCCGGCCCCGCTGGTGAGCGAGGCAGTGTAGCTGGTGCCCGCGAGCAATTGCGCAGCGGCCACCGATCCGGTATAGTCCATATAGCCGTTGGTGCCTTCGCTTGCCGCGGAGTTGTTGTTGATGTTGGCCAAGGTGAAGTTGCGGATCTCATCGGAGTTGTTCGCGGCCCCGGTGGGGGTGCAGTAACATGCGGTAGGCAGGTTCATGCCCACTTCCAAGGGGGTGCTGGCGGCGATGCCATGGCCGGCGCAGGTCATTTGCACGCGGTACCAGGTGGTGTTGCTCTGGGAGGTGCTGTAGGTGGCATTCGTGCTGGCTCCCGGGGCATTGCTCCAGGTTTGCCCGTCGGAAGAGAGCTCCCACTGGTAGCTGATGCCCGCATCGGTGGACGGGTTGTCAATGCCGAGCACGAACGACGTGGCCGCACATGCCAAGGCCGGGCCGGTGGTGTTGCCCGGGTTCGGAGTGGATGTGCAGGTTGGATAGCATTGGCCACTGTACGACACGATGAATTCAAAGCCCGCGAAATTGTTCGACCCGTCCGAAGTTAATTGGATCGTGAGGGTTTGCCCTGCGGTGCCCGTGTAGTTCAGGGACCCATTGCCGGATACGCTCTGAAGCTGGACACCACCGGTGCCTGCGCCGTCATATAGGCGGACATAGTCCCAGCCGCTTTCCGTGGCATAAGGACCCGTGATGCTGATGATGCCACCCGTCCCTGCTTCCAGCACGGTGTAGCCATTGGCATTGGTGCCATAATTGCCTCCGGAGCCGCCATTGTCGGTAAGGATCAGGTCCGTTCCACAGACTACGCTGTTATTTCCCGTTAGAGGTACTGCGTAGGTCGGCAGTACTTCAACGAACAACACGCTGCTGGCCCCCGTGCCGGGCCCTGCCGAGCAGGTCACCTCGCAGTAGTACCAGCTGTCCGCGGAGGCGGATGTGTTGTAAACGCTCAAGTTGGGACCTACAGCGGTCCACGGACCCGTGGCGGAGGTGGTGCTGGCATACCATTGGTAGCTAACGCCAGCACCAGGCGTGGCATTTTGCAGCCCCAACAAGAAGTTGGCACCGGCGCTCACCATAGCAGGGCCGGTGGTGTTGCCGGGTGCAGGGGTGCCCGCGCAGGGCGTACCGCCGGTGTAGTTCAAGCGGATCTGCGGGCGCAGGTTAGTGGAGGAGGCGGTGTTCACGCTGCACTGGGCGCTGCCGTCCGATTGCGCATAACGCGAGCCGTTCGTCATGTTGGAGGCACGTACACCACCGTACGGGCTTGCGTAGGGCATTGCCGTGGTACCGGTGCAGATGTCCACCAGGATGTTGCTCGCGCCGTCCCAGGCAAAGGGGGTGGAGAACGTGATCATGTCATGCACTCCGGCCGCAGTAACCGCGGCATTGTACGAAGCCGGGCCGAACACCGTGGTGAGCGTGGCGGAATTGTGCGCGGCGCTGTTGGTGGCCGAGGTATGGGCCAGGCCGATGGTGTAGCCCGGGAATGCCGGGCCATTGTCCTCGCTGATGGAGAAGCCCAAGGCGGTGATGGAGGCACCGCTTGGCATGCCTGCAGCGGACAATTCGCTGGCCAAGTACACTACTTGGTACCGCTGGTAAGCATACCAATCATTGATGGGGCCTTGCGTGGTGCCGTTGGTGTTCTGGGCATCACCGCCGATCACTACGGATTGGGCTTGGGCGCTCGGGGGGCCGGCCCACAGGCATACTGCCAGTGTTGCGGCGGCCCACCAGCGCATTCGTTGTTTTGGAGTGTCTGAATTCATCATGGGTGTTTGGGTAAGTGTGAGTTTTCCTAACGGGCGTCCGTGCCCGGGTACGTTGGTATGGCTTGCGCCAGTCGGATAGAAGAAGGGAAGGCGTTAGGCGCCTCGTTGGTGGGGTAGTCGGGGTTCGCTCAGGGGGATCGGCGTAGTCAGGGTTTGGGCTCGCAACGTAGTGAAAGTTCCGACAAATGCAAGGAATGTTACGCGTTTGCCGAACTGTTCAGTGGTCTGTATCAAATCCGGATCTGGATCGACTGGCTGAGCTAATGAGCATGGCATGCGGTGGAAATGAGCTGGATAGGAGTTCGATCAGGGAATGGGGGTGCGATGCCACGGGCGTGTGCAGGAATCGCTTCGCTCGGGGAATCTTGGTTCGCGCAGGGTCACACTCAGTGAACCCTGCGCGAACCAACCACCATCCCCTTTCGCGAGCGGCGCATTTGGCCGCGAAGCGATCTCCTCGGCGAAGCCCCGCGTACTTCCTCGCTGCCGCCCGCAGGAGCAAAACAAGATCGCTTCGGGCTTGTTGGGTGCACAAGCCCTCGCGAAACGGCATCTCATTTTGCGATCTCCCACCATCCCCTTTCGCGAGCGGCGCATTTGGCCGCGAAGCGATCTCCTCAGCGAAGCCCCGCGTACTTCTTCGCTTCCGCCCGCAGGAGTGAAAGCAAGATCGCTTCGGGCTTGTTGGGTGCACAAGCCCTCGCGAAACGGGTATCCCATTTCGCGGGCCGCCCCACCATCCCATTTCGCGAGCGGCGCATTTGGCCGCGAAGCGATCTCATCGGCGAAGCCCCGCGTACTTCCCCTCTTCCGTCCGCAGGAGCAGAACAAGATTGCTTCGGGCCTGTTGGGTGCACAGGCCCTCGCGAAACGGCATCTCATTTCGAGGGACGTCGCATTTGGCCGCGAAGCGATCTCATCGGCGAAGCTCCCGCGTACTTCTTCGCTTCCGCCCGCAGGAGCAAGACAAGATCGCTTCGGGACCTGTTTGGTGCACAGGCCCTCGCGAAACGGACATACCCTTTCGCGAGCGGCGCATTTGGCCGCGAAGCGATCTCATCGGCGAAGCTCCCGCGTACTTCTTCGCTTCCGCCCGCAGGAGCAAAACAAGATCGCTTCGGGCCTGTTGGGTGCACAGGCCCTCGCGAAACGGACATACCCTTTCGCGAGCGGCGCATTTGGCCGCGAAGCGATCTCATCGGCGAAGCTCCCGCGTACTTCTTCGCTTCCGCCCGCAGGAGCAAGACAAGATCGCTTCGGGACCTGTTTGGTGCACAGGCCCTCGCGAAACGGCATCTCATTTTGCGGGCCGCCCCACCATCCCATTTCGCGAGCGGCGCATTTGGCCGCGAAGCGATCTCCTCGGCGAAGCCCCCGCATACTTCCTCGCTTCCGCCCGCAGGAGCAGAACAAGATCGCTTCGGGCCTGTTGGGTGCACAGGCCCTCGCGAAACGGATATCCCATTTCGCGGGGCCACCGCGCCTGCCCGCATGGTTGGGGGCATCTTTTCAAGCTTGCATTGGCGCGCAACAGCTTCCCCCTTACCTTCACCGCCCCGCTAAATGCCATGGAAAAGGTTGAGCTGAAGTTCCTCCGCATCACGTACAGCCATACCCATGCCGGGGCCTATGCGCTCATTCTCTCGGAACTCCATGGCGACCGCCGGCTGCCGATCATCATCGGCGGGGTGGAGGCCCAGGCCATCGCCATCCAAGTGGAGAACATCCGCCCGGCGCGCCCCTTGACGCACGACCTGTTCAAGAACTTCTGCGACGCGTTGGGCATCACCATCAAGGAGGTGGTGATCAACGATCTGGTGGAGGGCATTTTCCATGCGAAGCTGCTGCTGGAGCAGGAAGGCCGGGCCGTGGAGGTGGATGCGCGCAGCAGCGATGCCATTGCGCTAGCGTTGCGGTTCGGCTGTCCGATCCACACCTATGAGTTCATTCTGGCGGCTGCCGGCCTGAAGATGGAGGAAGGCGAAGAGGAAAGCTCCGCCGCAGCCCAGCATGAGGAAACGGAACAAAAGGCGGACATCCGCAATGCCAGTCCGGAGCAGCTGCACCAGTTGCTGAAGGAAGCGCTGGAATCCGAGGACTATGAAGGTGCGAGCAAGTTGCGCGACGAGCTGAAGCGGCGCGAGGGCACCAATTAGTGCCGGGCACCGGGCCTAGTATGACCAGCTGATGAACCCAGGCACCTCCCTTCCGATCAGCACCCTTGCCAGGCCATGGTGAACGATGAGGCCGCCCTGCTGAAGCGCTTCAGTCTCACCAAGATGCTGATGCCCGTGGTGATCGGCCTAGGCATTACGGCGTTGCTGATCTGGCGCACGGCCGACCTGAGTGCGCTGCACACCATCCGCTGGACCGGCACCACCACGTTCTGGATGCTGTTGGCCTTGGGCAGCTTGGTGGTGCGCGACTGGATGTACATGTTGCGCATCCGCCACCTCACGGACAAGCAGCTGAACTGGACACGGGCTTTCGTGGTGATCATGCTTTGGGAGTTCGCCAGTGCGCTGGCCCCCGGCATGATCGGCGGCGGCTTCTTCTTCGCCATCTGGTTCCTCAGCCGCGAAGGCATCGACACGGGCGCCAGCATCACCGTGATCACCTTCACCTCCTTCCTGGACGGCATCTTCCTGGCGGTGATGGCCCCGTTAGTGTACTTCCTGGTGGGCCATTCCGCCCTGTTCGAAGGCACCGAATTCACCGGCACCTTCCTGGGCAAGAGCCTCTTCGTGGCCTTCTGGACGGTGTACTTCATCATCTTGGCCTACAAGCTCTTCGTGGCCTACGCGCTGTTCGTGAACCCCGTGTTCGTGAAGCGCGCCTTAGTGGGCTTCCTGTCGGCACCGGTGTTGCGCCGCTGGCGCCGCTGGGCAGTGACCACGGGCGACCAGCTCATCGTGGCGGCCAAGGGCCTGAAACACCGCGGCTGGAGCTATTGGTGGCCGGCCCTGCTCACCACCTTCATCAGTTGGAGCGCACGGTACAGCATCGTGAATTGCATCCTGCACGCCTTCCCCCACGGGATCGAGTTCAGCGACCTGGTGGTGTATGCCAAGCAGGTGGTGATGGGCATCATCGTGCTGCTGAGTCCCACGCCCGGCGGCAGCGGCCTGGCGGAGTTCATTTTCAACGACTTCTTAGGCATGTACGTGGCCCCCGGCCTAGCGCCCGCCATCGCTCTGCTGTGGCGCTTAGTGAGCTACTATCCGTACATCCTCATTGGGGCCATCCTCCTGCCGCGCTGGGTGCGCCGCAATGTGATCAAGCCGTTGGCGCATGCGGAACGGAACCGGGCTTAGCATGCCATGCCCTGCGCCCCTGAGAACTGCGCCCCACGAACTGCACCCTACAAACGATTCCCCCGTGACGGACACCGGTGACCAGCCGCTGGTGAACTGTGAACGGCCCCCATTGCCACCTGCTGCTGCCCGCTGCCCATTTTCGGAAACTGGATTTCCCCCTACATTGACCGCCCATCCACCACCTGCATGGATCGATTCCAAGGTCTCCTCGGCATGGCCCTCATTTTGGGCATCGCCTTTTTAGCGAGCAACAACCGCAAGCGGATCAACTACCGCACCGTGCTCAGCGGACTGGGCCTCCAACTGCTCATCGCCGTGCTGGTGCTGAAGATCCCGCCGGTGACGCGCTTCTTCCAGGGCATGGGCCACGGCATGCAGAAGATCGAGCAGTTTGCGCGGCAGGGCGCCGCCTTCGTCTACGGCGGCATCGCCAGCGTGCAGCCGGACAACACCATCGCCAACTACACGCAGGGCGGCTTTGTCTTCGCCTTCAACATCACGGCCACCATCATCCTGGTGTGCATCATCGTGGCCATTCTCTACCACGTGGGCATCATGCAGCACATCGTGTCGGTGATCGCCAAGGCGATGAACTGGGTAATGCGCGTAAGCGGCGCTGAAGCCTTGAGCAATGCGGCCAGTGCCTTCGTGGGGCAGGTGGAGGCCCAGGTGATGATCCGCCCCTACTTGGCAGGCATGACCAAGAGCGAGCTGCTGGCCAGCATGAGCGGCAGCTTGGCCTGCATCGCGGGCAGCATCCTAGTGGTGTACGTGGCCATGGGCGCACAGGCCGGCATGGACCTGGCCCCCAAGCTGATCGCCGCCAGCCTGATGGCCGCGCCGGGCGCGCTGGTGATCAGCAAGATCGTGTGGCCGGAGACCGAGGAGAGCCAAACCATGGGCAACGTGAAGCTGGAGGTCAAGAGCCCCTACATCAATGCCGTGGACGCCATCAGCCATGGCGCGGGAGACGGCTTCCGCATCGCCATGAACGTGATCGCCATGCTCATCGGCTTCATCGCCTTGATCGCGCTGGTGGATTACGGGCTGATCAAGATCGGCCACCTGTTCAGCGCGGACCTCAACCTGTCGTTGGACTGGATCTTCGGCAAGCTCTTCTACCCGATGGCCTGGGCCATGGGCGTGCCCGCCGCCGATGTGGCCAACGTGGCCACCCTGCTCGGCCAAAAGCTCACCATCAACGAGTTCGTGGCCTTCATGAACCTCACCAACCATTCGCTGCCCATCACCACGGACAAGGGGCTGATGATCGTGTCCATCGCCATTTGCGGCTTTGCCAACTTCAGCAGCGTGGGCATGCAGATCGGCGGCATTGGCGAGCTGGCCCCTGAGCGGCGCGGCGACCTGGCGCGCTTGGGCCTGAAGGCCTTGCTGTGCGGCACCTTGGCCAGCTACATGAGCGCCACCATCGCGGGGATCTTGATGTAATACCCTTTCGCAATAAGGGGCTGTCCAAAGATGCGCAGCTATTTTTTCGCAGGGCGATACGAGGAGGGCGTTGCGTAGCGGTGTCTACGGAATGACCTCATCGGGGAAGCCATGCGGAAAAAGAGCAAGTAGATCGGATGGGGCCTTATTGTGAAAGGGTATAAAGCTGTTGGAGCGGGAATGGGGAGCGCATCCGCAATGGGATGTTGAAGAACACCTGATCCCCCGGTGGAACCGGCACCCGCACCGCGCTAACCTTGCGGCGTGGAACATGCACACCGGAAGGGAAGGGGCGGCCCGTGGCGGCGCCTGCGCGCGGTGGCGGGCCGCCTGCTGCGCCGGGTCCGCGGCTCTGGGGTGGGTGCCCAAGTGCGCGACCTGTGGCTGCTGGCCCTGCCCTACCAGGTGGCGGCCGTCACCACGGCCTTGGTGGCGGTGGGCTTCACCAAGCTGTTTGTATGGACCGGCGAGCGCAACCGGGAGCTGATCACGGCGCATCCTTCCTGGATCTTCGTCACCGCCCCGGCCACCTTCCTGTTGGCCTGGTGGTTGGTGCGCCGCTTTTCGCCCATGGCCGGGGGCAGCGGTGTGCCACAGTTGATCGCCGCTTCGGAGGTGGCCGATGACGAGGAAAAGCACGATGGCAGCTGGCGCTTCCTCAACGTGCGCATCATCCTGGTGCGCATCGGGGCTACGCTGGCCTTGGCGGCCGGTGGCGGCGCCATCGGGCGCGAGGGGCCCATCCTGCAAGTGGCCGGCAGCGTGTACCGCGTGGTGCACAAGCTGTTGCCGCCCTTCTGGCCCAAGGTGAGCCGCCGCATCATGCTGGTTACCGGCGGTGCGGCTGGCCTGAGTGCCGCATTCAATACCCCCCTGGGCGGCATCGTGTTCGCCATGGAGGAGCTCACCCGCAGCCACATCGGCAAGTTCCGCACCGCGGTGCTCAGCTCGGTGATCATCAGCGGCATGACGGCGCAGTGGCTGCTGGGGCCCTACCTGCTGCTGGGCTACCCGAAACTGGAACGCGTGGGCCCCTCCTTCATGTACACCCTGCTGGCCATCAGCGCGGTGGCGGGCGCTGCCGGGGTGCTCAGCGGCAAGGCCGTGCTGCTGCTGGACAAGGTGAGGCGCCTGTTCAAGAAGACCGTGCCCCAAGGCCTCTTTGTGCTGTGCTGTGCATGGCTCTTCGCCTGGTTAGTGCACAGCTGCGGCCTGCTGGCCTTGGGCAGCGGCGAAGCCCTCATGGACCACTACCTGTTCGGCCAAACCCCCGAGCCTTCGCTGCGCGATGCGGCCGGGCGGCTGATCGGGTCCATTGTCTCCACGGGCAGCGGCGCGGGCGGCATCCTCTTCGGCCCGGCCCTGTCGTCGGGTGCTGCCATCGGCGGGCTTTTTGGCCATTGGTTCGGCGTGGACCGCGGCCAGCTGAACATCTTAGTGCTGGGGGGCATGTGCGCCTTCCTCACCGGCATCACGCGATCGCCGTTCACCAGTGCCATCATCATTCTGGAAATGACTGACCGACACAGTGCCATCCTGCAACTGATGTACGCGGCCATGATCGCCTCCCTGGTCGCCAACGCAATCGATGCAAAGCCCTTTTACCAGCGCATGAAGGACCGATTGGTCGCTTCGGTACCGGGCTTGCGCCAAAAAACGGCGGCGGAGGATGCGGGGTGACTTTTGTTCTGTTTCGGGTTGAGGGGTAGCGAGTTGAGGGGTTGCAGGGTTGCGAGTTGACGAGTTGCCGGTTCGCTGCTATCGTTCACACCCATGCGTTGGTCGGTTACTGTTTACGGATTCACCTCCGCCCCCACAGGGTCACACCAACCAACAACTCCGGCGCCTAACGGGTCCTGCGGGACGGCCCTCCTTCACCTCCTTTGCCTATGTTTCTCAGTTGCGGGTTACAGGGTTGCGGACCTTCGCTCCTTTGCACTTTGGCACCCTCACTACGCAACAGATACCTTTGCCATGCGATGCAACAATACCACGACCTGCTCCGCCACCTGCTGAAAAACGGAGTACGCAAAGGCGACCGCACCGGCACGGGCACGATCAGCTGCTTCGGTTACCAGATGCGCTTCAACCTGGCGGACGGCTTCCCGCTGCTGACCACCAAGAAGCTGCACGTGAAGAGCATCATCCACGAGCTGCTCTGGTTCCTACAGGGCGACACCAACATCCGGTACCTGCAGGAGAACGGGGTGAAGATCTGGGACGAATGGGCCGACGAAAAAGGCGACCTCGGGCCGGTTTACGGCCACCAGTGGCGCAGTTGGCCCACGCCGGACGGAGGGCACATCGACCAGATCGCCAAGGTGGTGGAGATGATCAAGTCCAACCCGAACAGCCGCCGCCTGATCGTTACCGCCTGGAACCCGGCGGATGTGGACCGCATGGCGTTGCCGCCGTGCCACTGCCTCTTCCAGTTCTTCGTGGCGGATGGCAAGCTCTCTTGCCAGCTGTACCAACGCAGCGCGGACACCTTTCTCGGGGTGCCGTTCAACATCGCCAGCTATGCCTTGCTCACCCTGATGGTGGCCCAGGTCTGTGGTTTGCAGCCGGGCGAGTTCGTGCACAGCTTCGGCGACGTGCACCTGTACTTGAACCACCTCGAACAGGCCGAGCTGCAGCTCACTCGTGAACCGCGCCAGTTGCCCACCATGAAGATCGATCCCGGCGTGAAGGACATCTTTGCGTTCCGTTACGAGCACTTTGAACTGCTCCGCTACGACCCCCATCCACACATCAAAGCAGCAGTTTCCGTATGATCATCAGCGCCATAGCAGCCGTTGCCGAAAACGGCGTGATCGGCAAGGACGGCAAGCTCCCCTGGAACTTGCCGGACGACATGAAGTTCTTCCAGCGGACCACCTTGAACCACTACGTGATCAGCGGCCGCAAGAGCTACGAAAGCATTCCGCCTCGCTTCAGGCCCTTGCCCGGCCGCACCAACGTCGTGGTCACCCATGACAAACACTATGATTCCCCGGGCGCCATCATTTGCCACTCCTTGAAAGAGGCCGTGGAACTGGCGCGTAAAGCCGATGTGAAGGAAGTGTTCCTGATCGGCGGCGGGCAGCTCTACAAGGAGGCATTTGATGCAGGCTTGGTGGACCGCTTCTACCGCACCACGGTGCATGCCAAGCCTGATGGGGATACGTTTTTCCCGGAGATAGGGGAAGGCTGGAAGGAAGTGTGGAGCGAAAAGCACAAGGCGGACGAGCGTCATCCATACGCTTTCACGTTCGCGGTGCTGCAGAAGTAGCGGCGGCGGCATGCACGGCTCGGCCGGTGCACCAAGGGATTCATCCCATTCCGCACGGTCCATCCCTCCGGAGGCGGCCGGGCGGCTGAAGGGCTGGTACTTTGCCCATTCCGGGAGATGCCGACAGGCGGCATCCTCCGGGATGGTCGTCATGAGTTCCCCATCCCCATTACAGCGGCACCGTGCCGCCACGGCGGCACATGGCGTAAATTCGTGCGGTGCAACTCCACCTGAACAACCTGTTTTCCTTGGCACAGGGCAGCCATTGCAGAGGCCGGAGCGCACTGGAGCAGCCATGAAGGTGATCGCGGCCATACGCAGGTATTTCGCCAGTTCGCCCGTGCCCATCGGAACGGTGTTCGTGGCTGCAGCAATGCTTTCCACGCTCTACGTGTTCACCAGTTTCATCGGCCGCACGCAGATCGGCATGAACCCGAAGAATTTTGATTGGTGGCTGCAGGCGCCGATCCCGTTCATGAACTTTTTCACCTGGGCGCTGCTGCTGCCTTTGGTGTACCGTTGGTCGCACCGTTGGTCGTTGAAGGATCGCCCGGTGTGGCGGCCCATTTTTGCCCACTTCGCGCTGGGATTGGTGTTGTGCACTTTTCACGAGGTCTGGACCAATGTCCTGTACATGACCTTGTTGGATCAGGTGGGGCGGATCCCGTGGAGCCCGGACCAGTTGGGGGATGTGCTGCTGAGCATTCCTTCGGCTGTGTTGCAACGCTTTATGGAATACTGGTTGCTGCTGGTGCTGCTGATGTATGTGGACACCCAAAAACAGATCCGCGAGGAGCGCACCCGCGTATTGAAACTGCAGAACGAGCTGCAGGCCACCCAGCTGCTCTCGCTGAAGAAGCAGCTCCAGCCGCACTTCCTGTTCAACACCTTGAACACGGTGAGCGCGTTGATGGACGTGGACGTGAAAAGCGCGCGGACGGTGCTTTCCAGGTTGGGCCAGTTGCTGCGTTCCACCTTGGACGAGGAGCAACGCGAGAAGGTGAACCTGCTGCGGGAAGTGGACCACGTGGGCGACTACTTGGGCATTGAATCCATCCGCTTCAAGGACCGGCTGCAGGTACACTACGACATTGCCGGTGACTGCCACGATGCCCTGGTGCCAGGCATGGTGCTTCAGCCCTTGGTGGAGAACTCCATCAAGCACGGGCTCGACGGCTCGGAGGGGCAGGTGAACATCGCCATTGACGCGCAGCGCAGCAATGGCAACCTGTTGCTGCGCGTAGGCGACAATGGCAGCGGCTGCCCCGACGTGCCAGGCGCACTTGCCAAGGGGGGGATCGGGCTGCGCAACGTGCAGGAGCGGATCTCCCTGCTATACGGCGACAAGGGTCGTGTGGCGGTAACCTCCTCCAGTGGCCAGGGGTTCACCGTGGCGATCTCCATTCCGTATGAAACCCGCGAAGCCACCGCATGAGAACCATTCGGACCATTGTGGTGGATGATGAACCGGCCGCCCGCGAACGTTTGGTGCGGCTTCTTTCCACCGACCCGGAGATCGAACTGGTGGCCGAATGCCGCAATGGGCCCGAAGCCTTGGAAGCCGTTAGGCTGCACCGCGTGGACCTGATGTTCCTGGACATCCAGATGCCGCGGGTCAGCGGGTTGGAGGTGGCCCAGCAGCTGAGTGCCTCGGGGCAGGTGCCGTTCATGGTCTTCGTTACCGCGCACGACCGTTATGCACTGAAGGCCTTTGACGTGAACGCAGTGGACTACCTGCTGAAGCCATTCGACGACGACCGCTTCCACCTCTCGCTTTCCCGCGCCAAGGACTACATTGAAATGCGCGATACCAAGCGGCTCACCGGGCGCCTGATGGACCTGGTGCAGGGGCACATGAAGGCCCGACAGGATTTCACCGAGGAATTCCTCATCAAGGAAAAGGGGCGTGAATACCGGGTGCCGGTGAAGGACGTGATCTGGTTTGGCGCCGAAGGCAACTACATCGTCCTGGAGACCAAGGCACGCCGGTACCTGCTGCGGATGACCATGAACATGGTGGAAAGCGAACTGGACCCCGGGCGGTTCGTGCGCATCCACCGCAGCTACATCGTGAACATGGCCCACGTGCGCAATACACGCTACAGCGGCAACAACGAGTTCACCTTCACCATGAGCAACGGCAAGCACCTGCTCAGCGGGCGCAGCTATAAGGAAGTGCTGGCACAGCAGCTGGCTGAACGGGAACAAGAGTGAGGGGCCCGGCAGTATGCACAGGGTATCGGACCTGCCAGTTCGGGAAAGCATCCGGCTGGACCGCTGCCAGCGGTGCTCGCCTGTCTTCGGATGCAACTGGTGCCCGCCGGTCCCCGATCAACCTCCCATGCAATGGTGGATGGTTGGGTTAGTGATGAACGGACCGGTTGCCATACTGCTGAATACTGAACTTTGTGCAACCACAAATTGGAACAACTTCATGAAACTCTATACGCTCTTCATCTTCTTGGTGTGCTCCGGTCTTGCACACGCCCAAACGCCCGATCTGCCCTTTGAGCGGCGATACGATGTGCCGAGTGCTCTTTGGGCAGGGGCTGCCACCATGGACAACGACGGCAATATTTACACGGCCACTGAACTGCACCCGGACCGGAACATTCAGGTCACCAAGATCATGGCCGATGCCACCCATGCCTGGACCAAGGTCTATCCCTACTTTGTTGAAATGGGCCTGTACAACAACAGCATCGCCATGGGTCCCGAGGGGCTTGTTGTAGGCGGCTATGCGATGGGGCAAGGCACCAATTCCAGGGACGGCATCATTCTGCGCATCGACCCCGAGGATGGCACCCTGCTCCAATCCACGCGCATCGACGTGGGCGGTAGTTCCAATGCCATCCATGGCATCAACCGCATTGATGGAGGGTTCATGGTGGCCGGGAGGGCATACGGCGGCGGAGGCATGTACGACATGCTGATGGCCAAACTGGACGATTCGGGCACCATGCTCTGGTCCAAAACGTACGGTAGCAGCGGATGGGATTGGGCCGAGGAAGCCCGGCCCACTGCGGACGGGGGCTTTGTGCTGGTGGGCTATGGGGACAGCCTGCTCACCAACCTGACCCCGCCGGGCGTGGTTCTTTCCCCCTCCGGCTACGTGGTGCGCACCGATGCCTTGGGCAATGAACTCTGGGCCCGCAGCATCAGCAGCGGAGCCAGGCCCGACCAGCCTTCCACCGTGGCAGTAGGAACGGATGGCAGCATTTATGTGGGTGGCCGCTCCTTGGGCTACGGCAACCTTTCGGATGCGGGTTCCATCACCAAGATCTCCTCCACGGGCGACCATCTTTGGACGCGCTTCATCGAAGGCGGGATCGAGGTGCACCGGCTGCTGCCTTTGGCCAACGGCGGTGTATCCTGGCTGTTGCAGCCGAACCAATTCGCTGGTGGCGCTGGCAGCTATGACATGGCTTGGGGCACCTTCGATGCCGACGGGAACCTCACCAGCTCCCACTATCACGGCTCACAATACAGCGAGGTGCCGAATAACTTTTTCCCTCGGTCGGACGGCGGGTATATCATCATTGGGCCCAAAACCATCGGAGCTACCTCGGATTGGGACCTGAGCGTGATCTACACGGATGCGAACGGCGAAAGCGACTGTAATAATGTAAACCTGCCATTGACCTGGTTGCCCGCCACGGCTCTGGTCAGGCCGTTCAACAGCGTTACCGGATCGGGCTTTGATGCGTTCCCTTATCCCATCGGGGAGCAAAGCGTGGCCGTTGGTGCGTACAACCCCTGCTGCGCGGAAACAGCTGCCTTCACCACCCAGCAACACGGCGAAGGGTACAGCTGGCTTTTCATCGATGGCAGCACCGGCGCAACCTCCTACCTCTGGGATTTCGGCGATGGTACCACCAGCATCGAACAATCGCCTAACCACATCTATGCGGGCAATGGAACATATACCGTATGCCTCACCATCACCGGAAGTTGCGGCCAGGCATCCACCTGTCAAACCCTGAACATTGCCGTGGGCATCGACGACCTTGCAGCGCGATCCGCAGGCATCAGCGTGCAGCCATCGCCTGCTGCCGGATGGTTCACGGTAAGTTCGCAACGTTCGCCCATCGCGGCCGTGCAACTGATGGATACCGGCGGACGTCTTTTGCAAACCATGCCCAACAACCGGCCAGGCAGTGTGATCGTGCCCGTGGACCAGCTGCCCAACGGCCTGTACGTGGTCCGGGTTACCTTGGTCGACGGCACCGTGAACCACCAACGGGTAATGGTGGCGAACCCGTGATCGTGCAAATGGCAGGAGGCAACAACCCGCTGAACAGCCCCATGCGCCCCTGGTGCATGGGGCTGTTGGCCTTCCTGCTCATGGCCTCGGCCGCACAAGCGCAAGAGGTCTGCGACAATGGCATTGACGATGACGGCAATGGCCTGATCGACCTCAACGACACGGTTGCATGCCCGTGCACACTGCTGCCCCCGCCGGCGAACCTGATCAGCAACGGATCCTTCGAAGACCACACGTGCTGCCCCGGCCAACCCGGTCAAATGCAGGGCAATTACATCGACTGCGCGAATGATTGGACCGATTACCAGATCTCCGCCACAGCGGACTATTACAACCCGTGCGGATACTTCGCACCCATGATCCCACAGCCCGTGCCCGATGGCAACTCCGTGGCGGGCATGGTGGTGCACACCTGGCCCGGCGGAGCCTCGTATGAATACCTGACGCAGTGCTTGGCCACGCCCATGCTGGCCGGGCAGACCTATGAACTGGGCTTCAACGTGGCAGCGGTGCGCATGCAGTTCGGGTTCACCGGCACCTTGCCCATCAATTTCGGGCCGCTGCAGCTTGCCATTTTCGGGTTGGACACGTGCCCCCCGCTGCCCTACACCATGTACGACCCCGTGTGGGGAACACCCATGCCCGCGCAGTACTGCCCCACCGAACTGGGCCTCACCCAATTGGGCACCGTAACCTATACACCATCGAACAGCTGGCAGCAAGTGAGCTTCACGTTCCAACCGCCTTTCAATGTAGGCGCCATCATGATCGGCCCGGCTTGCCCCATCCCGCAGGACTACAACATGTGGGGATCCAGTGAGCCCTACTTCTTCTTCGATGACATGAGCCTGACGAACGTGGACCTGACCATCACCCGCCAAGGCCACCCGTGCACCAATGACCTGGTGCTCACCGCCGCCCCTTATGACCCGCCGTTGAGCACCTACCAATGGTACTTGAACGGCGTGGCCATCGTGGGCCAAACCGGCGAAACACTCGATGCCTCCGCACTGGGTCTTGGGGAGGGCACCTACAGTGTACGTATGATCAAACCCGACGGGTCATGTACACTGGCCCAGCAGGAAGTGGTGGTGGAATACCCTGTGCCCATGGCCCAGGCCGTGCCCGCTTCGGGCTGCGCCCCGCTGAACACCGTGTTCACCAACCTCACCGATCCGGCCCTCAGTGGAACCCTGTTGTGGGACCTCGGCGACGGATCCACCAGCGGCGCAGGCACCGTGAACCACACCTACGCCAACCCCGGCAGTTATGATGTACGCCTTACCGTTACCACGGCCTTGGGCTGCACGGCGGACAGCCTCTTTGAAGACTTAGTGGTGGTGCACCCCACGCCCACGGCATCCTTTCTGGCGGACACCACCCTGGGATGCGTGGGCACCCCCGTGCAGTTCACCAACACCAGCACTCCGGCGGACAATTACACCTGCACCTGGGGCTTCGGCGACGGGCAGATCATCCAGAACGGCGAGTGCAACCCCGCCCACACCTACCAGACCCCCGGCACCTTCAACGTGATGCTGCAAGTGGCCAACGCCTTCGGCTGCCAGGACGACCACACCATCAGCCAGTACATCACCATTCTGCCCACGCCAGCACCGGCCTTCGCCGTGGCGCCCGACAGCGGGTGCGTGCCCCTGAACGTGCGCTTCGACAACCTCACCCCCGATGCAGGCGGGCAATCCACCTTCTGGGACTTGGGCAACGGGCAGACCGACACGGCCTTCAACACCAATGGCACTTACACCCTGCCGGGTTCCTACAGCGTGAGCCTGACGATGACCAATGCCCTGGGCTGCAGCGCCACGGCCACCGACACCGTTACCGCCTTCGGGCTGCCGACGGTCACCTTCTTCGTGGAGCCCGATTCCGGCTGCGCACCCCTGGAAGTACAGTTCAACAATACCACCGACCCGGGCATGATCGGCGGGTGCACATGGGCCTTCGGCGATGGAGGAACATCCACGGATTGCCAAGTGACGCACACCTACGCCAACCCGGGCTCCTACACGGTGAGCCTCACGGTCACCTCTCCGGCGGGTTGCGAAGGGGATACCACCATCTACCACCTGGTGCGGGTCCGCCCATCACCGGTGGCCGGCTTCACCCATGCCCCGTGGCCAACAGACTTCTACCACCCGCTGATCACCTTCGAGGACCGCTCCAGCAGTGATGTGGTGCAGTGGCACTGGGAGTTTCCGCAGGGCGATCCGCCCACCAGCGCGATGCAGCACCCGCAAAGCACCTTTCCGGGTGACGGGGCGGGCACCTACCCGGTGGAACTGATCGTGGCCAACCAGTACGGTTGCACCGACACCCTGGTGCGCGAGGTTGTGATCGACGGGGTGTTCAGCGTGTATGTGCCCAACGCCTTCACCCCCAATGGCGACGGAGACAACGACGTGTTCCTGCCGGTGGTGCGCGACGAGCTGGAGCGGGACTACAGCCTTTGGGTCTTTGACCGCTGGGGCAGTGAGGTGTTCCACACGGATCGCCCGGGGGAGGGTTGGGACGGGAAGGTGAAGGGTTCGGACCCGGTGACGGGTGTATACGTGTGGAAGCTGAAGGTGCGCAACGGGGTGAGCCGGTTGATGCACGAGTACAAGGGCCACGTGACCGTGCTGCCGTAAGGTGTTTCGTACCATCCCGAACCGGTCGCCCCAGTACCGCATGGCGGCCACCCGTTCCATGGTATACTTGGCTGGGTACCGCTTCCGATGCAACCAGTTGGTGCCACCGGCCGTCATGCTCATGCTTGTGCTACGGTGTCGTCATTGGGTCAACAGTAGCCGCAGCGTGCTGAACACCGCCCCCATGCGCCTACGCCTCTCCGGCCTGCTTGCGTTGCTGCTATTGGCTTCCATGGTTCGTGCCCAGGAGATCTGCGACAACGGCCTGGATGATGACGGCAATGGCCTGATCGACCTCAACGACACCAGCGCGTGCCCGTGCACGTTACTGCCCCCGCCAGTGAACCTGATCACCAACGGTTCCTTCGAGGACCATACGTGCTGCCCGAACACGAATCCCTCATGGCCCACGGGCTTTTTGGAATGTGCCAATGGTTGGACGGACTACATGGTGACGTCCTCATCCGACTACTATGCCTGCGGCTTCATGCCTACCGGCATCCCGCAGCCCATACCCGATGGCAATGCGGTCGCCGGCTTTGGGCAGATGACCGATTGGTCGTGGAACGACAGCTACTACGAATGCATGGTGCAATGCTTGGCTACGCCGTTGGTGGCGGGGGATACCTATGCGCTCTCCTTCAACATGGCCGCCACCAGAAGTTCAACCCAACCAGCGGTGAACCTGAACCTCACCCTGCCGGTGGATTTCGGCCCCATCGACTTCGTGATGTACGGGATCGACACCTGCCCGTCCTCGCCCTTTGTGGAATACGACCCTGTGTTCGGCAACCCGCTGCCTGCCAATCGTTGCCCCACCGAACTCAATTGGGTGGAGCTTGGTCGGACCACCTACCACCCGGTAAACGCTTGGCAGGAAATCGCCTTCACCTTTCAGCCGACGTTTGATGTGGCGGCCATCTTGTTCGGCCCCGCCTGCCCCATCCCGCAGGATTACATCAGCTACAACACCACCTGGCCCTATTTCCTGTTGGACAACATGGCCATTCATTTGGCCGAGGTAACCATCACCCGCACCGGCCACCCCTGCACGAACGACCTGGTGCTCACCGCAGCCCCGTATGACACGTCCGCCAACAGCTACCAGTGGTATTTGAACGGTGTGGCCATCGTGGGCCAGACCGATTCCATCCTGAATGCCTCAGCACTGGGCCTGGGCGGAGGCACCTACGCCATGCGGGTGATCCGAGCGGACGGATCGTGTGCATACACGGAGCAGGAAGTGGTGGTGGAAGATCCGGTGCCTTTGGCCCAGGCCGTGCCCGCTTCCGGCTGCGCCCCGCTGAACACCGTGTTCACCAACCTCACCGATCCGGCCCTCAGTGGAACCCTGTTGTGGGACCTCGGCGACGGATCCACCAGCGGCGCAGGCACCGTGAACCACACCTACGCCAACCCCGGCAGTTATGATGTACGCCTTACCGTTACCACGGCCTTGGGCTGCACGGCGGACAGCCTCTTTGAAGACTTAGTGGTGGTGCACCCCACGCCCACGGCATCCTTTCTGGCGGACACCACCCTGGGATGCGTGGGCACCCCCGTGCAGTTCACCAACACCAGCACTCCGGCGGACAATTACACCTGCACCTGGGGCTTCGGCGACGGGCAGATCATCCAGAACGGCGAGTGCAACCCCGCCCACACCTACCAGACCCCCGGCACCTTCAACGTGATGCTGCAAGTGGCCAACGCCTTCGGCTGCCAGGACGACCACACCATCAGCCAGTACATCACCATTCTGCCCACGCCAGCACCGGCCTTCGCCGTGGCGCCCGACAGCGGGTGCGTGCCCCTGAACGTGCGCTTCGACAACCTCACCCCCGATGCAGGCGGGCAATCCACCTTCTGGGACTTGGGCAACGGGCAGACCGACACGGCCTTCAACACCAATGGCACTTACACCCTGCCGGGTTCCTACAGCGTGAGCCTGACGATGACCAATGCCCTGGGCTGCAGCGCCACGGCCACCGACACCGTTACCGCCTTCGGGCTGCCGACGGTCACCTTCTTCGTGGAGCCCGATTCCGGCTGCGCACCCCTGGAAGTACAGTTCAACAATACCACCGACCCGGGCATGATCGGCGGGTGCACATGGGCCTTCGGCGATGGAGGAACATCCACGGATTGCCAAGTGACGCACACCTACGCCAACCCGGGCTCCTACACGGTGAGCCTCACGGTCACCTCTCCGGCGGGTTGCGAAGGGGATACCACCATCTACCACCTGGTGCGGGTCCGCCCATCACCGGTGGCCGGCTTCACCCATGCCCCGTGGCCAACAGACTTCTACCACCCGCTGATCACCTTCGAGGACCGCTCCAGCAGTGATGTGGTGCAGTGGCACTGGGAGTTTCCGCAGGGCGATCCGCCCACCAGCGCGATGCAGCACCCGCAAAGCACCTTTCCGGGTGACGGGGCGGGCACCTACCCGGTGGAACTGATCGTGGCCAACCAGTACGGTTGCACCGACACCTTGGTGCGCGAGGTTGTGATCGACGGGGTGTTCAGCGTGTATGTGCCCAACGCCTTCACCCCCAATGGCGACGGAGACAACGACGTGTTCCTGCCGGTGGTGCGCGACGAGCTGGAGCGGGACTACAGCCTTTGGGTCTTTGACCGCTGGGGCAGTGAGGTGTTCCACACGGATCGCCCGGGGGAGGGTTGGGACGGGAAGGTGAAGGGTTCGGACCCGGTGACGGGCGTATACGTGTGGAAGTTGAAGGTGCGCAACGGGGTGAGCCGGTTAATGCACGAGTACAAGGGCCACGTAACCGTGCTGCCGTAGGGCGGAAGTTGGCGAGGATCGACGCGCCGGGCAGAGGTGGGCCGCACGGCATTCATTTCCGCGCCGTGACCGGTGAGTTCACTGGGGGACGGTTGCCAAGGCGAATGGTGGTGCTGGACTGCAGTTCCTCACTGTGACGACGCTGTGGCCACGGCCTGCGCAGCAACCCTTCGCGCCGGAGCAGGATCGAACGATCACATGCCACTTGGACAAGGCGGACACCAACGTGGCTGCTTTGCCTTCAGTCATGCATCACCCGCACCTGTGCGAGCCTTGCTCCTTCCGGGGTGACCAACTCCACTTGGTAGAGCGCGGGCGGTAGGCCTTGCCAGCCGGTGATGGCGGCCACGTTGCCGGAAAGATCCAATCCGAATGCCCTTACGACCCGTCCGGTAACGTCGCGTACCAGGGCGGACAGCGCCTGCGGCGTTCCGGGCGGCACCTGTACATACAGCACGTCGGTAAAGGGATTGGGCCAAGCGGTTACCGAGCCTCCATTTCCGCATGGCGGCAGGGGCATGGCGGAAAAAATTTCCCACCCTCCATCAATGTCCACTTGGCGCAGGCGATAATAGGCCAAGGCGCCGGTGGGCGGTGAGGGATCCACGAAGCGGTACTCGCGCACCTGCGAGGAATTGCCGCTGCACTCCACTTGGCCCACCTGGCTCCAAGTCTGTGCATCCGCGGACCGTTCCACGAAGAATGCCGCACAATCCTGCTCGGAGGCCGTGGCCCATTCCAGTACGGCACCGCCGGCAGTGCAATGCACGGAAGCGCCCAACAACGTTACCGGAAGCGGCCCGCATGCCACCAGGGATGTCTTTACGCTGGGCACTTGCTTGTCGTGGATGCCCTGAACGAACCAGCGGCCGAACATACGCCCGTCCAATGCGGTGGCCGGATGATGTCGCACTCGCACGCGCCAAGCGGGGTGGCTGCTACCGGCAGGGGCGGTCAACCCCTGCTTGATCAATGCGCCGGCCAGGCCGCTGTCCGTCCAAGATGGACCTTCGCCAAGGACGGCGGTGCTGTGGTTGTCGAAGATCAGGAACGGCGTGAATGGCCCATGGCCGTAATAATCCCATGCCAACTTCACCTTGGACCGGCCCACGGAATACCGCGCATACTGGCCAATGCCCCAGTCGCAATCGTTCTGGAAGGTTCCGTTGCTGGTCTGCACCGGGGTGCTTAGATTGGAGCGGTATTGGCGGGTGGGTGCGGGTTGGGAACGCGCCTCATTGCCCAAGTACAAATAGGCGCCACCGCCGTTCGTGTATGCGGTTGGCTCCCTTGCGCTGACGAGCACATCCCCGTATCCGTCGCCGTTCACGTCGCCCGCCAAGGCCACGCCGAAGCCATACGCGGCATTGTTCACGTTCACCGGGCTGAGGGTGAGGCTTGCTGCCGTGCCCACCCCTGTAGCTGAACCCAAGTAGAGCAGTGCAGCGCCTTGGTACTGGTAAAACTGGGTGAAGCCACTTGATCCGACGATCAAGTCGCTGAAACCGTCACCGTTCACATCCCCGGCAGCACTCACGGACACCCCGAACCGGACAGGGGGAAGCGGGCTTGCGCCCGTGAGCACCGTGGCGGGCGTTGTTCCTAATCCGGTGGCCGGCGAACCGTGGTAGACGTATGCCAAGCCATCGCCCGCATTATTGTCTTGCGGGGCACCAACCACCACATCGCTGTATCCATCACCGTTCACGTCACCGGCGAAGGAGACGCTGGTACCGAAATAGTAGTTATGCGCGGCTCCGTATACGGCCCAATTGGCCACGGGGGAGAGGCCTGTGGCCGAGCCGTAATAAGCGAAGGCCGCCCCCCGGTTGTGTTCGGAGCTACTGGATTCCCAGTACGGGTCGCCCACGATCACGTCATCGTACCCATCGCCGTTCACGTCGCCGGCCGTGGATACCACCGACGCATAATTGCTGATCGTGCCGCTTCCAGTTGCGGTCCAGTTGGGCGTTGATGGCAAGGGCACCGCCGATCCGGAACCGTGGTACACATAGGCCTTCCCATTTCCCCCGTAGGTGTATGCGCCCAGTATCACGTCGCTATAGCCATCCCCGTTGACATCGCCAGCACTGGCCACGCTCCATCCAAGGCGGGCTTCTGCGGCTTCGCCTTCCTTGGTCCACACCGGTGTGGTAGCCAATCCGGAGGCGGAGCCTAAATACAAATACACCTTGCCCCGCCAGGTGCCGACGGGGTCCCCTGCTCGCTGGAAGCTGGGCGCCCCCACCAGCACATCGCTGTACCCGTCGCCATTCACATCGCCCGCGCTGGCCACGCCTTGGCCGAAGCGATCATCGACATGCTCCCCCGTTTTGGTCCATGCAGCAGTTGCCGACAATCCCGTGGGCCCGCCTAAATACATGCGCACCTCGCCCGGAGAGCTCAATCCACCCCTGTTGCTCACCAACACGTCGGCATAGCCATCGCCGTTCACGTCGCCGGCCGTGGCCAAGCTCATGCCCTGGTCTTCATAATTCGTGCTGCCGACGATGAACCAGGATGGGCTGGTGGAGATCACGTCCGGTGTGCCATGGAAGATCTTCACCACGCCCCAGGTATCCTGATCGGGAGCTGCCAAGGCCAGGTCGCTGACGCCATCCCCGTTCACATCACCGGCCGTGGCTACTGCCGCGCCAAATCGGCCGGTGGTTCCGGTAGTGCCGGAAATGGAAATGAGCTGGTGTGCGTCATCCAAGGCAATGGTCGCGTCCCCCCGGTACACCTGCACTTTGCCCCTGTTTGTGGAACTGCCCGGGCTGCCCACCAGGATGTCCGCATAACCATCGCCATTGGCATCGCCCGCCAAGGCCACGGCGTAGCCTAGCTGTTCGGCGGGCGCACCGCCCAGGGTCACCGCCGGCGTGTTCACCAAGGTGGGAACCGCGCCACCGGGAAAGACATGCACCGCGCCTTTGCCTCCGCCGGTGCCCGGCGCGCCAACCAAGAGGTCTGAATAGCCGTCGCCGTTCATATCACCGGCACTGGAAACACTGAACCCGAAGTTGGCGGAGCCCGGACCTTGCTGCACACTGCTTGCGACCGTGCTCAAGCCTGTGCCGGCATTACCCCTGAACAGGTGCACGGCGCCGTTGTTGGTTCCAGGAGTTTTGGGTTGGTAGGGCGCACCGATCGCCACGTCGCTATACCCATCCCCGTTAAGGTCTCCGGCTCCGGCCACGCAGTAGCCCAGTTGTGCATTGGCCACGATGCCCACAAAGGACCAGCTCGGGGTTGCCGGGGCGCCTGTGGAAGCCCCGTAATAACAGTAGGCGCTACCCTTTGATGTTGAATGCTTTGGTGCCCCCACCAAGATATCGCTGTAGCCATCCCCGTTCACATCGCCGGCCAAGGCCACCGACGAACCAAATTCATCGCCAGTAGCCGGGCCAACCAGTGTTCTGTTCGGAGTGGTCGGCAAGCCGCTGGCCGATCCGTGGAACACCATCACTGCTCCCCGGTTACTGGATTTTCCCGGGAGGCCGATCACCACATCGCTGTATCCGTCGCCGTTCACATCCCCGGCGCTGCTCACGCTGTATCCGGCGCGATCATTGGCAACCCCCTGATAGCTCCACGCCGCCGTGGATGAAAGGCCCGTGGCTGAGCCCAAGAAAAGCTGCACCTTCCCCGAATTGGCGCCTGGCGTGTTCCAACCCGGCGAGCCCACCAGGAGATCGCTATAGCCATCGCCGTTGACGTCGCCCGCAGTGGCCACGCTGGTGCCGAAGCCCTCGGCGGCCTGCGTACCCGGAATTTCCAGGTCGGCCGTGGAAGAGAGCGGGTCGATGGTGACCGGGTATTCCGCAAGCCGGTCATCCACGGCCAGCACCAGTACATCTTCCCGTAGCTCCATGTGAGAAGGAAGCACACGCCCCGTTGCATCCCAGGCCTTCAAGCTGCTGTACTGGATTGCTGGCACTATGTCCGAGGCCTGCGGGTCCCAGCGAAGGAACACCACCTCATCCGGTCCGGTTTGGATCGCCAGCAGGTCACCGTCCAGCCGGAACCGGGCCTCCAACGGCTTGCTTCCGGGAAGCTTCTCGCGCACCAGCAGATCATGCCGCATGCCTTGCGTGCCGTTCTCATAGGTCATCAGGAAGGTGCCGTGATCCACGTCCAGCCGGGTTCCTTCCGAGGTATGCCGGGGTGCATCGCACGGCAGCAGGCCCTCGCCGCCGCGGCCGATGCCGGACAGGGTGAATCCGCCCCGATGCTGCCCGGCTGTCGAATTCACGATCAGCGTGAAGCCCTGGTCGCCATATTCGGTGGAGATGCCTTGGCGTTGGTTGTGGCTTTGAAACCGGCCTTCGTTGTACACGATGGCATAGGTCTGTGCAGTTGATGCCGGCGCTGGTTTCACCGATGCCTGTTCCGCTGGCTGATCGCTGGAACAAGTTGCACGATGCACCTGGTCCGGGCCTGCGCCGGCTTGTGCCAAGCCCGCATGCACTGGATTTGCACCACGCCAAGAAAGGGCGGGAGCGAGGGCAAGGATCAGCCCCAAGATCAATAGGTGCCGCAGCGGTCGGTCCATTGCTTGCACCAAGATAGGGCCTTCAGTCATGGCGAGCCCGCTTTAGGGGGATGAACCGTTGAGCTTGTTATGAGTTGCCCTGAAGAACCCAAGAGCACCCGGTGCAACCTGCCTGTGGCCGGGCGATCGTGCATGGCTGGATCACCCTGGTGCTGCCAGGCCCGAACGACCACAGGGCCACATGATGCGGCAGCACGGAGCGAACCCGCCCACTTGGCACCCGGACGGGCACAAAGCAGGGTGTGCAGGGCAGAATCCACACGATGGACGAAAGCGCGGAGAAAAAGACCCACCGCCGCGGCTCCGCTGGACGGCGCAACAGGTGGCGATCGGTCCGGCAGCATTTGTGACGGTGGTGGCTGCCGTGTGGCCCTCGGGCAGGAGACCCCCAATGTCATTAAATTAAGGGAGCATTTATCAACAGATCATGTTGCGCAGGCTTCCAGCCTGTGATGTTGTCGTTCCACAGGCTGGAAGCCTGTGCTACAACAGTGCTGTCGTTCCACAGGCTGGAAGCCTGTGCTACAACAGTGCTGTCGTTCCACAGGCTGGAAGCCTGTGCTACAACAGTGCTCTTCCTCCCTTAACTGAATGACCTTGCAGGAGACCCATGGCGGAAAAGCGGAGCGATCCCGGAAGAATTGACCCTGTGCAGGGACGGGCCGTTGGGAACGTTATGAAGCGCACCTCCGGCGGGCTATGGTTGTCCTTTCTTTGCATAAACATCAGTGCTCAATGAAATCAACCCTAACGCTCCTCCTCGCCTGTCTTACCCTTTCGGTGGCACAAGCGCAAAATGACGCTTTCGAACGGCGCATCTCCTCTCCGGGTGCCTTGAATATCCAAGGCGCTGCCATGGACGATGAAGGCAACTACTACTACGCGGGCGAAGATGAAGAGGACAACATCGTGATCACCAAAGTGGATGCCACCGGGCATGTGCAGTGGTGCAACAGCTATCCCTACTACACCAGCAACGGGGTGTATCAGGACGGGCTGCGCGTTAATTCGGACGGTATCGTGTTCGGCGGCTTCACCATGGGCACGGGCACCGGAAGCCGTGACGGGCTGATCCTCCATGTGGACTTTGACGGTGCCTTGGTAGGGGCCAAACGGATCGACGTGCAGGGGGCGTCCAACGCCATTCACGCATTGGATAACACCAGTGACGGAGGATTCATTGCCGCAGGCCGCGCCTCCATCAACAGCTACGACATGCTGTTGGCCAAGCTCAATTCGCAGGGCGAGATGCAATGGTCGCGCACGTACGGAACCCCCGATTGGGACTGGGCGTACCATGCGGTGGAGATGGCCGACGGCGGATTTGTCCTGGTAGGCTATGGCGATGGCTTGGGCACCGGAGTCTCACCTTCAGGCTACATCGTGCGGACCGATGCCTTGGGCAATGAGCTGTGGGCGCGCAGCCTCACCAACGGCACCCGGCCCGATGAATTGTACTGCGTAGCCGAGGCTGCCGATGGCTCCATCTATGTCGGCGGCCGCTCTCTGGCCATGATCGGCGTGGACATCAGCGCCTTTGTCACCAAGCTCTCCAGCACCGGCCAGCACCTGTGGACCCGCGCCTTGGAGCACGGCATCGAAACCTGGCAATTGCTTCCCACAGCGGATGGTGGCGTGGAATGGCTGATCCATCCGCAATACTTTCCCGGAGGAAGCGAGAACATGAATTACGATATCGCGTGGGGTGCCTTCGACGGCAACGGCAACCAGACCTGGTCGCGCTATTACAGCGGGCCCACCTCCAACAATGGCATGGCCCTGTTCAACCTCGGGGGCAGCAAGAGGTCCATCTTCGGATTTTCCATGCGCACCATTCCGCCAACTGGCGTGGCCCCGATCTGGGACGCCCAGCTGATCGTGACCGATGACGAGGGACACATGGCCTGCAACGAGCTCGATCTGACGCTGAACTGGGTGGACGTCACTTCCTTGGTCACTGTGGCTCCGTTCACCAGCCTTACCAGCAGCGGGTTTGATGCATTTGCCTGGCCCATGGGCACCCAAGCCATGGCCGCAGGCGATTTCAATCCATGCTGCGACGACCAGGCAGCGTTCACCATCACTCCCCACGGCGACTTCAGCTGGAGTTTCACCGACCAAAGCACCGGGGCCAGCGGGTGGCTGTGGGATTTTGGCGACGGCAACACCAGTACCGAACAGCATCCGGTGCACACCTATGCGGCCAACGGAACCTACAACGTATGCCTCACCATCACCGGCGCATGTGACAACCCCACCAGCTGCCAAACCGTGTCCGTTACCGTGGGCATTGCCGAGGCACACGGGCCTGCCGGCTCCCTGTCGATCTATCCTTCTCCGGCGACCGGGCAATTCACGGTGGAAAGCTCCGGCACAACCATCTCCGAACTGCAATTGGCCGATGGAACCGGCCGCGTGGTACGCAGGATCACGGGCCTTTCCTCGCGCAAGGTGGTGATGCCCACGGAAGGGCTGCCGGGCGGTGCCTACTTCGTGCACACCATCCTTGCGGGCAACGCCACCTACAGTTCCAAAGTCATCATCATGCCCTGACCGCTGGCCGAGGTAGGACAAGCTGCAATATGCGCCACAACAACGCAGGTGCCGGCTGCGCCTGAAAAGTGCGGTGAACGCCGAGGCAAGACTGTGCCATGGAATGGTGGTATTGATGCGCTAAGGATGAACTTCCGAAACATAGCCAACGGTCCATCCCCGTTCACCTGCCGCATGGCGGCATAATGCCGAATATTGAACAATTGCGGACCCGACCCATTGCCATGCACCCTTGCCTCACCCGTTCCCTGCTTCTGGTTCCGGCATCCTTGCTCTTGCCCGCCATGATGATGGCACAAGCACTCACCACGCAAAACACCCTTACGCCGCAAGAATTAGTGGAGACCATTTTGGCCGGCCAGGGGGTGACGGTGAGCAACGTGACCTTCAATGGCCAGCCCGGCACCGTAGTCAATCCGCAGATCGGCTCCTTCAACGGAACCACTTCCAACCTGGGCCTGGACCAAGGCATTGTATTGGCCACCGGCAGCATACAGGTGGTGGAGGGCCCGAACATGACCGGGGGATCCGCGGCACCGGTCCCCACGCCCAACTGGCAGGCCGATCCCGACTTGGGGCACTTCATGTCCATGCAGCGGGATGTGGCCGTGTTGGAATTTGACTTCATCCCCACCGGGGACACGCTCAGCTTCCGCTTCATCTTCGGTTCCGAGGAATACCCCGAGTACGTGTGTTCGCAATACAATGATGCCTTTGGCTTCTTCCTGAGCGGCCCGGGCATATCAGGTCCTTTTTCCAACCAAGGCGTCAACCTCGCCGTGATACCCGGCACCAATGTGCCCGTGGCCATCAACACGGTGAACCCGGGCACCTCAGGGGCATTCGGCAACGCCAATACCTGTGCCGCTTCCGACCCCAACTGGCAATCCAATTCCATCTATTACGTCGACAATGACGTGGACATCATGAACCCTTGGAACTCCACGGTGGAACTGGACGGCTTTACCGTGCCCATCACTACAGGGCTCCGGGTGCAATGCGGTGAAACCTACCACATCAAGATCGCCATTGCGGATGCCACCGACTCCAACTTGGATTCGGCCGTCTTCATTGAGGGAGGCAGCTTTACCTCGGCAAGCGCGTTGCTGGTCTCTGTCGCCACACCGTTGGGCGACGGCATCCTCACCGAAGGGTGCGAACCGGGCACCGTCACCATCCAACGCTTAGGCACGGTGGGGGATGCGCTCATCAATTTGGCATATAGCGGCAATGGGGTGGTTCCGGCAGACCTGGACGGTGCACTTGCGCAGGTCACCATTCCGGACGGCAGCAACCAGGTGAGCTTCCCGATCAGCGCCCTGGAGGATGGCTCGGCCGAGGGGCTCGAACAACTGTTGATCACGGCTTCCACCACCTCCAACTGCAGTGTGGAAGCCGAAGGATCCGCTTTCGTGACGTTAGCCGATTACACCCCCATGGAGATCCTGGTGGAGGACATCTGGCTGCACTGCGACCAGGACAGTGTACTGCTGGGCGCACTTGTGGAGGGCGGCTTAGGCACCGTGGCACTGACCTGGGTGGACCACGGGCCCAACCCCATCTATGTAACCGGCATGGAAACCGGCAACTACACCGTGAGCGCCACCGACCAATGCCCGAAAACGGTGCAGGCGGTGGTGCATGTGGATTCCGGGTGCTCCATCTGGATACCCAATGTGATCACCCCCAACGGAGACGGCCACAATGACGCGTGGGTGATCAACGGGCTGACCAAGAGCGGAAGCAGCGTGGAGGTTTACAACCGGTGGGGCAACGTGGTGTATGAGACGGGCAACTACGGCAACAACTGGAAGGCAACGGGTCTGCCGGACGGAACATACTTCTACATAGTTGTGGATGGCCGCACCGGAGACCGGTTCACCGGCCACCTTACCATTTTATCCGGCGGAAGGCCCTAAGTCCGCTCCACATTCGCCGTTTCGTACCAACTTGAACGGTTCATCCCGGGTATCGCTTGCGTCCATCCGGTCCTGCATACTTTGGGTCGGCCGGAACAACCGGCTCCACTCATCAACCAACTTAAAACCCTACCCAACATGAAAAACCGAAACACGTTGAACAACCCGGTGCACCGCAGCCGATGGCGCGCAGGGCTCACCGCCTTGGCCTTTGCGGGCTGGATCGGCGGGGCATGGGCCCAAACGGCCAACCAGTATACGTTCGCAGTTACGGCCGGTGGCAATTTGGACCCCATGTCGGGTGCAACCGTGCTGATAGGCAGCAGCCAGGACGATGCTGCTTCGGCCGTAACCGGCATTGGTTTCTCCTTCGATTATGAAGGTGTAGGCTACACGGATTTTTCCGTGAGCTCCAATGGGGCCATGAGCCTGGGGACCACGCAGGTCACCGCGTACAACGTGGACAACATCAGCGATAGCCAGTACAACCCAAAGATCATGGCGTTCATGGCGGATGGCACCACCTCCTCCGGGAATGTGAGCACGGTGCTGGTGGGGAGTTCCCCCAACCAAGTGCGCGTGATCCAATGGAACACGGGCGTGGACTACAACGCATCAGCGCCCAACTGCCTGTTCCAGGTGTGGTTGCATGAAAGCACGAACGTGATCGAGTTCCACTATGGTACCGGTGCGCCCACTGGAGGCGGCTCCTATTGGTGGACCGGCATCAGCGGTGCCACGGGCGCGAACTTCCTGAACATTCGCCCTGGGCCAACAGCAAGCAATTCCGATGTGACCCGCTTGGGAGCATGGCCTGGCAGCGACCAGGTGTTCTCCTTCACCCCGCCTTCGGCCAATTGCTCCACGCCCACACCGGGCAATACCAATGCGACGCCGGCTTCGCTTTGCCCAGGCATGGCCACAACCCTAAGTATTGCCAACCCTGAGGAGGGACCCGGCATCAGTCGCCAATGGCAAAGCAGCCCGGACGGCAACACCTGGACCGACATCAACGGAGCTACGAATACCACTTATAACAGCGGCCCTTTGGGCAGCACCACGTGGTTCCGCTGCGCCGTTACGTGCAGCATCGGCCCCAGCACGGTGAACAGCAACCCGGTGGAAGTGGTGGTGAGTGCGCCAGCACCGACCTACTATGCATACACTGGCGTCCAGTTCACGGAAACCTTCACCAACTGGACCAACCGGTGCAGCACCAACGACGTGCCCACCGGCGGGTACTGGGCGAACTCGCCTGGTTATGGTCCTGGCTCCTGGCGCAGCAGCACCACCACCACCGCAGAATCGGGATGGCCCAGCACCAGCGGCTGGAACAACCCGCAGAATACTTGGGCTGACGCCCCCATGGCACGCTTCCACAACAGGAGCGAAACGCCTGCGGGTACCATGGGCACGCTCGACTTTTACGTGGACATGACCGCTGCCATCGGAGGCGAGAAGCTCCGCTTCGACTACATCAATGGCGGCGATACCATCAAGGTGCAGATCTCCACGGACGGCGGCGTGACCTTCACCAACCTGGCAACCATCAACGGTCCATACGGTTCGTTCCAGGCGGCGGAATACACGCTCAACACCACCAGCGCCACCACGGTGATCCGCATCAAGAGCACGGCGGTGGGCGGAAACAACAACGATACGGGGATCGACAACTTCCGCATCGTTCCCGTGCCCACATGCGCCGCCCCCACTTCTCCCACGGCAACCGCAACAGCCCCCGGCAGCGTTGACATTGGCTGGACCTGCACCGGCTGCACGGGCAACTACTACGTGGAGTACGGAGCACCCGGCTTCACCTTGGGCACCGGCACCGTGGCAGGGCCCTTCAACGGCAGCCCGGCCGCCATCAGCGGCTTGGCCAATGGCAGCTACCAAGCGTATGTGCGCCAGGATTGCGGCGGCAATGGTATCAGCGAAAACGCTGGTCCGGTAAGCTTCAACCTCGTGGCCGGTGACTTCTGTGCTAACGCCATCGACATTTCCACGCTTGGCCTTCCTGCGGATGACAGCAGCAACCCGCTTGCGGCCTCCACCACCGGGGCGCAGAACGACTATGCCACCTCGGCCTGCGGCAGCCAGCCTGGGCCGGACGTGGTGCTCTTCCACGATGTGGAGCCCGGTGCCACGGTGCGGTTCACGCCTCAATCCACCGGCAAGCTCTCCATCGCCATCGGCGGCAGCTGCCCCGGTACCACCAGCCTGGCCTGCAGCAACGGTGGTTACCTCACGCTTGGCCCCAACGTGGTAGCATTCGGCCAGTGGAACGATCCCACATTCCTTTGGACCAACAACGGATGCAGCACGGAACGGGTGTATGTGATGCTGGACGGCAGTAATGCGAGCGTGTACATGTGGAACTATGCCTACACGCCTCCCGGCGGCCCCTTCTGCGCAGCGGTGAACGGAGTAACAGTGAACACCGTAAACACGGGTACGGGCGCCACGGTGAGCTGGCCCGCATCCTGCAGCGGCAACGTGATCGTGGAGTACGGCCCGGCGGGCTTCACCCCGGGTATTGACGGCAATGCGGGCAGTGGCACGGTGGTGGCCGTAAACGGCACCAGCACCACGCTCAGCGGCCTCACACTGGACCAAGCCTATGACGTGTACGTGCGTCAGGATTGCGGCAGCGGCGTGTACAGCGCCAACAGCACGGCCACGCCCTTCACGCTCCACAACGGTGATGACTGCAGCCGCGTGATCGCCCTCAGTGGCGCCAGCGGTTCCATGACCATCAACACCACTGGTGCCAACAACGATGCCGACTTCTGCAACGTGGGTGCCACCGGCGGCGACCTGATCCTCTCGTATGCCGTGCAGGACGGCTATGGCATCTACTTCACCAGTGCGCCGGTATCGCCTTACGCGGGGCAGGTGGCCATTGGCGCAGGAACAAACTGTCCGGGAAGCACCGTGCTCTATTGCAACGCGGGTGCTGCTGATTACTTCTGGGTGAACAGCACCGGCAGCACGGTGAACGTGTACTTTGTGCAGGATGGATCCGATGAAGGTGAAACCACTGTGGACTGGAGCTACCTACCTGCCTGTGCCTTCCTTGACTCGGACGGCGACGGCATCAATGACTGTGACGACAGCTGCCCAAGTTTGCCGGGGCAGGAGGGCGACCCCTGCACCACCGGAAACGGCGATCCAGGCGTCATCACCAACTGCGAATGTGTGTTCCACTGCGGTGGTAATGGGGTGGTAGTGGAAGTGGTCACCGATTGGAATGCGCTGGATCTCAGTTGGGAGATCACAGATGAAACGAACACGGTGATCGCTTCCTACGCATTCACCATGGCGGACGATGCCACCACGGTTACCCGCGAGGTGTGCTTGAGCAGCATCCCGGGCGATGCCTGTTACGGCTTCAGGCTGATGGACAGCTATGGCGACGGCCTGGCCGGCGCCGGCAGCTGGGAGTTGCGCACGTTGAGCGGCAAGGTCCTGCTACGCGATGATTTCGCTACCGGCAGCCAAACGCCTTCCGCCACCCCGCAGACGCCCAGCTACGGCAGCGGCCACAGCTTCTGCCTGCCCGAGGGTCCCTCGCGCATCATGGCCAACGAGTGCAACGTGTTCACCAACGGCATGTACGACAAGGTGTACTGCAGCAAGGTGACCGGTGCCACCCAGTACCAGTTCGAGTTCAGCAATCCCGACGCAGGCTACATGCGCCGCATCGCACGCCCGCACAACTACGTGGTGTTCTACGAGATGGTCTCCAGCCCGCTAGTGCCCGGCGTGAAGTACTTCACCCGCGTGCGCACCAATGAGTCAGGCCCCTTGGCCACAGCGCACTTCGGCGCAGGCTGCGACCTCGGTTTGGGCGTCGCCCAGGTGGTGCAGTGCACCCAGCTGATCCAGGCACCCGCCTACGGCCACTCCTGCAACGAGACCCGCAGCTTCATCGCGCCCTACAACTACCTCTATGCCAGGCCCGTGACCGGAGCCACCACCTACACCTTCAAGATCACCGGTGACGACGGCAACTACAACAGCGGCATTGAGTTCGTGCGCAGCACGTACATCCTGGCACTGGGCTGGGGTACTGACGAGGCACCGGCCTTGACGGACCAAACCACCTACCAGGTGCAGGTGCGGGTAACGGTGAACGGCATCGAAGGAACGTACTGCGGCAACGTGTGCAACGTCACCATCGACAACAACCCGAACTTGGGCATACGCCTGGCGCAGACCGGAGGACAGCCTGAGCTGAGCCTCTGGCCGAACCCCAACAACGGGCAGCACCTCAACGTGGCCCTGAGCGGCTTGGACAGCGAGCTCACCACCGCCGACGTGCGCCTGATGGACCTCACCGGCCGCGTGGCCTTGGGCACCCAGCTGAGCGTGGTGGACGGTGCCATCAACAGCGTGATCGAGCTGGGCAATGCCGCCAACGGCACCTACCTGCTGCAGGTCATCGCCGGTGGCAACACCTACACCCAGCGCGTGGTGGTCAACAAGTAAGTGCTCCACTCTCCTTCGCCAAAGGGCCGTTCCGAAAGGGGCGGCCCTTTGTGCGTTGGTGGTTCGCGCAGGGTCCACTTCGTGTGACCCTGCGCGAACCCAAGTCGGCCTCGCAATGACGGACCGTAAAAGAGCGCAGTCACTGCGAGGAGGCTTTGCGACGAGGCAGTCCAGGCATGAACGCCCATATGGATTGCTTCCCGGCACAAGGCCGGGACCCGCGACGGCTCGCAATGACGGGTTGGATTAAACCCCACCACATCGTCACTGCGAGGAGGCTCCGCGACGAAGCAGTCCAGGCATGATCGCCCATATGGATTGCTTCGGCCGCGACGGCCTCGCAATGACGGATTGGATTAAACCCCACCACGTCGTCACTGCGAGGAGGCTCCGCGACGAAGCAGTCTATGCAAGGGGTGCCCTGATGGATTGCTTCGGCCGCGACGTCCCGCGAAATGGGATGCCGTTTCGCGAAGGCTTGTGCACCCAACAGGCCTGAAGCGATCTTGTTTTGCTCCTGCGGGCGGAAGCGAGGAAGCACGCGGTGGCTTCGCGAATGAGATCGCTTCGCGGCCAAATGCGCCGCTCGCGAAATGGGATGGCGGGAGATCGCTGGTTCGCGCAGGGTCCACTTCGTGTGACCCTACGCGAACCCAAACGAATGTCCGTTTCGCGAGGGCTTGTGCACCCAACAAGCCTGAAGCGATCTTGTCTTGCTCCTGCGGGCGGAAGTACAGGACAGCATGCGGGGGGCTTCGCGGATGAGATCGCTTTGCGGCCAACTGCGCCACTCGCGAAATGGGGAATTGGGGAGATCGCTTCGGCCCAGGGCGGCCTCGCGAAATGGGATGGCAGGGAGATCGCGGGTGGTTCGCGCCGGGTCACACGAAGGGGGGCCCTGCGCGAACCCCAAAGCCTATGCACTCAACGGCTTCCGAAGCGCTCGCGACCTTTCACGGCTTTTGCGGGCGGGCTGGAAAAAGGGGCAGGGTGCATGCGCAGTTGTGCCGCGTGGCCGCGATGCACTGAAGAGTTGCCCTCACCAGCGCACGCCCCAGTGGGCCTGCTCACCGCTCCGCATTCAGCTTCTTCGCCGCCTCGATCAACTTGGGCAACACCTGTTGGGCATCCCCGATGATCCCATAATCTGCTGCCTTGAAGAACGGTGCCTCCGGGTCGTTGTTGATCACCACGATCACCTTGCTGCCGTTCACCCCGGCCAGGTGCTGGATGGCGCCGCTGATGCCGATGGCGATGTACAGGTTGGGGCGGATGGCCACTCCGGTTTGGCCTACGTGCTCGTGGTGCGGGCGCCAGCCCATGTCCGCCACGGGCCTGCTGCAGGCCGTGGCCGCATGCAATTCCTTGGCCAATTCCTCCAACGGTCCCCAGTTCTCCGGGCCTTTCATGCCGCGCCCGCCGCTGACCACCACCTCGGCCTCGGGCAGCGGGATCCCCTCGCCCGCGTGGTGGGTGGATTTCACCACCACCTTGGCCGGGCCGAGGTCGCCGTTGTATTCCTCCACTGTGGCACTGCCGCTGGCAGTCTCCACAGGAATGCTGTTCGGCAACAGGCTCACCACTTTCACGGCGGTCTTCACTTCCACCCAGGCCTGGGCTTTGCCGCTGAACACATTGCGCTTGATCAAACCTTGGTCATTGGGCAGGGTGATGGCGCCGGCCACTTCCCCGGCCTTCAGGCGGGCAGCCACGCGCGGGGCCACGGCCTTGCCGGTGTCGTCATGGCTGAAAATGATCCATTGGGCACCTTCCTTGCCGGCCACGTCCGCCACCAAGCGCGTCAATTGTTGGCTGTCGGCATCGCTGGCGTTGCGGGCCACGATCACCTTGTTCGCGTCCAGCGCCGCCAAGCGCTCCGGGGGGGCATCGCCGAAGGTGACCAGGGTGAGGGAGGTGTTGCCCTTGGCGGCCAGCTTGCGGCCGTAGGTGAGGGTTTCCAGTGTGTTTTTGGGCACTTTATTGCCCCGGGTATCCGCAAATACGATCACGCTCATTGTTCTTCTATTTGTTGTTCAGCATTCCACTCTATGCGGTGCTGAAATGTCGCTTTCTACGGGATCCCTTTTCACCCGCCCTTTCTTCCTCTCTTCCTCTCTTCCTCTCTTCCATCAGATCACCTTGGCTTCCGTGTGCAGCAGCCCGATCAATGTCCCTGCATCGTCGGCGGGGATCATCTTCACGGCCTGCTTGGGTGGTGGCAGTTCAAAGCGCACGGTGGCGCTCAGCGCATCCACGGCCGCGGCCGGTACCACTTGCAGCGGCTTGGTGCGAGCGGCCATGATGCCGCGCATATTGGGAATGCGCTGTTCGGCCATGCCCTTGGCGCAACTTACCAGCGCCGGCAGCGGGCATTCCACCACTTCCACGTCACCCCGCACTTCACGCTCGGCTGTGGCCTTTCCCCCGGCCACGTCCAATTTGGTGGCCAGGGAGATGAACGGAAGGTCGAGCAGTTCGGCCAACATGGGGCCCACTTGGCTGCCGTTGTGGTCGATGGTTTCCTTGCCTGCCAAGATCAGGTCATAGCCCTTGTCCTTGGCAAAAGCCGCCACTTGTGCGGCCACATCATGCCCGTCCCGTGGTTCGGTGTCGATCCGCACGGCATCATCCGCGCCAATGGCCAAAGCCTTGCGGATGGTGGGTTCGGTAACCGGGCCGCCTACGGTAATGGTGGTCACCGTGCCGCCCTGGGCTTCTTTCAATTCCAGGCCGCGCACCAGCGCATACCACTCATCGTAAGGATTTACGATGAACGATATGCCGTTCGTGTCGAATGCCGTATGGTCGTTGGTGAAGGCAATGCGTGCGGTGGTATCGGGCACGTGGGAAACAAGCACAAGGATCTTCATGGTCAAGTAGGCGGAATTCGGGTGCAAACTTAACCACCAGCAGGGGGACGGCCTTGCGGGCAACGATGGACCGCCTTGCTGCTGACCGCCAACCTTCCGGTCCGGCCCGGCGTAGAAGGGCCGAACCCAAACGGAACAGACCATGAGAGCGGTTTCCCGATCGAGCATCATTGCCCTGGTGCTGCCTGCGCTATCCCTGGCATGGACAGGGTGCAGCAAAACGGAAGAAAAGGAGGAGCTCGTCCCCGAGGTTTCCTTTTCCTTCGACCTTCCCGCACTGCCGGTTTCCATTGATTCGGCTGAAGTGGCCGGCCCCTTCGGCATGATGTTGGAGCTGGACAGCGCGGCATTGGCCGATGCACTGGCGGCCAACAATTACGTGCCGTCGCAGCTCACGGGAATGACGTTCACCAAGGCGCGCCTCTATGGTTCCACCCCGGTAAACGGGGTGTTCAACCATGTGGCCTCTGTGAAGGTGCAATTGGGCGTGGACGTATCACCACCGGTCACCGTGGCCAGCTTGGCACCCGTGCCCAACGGCTCGCAAACCCTGCTTTTGGGCCTTTCCGGCGTGGACGTCCTGCAATTGGTACGCAGCGGCCAGGCGCGGATCGTGCTTCGCATGGCATTCGACGGGCCGGTGCCACCCCAGAGCACCCACCTGCTTGTGCTGGGGGCGCGTGCCAACGTGGGTCTTTGAGGCCAAGTTCCCCCAAGCAGGGGAAACAGGTGCGATCCCCTGCGGCGCGTGCCCGTTTCGGGGCCATGTTCCGGCACCTCCTGAATGGACGCCAACGTGGTCGGATAACGTAGCATTCTCCGGATAAAACGGCATTTCAACCCCGTGGAGGGCGCACAACATGACGGGTGTTGAACGGACAGCGGGACGCGAGCGCCCTGCGCACGTTGCGCTTGGGCCGAACGCCAGGGATTACCTTTGCCGTCCCTTTCACCGGGTTTTTCACTTACTGCAATACCATCCATGCGTACCGTACAATTCCGCGAGGCCCTGAACGAGGCCATGAGCGAAGAAATGCGCCGTGACCCGAACGTCTTCCTCATGGGGGAGGAGGTGGCCGAATACAATGGGGCCTACAAAGTGAGCAAGGGCATGTTGGCGGAGTTCGGGCCCCAGCGGGTGATTGACACGCCGATCGCGGAGTTGGGCTTCACGGGCATTGGGGTGGGGGCGGCCATGAACGGGTTGCGGCCGATCGTCGAATTCATGACTTGGAACTTCGCCTTGCTCGCCAGTGACCAGATCATCAATTCGGCCGCCAAGATCTTGCAAATGAGCGGCGGCCAGTTCCACATTCCGATCGTGTTCAGGGGGGGCAATGCCAGTGCGGGCCAGTTGGCCGCCACCCACAGCCAGAGCTACGAAAGCCTCTACGCGAACATTCCCGGGCTGAAGGTGATCACGCCGAGCAACCCCTATGATGCCAAGGGCCTGTTGAAGTCAGCCATCCGGGATGATGATCCTGTGCTCTTTATGGAAAGTGAGCGCATGTATGGCGACAAGGGCGAGATCCCCGATGGCGAGTACCTGCTGCCCATCGGTGCGGCCGACATCAAGCGGCCGGGTACGGATGCCACCATCGTCAGCTTCGGGAAGATGATGAAGGTGGCCTTGGGCGCTGCCGAAGAGCTGGCCAAGGAAGGGATTGATTGCGAGGTGATCGACCTGCGCACCATCCGTCCGCTGGACGAAGCCGCCATCATCACTTCGGTGAAGAAGACCAACCGCTTGGTAGTGGTGGACGAGAACTTCCCGTACGGCAGCATCGCCAGCGAGGTGGCCTTCCGGGTGCAGCGCCACGCATTCGACTACTTGGATGCCCCTGTGGTGCGGGTGACCCAGGCGGACACGCCGCTGCCTTTTGCGGCAAACCTGATCGAGGAGTCGTTGCCCAGTATCAAGCGCGTGGTGGCGGCGGTGAAAAGTGTGGCGTACGCCAAGGCATAGGCCACCATGAAGACCACTGTTCACGCTGCGGGGCTGGAAAACCGGCCCGTGCGGGCCTGATGCGGCGCCCGGACGTGGACGGCACTTGAACAATTGACGGCCATGGTGGATGATCTGCGGCGCAACGGGCAGGTCGTGGGCACGCACTTCCATGTGCCGGAGGCCGACCCGGCCGGGGTCAGGAACGTACTGGGCGCTTTGCCCCACGGGCTGAACGATGCCATCACCGGCTTCTACAAGGCGTGCGGGGGATTCCAGATGCAGTGGACCCACAGGGGGGACCCGCGCTTCGGGGAGAGCGGTGCCGTGGGAAGCAACAGGGCTCTGCGGCATGATGCCGAGCTGGACGGCTATTTCGCGCGGGATGGCTGCATCATGATCGGCTCCATGGCCGAGGTCTTCCTCACTGAACAGTTTGATGCGATGTACGCAGACGCGCCGCCGGAAAGAAAAAGGCAGGCCCGGGAAGAACTGGCGACCATGGCGCTGCATTTCGCGGGCAAGACATACACCAGACTGGAATTCATGCACAGGACCAAGGTCCTGGACCAGTTCCGCAAGGAGAACGACATGGCGTTCTTCGTGGACGGTACCCCGGACCCGCCCTTGATGTGGGGCATGGACCACTAGGCATGCTACACGGATTCGAGGCTGACCGGTTTCACATCATGCCTGGACTTCCTGTGCCGCACCAAGGGGGCCATCAAGGCAAGGATGGAATGGTATGCGCAGGAAGACGGGCACGCACTTCCCCGGTTGACCGCAAGGGATCACCAAAGGATCCAGGGAACTGACCTTGCGCAATACGATCCGTCCACGGGCCTGGCGTTTTCCGTGGACCGGGAATGAAGGGCACCGTGGGCCATGCAGGACATGCGCCCCCGGCAATGGTGGGCCGCACCCGCCGCATCGGCTAATTTCGCTCCCCCCTTATGATCATGGATCTTCTTCGCCACCTGCCCCTTGCCTTGGCCGGCATTCTACCCGCAGCGCTCGCCGCACAGGTCATCATCACCTTCGAGGGCAGCTTGCAGGGAAGCCCCATCCCCTTGGACAGCATCCATGTGGAGAACCTCACGGGCATCGGCGACACCACCCTCTACCACCCCGACCACGAGCTTGTGCTGGACTTTTCCACTGGCCTGCAGGGCCATGCCGGCGATGCGGCCCCGGTCCGCAGCATGCCCAATCCCTTCGATGGGAGCACGGAGATCAGGGTGGTCTCCACCGGCGGCGAAATGCGCCTTGCGGTGCATGATGCCACGGGACGCACGACCGCCGCCCTGCGTATGGAAGCCGCGCCCGGCCTGCACCGCTTCCGCTACAGCAGCGGAATCCCGGGCCTGCATATCGTGAGCGTGGAACAGAACGGCCAGCGCCACAGCCTGCGCGTGGTGGCCATGGACGGAACGGGCAGCGCGAACGGCACGCTCAAATACCTCGACACGGCGGGCGGGCATGCCGGGGCGGGCATGCCCAAGACCGACCGTTCGCTGTTCACGTGGCAGCCCGGAGATCAGTTGCGCTATATCGGTCACGCCTCCAACGACACGGCCTTGTTCACCGGAGTGATCGTGCATGTGCCCACTGGTTCGGCCACCCTTCCCTTCTACTTCCACGGCGCGGCCTGCACCGATGCACCTACCATGACGGATGTGGATGGTAACGTGTACGCCACCATACAGGTGGGCGGGCAATGCTGGACGGCCACCAACCTGCGCACCACCCGCTACCGCGACGGTAGCGCCATGCCCAACGTGACGAGCAACAACGCTTGGGCGCAGATGAGCACGGGCGCTCGGTGCAGCTACCAAAACAACGCCGTCCTCGATGTCACGTATGGCCAGCTGTACAACTGGTACGTGGTGGCCGATCCGCGCGGCGTATGTCCGCTGGGCTGGCATGTGCCCTCCGATGCGGAGTGGAGCCAACTGACCGACCACCTGGGTGGAGCTAACGTGGCAGGTGGCCTGCTGAAGACCACCACGCTATGGAACCCGCCCAACACCGGTGCTACCAATGCCAGCGGGTTCTCGGCCGTGCCGGCAGGCACCCGCAGCGACGTTGATGGCGTCTTCGCCTACTTCGGCTCGTACAGCTACTGGTGGAGCGCCACGGAGCGGACATCTACCGGTGCCTGGTACCGCAATGCGGCCTCCCTTAACGCGGGCATCAACCGGAACGACTCCCCCAAGCGGAGCGGCTACTGCATCCGTTGCCTGCGGGATTGAACGAGCAAGCCCGGCCGCCTCAGTGGAGTGAAGGCGGAAAGGAGTGGCGCATGTCCGAGGGTGATAATAGGCGATAGGGGGCGGTCGGCACCTCCGGCGGAATGTTTCGGCCACCAATCATCAGTCCAGCCCACTATCTGCAAGGCACCATTCCATAGTTTGTCCCCGATCCACACATTCGGCTAATTTCGCGCCCCCCGCGAGCGCGGGTTCCTATTAAAGTAAAGAAGCCACAAACGCAATACGAAGGACATGGGAAGTGAATTGATGTACTACATCCCGGTGATGGGCCTGATCGGCCTGGCGGTGATGATCGGCAAGGCCCTTTGGGTAAACAGGCAGGACGCCGGTGACAAGAACATGCAGGAGCTGGCCGGCTACATAGCCAATGGGGCCAGCGCCTTTTTGAAGGCGGAATGGAAGGTGTTGGGCGTGTACGCCGTGGTGGCGGCAGGCTTGTTGGCCTGGAGCAGTTCCTTGGTGGAGCACAGCGATTGGGTGATCGCGGTGGCCTTCCTGATCGGGGCGTTCTTCAGCGCCCTGGCCGGCTGGATCGGCATGAGCGTGGCCACCAAGGCCAACGTGCGCACCACGCAAGCGGCCCGCACCAGTTTGGCACAGGCCCTGAAGGTGAGCTTCAACGGCGGCACGGTGATGGGTTTGGGCGTGGCCGGACTGGCCGTGGTGGGCATCAGCTCGCTCTTCATCGTGTTTTACGGCATGTACGTGGCGGGCGCATCTCCCAATGGCGAGGAGATGATGACCGCCTTGGAAGTACTCGCCGGTTTCAGCTTAGGTGCCGAATCCATTGCGCTCTTCGCCCGTGTGGGCGGCGGCATTTACACCAAGGCGGCCGACGTGGGTGCAGACCTGGTGGGCAAAGTGGAGGCCGGCATCCCCGAGGATGACCCGCGCAACCCCGCCACCGTGGCGGACAACGTGGGCGACAACGTGGGGGACGTGGCCGGCATGGGTGCCGACCTGTTCGGCAGCTATGTAGCCACCATGCTGGCCACCATGGTGCTGGGGCGCGAAGTGATCAGCCAGGACAGCTTCGGTGGCATGGCCCCGATCCTGCTGCCCATGGTGATCGCGGGCTTGGGCATCCTCTTCAGCATCATTGGCACCCTGTTCGTGCGCATCGGCAAGGATACCGACAGCGTGATGGCCGCCCTCAACAAGGGCAACATCGGCAGCATCCTGCTGACCGCAGTGGCCAGCTGGTTCGTGATCGGTGCCATGTTCGGCGATACGATCGTCTTCAGCCGCAACGGCGTGGAAACCACCTACGCGAGCGTCAATATCTTCTACGCCATCCTGTTGGGCTTGGTGGTGGGCTTCTTGATGAGCTACATCACCGAGTATTACACCGCTATCGGGCGTAAACCGGTGGACAGCATCGTGCAGAAGAGCGGCACGGGCCATGCCACCAACGTGATCGGCGGCCTGGCCGTGGGCATGGAGAGCACCTTCCTGCCGATCTTGGTGCTGGCGGCGGGCATTTATGGCGCATTTGAACTGGCCGGCCTGTACGGGGTGGCCATTGCTGCAGCGGGCATGATGGCCACCACGGCCATGCAGCTGGCCATCGATGCGTTCGGTCCCATCGCCGATAATGCCGGGGGTATCGCCGAGATGAGCGGCCTACCCGAGGAGGTGCGCGGCCGCACGGATATCCTCGATGCCACGGGCAACACCACCGCAGCCACCGGCAAGGGCTTTGCCATCGCCTCCGCCGCGCTCACCGCGCTGGCCCTGTTCGCGGCTTATGTGGGCCTCAGCGGCATCAGCGGCATCGACATCTACAAGGCCAACGTGCTGGCCATGCTGTTCGTGGGCGCCATGATCCCCTTCCTGTTCAGCTCCATGGCCATCAGTGCTGTGGGCAAGGCCGCCATGGACATGGTGAAGGAGGTGCGCCGCCAGTTCCGCGAGATCCCCGGCATCATGGAGTACAAGGCAAAACCGGAGTACGAAAAGTGCGTGGCGATCAGCACGCAGGCCTCCATCCGTGAAATGATCCTGCCCGGTGCCCTGGCCCTGTTGAGCCCGGTGATCGTCGGCTTCCTGTTCGGCGCGGAAGCCTTGGGCGGATTGCTCGCCGGCATCACCGTGAGCGGCGTGCTGATGGGCATCTTCCAGAACAATGCCGGCGGCGCTTGGGACAATGCCAAGAAGAGCTTCGAAAAAGGTGTGCTGATCGATGGCCAGAGCCACAAGAAGGGCAGCGACCCCCACAAGGCGGCCGTTACCGGCGATACCGTGGGCGATCCCTTCAAGGATACCAGCGGCCCCAGCATGAACATCCTGATCAAGTTGACTTCAATCGTGGCTTTGATCATTGCCCCGCACCTCAACGAAGGCGGGCAGCAAGCCGCAGCCATGTCTGACCCGCAAGTGCGGACCACCGTGGTGCAGGCAGCACAATCTGCGCCACAGGCTGCAGCGTTCAGCAAAGAATAAGCGCCTTGGTCCCAACAGGCAACGCTCCCGCCCCGGGGGCGTTGCCTGTTTTTGGGCCAAGGCCTTCTTCCGGGTGTGCGGTGGGGGAGGATCTACGGGCAGGTTCTTTCTTTGTGCCATGGGATCTCCGGATGGCAGGTTGCAGCAATATTTTCAATGGGAGGTCCGCTCCTGGTCGCGGGCATGGCCGCTATGGCAACGCACACTTCGCACCATGCCCAAGGATGCGCGGGTTGCGCTGGCCTTAGGTGAGCGCGATGGAGGCTTGAGCCTGATGCTGGCCGACCAGGGGTTCATGACCGTGTGCAGCGATTTGCGCGGGCCAACGGAAAGGGCCCATGAACTGCACCATGCCTTCGGCCGGCAAGAATGGATCACCTACGAGCAGGTCGATGCCCTGGCGATCCCCAAACCTGATGCATCCTTCGACGTGGTGGTGTTCAAGAGCATGGTCGGTGCGTTGGGCACCAAGGAACGGCAACTGGCGGCGCTGCACGAAATGCACCGTGTGCTCAAGCCCGGCGGTGTGCTTCTCTTCGCCGAGAACCTGCGCGGTACGTGGCTGCACCGTTGGTTGCGGCGGCGCTTCGTGGCTTGGGACCACTACTGGCGCTACCTGGACCCGGTGGACGACCGCGATCTGTTCGCCGGGTTTGAACGCACGGAGCTGCATACCACCGGCCTGTTGGCCAACTTGGGGCGCAGTGAATTGCAACGCGACCTGCTCGCGCGGATGGATGCCTTGGTGATGCCCTTGGTGCCAGTGCGCTGGCGCACGATCCTGTACGGCGTGGCCGTAAAGGGCTGAATGGGGAGTAATGGACAAAAAGAATGGTCTTTTTGAGACGTTGAGTCCAAGTGGACAAAACGAATGGTCGGTTTTTCAACAGATGAGCCAGTGTTGTGAGGCATTTCCCAACTTCGCATGTCGGGCCAAACGGAAGCAGGCTCTGCTGGAGAGCAACCTGCCAGGGATAGCCCGATGACCGAGAAATGATCGGAAGGGAGCGGGAACCTTATGGTTGCCCGTTCCCATTTCGAGGTCCACATGCCTTAAAAAACTCATCGATGAACTTGCGTTTCCGGGTTGCAGACAGGCCATTGTGGTTGCGCAGTTTGTTCTTCAGGCCGGCGAACATGCCATCGATAGCGTTGGTGGTGTTCGGGATGCCCAACCCAGGGTGGTCGTACCAAGTGAATAGCCATGGGAGGTTCCGCCGTAGGCTCAGGTAAGCGCTGCGCAGCCTGCGGTGGGTGTAGCGTGACCGCCCGGTGGCAGCCTCCACGCTGCGTTCAGCGAGGAACGCTGCCCAGCGTTCGTGCCATTGTCCAAGCCCGCCTACGAAGCTCTCCTTGTCGGTCTTGGTGAGGAGTTGGACCAGGGTCCTCAACTCCTGAGCGGCCAGTAGCTTGGGCCTTCTGGTCAAGTAGCGGGTGATGATCGCCACCTGATGGAACTGGCACATCTGCGCGGGCATTCCGGAGCACAACTGCAGCAGTCCTCTTCGACCGTCGCAGACGACTGCCTTTATGGCGATGCCCTTGTCGCGCAAGTGAGCCAAGCCCTCAGCGTACAACTGATTGGTCTCGTACTTCACGTAACACCAATAGAGCACCTGGCCGCTGAGGGCATCACGGAACACCATTACTCCAAAGCTCCGGCCGAAGTAGGTCGTGTCCATGAGAACCACTGCTTCACTCGGCTGCGTCAGCTCCTGCCCGGCACCCTCGTACTGGTCAAGCCTGCGTTGAATGGTCCGGGCCGAACAGCCATGCTTGGCCGCGAGTTGCTCGTAGGTCTGCTTCCCTGACTGGTACTCCCACCACAACTCCTTCGCGCTTACCCGGTATCCACCCCTGAACTGCTTGCCGCAGCTATGGCATCTAAAGCGCTGAACCTTCCTTACAACCCCGTATTTCTGGGTGTGGCGCGAACCGCAGTGGGGGCAGTTTTTTTGTTCATGACCTTTGAATCGCCCCTAACCTATGATAGGCAAGGCTTTTCGAAGAATGGACCATTCGTTTTGTCCATTAACCCCTGAATGGCTACTTCTTCTTCGCGGCCGCCTTCTTCTTCGGTGCGCTCTTGGCGGCTGCCTTGGCGGGTACCTTCACCGGGGCCTGGTCCGGGAAGAGGCCATGGATCTCCGCATCGATGGCGTTGATGATCTTGCCGAGGTCCTCCGGATTGGTGTGGAAGGCGTTCTCATCCACGTCGATCACCAGCACCTTGCCCTTATCATAGGTGCTGATCCACGCTTCGTACCGCTCCTGCAAGCGTTTGAGGTAGTCGATGCTGATGCTGCTTTCGTATTCGCGCCCCCGCTCGGCGATCTGGCTCACTAAGTTGGGCACACTGGCACGCAGGAAGATCAGCAGGTCGGGCGGAACGATGGCGCTGTCCATGTTCTGGAACAGGCGGAAGTAGTTCTCGAAATCGCGCGTGGTCATCAGCCCCATGGCATGCAGGTTGGGGGCGAAGATGAAGGCGTCCTCATAGATGGTGCGGTCTTGCACCACGTTGCGGCCACTGCGGCGGATGTCCAGCAGTTGTTCGAAACGCGAGTTGAGGAAGAAGATCTGCAGATTGAAGCTCCAGCGCTGCATGTCCTTGTAAAAGTCGAACAGGTAGGGGTTGTTGTCCACGGCTTCCTCCAGGCGGTCCCAGTTGTAGTGCTTGGCGAGCAGCTTGGTCAAGGTGGTCTTTCCGGAACCGATGTTCCCTGCAATGGCGATGTGCATGATGATGGGCCTTGTGAAGGGTGGCGAAGGTATCCTTGCGGGGGCAAGGCAGGGCCGAATGTGGATAAAGTCTTGCGCAGATCGCCCGGGCTACCGGGTTATCCCGTCCACCAGCATTCCTTCGGCCGTCAGGCGGTACAAGCGGCCATGCTCGATGCGGGCGTCCAGCACGGCCAGGCTGTCGTTTCCTTCCGGCCATGGCACCACTTCGGACCCGAAGGAGCGCAGGTCGTAGCGCACCAGCCGCCCTTGCTGCACGTGCCACACCGCGCCTTGCCGCACCTGCACGCGTTGCGCGCCGGTAATGGGCAGGGTGCGGATGAAGGTGCCGAAGAGGTCGAACACCAGCACGCCGTTGCCGGGGTCCACCAGGTAGAGCCTGTCATCGGCCTCCTCCATATAGGTGGGCTGTGGCGTGAAGCCCAGCACTTGGTCGAGCCTTCCGGAGCTGGCCTGTACGTTCAACATGCCGTCCACGCGTACCAGGGTAAGGTCGCGTCCATTGAAAAGCCATAACCGGTCCTGCACGCCGGTGCAGGCGAGCTCTACCCAAGGATGGCCGGAACGGGCCAGGTTCATGGTGTTGCCGCGGATGCTCAACGTGTTGTCCAGCAAGGCCAGTTGGCCCTGGTCCCGCGAGAAGATCATGGGCTTCAGCGAGGCGTATGCGCTGACGGCCGAGATGGGGCCGAAGGTGTTGAAGCTGTTGCGGGCTGGTTGCCATCCATTGCGGTCGTACAGGAACAGGTCATTGCCTCTTAGCACATACAGGCCGCCGAGGTCGTCCGTGGTGAACAGGTCCACCGGCCCGGGGATCCGCCAATGGGCAGTGTCCGTCTGTGGATGCGCGATGGTTGCGGCCAGCAGCAGGACCCAGCACAGCAGTGTTCTCATGCCGGTATGCGCAGCAATAACTGCTCCAAGATCACGCGGTCGTTGCACAGGCGTGGCACCTTGTGCTGACCGCCCAGTTTGCCCTGTTGCTTCAGCCACTGGTGGAAGGTGCCTGGTGCTACCGCATGGACCAGGGGCCGTTGCAGTACCTGGCCGGTGCTGCGCTTGGCGTCGTAATCGCTGTTGAGGCCGCGAATGGCATCGTCCAGCACCGAGGTAAATGCGCCGAGGTCCTGCGGCTCCTGTTCAAATTCGATCGCCCACTCATGGCCGCCGCATGCCTTCTCGTCCATGTACACGGGGCCTGCGCTGTAGTCGGCCACCACGGCCCCGGTGGCGCGGCATGCAGCTTCGATGCCCCGGTCCGCGTTCTCCACGATCAGCTCCTCGCCAAAGGCATTGATGAAGCTGCGGGTGCGGCCGCTCACCTGCACGCGATAGGGGTTTGTGGAGGTGAACCGCACGGTATCGCCCGGCAAGTAGCGCCAGAGCCCGGCATTGGTGCTGATCACCAGGGCATAATCCTGCCCGGCCTCCACCTCGTGCAGCAACTTGGTGGGGGGCTGGTCGCGGTGCAGTTCCTTCACGGGAATGAACTCGAAGAAGATCCCATAGTCCAGCATCAGCAACAGGTCGTCGGCGCCGTGCACATCGGTGATGCCGAAGAAGCCTTCGCTGGCGTTGTAACTTTCCAGGTAGTTCACCGAAGGCGAGGGGAACAACTTGCGGTATTGTTCCCTGTACGGCCTGAAGCTTACGCCGCCGTGCATGAAGAGCTCCAGGTTGGGCCATACCTCCAGGATGTTGTGTTTGCCGGTGAGCTCCAGCACGCGCTTGAGCACCACCAATGTCCACGATGGCACGCCCGCAATGCTGCGCACATCCTCGCGCAGGGTTTCCCGGGCCATGCGCTCCACCTTTTGCTCCCAGTTTTCCATCAAGGCAGTTTCGATCACCGGCGTGCGGCGCACCTCCACCCACAGGGGCAAGTTTCGGATAATGATGGCACTGAGGTCGCCGGTGTAGGCATCCTCGCGCAACGGCTCGGTGGCACTGCTGCCGCCCACTACCATGGACATCCCCTGGTACAACTTGCTGCCCGGGTTCATGGAGAAGTGGAGCGCCAGCAGGTCTTTGCCGCCTTTGTAGTGGCATTCCTCCAGCGCCTCACGGCTCACGGGAATGAACTTGCTTTTGGCGTTGGTGGTGCCGCTGCTCTTGGCGAACCAGCGGATGTCCGTGGGCCAAAGCAAGTTTTGTTCACCGCGCCGCATGCGGTCCACCCAGGGCTTCACCTGGGCATAGTCCTGCAGGGGCACGCGTTCCTTGAACTCTTCGGGCGAGCCGATCCCTGCGTAGTCGTACCGACGCCCCCATTCCGTGTAGCGCGCAGCCTGCATCAGTTCATGGAACACCTCCAACTGGGCTTCGTGCGGATGGTCGCGGAACAGCTCGATCTGCTGCAACCGCTTTTTCATCAAGAAGCCGAACAACGCGTTCACAGGCATGGTAACAGGTAGGATGGCGCCTACTTTCGTCCGTGAAGTTACCCATGGAATGACAAAACACGGAGGCCCCCTGCGCAAATTGAAGTCGTGGCTGGCCGATGTGACGGCGCCCGGAGGCTTGAGCATGGCGGGTTATGCACTGCCCTTGGGTGATCAATTGCTTCCGTTGGAAGGGCGGGTGGGCGCCGCCTTCACCCTGCGCTTCACCGGCGGGCGCAGCTGCGTCCGGTGCGGGCGGGAGGTGAAGAAGTTGTATGGCGACGGGCTCTGCTTCCCCTGCTTCCGCGATGCGCCGGAGGCCAGCCCGTGCATCATTCGGCCCGAACTGTGCGAAGCCCATTTGGGGCGCGGACGCGATGTGCCATGGGAACGGGAGCACCACCTGCAAGAGCATCTTGTGTACCTGTCCTTCACCGGTAATGTGAAAGTGGGTGTGACACGATCCGTGCAGGTGCCGGTGCGCTGGATCGACCAGGGGGCCATGTTGGCGGTGCCCATCGCGCGGGTGCCATACCGCCAACTGGCCGGGGCGATCGAGGTGGACCTGAAGCAGCATTTCGCCGACCGCACGGAATGGCGGCGCATGCTGTTGTTATCCGACCCTGTGCCAGGTGAAGTGGCCCTGCTGCAAGCGCGTGCCCACGTGGCTGAAGTGCTGGATACCGCTTTTCGGGAATTCTTCCTGCCTGCAGAACCTGTCGTCAGCATTGGCTACCCGTTGGAAAATGTGCCGCCCAAACTGGTGAGCGTGCACTTGGACAAGCTGCCGGAGATCGCTGGCAAGCTGCAGGGCATCAAGGGCCAATACCTGGTATGGGCCGATGGCCGGGTGCTGAACGTGCGCAGCCACAGCGGCTTCCACGTGGACGTGGAATGAACGTAACCTTCGGAGTGCCCCCGGCGTTATACAGGCAGGGTTTGGATTTTGGGTTATGGGTGGAAAGGCCCGGCGGAAGCCGGGCCTTTCTTTTGCCGACCTGCGGACCGCTTGCTGGCCACAGGCACCTCAGGTGCACTTCCCTACTTTTTCCTCTCTCTACCTCTCTTCCTCTTCCTCTCTTCTCTCTCTCTCTCTCTCTCTCTCTCTCTCTTTCTCTTTCTCAGTACACCTCCAGCTCAAACGGCATCCGTGCCTGCACGCCATCCAACGTGCGCACCTTGGATGCCTGCTCGAAGCGGTGCAGCATTTCGGCGTCTTCGCCGAAGGCCTGTGCGGCCACCCACGTGCGTGCTTGTGCGTTAAGGCTCGACTTCAACTCCTCGAAGAAATCCTTTTGCTCCGGAAATCCCATGATGCGGTAGTTGCCCGCTTCCAGGCCGGCCATGCGGGCGGCTTCCGCCGTGGCGGCCTCCAAGCCGCCGAGGTCGTCAACAAGGCCGATGGCCTTTGCCGCCGTGCCGGTCCACACGCGGCCCTGCCCGATGCTGTCCACTTGTGCGGTGGTCATGTGGCGGCCTTCGGCCACGCGCTGGGTGAAGGTGGCGTAGAAATTGTCGATGAAGCCTTGAATGATACCCTTCTCCTCGGCCGTCAAGGGGCGGGTAACGGTAAGCATGCCGGCGTACTTGTGCGTTTGCACACCATCGAAGGTGAGGCCGAGCTTGTTGTTGAAGAAGCCCTTCATGTTGGGGATCATACCGAACACGCCGATGCTTCCGGTGATGGTGGTGGGCTCGGCGAAGATCTTGTCGGCGGCGCAACTGATGTAGTATCCGCCGCTGGCGGCCACGTCGCCCATGCTCACCACCACGGGTTTTACCGACTTGGCCAGCACCACTTCGCGCCACATCACATCGCTGGCCAAGCCGCTGCCGCCCGGGCTGTTCACGCGCAGCACGATGGCCTTTACCGCAGTGTCCTTGCGGGCTTTGCGGATGGCCGCGCTGATGGTGGCGCCGCCGATGCTGCCGTCCGAGCTCTCGCCGTCGATGATGTCGCCTTGGGCATAGACCACGGCGATCTTGGGTTGCTGCCAGGTGGGAGTTTTGTCCTTGCCTCTGGGCACGTAAGCCTTTGCGTATTTGCCCAGCCCCACGGCTTCGATGTCCTTGTCGGGATCGAGGCCCATGCGTTCCTTGATGAGGTCCAGCACTTGGTCGCGGTACAGCAGGCTGTCCACCAACCCTTGGGTCACGGCATCATCGGCTTTGCGCACCAAGAGGTTTTCCGCGATGGCGTTGAGCTTGGCGGTGTCCAGGTGGCGCGCGGCGCCCACTTGGGCGATATAGTTGCCCCAGATGCCGTTGAGCAGTTCGGTGACCTGCTGCTTGTTGGCCGGGCTCATGTCCTTGCGGGTGAAGGCTTCGCCGAAGCTCTTGAACTGGTTGTTGCTTCCCCGGATGAACTGCATGTCGATGTCTAACTTCTCGAAAAGGCCTGTGTAGAACATCATTTCGCTTTGGAGGCCACGGAAGTCCAGATCGCCCTGTGGCACCATGTACACGCCGTCCGCCGCGCTAGCCAGGAAGTAGCTCTTCTGGGTGTACATGTCGGCGAAGGCCAGTACCGGTTTGCCGCTTTCGGCCTTGAACTCAAGCAGCTTGTCGCGGATCTCCTTCACCGTGGTAAACCCGGCGTTCACCATGCCCAGGTCTAAGAACACCCCTTTGATGCGGTCGTCGTGCTTGGCTTTTTCCAGTCCTTGCAAAATGTTGTCCAGGCCCAATTTGCTGGCGACTTTGAACGGACCGTAGTCGAAATTGAACGGATCGTTCGGCCCGCGGTCCAGCACCTGCTGGTCCAGGGAGATGCGCAATACGGTATTGTCCTGCACGGCGGTGGATTTGCTTTCCAGGCTGAAGGCGCTGCCCAGGGCGGCGATGAAGCCGATGAACAACACCAGCATCACCAGGCCCACCAGCAGGGTGCCCAGCATGGAGGCGAACATGAACTTGAAGAACTGGCGCATGGCTGTGGGAGTTAATTGCCCCAAAGCTATGTGGCTCGCTGAGTGTGCGCGGGGCGATCACACGAGCGGTGGCCACGCCTGCTGGCCGGGCATTTTGCGGTCGGGGCCTGTGGTCGCGAAGGTGCCTAAAGCGGCGGATCACGCCCGCTGCAAGGTGATCACGGTGATCTCCGGCGGCATGCCCACGCGGCCCGGGAAGCCAATGAATCCGAAGCCGCGGTTCACGTAGAGCTGTGCATCGCCCTTGCGGTACAGGCCGGCCCATTCCTCGTAGATCCACTGTGCGGGACTGTAGGTGTGGCCGTTGATCTGGATGCCGAACTGCGCGCCGTGCGTGTGGCCGGCCAGCATCAGGTCAATGCCCGTGGCGCGCACCTGCGCGTCCCAGTGCGTGGGGTCGTGGCTCATCAGCAGGCGGAACTGCGTGGGGCTTGTGCCGGAGAGCGCTTTGGCCAGGTTGCCGTATTGCTGGAAGCGTGTGCCCCAGTTCTGCACGCCCGCCAAGGTGAATTCGCCGCCGTCCTTGCGGATGGGCACATGCTCGTCCATCAGCAGGCGGAAGCCCATGGCGCGCAGGTGCTCCTTGGTCCGCTCCAGGTTGGCCTGCTTCGCAGCAGGGCTTTCCCAGCGGGAGTAATCGCCGTAATCGTGGTTGCCGAGCACCGCGAACTTGCCCAATGGCGCGTGGATGCCTGCGAGGGTGTGCACCCACGGCTCGGCCTCCTCGGCGAAGTTGTTCACCAGGTCGCCGGTGAAGAGGATCAGGTCGGGCTGCTGCGCATTGATCAGGTCCATGCCATGTTGCACCATGTGGGTGGAAGTGCTGAAGCTGCCCAAGTGCAGGTCGCTGATCTGTACGATGCGCAGGCCGTCGAACTCCTTGGGCAGCTTGGGCGACCGCACGGGCACCGCGGCGACATTGAAATGGCGCCAGCCGCGCGTAAGGCCGTACAGCACACCGCCGAACGGGATGGCGGCCAGCGCCAAGCCCACTTGGGAGAGAAAGCGGATCCGGCTGTGGTCGGGCCCGTCAGCCGGTGCGCCGGGTGCCCATTTGTTCCACAACCAACGCAGTAGCACCAGCAGGTCTTCCAGTGCGTGGAAGAGCACCACCACCAACTTGGGCAGCAGCAGCAGGATGAAGATGCCGATGAAGGTGTACATGAAGGCCCGGTTGCGTGCCGCGTGCAGCTCATTCACCCGGGTGATACCGAAGAGCATCATCAGCAGCACGCCGATGCTCACCGCCCAATAGGTGATGCGCAGCGCACGACGTGTACCCATTGCCATGCCCCCCAAGGCAGTGCTGATGCCGCGCCAGGCATAGAGGTCGATCAGCAGCAAGGCGGTTAGGACAAGGGCGGTGCGGAACCAGAAGGAGGGGGACATGGGGGCCAAAGGTGGGGAGGGCGATTGCGAATGATTCAATGGACTTCCGTCACTTGCTTGTGAAATCGCCAGGGCGGGTAGAACGTTGGAACAAGGCACACCATGCAGGTCCGGATCTGAAATACGCGGTTTTTGTGAAACCCAATGACAAAAGTTTTCCTGGGAAATCTTTAGGGCTCGCTTGACTCACAATGGCATACTGCGTGTTGGGTGAGAGTGAATCGGTGACGTGCTGGAAAGCTCTGCCTGCCGAAAGGTATCCGGCGCTCAGGTCGGTCATATAAGTGATATCCATGAACGACCCATAGATCGGGGTATCTTGCAAATGCAGTGCTTCACATGCGTGGATTACACGCAAGTGTGCATGGATGTCATCGGCATAACTAAGCGTAGTGTCGCCAACGCGCCCATCTGTTCCAATGTGTCTGGTCAGGTTCCCAGCGATCAAGAGAACCATCGCTGGGAATAATGCCTTGTGCCAAGGGGCAAGTGCACTGTACAGCACTGCGGACATGCCAATTGCAACAAAAGGGATCATGCCGGTGAGATACCTGTCCGAAAAGAAGTTCAGTGCTGAAAACATCAAGAACCCAAGTACGAGGACTAAGCCGATCGCCGGAAGCTCACCACGCGCTCCTTCTTGTTTGTGAAGTGGTCTAAACTGAAGGAAAAGGATTGCTCCGAAGCAGGCCAATGTTACGATCAACGTGGGCAGGGGAGATAGGGTCCACTTTCCGTCGAGTACTTTGATCGCGGCCACATACAGGAAGGCGACCATGATTCCAAAATACCATTTGCGCCAACCTTTCCATGCCATGGGAGCTATAAGGCCAAAGGCCAATGTCGCCCATTCCATGCCTTGTTGTTCAAATAGTTCGCGATAGCCGAATTTGAAGAAGTAATGGATGTCTTTGATTTCCCACGAAATCAGGCCCATGTGCAGGGGGTAGAGGAACCAGCCATAGGAGATTCGTTGGTAGAGCAGGAACAAGGTGGCAGGGAGCAGCGGGGACAGGATGATGCCCAGCCAAGGCCACCAAGGCTTGGAATTGGCAGCTGACTTGCGGGATGTCGTGGAAATTGAGTGCCAACAGATCAGAGCAAGGATGAGCACGAGCGCGGATTCCTTAATGAACAAGGCACACGTAGCAGCCGCGATATACCCCGCAACATGCTTCTGTACGTAGGCCCATGCCGCCAATAGGAGCGCCACTCCCAATGCAATTTCCGGAAGAAGTAACGCGCTCTGGGCCAAGAAAATTTCATTCAACCCGACCATCAACATGGCAGCCAAGCCAATTTGTCGAGAGCCCAATTTTGAACCGATCCAATATGTCAAGAAGAGTAAGATAGTTGCCAACAAAAGAGAGAAGGCGTGTAGTGAAGGATTGGAGGCACCAAAGCAAGATGCCCAAAGCGCCGCCATGAGGTGGAAGAGCAAAGGATGCCCGCGTGAAAGCTCTGTTCCGATGGTATTGGGCAGGATTGATAGGCCATTCGCGTGCATAGCCCTTACCCCTGGACCATAGACCCACGCTTCATCCCAATAAAGTGGAAGGCTGAGGAATTGCCACTTGTAGCCTACGAATGCGACTAAAGCCAAGATCGCCCCCAAGTGGTAAAGCCAGCCCCGGTTCACTGCCATTTGGCCAAGATGTTCACACTGCTTCCATTGCTAAAGCGCGAAGAAACGGTGCAGGAATGATCCCCCGCAAGAAAGGTGCTGATTCCCCAAGTTGACAGATACCGTTTTCCCGGATTGGATAGCTTTGGTCCAGATAAAGGAATGAGCATCCCGTTGAATTACAAGCGCCTTTCTTCCATCCTTCTGTGTTCCTCCCTGTACACGGCGCTTTTTTGCCAAGTGACATGGAGGCGCACATATGGAGGTGTCGGAATGAGTGAGGCTCGAAGTGTAAGGCAAACTACTGACGGCGGATACATAGCGGTGGGATCAACTGGTAGTTTCGGGAACGGATCCAGTGACATATATATACTTCATTTGGATGCTTTTGGAGAACCTAATTGGTCGCGTGTGTATGGCGGTTTGGGTGTGGACAATGGCATAGCATGTCGTGAGTTGCAGGATGGATACATCATCGCCGGGACAACATCATTGGGGTCGAATGGCTCATACGATATGTTGTTGATACGAACGGACCTGCAGGGTGAACTGATATGGGAAAGGAATTACGGGACGGGCGCTTGGGATATCTGCAATTCTGTTGAAGTCCTGCCGGACGGATTTGTACTGGGTGGTATAACCTATGGTGGAGGAATGCTGAGTGGTGCGGCGTTCATTGTCCGTACGGACCTGAATGGTGATACACTTTGGACAAAAGAGTTTGGTGGCCCATACCGGATGGAATGTAATGGGCTTTGTGTTACTGCCGATCAAGGTATTGTCATGGCCGGTTCAATGGAAACAGGTCTAGGGTACGAAGATGGCTTTGTTTCCAAATTGGATCTGGATGGGAATCAACTCTGGCTTACGCCCATCGGTGGTGATAGCACAGATATACTTCGGTCCGTTGTTGAGGATGCTAGCGGAAACTTGGTTGCATGCGGAATTACAAGAAGTGGGTCTGATGTTGCGCAGATTTATTTGATCAGTCTTGATGCGGCGGGGCAATACCAATGGAGCCAATTCCTTGGTAATGCTGCGGATGCGGGCGGCACGGAGATCAGGCGAAAGTTGAATGGTGGATTTGTATTTACCGGATTCAACACGCTCAATTTGGGAGAGAAGGATATGATTCTTACTACCACGGATGACTTGGGCGATTTTCAATTGGGAAACAACTATGGAGACGGCCATCCGGCGGAAGGCTTTTCCTTGGATCCCACCGCCGATGGTGGATATGTAGTTGCTGGCTGGGCCGAAGGATACGGCCCGGGACTACGGGCGATGTATGTGGTGAAGACAGATAGCATGCTCCAAACGCACGATTTAACTGTATTGCCGTACTCCGACCCATTACCTATTGAAGATGTGGCCCAACCCGTGGTTTTAATTCTTTATCCGAGCCTCGTAACAGCAGGAGAAGCAGTTCATGTTCCAATTGTTTCCACTGATATAGCTACTGCCCGCATCACAGACACCCGCGGGGCACTCATGGCGACAATCCCGGTCCCGGTCGTGGCTAACCCATCCCTCCGGATTCCCAACCTTGCACCAGGTCCGTATTTTCTTTCGATCGAACGCAAAGGCCTGGCACCGGTGGTGGCGCGGTTCGTCGTGATGTGGTAATTGTTTCCATGCCCATCGATCCCATCATCATACCCGCCTTGGAGGCCTTGCAACTGACCACCGGCGGCATCGCCCTGGTGGCCGCCCCCTTGGCGATGGCGGCCTACAAGGGTGGCGATTGGCACAGGCGCTGCGGGAAGATCTTTTTCTACAGCATGGCCGCAGCATGCCTGGCGGCGATCGTCCGCGGCATTTTGGTGCCGGCGGATTTCTGGTTGGCCATGTTGGCCGTGTTCGGCTTCCACCTCATCGCCTCGGGGTACCGCTCGCTGTACCTTAAAAAGTTGCACAAAGGGATGCGGCCAGGAAAAGTGGACATCGCGATGCACGGCACGGCGGGGGCGGTATACAGCGGGCTGCTGATCTGGGGGTTGATGTTCACCTTCCTGGACGGCATCAGCCTGCACGCATTGCTGTTCTCCGCGATCGGCCTGTTGGGCTCCGCCGTGGTGCTCAACGGCTTCCTGCAGTTCAACCGCCAACGGCAGGACAAGCGGATGTGGCTCTATTGCCACATCATCGGGTTCGGCGGGGGCTATTGCGTCCTGCTCACGGCCTTCAGCTTGGCCTATCTGGATGTTGCCGGGGCACTGTGGTTGCAAGTGCTGGTGCCGGCCTTGTTGGGCCTCCTGCCCGTGGTGGCCTGGCTCATCCGGCTGAGGCGCCGGTTTGCCCAAGGCGTGCACTTGCGCAGTTTCGCCAAGGTGCGCATCAGATAGGCGGGGCAGGGCCGGGGTAAGCTCGCTTACTTTGCGGCCCGCAGCTGCGCTCCCGGCGAATAATGAAGAAGGTGCTCTTCCTGTATACGGAGATCTCGCCCTACCTCGTGGCCGGGCTGGGGCACTTGGTGGCGCACAACGCGGTGGAGGTGCACCTGGTGCGCTGGCCGGTGAACAAGGAAGCCCCGTTCAGCTTCCCCGACCTGCCCCAGGTAACGGTGCACGAACGCACCAGCTTGGACCTTGAAGGCTTGCGCGCCTTGGTGAAAGGCTTGGCCCCGGACGTGATCCTGGCCAGCGGCTGGGTGGACAAGGCCTACCTGCGGGTGTGCCAGGATGCCCGCAAGCGGGGCATCCCCACCGTGATGGCGAGTGACACGGCGTGGCGGGGCGACCTGCGCCAGTGGTTCGCAGTGGGCGCTGCGCGGCTCTGGCTGCACCGAACCTTCAGCCATGCCTGGGTAACGGGCGAGGCACAGGCGCGCTACGCCGCACACCTCGGTTTTGCCAAGGAGCGCATCAGGCGTGGCTTCTACGTGGCCGACCTCAACCTGTTTGCCTCCGTGGCCGATCGGCTCCGGGGTCTGAGATCCTTGCAATTCCCGCACCGCCTCCTGTGCGTGGCGAGGTATATCCCCAGCAAGGGCCACCAGTACATGGTGGAAGCCTTCGCGGAACTGGCCGATGCGGGTCAAGTCCGGGACTGGGAGCTGTGGTGCATTGGCACGGGCGAGCTCTTTCCGTTGGCCTTCCAGCATCCGCGCATCCGGCACCTGGGCTTCGTACAACCGGAAGGTATGTGGCGGTTCATGGAGCAGAGCGGCGTTTTCATCCTTCCCAGCCTGTACGAGCCGTGGGGCGTGGTGGTGCAGGAGCACGCTGCCGCTGGCTTTCCACTGCTGCTCAGTGATGCGGTCGGGGCGCGCCACAGTTTCCTGAAGGAGGGATACAACGGATTTTCCTTCACCGCCGGAAACAAGAAGAGCCTGAAGGAAACCCTGCTCCGGGTGATCGCCCTGTCCGATGCGGACCTTGCGGCCATGGGACGGCACAGCGAGGAATTGGCCAAGGCGTCCGGGCCCGGGGAATGGTCGGACACGTTAATGGGCCTGATCGCCGAAGGCCATGCCTAAACCGCGCGTGCTGGTGTTCATCGACTGGTACCTGCCCGGCTACCGCGCCGGCGGCCCTGTGCGCAGCATGGCCAACCTGGTGGACCACCTGCGCGATCGGGTGAGCTTCCACATCGTGGCGCGCAACACTGATTACACCACCTCCGACCCTTATCCAGGGACCGTTCCGGACAGCTGGACCCCCATGCCGGGCGGTGAGCGTGTCTGGTACGCATCAAAGAAAGGCACCACATGGAAGGCCTGGAAGCGGATCCTGAAGGAGGAACAGTGGGACGTGGTTTACACCAACGGGCTCTATTCATGGTGGTACAACATTCTTCCGCTTTGGCTTGCCCGCGGGTTGAAGGCGCGGCGGGTAGTGGCCGTGCGCGGCATGTTGGCCAGCGGTGCCATGCGGCACGGTATTGTGAGGAAGTTGCTGTTCCTCTCCTTGGCCCGAATGATGGACCTGTACAAGGGCGTGTGCTTTCAGGCCACCAACGAGGAGGAAGCCAAGGACATCCGGATGCACGTGCAGAAATTCGCCGATGTGCGCGTGGTGCCGAATTTGCCCAAGGTGGCCGGCGGCGAACGCTTGCCCGTGCACAAGGAACCCGGCTCGGCGAAGCTGGTGAGCGTGGCGCGCATTGCCGTGGAGAAGAACACGCTGCTGGCCATCAATAGCTTGCGCGGCGTTGCCGGGCAGGTGCAGTACAGCCTTTACGGGCCGGTGTACGATGGTGCCTACTGGGCCCAATGCCTGGCAGCGATCTCCGCCTTGCCCCCCAACGTGCGCGTAGAGCACAGAGGAGCCGTGCCGCCGGAAGAAGTAGCCGCCGTGCTGGCCGCGCACCATGCCCTGTTCATGCCCAGTGCGGGCGAGAATTTCGGTCACACCATGCTGGAAGCACTTTCCGTGGGCCGGCCCCTGCTGATCAGCGACCGTACGCCGTGGCGCATGTTGGAACGTGATCAAGCGGGTTGGGACCTGCCGCTGGACATCGCGGACGGGTTTACCCGGGCGGTGCAGCAGATCTGTGAAATGGACCAGGTTGAATATGACCGCTGGAGCGATGGCGCCTTTGCGCGGGGCACCCGATATTTGGCCGACCAGGCCCCGGTGGAAGCCAGCCTGAAGCTGTTCCTGCCATGACCGACACCCGCCCGCGCACCGACCTCAGCCGCTTTCCGGGCCCCCAATTCCCCAGGGGGGCCGGGCCGGTGAAGCTGCTGCTGTGGTACTTCGCCAATGCCCTGTTCTTCCTCAACCCCCTGTTCCCGTTCCGATCGCCCAAGCCGTGGTTGTTGCGCCTGTTCGGCGCCAAGGTGGGCAAGGGCGTGGTGATCCACCCCGGGGTGAACATCAAGTATCCGTGGAAGCTCCGCATCGGCGACCATGTATGGATCGGCCAGCGCGCGTGGTTGGACAACTTGGATGTGCTCACCATCGAAAGCAACGTGGTGATCAGCCAAGGGGCCATGCTGATCCTGGGCAGCCACGATTACAAAAAGAGCGATTACCCCACCATCGTGGCGCCCGTGACATTGGAGGAAGGCAGTTGGGTGGGCGCCGGTGCGATCGTACTGGGCGGGGTCACCTTAGGCAGCCATGCCTTGTTGGCGGCGGGCGGCGTCACCGGCAAAAGCTTGAAGCCCTATACCATTTACCGGGGCAACCCGGCTGTTCCGGTGCGTGAACGCGTGCTGGAGGCACCGGGCGGGGAGCAGGGCGGGGCAATGGATGGACAGGCTGGCGCGGACGAAGCATGAAGGTATCCGTGATCACCGTGTGCTTCAATGCGGCCGCAGAGATCGATGAGACGATCCGCAGCGTCATGGTGCAGGACCACGGCGACATCGAGCACATCGTGATCGACGGCGGCAGCACGGACGGCACGCAACAACGGGTGCTGCGCTACACGGAATGCATAGCCCACTTCATCAGCGAAAAGGACAACGGGGTCTACGATGCCATGAACAAGGGCCTGCGCGTGGCCACGGGGGAGGTGGTGGCCTTTGTGAACGCCGGCGACATGATCGCCACGCGGAACACGGTGGGCTACATGGTGCGCGCTTTCGAACAAGGCGGTGAAGATGTGATCTATGGCGATGTGCTGATGGTGGACCCCGGCGACATCACCAAGGTGAAGCGCTTTTGGAAGGGTGGCGAATATGATCTTGCCAACTTCCGGAAGGGCTGGATGCCCCCGCACCCCGGCACCTACATCCGCCGCAGCGCCTATGAACGCTTCGGGCTGTTCAACACCAACCTGAAGATCGGTGCCGACTATGAGCTGATGTTCCGGTTCCTGTACCGGCACCGCCTGTCGGCCCGGTACGTGCCCAAGGTGCTGGTGCGCTTCCGGCTGGGCGGCATGAGCAACCGGTCGCTGGCACATATCCTGCAAGCCAATCGCGAGGTGTACCGCTCCTGGGCGCTGAACGGGGAACGCGCTTCGCCACTGATGGTGCCCCGCAAATGGATGCGCAAGTTGGGCCAAATGCTCCGGCGGGGCAGCGGCGAACTGTGACGCGCCGCAACCGGTTTGGCAACGCCGCACCTACATTTACCCTCGGCTGCACCGCAGCAGTCCGGAACCACCATTGCCCATGAACATCCGAGTCCCTTTCTGCATCCTGCTGAGCGCTGTGCTGACCCTGCAAGTCGTTGCGCAGAAAACCTATACCTACACCGCGGTGCCCAACGACCCGATGCAGGTGCGCATCTATACGTTGGACAATGGGCTGACGGTGTACCTCTCCCAAAACAAGGACGAACCCCGCATCCAAACCAACATCGCCGTGCGCGCCGGCAGCAAGAACGATCCGGACGATGCCACGGGCCTGGCGCACTATTTGGAGCACATGCTCTTCAAAGGCACCCAGGAAATCGCCACGCTGGACTGGCCCACCGAGAGCGCTTTCCTGAAACAGATCTCCGACCTGTACGAGAAGCGCAGGTCCGTTACCGATGAACGCGAGCGGGCGTTGATCTATGCCCGGATCGACAGCCTCAGCCATGTGGCCGCCACCTACGCCGCGCCCAACGAGTACGACAAGATGATCTCCTCGTTGGGGGCCAAGGGCACCAACGCCTATACCAGCACTGAGCAGACCGTTTACGTCAACGACATCCCCAGCAACGCGCAGGAGAAGTGGATGATGGTGGAGAGCGCGCGCTTCCAGGACCTGGTGCTCCGCCTCTTCCACACCGAGCTGGAAACGGTCTTCGAGGAATTCAACCGCGGGCAGGACAACGACTACCGCAAGGCCGCCCAAGCCATGGACAAGGCCATGTACAAGAACCATCCCTACGGTACGCACACCACCATCGGCACCGGCGAGGACCTGAAGAACCCCAGCATGGTGAAGATCCATGAATACTTCAACACCTATTATGTGCCGAACAACATGGCCGTCATCATGGCCGGTGACCTGGACTATGACAGCACCATCGCCATGGTGGACAAATACTTCGGCTGGTGGAAGGCCAAGCCGGTGCCCGCCTTCACCTTCAAGCCGGAGAGCCCGATCACCAAGCCGGACACCATGAGCGTGCTCGGGCCCATGGCTGGGTGGGTGCAAATGGGCTGGCGCTTTGCAGGTGCCAAGAGCAACGACCCCATCATGCTGGACCTCATCTCCGGCATCCTCAGCAACGGCCAGGCGGGCCTGATCGACATCGACCTGAAACAAAAACAGAAGGTATTGGACGCATACGCCTACAGCGGAGACCAGGCCGATTATTCGGAGTTCTCCATGGGCGGCAACCCCAAACAGGGGCAAAGCTTGGAAGAGGTGCGCACCCTGTTGCTCCAGGAGCTGGAGAAGGTGAAGAACGGCCAGTTCGAGGATTGGCTGCTGCCCGCCGTGGTCAACAACTTCCGCCAACAGCGCATCCGCTACTGGAATGAACAAAACCGCATGCGGGCCTATGCCCTTACGGATGCCTTCATCCTGCACAAGGATTGGAAAAGCGTGGTGGACTATTACGACCGCATGGCCAAGATCACCAAAGCCGAGGTGGTGGCGTTCGCCAAGGCCAATTTCAACAACAACAGCATCACGGTGTTCAAGCGGACGGGCGAGGACAAGGAGGTCTTCCATGTGGAAAAGCCCAAGATCACGCCGTTGGACATCAACCGTTCCGAGCAGAGCGAGTGGTACAAGCGGTGGATCAAGATCCCCGAGCAGCGGCTGGCCCCGCAGTTCGTGGACTACAACACGGCCATCGTACGCCGCACGTTGCAGCACGGCATCCCCGTGGCCACCATCCCCAATGCCAGCAACGACCTGTTCGACCTAACGCAGATCCTGGACCTGGGCACCTACGACGACCCGAAGTTGAAAATGGCCGTGAACTACCTGCCCTACTTGGGCACCACCAAGCGCAGCGCGGAGGACTTCCAGAAGGAGTTCTTCAAGCTCGGTGTCCAGTTCGACGTGTTCGCCGGGCAGGACCGCGTGTACGTATCGCTCTCGGGCCTCGACGAGAATTTGCCCCAAGGGCTTGCCCTGATGGAGGAGCTGCTAGCCGACCCGAAACCCGATGCGCAGGCCTTGGCCGAACTGGTGAAGGATGAATTGAAGGAACGCAGTGACAACGTGAAGGACAAGAACAACATCCTTTATGGCGGCCTGTTGAACTATGGCAAGTACGGGGAACGGTCCCCGTTGAGGAACATCCTTTCCAGCGAAGAACTAAAGGCCGTGAAGCCCATGGAGCTGATCACCTTGATCAAGGGCATCAACACGCACCACCACCGCCTGTTCTATTACGGCAAGCGTTCCCCGGATGCCGTTGTTGCCTTGCTGGACAAAGTGCACAAAACCCCGGCCACCTTGCAAAGCTGGCCGCAACCAGCACCCTATGTGGAACTGGCCACTGATAAGGACCAGGTGTACTACGTGAACTACGACATGGTGCAGACCGAACTGATGCTGATGAGCAAGGATGACCAGTTCAATGTGAACAACATGCCTTACGCCTCGCTCTTCAACGAATACTTCGGCTCAGGCCTCAGCAGCATCGTGTTCCAGGAGATCCGCGAAGGAAAGGCCTTGGCCTACTCCGCATACGCCGCTTACACCATGCCGGCCAAAAAGGAGGAATCCAGCTACGTACGGGCCTATGTGGGCACCCAGGCGGACAAGCTGGGTGATGCGGAGGCGGCTTTGAGCGCCCTGATGGACAAGATGCCCGCGGATGCGGTGATGTTCAACGGGAGCCGCGACGCCGCCCTGAAGAAGATCGAATCCAGCCGCACCACCAAGGAAGCCATCTACTGGAGTTGGGAATCCGCCCAGCGCCGAGGTCTGGACAAGGACGTGAACCAGATCATCTATCCGTTGATCCAGCAAAGCGACCTCGCCGGGTTGGAACGGTTCTTCAACAGCCACATCAAAGGCAAGCACTACACGTACCTGGCCATCGGAAAGGAGGGCAGCCTGGACCTGAAGGCGCTGGAGAAGCTTGGACCGGTGAAGCAGCTGACCATCAAGGACCTCTTCGGCTACGACGGTACTGAGCAGTAGGTACGGATGAAGCACACAAGAACGGCGGGCCAATGGGTCCGCCGTTCTTGTGTGCACATGGGTGGTCAATGGTGCACCAGGAAACGGACGGGGAGCCAACTGGAATTGGCCGAAACGAGCACGTAGCTGCCGTTCATCAGATTGCCAACATCCACGGTGGAATTGGCGGTGTACGGCACGGTGCCGGTCCTTACCGGCCTACCCAACAGGTCCAGCAGCATCCATTCCCCACCGCGGGCAATGCCTTGGTGCCACATGATCACGAGTGTTCCCCGGACAGGATTGGACCCCAAGGAAGGCCTGTCCAAGCTCCGCTCGGTGATGCCGGTGGGGAACCAGGGATCGGACATGGATTGGCAGGGCAGCCCGTAGTCCACAAAGGCCGTGTATGCACCGGTGGAGGACGGTGTAATGCAATCCGTGGTGCCAATGGGCGCACCCTCGAAGTACCATTGGGTGGAATTTCCGGTGGGGTATACGCAGATCTGCCCATCACCCAGGTCCACAATATCCGGCTGGATGTTGGGCGTGAAGTTCACTGCAACTTCCACACCAATGCCCATAATGGGAGTAATGGACAAAACGAATGGTCTTTTTGAGACGTTGAGTCCAAGTGGACAAAACGAATGGTCGGTTTTTCAACAGCTGTGACAGGGTTGTGAGGCATTCCCCAACTTCGCATGTCGGGCCAAACGGAAGCAGGCTCTGCTGGAGAGCAACCTGCCAGGGATAGCCCGATGACCGAGAAATGATCGGAAGGGAGCGGGAACCTTATGGTTGCCCGTTCCCATTTCGAGGTCCGCATGCCTTAAAAAACTCATCGATGAACTTGCGTTTCCGGGTCGCAGACAGGCCATTGTGGTTGCGCAGTTTGTTCTTCAGGCCGGCGAACATGCCATCGATAGCGTTGGTGGTGTTCGGGATGCCCGACCCAGGGTGGTCGTACCAAGTGAATAGCCATGGCAGGTTCCGTCGTAGGCTCAGGTACGCGCTGCGCAGCCTGCGGTGGGTGTAGCGTGACCGCCCGGTGGCGGCCTCCACGCTGCGTTCAGCGAGGAACGTTGCCCAGCGTTCGTGCCATTGTTCAAGCCCGCCTACGAAGCTCTCCTTGTCGGTCTTGGTGAGGAGTTGGACCAGGGTCCTCAACTCCTGGGCGGCCAGTAGCTTGGGCTTCCTGGTCAAGTAGCGGGTGATGATCGCCACCTGATGGAACTGGCACATCTGAGCGGGCATTCCGGAGCACAACTGCAGCAGTCCTCTTCGACCATCGCAGACGACTGCCTTTATAGCGATGCCCAAGTCGCGCAAGTGAGCCAAGCCCTCAGCGTACAGCTGATTGGTCTCGTACTTCACGTAGCGCCAATGGAGCACCTGGCTGCTGAGGGCATCACGGAACACCATTACCCCAAAGCTCCGGCCGAAGTAGGTCGTGTCCATGAGGATCACTGCATCACTGGGCTGCGGCAGCTCCTGCTCGGCACCCTCGTACCGGTCAAGCTTGCGCTGAATGGTCCGGACCGAACAGCCATGCTTGGCCGCGAGCTGTTCGTAGGTCTGCTTCCCTGACTGATACTCCCACCACAACTCCTTCGCGCTTACCCGGTATCCACCCCTGAACTGCTTGCCGCAGCTATGGCATCTAAAGCGCTGAACCTTCCTTACAACCCCGTATTTCTGGGTGTGGCGCGAACCGCAGTGGGGGCAGTTTTTTTGTTCATGACCTTTGAATCGCCCCTAACCTATGCTAGGCTAAGCTTTCCGAAGGATGGACCATTCGTTTTGTCCATTAACCCCCATAATGGAATTTGGGCATTCCCCCGGAGCTGCGGTAACAGAGTAGTTACCGTCGGTGGTCACGGTTAGTACAGGTGCTGTTGCGCCGGGGATGGGATTGCCGTTGTTGGTCCACACAATGTTCTCCGTATAGCCGGGGGAAAGGGTGAGCGTGAGCGTGTCGCCTTCACAGAATTGCAGTTCCGGGCCTTGGTTGATGGGGGCGTCCCCGCCATGGATCACATACGGGAGCAGGAATACCCAGCCGTCCACCAGCACGGGCGCGGACATTTCCGTGCAGCCGTCCAGCGTGGCGGAAACCGTGAAGGTGGAACCGGCGTCCGCGGATTGCTCCACGACCAACGTCTGTGCAGTGGCACCCGGAATGGCGCTGCCATCCTTGTACCATTGGTAGGCCCCATACACCTGCGTGGTCAAGGTGTCAGTGGCATCCGGGCAAAGGATTGGGTTGGCGGGCGAAATGGTGGGGGTGAAGGTGCATTGGGCAAAACCACTGATGGACGGCAGGACCAAGGCAAGGGTGAGGATGTACCGATCGTGCATGTTGTTCCGGTTGGGTTCTTCGGGAAGACAGCCGATGGCGGCATTGCGTTGCCCGATCACCGGGAAATTGGCTAATCGGCGATGAGCCGGAACGCATCCCCGTCAAACAAGCCGAGGTCGCTCATCTTCAGGTGCGGGATCACCAACAGCGCCATGAAGCTGAGCGTCATGTATGGCGCGGCCAGCGTGGAACCCAGTGCCTTGGCTTGCCCATCAATTTCCGCATAGGCCTTGGCGACCGTGTATGCATCCGCATCGGTCATGATGCCCGCCACCGGAAGCGGTAGGACATGCTGCTTTGTGCCGTCCGCCAGGCTCACGCCACCGCGCGCTTCGACCACCAAGTTGATTGCGGCGCACAAGTCTTTGTCGTTGGTGCCCACCGCCACGATGTTGTGGCTGTCGTGCGCCACGCTGCCTGCGATGGCTCCGCGTTTCAAACCGAAGTTCTTGATCCATCCCACGGCCGGCGGGGCATCCTTGTATCGATTCACCACGGCGATCTTCAGCAGGTCGCGCCCGGGATCGGCAACGGCAAAGCCGTTTTCAACCTGGGGGGCCATGTGCTCTTTGCCGGTGATCAGCTGCCCATCAAGCGCGGTGATCACCAGCAGCTCTTCCGCAGTGGCTGGAACCGCAAAGTCCGCCGGTGTCTTTGGTGTGCATTGGAACCGGTTGGGCTTTTTTTCCTGAACGGAAGCAATCAGGCTGCGGCCGTTCTCCGCCACCAGCACCCCGTCGATGAACGTTTGGCGCACACGGAACTTCACCAGGTCCTCCACCACGATCACGTCCGCCGCATCGCCTTCGCGCAGCCGCCCGATGGGGAGTTTGTAGTGCTCCACCGGGTTCACGCAGGCCGCTCGCAACACGTTGAACACGTCGATGCCCTTGGCCACGGCCCGTGCGCAGAGGTCGTTGATGTGGCCTTCCACCAAACTGTCCGGGTGCTTGTCGTCGCTGCAGAACATCATCATGTCCGGATGGTCGCGCAGCAGGTCGATCAGCGCCTTGAAGTTCTTGGCCGCGCTGCCCTCGCGGATCAGGATCTTCATGCCGTGCTTCAACTTGTCCAGTGCTTCCTCCGCCGTGAAGCATTCATGGTCCGTGCTGATGCCTGCGGCGATGTACCGCCGTGCCTCCTCGCCGCGCAGCCCGGGCGCATGACCGTCCACGGGTTTCCCAAGCCGGTGCGCATGGGCGATCTTGGCAAGCACTTCCGCATCGCCGTGCAGTACGCCGGGGAAGTTCATCATCTCGCTCAAGTAAAGCACCTCCGGTTTTTCCAACAGGGCACCCACTTGGGCGGCATTGATCGCATCCCCGGCGGTTTCAAACACGGTGGCCGGCACGCAGCTCGGTGCACCGAAGAAGAAGTGGAACGGCGTTTTCTTCCCGTTGGCGATCATGAACTCCACGCCTTCCACGCCGAGCACATTGCCGATTTCATGTGGGTCGCTCACGGTGGCCACGGTGCCGTGCGTTACGGCCAAGCGTGCAAATTCACTGGGGATCAGCATGCTGCTTTCCACGTGTACGTGTGCATCCACGAAGCCCGGCAGGATGAAGCCCTGCACCACGTCATCGAGTTCGGTGATCCGCGCAATGCGGCCATCTTCAATTGTTACCTCCGCGGCAAACATGCGCCGTGCCGGGATGTCCACAAGGTTCCCTTTGATCACTGTTGTCGGCATGTCCGCAAGGTAAGGCAGCCCGTTGCGAACCTTCAGCGGGTGTGCTTGGCCGCTGCCGCAGGAGTGCGTTCCTTCACCCCGTACCTGCGCCATACGCGGTGGCACATTCCCAGGAAGGTGATGCTCCACGCCAACCAGGCAACACGCAGGAAGACCCATGCAACGGATTGCAGCACAGGCAGCTGAAGCATGCCCGCGAGTTCCCATGTGCAGAGCGTATACACGCCCAGCGGGAACACCAGCGACCAGTGGCCGGCGTGGTAGCGCAGAGGGATGATGGTGTGCCGCCAGATCTCCAGGAAGAGGATCACCGGGATCCACCAGGTGCCGGCCACCCAGAAGAAGGCACTGCCCAACTTCAGCAAGGGAATGAAGTCCGTGTAGATACCGTGGCGGGCCATGGCGTCCGCGAGCATGGTGCCCGCCAGCGTGGTGATGGCGGCGGCGCCCATGTCGATCCAATAGCTGGGCTTGAATTCATCGGCCCGCATGTGAAAAAAGGTGGTGCGGTAGAAGATCATGCCGATCACCACCACGTAGAACAGGCAGCCCAGCAAGTACAGAAAGAGCGCACCGAATAGCGCGTGGCGCAAATACGGGGCGAGCACGGGCGCGATGAAGGAACCCAGGATGGACAAGGCTTGTGCGGCCACCACGAACAGCAGCCACGAGCCATCGATACCGTGTTCCAGGCCGGGCTTCCGGCGGCTGATGGTGACCAGGATGAAGAAGGCGTACGACAGCACCGCCCAGGCAATGAACGCTGCGCACCAAAGTGCAAGGGCCGCATGGACATTGGGGGCCAACACCATGTGTTCGGTGCCGAGGATACACAGCGCAGCCACAACGGTGAGGAAGCCCGCGCCTTTGTTGTGGGCCGATAGGTCCTTATTGAAGCTGGGGAAGTAAAGGACCATGCGCAGCAGGAGCAGCAGCCCGAGCACCGCGATCTCCGCATTGTTCAGGCCGAAGAACAAACGCGCAACGGCATCATTGCCCAAGGCATGCGAGGCCAAGGCCAGAGCGCCGGTGGACATGGGCAAACCGAAGTAGGCGGGGTCCAAAGTGCGGATGTCCGGTCGAAGCGCACGGAATTGCATGGGGCTGGAACGGAACCCTCGGATGGCTTCCGCTTGGGAAACAATCCGCCGCCAGTTTTGATCGGACCAAGCGCAGGCTCAGGCCAACTTCCGCAATCGGACGACGCCTAGGAGGTCCAGCAGTTTGATCACCGGCCACGTGGGGTCAAACTCCCACCACTTGGTGCCGAAGTTGGCGCGCGCCGCGTGCGTGTGATGGTTGTTGTGCAGGCCCTCGCCCATCATGATCACGTCCAGCGGCATTAAATTCTTGCTGGTGTTGTCCGTGGGATAATTTACATAACCGTACTTGTGTGCGTACCAGTTGATGATCATGCCGTGCAGCGGGCCCATCACGAACTGCAAGGGGAGGAGCAACCACTGCCACCAGGCGGTGGCGAAGGCGAAGTAGAACGCCGCGTACAGCAGGCCCCAGGCAATGCGCGAGATCCAGCTTTCGCCGATCACCTCCATCGTTTTCCAGTGCGGCAGGTCGCGGGTGAAGCGCTCTTCCGCGGCCAGCGTGCCGTACAGCAGGCCGTTGTAGTGGCCCGCTGTTTTCCACATCATCTTGAAAGGGTTCTCATCGTACTTCGGTGAGTGTGGATCCTGCTCCGTGTCAGCATACACATGGTGCGCGCGGTGCATCATGCCATACACGGCGGGGTTCAGGTAGCTGCTGCCCTGTGCCAGCCACGTAAGCACATGGAACGCCTTCTCCCAGAAGGGGCTCATGGTGAACATGCGGTGCGCCGCGTAGCGGTGCAGATAGAACGTTTGCACGAACAGCGAGAGGTACCAATGGATGATGAAGAAGAGGACGATGGTCATGCTGTCTCAAAATACCCAGGCTGAAGACCGGCCCCCCCAGGGATCTAATTGGCGAACATTTCGCGCACCCGCTCGAAGAAGCCTTTGTCCTTGTTGGTGGGCTTGGGTTGGATGCCGGGGCTGTCGCGCAGCTTCTCCAGGATTTTCTTCTCCTCTTTGCCCAACTCCGTAGGCGTCCATACCATCACGTGCACGAAAAGATCGCCCACCCCGTGGCGGTTCACACTGGGCAGTCCTTTGTTCTTCAGGCGCAGCACATGGTTGCACTGGGTGCCCGGGTCGATCTTTACTTTGGCCTTGCCGTGCACCAAGGGTACCTCTATGCTGGCGCCCAATGCCGCGTCCACCATGGTGATGAAAGCCTCATAGTGCAGGTTGTTGCCGTCCCGCTTGAGGTCCGCGTTATCTTCCTCTTCGATCACCACCATCAGGTCGCCGGGAACGCCTCCGCCCGGAGCTTCGTTGCCCAGTCCGCTGAGGTTGAGCTGCATGCCTTCCTCCACGCCGGCGGGGATCTTCACCGTCACCACGCTTTCCTCGCGCACCAGCCCATTGTTGTCACTGCCCGCGCCGCGCTTGCTGATGGTCTGCCCCAAACCTCCACAGGTGGGGCAGGTGGTCACCGTTTGCATTTGGCCCAGGAAAGTGTGCTGCACGCGATGGACTTGGCCGTTCCCCTTGCAGGTGGGACAGGTGGTGTATTCGGTGCCTTTGGCACGCACCAGCTTTTGGATCTTCAACTGCTTTTCCACCCCGTCGGCGATTTCCTGCAGGGTCAATTTCAGCCGGACCCGCAGGTTGGAACCTTTCACGGTTCGCCGCTGCTGGCCACCTCCTCCAAACCCGAAGCCCCCGCCGAACGCACCGCCGAAGATGTCGCCGAACTGGGAGAAGATGTCCTCCATGTTCATGCCGCCCCCGTGGAAGCCACCGCCGCCCATGCCCGCGCCCGCATGGCCGAAGCGGTCATAGCGCGCCTTTTTTTCGACATCGCCCAAGATCTCGTAGGCACCGGCTGCTTCCTTGAAGTGTTCTTCGGCGGCCTTGTCGCCGGGATTTTTGTCCGGATGGTACTTGATGGCCAGCTTCCGGTAGGCCTTTTTGATCTCGTCCGCACTGGCGTTTCTGCCAACGCCAAGCACCTCGTAAGGGTCTCGCTTGCTCATCACCGGGTGGTACTGCCTGCCGTGCTGGGGTAAATTGCCTTATTGGCCCACGACAACCTTTGCATAGCGCAGCACCTTGTCGTGGATCGTGTATCCGGTCTCCATGACCTCCAACACTTGGCCCTTCTGTGCGGGGTCGGGTGCGGGCAACTGGCTGATGGCATCGTGCATGTCGGGGTCGAATGGCTGCCCCTTGCATTCCATGGCCTTCACGCCTTGTGCGAGCAGGATCCCCGTAAACTTCTGGTGAATGAGTTCAAACCCCTTTTTCACCGCGCCGATGTCCGTTACCTCCGCATTGTGGGCAATGGCCCGCTCCATGTCGTCCAGCACCGGCAGCAGGCCCTTGATGGTGTTCGCACCTGCCGTGGCCAACAGGTCAATGCGTTCCTTGTTGCTGCGTTTCCGGAAGTTGTCAAATTCGGCATGCAGGCGCACATACTTGTCATACAGTGCGTCGTGCTCGGTTTTGAGCGCATCCAATTCGGCCTCCAACCGTTCCAAGGCATTGCCCGCATCAGAGCCCTCATCGTTCGTGGCGCGTTCGGCGGCGGCCTGTGCCGCCATTTCCAACGTGTCGCTTCCTTCGGGCAGGCCCTCTTCACTGGTGCCCTGCGCGGAACTGCCTTCGTGCCGGTCCGTCATTTTCTTTCTGTGTTTGCGGAATGGAAGGCGCATGGTTCAAATAGGGTGCCGCACCTGCCGGGTGGTCATTGCGGCGCGAAGATGGGACAAATCGACAGGTGCGCTCCTTGGCCCCGCCAATTCCGCACGTTTGGCGCCCGTTCAGAAGCTCTTCACGTACGCATCCAAGGCCTTGTCCAATTGGTCGCCCCGCAGGTTTTTCGCCACGATGATGCCGTCCGGATCGATCAGGAAGTTCATGGGGATCGAGTTCACGCCGTAGATGCGTGCCCCGGCTGAGCTCCACGCCCCAAGGTCACTAACATGGTAGGGCCATGCCAGCTTGTCCTGCGCAATGGCAGCCTTCCAAGCGGCCCGGCTCTTGTCCAGGCTTACGCTGTAGATGGTGAAGCCTTTGGCTTGCTTGAACTTGGCTTTGCTGTACTTCTCGTAGGCCCGCACCACATTGGGGTTTTCCCGCCGGCAGGGCCCGCACCAACTGGCCCAGAAATCGAGCAGTACGTATTGGCCCCTCAGGGATGAAAGCTTGATGACCTTGGTGCTGTCGGGGTTGTAGAAAGCCAATTCCGGCGCTTTGTCCCCGATGGCGGTACCGTCTTTTTCCACGGGTGTCCCGATGCGTGAGGTGAATCCGTAGATTGCCAGCAGGATTACGCTGGCTGCGAGCACGATGCGGGTCTTGGTCATTGCCGAAATGGGTTTCAAGGGTGCAAATTTAGGTTGGGATGCTTGCAACATCCGTGCAATGATCGTGCCCGAAAAGGGAAAGCCATGGCCTTAAGGGTGGCGCGCGGCCTTGCGCTTGCGCTCCGCCTTCATCCGCAGCTTCCGGTTCCGGGCCTGTTTGCCGGGATCCGGCTCCAGCAAGGGCTGCAAGGCGCTTTTCAATCCTTCACCGTGCAGGTCCACGCCGATCACCCGGCCTTGCGCATCCACCAGTACGTTGGTGGGGATGTAGCGCACCTGGTAGGTGTCGGCCGCAGGGTTGGTCGGGGCGTTCACCGCGCCCACGTGCCAAGGCCAATCCAACCGATCCTGCTCGATGGCCTGCTTCCACGCTTCTGCGGCACCTTGGCGGTCCAAGCTCACGCTGAACACGCGAAATCCCTTGGCCCCGGCGTAGAGGCTGTCCTTGTATGCGTGGTAGGTGGCGCGCAGTTCGGGGTTTTCCATGCGGCATGGACGGCACCAACTGGCCCAAAAGTCCACCAAGGTGATGTAGCCACGCAGTTGCGAAAGCCGAAGGGTGTCCCCATGGGGGTTGGGCAAGGCGATATCCGGTGCCATGTCGCCCATGGCCGCCCCGCCCAGCCGTTGTTGGGCTTTTGCCTCAGGGACGCGGCATGTGAAGGCGGCGGTCAGGGCGAGGAGCGTGATCAATTTCATGCTGCGAAGTTCAGCACGGCCGCCGATCTCCCTGCATTTGGCCCAAGCCTCCTTCCGTGATCCATTTTCCCCGGTCTTTGCGTTCACGGCAACCGTTGGATCCGGGCCCCGAGGGCGTTCAGCCTTTCGGCGATGTGCTGGTAGCCCCGGTCCACCTGCTCAATGTTGTGGATGGTGCTGGTGCCCTCGGCGCTGAGTGCCGCGATCAACAGGGAAACACCTGCCCGGATGTCGGGGCTGGTCATGGTGATGCCGCGCAGTGCCTGTTCAAAGTTGAGGCCGTTGACTTGCACGCGGTGCGGATCGCACAGGGTGATCTGCGCGCCCATCTCGATCAGCTTGTCCACGAAGAACAGGCGGCTCTCGAACATCTTCTGGTGGATCAGCACGCTGCCCTTGGCCTGCGTGGCCGCCACGATCACGATGCTGATGAGGTCGGGGGTGAAACCCGGCCAAGGCGCGTCGCTGATGTTCATCAAACTGCCGTCGATGAAACGCTGGATGGTGTAATGCTCCTGTGCGGGCACGTGGATGTCGTCACCCTTGCGCTCCACGGTGATGCCGAGGCGGCGGAAGGTGTCCGGGATGATGCCGAGGTGCTCGTACCCGGTGTCCTTGATGGTGATGCTGCTGCGGGTGAGCGCGGCCATGCCGATGAAGGAGCCGATCTCGATCATGTCCGGCAGCATGCGGTGCTCGGTGCCGCCAAGTTCCTTCACCCCGTCGATGGTGAGCAGGTTGCTGCCGATGCCGCGGATCTTGGCGCCCATGCGCACCAGCATATTGCAGAGTTGCTGCAGGTAGGGTTCGCAGGCGGCGTTGAAGATGGTGGTCTGCCCTTCGGCCAGCACGGCGGCCATCACAATGTTGGCCGTGCCCGTCACGCTGGCCTCGTCCAGCAGCATGTAGGTGCCCTTGAGCTGCTTGGCTTCCGCCTTGAAAAAGCCCTCGGCACGGTCGTAGCTGATGGTGGCGCCGAGCCGTTCGAAGCCGATGAAGTGGGTGTCCATGCGCCGCCGCCCGATCTTGTCGCCGCCCGGGGTGGGGATGTACCCCTTGCCGAAGCGCGCCAGCGACGGGCCCACCACCATCACGCTGCCGCGCAGGCCGCCGCCCATCTTCTTGAACTCGGGCCGCAGGAAGAATTCGATGTCCACCTGCTTGGCCTGGAAGCGCCAATCGCCGCCGCCCAGCTTTTCCACGGCTACGCCCATGGCGCGCAGCAGGTCGATCATTTTGTTCACGTCCACGATGTCCGGCACGTTGCGGATGATCACCGGCTCGCTGGTGAGCAGCACCGCGCACAACACTTGCAGCGCTTCGTTCTTGGCACCCTGGGGGGTCAGTTCGCCCTGCAGCCGGTGGCCGCCTTCAATTTTGAAACTTCCCATTGTGTCTTGCCGAAGTCTGTAGTTAGCTGTAGGTGCTGCGAAGCAAGCAAGGGAATGGCGCATGCCGCCGGTCCCTACGGGAATGCTTTCAACAGGGGGATGTAGGTAGCCGGGGGCGGTCAATGGCCCCAACGCCACAATACCGCCACCTGCGCGGCGGGCAGGTAATGGCCATGGGTGCCATACAATTTGTTCCTCTTGTCGGGAAACGGAAACCAACGCGAACACCCAACACCTGCCAACAGGTCCACAAGCTTCAATCGCCAAATGGATCCAATGGCAACGGACCCCAGGATGAATTGTTTCGAGACTTGTTCGTCATACTTGAATTGGTTGTCGGTGTACGAAAAGGTATGGGTTCCCTTGTACCGGGTGTGCGCCACGCCGTAGCCCGTTGAAATTGCCCAGTACCAATGGCGGGTACGGCGCGTTGGGCCGAAAATGCCCCGTAGGCCCAGCAATGCGCTGGCCCTTGTGGTGCGCTGCGCAGCCTCGAAATTGTACGACCCCGTGTCACCGGTGGCAAGCTGGCGCGGACTGCCTGCATGAAAGCCGGAGCTCCGCGCCCAATGTGGAATGTTGGAATTGACCTCCGCCGTAATGCTCGTTCTTAAGCTCAATGGATGCCCAACGTGGGCCGCGCCCACCAACTGCACCGGCGGCTTGTAAGTCGCCACCAGTCCGGCTCCGGCGTACCATTGCCCCCACGCGGAAACTGACACAATGAGCAGGCTGGGGAACACAAACCGTTTTCCCATGGACGGGAATGCAACGCGGAAACCCTCCGGTAATTGCGGTTCGGTCGGCGTTTGACCGCTTAGTACCGGTTTTTTTTCCGGTTCCTGTGCCTCTTCTTTCCTCCTCCTCCGCCGTTGTTGTTGTGCCGCTTGCGCCCGGTCTCCACTGCATTGCGCGGGCCGTTGCGCTGCACTTGCAACAAGGTCTCGGTGCTGGCCAAGGCCTGTTCAGGCGCTACATGCAGCTTGCCCTTGGAGAGTTCCACCAAGTCCTTCAGGATGGCCCCGTCGCCCACGCTGTCCCGGTTCCATACTAGGAACTGCTTTTTCATCAGGTTGGCAATGGCCAAGGTGAATGCGGCCTTGGCCGGTCCTTCTTCCATGGCCACGCATTCAGCCACCATGCGCTCCACCAATTTGCCGTAGTGGCCGTAACGGATCTCCGTTTTCGGATAGGCCACCGGCGCGGGTTTCGCCCTGCGGGCCTCCGGGGCGGGTGGCGGAAAAGGGCCATCCACGTCCAGCTGGTACCCGGAGATCACGTGCAGGTGGTCCCACAAGGTGCGCTCACTGTCGCCATTGTTGCGCAGCTGGGGGTTCAACTTGCCGATGGCCTGCACGATGGCCCGCGCCATGCGGGTGCGCTTTTCGCGTTCCGGTTCCTCCATGCACAGTTCCACCATGCGCTGTACATGGCGGCCGTATTCGGTGATGACCAAGGGGGAACGCTGGGTGTTGTATTCAAGGTCGGTTTGCATGAAGGATGGAGCGGATAAGAAGGCGGTGGGCCGGGGAATGGGTGCCGTTCGCACAACCGGCGGGCACACGGTGCCCAAGGGTGGCAAATGTAGTGCCTGGCACTTTTCCCGCACACATGCAGGACCCCCTTGAATGCGCCCATTGTGCCCACGATGTCTCCGGCAGGCCGGGCCGATGGCATTGAGCTGTTGGATGCCGGTACCCTGATAATCACATGAACATGGGATTGTGCCGGAAATGCACCTCGATAGGTTTGCACATGGCTTTAAGTCAGGTTGAACGGAACGTACGGAGTGTCGCATGCGCCCCAACCGGTCCTTAGGGCCTCTTAACCTCCACATCCAAAAACCCAAATACGCAGACCCATGAAAAAACAGCTACTTCTATCCTTGGCATTGGCCCCTGCCATGTGCATGGCCCAGGCCTTTTCCGATGATTTCGAGTCGTACACGGCGGGGTCCTACATCGCGGAGAACTCGAACGGCCTCTGGACCACATGGAGCAATGCGCCAGGCGGGGCGGAAGATGCCTACGCATCAGATGACTTTGCCCACAGCGGTTCCATATCAGCCGAATTCGAAAGTGCTGCAGCAGATGGAGGCCCCACGGATTTCGTGCACGATTTTGGCAATCTCACCTCGGGGCATTACCTGCTCACCCTGTGGATCCTGGTCGTTGATGGGTCAGGAGGCTACTTCAACCTGCTGCACACCGGTGGCAACCAGGCGGTATGGGCCTTGGGGGCCTATTTCGACGGCAACGGCGAAGGGCATATTCAGGCCGGTGGCGTGCAGTATCCGTTCAACCATACCCTTTCCGGTTGGAACGAAGTGAAGGTGGACATCGACATGGATGCCGACCAATGCCGGTTCTTCATGAACGGTGCATCGGTGGCCAGTTGGCAATGGAGCTATTCCGAGTTCAACACCACCGAAGGCAGCAATCAACTGGCGTGGATGGATGTCTTTGCCTATGGTGGCGAGGATTGGTTGGCACACTACTACATCGATGATGTTTCATTCCAGGAAGTGGTGATTGACGGGGCTGCGGACCTGTACCGCAACGGGGAGATGCCGGCCTGGCCCAACCCTGTCCGCGACATGCTCCATGTGGACATGCGCGGAGCGACCTCCGCCGGTACCCATGTCGAACTGGTTGATCTTACGGGAAAAGTCCTCGCCGTGCCCACTCGCCAAGAAGGCCAAGTGCTGCACATGGACATGGGCAGCCTGATGGACGGGGTGTACTTCGTTCGCGCCACTGATGGGGATATGCAGCGTGTAGGTCGGGTGGTGAAACGCTGAACCCTTGCATGTTGCCATGGGAAAGCCGCCTTCATTGGGCGGTTTTTCCCTGATGTGGTTCCCGGAAAGTTTTACCCTTCCACCACGCGCAACTTCGCGAAACGCAGCAGTAATTGCTTCTGCCCGGAGGAAGGGAAAAAGATCGTGGCCTTCTGGTCCGGTGGTGCTCCTTCCACCTTCACCACCTTGCCCTTGCCGAATTTTTCATGCTCCACGGTAACGCCTTCCTGCAGGTCTTCCGGCATGGCGAAGCCCAAGGTGGCCGTGGCGCCCATCGGCGCGCCCGCAGGGGTGATCTTCTTCAGGTTCCGCCTGCCAGGGGGCGTAGCAGCTGGTGCGGGTTTGCTGCGCTCGGTGAAGGCGGCGCGTTTTTGCACGGGCGCCGCCGTTCGCGGTGAAAAGCCGTTTCGTTCGGCGAAGGAGGTGCCCCGGCTGAAGGTGTGCAGCTCGCTGCGGCCGGGCAGTTGCAGGTATTTCGCATCGATCTCCTGGATGAAGCGGCTGGGCTCGGCCCCTTGCAAGGTGCCCCATTTGTAACGGCTTACGGCGTAGCTCAGCGTGCAGCGTTTTTCCGCGCGTGTAATGGCCACATAGAACAAGCGGCGCTCTTCCTCCAGTTCGGCGCGGCTGTTCATGGCCATCAGGTTCGGGAAGAGGTTTTCTTCCAGCCCTACGATGTACACATACGGAAATTCCAGGCCCTTGGCGCTGTGGATGGTCATCAGGCTCACGCGGTCCTGGTCGTTCGGGTCGTCGTTGTCGGCATCGGTGAGCAGGGCCACATCGATCAGGAAGTCGGGCAAGGAGCGTAGCGCGGGCGTGCCGTCGGTGTCGGGGTCCGCACCGGGCTCGGTGGCTCCGCCGCCGCTTTCGGGGTTGCTGAATTCCTTCATGCCGTTCAGCAGGCCCTGGATGTTTTCATAGCGGCTCACGCCTTCAGGCGTTTTGTCGGCGAAAAGGTCCTGCAGCAGACCGGTGGTGCGCGCGATGTATTCGCCCAGTTCATAGGCGCTGCGCGTGTCCAGCATGGTCTGGAAGCTGCGCACCATCATCACGAAGTTGGCCACCTTGGTCCGCAAGCCTTGGTGCAGGTCCAGTTCGCCGAGGTGCCCGATGATCGCGTCCCACAGGCTTTTTTCATGCTGCCCGGCCACCACCGTCAGCTTGTCGATGGTGCTTTGGCCGATGCCGCGCGCGGGGTAGTTGATGATGCGCTTCAGGGCCTCGTCGTCGTTGGGGTTGCAGGTGAGGCGGAAGTAGGCGATCAGGTCCTTGATCTCCTTGCGTTGGTAGAAGCTCAGCCCGCCATAAATGCGGTAGGGGATGTTCATTTTCCGCAGCGCTTCCTCCATGCTGCGGCTCTGCGCGTTGGTGCGGTACAGGATGGCGAAGTCCTTGTTGTGCAGCTGCCCATGCATCTTGGTGCTGAAAATGTCGTCCGCCACGAAACGTCCTTCCTCGTTGTCGCCCGGACTGCGCTGCACCACTAACGGCGCGCCCTCAGGGTTTTCGGTCCACACGGTCTTGTCCAAGCGTTCCTTGTTTTTTTCGATCAGGCTGTTTGCGGCACCCACGATGTTCTTGGTGCTGCGGTAATTCTGTTCCAGCTTGAAGACGCGGTGCTCCGGATAGTCGGTCTTGAAGTTGAGGATGTTCTGGATGTTGGCACCGCGGAAGGCGTAGATGCTTTGGCTGTCGTCGCCCACCACGGTGAGGTTCTGATGGCGCGCGGCCATGGTGCGCACAATGTTGTACTGGGCCAGGTTGGTGTCCTGGTACTCGTCCACCAAAATGTACTGGAAGCGTTGCTGGTACTTGAGCATCACGTCCGGGAAGTCGCGGAAGAGGATGTTCGTCAGGTAGAGCAGGTCGTCGAAGTCCATGGCCCCGGCGCGGTAGCAGCGTGCGGCGTAGTGCTGGTAAATGGTGCCGATGTGCGGGCGCAGGTTGGCGGCGTCGCTGGCCATCAGCTCGGTGTTGGCCAGGTATTCCTTGGGGCCGATCAGGTTGTTCTTGGCAATGCTGATGCGCCCATGCACCTGGTTGGCCTTGTAGAGCTTGTCGTCCAACTGGAGCTCCTTCACAATGGCGCGGATCAGCGAGCGGCTGTCGTCGGTGTCGTAGATGGTGAAGTCCTTGGGATAACCGAGCTTGTCGGCCTCAGCGCGCAGGATGCGGGCGAAGACGCTGTGGAAAGTGCCCATCCAGAGGTTGCGGGCCTCGGTGCCCATGCCGGGTACGTCGGCGAGCAGCTTGGCGATGCGCTCCTTCATTTCCTTGGCGGCCTTGTTGGTGAAGGTGAGCGCCAGGATGCGGAAGGCGTCCACGCCCTTCTCCATCAGGCGGGCGATGCGCACGGTGAGCACCTTGGTCTTGCCGCTGCCGGCGCCGGCGATCACCATGGTGGGGCCGTCGGTGGCCTCCACGGCCGCGCGCTGGGCGGAATTGAGTCCTTGCAGAATGTCCATGGGGAGCTGCGAAGGTACGGGCGATGCGGCGGGCTCACGGAAACTTGGGCAATCTGTTTGCGCTCGTTGGGCGGAGAAAGCTCAAGGCGGTACGCATCCGGGCTTCGGGGTTTTTCCGCATGGCGTTGCGGAGCCGCCGTAATGAAGTGCAGGCGCACGCAACCCGCCGTGGCGTGCCATGTGTGGCGAAAACAGTGTCGCATAAATTACGCTACATAAAACATAACACATAAATTATAACACATAAAATATGTACGTTTGTAAAGTGAACGAGGAGGACAACCCCTTTCTGCTCCAGGGCTATGCCGGCGCGGACACGTTCTGCGATCGCGCGGACGAGGTGGCGGCGCTGCGCGAGGCCATGGCCAACCAGCGCAATGTCACCATTATTTCGCTGCGGCGCCTGGGCAAAACCGCGCTCATCCGCCACTTCTTCGCCAACCAGCGGCGGTTCACGCCCATCTTCACCGACCTGTACCGCACCACCAACCAGGAGGAAATGGTGCAGCGCATCGTGCAGGAGGCCGTGCGCCAGGTGGGCAAGCCCACGGGCAACCTGCTCAAGGAAGTGGCCCAGGCCATGCGCTCCATGGAGTTCAACCTCAGCATGGACCCCATCACCGGGCTGCCGGAGCTGGGCGTTTCCGTGCGGCCCGGGCGCAAGCAGGCCATCGCGCTGGACGAGGTGTTCAGCTACTTGGAGCAGCAGCGCAAGCCCGTGGTGGTGGCGCTGGACGAGTTCCAACAGATCACGGAGTACCCCGAGAAGAACACCGAGGCCCTGCTGCGCGAACAGGTGCAGCGCCTGCGCAACGTGCAGTTTATCTTCTCCGGCAGCAACCGCCGCATGATGCAGGCCATCTTCGCCGACGGCAAGCGTCCCTTTTTCCAAGCCACCGAGCCACTCTACCTGGGGCCCATCCCGGACGAGGCCTACTCCGCCTTCATCATCCGCCACTTCAAGGCGGCAGGCCGGCGCATCGATCCAACGGCGGTGGGTGAGGGGCTAACTTGGTGCCGCAGCCATACCTATTACGTGCAGTACCTCTTCAACCGGCTGTGGTCAACGGGCCTGCGCAAGGTCACCAACCTTGACGTGGAGCGCACCAAGGCCAGCATCCTCAAGGAGCGTGCGCCGGAGTACATGACCCTGCAACGGCTGCTCAGTCCCAACCAGGCCGCCTTGCTCACGGCCATCGCCAAGGAAGGAACGGTGCAGAAGCCCACAGCCATGGATTTTGTGCTGCGGCACCGCCTCAGCGCCTTGAGCACCGTGCGGCAAAGCCTGGGGGTGCTGGTGGAGAAGGAGGTGGTGTACCAAGCGGACGGCGCCTACGCCGTGACCGATGTGTTTCTGGGGCACTGGCTGGCCGAGGGTTGACCCTTTCTCTCGCCCGCGTTTTCGCATCTCCCACCTGCGTTTTCAACGCGGGCGTTGTGCAAGTGCTTCAATGAACGCGCTGTAAGCGCGCCTCGATCTTCGTCCGCGTTGCAAACGCGGCCGAGTGGGGCACTGGCGGGCCGAGGGTTGATTTTTTACAGGTGCACACGGGGCTCCAGCTTCACCTCTGTCCGGATGGAGTTGGTGATCAGGCAGGCCTTTTCAGCCTTCTCCAAGACCCGTTGCCCCCGCTCAATGGCTTCCGCCTTGCCCACTTGCAGTACGGGGCGCAGGGTGATCGCCGTCATCAGGTACTTGCCGTCCACTTTGGCCAGGATTCCTTCGGCGCTGCAGGTGAACGAGGCGAACTCAAGTTTGGAATATTCCGCCACGGCCAGGAAGGTGGTCATGAAGCAACTGAGCACCGAGGCGGTGAACAAGTGCTCGGGTGACCAGATGCCGGGCACGCCCTGGTCGAATTCAGGCGGTGTGGCCACATCGATGTGCGTGGGCAGCTCCGGGGAAGACAATTCGCCGATGCGGCCTTCTTTCCAAGTGAGCGACAGGTGGTAGGTGTGGCTTTCCATGGGCGCGGGTTGTTGCGGTTGCGGGGCAAAGTTCCGCTCAACATGGTGCCTCGGCGGTGACATCCATCACGCGCGGCAGCCGGTGCCAGCCCTCCTGTTCAGGGCCGGGCGGGCCCGTACCAAGCAGTGCGCCCCGTGCCGGTACGCTGGATCAGGCCATGCGTTACACCGTCGGCCAGGTCGCGGCTGGCGGTGGCGGGGGATAGTTCAGGGAACATGTGGCGGTAGTCCTTGCGGGTGAAGCGGCCCCTGTTGCGGCCGAGCAGGAAGGTGGCCACGCGTTCGGGGCCGCTGAGCACGGTGCGCTCACGCTGCAGCAGCTCGTGCACCGCCTCGTCGATGCGCTCCATCATGAAGACGATGAAGCCGCCGCAGTCCGCTTGCCGGTCCGCTTGTTCCAACGCCGCGTAGTACCCCGTGCGGTGCTGCTGGATGAAGCCTTCCAGGGGCAGGAAGGAGAAGACCGGCCATTGCTGCATGAGCATCAGCTTCTGCCACAGGCGGGCGATGCGCCCGTTGCCGGCCGTGAACGGGCGCAGGTGTACAAGGCCGTAGTGCAGCGCGCAACTGGTGATCAGCAGGGGGGCCTCATCGTTGCCGGCGAAGTGCAGCAACTGCTCCACATGTACGGGGATGTTCTCCGCAGCGGCCTTGCGTCTGCCTGGGCGGTCGCCGTAGAGCACCTCCAGGGCGCCGGTACGATACTGTCCGGGGTCCAGCGCAAGGCCGTGCATCAGCTCTCCGTGGGCCTGCCGGAGGTCTTGGCTGGAGAAGGGGTCCAGTGAGGGCAGCAGGTCATACAGGCGGATCGTGTTCACCACCTCGCGTTCGGCGGGGCTTTGGCCGTCGGGTGAACGACCCTCGAGCAATTGGGCAATGCTGCGGCGGTCCAAGGGGCTGTCCTCCAAGGCCAGGGTGGCGTGGATGGTGCTTACGCGGTGCGCGCGCCGGAGCAGGGTGGGGGGGTGGTGCAGGTGGGCGGCGTTCACCTCGCCCAGTCGTTCGGAGATGGAAGCCAGCAGCGAAAGTGTTCGGGGGGTAAGTGAGTAGTTCGTTGGTTCCACGATGATATCAAATGAGGTCATCAAAGGTAGAAAGAATCCGGAAATGAATGGGTGAGGGATGTGCCATGGATCTGGTCTTCGCATAGGTGTTGGCCGGCATGAAATCCAGCAATGGCGGTAGGTTTTGGCGGATATTGGCGAGCCATCCGGGGTCCTGCGGGCCACAGGTACGCAGGTGTAAAATGATTTTTTCCCAGGGGTGTGTTGGTGGCGCAGGTAAAAAAACTACATTTGCAGCCCGATTTTTCGCCGCCCCTGTGGGGGGCCAACAAGAGGAAGAGAACAAGAACCGGAGTTTCATGCCAACGATCCAACAGCTGATCCGCAAAGGACGCCAGACCCCTACCTTCAAGAGCAAGTCGGTGGCCCTGGCGGAGTGCCCGCAACGCCGTGGTGTCTGCACCAAGGTGTACACCACCACCCCGAAGAAGCCGAATTCGGCCCTTCGCAAGGTGGCCAAGGTGCGCCTATCCAATAAGATGGAGGTAATCGCCTACATCGGCGGTGAGGGGCACAACCTTCAGGAGCACAGCATCGTGCTGGTGCGCGGCGGCAGGGTGAAGGACCTTCCCGGAGTGAAGTACCACATTGTGCGCGGCGTGCTGGACACCTCCGGGGTGGAAGGCCGCAACCAGCGCCGCAGCAAGTACGGCACCAAGCGTAAGAAGGCCGGTGCGGCAGCTCCTGCCAAGAAGAAGTAAGTGCTTTCCAGGAACCGACAGACGAAATTGAACGATGCGTAAGAAAGCAGCCAAGCACACCACACTTCCCGACCCCAAGTTCGGGGATGTGCAGGTGACCAAGTTCGTGAACAACCTGATGTACGACGGCAAGAAGAGCAAGTCGTTGGACATTTTCTACGGCGCCATCGACCTGGTGGCCGAAAAGAGCGGTGAGGACGGCTTGGAGATCTTCCGCAAGGCCCTGGCCAACGTAACCCCCCAAGTGGAGGTGCGCAGCCGCCGGGTGGGCGGGGCCAACTTCCAGATCCCCCAACCCGTGCGCGAGAACCGCAAGGAGAGCCTGGCCATGAAATGGCTGATCGGATATAGCCGCAAGCGCAACGAGCGCAGCATGGAGCAGAAGCTCGCCAACGAGATCATGGCCGCCGCCAAGGAGGAAGGGGCCGCATTCAAAAAGAAGGAGGAGGTGCACAAAATGGCCGAGGCGAACAAGGCCTTCAGCCATTTCCGCTTCTAAGCCACAGAGCAACCAAACCATGTCACGCGACCTTCATTTCACGCGCAACATCGGCATCATGGCGCACATTGATGCCGGCAAGACGACCACGTCCGAGCGCATTCTGTACTACACCGGGGTGAACCACAAGCTGGGTGAAACCCACGATGGCACCGCCACCATGGACTGGATGGCGCAGGAGCAGGAACGCGGCATCACCATCACCTCCGCCGCCACCACCACCTTCTGGAACTACCGCGGCAACAAGTACAAGATCAACCTGATCGACACCCCGGGCCACGTGGACTTCACCGTGGAGGTGGAGCGCAGCCTGCGCGTGCTCGACGGCGCCGTGGCCCTGTTCTGCGCCGTGGGCGGCGTGGAGCCCCAGAGCGAGACCGTGTGGCGCCAAGCCAACAAGTACAAGGTGCCCCGCATTGGCTTCGTCAACAAAATGGACCGCAGCGGCGCCGACTTCTTCCGCGTGGTGGGCCAGATCAAGGAACGCTTGGGCGCCCACCCGGTACCCCTGCAGGTGCCCATCGGCGCAGAGGCCGACTTCAAGGGCGTGGTGGACCTGGTGAACAACCATGGCATGGTGTGGAACGAATCGGACCAGGGCATGACCTGGACCGAAGTGCCCATCCCCGATGATCTGAAGGACACCGTGAAAGAGTGGCGCGACAAACTGATCGAGGCGGTGGCCGAAAGCGATGACACGCTGATGGAAAAGTACTTCAATGATCCCGACAGCCTGACGGAGGCCGAGATCATGAACGCCATCCGCGTCAGCACCATCAACATGTCGATCACCCCGGTGCTGTGTGGCTCCGCCTTCAAGAACAAGGGCGTGCAGACCATGCTGGACGCCGTGATGGCCTACCTGCCCAGCCCGGTGGACATCGAAGCGGTGACCGGAACCGACCCGGAGACGGGCGAAACGATCGTTCGCAAGCCCAGCGTGGACGAGCCCATGTCATCCTTGGCGTTCAAGATCGCCACGGACCCCTTCGTGGGCCGCCTGGCCTTCTTCCGCTGCTACAGCGGCAAGGTGGACGCGGGCAGCTACGTGCAGAACATGCGCACCGGCAAGAAGGAGCGGATCAGCCGCATCTTCCAGATGCACTCCAACAAGCAGAACCCGGTGGAAGTGATCCAGGCAGGCGATATCGGCGCGGCCGTGGGCTTCAAGGACATCCGTACCGGCGACACCCTCTGCGACGAGAACAAGCAGATCATCCTCGAGAGCATGAGCTTCCCCGAGCCGGTGATCGGCATTGCCATTGAACCCAAGACCCAGGCCGACCTGGACAAGATGGGCCAGGCCCTGGCCAAGCTGGCGGAGGAAGACCCCACCTTCAAGGTGGCCACCGATGACGAAACCGGCCAGACGGTGATCAGCGGCATGGGTGAACTGCACTTGGACGTGCTGGTGGACCGCATGAAGCGCGAGTTCAAGGTGGAGTGCAACCAAGGCGCTCCGCAGGTGAAATACAAGGAAGCCATCACCGGCACCGTGGAACACCGCGAACTGTACAAGAAGCAGACCGGCGGCCGCGGCAAGTTCGCCGACATCCATGTGCGCATTGAGCCTCAAACCGATCCGGAAAAGACCGGCCTGGAGTTCATCGATGCCATCAAGGGCGGCGTGATCCCGAAGGAATTTATCCCCTCGGTGCAAAAGGGCTTTGCCGCTTCGCTGCAGAACGGGGTGTTGGCAGGTTATCCCATGGAGAGCCTGAAAGTGACCCTGTACGACGGCAGCTTCCACAACGTGGACTCCGACGCGCTGAGCTTTGAGATCGCGGCCAAGGCGGCCTTCCGCAACGCGGTGCCCAAGGCCAAGCCCATCCTGCTGGAGCCGATCATGAAGATCGAGGTGATCACCCCCGAGGAGAACATGGGCGACATCGTGGGCGACCTGAACCGCCGCCGCGGCCAGATCCAGGGCATGGAGGACCGCAGCGGGGCCAAGGCCGTGAAGGGGACCGTTCCCCTAAGCGAAATGTTCGGCTACGTCACCGCCCTGCGTACCCTGAGCTCCGGCCGTGCAAGCAGCACCATGGAGTTCAGCCACTACGAGCAAGCTCCCAACAACATCACCGAGGCCGTACTGGCCAAGGTGCGCGGAAAAGTTTCAGCCTAAGCAGACCCCCAAGCGAGATGACCCAAAAGATCAGGATCAAGCTGCGGTCGTACGACCACAACCTGGTGGACAAGAGCGCGGAGAAGATCGTGAAGACGGTGAAGAGCACCGGTGCCGTGGTCAGCGGCCCCATCCCTTTGCCGACGCACAAGCGCATCTTCACCGTGCTGCGTTCACCCCACGTGAACAAGAAGGCGCGCGAGCAGTTCCAACTGTGCAGCTACAAGCGCCTGATGGACATTTACAGCTCCAGCAGCAAGACCATTGATGCGCTGATGAAACTGGAACTCCCCAGCGGCGTGGACGTGGAGATCAAGGTCTGACCGGTTAACAAGAGAAAGCAATGAGCGGATTGATCGGAAAAAAGATCGGAATGACCAGCCTGTACGATGCGGAAGGCAACCTGCTGGGTTGCACCGTGCTGGAGGCGGGCCCCTGCGTGGTCACCCAAGTGAAGACCATGGAGCGGGACGGCTACACGGCTGTTCAACTGGGTTTTGGCGAACGCAAGGAGAAGAATACGCCTGCCGCGGCCATCGGCCACTTTAAGAAGGCCAACACCACACCCAAGTCCAAGGTGTTCGAGTTCAAGGAATTCGAGGAAGGCCTGAAGCAGGGGGATACGGTGGACCTGGGCATCTTCGAGGAAGGCGCCTATATCGCCGTTACCTCCACCAGCAAGGGCAAGGGCTTCCAAGGTGTGGTGAAGCGGCACGGTTTCTCCGGGGTGGGTGAAGGCACCCACGGCCAGCACGACCGTTCACGCGCCCCGGGTTCGGTGGGTGCGTCGTCCACGCCCTCACGCGTGTTCAAGGGAATGCGCATGGCCGGCCGCATGGGTGGCGACAAGGTGACCACCGAGAACCTGCGCGTGGTGAAGATCGACAAGGAAAACAACCTCATGGTGGTCCACGGCTCCGTACCCGGCGCCAAAGGCACCTATGTTATCCTCTGGAAGTAAAATGGAACTGGAGATCCACAGTGCGGACGGAAAGTCCACCGGCAAGAAGGCCAAGCTCAGCGATGCCGTGTTCGGCGTGCAGCCCAACGACCATGCCATTTGGCTTGACGTGAAGCAGCACTTGGCCAACCGCCGCCAGGGCACGGCCCAAACACTGGAGCGCAGCTTAGTGAGCGGCTCCACCAAGAAGCTGTTCCGCCAGAAGGGCACGGGCGGTGCACGGCGCGGTTCGATCAAGAGCCCGCTGCTCAAGGGCGGCGCGCGCGTCTTCGGCCCCAAGCCGCACGAGTACGGCTTCAAGCTGAACAAGAAGGTGAAGGACCTGGCCCGGCGCAGCGCGTTGACGCACAAGGCCCAAAGCGGCGCCATTTCGGTGCTGGACGGCAAGGGCATGGATTCGCACAAGACCAGCGCCTATGCCAACCTGTTGAAGGCCTTCGGGCTGGACGGCCGCAAGGCGTTGCTGGTGCTGGCCGCCAAGGACGACAAGGTGCTGCTGGGCACGCGGAACCTCCAAGGTGCGCGCGTGGTGGTTGCCGCCGAGGTGAACACCTACGACATCATGAACGCCAACCGGGTGCTGATCACGGCCGATGCCATTGCGCCGCTGGAAGCCACCCTTAGCAAGCAAATCCAATGAGCAGGATCATCATCCGTCCCCTCATCACCGAAAAGATGACGGCCCAAAGCGAGAAGGAGGGCCGTTACGGGTTCGTGGTGGACCGCCGCAGCAACAAGGTTGAGATCCGCAGCGCGGTGGAGCAACAGTTCAACGTAAAAGTGACCGGTGTGCGCACGATGATCGTGCGCGGCAAGGAGCGCACGCGCTACACCAAGAGCAACATCCTCCGCGGCAGCACCAGCACGTGGAAGAAGGCCATCGTCACCTTGGCGGAAGGCGAAACGATCGACCTGTACAGCAATCTCTGATCCCCGAAGAAGAACAGATCATGGGAATCCGTAAAATAAACCCTGTTACCGCCGGCACCCGCCACAAGGTGGCCGTGGATTTCAAGGACATCACGGGCGAGGCCCCCGAGCGCAGCCTGCTGCGCGGCCGGGTAGCCAAGAGCGGTGGCCGCAACAACAGCGGTAAGATGACCATGCGCTACATTGGCGGAGGCCATAAGCAGCGCTACCGCTTGATCGATACCAAGCGCGACAAGGCCGGCATCAGCGGCACGGTGAAGACCATCGAGTACGACCCGAACCGCAGCGCCAACATCGCCCTGGTGCAGTACCCCGACGGGGAGAAGCGCTACATCCTGGCCCCGGGCGGCCTGAAGGTCGGCCAATCGATCATCAGCGGTACCGGAGCGCCCCCCGAAGTGGGCAATGCGCTGCCGCTGAGCGAGATCCCCTTGGGCACCTTGGTGCACAATGTGGAGCTGCAGCCCGGCAAGGGCGGCTCCTTCGCCCGAAGCGCAGGCACCTTTGCACAGCTCAACGCCCGCGAAGGGCGTTATGCCACCTTGAAAATGCCCAGCGGCGAAGTGCGCATGGTACTGGTTTCCTGCATGGCCACCGTTGGCGTGGTGGGCAATGCCGAGCACATGCTGCAACGCAGCGGCAAAGCCGGCCGCACGCGCTGGATGGGGCGCCGCCCCCGCACCCGCCCGGTGGCGATGAACCCGGTGGACCACCCGATGGGCGGCGGCGAAGGCCGTGCCTCGGGCGGGCACCCGCGCAGCCGCAAGGGATTGCTGGCCAAGGGCAAGAAAACGCGCGCACCCAAGCGCCTGTCCAACAAGTTCATTGTACAGCGGGCCAAGAAGAAGGCCTGATCAACAGATAGCAGATGAGCCGTTCACTGAAGAAACCTCCCTTTGTCCACTACAAGCTGGCCAAGCGGGTAGCCGACATCCAGCAAGGTGGAAAGAAAGCCGTGCTGAAAACCTGGTCCAGGGCCAGCACGATCACGCCCGATTTCGTGGGGCTCACCTTCGCGGTGCACAACGGGAACAAGTTCATTCCGGTGTACGTCACCGAGAACATGGTGGGGCACAAGCTGGGCGAGTTCGCGCCAACGCGCATCTTCCGCGGCCACACCGGCAACAACAAGAAGTAACATGGGATCGCGCAAGAGAATAGCCGCTGAAAAGCGCAAGGAGGCCAAGAAGGCCGTGGCGGTGGCCAGCCTGAGGAAGGTGCCCACCAGCCCCAGGAAGATGCGCCAGGTGGCGGACATCATCCGGGGCGTGGAAGTGGAGCGTGCCCTGGGCCTGCTGCGCTACAGCACCCGCCATGCCAGCAAGCCGATGGAGAAGTTGCTGCTGAGCGCCATTGCCAACTGGGAGGCCAAGCACGAAGGGCGCAAGGCCGGTGACACCAAGCTGGTGGTAAAAACCGTGATGGTGGACGAGAGCACGGGGCTCAAGCGCATGCTGCCCGCCCCGCAAGGCCGTGCCTACCGCATGGTGAAGCGCAGCAACCACGTCACCCTGATCGTGGATGCCGCCCCTGACGAAACCGCCGAGAACAACGCATAAATGGGACAGAAAACACACCCGATCGGCATACGCCTGGGCCTGGTGAAAGGCTGGGACAGCAACTGGTACGGCGGCGACAACTACGCCGACAAGCTGGTGGAGGATGAAAAGATCCGCCAGTACCTGATGGCCCGCCTGAAGAAGGCCAGCGTGTCGCGGATCATCATCGAGCGCACCCTGAAACTGGTCACCGTGACCATCAACACCGCACGCCCCGGGGTCATCATCGGCCGCGGCGGCAGCGAAGTGGACAAGCTGCGTGAGGAGCTCAAGAAGTTCACCGGCAAGGACGTGCAGATCAACATCTTCGAGATCAAGCGGCCCGAACTGGACGCACGCTTGGTGGCAGACAGCATTGCCCGCCAGCTGGAGGGCCGGATCAGCTTCCGGCGCGCCATGAAGATGAGCATGGCCAGCACGATGCGCATGGGTGCCGAAGGCGTCCGGGTGCAGGTGAGCGGCCGGCTGAACGGAGCGGAGATCGCCCGCACCGAGAAGTACCATGAAGGCCGTGTGCCGTTGCACACCCTTCGCGCCGACATCGACTTCGCCATCAGCGAAGCCCACACCAAGATGGGCCGCATCGGGGTGAAGTGCTGGATCATGCGCGGGGAGGTGTACGGCAAGCGCGACCTGAGCCCTAACCAGGGTCAGGTGAAGGGCCCCTCGGGCATGCGCGGCACCGGCGGAGGCGAACGGCGCGAGCGCCGTGGTGGCGGGGAACGCCGCGGGGGAGGAAATCGTGGAGCTAACCGGACAAACAACCAATAATCATGTTGCAACCCAAGCGCAGTCGGCGCCGCAATATGCACAAGGGGCGCATGAAGGGCGAGTCCCAACGGGGCCATCGCGTGGCCCTGGGTTCCTATGGCCTCAAGGCCATGGAGAGCGTATGGCTCACTTCACGCCAGATCGAGGCCGCCCGTGTGGCGCTCACCCGCCAAATGAAGCGGGAAGGACAAGTGTGGATCAAAGTGTTCCCGGACAAGCCCGTGACCACCAAGCCCGCCGAAGTGCGGATGGGGAAAGGCAAAGGCTCCCTGGACCACTGGGTGGCCGTGACGCGTGCCGGGCGGATCATTTTCGAGATCGACGGCGTGCCCGTGGAAACCGCCCGGGAAGCATTGCGACTGGCCGCACAGAAATTGCCGATCCGCACCAAGTTCGTGACGCGCGAAGACCTTGACGCCTAATCAGCAGGCCAGATGAAGAAGAAACAAGACACCTTGAAGGACCTGACGGACCTGGAGCTGCAGGACAAGCTGCAAAGCGAACGGGAAACCCTGAACACCCTTCGCTTCAACCATGCGGTAAGCCCGGTGGAAAGCCCGGCCCGCTTGCGGACACACCGCAAGATCGTGGCCCGGGTACTGACCGAAGTGCGCCGCCGCCAGATCGCCAACACCGCCCAAGCATGAGCACCGAAAGCACAGAAACCACCCCAACCGCCTTGGTCAGGAGCCTGCGCAAGGAGCGCGTGGGCATTGTCAGCAGCGACAAGATGGACAAGAGCATCACCGTGACCGTGGAGCGGAGGGTGAAGCACGCCAAGTACGGCAAGTTCATCAAGCGCACCAGCAAGTTCATGGCCCACGATGAAAACGGGGATGCCCATGTGGGCGATACGGTCCGCATCGCGGAAACCCGCCCCATGAGCAAAACCAAGCGCTGGCGCTTGGTGGAAGTGGTCGAACGCGCCAAGTAAGAACCAGGAAGAACGATGATCCAACAGGAATCCCGGCTCACAGTGGCCGACAACAGCGGCGCCCGCGAGGTGCTCGTGATCCGTGTACTGGGCGGAACCAAGCGCCGCTACGCCCGCATTGGCGACACCGTGGTGGTGTCCGTGAAGAACGCCATGCCCAACGGCGGCACCAAGAAGGGAAGCGTGAGCAAGGCCGTGGTGGTGCGCACCAGGAAGGAGACCCGCCGGAAGGACGGCAGCTACATCCGCTTCGACGACAATGCGGTGGTGCTGCTGGACGGTGCCGGCGAAATGAAAGGCACGCGCATTTTCGGGCCGGTGGCCCGCGAGCTCCGCGAAAAGAAATTCATGAAGATCATCTCACTGGCACCCGAAGTGCTTTAGGAACAAAGCCGGGGCGGTACAGGTAGTGCCGCCGGAACAGATGCAGAAGAAGACACACATCAAGAAAGGCGACATCGTGAAGGTGTTGGCCGGTGAAGACCGCACCAAGCAGGGCCGGGTGCTCGGCGTGGACCGCAAGAGCGGCACGGCCGTAGTGGAAGGCCTGCGGTTGAACAAGAAGCACAGCAAGCCCACCACGGCACTGCCCCAGGGCGGCATCGTGGAAAAGGAAGGCCCCATCCACATCAGCAACCTGATGCTGATCGATGCCAAAACGGGCGTGCCCGGGCGTGTAGGGCGCAAACCCGGCAAGGATGGCAAGCTGGAGCGCTACGTGAAATCGAACAACAGCAAAACCACCGCGAAAAAATGAGCACCTACGCACCCCGCATGCGGGAGAAGTACCTCAAGGAGGTGGTCCCCGGTCTTCAGAAGGAATTCAAGTACAAGAGTTCCATGCAAGTGCCGCGCTTGGTGAAGATCGCCCTGAACCAGGGCCTCGGCTCCGCCGTGGGCGACAAGAAGATCGTGGACACGGCCGTGGAGGAAATGAGCCAGATCAGCGGGCAAAAGGCACAGGCCACCCACTCCCGCAAGGACATCAGCAACTTCAAGCTGCGCAAGGGCATGCCCATTGGGGCCCGTGTCACCCTGCGCGGTGAGCGGATGTACGACTTCCTGGACCGCCTGATCTCGGTGGCCCTGCCCCGCACGCGCGACTTCCACGGCGTGAAGGCCTCGGGCTTCGACGGCCGCGGCAACTTCACCTTCGGGGTGAAGGAACACATCATTTTCCCCGAGATCGACATCGACAAGACCCCGCGCATCCATGGCATGGACATCACCTTGGTGACCACTGCCAAGACCGACGAGGAAGCCAAGGCCCTGCTGGCCGCGTTCGGCTTCCCCTTTACCAAGTAAGATCACCAAGGCACCCCAACAGGACAGAGAATGGCGAAAGAATCGATGAAGGCCCGCGATCGCAAGCGCGCCAAGATGGTGGAGAAGTACGCGGCCAAACGGGCCGCGCTGAAGGCCGCCGGCAACTGGGACGCCCTGCAGCAGCTCCCGGCCAACAGCAGCAAGGTGCGCATGCACAACCGCTGCCAGATCACCGGCCGCCCCAAGGGATACATCCGGATCTTCGGCATCAGCCGCAACACCTTCCGCACCCTGGCCTTGGAAGGCAAGATCCCGGGAGTGACCAAAGCCAGTTGGTAACAAGCGCAAAGCAGCAGAGCACGTGCGCCAATAAAAAGAATGATGACAACCGATCCCATCGCCGACTACCTCACCCGTTTGCGCAACGCCATCATGGCGCGCAAGAAAGTGGTGTCCATCCCCGCCAGCGGGCTCAAGAAGGACATCACCCGCATCCTCTTCGACAAGGGGTACATCCTCAGCTACAAAATGGAGGAGGACGGGAAGCAGGGCGTGATCAAGATCGCCCTCAAATACGGCCCCGGCCAACGCAGCGCCATCCGCGAGATCACGCGGGTAAGCTCGCCCGGGCTGCGCCGATATGCCAATGCGAATGAACTGCCCCGCGTGCTCAACGGAATGGGTGTGGCCATCATCAGCACCAGCAAGGGCGTGATCACCGACAAGGAGGCGCGCACCCTCGGTGTGGGCGGTGAAGTGGTCTGCTACGTCAGCTAAGCAAGGAGAATACAATGAGCCGCATAGGAAAAGAACCGATCGAACTTCCCAAAGGCGTGGAGGTGCAGGTGAGCGACAAGAACGTGGTGACCGTGAAAGGTCCCAAGGGCACTTTGACGCAAACCCTGGACCCGGCCATCAAGGTGACCATCGAGGATGGGAAGATCACCTTCGCACGCCCCACCGACCTCAAGCACCACCGCTCCATGCACGGCTTGTACCGTGCCCTGGTGGCAAACATGGTGGAAGGCGTGACCAAGGGGTACAAGACCGAGCAAGAGCTGGTGGGCGTAGGTTACCGCGCCACCACCAAGGGGCAGCAATTGCACTTGTCCCTGGGCTTCTCGCACAACGTCGTCATGGAACTGCCCAAGGAAGTGACCGTTTCTGCGGTGCAGGAAAAAGGCAAGGCGCCCGTGGTGACCTTGGAAAGCGTGGACAAGCAGGTATTGGGCGCCGTGGCAGCCAAGATCCGCAGCCTTCGCAAGCCCGAGCCATACAAGGGCAAGGGTATCCGTTTCATGGGTGAAACCGTTCGCCGCAAGGCCGGCAAGGCAGCAGGCAAATAACAGTTGACAATGGCATTCGACAAGACCGCGCGCCGCGCACGCATCAAAACGAGCATCCGCCGTACCGTCCATGGCACGGCAGAGCGCCCACGGCTCACCGTGTTCCGCAGCAACAAGGACATTTACGCCCAGTTGGTTGACGACGAGCAGGGCCACACCTTGGTGAGCCTCTCCAGCCTGAAGGACAAGGGCGCCCATGGTGCCTCCGGCATGGAACAGGCCAAACTGGTGGGCAAGGCCTTGGCCGAGAAAGCCAAGTCGGCCGGTATCGAACGCGTGGTGTTCGACCGCAATGGATACCTGTACCACGGACGTGTGAAGGCCTTGGCCGATGCAGCACGTGAAGGCGGCCTTAACTTTTGAACGAACGACGCAGCATGTCAAACAACAAGATCCAATCGGTCAAGAGCAGCGACCTGGAGCTCAAGGACACGGTGGTGAACCTCAACCGGGTGACCAAAGTGACCAAGGGCGGGCGCACGTTCACTTTTGCGGCCACCGTGGTGGTGGGCGACGGCAATGGGGTAGTGGGCCACGGCCTGGGCAAATCCAAGGAAGTGCAGGAAGCCATTGCCAAGGGCATCGATGATGCCAAGAAGAATTTGGTGCGCGTACCGCTGCGCCATGGCACCGTGCCGCATGTGCAGGAAGGCCGTTATGCCGGGGCCAAGGTGCTGCTGAAACCGGCGGCGAACGGCACGGGCGTGATCGCAGGAGGTTCCATGCGCGCCGTGCTGGAATCGGCCGGTATCACCGACGTATTGGCCAAGAGCAAAGGGTCCAGCAACCCCCAGAACGTGGTGAAGGCCACCATCCAAGCCTTGGCCAACATGCGCGACGCTTCGGCCGTGGCGCGCCAGCGGGGAGTGGAATTGGAAAAAGTGTTCAACGGATAAGGAACCTGTTACCGCCGGGATATGGGCGGACCAAGCAATGAGCAAGATCATCATCACGCAGACCCGGAGCCAGATCAAGTGCCCCAAGCCGCAAAAGGACACGTTGCGCGCCTTGGGCTTGGGCCGCATCGGCAAGAAGAACGAACTAGAGGCCACGCCGCAGGTGCGCGGCATGGTAGCCAAGGTGAAGCATTTGTTGTCGGTATCCCAGGGGTAAGCCTGAAAACAAGAAATAGCGATGGAGGACCTGAGCAAATTGAAGCCCGCCAAAGGAGCGGTGAAAACGAACAAGCGCCTTGGCAGGGGCCAGGGAAGCGGGCATGGTGGCACCGCCGGCAAGGGCCACAAGGGCCAGAAATCGGCTACGGGGTACAACGTGCGGCGCGGCTTTGAAGGCGGCCAAACCCCTTTGGTGCGGCGCCTGCCCAAGTTCGGCTTCACCAACCCCACCCGCGTGGCCTACAAGGGTATCAACCTGGATGCCGTGCAGGCCTTGGCCGACAAGGCGGGCATCACAGTGGTGGACATCGAGGCCATGCGCAGCAACGGACTGGTGTCCCGCAAGGACCTGGTGAAGGTGCTGGGCCGCGGAGAGGTAAAGGGAGCCATTGAGGTGAAGGCCCATGCGTTCAGCGCCGCGGCCAAGGCGGCCATTGAGGCCAAGGGAGGCAAAACCGAACTAGTTGATACCCGGGGATGAAGAACTTCATCGAAACGATCAAGAACATCTGGCGGATCGAGGAGCTGCGCAACCGCATCCTGATCACCTTGGGCTTGTTGCTGGTGTTCCGGATCGGAAGTTTCATTGCCCTCCCCGGGGTTGACGGCACCCGCTTGGGGAGCTCGACGGGCGCAGGCTCCGGCCTGGTGGACCTGCTGAGCATCTTCACCGGGGGGGCCTTCACCCGGGCCAGCATCTTCGCGTTGGGGGTGATGCCGTACATCAGTGCCAGCATCATCATGCAGCTGGCCGGCATTGCCGTGCCCTTGGTGCAGAAGATGCAGAAGGAGGAAAGCGGCCGAAGGAAGATCAACCAGTGGACCCGCTACATGACCATTGCCATCTGTGTCTTCCAGGCACCGGGCTACCTGCTTACCTATGTGGACGCCGAGGCACGGCCCGAAGGCCAGTTCTGGATGTTCACCAGCATCGTCATCCTCACCGTGGGTACGCTCTTCGTGATGTGGCTGGGTGAACGCATCACCGAGCGCGGTCTCGGCAACGGGATCTCCCTGTTGATCATGATCGGCATCGTCGCCGGGCTGCCGCAGGCCTTCCTGCAGGAGTTCATCGGCCGCACCAGCGGAGGGGGCGGCATGGTGGCGGTATTGGTGGAACTGGTGATCTGGTTGGCGATCATCGCCTTGAACGTGATGCTCGTGCAGGGTACGCGGCGCATACCCGTGCAGTTTGCCAAACGTGTACAGGGCAACAAGCAATACGGCGGGGTGCGCAACTACATCCCCTTGAAGGTGAACGCTGCCGGGGTGATGCCCATCATTTTCGCCCAGGCCATTGTGCTGGTGCCCATGTACATCGCGCAAATGCCGATCTTCGAAGGCAACCCGCCGATGTGGCTGCAGAGCTTCACCAATTTTGAAAGCTTCTCGTACAACCTCTTCCTGTTCCTGATGGTGGTGGCCTTCACCTATTTCTATACCGCCATCACCGTGAACCCCAACCAACTTTCGGACGACCTGAAGCGCAACGGCGGTTTCATCCCCGGGATCAAGCCGGGCAAGCAGACCACCAACTACATCGACGAGCTGCTGAGCCGGATCACTCTGCCGGGCTCCATCTTCCTGGGCCTGGTGGCCATCCTGCCAGCCTTCGTGATGATGGCCGGCGTAAAACAGGGCTTTGCGCAATTCTACGGGGGCACCTCGCTGCTGATCATGGTGGGCGTCATGCTGGACACCTTGCAGCAGATCGAGAGCTATTTGTTGATGAGGCATTACGACGGCCTGATGAAGTCAGGGCGGATCAAGGGAAGGACCAGTTCAGCCTTTGGGGCGATCGGATAAGATGACCAAAGCGGTGAACAAATTGAGCGGGGAGGAGGTGGAATTGGTGAGGAACAGTTCTTTGCTTGTTGGTAGAACCTTGGCGGAAGTGGCCCGCGTGATCGCCCCCGGGACGACCACTGCGGCGCTGGACCGCCTGGCGGAGGAATTCATCCGCGACAATGGAGGCATGCCCGGCTTCAAGGGCCTTTACGGGTGTCCGTCCACCTTGCTGGTGAGCGTGAACGAGGAAGTGGTCCATGGCCTGCCCGGCAAGCGCGAACTGAAGGAAGGCGACGTGGCCAGCGTGGACTGCGGCGTGCTGATGGACGGCTTTTACGGCGACAGCGCATACACCTTCGAGGTGGGCGAGGTTTCACCCGAGGCACGTGAGCTGATGCGCGTCACCAAGGAATGCCTCGCATTGGGCATCGCCCAGGCGGTGGCCAACCAGCGCACGGGCGACATCGGCTTCGCCATCCAGCAGCACGCCGAGGCCCACGGTTACGGCATCGTGCGCGAACTGGTGGGGCACGGCGTGGGGCGCAAGCTGCACGAAGCCCCGGAAGTGCCGAACTACGGAAGGCGCGGCCACGGAACCCGCCTGAACGAAGGCATGGTGATCGCCATCGAGCCGATGGTGACCATGGGCCGCAAGGAGGTAAGCCAGCTGGAGGATGGCTGGACCGTGGTGACGCGGGACGGCAGCCCGAGCGCCCATTTCGAGCACACGGTGGTGGTGCGCCATGGCAAGGCAGAGGTTCTATCAACGTTCAGCCACATCGAGGATGTGCTGAAGGAAAGGGGAATGATCGCGGCTTGACCGCAACAAGGGAGTTGAACAAAAGGGCCCCAGGCCCGCAACAGAAAGGGAAAGGAAACGAATGAGCAGGGCAGGGAACATCGAGCAGGACGGCGTCATCAAGGAGGCGTTGAGCAATGCCATGTTCCGCGTGGAGCTGGAAAACGGCCACGTGATCGTGGCGCACATCTCCGGGAAGATGCGGATGCACTACATCCGGATCTTGCCGGGCGACAAAGTGAAGGTGGAAATGAGCCCCTATGACTTGAGCAAGGGCCGGATCACCTTCCGGTACAAAACGTAAGGAACAACAGACACAACGATCCAGATGAAGGTCAGGGCTTCGATCAAAAAACGTTCAGCGGACTGCAAGTTGGTGCGCCGCAAGGGACGCTTGTACATCATCAACAAGAAGAACCCCAAGTTCAAGCAGCGCCAAGGCTGATAACAGAAAGAACATGGCACGTATAGCAGGCATAGACCTCCCCAAAACCAAGCGTGGCGCCATCGGGCTCACGTACATCTACGGCATCGGCCGCAGCACGGCGCGCTCCATCCTGGAGCAGGCCGGCGTGGACCCCGAAACCAAGGTTGACGATTGGACCGACGACGAGCAGGCGCGGATCCGCACGGTGATCAATGAGAACATCAAGGTGGAGGGCGCCCTGCGCAGCGAGGTGCAATTGAGCATCAAGCGCCTGGTGGACATCAACTGCTACCGCGGCACGCGGCACCGCCAGGGGCTCCCCCTGCGCGGCCAGCGCACCCGCACCAATGCACGTACCCGCAAGGGCAAGCGCAAGACGGTGGCCAACAAAAAGAAAGTGACCAAGTAAACTCAGTTGCAGGTTGTCAGTTGCCGGCAGGGCGACCACTGGCAACGGACAACGGACAACGAACAACTGAACAGACCATGGCAAAGCAGGAAAAAGGCGGCGCTGCCGCAGGCAAGAAAAAGAAGAAAAGCGTGGTGGTGGAAGCCTACGGGCAGGCACACATCCGCGCCACCTTCAACAATTTGATCATCAGCCTGACCAACAACAAGGGCGAGGTGATCAGCTGGAGCAGCTCCGGGAAGATGGGCTTCCGCGGAAGCAAGAAGAACACCCCATACGCCGGCCAAGTGAGCGCCGAGGAGGCGGCACGCGAAGCCTTTGACCTGGGCCTGCGCAAGGTAAAGGTCTTTGTGCGCGGGCCGGGCGGCGGGCGTGAAAGCGCCATCCGGGCGCTGCACAACAGCGGTGTGGAGGTGACGGAGATCCTCGACCTGACCCCCATTCCGCACAACGGCTGCCGCCCCCCCAAAAAACGCCGCGTATAAGTACAGAACACCCGTAGGGGGCAGCACTTGCACCCCGTTGTTGGTGCGGAAGCCGCACCCGAAAAACCAAAAGAATGGCACGATACACAGGACCCAAGACCAGGATCGCCCGCAAGTTCAAGGAGCCGATCTTCGGACCCGACAAATGGATGGAGCGCAAGCCCCATGCACCCGGCCAGCACGGCCCCAACGCCCGCCGGCGCCGCTCGGAGAGCGAATACAAGCTGCAGCTCACCGAAAAACAAAAGGCCAAGTACACCTACGGCATCCTGGAACGGCAGTTCCGCAAGATGTTCACCACGGCCGCCAGCAAGAAGGGCATCACGGGGGCCATCCTCCTCAGCCTTTGCGAAGCCCGCCTGGACAACACGGTCTTCCGCTTGGGCATCGCGCCCACGCGCCGAGCCGCCAGGCAATTGGTGAACCACGGCCACATCACCGTGAACAAGGAAGTGGTGAACGTGCCCAGCTTCACCCTGCGCCCCGGCGACGAGGTGGCCGTGCGCGAGCGCAGCCGCAGCTTAGAGGTGATCACCGGCAGCCTTTCCACCAGCTCGAACCGCTTCGATTGGCTGGATTTCAACCCTGCCACCATGACGGGCAAAATGATCGCCATGCCCGAGCGCGCGCAGATACCGGAGAACATCCGCGAGCAGCTGATCGTGGAATTGTACTCCAAGTAAGAACCTGAAAAATAAGACCGAGCACCCATGCCCATCCTAGATTTCCAAAGACCTGACAAGGTCTCCATGATCGAAGCCGACGACAAGCACGGCATCTTCGAGTTCCACCCCTTGGAACCCGGTTATGGTATCACCATCGGCAATTCGCTCCGGCGCATCCTGTTGAGCAGCTTGGAGGGCTTTGCCATCACCAGCGTGCGCATCGACGGCGTGGAGCACGAGTTCAGCACCATCAAGGGGGTCATCGAGGATGTGACCGAGATCGTGCTCAACCTCAAGCAGGTGCGCTTCCGCCGCCAGCTGGAGGAGGTGAGCACCGAGCACATCAACTTCACCGTGGGCGGCAAGGGTTCCTTCACCGCCGGCGACATCGGCAAACACACCTCGGGCTTCCAAGTGCTCAATCCCGAGCTGGTGATCTGCCGCATGGAGGACAACGTGAAGCTGCACGTGGAGATCACCGTGGGCAAAGGCCGCGGATATGTGCCTGCCGACGAGAACAAGGAGGAAGGAGCGCCCATGGACACGATCTTCATCGACTCCATCTACACGCCCATCAAGAACGTGCGGTACAGCGTGGACAATACCCGCGTGGAACAGAAGACCGACTACGAGAAACTGACCATCGAGCTGACCACCGATGGCAGCATCGCCCCCAAGCAGGCCCTGCAGGAAGCGGCCAAGATCCTCATCCACCACTTCATGCTGTTCAGCGATGAGCGCATGACCCTGGAGCTGGACGACCATGTGGGCATTGTGAGCAGCAAACCCGCCGTTGGCGACAGCGAGGTGGAGGAAATGGACGAGGCCGACGTGCACATGCGCCAGTTGCTCAAAACCAAACTGGTGGACCTTGACCTGAGCGTGCGCGCCTTGAACTGCCTGAAGGCCGCGGACATTGAGACCTTGGGCAATCTGGTGGTCTTCAACAAGAACGACCTCCTGAAGTTCCGCAACTTCGGCAAGAAAAGCCTTACCGAGCTGGAGGACCTGATGGAGACCAAGGGGCTTTCCTTCGGCATGAACGTGGGCAAGTACAAACTGGACCGGGACTAAGCCCGGGCCGCAGCAGGGCGCAGGCCGCTAACAGCAGACAATGAGACACGGAAACAAGAACAACGCACTCGGGCGCAAGAAGGCCCATCGCGACAGCATGCTCAGCAACATGGCATGCTCGTTGATCGAGCACAAGCGCATTGAAACCACACTGGCCAAGGCCAAGGCCTTGCGGATCTTCGTGGAGCCGCTGATCACCAAGAGCAAGGAGGATAGCACCCACAGCCGCCGCATCGTATTCAGCTACCTGCGCAGCAAGGAGGCCACGGCGGCTCTTTTCCGCGATGTGGCGCCGAAAGTGGCCGAGCGGCCCGGAGGGTACACGCGGATCATCAAGTTGGGCAACCGCTTGGGCGATGCCGCCGAACTGGCCATGATCGAAATGGTGGACTTCAACACGCTGTACTCCGCCAAGGAGAAGGCCGGTGCCGAGGTGAAGCGCACGCGTCGCAGCCGCAAACCGGCAACGGCGAAGGCCGGCCAAGCGGCCGATGCCGCACCCAAGGAGGAAACCGGCGACGCCGGCGCCAAGGCCGCGCCACAAGACAAGGACGAATGATCCCTGCCGTTGAAAAACCTTGAAGAACGGGGCGCCGCATGGTGCCCCGTTCCACTTTTACACGGTTAAATTTGCCCCGGACAACCAGTAATCCCAAGGATAACCATGCTGATCAGCCAGCGCCCCAAAGCCGTCCTGCTCCTGCAGGACGGAACCCGCTTTGAGGGGCGCGCCATCGGAGCCCGCGGCACGTGCGTGGGGGAGATCTGTTTCAACACCGGCATGACCGGTTACCAGGAGATCATCACCGACCCCAGCTACACGGGGCAGATCATGGTGATGGCTTCGCCACACATCGGCAACTATGGCGTCAAAGAAGGTGCCGGCGATCAACTGGAGGGCGAGCATGAAGGTCCGCGGATCAGCATTGCCGGATTGGTGGTGAAAAAATTCAGCGAGGTGTGGAGCAGGCCTGGCAGCACCGGTTCATTGGAGGAGCTGCTGCAGCAGGCCGGTATTGCCGGCATCAGCGACATTGATACGCGCAAGCTGGTGCGCCACATCCGCGACCATGGGGCACAGAACGCCGTGATCGACAGTTCCGGCCTGCCGGACCAGGACCTGCGGGCACAACTGGACCGGGCGCCCGTCATGGCAGGCCTGGAACTGGCCAGCCGGGTAAGCACCAAGCAAGCACACGACGAAGGCCCGGCCAATGGAGCATGGCGGGTGGCATTGTTGGATTTCGGCACCAAGCTCAATACCGTGCGCTGCCTGGTCGAGCGGAATTGCACAGTGCGCATCTTCCCGATGGGCACTGCCGTGAAGGAGATCATGGCTTGGAATCCGGACGGCATCCTGCTGAGCAATGGCCCGGGGGATCCTGCCGCCATGGCCGATGCCATCTCCAAGGTGCGCGAAGTGCTTGAAACGGGCTTGCCGGTTTTCGGCATTTGTTTGGGGCACCAGCTCTTGGCGCTCAGCCAAGGGGTACGCACGCTGAAGATGCACCACGGCCACAGGGGCATCAACCACCCGGTGCGCAACCTCGTGTCGGGCAGGGATGAGGTAACCTCCCAGAACCACGGCTTCGTGGTGGACCCCGACCAAGCAGCCCAACATCCCGCCCTGGTGGTGACCCACCGCCACCTGAACGACGGAAGCATCGCAGGCATACAATTGAAGGGGCGTCCGGTGTTCAGTGTGCAACATCATCCCGAAGCAGGCCCCGGGCCGTTCGACTCACGTTACTTGTTCGACCGCTTCGTGGAGGAAATGAAAGCGCACAAACCGCGCCGGAAAAGCCGCTTGGAACATGCTTGAACCCGCATTCCGGGGCGCTGGGTCTTCCTTGCAGTTCCGGTATCGGCCATCCCCGACGTTGACCACTCCATTTCACGCGACCACCGCACATGAGCATCATTGCTAAAATTCAAGCCCGGGAGATCCTGGATTCCCGTGGCAATCCCACCATTGAGGTGGAGGTCTTTACGGATAATGGCCGGATCGGCCGCGCTGCCGTTCCCAGCGGCGCCAGCACCGGGGCGCATGAAGCCGTGGAACTGCGCGATGGTGACATGAAGCGCTATGCGGGCAAAGGCGTGCTGAAGGCCGTGGCCAACGTGAACGGCGCGCTGAATGACGAACTCTCGGGCGTCTTCGTGGGAGACCAGGCCGCCATCGACCGCCAGATGATCGCGCTGGACGGTACGGCGAACAAGGCCAATTTGGGGGCCAATGCCATTCTGGGCGTATCGCTGGCCGTGGCCAAGGTGGCTGCCAGCGAGGCCGGGCTGCCGCTGTTCCGGTATGTGGGCGGCATCAACGCCTGCACGCTGCCGGTGCCCATGATGAACATTCTCAATGGCGGGGCGCATGCGGACAACAAAGTGGACATCCAGGAATTCATGGTGATGCCCGTGGGCGCTCCCTCCTTTTCCGAAGGCCTGCGCATGGGCACGGAGGTCTTCCATGCGCTAAAGGGTGTGCTCAAGGCCCAAAAGCTCAGCACGAACGTGGGGGATGAAGGGGGCTTTGCCCCGGACCTGAAGAGCAATGAGGATGCGCTGAAGCTGGTGATGCAGGCCATTGAAAAGGCGGGTTACAGGCCGGGGGAGGACGTGGTGATCGCCTTGGATGCGGCCAGTACCGAATTCTACGATGCGAAGAAGGAGCGTTATGTGCTGGAAAGCACCGGCGACAGCCTCGGTGCGGATGATATGGTGGCCCTCTGGCAGGATTGGAGCAAGCGCTATCCGATCGTGAGCATTGAGGACGGCATGGCCGAGGATGACTGGAACGGATGGAAGAAGTTGACCAAGGCCATCGGAGGCAAGGTGCAGTTGGTGGGTGACGACCTGTTCGTGACCAACACCAGCCGCTTGGCGGACGGAATTGAAAAGAACATTGCCAACAGCATCCTGGTGAAGGTAAACCAGATCGGCACGCTTACCGAGACGATCGAAGCGGTGGAGATGGCCCACCGGGCTGGCTACACCACGGTGATGAGCCACCGCAGTGGCGAGACCGAGGATACCACCATTGCGGACCTGGCAGTGGCGATGAATTGCGGCATGATCAAAACCGGGAGTGCGAGCCGCAGCGACCGGATCGCCAAGTACAACCAGTTGTTGCGCATCGAAGAGCAGCTCGGGGACAGCGCGCGGTGGCCGGGCAAGGGGTTGAAGTACGTGGGCTGAGGCCGCCCACCGGCACCGGCTTCGGTTCTATTGCTTCATCCATTTCACCGTTTGTCGTCCTTCGGATGTGGTCACTTCAATAAAGTAGACGCCCGGTGAGAGTGCTGCGCTGCTTAGCTTCAGCACCCCCGTGCCCCAGGCCGCCAGCACCGCCCGGCCCGTGGCATCGCACACCTGCACGCCCACACGGCCCGTGGTGCCTGTTTCGATGTGCAGCACATCTGTTCCCGGGTTGGGCCAAAGACGTACAGAAATCGGGTTGTCCATGGGAATGTCGCGCGTCGGAACCTGGCATGCCAAGGCCCATGCCGGGTCGCTCGCATGGCCTGCCAACAAGCCATCTTTGTAATGGCAGAGCGCATACGGGTCCAGGGAAGAACAACTCCCATCGGCATAGTCGATCCCTCGGTTGGGACCATAACCTTCAATGAATTTGAAATTTTCCGGTACGGAAAGCCCTTCAATGGGTGAGTCGAACTCGACTGTATACCTGCCTTGTAAATCGGTATAGGTTGCAATCACCTCAAATGTATCGCCAAACTGTGAGAATATTTCAAACTGATCACCCACTTCCAATGAAAAGTCCATGATTAAAGATGGAACAGGGTGTTCGGCATTGAAGAACCACACTTTTCCTTGGACCGTGTCTTCGGCATAGTACCTGACACATTCAGATTGAAATGTGGGTCCCATAAAGCTGTTGAATTTGTAATAATGCATATTGTCCATAATGGTGTCGCCACCATATACCAGGCTATCCGTATACGCTCCCGACAAGTCGGACTTCTTGATGGTCCAAACCGTGGATTCATTACCAAATAGAGATGTGAATTGGGGTTTTGCTTCCATCGCCGACAGTGTTAATAGAGTCGGAAGGATTGAGTGAAGAAGGATGGTGTAGGTTTTCATCTTGATCGATGTATGGCTGCTGGACGGACGCGGGCAAACCGGGAGGGCGCGGCATGAGCCATCAATCTCGTTTATTCTTTGATCCATTGCCGGACGAATTGGCCATGTGTTGAGCGGACCTCAATGGAATAGCATCCATGGGGAAGACGTTCCGTGTCCAACACGATCTCATTCTCCACAGGGGGTGTCTCATGGAGGCATATTCTACCCAATGCATCACGGACCAGCACCCCTTGCAGCTTTTCACCAACCGGCATCCTGATGGTCAAGCAATCCGTACCAGGGTTGGGCCAAATGAGGAGCATTGGCCGTGCAACATGCACCATGACCCCAAGTGGAAGGTCGCAAGTTTCGACGGAGGGCCTTTGATAGCTGATTTCATGGTCGTGGTAGCAACGGAGTGGTCCACCCTCCCCTGCATCAGTGGCGCCATTGGGGAGCGAATAGGGGAGCATGTACCAATCCATGGAACCGATGCGTTCGATCAAGGTATCAAGGAATATTTGGTCACTCCACAGGTCGCCGAAGTCGTATTGCACGGAAAGCCAACGTAGGGAGTTGCCGTCGATATGGATGTGCCCCGTATCCAGAACGGTCAGGAAAAAGGACTGCCCAAGAGAGGCAGGTTCCGGTAGATGGATAAGTTGCCACGAATCACCCGGGGAAGCATTGAGATCATAGAGCGTGTCAAAGGCATTCAACTGTGGGTCGAACATCCAAACGATACCGGAATCCGAGTACGTATAGAGGTCCGTCAAGCTGTCCGTGTAGACCGGTGAATCCATGACCTGATAGAAGCGCATGCGTTCGATCCGTGAGCAGGGTTGACCATTGATGAGCGTATCCCCTGCATTCTGCATGCGTATATGTCCAGGGCATTCCAACGGGCAAACATCTCCATCGTAGTGCCACTCCGCCCCTGGCGGACACCACTGCTGGGCCTTCAAGGGCGCACTGGCGCAGAGCGCGGCCGATAGCATCAGGGCAGTCCGCATTGTTCGATCCATTTCACGGTCCGGTTTCGTCCGAGGTTTATCACCTCGATCATATAGACGCCCGAAGTGAGCCGCGCGCTGCTTGGCTCAAGCGGGCCACCCGAATTTGGCCATGGACTGGTGCTGAAGCCTGGCCTGCGGATATGCATGTGGCCCGGGGTTGCCGGTATCGCGTTCATCGGCAGAACGATTAAAAACGCCATGACAAGGTAAGCACCCACTTTCACCCGGAATATGCAGTAGGGTTTCTACTACGGCCCGAAATCGCTGCGGCAGCAAGCGCTTCGCTGGTTTTCCTTTCGTCAGAATAACTTGGGCTATTCCTCCTCAATGAAACCCTTGCTGCCATTGCGCTTTCGGCCCTCGCAACGAATCCTACTGCATAATCCGGGTTTCAGGAAACGCAAGGCAAAATGCCAGTCATACCCTTTCATCATACCTATCCGCCTGATCCGTTCTTGGTTGCCGCAAGTCTCCTGCGGAAGACCGTTGCGGAAGTTTGGGTGGTTGTGAATGGCGAAAGGGTATAATTTGTCGGTGCCCTGCTGATTTGTGCCCGGGCGCGCCAGGCAAGGCTCCGCATAGCCGCACACCCGGTTGGCGGCCTATTGGTCGAACTCGATATACCGGTCCAGGAGGACTTGCAAGCGGGCTTTGCCCGAACACAGCAAGCGTTCGGCATCTGCGGTGCGGCTGCTGTCCCGCAGTTCGATCACCCGCCCCCCATTGGCATCAAAGGCCACCTGCTGGGCGCTGTCGGCCAGGCCAAACCCATTGTTGAACGTCCAGAACGCATCGTGGCGGGTGGCTGTGCTGAACAGGTTGCGGCCCCATGCGAATTGCGGGTGGGGGAGCCCTAGTTGGGCCAGGAGCGTGGGCGGAAAATCCACGTGGCTTCCGTAGGTGCTGTCCAATGTGCCGCGATAGCGGTCTTGCAGGGCCCCACCCGTGATGAGGAAAGGGATGCGGTGGCGGGCTGCGCTGTATTGGGCTGTGTTGTGCGGCAGGTAGTGCCCGTGGTCCGCCACGATGAAGACCAAGGTGTTGGCGTACCAGGGTTGAAGTTTGGCAGAGTCCAGGAATGCGCCAAGGCACCGGTCCGTATAGTGGATGGTGTTGCGGTACAGCTGGGCATCGCTACCGGAGAAGCCCTCGTCCACGGGGGCATCGAAGGGTTCATGGCTGGTGGAGGTCATGATGAGGTGGAAGAAGGGGGCGGTGGAGGTACGTGCGTCCCGCAGGTGGAAGTTGAACAGCTCCTCGTCGAAGGCGCCCCAACGGGTGCGCTGCTTGATGGGGAAGGCGTTCTCATCGTAGATCGTGTTGAATCCCATGCTTTCCAGGTAGGCACGGGTATTGGCGAAGGTGGCATCTCCGGCATAGTAATAATGCGACGAATAGCCGGTGCTGTCCAAGGTGCGCACCACGCTGGGCAGGCGGTCGAACTTGCCGAACTTGCGGATGATGGTGGTGGTGGGTTGGGAGGGAAAACCGCTGATGAGCGCGCACAAGCCCTGTTCGGTGCGGAAGCCGGTGGAGAAGAAATTGGTGAATAGCACGCCGTCCGCGCAGAGGCGGGTGAACTGCGGGGCCACGCCGATGTCGCCCCCCAGTGGTTCGATCACGTCCGCGGTCCAGCTTTCCAGCAAGATCAGCAGCACGTTGGGCCGCAATGTGGTGAGGATATTGGGAGCCGGGCCGTTCGTTCGCGGATGGTCGGCCCGGACAAGGCGATCAGCCTCTTCGCGCGGCATGAAGTCGTACGGGTTGCTATTGAACTCCGCAGGCTCCACCATGACCTCCATTAGGTTCCACATGCTGTTCAAGGCGGCCAGGTTCAGCACGGGCTTGGTGGAGTACCAGCTCCAGCTTTTATTGATCGGGTCGTCCTGGGGGCCGCCGCGCAAGGCGATCACGCACAAGCCGGGCAGGAGGATGGCGGTGCTGATCCTCCCGGCCAAATTGCCCGAGTGGTAGGGGCGGTGGCGATCGATCTTGTTCAGCAGGAACACGAAGAAGAGGCTTTGCAGGGCCGCCACCATCAGCAGAAGTCCCGTCCTTCCCGGCGATGTGGCGCCCAACACTTCGCGCGGCCAACGGAGATAGCCCAGGGCTTTGCGATCGATCTTCACGCCCCAGGCATCGAACAGGCCAATGTCCACCACGTTCACTACGGCGCTCAGCAGGATGAAGCCTGCCAGAAGGAGGTGGATGGCCCGGCGCAAGCCGCGCACTTCCCCGAAGAACAACGGGATGGCCAGTACAGTGGCCAGCAGAAGGACGTACCCCGCAGTGCTGATGTCCATCGGCAAGGCGTGCCAATGGCATGCCATCACCTGCCGGAACGGTATGTCCCGCAGGGCTTGGTGGCCGAACGCCAGGAAGAGCTGGCGCTGGAACAGGAACAGGCCCAACAAGATCGCCGCGACCGCACTGATATACCGGAGGAAATTCGCCACCTTGGAGACGTGTTCAATGGATGATGCGCAAGTGCCCAAGGCTTTTCGATGCACCATCCGGGTACTGCACGGCCAACACAACAGGCTGGGCGGGCAGGCGTGACAGTTGGACGTGGTTGGCCCCGGCACGCAGCCGCTGGCGATGAAGGACCCGACCTCCCATGTCCCGGACCACCAGCTTGGCACCGTTCACCCGCTGGTCGTCCGGTGCCACAACCGTCACCCGGTCCGAGGCGGGGTCCGGAAAGTAGGTCCACCCTTGGGGGTTGGTGCCCACCTCGGTCAAGGACATGGGCAGGGTTCGCCATGCCACCACGTAATCGCCGGGGGCCACGCCGCTGATGTCCACCCGGGCGTTGCCGTCCGTTGCGCTGCCCACACTATTCACCGTTGATGGCTTGGCCTGCCACGCGAAGCCCGGTGCAGGACGGTAGAGCACCACGAGGCTGTCCTCATGGAAGACGACGCCACCCACGCTCTGCACCAGGCCTTGATCGAAGGAATTGATCATGCCGGGCCGCCCGTCCACCGTAAAACGCAGGGTCATCTCCGTTCCGGGGGGCGCATTGTTTTCGATCCGCCACCACCGGTCGGGCGATACCTGGAAGCCTTCCGCCGGGTCTGCCGGTACCCACAGCTCTTCGACCCGCAGGTGTGCGGGCGCGGAAATGGCGCTGGTGTGCAGCACCAGGTCGGTATTGCTGAAATTCTTCTGTCCGGTGGTTGTTACCGTAAGGGTGTCCCACGTGGTGGCCAGGGCGAGCCGGTCATCATCGTTCAGCCTCACGGCCACGGGTAGGAAGGGTGTGGAAACCGTGGCGATGGATTGTTCGCCGTCCAAGATGGCCAGTTCCCGGTGTTGTTGCCCATCGCTTCCAATGCAGGTGACCGATACGGGTACATCGTGGAACAGTGCGGCACCGCCACGCGTCTTTTGGCGGATGAACACCTGTGTTTGGAGCGGATCGCCCCCCGTGGAAAACGAATCCACCATGAAGGCGGCACCACCGGGCTGCAGGATCCAGTTGTTGAAGAAATCCGTGAGGTCCATGCCTGCTGCCTCGCCGAGACTGTCGCGCAAGGCATGCGTGCCCATGGCGCTGAAGCCGTTGTTGGCAAAGAGGCGCTTCATGGCCGTGCTGAACAGGCTGTCACCCATCACGGCCCGCAGGGTGCGTGCGACGTCGGCGCCCTTTTTATACGTGGTTTCACCATAAGTGGCGTTCTGCGGCACGGCGGCAAGTGCATACCATCCGGCATCCCGAAGATGGGCCGAGCTTACCACGCGCCGGTGGTTGGCGCGCACCCGGGCCTTGTACGGGCCCTCGCCATACAGCCCTTCAATGAACAGCATGGCACAGAAGTCGGCGAACCCTTCGTTGATGTACATCTCCTCCGCCGTGGCGCAGGTGATCAAGTTGCCGAACCAATGGTGCGAAAGTTCGTGGGCGATCAGGTCCTCATTGGCCAATGTGCCGTCCGCGGCGAAATCGGGATAGCAGATGTTGGTGGCATGCTCCATGGCGCCAGCGCTGGTAAGCACGTATCCCACGCGGTTCCACCGGTAGGGACCGAACCATTGTTCAAAGCTGTCGAAGGCGTCCTTGAGGTGGAAAAATGAGGCGCGCATTTGGGCCGTGTCGCCGGGAAGCGCGGCGAGGATCACAGGCACGTCCGCCCCTGATAGGCTTGGGAACGTATCGTGGATGGCCGCGTAATTTCCGGCTGCCACGGAAGCCAAGTACGAAGGAACGGGCTCCTCCAGCCTCCAATGAGTGATGCGCCCGCCATCGTCCATCTCGGTGATCTGTTGCAAGGCGCCGCTGGCAAACACGGACCGCCCGTTGGTGGTGCGCACGATGAAATCAAATGAACTGCGCTCCACGAAATTGTCGAAGCAGGGGAACCAGGCACGCCCGAAGGAGTGGGGTACGGCATCGAAGGCCACGCCAAGGTCGTATTGATAACTGGGCAAGGTGTAGAAGCCGCCGAAGCCACTGGGGTCCGTCACCGGATCTCCGCCATAGCTGATGGTGACCGCCAAGGTGTCCTCCGGACCGAAGATGCTCTGCAGATCGATCAGCAGCACTTCCCCGGCTTGGCTGTATGGCAAATGCAACCCGTTCATCACCACGGAATCCACGGGGAGCATGAGGTCGACGGGCAGGTGGGTGATGCCCTGCACGCGCGGGGCAAATGTGAGGGTGGCATCCCCGTGGATGAGCCCTGCCGCCGTGTTGGACAAGTCCAGTTCGATGCGGGTGTGGAGTACGTTGATGCTATCGCTGCGCGAAGCGCTGCCCACTCCGCTCCCTTGGGCGGAACCGGCCGTGGGTAGTAGAAGGAGCAAGGAGGGGACAAGATGTTGGGCAACGGGCATGAACGCGAAAGTACCGTTTGGCCCACAAGGGAAACCGACGAGGCGAAACTTGTCGTCTTCCCTATATTTGGGCAAGTACCACGGAACGGGACGAAGCATGAAGCCAAGTACGGAACTCTTCGACCTTATCCGCTCGCTGACCAAGTCGGAGAAGCGGTTCTTCAAGCTGCATTCCTCGCTGCAGAGCGGGGAGAAGAACTATCTGCAGATCTTCGATGCGATCGACAGGCAGAAGGAATACGACGAGGCGGCGATCAAGAAGCAATTCGCCAAGGCGACGTTCATCCGCCACTTCCCTTCGGAAAAGAACCACCTGTACAAGTTGATCCTCAAGGCGCTTCGGGCCTACCACGCGGATGCCAGTGTAAGCGGGCTGCTCAAGCAGCACATCAACAACATCGAGATCCTGCTGGGCAAGGCGCTTTATGATGAGGCGGCCAAGATGCTGGAGCGCGCCAAGCGCATCGCTGCGGAGCATGAACAGTTCTACCTCTGGTCCGAGCTGTTGAGCTGGGAAAAGATGCTGATCGAGGAGGCCTTCCAGAGCGGCAATTTCACCAGCGACCTCACGGCCCTCGCGCAGGAGGAGGAACTGGTATTGGCCAAGCTGCGGAACCTGGCCACTTACAACGTGCTCTATGCACAGATCAACTATGTGTTCCGCAGCGGCGGATACGTGCGTACCGAGGAGGAGGAGGCCTTGGTGGGCCAGATCAGCGAGCATCCCTTGATCAAGGGGAAGAACACGGCGCTCAGCCATCGGGCCAGCACCATCTGCCATTATACGCAGGGGTTCTGCAATTGGGCCAAGCGTGATTGGGCCACCAGTTATGCGAAATTCAACCGGGCCAAGGAGATCCTGGATGCCCACCCGCAATTGCGCAAGGACTTGCCCAAGCGCTATGTGCGAACCTTGTACTATCTGGTCCAATGCGAGATCGAACTCGGTGACCACGCCCATGTGAAGGAGGACATCGGCAAACTGAGGGCGTTGCCCAAAATGGCGGGGTTCGGGGAGATCGAGATCCGGCTGTTGGTGTTCTGCAACAGCTTCCTCAGCGAGCTGCGCTACTACGACCGCATCGGGGAGTACCAGCGGGCGGTGGATCTGGAGCCTGAGGTGGTGTCGGGCATGGAGCAGTGGGGGGGGCAGCTGCCCAAGGAGTACGTGTTGGAGTTCTATTTCCTGCTTTCAACGGTGCACTTCGGGGCCGGGTCCATGAACCGTTCCTTGTATTGGTTGAACAAAGTGCTCAATGACCCCGAGCCGGCCTTGCGGCAGGACATCTTCACCTATGCACGGTTGTTCAATCTCGTGATCCACTACGAGCTGGGCAACTTCGACCTGTTGGAGTACATCGTTCGCAGCACGCAGCGCTACCTCAGCAAGCGCCGTCGCGCCATCGGCATGGAGCTGGCCATGCTGGACCACATCAAGAAGCTTGCCCGGAGCACCTCGCCGTCCGCGCGGGACGCCACGTTCCGATCGCTCAAAGCACGTTTGGACGAACTGATGAAGGACCCGTACGAAGGCACTGTGCTGAAGTACTTCAACGTCAGGGCCTGGGTGGATTCCAAGGTGGATGGCACCTCGTTCGCCCAGGTGGTGAAGGAGCGTGCACGCGTCAGGGTGAAGTAACCGGCGTTAAGGCGAGACGGCAGTGCCTAATTGCACCACCTTGAACTCGGTTCGGCGGTTGGCCTGATGCTCTTCCTCGGTGCACGTCACTCCGTCCGAGCAGTGGTTCACCAGGACGGACTCGCCATAGCCGCGTGCAATCAGCCGTTCCGGAGGCACTCCTTGGCGCACCAGGTAATCCACGGCGCTTTTGGCCCTGCCGTCGCTCAATACCAAGTTGTACAGGTCGCCTCCGCGGCTATCGGTATGTGAGCTGAGCTCGAAGGTGAGGTCGGGGTTGTCCAAAAAGACCTTGGCGAGCTTGTTCAATTCCATGGCGGCATCCGGCCGGATGTCCCATTTGTCGTAATCATAGTAAATGTTCGGCACCACGATGGGCTTGTCCAGTTCCAACGGGCTCATGTGCAGGTCGGCGCGCAAGGTGGTGCTGAGGCCCAGCCCGACAGTACTGGCCGTTGTGCTCCGGGTGAGCATGCCTTCCTTGGAAGCAATGACGGCATAGCTGCTATTGGCGGCAAGGTCAAAGCTGAAATGCCCGTTGGCGTCGGCTGTTAGTTGTTGCTTGATGTGGTCGGCCAGGTTTTCCAAGGTGACGAACGCAAAAGGAACAGGCTCATCGCTTCCGGCCTGGGTGATCGTGCCTTCCACCTTGAACACGGGCGGATGCACGCTAAAGGCATAGGTCCAGTCGATCCCGGAACGGTCGCTGCTGATCAAGCCGTGGGTGCCATCACCGGCCATCCACAATCCGAAGTCGTCCCGGGTGCTGTTCAAGGGGTAGCCCATGTTGCGAGGCTCGCTCCAGTAGTCGCCTTCCAGGTGTGTCTCAAAGATGTCGAGCCCCCCCATGTTGGTGTGGCCCGTGCTGGAGAAGTACAAGGCGTCGCCCACCACCGTGGGGAACATCTCGTCGCCGCTGGTATTGACCGTGGGGCCCATGTTCACGGGAGGCCCCCACCCGGTGCCCAGGTTCCTACTGTACCACAGGTCCTTTCCGCCCAAGCCGCCAGGCATGTCGCTGGTGAAGAACAAGGTGTTGCCGTCCGTGCTCAAGGCCGGTTGCCCCACGGAGTAGGCATCGTTGTTGTATGCGAACTCACCGATCTCGCCCCAACTGCCGTCGGCTTGCCGCGTGGCGCGGAAGAGTTTCAGGTTGCTGACATTCTTGTCGTCCTTCAACAACTTCCGCCCATAGTAGTTGCTGCGCGTAAAGTACAGGGTGGTGCTGTCGCTGGCCACTACGGCAGGGCCTTCATGGTAAGGTCCGTTCACCAGCCCTTTCAATTGCTCCGGTTGCATGGGAGCGCCGTTGGCTTCCAACGGTGCGGCATACAGTCCGGTAAAGGAGTAACCTGTCCAAGGGTCGCGTTTCGTTGCGGGTGCTTGGCGCTGGGCGGTGAAGAGCAGGCTGTTGCCGAAGGGCACGGCGGAAAAGGCGGTGGACACGCCGTTGATGGCCAACGGCTGAACATCATAACGGGCACTGTCGATATAGAAGGACTTGTAACCCTGCACGGAGCCGATCTGGTCCGCGATCTCGCGCCGTTCGGGTTGGTCCGCCCAAGCGCGTGCAAGGAATGGCTCGGCTTGGGCGTGCTCGCCCAAGCCCATCAGCAACCGGCCGTATTGAAAGGCATCGGCTCCTGCAAGCGGTGCGATCTGCTCTGCGGCAGCATAGTGGGCGGCGGCCTGCTCCACCTTGTTCTGCTTGGCTTCCGCTTGGGCCGCCATCAGCAGCACGGCCCGGTCCGGGCTGTGCTCCAGGGCTTTGTTGAAGTGCGCCTCGGCCTTGTGGTATGAAAGCAGCGCCATGGCCTGTTCCCCCTTTCGCACATGGTACTGGGCGCAGGAGGCCAGTACCAGCGGGGCCAGTACCAGCAGTTGGGAGATGTAGTTGCGGGTCCGCATCAGAAGTACCGGGGGTTCTTGATCGAGATCGGTTCGCGGCCCAGGTCGATGCCGAGCATCACCTCGTGCGAGCCGCCGTTGTAGTGGCGCAGGCCGGACGTGTTCATGTCATAGGCATATCCCGCCCGGAACAGGTGGTTGATCTGGAATTCCACCATGCCCACAAAGGCATCACCGGTGCGATAGCCTGCCCCGATCCAAAAGCGGTCCTTGAACAGGACGTTCAGGTTGAGGTCGGCCTCGGGCGGGGCCTGTTGCTGATACTTCACCAGCACGCTGGGCTTGAGGTCGAAGTCGGCGTTCAGCTCGAACACGTGGCCTGCGTTGATGTAGTAATGCTGTGTGAAATAGTGGTCGGGCGCGGTGGCCAAGTCCGGTGTAAGCTGGCGGTCGGCTGCGGCGATGGTGGGCACCGAGATGCCGACGAAGGACCGCTCGTTGTTCCAGTACATGCCGAAGCCGAACTTGCCGACGGGGGCATTGCTGATGTTGGCTTGGTACAAGGGGTCCTGTGCATCCCAGTACACCAGGTCGCCGAGCTTGGCGGAGTACATGGAAAGACCTGCCTTCAGCCCGAAGGCCAGGTGGCCGTTGGCGCCGGTGCGGATGCGGTAGGCATAGTGCGCGGCCATTTCCATGTCACGGCTCACGCCGATCTGGTCATGGCTGAAGGTGAAGCCCACGCCCATTTTCCTGTCCCATACGGGCCCGTCGATCCCCAGGAGGTTGGTGCGCGGAGCGCCCTCCATGCCTACCCATTGGCTCCGGTGCAGGGCCGTGGCACTGGCGAAGGGGTGGCTGCCGGCATAGGCAGGATTGATGAACAGCCCGTTGAACATGTACTGGCTCATCATCAGTTCCTGCTGGGCATGCAACGTACTGGCGGTACCGGCCAACAAGATGGCCGGCAGGAAGCGGAGGAGGTTGCGCAGGGTGCTCATCCCTGGATCAGCGGCGGAGGTCCACATAGTTCTGCAGGATCAGTTCAGGTGTAAGGCGCAGCACCACGAAGTAGGTGCCGTTGGGCAGCGCTTGGCCCTGCTGGTTTTCACCGCGCCAGTCGTTGTTGTACCGTAGCTGGTCGAACACCACGTTGCCCCATCGGTTGAACACGGTGAGCTGGTTGTTCGGGAAGCCATCGATCCCGCGCACGATGAACGTATCGTTGTGCCCGTCGCCGTTCGGAGTGAAACCGGTGGGCATGTCCAGCGCATCAGGTTGGGTGAGGTGGATCACCAGCTCCAGTGTGCAGCCGTTGGCATCGGTAATGGTAACGGTGTAAGTACCAGCGGCCAGCCCGTTGCGCGGATCGGAAGAGGCCCCGTCATTCCATGCATAACTATAGGGTGGGGTTCCTCCGCCGGCATGCAGGGCGATGGAACCATCGCTTCCTCCATACGTGCTGATGTGCGAGAGCACCGTATCTGCATGCAATGCCGGCGGTGCGTTGAGGGCGATCGTTTGCACCCACGTGCAGTTGTTGGCATCGGTGATGGTGACGGTGTAGTTGCCGCTGCCCACCTGGTTCAATCCGGCACTTGTGCTGTCATTGCTCCATTGGAAGCTGAACGGTGCCGTGCCCGAGGTCACCTCCAACGCGATGGCACCATCCCGGGAGGTATGGCACAGTGGGGCCGTGGTGGTCGCCAAGGCCTCCAAGGCCGGGCTGCCGCCCACTGTGGCGGCAGTGGTGGTGCTGCATCCATTGGCGTCGGCCACCACCAAGGTGTATTCGCCTTCGGCAACCCCGACAATGTCCTCGGTGGTAGCGGCATTGCTCCATGCAAAGCTGTATGGGGCACCACCGCCGACCACCGTGGCATCCACGGAACCGGTCGCCAGGCCGCATGCTGCGGGAGCGGAGGTGGCCGTGGCCGTCAGCATGTTGGGTTCTTCCAACAAGAGGCATGCTTGTGCATCGCAATTATTGGCATCGGTGATCATGAGGCAGTAGGTGCCTGGGCCCAGGTCGGCGATCGCAGCGGTGGATGAAGTGAAACCGTTCGGACCGGTCCATTGCAGGCTCAACGGCTCAACCCCTCCGGCCACGGTGGCGGTGATGGAACCGTCGTTGGCACCTTGACAGCTGATGGTGCTGCCGGACGGGAAGGTGCCAGCGGCCAGGTTGATGGTCAGCGGTGGCGGCGGGTTCAGGGTGAACTCTTGGTGCAGCGTGCATCCGTTTGCATCGGAGAGGTCGAGGATGTACGTTCCTGCGGCAAGGCCGCCAAGGGTATCTGCTGGCGAGTTGAATCCGTTGGGACCGTTCCACACATAGGTGTAGCCTGGAGTGCCGCCGATGGCATGGAGGTCGATCCCACCGTTGGCGGTATTGGCACAGCTGATGTTGTAGCCGTTGTATCCGGAGAGGGTATGCTCCACGGCAAGTGCGCTGTCAGGCTGGTGGATGGTGGCCTGGAGCGTGTCCACGCACTGGTTGGCGTCGGTCACCACCAGTTCATAGTCGCCGGCTGGCAGGGCGTTGATGTCTTGCGTGCTGAATGCCGTGCTGTCCGGCCCGCGCCAATCGAAACTGTAGGGGCCATTGCCGCCGCTCACGGTGGTGGTGATGCTGCCTTCAGCAGTGCCGTGGCAGAGGATGTCGGTGCTGGTCAATGATGCATCCAATGGGCTGTCCGGTTCGGTAAGCGTAATGGACGTGTCGCGCATGCAGCCGTGTGCATCGGTGATGACAGCGCTGTAGGTTCCCGCGGTCAATCCGCCCAAGTAGGAAGTACTTGCACTGAACCCGCCAGGCCCTGACCACGCGATGTCCAACGGGCCAAACCCACCGGTCACGGTAAGTTCCACCATTCCTGTGCTGCCTCCGTGGCAGGGGATGTTCACTTGCCCATAGTCCGATGCGTAAAGACTTAGCTCCATGGGGGCGGCAGCGGTAACGGTAGCTTGGGCGCTGGTGCTGCAACCGGTTGCACTGGTGATGGAAACGCTGTACTCGCCGCTGGCCAACCCGCTGATGTCCTCATCCGATGAGGTGAAGCCGCCGGGGCCGGTCCATGTGATGGTGAAGGGTGCCACGCCGCCGACCAACCCCAGGTCGATCTCGCCGTTGCTGGCCGCGTCGCATTCGTTACTGGTTACGGACAGCGTGGCAACCAGTGCTTCGGGCGCGTTGAGGGTGAAGTTCCGGCTGGTGGTGCATCCATTGGCGTCGCTGATCACCGAGGTATACATTCCTGCGTTCAGGCTGGTGAGGTCTTCGTCCGAGGAAGCAAACCCATTGGGCCCGGTCCAGCTGACCTGATAGGGGGCGAGGCCACCGGAAAGGTTGAGGTCGATCGCACCGTCGCCACCAGTACAGCCCACCTCAAAGCCGCTGTGGTCGCTCAAGGTGGCGTTGACCACAAGGGGCGGTGGTGCGGCCAGGTTCACCGTGACCGAGGCGGTACAGCCGGAGGCGTCGGCCACGTAAGCCGTGTAGGCCCCGGGTGCCAAGTCCGTGATCGTGCTGCTGCTGGAAGAGAAACCAACTGGTCCGGTCCATTGGAGGGTGTAGTTCGGGCTTCCCCCGGAGATGACCGCCGTGGCCGAGCCGTCGTTTGCCCCTGCGCAGGAGATGGTGTTGCCGTTGCTGTATGTGGAGGTGGTGAGCGTGAGCACCAATGGTTGAGGGGCGGTGAGCATCGTTTGGCTGAAGCCGGTGCACCCATTGGCATCGGTGATGGTAGCGGTATAGAGTCCCGGCGGCAGAGCGGAGATGCCAGGTCCGTTGGCGGAGTATCCGCCGGGCCCGCTCCAAGCGATCTGGTAGGGAGCAGTGCCCCCGTCGATGGTTAAGTTGATGCTGCCATCCGCGGCGGATGCACAGGAAAGGTTCGTGCCGTTGGAAAATACGTGCGCGGTGGCCGTGGCATCTATGCCCGCCGGGCTGGTTAGGGTGATGCTGGCCGTAGCTGAGCAACCCAGGGCGTCCGTGAGCTCCACTGCATAGGTTCCTGCACCAAGGCCGGTAAGGTCGGGGGCGATCCCCATGGGGCCGTTGGGGCCGGTCCAAGTTGCCGTAAACGGCGCAACCCCGCCACTGAAGGAGGATTGGATGCTGCCGTTATTCCCTCCGTTGCACGAAGGCTGGGCCGTGGCCACGAGGCCGATCTGCAACGAGGTGGGCGCCACCAAGGTGAAATTGGCCCCGGCGTTGCACCCGTTCACGTCATGCACGGTAAGGGCGTATGATCCAGGGGCGAGGTTGCCCGGGTCTTCATCGATGGAGGTGAAGCCGTTCGGGCCGGTCCAGAAATAGTTGTACGGACCGGTGCCGCCGGTGACGGTGGCGTCAATGGCGCCGTCGCTGGCATACGAGCAACTGACATGGTAGCCGCCGCCGGCCAGGCTTAGCTCGGCCGAAATATCGAATTGCCCCGGTTCGCCGACGTTGTAGGAGGCTGTGGCGGTACATCCTGCATCGTCGGTGATCGTTACAGTATACACCCCCGCGAAAAGCCCGCTGATGTCCGCAGTGGTTGCGGAGAATGCCGGAAATCCGGTCCAGAGATAGGTATAGCTGCCGGTTCCGCCGGTAACATTCAGGTCCACCGCACCGGTATTGGCTCCTTGGCATTGCGTGGTGGTGATGGTGGCAACGGCCAGGATGGGGAGCGGTTGGGCCAGTTCAATGGCGGCCGTGGCGGTGCATCCGTTGGCGTCTGCCACTTCCACGGTGTAGATGCCGGCCTGCAGCCCGGTCAGGTCCTGCAGGTTCGATGCGAAAGCTCCGGGCCCGGTCCATTGATAGGTGTAGGTTCCACTTCCGCCCGAAGGGGTCAGGTCGATCGCCCCGGTGGCAGCGGCGTTGCATTGGATCGCCACGGTATTTTGGGCCAATGTGATCGGAGCCGGAGCATCCAAGGTGGCCGTGGCTGTTGTGGTGCATCCGTTGCCGTCGGTTACGGTGGCGGTATAGCTGCCCGCCTGCAACCCGGTGATCTGCCAGCTGCTGGCCGAGTAGCCGCCGGGTCCGCTCCACGATACGGAGTAGGGCGGAGCGCCGCCTTCCGGCACCAGGGTGATAGAGCCGTCGGCCGAGCCGCTGCAGCTAGTGCCGAAACCACCGGCGTAGGCGAAGGCCGTGGAGGTCGCGCCCAGTGGAGGCGGGGCCGTCAGTTCAACCTGTATCGTGCGCGTGCATCCGTTCGCGTCGGATACGGTGAGCGAGTACATGCCGGCGACCAGGCCGGTGAGGTCGGGGGTGTTGGCCGTGAACCCACCGGGACCGGTCCAGGTGAAAGCGTAGGGCGGAACGCCGCCGGAGTAGGTGGTGGACAGCATGCCGTCGCTGGCACCTGCGCAAGTGATGTCGTAGCCGCCGTGGTTTTTATGGGAGATGGAGAACACGGTCAATGGCTCGGGCGCGTCCACGGTGGCACTGTACAAGGCGGAGCACCCATTGTCATCGGTGAGCACCAGGTGGTAGGTGCCGCCGGCCAAACCGGAGATGCTCTCCGTTGTGGCGCTGTACCCGTTGGGACCTGTCCATTGGAAGTCATAGGGTTCCGTTCCCCCGGAAGCGGTAAGCTGGATCCCCCCATCGGAACTGCTTGTGCAGGAGTTGCCGTCCAGCACCCCGTCGAAGGTGAAGGTGCCCGGCTCGGTCACGTCGAAGGGCTGTTGGAATGTGCAGCCGTTGAGGTCGGTGATCAATACGGAATAGACGCCGGCGTAGAGTTGTGCAAGGTCTTGGCTTGTGGCGCTGTACCCGTTGGGCCCGCTCCATTGATAGCTGTACGGTGGTACACCGCCTGCGGGTGTCATGTCAATGGCGCCGTCGTTCGAACCGTGGCATACGGCGGATTGCACGGTGGCCGTTGCGCTGATCTGCACTGGTGCGGCAAGGGTGATCGCGGTGTCCAGCGCACAACCGTGGGCATCCAACAGGTGGAGCTGGAAAGTGCCGGCACCCAGGCCGACAAGGTCTTCGGTGGTGAACGTATTGGCGAAGCCGTCCTGCCAGTAATAAGTGTAGTTGGGGGTGCCGCCGCTGGGAGTGATGTTGATGCTTCCGTCGGTGCTCCCCGGGCAGCTCACATGGGCACCGCCAGGATAGGTTTGTGCGGTCCACGCCACGGACAAGGCCTCGCTGGGACCGCCGATGTACACGGTAATTGGCAGGGTCTGCGGACATCCGTTCTGGTCGGCAATGGTGGCGGTGTACATCCCGGCGGACATGCCGTTGATGGTGCTTCCGTGCTGCACCGGCGCAGTGCTCCAAGTGATATTGTAATTGCCGCTTCCGCCGGTCACTTGGATGGAGGCGGAGCCGTCCTGGTCCCCGAAGCAGGTAACGTTGTGCTGGTCCGCCCACGTGGCGGCCAAGGGCTGTGCAGGTTGGTTGACCACGGCGTTCCTCGTGGCGGTGCAGCCTGCGGCATCCGTCACGGTCACGGTCCAAGTACCTGCGGCCAAGCCGGTGGCGGTCGCGCCGGTGGTGGGCGGCGCGGTGTTCCATGTGTAGGAGTAGGGGGCCGTTCCGCCCGTGGCTTCCGCCGTGGCCGATCCGCCATTGGACCCGTGGCACAGCACATGGCCTACCGAGGTGATCGACACGCTGAGCGCCGATGCGGGGCCTCCCACACCGATGGTGGTTTGTGCTGTGCAACCGTTGGCATCGCCGACCGACACCGTGTAGGTGCCCATGGCAAGGCCCATTGCCGTGGCGGCATGTTGGGCCGGGGAAGTATTCCAAGTATAGTTGTACGGCGCGGCGCCCCCGGACACGGTCACGGTGGCTTGGCCCGTGGGGCTGCCGAAGCAGCCGGCCGGGGAACTTCCGCCGTTCGCGGCAACCAGCGCAGCCGGTTGGCTCAACATGGTGCTTTGCGTGGTACTGCAGCCATTCGCATCGGTGATGGTGAGCTGGTACGCACCGGCCGCCACCCCACTGATGTTGGCATCGTTGGAGGTGAACCCGCCAGGCCCGGTCCACACGGTGCCGTACGGAGCATTGCCTCCTTCGGTCTGCGAGGTGATGCTGCCGTTGGATCCGCCATGGCATGAAACACCATAGCCCCCGAAGCTGCTGGTGGCCAATTGCACACTGATCGGCATGGGCGCATCCAGGGTGAGGTCCAGCCCGGTGCTGCATCCATGATCATCGGTGATGCTCACCTGGTAGGTTCCGGCCTGCAGGGCGGTCAGGTCCTCTTGGTTGGAAGCGAACCCGTTCGGGCCCGCCCAAGCGAATGAGTAGGGCGGTACGGCACCAGTGACGTCCAGGTTGATGCTGCCGTCGCTGCTTCCGACGCAGCTGACGTTGGCATTACCAAAGGAGCTGATGATGGCATTGACGGTGAACAGGCCCGGTTGCACGACACTGAAGCTGCGTGAAGCCGTGCATCCGTTGGCGTCCGTTACCACAACCGAGTAGGCCCCTGCGGCCACCGAGGCAATGTCTTCCGAGGAAGCCGTGAACCCGTTCGGACCGGTCCAGGCCCAGGTGTACGGCTCCACGCCGCCTGAGGTCTGCAGATCTACGGCACCATTGAGGGCACCTTGGCATTGGGCCGGGGTTACGGTGCCGGTCACCACCAATGCAACAGGCTGGGTGATGACCACCGTGGCGGTGGTGCTGCACCCTTGGGCATCCTGGACCATGGCTTGCCAAGAACCGGCGCCAAGCCCGGTGGCCGTGGCCGAGTGTTGGGCAGGGGTGGTGTTCCACTGGTAACTATATGGCCCGGTTCCGCCGCCGGCTTCCACGGTGGCGGTTCCGTTGTTTCCGCCTGCACAGGACACGTTCGTGCTGCTGACGGAGGCGGCAAGGGCAGCCGCCGGGCCGGCGATGACCACCGTAACCGAGGTGCTGCATCCCTGTGCGTCCGTTGCGGTGACCGTGTAGGTCCCGGCCGCCAGGCCGGAAGCCGATGCGCCGTTGTGCGGGGGCATGGTGTTCCAGGAATAGCTGTAGGGACCCGTTCCACCCGATGCGTTCACTGTGGCGCTGCCCGTGGCCTGGCCATGGCAGTTGATGTCCTGGTGCGCGGTGATGCTCGCGCTGAGCGATTGTGCTGGCTCGGCAATGGTCACGTCCCGAGTGGTTTGGCAGCCGTTTGCATCGGTTATCGTGGCGGTATAGGTGCCTCCGGCAAGGGAGCTGGCCGAGGGGCCGGTTTGCACGGGCACGGTGTTCCATGCAATGTCATATGGCGACGTGCCGCCCGAAACGGAGATGGAAGCGCTGCCGTTGGCCGCACCGTGGCAAGTGACGTTTGCCTGGGCGGTGAGCTGTGTGGAAAGAGGCTGGGTAGGTCCGAGGATGGCGACCGTGGCCATGGCCGGGCAGCCATACTGGTCGGTTACCACCACTTGGTAGGTGCCCGGTGCCAGGCCGGTGGCCGTTGGCGTTGTTTGGCCCGGGGAAGTATTCCAAGCGTAGTTGTATCCTGGCATACCCCCGCTTACGCCCACAGTCGCGGATCCAATGCCATCATTGTGGCAGGCCACATGGGTGGTGTCGGTGATCTCAGCGGCCATGGGTGCGCTGGCAAGCAAGGTGGTATTGGCTTCGGCCATGCACCCATTGGCGTCTGTGACCACCAGGGAGTAATCACCTTCCCCGAGGTTGGCGATGTTCACCGAGTTGGAGGTGAACCCGTTCGAGCTGCTCCACGCGGCCGAGTACGGACCGGTGCCGCCGGTGATCTGGGCATTGATGCTGCCGTCGTTCCCGCCGGAGCAGCTGATGTTTTGACCGAAGATCAGCAGCGAAGGGGTGAGCGTCACGCCCAACATGGCGGGTTGGCCCACATTGAAACTGAAGTTCCGGGAGCAGGTGGCATCGGTAATGACCACGGTGTAGGTACCTGCCGGGATGTTGCTGATGTCCTCCGTGGTGGCGCTGAATCCGTTCGGGCCGGTCCATTGAACACCGTACGGTGGAATGCCGCCGGAGATGCTGAGGTTGATCGCCCCGTTGCCGGCCCCGTTGCACAGCGGCTTGGTGATCACCGCCGAGGCTTGCATGTTGCTCACCTTCACCTGGGTGTGCAACTGCCTGCTGCACGCACCGTCGGTAACAGTAACGGTATAGGTGGTGGTGGCGCCGGGTTGGGCCACCGGGTTGGCCACCGTGGTGGAACTGAGGCCCGTTGCGGGGGACCAGCTGTAGGAAGTGCCGCCGGTGGCGGAGAGCTGTACCTGGCCACCGGTGCACATCATGCCCGTTAACGGGTTTACCGAGGCGTTCAGGGAATCGACCAGTGCCACCACCAAGGTGTCGGCATTGCTGCCTGGGCAGTTGGGGTTGCCCAAGATGAAGAGAAGCGTTTCCAGCCCTTCGTCGGCCCCGTCGATGATGGTGGTGACCGGCTGGTCCACGTAGGTCTGGTTGGCTGGTATGGTGATCAGCTTGGGGACGCTGGGAGAGGGATTGCCGATGGGTTGGTAATCGGTACCGTTGACGGCCGTGCCGTGCAGGTAGTATTCCAAGGCCAAAGGCTGGTTGTCCGCATGTTGCCGGGTAAACCGAACGACGCCGTCGTTGCAGCCCTCGATCAACGAGTCGGTTCCGTTTGCCGTGATCAGCTGCATGGTCACCGGATTGCTCTTCACCTTGGCGATGAAGACGCCGGAGTCGAATTTCCTGTCGGACGCATCGGCCACGATCAACTTCAGATGGTAGCTCTGGCAAGGCTGCACTTCGGAGAAGGCGCTGAGCCCTTGGGTGAAGCCGTCGTATTGCACGTACGGGCCGCCGGCATTGTCGAAGTAGTAGCTGGAGTTGGAGCCGTTGTTCACGTTGTTGATCGTCACGGCCTGGTTGCTTCCGGGCACGAGGGCGATGTTCTTGTCGTTGCCAATTCCGGGATCTCCGGCGATGCCAGGCCCGCTGATGAAGAAGCCGAACACGTCATTGTACTGCGAGCCCACATACTCGTTGTATTCCTCGGAGCCGAACACGAAGTCGAACCGCAGGCTGTCCCCGGCGGGGATCACGTCGAACTCGAAGGTGCACGCATCGCGGGTGGTTTTACCACTGACCGTGTTCAGGATGGAGCTTCCGGACCTGTCCTGCTGGAAGGTCTTGTTTTCCACGTTGTTCGGCCCTACCGCGTTGCTGATGGTGCCGCTGGTCAGCAGGATGCCCTCGTCGATGCCGAGCAGGGAGCCGCTGTATTGGAACTGACCGTAGCCCTCGGGGTGGCAGTTGATTTGCGGGTTTGAGATGGCCACGCCCGGGCCGGTGATGGTCCGTGCCAGCTGCTCCAAGTTGGTTTGCGCATTTACGGTGAGCTGGGCATGGGCCAGGCCAGGGGCCAGCAGAGCGCAGGCGGTTGCGATACGGCAGGTAACGGAAAGAATGCGGGTCATGCTCATTGTCCACGCGTGAGTTCACAGGCGGCCTGTGCCACATGCAGGGTGATCTCCGTGCCGTTGATCCGTTGGGCGGCCACCACGGCGGTCAAGGCGTTGGTGGCGCTGGTGCGCAATGCTTCACGTGACGCGGACCCGTGTTCCGCCGTGAACACCATGATACCGGCAGGAACACAGGTGTACACCACGTTCAATTGCCCATTGGCGCGGACGCCGGCAAGCACGGCATCACGCTCGGCACTGGTCAGTGAGCTGACTTGCACGCCTACCGTGTCCTGCGCTTGCAGGATGCTGTGGAAGAGGCAGGTGCACAGGGCCAACGGCAGGAGCCGCACGGGAAAATCTATTCGCATGTGACGGGGGGGCTGATCATGGACGGCGCGTTATACCCGTCCAAAGAGCCAAAGGTTCCGATGGACGGGCTGCACGGCCGGTCGATCCCGGGAGGTTCGGCCCCCTTTTCCTTAACGAGTTCCCTTGGCGAGGCGCTGGCGAAGCACTTCGTGCAATGCCACGCCGCTCGCCACGCCCACGTTCAGCGAGCCGATGGTGCCGGCCATGGGGATGGCGGCCAAGGCATCCGCATGGCGCAGGATGCCATTGGAGATGCCTGTATCCTCCGCACCCATGACCAGCACCAACGGGCCGCCAAGGTCCAGGTCGGTGATGCTGACCTCCGCTTTCTCGGTGACGGCGATGATGCGCAATCCGTGTTCATGTGCCCGGCGCAGGGCGGCCGGCAATTGGTCCACCCGGCAAACCGGCATGCGTAGCAGGGCGCCGGCACTGCTTTTTACCGCATCGCTGCCCAGCCGTGCCGTGCCTGCCTTGGGCACCACGATGCCATGGGCGCCGAAGCATTCGGCACTGCGGGCGATGGCACCCACGTTCCTTACGTCGGTCACCCCGTCCAAGGCGATCAACAGCGGGTCAATGCCGTGTTCGTACGCCTGTGCGATCACACCGTCGAGGTCCTGCACGGGCACCTGGCTGATGAAGGCAATGACGCCTTGATGTTCCGTGGGCGAAAGCCGGTCCAGTTTATCCAAGGGCACGGGTTGCCATGGAACACCTGCTTCCCGGGCGAGCTGCTTGAGCTCCTGCATGCCCTTTCCGCCGGCGTCCCGGCGGATCAGCAGCTTCTCCACGTGCCGGTCGCTGCGGATCGCTTCCATCACCGGATGCACCCCGCAGATCATTTCGTCCTTCTTCATGGCTTGGTCCCTGTTGCAGCCTTCATCCTTCAGTATTGCAGCACCCGGCCGTTCCGCCAACTCTCCACATTGCGGTACCAGGCGCTCTTCAGCAGCGGGTCCCGTTGCAGCACCATGTCGTTGTCGCTGAATGGTTCCTTCCGCCTGCGGAAGATGAAGGACAGGCTCATCAGGTTCGTTTCATCGCCGTACACCCACGTTTCCTGGTCGGCGTCCTTGCGGATGGAAGTGGGTGTGCCAAAGATGATGTGCACCAGCCCCCGGTCGGTCTTCCAGCCTTCGGTATAGCTGGTAAAGTGGCGGTTGGCGCTTTCTACGCGACCGTAATAGGCGGCAATGGCTTCCCGCGCACGATCGCGGGTTCCTGCGGCATCGGTCCAGAAGCGTTCCATGGCTTGGCGCGGGTCGGGAGCGGTACTGATCCCTTCCCACTCCTTGGAACTGGTGATGTAGCGCAAGGGGGGGAGCATGCCGTCGGTGGTATGGATCACCGGGTAGTTGGGCTGGTGGACGAACAGCGTGTAGCCTTCATCCGTGGCGGTGTCCGGCCGGAAATGGTAGTACCCCGAGGCGCCCGTGGTGAACGGGAAGCTTCCGTCCGCCCCTACGAGAAGGGTGAACGAGCTGTCCGGGGCCACACCTGGCACCGGCGGTGGGGTGTTGGTGAAGACGGGTGCCGGCAAGATGTCAATGGCCGGGTAGTGGTCCACGTATAACAGTGCCCCTGCCAGGTTCCGTGTCTCAATCGTCAGCGGGGTGGCAGCATCCACATGGTCGTCAAAGAGCGGCAAATTGTTGGGGCCCATGGGCAGGAAGGTCTGCGAGGTTGCCTCGATGCCGCGTTCCACACGGAGCATCACGGTGCTGCGTGCATCCCGGTTGAGGTCGTGTGCGGTAACCTGGATGTAGAACGGGGAGTCGCCTTGTAAGCGAAGCGGCATGCTGCCCACCAGCGCCTTGTCTTCATCGGGGTTGGCAGCCTGGTCCTTTACAAAGGTGCTCGCACTGTCTAGCAGTTGCTTGGCGCCGGGTGCCTTGTATGCTTCATAGCCCATCACGATGCGGGCATGGTAGGGGCCTCCTCCTCCGGTGCCTTTGTAGAGCAGGTCGCGGGTGTGCAGCCGGTAGTAGATCATGGCCTGTCCGTGCTCCTGCTGGTAGATCCTGGCTTCCAAGCGCATCGCCGCCGCGCCTTTGCCATAGAGGTAGGCGAAATTGTCGCCGCCAGCCACCGGCACGTAGCTGCTGCATCCGGCCAGCATGGCACAGGCCATGGTGGCCACCAAGATCACGGAGGGAGTGCGTGTCATTGGTCGTGCTTTTCTTCCATGGAGCGTTCCAGCAACTTGGGGTGGATGGATTTGTTGGTCTTGGCACCGAGGGTTTTCAATTTTTCCACTTGGCCTACCAGATTGCCCGGACCTTCGGTGAGCTGCCCCAAAGCCTTCTCATAGCTCTCGCGGGCATTGTTCACATGTTTTCCGATGAGGCCGAGGGATTCTGTGAAGCCGACGAATTTCTCATAGAGCAATCCTGCCCGTTCGGCGATCTCCAGGTGGTTGCGGGTAATCCGCTCGTTCTTCCACAACCCGTGTACCGTGCGCAGGGTGGCCATCAGGGTGCTGTGGGTCACCATCACCACTTGGCGGTCGTATGCCTCCTGGAAAATAGCCGGTCTTTCGCGCAGCGCTAGCAGGAACGCGGGCTCGATGGGTACGAACATCAGCACGAAGTCCACGCTTTGCACCCCGTAGAGCTTGGTGTAGTCCTTGTCCGCCAAGCCCTTGGCGTGGGTGCGCATGCTTTCCACGTGCAAGCGCAGGGACCGGGACCGTTCCGCATCCTCCGTTGCTGCGCAATACTGTTCATAGTGCACCAGTGAGACCTTGGCATCCACGATGAGGTGCTTTTCCTCCGGCAGATGGACCACCGCATCCGGGCGGAGGCGCGTGCCATCGGCCTGGGTGGTGCTTTCCTGCATGGTGTACTCCTGGCCTTTCACCAACCCTGAATCCTCAAGCAACTTCTCCAGGATCATCTCGCCCCATGCCCCTTGGCTTTGGTGGTCGCCCTTCAGGGCCCGAGTGAGGTTGTCGGCATCCTGGCTCAACCGTTGGTTCTGTTCCACCAGCTTGGCCACTTCGCTCTTCAGCAGGAAGCGTTCCTTGCCTTCTTTCTCGTACGCTGTCCGTACCTGTTCCTGGAACTCCTTGATCCGGTCGCCGAAGGGGTTCAGCAGCAGCTTTAACCGGTCTTCCTGGCGGTCGGTGAGCTGTTTGCCCTTTTCCTCCAGCAGTGAACCGGCAATTTGCTTGAATTCCTTGGTCATCCGCTCGTTCAGTGCTTCAAGCTCGCTCCGCTGGGCCTCCAGCTTTTCCTGCAACCCCGAGTTCCGCTGCTGTTCCGCGCCAAGCCGCCCGTTCAGGGATTGAAGCTCCTTGTTCAGGCCTTGTACGTGCAGGTCCCGGTCCGCGCCCCGCCTCAGTGCTTCCGCACGTTCCGCCTCATGCGCCTGCCGGAGCTCCGCCAAAGCGGTGTTACCCTTTCCGCGATCGCGGTATGCCATGAGGAACGCGCCGATGACCGCACCGGCCAGCAGCCCCAGCAACAGGCTCATCCATACCATGGCGCTAAGGTAGTGGCGGGCTGCCCGGCAGTTTCGATCCCGCGGCAGGGGAGCGCACCTGCCAGCGGTCGTCAATTGTCCAAGATCACCACAAGGGTGCCGATGGGTACTTGGTCGAACAGCCGGATGATGTCGTTGTTGCGCATGTGGATGCAGCCGTGGGAACTGGGCCTGCCCAGCGAGGCCTCGTCTGCAGTGCCGTGGATATAAATGCCCCGTTGCATGCTATCTTGCCCGGGGCCTTCGTTCACGCCAGGCTCCAGCCCGTCCAGCCAGAGGATGCGCGATGTGATCAGATCGCCGCGGCCACTGTCCGGCCGGGCTATTTCCGTGGTGAATTGACGGGCCTTGAAAATGCCGAACGGGGGGACGCCCGCACCGAACTTTCGCACCACGCGGTGCAGGCCCTGGGGTGTTTGGTTGCTGTTGGCCTGTTCACCCAACCCGTTGCGTGCGGTGCTGATGACGTATTCACCTTCCAGTTCATGGTCCCTCACATAGTACATGCGCTGGCTCTTGGCGGAGACATACAGCACACATCCCTCCGAAGGGGCGGAGGGGTACCGCGCCCGCATCCATTCCAGCAGAAAGTCCGCCAATACCTGTTTGTTGGGCTTGGCGGCCATGGCCAGGTCCGTGCCCGACTGGGCTGCGGAGGACAAGGATGCACCGATCAGGACAGCGGCCAACAAAGGCTTCATGGGGCGCATTGCCGGGTTTGAACGTTGCGGAGGCTTCCCATGTTTGGCAGGGCAGCAGCGAAGATGCGGGCGTTGCGGACCCGGCCCCGCAACGCCGGGTGCGGACTTATCACCATGGGGCGGGTAGCACCGCCCAGGCGTGCTCAGAACAGGCTGCTGAAACCGAAGTGCACTTTGCCGTTGCGCAGTTCCACGGGGTTGTTGAACTGCCGACCCAAGGCATAGCTGACGGAGAAGATGCCGGCCTTGGTTTCGAAGCTGGTGCCAAGGCCGAATCCCGACGGGGTGTCGGAAAGCAGCGGGGAGCGGCTTTGGTCCTCCCACCAGCCTTGGTCGGCGAAGAGGAAAAGGTTGCTGTTCTCCTCGAACAGGAACCGGTATTCCACGGTGCCGATGGCAAAGGCGGAACTGTAAATGGAGGCCTCGTTCATGCCACGCAGGCTGCGGTTGCCGCCGATGCGGAAGAGTTCGTTGGCGTACAGCTTGTCGTTCAACATGCCGCCCCCTTGTGCCGCCAATCGCACGGTTCCGCGCTTGCCTACCGGGATGTGCCAGGCCACCTGGCCGTTGATCTCGTATTGGATGCTGCGGTGCACGGCCACCGCCGAATCGGGAAAGGTGGAGGTGGAACTGCGTTTATTGCCTGCGGATGCTTCGATGTCGAGTCCGATGCCCTTCCGGGGATTGAACCGGTAGTCGAACCGCTCGCGCTGGATGCCGATGCCGTAGGCGGCCACCTTCACATCGGCCAGCCCGGGCGCAAAGGCCATCATCCGGCCCAAACGTTTGCTGCTTTTGTTGTTCACGAACACGCGCACCTTATCCCCCCGGCCCATCAGGTATTCCAGGGCGGCGCGGGCGTTCACCTCCAAGAAGGTGGTGTCCCGCTTGAAAAGTTTCAAGCCGAGGTCGGCACCGAAGGGAGTGTTGAAGGCAAAGGGATAGTTGAAGCCGATCTTCAGGTCTTGGGTCCTGTCCTGCAGGCTCCTCCAGCTGAGGTCGATGGCTTCGCCGTGGTGCAGGGCGTTGCGCAGCTTGAGGTCCAGGTCACCCGTGAACCTCACCTTGCCCGTTCCGGGGTCCTGTGCCAGGCCAAGGATGCCGTTGAACAAGCTTGCACGCTTGGCGTCCAGGAAGAGGTACAGCTTGGCCTGCTCGGGGCTGAAGAGCATGTAGGCCGGATGCCGCGTGGATGTGAAAGGAAGGCTGCGGGTGCGGCTGTCCACCCCTTGCACCAAGGCCTCGTTGTAAAGGTCGCCTGGCTTGATGCCGATGAATGCTTGGAGGTAGCGCGGGTTCACGCGGGCGGTTCCGCGCACCACCACACTGTCGATGGTCACCAAACGACCCCTGTCCAGCACCACGGTGGCGTGCAATGCCCCTTGCCGTTCAACCAGGCTGTCCAGGCCCACCGACGCAAAGGGGAAGCCGTGGTTTTCACAGGTGCTTAGCAAGCCTTCAAACAGGCGGGCCACTTGCTTTGGAGTAACGGGCCTGTTGCTGTAAAAACGCTCGCGGAAGCCGGTTGCGCTGGCGATCTCCTTGGGCACTCCTCCCGCGCTCAACCGCGCCCATCGGAACTGCCGGCCCACGTGGAAGGAGCATTTCACGGAATCGTTCCTGGTAGTGCATGTGTCGCAGTTGGCGGCCAGGAAGCCTTCCGCGACCATGCGGTTGCGCACTTCGGCGATGCGCAGCTTCACCTGCCCGCTGTCCACCTTGAAGGGACCGCGCCATGCCCGTGGCAAGAGGGTGTCCGCATGCACGGTCAGCACCTGGTGTTGGCCGTGGAGGGTCAACGCAAGCAGCAGGGCGGCCCAGGTGGAAAGACAGCGCATCAGGTGCTCCAATCGATCGGCCGCCCTCCTTGTGCTTGGAGGATCTCGTTGGTGGCGCTGAAATGGCCGCAGCCCAAGAAGCCGCGGTGGGCGGACAAGGGCGAAGGATGTGCAGCTTTCAGGACATAGTGGCGGTCCTGGTGGATCAATGCTTCCTTGGCCTGCGCATGGCGACCCCACAGCAGGAAGATCAGTCCGGTGCGGCCGGATGAGAGCGCGGCAATGGCCGCATCGGTGAAGCGCTCCCAACCGCGCCCCTGGTGTGAAGCGGCTTCGCCTGCACGCACGGTAAGGGTGGCGTTCAGCAGCAGCACCCCCTGTTCGGCCCAGTGGCTGAGGTCACCGTTGCCGGAGGCGGTTGCACCGGTGTCCCGTTGGATCTCCTTGATCATGTTTTGCAAGGAGGGCGGCGGAGGTATGCCTTTCGGTACCGAGAAGCACAGCCCGTGGGCCTGCCCGGGGCCGTGGTAGGGGTCTTGCCCCAAGATCACCACGCGAACCGCCCCGAAAGCCGGTGCATGGAATGCACGCAGGATATCGTTACCCCGCGGGTACACCGTATGCCGGGATCGCTCCCCCACGAGGAATTGCTTGAGCTCGGCGAAATATGGGGCACTGAACTCGGCTTGCAGGCGCTTTGCCCAACCGGGGTCGATGGCCGGTAGGTCGGGTGGAGGTAAGGTGCCGGGGTCCATGGACTTGCGGGGATCACCAGGGGATCGTTGAAACAATTTCGGCCGCACCAAGGTAATAGGGCCTAATTTTGATGCGTTGATACACCGTCAACCAACGATGAAAAAGGTCTTAAAGGTATTGGCGATCCTTGCCGTTTCGAGCTTTCTGTTCAGTGCGTGCAAGAGCGTGCACTCATGCCCGGCTTACGGGCACGCGGCACAGCCGGCCGTGGAACAGCCGAGCTGAACGGCCCCGGATTTCCCCCGAGCCCGGGCCAAGCGCCGGGCTTTCCCGTTTCAAGCGGTTACTTGTAGCTGAACGTTACCTCCTGTGCCAAGCCCTTTCCCAAGCTCATGGCAACCGGGCAGGTGCGTGCAGCATGTTCCAAGAGTTCCCGTTGGTGCCGGTCCAACTGGCTGCCGTTCAAGGTGAAGGCAAGTTCGATGCGGTCCACCCGGCGCGGATTGGCGGCCATGTGCTTCACCACCCGTGCTTCCAAACCGTTCAGGTCGATCTTGTGCGCCTCGGCTGCAATTCCCATCAGGGTCATCATGCAGCAGGCCAGTGAGGTGCTCATCAGGTCGGTGGGTGAGAAGGCCTCCCCCTTGCCGTGATTATCTATGGGTGCATCGGTGTTGATCGTGCTTCCACTGCGAAGGTGGACGGCCTCGGTTCGCAAGCCGCCGAGGTATTTGACATGTGCGGTATCCATGGTGCGAAGGAACGAAAGGGAACGGTTGGCGTTCTTCCTCCGTAGCTTTGAACACTCGATCCATGGCCAACAGGTTGCTCTTCCTGGTCCCCTTGCTTTCGGCCGCCGCCGTGCATGGCCAGGCGCAGCAAAGCGTGTACGATGAGGCCGGGCGTACCCTTTACTCGCATGAGTTCTATGGGGGGCCGTTGATCCACGGCGATGGATGGGGGATCACTTTCCAATACGGCAAGTACGCCACGGCCAAGGACCGCCACATGCTGGGCATCGACGTCGTGTCGATGAAGCACCCCAAGGAGGTAAAGAGCTTCAATCCCAACTACCAGGACGCGCGGGGCTATTTCTATGGGAAGCTCAACAGCATGGTTGTGGTACGGCCCACCTACGGGCGCAAGCACCGTATTGCGGAGAAGGTGAGGCGCAGCGGGGTGGAAGTGAACTACGTCTGGGGCATTGGGCCATCACTGGGGCTGCTCAAGCCGGTGTACCTGCAGATCGGCAAGCCGGCGTTCCCCTACCAGTACATTGTAACCGAACGCTACGACCCGGCGAAGCACTTCGCGGACAACATCTTCGGCCGGGCCTCCTGGTTCAAGGGCTTGGGCGAGATAAAGCTGTACCCGGGAGCCTTTGGCCGGTTCGCGTTCAATTTTGAATATGCCGGCAACAACACCGGCATCCGCGCCTTGGAGGCCGGCGTTACCATGGATGCCTATGGGGCGAAGCTTCCCCAGATGGCCACCTTGGAAGCGGAAGATCACAACAAGCAGTTTTTTCTGGAATTCTATGTGGCGATGCACTTTGGTGCCAAAGCCATCCGATGAACGAAAGCATGGAGACCACCACGGCCGAAGCACCCCGCCGCAAACCCGAATGGCTGCGCGTAAAACTCCCCGGCGGCGGCAAGTACAAGCAGGTGCGGTCCATCGTGGATGAGCACAAGCTGCACACCATCTGCCAGAGCGGCCACTGCCCCAACATCGCTGAATGCTGGGGCGCAGGCTCGGCCACCTTCATGATCCTGGGCAACGTATGTACCCGTTCGTGCGGATTTTGCAACGTGGCCACCGGTAGGCCTGAGGCACCTGATCCGTTTGAGCCTGCCCGTGTTTCACGCTCCGTGGAACTCATGGGCGTGAAGCACTGCGTGATCACCTCCGTGGACCGCGATGACCTCAAGGATGGCGGCTCGGACATCTGGGCGCGCACCATCCGTTCGGTGCGACGGCGCTGTCCGGAAACCAAACTGGAAACGCTCATTCCCGACTTCAAGGGGGAATGGCACAACCTGGCTACCGTGCTGGCCGAGCGGCCCGAAGTGCTCAGCCATAACGTGGAAACCGTGCGCCGGCTCACCCGCAAGGTGCGCGTGCAGGCCAAGTACGATCGCAGCCTGGAAGTGCTGATGCGCGCTAAAAAAGCCGGTCTGCGCACCAAAAGCGGCATCATGCTCGGTTTGGGTGAAGCGGACCATGAAGTGCTGGAAACCATGGACGACCTGTGCAGCGTGGGTTGCGATGTGGTCACCATTGGCCAGTACCTGCAGCCCACCAAGAAACACTTGCCCGTGGTGGAATTCTCCCACCCGGATCGCTTCAAAATGTTCAAGGAAGAAGGCGTGAAGCGCGGCTTCCTCTTTGTGGAAAGCGGGCCCTTGGTGCGCAGCAGCTACCGCGCTTGGAAACATGCCGAATGAGGCTCCGCGAACCGTTCACGTTGCAATCTGTTCCTGTATCGACCCTCCAACCACCATCATCACATGCCCAAGATCCGAGTCGCCATCAATGGCTTTGGCCGCATCGGCCGCATTACTTCACGCATTCTGTTGCAACGGAACGACATCGAGCTTGTGGCCGCCAATGACCTCACGGACCCGGCAACGCTTGCGCACCTGTTCAAGTATGATTCCGTACACGGAGTGAACCAGGAGCAGGTGGCCCACGATGCCAAGCACCTGGTGGTCGGTGGCCGAAAGATCGCGCTCTTCGCCGAGCAGGATCCCGCGAAGCTGCCGTGGAAGGAACTCGACATTGACGTGGTGATCGAGAGCACCGGGCATTTCCTCACCCGCGAACTGGCCACGGCGCACCTGAAGGCCGGGGCACGAAAGGTGTTGCTTTCAGCTCCTGCCAAGGACAAAACCACCAAGACCGTTGTGCTCGGCATCAATGATGAAGTGTTGGACGGCCCGGACGACATCATCAGCAATGCGAGCTGCACCACGAACTGTGCAGCGCCCATGATCGTCGGCCTGGATGAAGTGTGCGGCATTGAGGACGGCTTCATCAGCACAGTGCATGCATACACCAGCGACCAGCGCCTGCACGATGCCCCGCACCGCGACCTGCGCCGCGCGCGTGCTGCCGCCGTCAGCATCATTCCCACCACCACCGGCGCTGCAAAGGCCGTTACCCGCGTGCTGCCCAAGTTCGAAGGCAAGCTCGGCGGCACCGGCATCCGCGTGCCCGTGCCCGATGGCTCGATCACCGACATCGCCTGCCGCGTGAAGAGCCTGAAGACCGAGAAGGAGATCAACGCGCACTTCAAGGAATTGGCGGAGGGCCGCATGAAGGGCGTCTTGCGCTACACCGAGGATCCCATTGTGGGCATCGACATCGTGGGTGACCCCGCCAGCTGCATCTTCGACGCTAAGCTCACCAGCGTGGTGGGCAACATGGTGAAGATCATGGGCTGGTACGACAATGAGTACGGTTACAGCGCCCGCCTGGTTGACCTGGTGGAACGCTGGGGAGGGAAGTGATAGGCCGTTCGTTCTTCGGAGGGATCAGCATAGGAAGGGTGTAGCTACCGTGCCCTATATCCCACGAACTACGCCCTGCGCCCTACTCCGCTGGCCCCCCGCTGATCCTGCGGTCCGCACTCAGCGATCCATTCCCCTCGCGCTTCATCAGCTTCATTTCCTCCCCGTCAAACACGGCGTAGGTAAAGTGTGTGATCCAATCGCCGAGGTTGATGTACCGGGAACTCGTTCCCGCAGGGTCACGCGTAGCGGACCCTGCCGGGACGAGTTCCATGGTTGCTCCCTCAGGGTCTCCCGCAGGGGACCCTGAGGTCATCATCCCCGCAACTCCCGCAGGGTCTCGCCCTGCGGACCCTGCGGGAACGAGTTCCATGTCCACCGGCAAATGCCGGTGCCCGAAAATGAAGTAGTCGTAGTGCTCCTTCTCCAGCAGCCCATTGCAATACTGCACCAGCCATTCCTTGTCCGCACCTAACCACATGCGGTCGTTCTCGTAGTTCTTCTTCCTGCTGCGGTCGCTCCAGAAATGCGCGATGCCCAAACCGAAATTGGGGTGCAGCCGTGCAAAGCACCATTGCATCAGCTTGTTGCGGAACACTTTCCGGATGAACTTGTAGCCGTGGTCGCCCGGCCCGAGCCCGTCGCCGTGCCCGATGTACAGGCGCTTGCCATCCCATTCGCGCACGATCGGTTCTTGATGCAGGGTAACACCGGTTTCCTTGGGCAGGTAGTCGAAGGCCCACATGTCGTGGTTGCCGATGTGGATGTGCACGGGGATTCCCCGGTCGTGCAGCTCGGAGAGTTTCCCCAGCAGGCGGGTAAAGCCGCGCGGCACCACCTGCTTGTACTCGAACCACATGTCGAACAGGTCGCCCAGGATGTGGATCTCCGTGGCGTCCTTGGCAGCTTCCTCCAAAAAGCGGACGATGCGTTTTTCCCGCGCCGTGCTGGCCTCATGGTCGGGCACACCGAGGTGGAAGTCGGAAAGGAAGTAAACCTGTTGGCCTGTGGGCATGGGCCCAAAGATGGGGCAGGGATGGGCGGTTCCAGCCCGGCGCTCATTGCGGCAACCGCCGGAACGCTTGCGTCGGGTCCATTTATTCCAAGGATAGCACAATGCGGACCTTATTACCCGCTATTTTACAGCCTTCGTTGTACGAATTGGCTTTCGGTGCGGGATCAGGGCTGGTCCGGGCTGACCTGGTTCGGTCAATCGTCGGATTACCTCGCTGCGAACAATACTGGTCAGGAAACCCTTCAGGGAAAGGTGGACATCCAGCTCTTCCCACCCAATAGCTGTTCCGTTGGCCACAAGCTTGTAGTTCAATCGCTGCTTGGGGCCAACCTTCGCCAGTTGCGGAACTTCATCCAAGGGGGCAAACACAGTGGTGCCATTCGTTAGCGTTAGCACCAAAGCACTGCCGTCCGACACGGGGGAGATGTTCTTGATACGAAGCCCATCCTCTATGATCAACCGGTCCAACGGGTCTTTGGCATGGACATCGTCAGTGTGCGTCGAAGTGGTCTTTCCAGGCTTGGATGAGCGTTTCATGGTGTTCCTTGATCAATTCCGCGATCCTGCGTTGCTCTTGTTTCTTGAATCCGTTGGAGTATTCCACCGCAGGCTCTGGTTCCAGCCACCATTTGGCCAAGCCCGGTCCCTTGCTAACATGCACATGCGGTGGTTCACTGCCCTCATCACTCCAGAAATAGAAGCTGTATCCTTCCCGCAGTAAGACCTTGGGCATGGTGCCAAGATACGCTGAACGCTTGCAATTCCTCAATGCGGCAACCTCCGCAGCGCCTGCGTGGGGTCCATCTTTTCCAGTGCCAGTACAAAGCGGATCCGGTCCGTGAACGTAAAGCCGCGCAAGTCCTGCTCCTTGCCTGACCCGGCAGGGTACCCGCTAATAACCCTGCCCGGGTTCGCGAAATCCGACGGCAGCTTCCGGGCTAAACCTTCAACGCCAAGTACTCGCGCCCCAGGTCATTGATTCCCTTGAGGATCCGTATGCTCTGTGTTTCACCCGGCATTTTTTTCCCGCTCACGTATTGTTGGAGCAGGCTACGGTTCATGCCGATCCGCTCGGCGAATGCCTTTACGTTCAGCGTCCCGAAATAGGCGAAGATGCTGGGAACGTCCAAGCTCAGTTCGACCTTCAACTGCCTCCAATATTCCAGATCATCATCCTTTGAGACGGAGGCCGCACTGTCAATACCGTCTTGAAGCGAAGCTTCGATCTCAGCCAGGGAGTTCCCGGTGCCAACGATCGTAAATCCCCTTTCCGAGAAAGCAGCGGCATAGCCGTCCTTGCCTCGTTCAACCTTTACTTTCCTTTTCATTTGCTCTTACTTGATCCCTGCATCTTTCATGATGCTGTTTGCCGTGCCTTTGGGTATCTCCTTGCTTCCATGGTCCGGGAAAATGATCCTCTTTCCACTTTGCTTATTGTACCAGATCTGATGGGAACCTTTGCCCTGCCGTTCAAGCCTGAAACCAGCCTGCTTCAGCTTCTTCTTCAGCTCACTGAATTTCATGCTTATTCTTCCGGTCAGCTTACTTGATCGGTAAACCATACTATCCCGGTAGGGGGACCATTGCTCATACTTCGCCCAAAGGTAACAAAAAAGGAACCCTAGTGCGCGAGGCAGTGTGCCGAGCGTGGAACAGGAACGAAGGCCAGGAGCTCAATGCGGCAACTTCCGCAGCGCCTGCGTGGGATCCATCTTTTCCAGCGCAAGCACAAAACGTATACGATCGGTAAAGACAAATCCGCGAAGCTCCTGCTCCTTTTGGATGTCTTCCGAGAAAGCCAACGGCACCCACACTTCCACCATGTCGCGCCACAGGCGCAAGCCGATGCCAGCCTCCCAATTGCCGCGCCAGTCCGTGGTCTTGCCATCCTGCGTTACCAGCGTGACCGGTGCCGCACCGTAGCTGGCGAATGCGGCGAGCGGCAATGCAAAGGGGAAGTCGATCTCCGTGTTCAGCGCAGCGATCCACGTGTCCGATGTGCCGATGGACGTTGGCGTGCGGAAGCCGCCTTGGTCGATGTTGGACTGCGCGCTGGTGTTCTGCCCCGTGTACTGGCGGTCGAAATAGAGATGGTCGTATAGTAGGTCGCTGCTGCCCCAGTACATGCGCCAGCCCATGGCGGAAGTCATCAGGCTGCGGTCCTTGCGCAGGAAGGTGCCCGTGAACGCGCGGAAGGTGATGCGGTGCTTGTGCGTGTCGTAAATGGCGCTCCACTTGGCCTCCAAGGCCAACCGGTTGAAGGCATCGGAATTCAGCGAGGTGAGCGTAAGGCTGTAAGGATTGAAGCCGTTGCGCTGCGCTATGTTCGCGCTGAGCTCGTGGTACACGCTGTTGCCCGTGCTATTGATCGGCACTTCCCGGTCCGCGTAGTGGTATGTGCCTTCCGCGTGTTCCCAAAGGATCACGCTGCGGTAGCGCAGGTACGCCTCCGGGCCTGTGGTGTTCAGTTTCGGGTCGAACTGGATGCTGGGCACCAGGCGCTGGTACCATTGCTCCACATCGCTCACCCCGTACAGCGAGGCGGCAAAGCCGGAGAGGCCAACATGGATGTTGCGCAGCCAGTTGCTGCGCAGCCGGTCGTGGTTCCACATCACGCGCGCGCCACCGGCCAACCGATTGCTTTGGAAACCGTACAGCGGCGCCGCTGCCCATTCCAAGCGTTGGGAAGGGAAGGTGGTGTTGTGCAGCGCCAGCCCGGCCATGAAGCCATCGTGCGTGTTGTAGCCGATGGCGGGCAGCCAGTAAATGCTTCGGCGGTCGTTACGTTCCAGCCCGGCCAGGAATTTGAGCTGAGGCAGGCGTGCGGTTTTCAGGAGGCCGAAGGACCGCACCTCGTTGTTGCGCCGGTCGATGTCCAGGGTGCGCTCCATGGCATCGATCCGCACGCGGTCGGCATTCGGCCACGGCAGCGCCGCGTTATTCCTTCCGGGTTTGCCGGTGATCCATACGGTGCCCAAGCTGTCCGCCCCGTTCCAAGCCGTAACGGGGAACGGAAAGTCCGTCGCAGCGGTGGTCCGGTAGTTGAGTTCGCCGTTCTTCAGCTTGTGCGCTTTCACATCCACCTTGTCCGCCGTGCCGATCAATTCCCCGAAGCACCAACCAAGGTCCTTGCCGCTGGCGTGTTCATAGCTGGTGCGTGCATCTTCCGGTTGCGGGTGCTTGCCCGCCCATTCGTTGAAGTATGCTTGGGAACAGGCATCGAAAAGGGAATCGCCCAAGTAGGTATGGAGCTGGTCGAAGATCAGCGCCGTCTTGGCATAAATGGTGGTGCCGTAGTCCGCTTCCGTGAAGGTGGTTGAAGTGCCGCTGCCCGGTGCATCCCAGTTCCGGCGTGCGTTGTACCGGTACATCAGTTCGTTCTGCATCCGGAAGGTGATGCCGCGCCGTTTATTGATCAGGCCGATCGGCAGTCCGGCCATGTCGAACGACAACCCGGCGCCATAGCGCGTTTCCATGTAGCGCTGCTCGAAGAAACTGTTCATGCCCTCGTCCATCCAAGGGTGGTCGCGCTCGTTGCTGGCCAGCATGCCGTAGAACCAATTGTGGCCCACTTCGTGGGCGATCACCTGGTCAAGGTCAAGCGATGAACCCATGTTGCCGATGATGGTGATCATCGGGTATTCCATGCCGCCACCTGCTGCGATGGTGCCGTCAATGGCCGTGCAACGCGCGTATTGGTAATCGCCCACCCATTGGCTGTACAGGCGCACGCTTTCGTTCACGTAGGTGATGGCATCCTTCCACAGGCGTGCGTTGGCGGGCGTGAACAGCACTTGCGTTTGCACCTTCCGGCCACTGCGTGCCAAGGTCACATCGCCATTGCGTACCAGGAAGCGTTTGTCTGCGAACCACGCGAAGTCATGCACGCGGTCCTGCTTGTAGCGAAGGGTCTTGGTGGTTGCAGCGGAAGGCGGAAAGTCGTTGTTCTTCCGGTCAGGCAATGGCAACTGCGCCAAGGAGTCCATCCAAGCTTCTTCGGAAGGATTGTCTTGCAGCAGGCCCGTTGCGCCCACCACATAGTTTGCTGGCAAGGTGATGGACACAACGAACGATCCGAACTCGGAGTAGAATTCCCCCTGGTTGAGGTAGGGCATAGCGTGCCAGCCTTGTGCATCATACACCGCCGGCTTCGGGTACCATTGCGTAATGTAGTAGGCTTGGCCGGTGTGGCCCAGGCGGGAGAATTTCGCGTCCGGGATTTTTACGCGAAAGGGGGTTGTGATCACCGCATGGCCTCCCGGGGCAAGGGGTTGCGGCAGTTTCAGCCAGGCAATGTCGCTGTTGGCGGGAGAAAAGCCCCACTGCAATTTGGCAGCACCAACGTGGAAGTCGAGACTGTCGATCCACCCGCGTTCCTCCGCTTTGGCAAAGTGCAGGTCGAAGTCATTCTGCGAATCCTTCTGCCTGCACAAGGCGGTGTTGCGGTCGCGGTAGGCATTGGGCCATAGGTGGATCCACAAGGTGTCCAGCGTGGCGGGGCTGTTGTTGCGGTAGGTGAATGTTTCCGAGCCGCGCAGCATGTGAGCCTGGTCGTCCAAGCGCACGTCGATCACGTAGTCCACCTCTTGTTGGAAGTAGGCTTGCCCAAATGCCGGGTGAATGACGGTGCTAAGCCCGAGGATCGTGGTCAACTGAATTGCCCTGCATGCCCGCATTGATCACCACTGGATTAAGTGTTCAACAGACTTGTCCACTATGTCTGACCCCACCAAGAACCGTGGCCCAGGCGCTGTGCCAATGCCCTACGAACTATGCCCTACGAACCTTGCCCTATTTGAGCACTTCGGCCAATTTCGCTTCCAGCTCGGCACCGCGCAGGTTTTTGGCCAACACCTTGCCGTCTCGGCCCACGAGCACGGTATAGGGTATGGCGGAGACGCCATATTGCTGCGCTACCGCGTTGTTCCAGAAGGCCAGATCGCTCACGTGCTTCCAGGTCAAGCCGTCCTGCTTGATGGCGTTGGTCCACGCTTCCTTGGTCTTGTCCAAGCTTACGCCCAGGATCTCGAAGCCCTTGCCATGATATTTGTTGTACATCCTCACCACGTTGGGGTTTTCCATGCGGCACGGGCGGCACCAGCTGGCCCAAAAGTCGATGAGCACGACCTTTCCGCGCAGGCTGCTCAGCGAGAGCGGTTGGCCATCCGGGGTGTTCTGGGTGAAGTCCGGTGCTTCACTGCCCACGGGAATGAGGTTGTCCAGCATGGCCTGCTGTTCTTCCTGCTGTTTGGCTGCGGCCATCTGTTGGGCCATGCGGTCCACCTGGTCGCGGAAGCCGGTGTAATATTCACTGTGCGGGATGGTTTTGCGCAAAGAATCCTTCACCTGCTGGAACAGGGCAATGTCCTGCTCGGGATTCAAGCGGTTGAGGGCGGCCAGGACGGCCGGTGAGCCCATGTGCTCTTGGATGAACTGCCTGGTGCTTTGGCCGAAGGTCGCGTTCAGTGCGGCGTATTCCGCCATGGCAGCGGTATCGCCCCGGTCGGCTTTCAACCGGGCCACCAAGGCCTGGCTCTGCTCATCGAATGTCTTGGAGTCACGGAAGTAGCCATGCAACAGGGCGGTGTTCACCGAACCCTCTATGTGCGCAGGTGACTGCAACGAATCGGCCTTGGCAGCCACGCTGATGCTTTCGGCACTGTCCAGCAGCAGAACCATGATCTGCTCCCCGCCCAGGCTCAAGGAGTAGAAGTCCAGTGGCATGGAAGGCAGGTGCATTTCACCCTTGCCTTGGGCGTCCAGCTTCACGCTGTCCACATGGGTGGGCCGGTTGTTCACGAACTTGTCGAAGTACAGCATTTTTTCCCCGGCACCGGTTATCTCGGCGGTGAGTGTGCGCTGTTGGGGAGTTGCTCCGGTGCAACCGGCCAGTGTGGCGGCCAGCAGGGCCGGGGCGATCAGGTAGTTGGTCATCATGGTTGTTCGAGCAGTCGTTTTACGATCTCATTGGCGGCCTTGGGGTCGGCTTTGCCCTTGGAGGCTTTCATCACTTCGCCCATGAACAGGCCCAGCAGGCCCTTGTTCCCGGCGCGGTAGGCCTCCACCTTGTCGGGGTAGCGCGCCATGGCCGTTTGCACGGCGGCTTCGATGGCGCCGGTGTCCGTGCTCAGCAGCAACCCGTGTTGTTCAGCAAGCGCTCCTGCAGTACCGCTGTGTTCAAGCATCAAGGGGAACAGCTTCTGCGATGCCAAGGTGTGGCTCACCTTGCCGCTTTCGATCAAGTCCACCAATCCGGCCAAACGTTCGGGACTGATGGGCAGTTCCGCCATGGAGAGCCCCTTTTCGTTCACCCAGGAACGCACATCGCCCATGACCCAGTTGGCGGCTTGCTTGAAGGGCTTCTTGCTGCTACTGCCGTTCAAGCCGGCCACCACGGCTTCGTAATAGAGCGCCGTGCCTTTGTCGTCGGTGAGGACTTCCGCGTCGTACGCGCTCAGGCCATATTGACCGGTGTACTTGGCGCGCAGCTCGCGGGGCAGGGGAGGCATGGTCTGCCGCACGGCTTCCTTCTTCTTTTCGCTCACGGTCAACGGCAGCAGGTCCGGCTCGGGGAAATAGCGGTAATCATGCGCCATTTCCTTGCTGCGCAAGGCGGTGGTGATGCCTTTGGCCGCGTCGAAGTTGCGCGTTTCCATCCGGATGGTGCCGCCCGCGTCCAACACTTCCGATTGGCGCTGCGCTTCATGTTCAATGGCGCGCTGCACGTTGCGGAAGCTGTTCATGTTCTTCACCTCGGTGCGTGTGCCGAAGGTGGTGGCCCCCTTGGGGCGGATGCTGATGTTGGCATCGCAGCGCAGGCTGCCTTCCTCCATGTTGCCGTCACAGATGTCCAAGTAGCGCACCAAACGGCGCACTTCCACCAAATAGTCGTACGCTTCCTGCGAACTCCGGATCACCGGCTCGCTAACGATCTCCACCAGCGGCACCCCGGCGCGGTTCAGGTCCACCAAGGTGTTGAAGGGGTCCACGTCGTGGATGCTCTTCCCGGCATCTTCCTCCATGTGGATGCGGGTAAGGGCGATCGCCTTCTCCGTGCCGCCTTCCTGGGTGATGGTGATGCTGCCGCCCGTGCAGATGGGCGTGGTGTCCTGCGTGATCTGGTAGCCTTTGGGCAGGTCGGGGTAGAAGTAGTTCTTGCGGGCGTAGTGCATGCGCGGCGCAATGGTGCAACCGCAGGCCAGGCCCAGCTTGATGGCATGGTCGATTACCGCCGTGTTCGGCACCGGCAGGGTGCCGGGCAACGCCAGCGTTACCGGTCCTGCCAAGGTGTTCGGGCGGTCGCCGTAGGCGTTGGGGTCACTGCTGTACGCCTTGCTCTTGGTAAGCAGCTGCGCGTGGACCTCCAGGCCCACCACCAATTCCCACTTTTCACTCCAATGCGGGGCGTTTCCCGTGGCTTGTTTGTTCTCGGCCATTACTGTTCAGCGGTCCTGCCTCTTTTTCAAGCTGCAAAGGTGCAACGCAACAAGGCTTCCCACGCGATGCGCACACGAGACTGGTCAATTGCACGTAGCTGGCCGCACCATACCCTCTCACCCTCTCACCCTCTCACCCTTGCTCAGCTCCCCGCCACCATTTCCCGCATGATCAGCGTCAGGCTCGGCTCGGCCTTCTCCGCCACGCGCTGCACCATCTCGTGTGTGGTCTTCTCAATGCGGCCTTCCACGCCCATGTCGGTGATCACGCTCATGGCGAAGCAGGGCAGGCCCATTTGGCGTGCGGCGATCACCTCCGGCACAGTGCTCATGCCCACGGCGTCGCCGCCGATGATGCGCACGTAGCGGTATTCCGCCGGGGTTTCGAGGGTGGGGCCGGTAAGGCCCACGTAGGTGCCGGTGCGCACCGCAATGTTGTTGGCCTTGGCGATGCCTTTGGCCCGCTCGATCATGGCGTGGTCGTAAGGTTCGCTCATGTCGGGGAAGCGCGGACCGAAGAAGTCGATGTTCGGGCCGATGAGCGGATTGGGGAACAGGCAGATGTGGTCCGTGAGGATCATCAGGTCGCCGGTGTCGAACTCCTTGTTCACGCCGCCGCATGCGTTGCTTACAAACAGCCGTTTGATGCCGATCAACTTCATCACCCTTACGGGCAGGATCACCTCCGGCATGCTCCAGCCTTCGTAGTAGTGGAAACGGCCCTGCATGGCCACCACGGGCTTGCCGCCAAGCAGGCCGAAGAGCAGCTTGCCGGGGTGGCCTTCCACGGTGCTCACCGGAAATTCCGGGATGTCCTTGTAGGCGATGCTGTACTTCACGTCGATCTCCTTGCCCAAGCCGCTGAGGCCCGTGCCCAGGATGATGCCCGTTTCGGGCGCAAAGGCGTGGGTGGCTTTCTTCAAGTGTTCAGCGATGCGCTGGATGCGTTGCAACATGGGTTCTGATCAGGGCCTCGAAGGCGTGTGGTTCGTTGAGGATCTTGGCCTGTATGCCGATCACGGCCATGGGCAGGCCCTGCAAGGGGCCGGTATGGAGCGCATGGCCCAAGCGGGCGGCATCCTTTTCCGTGGTGATCAGCGTTTTCGGGCCGTGGGCGAAACTATGGAAATCGTCGGCCATGCGCTGTAGCTCCGCATCGCGGAAGTGGTGATGGTCGCCGAAGGCGATATGGCGCACGGTGCCGAAAAGGGATCGTACATGCTCCACCAAGGGCGTGGCATCGGCAATCCCGGTGAGCAGCAACGCCGCAGTCTGCGGGCCAACAGGTACGGCATCTTGCCCGCCGGTGATATACTTCGGGGGGGCATATTCCAGCCCGCTGAAGAACAGCGCCTGCGCATCCCGCAAACCCAACCGCCTGCGCCACCGGTATTGTTCCTCCGTGGTTGGCAACAGCGGGCTCTTGGTCACGATCACCGCATCAGCCTGCCGTGCGCGGTAGGGAATGTCGCGCAGGTTGCCCGCCGGCAGCAGGTGGTCCTTGTTCCAGGGCCGTTGCCAGGTGGTCAGCACAAGGTTCAGGCCGGCCTTGATGGCGCGGTGTTGAAGGGCGTCGTCCAGTACGATGGCCTGCACTTCGGGCATGGCGGCCTGAATAGCGGCTACCCCCGCTGCCCGGTCGGCACCCACGAACACGCGAACGCCGCTGAATTTCTGCTTCAACATCAGCGGCTCGTCACCGGCGGTCCCGGGATCATCATGGGCCTGCACTTCCGCGAAGCCGGAAACCTTGCGCCCGTAGCCTCGGCTCAGCGTGGCCAATGCGGTGCCTGGCAGCAGGGTACGCAGTACCAGCTCCGCGTGCGGTGTTTTTCCCGTGCCGCCCAAGGCGATGTTACCTACGCAAATGGTGGGAACACTTGCCTCGGTTGCCTTCAGTAGGCCGCTGTCGTGCAGCGCATGCCGCAACCGCAGCACCAAGGCGTACGGCCAGGAAAGGGGAAGCAGGAACAACCGCAGCGCCGACATCGGGGCTAAAGATGTGCATGGAACGGGATTACGGCCGCGGAAGCATGTCGCGAAAGGATGGGCGGGTTGGGCCTCCTGGCGCCTCCCCCCCGAAAATCACTTCGTGCAGATCGTAAAAATCGCCACGTGGTGGTGTAAAATTCGCCACGACGTGGCGAATTTTACAAGCCTACCAGTCCCACACTGCGCTGATCGGAACGGCGTTCAGGTCGCGGCTGAAGGGCGTGATCCCGGGCCCGGCGTGCAGTACCAAGCCGCGCACCCACTTCGGTCCTGCGGCTGCGCGCAGCTCCATCAGGCCGGCCAGGTCGCGGTGGTCCACGCTGGCGGATGCCTTCACCTCGATGCCGATGATGCGGCCTTGGGCATCTTCCAGCACAAGGTCCACTTCCCGCCCGGTGTCCATGCGGAAGTGGAAGGTTTCCACGGTGGCTTTGGACCACGTGGCCAGTTTGCGCAGTTCGCCGGTCACGAAGGTCTCCAGCAGGTGGCCCCACATGGGGTTCTTCACCAGTTCGTTCGGCGAGTTGATCCCGCACAGCCAGGTGGCGAAGCCGCTGTCAGCCAAGTGGACCTTCGGGGCCTTGACCAGGCGTTTGGCCCGTTTGTTCGCCCAAGGGCGCAACGGCGTGAGCAGGAAGGTGGTTTCCAGCAGGGCCATGTAGCGGCGCAGGGTGGAGTGGGGCACGTCCAGGTCGCGGGCCACGTCGGCGAGGTTGAGCAAATTACCGCTGCGCAGGGCGAGCTGGGCCAGGAGCTTGGGCAGGCTGGTGAGGTCCGCGATGTTGCTGATGTCGCGCACGTCCTTTTGCAGGATGGTGGTGATGTAGGCTTTGTACCAGGCAGCCCGGCGTGCGGGGGCCTTGCGGGTGCGGACCTCCGGATAGCCCCCCGCAAATGCGCGGCGGGCCAGGGCCGCGCGGTCCGCTGTGCCGGTGTACGCCATCGGCAGGCGGGCCTTGTACAGGGCGTCGATGAAGGTGCTCCTGCGGCCGGCCAGTTCATCCTGTGCGAAGGGGTGCAGGGTGATGATCTCCATGCGCCCGGCCAGGGAGTCGCCCATGCGCGGCAGGGCCAGCACGTTGGCGCTGCCGGTGAGCAGGAAGCGCCCGGGCCGCCGGTCGCGGTCCACCGAAGCCTTGATGGCCCGGAAGATGTTCGGGGCGTTCTGCACTTCATCCACCACGGCGAAGTCCCCCAGCGAGGCCACGAAGCCTGCGGGGTCGTTCAGCGCGGCATCCAGTGTGCCGTGGTCGTCCAGGGTGAAATAGGTGGCCTTGCGCTTGCGCGCCAGCCCTTTCACCAAGGTGGTCTTTCCGGTCTGCCGGGCTCCGTTCACGAGTACCACGGGCGTGTCCTTCAAGGCCGTGGCAATGGCCGTGGCGATGTTGCGTGCTTTCATCAGTGCCGCGAAGGTATGCAGGTATTGTAAAATTCGCCACGACGTGGTATAAATATCGCCATGCCGTGGCGAAATTTACAAACACCGCAAGCGCACCACCGACTATCCGCGTGCCATACGGGCGGCGACTGCCGGGCGTTTCCCGGCGCATGGCCCTCCTTTCCCGGCCGACCCGGTAACTTGCCGCCCAAAGCACGGCACATGCGCATCCAGGAGGTCATCCGGGCATTGGAGCAATGGGCTCCGCCCGTATTGCAGGAAGAGTACGATAACTGCGGCCTGCAGGTGGGCGATCCCGGGGCCGACGTGCAACGGGCGTTGCTCACGCTGGACTGCACGGAAGCGGTGGTGGCGGAGGCCGTTGCCGAAGGGTGCGGCCTCATCATCGCGCACCACCCCGTGATCTTCAAGGGGCTGAAGGCGCTTTCGGGCGGCAACGGGGTGCAGCGCACCCTCCTGGCCGCCATACGGGCGAATGTGGCCATCTACGCCATCCACACAAACCTGGACAATGTGATCGGCGGGGTGTGCGGCGAAATGGCGGAGCGCCTCGGCCTGAAACCGTTGCACGTGCTGGACCCCAAGAACGGACAGTTGGTGAAACTGGCCGTGTTCGTGCCGTTGGCCCAGGGGGAAGCCGTGCGCAATGCCCTGTTCGCGGCAGGTGCGGGCCACATGGGCGCGTATGATGAATGCAGCTTCAATCTGGAAGGGGCCGGGACCTTCCGGGCTGGCGAGGGCACTTCCCCCTTCGTGGGCAAACTGGGAGAGCGGCATACGGAGCAGGAAGTGCGGGTGGAAGTCGCCTGCCCGGCCCACGCTGTTCCCGCGGTGGTGGCTGCGCTCACGGCGGCCCACCCGTATGAGGAGCCGGCTTTCGATCTATACCCGGTGCTGAACCACCATACCGGCATCGGAAGTGGGTTGGTAGGGGAGTGGGAGGAACCCCTCAGCGAGGCCGCCTTCCTTGGAAGGCTGAAGGAGGTTTTTGGTCCCCCGGCAGTACGGCACACCCGGCCTGTGGGCCGCCCGGTGAAGCGCGTGGCCCTGTGCGGCGGTTCCGGGGCGTTCCTCATCGGCAAAGCCTTGGCTGCCGGGGCCGACGCATTTGTCACGGGGGACGTGAAGTACCACGAATTCTTCCTCCCGGAGGGCCGCATGCTGCTGGCGGACATCGGGCATTTCGAGAGCGAGCGATTTACCCCGGAATTGATCCAGAAGCACTTAGGCCGGATTCTGCCTACCTTTGCAACCCGTTTATCGGAAACGGGCACCAATCCCATTCACTTTTATTGACCATGGCGAAGACCGCGACCAAGACCGTCGAAAAAGAAGCCAAGCCGACCAAGCAAGCCACCAAGGCCGAGAGTGCGGTGGCCGCCAAGCTGGAAGCCTTGTACCGCTTGCAACATTTTGATTCCTTGGTGGACAAGATCCGCACCGAACGGGGCGAACTGCCCTTGGAAGTGCAGGACCTCGAAGATGAGGTGGCCGGCTTGGAAACCCGGATGAACAAGCTGTCCGAGGCGTTGAAGGCAGCCGAGAAGGCCGTTAGCGACAAACAGAACTTCATCAAGGAGGCCAAGGCCAGCATTAAGAACTATGAAGCCCAGCAATCCAAGGTGCGCAATAACCGCGAATATGATTCGCTGAGCAAGGAGATCGAGTTCCAGAACTTGGAGATCCAGTTGGCCGAGAAGCGCATCAAGGAGGGTAAAGTGGCCATGGAGTCAAAGAGCGCTGCGGTGGAGGAAAGCAAGCAGCTTTTCAAAGACCGCAAGAAGGACCTTGACATCAAGAGAAAGGAATTGGACGACATCATCGCCGAGACCGAAAAGGAGGAAAGGAGCTTGGTAAAGAAAAGTGAAGCGGCCGCCGGGGAAGTGGAGGAGCGGCTGTTGAAGGCCTATCACCGCATTCGGGGCAATGCCCGCAATGGCCTAGCGGTGGTGCACATGGAACGCGGTTCCTGCGGCGGGTGCTTCAACGCCATCCCGCCCCAGCGCCAGTTGGACATCGCCAGCCACAAGAAGATCATTGTGTGCGAGCACTGCGGCCGCATCCTTGTGGACGAGTCCATCGTGGATGAGGTGGCTGGAAAGAACAAGTGAACCCATACGCCAAGACGTTGGATGAGGAGAGCCCCGGGAGGGGCTTTTTTCATGAACCGCCCGTTCCCCGGCATGGGATGGTCATGGCTCTACCATGGGAGGCCAGCAGGAGCTGTGCGGACGTCCAGCGCATGGCAAAGGGTGAATGGGATGAAAGCGGGAAGGATCACGGCCGGAAGGTCACGGTGATCAAGCCGCGGGTGTCGGTCAACTGCTCCTGGGTGATGTCCGCAAGCCCCGGATCATACTGGAAGTAGTTGGTGTCCCGCTTTCCGTACACGCCGGCAAGGTCCACGCTTATGTGTTCGCTCCGGAACCCGATGCCGCCGGTGAAGCGCATGTAGGCGGTGCCTTGCCGCCGGTCCTGATCGGCGTAAGCATCCGGCCAGATGCCCCAGCCGCCTCTGAAATACCAGGCCCCTGAACGCCATTCCGTGCCTACCCGGAGGCTATGGGTGCCCCGAAAACTCGCTTGGATGGCTTGGTTCTCGCTGCTGAAGTCGTAATCATCCAGCAGGTCGGCGCTCGTTTTCAATCGGGCTTGCCTGAAATCGGTATAGCCGTAATCAATGCTGACAAGCCCGTGAGTGCCTGCGATGTACGAGGCAGAGGCGAGCACGCTCCATGGCGTGCGCAACCGGTAGTTGAACGTGCCGTCAGGGGAGTATTGGGAATAGCTCGTCTTCCCGTTTGAATCCGGGGTGCGGAAGCCGGTGGACATCACATAGTTATAGCTGTCCCCGAGCAGCAGCCATTTCGGGCTGTGGAAAGCGAGCCCGAGCCGCATGCGCTTGCCCGCCCGTGCGAGGAAGCCCAACTTCAGGTCCACCCCATTGCCGGTGGTGACCAAGTTTTCGGTATAGCTCAGGTCCTTCAGGTCATTGCCCGGGTCCTCCACCTTTTCCGCATGCGCGGTATGCCGCTCATACCGTAGACCCACCAGGCCGAGCGTGGCTCCAACGTATAACTTGTCCAAGTAATTGGCAGCGTAGAAAAAGCTGGTGGTGTTCAGTCGGCCCGAGGAACTGATGCGGTGGTCCTGGTCCGTGGTACTGCTGAAGGGTATGGCGCTGGAGTACGTGTTTGCCACGGTGTCCAGTGGATCGATGCCGTAGGCCATGTAGGCCAGATTGCTAGTGAAGGGAAAAGCGTCCTTCAGGCTTCCGGGTGCGGTGCCATTGGCCTCGTTCACGAATTTCTGCAGGATCGTGCCCTTTGCCGCTCCGGTGGCATGCTCTTCCCAGTGAAAGCTGGCCAAGCGATCAAACGACACCCCGAATGTTCCGCTGCGCCAATCGCCCCCATGCTCATATGGGCTGCTCAGCACTAGGGAAAGGTTGTTGAAGCTGAACCGGTTGTCGTTGTCGTTGGCACTGGTGCCATGGTAGGTGGAACGTGCACCATTCACCTCGAACTGGGGTGAAAATGAGACTTCACTGACGTTGTACAATCCAAAGCCGGCCGGATTGGTGGAGGCGCTTGCGGGATCAGCACCCGCAGCGCCCATGGCGCCGCCCAAGGCCCATGAACGGGCCGTGCCACCAGGCAAATACTGCGAAAAGCGCAGTGCATCCTCCTCGTTTTGGGCCATGGCGCCATGCGAGGTGAACAGCAGCAGCAGGATGGCTGGAAAAAGGAAACGCGTCATGCACGAAGTGGATCAGCTGGTCTTAGCGTGGCCGGGGACTGGAAATTCGTTCCCCGCCACCGCCCCCGAAATTGCCACCCGTGGAGCGTGATGGGCTTGGCTCGAAGCTGCGTGTGGGCCGTTCACCAGATCCCCGATCAAAGGTTCGTGAAGGAGGTTCCGGCGAATTGAAATGACGGTTTTGGCGCGGAGTTGCAGTTGGGCGTTGGGCTGGTGTGCTGCTCGGGGATGCGATGGGCGACCCCGGAAGGAGACCCGCCGGGTTGCGGACCATGGTGCGGGGGGCGGGAGCAATGGCTGCGTCATGGCCTGTTGCCAACGACGGGCGGTGGGAATACACCACGTTGTTGTACCCGATGGGCTCGTAACAGCCGTAGCACCCTCCCCAAGGGCCTTGGTAAGGGCCATACCCTGCGCCATAGCCGCCATAACCATATCCGTAGTTGCCATATCCATAGTAACCGTATGGGTTGTAGCCGTAATAGGGAGAGTAGCCGTACCCGCTCATCCAGCTATTGCCCCAATAGGGGTCGTACCCGTAAAGACCCGTACCCATGCCGTAGCCAATGCCCATGCTTCCGAAACTGGTGGGCCAGCCATAGCTCATTCCCATGCCCCAGCCCGGTCCATAGCTGCCTAGGCCCGTTCCGAACCCGAACCTTCCGTAGTTGTAGTAGTACGGGTCGTTGTAGGCCAGGTCGTAATAATCGCGGTATCCGGATGTGCGCTTAGCCTCTGCCGGGTTGTAGTAATCGTCCGTACCGGATGCGTCTTCGGTTGCGGGTCGCTCCATGGTCTTGGCCGTTGCCATCGCCTGCCGGTCCGGAATGTTGTACACATCATCGTTCACCATGGCCGTTTGCTGGAGTGTACCGCAGGCCGCGAGCAGGGTCAACAAGGAGATGGTGCAGATGAGCGTCTTCATGGCAGTTGGTTGGTTCATTCCATACGGTGGGGGCCTTACATTCGCGGCCCTGCCACAGGAACAAAAATAGTACCACAAAAGTGCACGGGCATGAGCGATCAACTCACCAAACGCGAAACCGACTATGCCCAATGGTACAATGACCTGGTGCTGAAGGCCGATTTGGCGGAGCACAGCAGTGTACGGGGGTGCATGGTCATCAAGCCCCACGGCTTTGCCATTTGGGAGAAAATGCAGGGCGCCCTTGACGGCATGTTCAAGGCGACCGGCCATGTGAACGCCTACTTTCCGTTGTTCATCCCCAAGAGCTTCCTGGCCAAGGAGGCCAGTCATGTGGAAGGCTTCGCCAAGGAGTGCGCTGTAGTGACGCACTATCGCCTGAAATCAGATGACGTGCACGGGGTGGTGGTGGACCCGGAAGCCAAGTTGGAGGAGGAGCTGATCGTGCGCCCCACCAGTGAAACGATCATTTGGAACACCTATCGCGGATGGATCAAAAGTTACCGCGACCTGCCTTTGTTGATCAACCAGTGGGCCAATGTGGTGCGCTGGGAAATGCGCACGCGCCTGTTCCTGCGCACCGCCGAATTCCTTTGGCAGGAAGGCCATACCGCCCATGCAACACAGAAGGAAGCCGAGGAAGAGGCCCGCCGCATGCTGGAGGTGTATGCCAAGTTCGCCGAGGAGTGGATGGCCATGCCCGTGATCAAAGGGGTGAAAACCGCCAGCGAGCGTTTTGCCGGTGCGGTGGACACATACTGCATCGAGGCGTTGATGCAGGATGGCAAGGCGCTTCAGGCCGGTACCTCCCATTTCCTGGGCCAGAATTTTGCCAGGGCGTTCGACGTGCTGTTCACCAACAAGGACAACCAGCAGGAGCATGTGTGGGCTACCAGCTGGGGGGTGAGCACCCGCCTGATGGGCGCTTTGATCATGACCCATAGCGACGACCACGGCCTTGTTCTACCGCCGAAGCTTGCCCCGGTGCAGGTGGCCGTGGTGCCCATTGCCAAGAACGGGGAGCAACTGGAGGCCATCAATGGATATGTGCAGCCGTTGCTCGACGCCTTGCGCGCCAAGGGCATCACCGTGAAGTACGACAACGACGACAAGAAGAAGCCCGGTTGGAAATTTGCCGAGTACGAATTCAAAGGGTATCCGGTGCGCATTGCCGTGGGCCCGCGCGACATGGAGAACGGTACCGTGGAGGTGGCCCGCAGGGACACCCTGGAAAAACAGGTGATGCAGGCCGCCGGCCTCGCCGACAAGGTGCATCATCTGCTGGAGGCCATCCAGGACAACCTGTACCGCAAAGCGCTCACCATGCGTGAAGAAAACATGCACGTGGTGGATTCCTATGCGGAGTTCAAGGACCGCATCGACCAAGGCGGTTTCTTCCTCGCCCATTGGGACGGCACTGCGGAAACAGAGGAAAGGGTGAAAAACGAAACCAAGGCCACCATCCGCTGCATCCCGTTGGCCGGGGATAAAAAACCAGGGAATTGCATGGTGACCGGAAGGCCCAGCGCACAACGCGTGATCTTCGCAAGAGCATACTGATGGCGAATACACCCGAACCCAGGAAACCCCGGGACCTGATCTTGGACCTGCTGGCCACCCGGTCGGGCATGAAGCAGGACGTGTATGCGAAGTGCAAGGAGAACTTCGCCCTCCTCAAACAAGAGCTGAAGGCCCTGGCCGACGACCTGGCCGCTGCCATCACCCTGCGCGACCCCCGGTTGAAGGTTGAATTCTCCGAACAGGGCGACTTCTCCACCAAGGTGGTGGTGGCCGGTGATACAGTGGTGTTCACCATGCACACCAACGTGTTCCGCCTGGACCAAAGCAACAGCTTGTGGAAAGGAAGTTATTTGCAGGAGGATGAGCAACGGGGCTACTTCGGGGTGGTCAACGTGTACAATTTCCTCTCCGATTCCTTCCGGTACAACCGGGAACGCGACCTGGGGTACTTGGTCGCCCGCCTGTTCATCAACCGCGAGGGGCATTTTTTCGTGCAGGGCAAAAAACAGCTTGGATTCCTGTACAACGACCTGGGTAAGCTGGTCATGGATGCCGGCCCGATGCGCGCAACCTTGGAATCCGTGCTATTGTATGTGCTCGACTTCGACCTGTTGGCACCGCCGTACGACCAAGTGAGCCAGGTGACCGTGGAGGAAATGAAACAGGTGGAAGCCAACTCCATGGTGAGCACCGGCAAGCGCCTGGGGTTCCGCTTCCAGGCGGATACGGGTGAGATAACTTGATGCCCGATTTGGTGGGATCGGCAAAGCCACTACTTTTGCGCCCCCGAAAGCGAAGACCCACGCAATTCGGTTTGACAGCATGGCCCGTTCGTCTAGGGGTTAGGACGCGTCCCTTTCACGGATGAAACAGGGGTTCGATTCCCCTACGGGCTACTTCAAAGACCCGGACTTGCCGTCCGGGTCTTTTTGTATCCCTCCGGGGAACCTGGTTCCCGTCCAAGTCCTTCCCCCGGAAGGCCTTTCCGGAAACTCCTACGGGCTACTTCAAAGACCCGGACTTGCCGTCCGGGTCTTTTTGTATCCCTTCGGGGAACCTGGTTCCCGTCCAAGTCCTTCCCCCGGAAGGCCTTTCCGGGAACTCCTACGGGCTACCACCGGAGCGCCGGAACCTGAGCAATAGCAAAGGCCTCCGGCGTTTTTACGCAATAAGGGGGGGAGTTTCAACTTCTCTGGGCCGTTACGAATACCCCCTCAGCAGCAGGGATGTACAACTTCAACGCGCAGGAAACCCCGCAGATGGCCTGACCGTATATTTGCCGCTTGCCCGAAAAAGGCATGCGGCATTGATCCCGAACTCTGGGCTGAGCCCCAAACCACCAGCGAAACCCACCACAGCATGAAGTTGACCCAATCTGTTATCGCCCTGCTCATGCTGAGCTTATTGGCATCGTGCGTGGGCAAGCGCAGCATCAACTACCTGCACGACAACTCGCTGAGCAATACCAGCAAGCTCTTTCCGAACCGGAAATTCGAATACAGGATACAGGTCAATGACGTCCTTAGCATCCGGGTGTTGGGCCTGGATGAGGTTAATGCACGCTTGTTCAACGTGGAGGCCATCAATACAAGCCTGTCGTTGAATGAGGCGGCGCTCTACGTCAACGGCTTTTCGGTGGACAAAACGGGGAATGTGCAGTTGCCCAGCGTGGGCAAGGTAAAATTGGCGGGCCTGACGGTGAACGAAGCGCAGGATGCACTACAGCGCAAGATCAACGAATACTTTGCCAATGCCACGGTGATCTTGAAGCTGGTCAGTTTCCGGGTGAGCGTACTCGGCGAAGTACGGCAGCCTGGGACCTATTTCGTCTATAACAACCAGATCACCTTGCTGGAGGCCCTGTCCCAAGCAGGAGGGCCCGCCGAGATGGCGGACAAGAGGCATGTGACGTTGATGCGGCAAAGCGACCAGGGTACGCAGGCCCTGTACATCGATCTGGGGAGCACCGATGTGCTGAGCAGCGAGTATTACTACTTGCTGCCCAATGATGTGGTTTATGTGCCATCGTTGCGGGCCAGGCCCCAGCGCATGAACTTGGAACTGCTTTCCATCCTGTTCGCCGCCATCAGCTCGGCAGCCCTGATCGTCACCGTGGTGCAGAACCAGAAATGAGCGAGGTTCAGAACGATACCTTGGACGTGAAAGCCATCATCCGGAAAATTTTCCGGTACTGGTGGTTGTTCGTTATTACATGCACCGTGGCAGGTGCTTGGGCCGTTTGGCATGTGAAGACCACGCCGAAGACGTTCGAGGTGAGCGGCGTGATGTTGATGAGCGATACCAAGCGGAACAGCTTCGGGAGCAGGAATGAAGACTTTATCAAGGGGGCCTCTTACCTCAGCAGCCAAGTGGGCCTGGAGGACGAGGTCAGCGTGCTGACCTCCTTCACCAACGTGCTCAACACCATCCAGCAGCTTGACTTCGGCACCACCTATTTCGTGGAGCGCCGGTTCATGCGCCACGAACTGTACGAGAACAAGCCGTTCATCATCCGCCTGGATACCGGCCGCCAAGTGACCGGGGTGATGGTGGAGGTGAGGCCGGATGTTGAGGCAGGGACGTACCGGGTACTGGCGGAGGGAAAGTATGTCCACATGTTTGATGCAGGCTTGCAAAAGCCGGTGGATGCGTTCATTGAAAAATTGGACCTGGACCAGACCGCCAAGATCGGGGAGCCCTTCAAAAGCGCCGATCTCAGTTTTACGATCACCTTCGACCCGAAATACATCTATGGGAAGGACGAACGCTATTTCTTCCTTACGGCAAGCAACATGGATGTAGCAGCCTATTACAGGGCCAAGACCGTAGTGACCCCGCGTAGTGATGAGAGCAACATCATTACCATCAGTACCGTGGGGCAGGATACCAAAAAGGAGAAGGACTACATCAATACCTTGATGCAGACCTACATCAAGGGCGAACAGGACAAGCAGAACGATAAAGGCAAAAAGACCATCGCGTTCATCGATCAGCAACTGGACCGGTCCATGGGCAACTTGGAGGTGGCCGAAGGAAACCTTCAGAACGTGCAGGCCTCGGCCGGGAACTTGGTGGGCAGCGCGAGCGATCGGGGGGCGGCCGTGTTCAACGACCTCTCAAGGCTCCGGGATGATCAGGGAAGGGCCCGTTCGAAGCTGGACTACCTCAGCGAGCTGATCACGCACATGGGAACGGACAGTGAAGGCGTCCCCACCACGATCTCAGCTGCCAACGTGGGAGCGCCGTCGCTGAGCAACCTGATCGACAAATACAACCAGGACATCAACGAGCTGGCGACCAGGCGCCTGACCGAACGGCAGCAATCGGCCCCCACCATTGCCTTGGCAAGGAAGGTGCAAACCCAGCGCAACCAGATCATCCAAAGCGCGCAGGATGCACGCCGGGCCGCACAGTTCGAGCTGGACCAGATCACGTCCCGGGTGGGGCAGCTTGAATACCAGTTGAACCAGCTTCCCCAAAGCAGCAGGCAGGTCTCCATCGCCACGCGCAAGTATGAGCTGAATGCCAGCATCAACACCTACCTCATGGAAAAACGCTATGAGGCGGAGATCGCGGTCAACTCCGATCAGGTGGACAAGTACGTCGTGGACCCGGCACGGGTGAGCGATGGAGGCCCGGTGGGCCCCAAGAAGACAAGGACGTTGGCCATGGCGTTGGCCGTAGCCTTGGTGTTGCCGTTGGGGTTCATCCTGATCCGCGACATGCTGAATGACCGCATCATGGACCTGGAGGAACTGAAACGCCTCAGCATGATCCCGGTGCTGGGCAGCATTCCAGCATCCAAGCAGGAAAGGATCAAGAGCGTGGACGACCGGTCGGCCACTGCTGAAGCGTTCCGCACGGCGCGCATCAACTTGCAATACCTGAACGCGAAAATGGATCGCCAGGTGCTGGGCTTCACCAGCAGCACGAGCGGTGAAGGAAAAACATTCTGTGCGGTGAATATGGCGGTGGTGATGGCCTTGGGGAACAAGCGTACCCTGCTGATGGACGCGGACATGCGCAAACCCAAGGTACATGAACGCCTTGGGCTGGATGCAGGGCCCGGCCTGAGCACCTACCTGATCGGGGAAGCGGGCATTGACCAGATCATCAGGCGGACGGATGTGCAGGGGTTGGATGTGATCACGGCCGGACCGGTGCCGCCCAATCCGCTTGAACTCTTTGAGAGTCCCCGGTTGGCCGAACTAATGCAGCAATTGCGGGGCCGGTATGACCAGGTCATCGTGGACGCATCGCCGATGGGGGTGGTCAGTGAATTCAAGATCGTGATGCACTTCGTTGACATTACCCTGTATGTGGTACGCCAGGGATACACGCGCCGGGCCATGTTGCGCCCGGTGAATGAACTGTACCGCACGGACAGGCTCAAGCACGTTGATCTGCTGTTCAACGGCGTGAAGGCGGACAACGGCTACGGGTACGTCTATGGCTGAGGAAAGCCGGGGCGCAGGCCTTCGGGGGATGCGCTCGGAAGGGTTCCGCAAGTATTTGGGGAACACGTCCTGGCTTTTTGCCGACCGGGTGGTCCGCCTGGTTTCCGTGCTGGTTACCAGCATTTTCGTTACCCGTTATTTGGGCCCCGAGCTCTTCGGCCAGCTCAACTATGCGAGCGCCTTTGTGGGCATCTTCTTCGCGCTTACCTCCATGGGACTGGACGACATCCTGGTGCGCGACCTCGTGCGCCGGCCGGATCGGCGGAACAGGCTCATGGGCACAGCCGCCATCATCAAGCTCGGGGGGGCGGTGGTCCTGTTCATCACCGTGATGGCCCTGGCCCTGCTCAAGGGCTTGGACACCATCAAGGTGTTGATGATCCTGTTGATCGCGGCAGCCGAATTCCTCAAGCCCTTTGTGGTGGTGGAGCAGTTCTTCCTGTCCCAGGTCAGGGGGCGCACCACGGCACAGGTGAACATGGCGCAAGCCCTCATATCCTCCCTGTTCAGGCTGGCCCTTGTGGTGGTGCACGCATCGCTGATCTGGTTCGCATGGGCCTACATCGTGGAAATGGCAGTTGCCGTTGCAGGCTATTTGTTCGTGTATGGCAGGCAGGGCTTCTCGTGGCGTGACTGGCGCTACGACCGGCGCATGGCACTGTACCTGCTCAGGCAGTCGTGGCCGTTGGTGATCTACGGCCTTGCCCTGTACGTGCAAGCCAAGATCGACCAGGTGATGATCGGCGACATCCTCCGGAAGTCCTTGGGCGCGGCGGCGGCCGATGCCGAGGTTGGCCAGTACTCGGCAGCCCTGAAAATGATCGAGTCGTTGGGCTTTGTTCCCGGCATTGTGGTGGCATCCTTGGCACCGGCCATTACACGCGCCAAGGCACAAAGCCTCAGCCTGTACAAGGAGCGGTTGGTGAACCAGTACCGGCTCATGTTCCTGTTGTTCCTAGTGGTATCGGTGCCTTTGTACTTCCTGGCCGAACCCATTATGGTGATCCTGTTCGGCGAGGAATTCCGCATGGCGGGGTACCTGCTCTCCCTCTTTGCCATACGCCTCTTCTTCACCAACATGGGCGTCGCCAAAAGCAGCTTCATCACCAACGAAAGCCTGTTTCGTTATGCGTTGGTCACCGCTGTCATCGGTGCAGCGCTCAATATCGCCATGAACTATCTGCTCATCCCTGCGTACCAGTCCATCGGAGCGATCTGGGCCATGATCGGGTCCTTCTTTGTGAGCATCTTCCTCGTGGACCTGTTCTTCAAGGAAGCACGCCCCAATTTCGGCTGGATGATGACGGGCATTGCAACCTTTTGGAAGATCCACAAAGTGAGCTGAGGCATGATCGGGGATCGCCACCTCATACCGCTTTCGCCCGAGATCTTCAACGATTTCGCGTGCCCGGAGTGCGGCTACCCAAGACCTGCCGGAGTGAAGGTGATGGTATTGGGCAAACAGACGGCCGCTGAGTACAAATGCACGAACTGCGGGCTTGCCTTCGTCCGCGACCTGCCAGCGGGCTTCAGCATCGACCTGCCCCTGGCATGGAGGCTCAAGGACAAGCATCCTTACCACCCGGCCCACGGAATGGCCGAGGATTGGCCCGCCTATCCCGATTACCAAGTGCCCAGCCACGACCGGTACTACGCCAGGCGGGAGGTGTTCAGGGAATGCAAGCGCATCGTGCTGCTAAATACCATCGACCACCTGTACGGCCACGTGCTGCTCAAGCTTTTCAATGCCCAGCACTACTTGGACCGGCACCCGGACATCGGGCTGGTGGTGATGGTGCCCAAGATGTTCGAATGGCTGGTGCCGGATGGCGTGGCCGAGAAGTGGGTGTTCGACATCAAACTGAAGCAAGCATGGGGATGGAATGCCGGCATCGATTCCTTCGTTCAGGAACAATGGGACCGGTATGAGGAGGTGTATTTGGCACCGGCGTACGGGCATCCGGCGTTCACTAAGATCGACGTCCACCGGTTCAGCCGGGTGGAGCCCTTCGCGCTCCCCGACTACCTCCGCAAGCCGGCGCACATCACGTTCATTGCCAGAAGGGACCGCCTTTGGTATCCATCACCCTGGTCCAAATTGGCGCATCGCGTGATGAAAAGGTTGGGGTTGTTCCCCGGATTGGCGGTGCGACGGCAGGATCAGCTGGTGGCGAGGACCATGGAACTGGTCCGGAAGGAAATCCCCGACGCCACATTTACGGTGGTCGGGCTATCAGAACCTGGCGGAATGCCGAACGGTGTGGAAGACCTGCGCACGATGAACATCGACTTGGACGTGGAAAAGGCTTGGTGCCGGGCCTACGCCAGAAGCCAGGTGGTGGTGGGCGTGCATGGCAGCAACATGCTCCTGCCCACGGCCCACGCGGCCGGATGTGTGGAAATCCTGCCGTATGACCGATATGGGAACATGGTGCAGGACATCGCGGTGCGCCACAACGACCGCATGCAGTTGTTCCTGTATAGGTTTGTGGACGAGTTCGCCACACCAAAGGCCGTAGCCCGTCATGTCGCCGGGATGTTCAAGGATTTCCGTGTCTATGAGTTGAACATGAAGACCAATACCTTTTGAGGCCCATGGAAGGCCCGATTCCCGACATTCCGCTCCGGCTGCCGGTCCTGGTCACCGCCTTCATCAGGGAGGAAACCTTGCGGGAGGTGTTCCTGGCCTTGCAAAAGGCCCGGCCCCCGAGGCTCTATTTCGCTTGCGATGGACCACGCCATGAGGTGGACAGGCCCAAAACCGAACGGGTGAGGGCCTTGCTTTCCCTGGTGGATTGGCCATGTGAGGTGCACACCCTCTTCCATGAGAACAACTTGGGCTGCCAACAGGGAATGGTGGCCAACATGTCGTGGTTTTTCGAGCATGAGGAAGAGGGTGTCATCTTGGAGGATGACATATTGCCGGACCCCTCGTTCTTTTGGTTCTGCCAGGAATTACTGGAGAAGTACCGCCACGATGAACGCATTTGGGCGATCATCGGGAACAACCTGAGCGCGCCGGAAAAACCGGTTGATGCAGATACCTATTGGCTTTCCGCCCACGGATATGGCGCCTATTGGGGGTGGGCCAGTTGGAGACGGGTTTGGCGGAAGTTTGACGTACGGATGAGCGATTGGCCGCGGGTGAGCGGAACCAAGGAGTTCAACGACTACTTCCTGTCCCGGGCAGAAAAGCGCCAGGGAAAGATGTTGTTCGAGGCGACCTATGACGGGCGGATCCCCACAGCTTGGGATTACCAGCTCGACTTTGCGAAGGTCCTGGCGGGCGCGGCCAACATCATCCCGGAAGCCAACCTCTGCCGCAACATCGGTTTCACCAGTGACGCCACCCACACGGTAAGCCCGGATGACAGCCGCAACCGGAGCGTGCTGCACGCTGCCCGATTCCCCCTGCGCCATCCCGCCCGCTTGGAGGTGGACCCAGTTCGGGACCTGGCCTACTTTGAGGCGCACATCCTACCATCGAAGGTGCAACGCTTGAAAAACTTCGTGAAGCAGTTGTTGCCGGACAAGATCGAGGAGAGGTTGGCCCCGGCGATGGGAAGCATTCAGCGCAAGCTAGGTTTGGAGTGAGCCCAATTTCAATGCCCAAGTGCTCAGCAAGCGGAAGATCATAAACGCCCTGTTCGTGCTCTCCTTTCCGTGGTACGGCTTCGGAGCGTACCGGCTCGCGGCAAAGGGTTTCGCTGAAGGGATCTTGGTGTGCACGATCCCTTATGTGCTGATCCTGTCCTTCTATTTGATCGACCTGGGATACAAGCAGGTCCCGCTGCCGAAGGTCAACAGGAAGTTCTATTTGGTGCTGGGAGCGCTGCTCTCCGCCGCCGTTTCCATCCTTGTCGGGCTCCATTACAAAAGCCCCTTGATCAACCCCGCGAACGGCACGCTGCTGATCATTCTCTACTTCTCGCCATTCCTGAGCGCGGTGGTGCTGCATGTCTACAACAGGAACGACCCGGGCTTCGACCCCGCGTGGCTCATCACCAAGGGGCTGTTGGCCTACGTGGCGGTCAATGTGCTGGGCATGGCCGCCGGCATGCACAATCGCCTGCACTCCTTTGCCGGGAGGGCCAGCCCGCCGTTCGCCGTGGGCATCTATGATGCCGCCCACATCTTGGCCCTGCTCAACTTGATCCTCATGGTGTACCTGATGGAGCGCAAGCCCAAGCTCCTGCACTGGGTGGCCATGGCGGCAGCCTATGGGATGAACATGCTGATCATGTTGAGCATCAACAGCCGCTTGTCGGTGATGATCTTCGTGGTGCTTACCGCGCTGTTCGCCACAAAGGTGATGAAGTCGCTCCGTGGCCTGTACACGGTTGCTCTTTTCACCGTTCCGATCATGATGACCTTCGGACAATTGATCTACCAGGTCCTTTCCTTGCCGGTCTTTGCCTCTTTTTTGGAGCGGGTGAACGAGAAGGACATCACCACGTTCAACGGACGCACCTACCTGTGGCAGGCCGGCGCGGAATGGATCTGGAACGACCGCCGCGGCTTCCTCTTCGGGAACGGGTTCAACGGGCACTACCACCTGCGCCTCTTGACCGAGGAAGCCAGGATGTTCGGATCGTCCAATTCCGCTGTGATCCATTTCCACAGCTCCTTCTTCGAGATCCTGATCAACCAGGGGATAGTCGGGATATTGCTGATGTACGGCGTTTTTTGGGCGGGATACAAGTTCTACCGGCACCAGTATTCCGCGAGGCTGCGCTTGGCCCCGTTGTATGCCGGCTTTGTGTACTTCATGTTCACCTGGCAGATCGACATTGAGAACTTCTCCTACAACATGGGATTCATGGTGCTTTTCGTGCTGATGGGCCCCGTGGTGATGGCACGGATCCCGCCCGAGACCAATGGAATGCTGGCAGAGCAACCCCGCCCTGATGGAAGATAAGCAATGCATGGGCGGGCCGCATGGACTGCCGAAGGTCAGTGTGGTCACGGTGGTGTACAATGCCGCCGCCACGTTGGAGCGCACCATCCTGAGCGTATTGGACCAAGGGTACCCGAACCTGGAATACATCATTGTGGACGGAGGCAGCACGGACGGGACCGTGGACATCATTAAGCGGTACGAACCGAACTTGGCGCGATGGACCAGCGGCAAGGATGAGGGCATCTACGACGCGATGAACAAAGGCATCGCCATGGCCACCGGTGAATGGGTGGGTATGATCAACGCGGACGATGCCTATGGGAGTGGTGCCATTTGCAAGGCCATGCGGGCGGCCGGGGGGCGTGCGGAGATCAACATCGTGCACGGCGACATCCTGATCCAGTACCCGAACGGGTCCGTGAAACGCAAGCGGGCCAAGCGTTCAACCTTCCTGTTGAAGTATTGGGAAATGGTGCTCAACCATCCGAGCTTCTTCGTGCGCCGGTCCTATTACCGGCAACACCCTTTTGATCCAGCTTTCCGCGTGAGCGGTGATCACTTGTGGACGCTCCGCGCGTGGCGGGAAAACCCCGGGCAGTTCCTGTACCTGCCTGAAGTGTTGGCCCATTTCAGCGCCGGTGGGGCCAGTACCACCAACACGCTGGGGCGCGTGCTCAAGGAAAGCGACCGCATGAACGATGCGCTCGGATTCTCCACCGGTGAGAAATGGTTGGCGCGTTGTGTGCGCACCTGCCTATATGTGCCCTCCATGCTCAAGTTGCGGTTCAACCGGTTCGTGGCAACTTTACGCACCAAGTGAAGCGATCCATGGCCGTACGATATGGCATCTTCCAGGACTGGCGGGCGAACAAAGGCAACCCCAAGGGGCGGCTCGTCATGGTGTTTTTCAGAACCATGCACCTGCTGCGGCAAAACTTGGCCAGCTTCCTGGTATTCCTCCCCTTGTTCATCCTGTACCGGGTGCTGGTTGAGTGGATGCTGTGCATCGAACTGCCGTGGAAGACGCGGATCGGACCGGGCTTCCGCATAGACCACGGCCAAGCCCTGGTGGTCAATGACGGTACGGTATTCGGCGCGGGATGTACCGTTCGCAACAGCACCACGATCGGAAACAAGCGGATGAAAGACGGCAGTTATTCCCGGGCGCCCATAATTGGTGATCGGGTGGACATTGGGGCCAACGCGGTGATCATCGGGCCGATCACGGTGGGGGATGATGTGGCCATTGGTGCTGCTGCGGTGGTGGTGCGCGATGTGCCGGCCGGACATGTTGCCATCGGGAATCCGGCGCGGGTCGTTGCCAAGCCGGAGGGACGGTGAAGGAGCAACGGCAGAGGCCCCGGGATGGGGTCTCCGGGGCCTCTGCATGCAGATATCGTTTTGCTACTTCCGCTACCGGACCACCAACTTGCTGATCGAAGAGTCATTGGGGCCTTGGATGCGGACCATGTAAAGCCCTGGAGCAGTTCCTTCCGGCAAGCTGACGTGAGTTGACCCCGGCGAAATTTCCCGGTCAAGGACAAGTGTGCCGCGCACATCCGTCAAGGTAAACTTTCCACCTTGGGTGCCCGTGATGTGCAGGACCTGCCCGGCATGGACCGGATTGGGGAACAAGAAGGGGCCATCCGTGCTTTCCGGGGCTTCAGCCAAACTGGTGGTAAGGTCGCACTCCGGCCCATCATCCAGGTACACCACCTTGGAGGAGTAGGGCGGCACGGGGATGCTTCCGTTGAGCAGGTTGCCGTCGAGGTCCTTCCAGCAGCCTTCGGGCAAGGGGAAGCTTTGTGCGGTGGCCTGATCGTTCACGAAGAGCTTGTGGCGCTCCAGGGGGTCCAAGGGTTGCACCTGCACGCGGGTCACCTCCACGTTGTCCAGGAAGTAATAGGGGTCGGTCCACGGGTTGGAGAACAGGATCCAGGCCTGGTCGTTCACGTTGCTCTGGAAGTACATCTCCAGGTCGCGCCGTTCGCTGCTGAAGGGAACGTCCCATTGCCAGGTGGTGTAGGGGTTGCCGATGGAGGCCTCGCCCTTCACCCCCACGGTGAGCTTTCCGTGCACATCGCTCTGCAGGCTGCAGCGCACGCGGTACCACGCGTTGTCCTGGATGGGGAAGTGGTCCGGGTTCTCCAGGGTGAAATTGGGGTACATGCTGTTGTTCGGCAGGTTGGCCTTCAGGGCGCCGTTGTCCAGGCGGTTGGTCACGTGGCTCACCTGCGCATTGGTGGGCCAGCCGGTCCAGCCGTTCACGTTGTTGGTGAACTGGCCGTTGGCCACCAGATTGCTTCCCAGTTCCTGCACGGTGCTGTATGCGCTCAGGCGCAGGGGGCTGCGCGTGCTGCCCGCGTCGGTGGCCTTCTCGGCCTGCCAGCGCTCCAGGGTGAAGGCGCGGTTCTGGTAGCCGTCGATGAAGTTCGTCGTCTTGATGCTGAGCTCGTTGTAGGGGTTGAAGTAGCGGTTGTTGGCAAAGGAGCCGTAGACCACGGGGGTGGCGCTGTAGCAGTGGTACTGCAGCATGCAGGGCTGGTCCTTGGTCAGGGAGTACATCACGTTGCCGCTGTACACGTCGTTGTAGGCGGGCACATGGTAGGGGGCCGTGGCCCCGGCGCCGATGGCGTTGGAGTAGTCGGCCATGGCCAGCTGGGCCCCGGCGGCAAAGCCGGTGCCGTTGTTGAAGAAGGTGTTGTCCTTCACCTGCACGCCGGTGGTCACCATGGTGTGGTCCACGTACATGCCGTACTGCGGGCAGTTGTACACCGTGTTGCGCTGCACCGTGGTGTTCTTGATCGAGGTGTTGCCGAAGTAGATGCCGATGCCCATCGGGACGTTGTGCGGGGCCACCGGCGGGGAGCCGTTCTGCCAGGATCCGATGGGGTCGCCCACGATGTTGTCCTGGATCACCAGCCCGTCGCTGCCGTCCAGGGTGATGCCCCCGCCGTCGTTCATGGTGGCCATGGTGTGGCGCACCACGTTCTTCTCGATCAACTGGTCCAGCCCGCTGGTGATGCCCATGTAGCCGATGGTGTCCAGGCGGTTGCCGCGCACCACCGTGCCGTAGCCCCCGGCGCGGATGCCGAAGTAGCCCCACTGGTGCTCGCCATCGCCGTCCACCACGGCAATGTTGTTCAGGGTGTTGTACGCGATCAGTGCATTGTTGCCGAAGGCCGGGATGGCCGTGGCATAGGTGTCCCGGATGGTGTTGTTGATGTAGGTGCCGTTGGTGCCCCCGGCGAGGATGGCGTGGTAGAGCTGGCTGAAGGAGCAGCCATCCACCACCACGTGGTCAGCGTCCTCATCGTACACCCCGGCGCGCAGCTGGTGGCGCAGGTCCAGGTCCTTCACGCTCATGTGGTGGCGGTGCCAGGTGCACCACACCCCGTACAGCCGCACGGCGGCCTCCACCTCCAAGTTGTTGGGGTTGGCGTTGCCCGGCGCCCACAGGTAGAGCTGCTGCGCCGCCTTGTCGTAGAACCATTCCCCCGGGCTGTCCAGCTCGCTGAGCTTGCCGCGCATGAAGAAGCCCCAGGCCTCGTTGCCCAGGTTGAAGGTGCTGCCGGCAAAGTGCAGGGTGCCGTTCACCTGGCTGGTGACCCGCAGGGTATCGAAGGAGCTGCTGGAGCTGCGCAGCACGCAGATCGCCCCGTTCCAGTAGCCGCTGGGCTGGGTGATGTCGTTGCTCTGCAGCTGGGTGCCGCCGCCCTGGGTGTTGCGCAGCCAGCCGCTGTTGGGGTAGCGGGCCGGGGTCATGCGCTGGCCGCCCACGTACACTTGGGCCAACTTGTCGGCCGCCACGGTGGCCTTCCAGATGTTGCCCTGGTGCACCGTCCAGCCGCCCACCAGGTTGCTCCCCTTGATGATCGGCTTGGGCCCGCTGCCGTATGCCCCCACCGTGATCGGCTGGCCCGCCGCGCCGCTGGTGCCCAGGAACACCTCGCCGCGCCAGGTGCCTCCGCGCTGGAAGAGCACCTTGTCGCCTGGCTGCAGGGTGAAGGACAGCTGGTTCACCCGGTCGATCGTCTTCCAAGCCGTGCTGGGCGAGGTGCCGTTGTTCGAATCGTTGCCGGTGGGCGAAACGTAGTAGTCCGTGGCCTGGGCCAGCAAGGCGGAGGTTGCCAGTAGCGCAGTGGCCAAGACCTTGGCGATACCGTTCCGGAAGGTGCAGTTGTGCATGTTGCAAGGGTTCACTGCGCCGTCTAACTGCATTGCTAGGAGATTGTTTCGGGATTTCGACGAATGCACCCAATCACCGGCCCAATATCTTTTTGACCGTGAATTGCGTTGGAGCCCTTCGTGACGGGAGGCCTTCCGAATTGGGTGGGTCACCCGTTCCTAACTTTACGCGCAAAGCATGCACATGAGCAAACGGGCCGCCGGGCAGCCTTCGCCGGGAACATTGCAAGTATTGAACTTCGGAAGGAAGGTGTGGTCCAAACTGCTGCCAGGCGCATCACGGTTTGCATACACGTTTGACGGGGCGAAGGTCCATGGGCAGCAGGCCTCGGACCTGATCCGCGAAAAATTGGAGGCACCGGCTCCCTTGATGGTCTCGCGCATAGGCGTGGTGGAGCTCAATGCCGTCATGAACCATGTGGGCATGCTCGCCGGACGCAAGCCCAACCTGATCAACCATTTGGGGTATATCACCGGGCGGTTCCACTCCTACGGTTGGGAACCGGACACGTTTGAGAGCATGCCCAACAACGCGGGATTTTTTCCTGCCACCGAGGAAGCCCTGGCAGGCTTTGCCGAACGGATGTTGGCGGACATCCCGTTGATCGACATTTTGGGCACGTGCTACCGGCAGGAATGGTTCTTGGCCGACCAACTGAAGAATGCAGTGAAAGTGCCGCTGCCCGACCTCGAACCGTATCTCCATGCCGATCCATGGAGCAGTGCTCTCGCAGGGAAAAAGGTGCTCGTGGTCCATCCCTATGAAAAATCCATCCAAAGCCAGTTCCGCAAGCGCCACCTGTTGTTCAAGGACAAGCGCATTCTCCCGGATTTCGAGCTGAGGACCGTGAAGGCGGTGCAGACCATCGCCAATACGCCTTCACCTTTCCCCACGTGGTTCCACGCCTTAGACCACATGAAGGAACAGATCGACAAGGCCGATTACGACGTGGCCATACTCGGGTGCGGGGCGTATGGCCTGCCACTGGCGGCGCACATCAAGCGGCAGGGCAGAAAGGCCATCCACCTGGGGGGCGCTACGCAGATCCTGTTCGGGATCCTCGGGAAGCGATGGGAAGGCCACCCGCTGATCAACGAGCACTGGGTGCGCCCGGGCCCCGATGAAACACCGGCCAAGGCCGCGCAGGTGGAAGGTGGGTGCTATTGGTAACAACCAGCGCGGAGTTTATCATGACGAAACGGACTCTGCCTTCGGACGGGCTCTTGCATGTATTGGTGGTGGGCCAAACGCCTCCGCCCTTCGGCGGCCAGGCCATGATGATCGAGGCCCTGCTCCGGCATGAGCCCGTTCGGCTCCGCTTTTTCCATGTGCGCCTGCAGTATTCCGCTGATATGGACAGCGTGGGCCGCTTTTCCATCGGAAAGGTGTGGGTGCTGATCACCACCATCCTACAGGTATGGCGTGCCCGGTTCCGCTATCGCACCCCCTTGATGTACTACCCGCCGAGCGGCCCGAACCGGGTGCCGGTGCTGCGCGACATGGTCTTTCTCTGCGCCACGCGGTGGTTGTTCAAGTGGACCGTTTTCCATTTTCATGCTGGCGGCGTATCCTCCTTCAGGGAGCAGCTGCCCGCCCTGCTGCGTCCCTTCTTCGATCTCGCCTACCGCAATGCGGCCATGGCCATTCGCACCGCACCGCAAAACCCCGAGGACGGCAAGCTCCTTGGCGCAAGGCAGGAGGTGGTGGTGCCCAATGGCATACCAGACGCCCGCGGCACCGTGGCGGAACATGCCGCCAGTCCAGGCTCGCCCCTGGTGATCCTGTTCACGGGGGTGCTCATTCCTTCAAAGGGCGTAGGCATCCTGTTGGAAGCGTTCCGCCGGGTGGTTGCTGCCGGTGCCGATGCGCGGCTGGAGCTGATGGGCCGTTGGGGTGATCGTGCCTACGAGAAGGAATGCATGGACTTTATCACCCGCCACGGTTTACAGGGGCGCATCACCCTGTTGGGTGTGCGGCGCGACCAGGAGAAGTTGGAATCCTTTGCAGCCTGCGATATCTTTTGCTTCCCAAGTCATTTTGAAGCGGAGAGTTTCGGGTTGGTCCTGTTGGAGGCCATGCAATTCGCCAAACCGGTGGTGACCACCCATTGGCGCGGGATCCCGTCCGTGGTACAGGACGGGGTGAACGGTTTTCTGGTTCCGGTGAAAGACCCGGCAGCCTTGGCCGACCGCTTGCTTGACCTGCTGCAGGATGCTGCACTGCGCGACCGCATGGGCAAGGAGGGACGGAACATCTTTGCAGCGCATTTCACCTTGGAGCGGTTTTGGCAGAACATGGAGGCGGCCCTATTGGCCGCAACACGATCGAACTGAACGGATGAGATTGCTTGTCACCGGGGGATCCGGGTTCATTGGCACCAACTTGGTGCAATCCGCCTTGGACCAAGGCTGGGAAGTGCTCAACCTGGACTGGAACCCACCGCTGAAAGCTGCCCACAGGCCATGGTGGCGCGAGTGGAACATCATGGACCGCTCAGCCACCGACCGCTGGATCGCCGAGTTCAGGCCCACTCATTTGGTGCATTTGGCGGCCCGCACGGACACCGATGTGCAGGATGACCTCGACGCGTACCGGCAGAATCATGAAGGCACGGCGCTTTTGTTGGAATCCATCAAGGCGGCGGATGGGTTGCAACGGGTCATCATCACCAGCACCCAGTTCGTTTGTGAAGCGGGTTACCAACCCAAGGACGATCTCGACTTTAAGCCCTTCACCCTTTACGGTGAAACCAAGCGGCGGTGTGAAATGGCCGTGAGGCAGGCCGATCTGCCGTGCACATGGAGCATCATCCGGCCCACCACCATTTGGGGGCCTTGGAGCCTGCGTTACCGCGATGTGCTCTTCAAGGTCATGCGCAAGGGCTTGTATTTTCACCCCGGCAAAGGCCGTGTGATCCGTTCCTACGGGTATGTGGGCAACGTGGTGTGGCAGATCGGCCGCCTACTGGAGGTGCCCGATGCCGAGGTGCATGGCAAGGTGTTCTATGTCGGCGACCCGCCGTTGGACCTGCGCCAGTGGGTGGAGGCCATTTCTCAAGCACTGGTGGGCAAGCCGGTGCGTTACATCCCCACCTGGATCGTGAAGTCCATGGCCATGTGCGGTGATGTGCTCAAGGGTGTGCAACTTCCATTCCCGATCACCAGCGGGCGGTTCCGCAGTATGACCACGGATTACATCACCCCGATGGACCGGACCGAAGCAGCCTTGGGCAAAGCACCGTGGACCTTGGAACAGGGAGCCCGGGCCATGGTGGATTGGTATGACAATGAAAGTCGCAATGCGGTGAAACCCACCCTGATCGATACGCGCCAAAAGCAGGTGGCACCAAGCCCATGAGCATACCACGGAAAGCCGGCGTGTTCGGCATGGGCATCTCCACGGGCAGCTTTGGTGAACAAGTGGCAGCCATGATCCGCTTGGGGAGCGCGCACCGCTCCTCCTACGTGTGCTGCGTGAACGTGCACATGTGCATGGAGGCCCGGGCCGATCCGGAGTTCATGGCCGTTGTGAACGGTGCGGACATCGCCACGGCCGATGGCATGCCCATCCTGTACAGCCTGAACCGCTTCAACAACTTGAAGCAGGAGCGCGTGGCAGGCAACGACCTGATGCCCGCTGTGATGGCCGCCGCCGAGGAGCAGGGTCTAAGCGTTTTCCTGCATGGCGGCCAGCCCCACGTGCTGGAGAAGATCGTGCAACGTGCCGCCGTGGACTTTCCCAAGTTGAAGATCGCGGGAACCTGGTCGCCGCCCTTCAGGCCGACCAGCAGCCAGGAGCGGGAGGAGGAAGTGGATCGCATTGTCGCGAGCGGAGCCCACATTGTACTGGTGAGCCTGGGCTGCCCCAAACAGGAACGATGGATGGCCAGTATGAAGGGCCGGGTGCCGGCGGTGATGCTGGGGGTGGGCGGCGCCTTCCTGCTGTATGCCGGGGTGGACAAGCGCGCACCCCGTTGGATGCGCAAAGCTTCCTTGGAGTGGCTTTACCGCCTCGCCTTGGAACCGCGACGGCTTTGGAAGCGTTATATCCTCACCAACACCGCGTTCATCTGGATGGTGTTCGGGGAGATCTGGAAGCCCCGCGCAAAGAAGTCCAAGGGGGATTGATCGGACGGATGGGCTATTTTTTCGACGAACTTGACAAAGGTTTCGACGAAGCACTACATTTGGCTCCCTGTTACCAAAATGGGGGCAGCTTGCTGAGCCGCTGAAATGGAGAAGATCGACACACAATTCCTTGCCGTGCACGAATTGAAGCCTGCGCACCGTACGCTGCGGACCGAGCTTAACCAGGAGTTATCCACCCTGCTCCGCTCCGGCAGGCAGCAAATGCACCATGTGCAACATGGATTGAACCGCGTGATGGCCATGGAACCGCTTACCCCGGTGAAGGATCTGGTGATCGTGGGCGACGGGCCCGCAGCCGAGGAGATCATGCAGTACTGCGATGACCAGACGGTGCGGGGATACCGGTTCCGGGGGGTCTTCCATGACCAAAAGTTGGCCGGCCCGTTGGGCGACCGCCAGTTGGGCAATATTGAGGCTGCCAAGGCCTATGCCATCCAAAACCGGATCGATATTCTCTACTGCGCACTGCCGGGCAGCTACCGCGAGGAGATCACCGGCCTCATGGAGTTTTGCGAACGCAACACCATCCGGTTCCGAGTGATCCCGGGCCCGGACAGCTTCGTGCCCGTGGTGCAAACCACCGACCTGACCTTCCACGGGGCGGTGCCCGTGAGCCGTTTGCGCCACGAGCCTTTGGACCGCTGGGGCAACCGCCTGCTCAAACGCAGTTTCGACCTGGTCTTTTCCATCCTGGTCATCACCTTGCTGTTCAGTTGGTTGTTCCCCTTGTTGGCCATCTTGATCAAACTCTCTTCCAGGGGGCCGGTCTTCTTCAAGCAAGTGCGCCTGGGCGAGCGCAAGAAAAAGTTCACCTGCTACAAGTTCCGGAGCATGCGCATGAACGGGGAGGCCGACAGCAAGCAGGCTACCCGCAACGACCCCCGTGTGACCCGGGTTGGTGCCTTTCTGCGCAAGAGCAACTTGGATGAGCTGCCCCAATTCTTCAATGTGCTCCTGGGCCAAATGAGCGTGGTGGGCCCGCGCCCGCACCCGCTCAAGCTCAACGACCAGTTCCGCGACATCATCGACAAATACATGGTGCGCCACTTCGTTAGGCCGGGCATCACCGGCTGGGCCCAAGTGAGCGGGTTCAGGGGCGAAACCCACACCCCCGAACTGATGGAGAAACGGGTGGACCTGGACGTGTGGTACCTGGAGAACTGGTCCTTCAAACTGGACCTGAAGATCATCGTCAAGACGGTTACCAACATGTTCGGGAAGGACGAAATGGCCTATTGAACCTGGTGCGCAACCGGGGAAAGGACGGGCAATCCGTCCTTTTTCATTTCCCCCTTGCCCATCCATGGTAAAACGCTATATTTGCCGCCCTATTCGGAGAAAAGGAACATGGCCAATCACAAGTCCTCCATCAAGCGGATCCGCCAAACGGAAACGCGCAACGAGCGCAACCGCTACCAGCACAAGACCGCGCGCAATGCCGTGCGCAACCTGCGTGCGCTGAGCACCAAGAAGGAAGCTGAAGAGCTGCTCCCCAAAGTGCAGGGCATGTTGGACAAGCTGGCCAAGAACAACATCATCCACAAGAACAAGGCCTCCAATCTCAAGGGGAGCCTCACCAAGCACGTTGCCGGGCTGAAGTGACCGGTACCGCAGGCAATGGATGAACAGGCCCCACCGGGCCTGTTCCTATTTTGGGGCCATGCCTGACGATCCCCGATAGATGGCATCTTTGCCGCCGGATGGAAGAACGGGAAGGCAAGACAGCCGGACGACTGAAGATCAGCGACTGGGACAAGGCTGACAGGCCTCGCGAGCGCCTGCTCAGCCAAGGCGCGAAAGCCCTGTCCGATGCTGAATTGGTGGCCATCCTGCTGCGTTCGGGTACCCGTGAGCTAAGCGCCCTGGACTTGGCGCGGCAGCTGTTGGGGCAAGTGGGCAATGACATCGACTGGCTTGCCGGGCTCCGCCCCGCCGAGCTGATGAAGCACCACGGCGTGGGAGAAGCCAAGGCACTGAGCATCGTGGCAGCCTTGGAGCTGGGCCTGCGCAGGCGTTCCCGGAGCGCAAGCGAACGACCCCGGATCCACACCAGCACGCTGGCCTACGAAGAGCTGCGCGCCCACCTGAGCGGGCTGGGGCGCGAGGAGTTTTGGATGCTGCTGCTCGATCGCGGCTTGCGCCTGTTGGAAAAACGACAGGTGAGCAGCGGAGGCGTGCATGGCACCGTGGCCGACCCGAAGATCATCTTCCAGCACGCCCTGGAGAAAAGCGCCTCCTGCATCGTGGTGGCGCACAACCACCCCAGTGGGCAGCTGCGCCCCAGCGAGGAGGACATCCGGCTTACCCGCAAGCTGGTGGAAGGCGGACGCATGCTGGACATTCTGGTGCAGGACCATTTGATCATTACCTCCGAGGGCTACTACAGCTTCGCGGACAACGGACAACTACACTGACCATGGCCAACCCGCTGCAGGTCCTTACCATCATTGGCGCCCGCCCGCAGATCATCAAGGCTGCCGCCATCAGCCATGCCGTGCGAACGGTCTTCCAGGGGCGGATCGCCGAAACCTTGCTGCACACGGGCCAGCACTACGACAGCAACATGTCGCAGGTGTTCTTCGACGAGCTCGGCATCCCGCGCGCGGACATCGACCTCGGTGTGGGCAGCGGGGCGCACGGCGTGCAAACCGCGCGCATGATCGAGGGCGTCGAGAAGGAACTGCAAAGCGGCAAGTACGATGCCGTGCTGCTGTACGGCGACACCAACAGCACCCTGGCCGGGGCCGTGGCGGCCGCCAAGCTCCACATCCCGGTGGCCCACGTGGAGGCGGGCCTGCGCTCGTTCAACAAGGCCATGCCCGAGGAGGTCAACCGCATTGTGTGCGACCACTGCAGCACGTGGCTGTTCTGCCCCACGGACACCGCCGTGCGCAACCTGGTGCACGAGGGTTTTCCGGCGGAGATCAACGCGCCGGCCACGGCAAACAGGCCCCATGTGGTGGCCAGCGGCGACGTGATGTACGACAACAGCATGCGCTTCGCCGAGCTGGCCGCCCAAAGGTCCACCCTGTTGAAAGAGGTAGCGTTGCAGCCCGGCGGCTTCATCCTGGCCACGGTGCACCGGGATCACAATACCGATGATGCCGCACGGATCAATGCCATCTTCGGTGCCTTGCTGGACATGCACCGCACCCATCGCCTGCCCATCGTGCTACCGGTGCACCCCCGCACCCGCAAAATGATGGGCATCTTGCTTGAAGGCGGCTTGCAACGCGCCATTGCCGCCGAACCGGGCTTCCATCTGCTTCCACCCGTGGGGTTCCTGGACATGATCGCCCTGGAGCGCGGCGCCAAGCTGGTGATCACCGACAGCGGCGGGGTCCAGAAGGAGGCCTACTTCTTTGGAAAACCCGCGGTGGTGTTGCGCCCGGAGACCGAATGGGTGGAACTGGTGGAACAGGGCCAGGCCGTGCTGGCTGATGCCGATCCCGCCACCATTGCCCGGGCCGCCGCCGATTTCCTCAGCCACGGCGTGCCCCGGTGCCCGCCCATCTTCGGCGATGGGCACGCGGCCGAGGCCATTTGCATGCACCTTTTGGGCCGCTAACCGCAGCCCGGCAGCCCGGCCTTGCTTCGTGCGTACCTTGCGCAAGCCCCGCATGGCCGACGTTCATTACCACATCGCGCAGCCCGGCCCGCGTTCGCGTTACATGCTTGCGCACCTGCTGGGCACCATGGCCGGTTGGCAGGCGGAAGAAGTGCCGGATGCGGAGGCGTTCCGCAACGTGGAAACGCCCAAGCTGGTCTATGGGCACCAAGCATTGGAAGGCGCGTTCCATGTGGTTCCCTGCGGTTTGCTGGAACAGGCAGGCTTGATGGGGGGGGAACCGGGTGTGGAAAGTATCCAAGGGATGCCGCAACTTTTTCCAACCAAGGGCGGCCACCTTTCCTTCGATCCCTTTTCCGCTGCGTTCTTCCTGCTTTCAAGGATGGAGGAATACGACTTCGCTGCGCGTGATGGGCATGGGCGCCCGCTGGCCCGCGAACTGCATGGCGCGCGGCATGGCTATTTGGAAAGGCCCGTGGTGGATGAGTGGCTGCTCCACCTCGCTGCTGCCTGGAGGCGGGCCGACCCACGGGTGCCCGCATTGCGCCGGAAGTACATGCAAACGGCCACGCTCGACGTGGACAACGGGGCCATGTACCTGGGCCGCGAATGGTGGCGGAGCGCCGGTGCCGCCGTGCGCGACCTGCTGCACGGCAGGCCGGGGCGCGTGCGAGACCGCTTGGCGGTGCTGGCCGGGGCCAAAGCCGACCCGTATGCGGTGCATGTCGCATTCCTCGACGTGGCCGAGCGAACAGGAGCCAGGGCCATCGTGAATTTTCTGGTTGCGGACCGGGGCAGGTACGACCATGCCATCAGCTTGCGGTCCCCCTTCCTGCAAGACGTGCTCCGCCAGGTCGTGCGGCGTGCCTCCGTCGGCCTTCATCCCGGGTACGGCAGTTCGGACGCACTTGCCCGCATGGCCGTTGAGAAGCAGCGCTTGGAGGAGCATGCCGGGGTTGCCGTTACGCAGAGCCGGCAGCACTACCTGCGCATGAAACTGCCCGGCACCTACCGTGCATTGGAACAGTTGGGCATCCGGGAGGAGCACAGCATGGGCATGGCCGATGCCGTGGGGTTCCGCGCCGGTACCTGCACGCCATACCCGTTTTACGACCTGGAGGCTGAGGCAAGCACCGCGCTCACCATCCACCCCTTTGCCGTGATGGACAGCGTGCCCGCGTACAAGCTGCGGCTCACCCCGCAGGAGGCCGTGATCCGCGCCAAGCAATTGGTGGATGCGGTCCGGGCCGTGCAAGGCACGTTCATCTCCGTGTGGCACGAACGATTCCTGAGCGGCTACGGCGATGAGGCTGGTTGGCAGGGTGTAGCCCCTGAAGTCCTTGAATATGCCCGGCCATGATCACCTTCCTGGAACACCGGCAGATCGATCAGGCCGCATGGGACCGCCGGCTGGAAGCTTCCGTGCAGCCGTCATGGTACGGGCGCAGCACTGTGCTCAACGCCGCTGCCCCGGGGTGGAGCGCCTTGGTGGACGGGGACACGGGCGCGCAGATGCCGCTGCCAGGGCGTAGGCGCTACGGCATCCACTACCTCTTTCAGCCGTTCCTGCTCCAGCACATCGGACCCTTTGGACCGGTTGGAGGCCCTGCGCCCGCCGCCCAATTCCTGCGGGCGCTGCCCCGGCACTTCCACTATGCCGACATCCAGTTGCAGGTGGCGGAACTGCCGCAATTGCCCCACTGGCGAACGGAACAAAGGCAGAACCATGTCCTGCGCTTGGACCAACCGGCCGAGACCCTGCGGGCAGCCTACGGCACCAACCACAAACGCAACCTGCGCAAGGCGGCCCAGCTCGGCGTGGAGGCGGCATCGGGGGCCGGAAGTGGAGAAGTAATCGCCGCCCTGGCGCTTTCCGACCAGTTCAGGCGATGGGGGTTGCGCAGGGCAGACATTGCAGCCATGCACCGCGTGCTGCAAGCCAGCGAACTGAACGGCACGGGGCTCGGGTACATCGTGCACAGCGCGCAGGGCCCCGCTGCCGCCGCTTGGTTTGTACGCCACGGTGGCAGTCTCCTATTCCTGAAAGGTGCGGCAACGGCTGCGGGGCGCGATCTTCGCGCCATGTACGCCCTGATCGACCACGTGGTGGAGCAGCATGCCGGAAGCGGCCTGCTCCTGGACTTCGCCGGGGGGAACGATCCCGGGCTGGCGCGCTTTTACACCGGCTTCGGGGCGCAGCGTGTGCTTTATTTGCGAGCTTTGATGAACCGTCTTCCGCCGGTGGTCCGGCTCTTGAAACCTTGATCCATGGTGGTGGAACTGAACCGATCGAATTCCGTGGCCAACCATTTTCTGGCCGAAATGCGCGACGTGGGCGTGCAAAAGGACCCCATGCGCTTCCGGCGCAACCTGGAGCGGATGGGCGAGGTGTTTGCCTATGAGCTGAGCAAGACCTTGGCCTACGCGGAGCAGGAGGTGGCCTCGCCCTTGGGCGTGGCCCGGATGATGCTGCCCGCCGAACAACCCGTGCTGTGCACCATCCTGCGGGCCGGCCTGCCGTTGCACCAGGGCCTGTTGAACTACTTCGACCGCGCGGACAATGCCTTTGTGAGCGCCTACCGCAAGCACCGCAAGGGCGAGGATGGCTTCGATGTGGAAGTGGAGTACCTCAGCAGCCCTTCCATCGAGGACCGGGTGCTCATCATCAGCGACCCCATGCTGGCCACCGGGCGCAGCATGGCATTGGTGTACAAGGCCATGTTGCGCATGGGCAAGCCCAAGGCCGTACACGTGGTGTCCGTGATCGCCAGCAACGAGGGGGTGGAGTTCGCACAACGGCACTTCCCGGCCAACACGTACTTCTGGTTGGGCGCCGTGGACAGCGAGATGACGGCCGAGGCGTACATCGTGCCCGGGCTGGGCGACGCAGGCGACCTGGCCTACGGGAACAAGATCTAGCCATGAAGCCCTGGCACGTGGTCACCGTGTTGATGGCGGGGATCGTGAAATTCATGTTCTCCCCGGCCGTCTCTTACGGGTTCAAGCATTCCTACTGGCAAACGGTATTGCTGACCACCGTGGGCGGGTGGATCGGGGTGCTCATTGTCTTTCCGTTGGGCAGTCGGGTGCTGGCGTGGTTCAGCAAACGGCGACTGCGCAAACGGGCCTTGGCCGCTGAACGCGGACAGCCCCCCAAGCGCATCTTCACGCGCACCAACCGGCTGATCGTGCGCCTGAAGCGGGCATACGGCCCACAGGGCGTGGTCTTCCTGCTCACTCCGCTGCTTTCGGTGCCGCTTACCGCCTTGGTGGCGGCCAAGTATTTCCGCAATGACAAGCGGGCCCTGCCGACCCTGCTGCTGGCGGTGCTGGCCTGGTCGCTGGTGCTCAGCGCCGCCTGGAAGTTCATCCACTGATGGCCCGCTACCGGCACCTGTTCTTCGACCTGGACCATACGCTTTGGGATTTCCGGGCGAACTCGCGTACTGTGCTGCATGAACTTTGCGATGAACTGTTGGGCGGCCTTGGCGTTGGTACCGATGAGTTCATCGGCGTGTACGAAGGGGTCAACGCGGCGCTTTGGGAACAGCTGGACGGCGGGGCCATCCCCAAGGAAGTCCTGCGGAAGCTCCGCTTCAAACGGACCTTGGCGCATTTCGGCATCACGGACGGTGCCCTGTCCCGCCGCTTGGAGGAAACCTACATGGAGCGCTGCCCCGTGCGCGCCATCCTGATGCCCGGCGCGGCGGCGCTGCTGGAGGACCTGCGGCCCCATTACCACTTGCACATCATCACCAACGGCTTCACCGGGGTGCAGGACGTGAAGCTGCGCAGTTCGGGCATCCGCCACCACTTCGGCGTGGTGCTCACCAGTGAAATGGCCGGTGCGCCCAAGCCGAACGCAGCGATCTTCCGCCACGCCTTGCGCAGTGCCGGTGCACGGGCGGCGGAAAGCTTGATGATCGGCGACAATGTGCGGGCGGATGTGGCCGGTGCGCGTGCGGCAGGCATGGACCAGGTGCATTTCCCGCAGGAAGGGGAAGGCGACCCCATGGCCACCTACCGCATCACGCACCTGGACGGGTTGCGCGGCATCTTGCTCTGACCGCGCCCTGGGGTCAGTCCGGGATGAAATGGTAATTCACCACGGAGCGCTTGCGTGTAACCATGCTGTGCTTCAGGAACCGCAGCGTGTCGCCGTCCACCACCCCGGCATAGGTAATGGCGCCGCGCGGGGCCATGGTGGTGAAGAACAGGCTGTCGTTGCGCTGTTCCACCGGCGTGTTGTGCAGATTATTTTCCCCGCTTTGCGCATCCTGCCGCAGGAAGCTGCGCAGGTCCACCGGATCGCCGGGCTTTTGCCAGCCCGCGATCAGCACCACGTTGCCGCGCTCAAAGAACCGCATGTAGTAGTGGATGTCGCCCCTCACGTTGTCGTACACGCCATTGAATTTCAGCCCGGTTCCTGCCAAGGTGTGCAGGTTCACCATGCCCTCGGCAGGCGGGGGTGTTTGGGCCGCCTCCGCAGGTTGCACTACCGGGGCCGCAGGTTCCACGGCCGCACGTTCTTGTGGTGACGTACTTCCGGTTCCGCAGGCTGCGGACGCCAGGATGGGAAGGACCAAGAGCAAGGACGGGCGCATGTTCAAGGGGTGTTGCGTGCGATGATGGTTTCGGCCCCCTTCACCTTGTCGCCGATGCGGACCTGCACTTGGGTGGACAGGGGCAGGAAGAGGTCCACGCGGGAGCCGAACTTAATGAAGCCCAGCTCGCTGCCCTGCTCCACGGCATCGCCGGGGCGGGGATAGGTGCAGATGCGGCGCGCCAACGCACCGGCGATCTGGCGCACCAGCACCTCGCCGTACACCGGATGTGCCACCACCACGGTGCACCGCTCATTGTCCGTGCTGCTCTTGGGGTGCCAGGCCACCAGGTACTTGCCCTTGTGGTATTGGTGGTAGGCCGCGGTGCCACCGATGGGGTGGTAGTTCACGTGCACGTTCAATGGGCTCATGAAAATGGATACTTGGATGCGCCGGTCGCGGAAGTACTCCGTTTCCGTGACTTCCTCCACGACCACCACCTTGCCGTCGCACGGGGCGACCACGGCACCGGGTTCCTTGTTGAGCGGGCGGTCCGGGCTCCGGAAGAACCACAGCACCAAGGCCAGCAGCGCGGCCATGGCCAACGCCACGGGCCAAGCGGCCACCGGCGGCAGCCAATGCCATGCCGCATAGCCGATGATGCAGGCCAGCCCGGTTACGAGCAGGATGGTCGGGGTTCCTTCACGGTGCAGGCGCATGGGCGGGGCGGCCAAAGATAGGGGGCCACGGATGTGCCGTGCGGCCGGTATCCATGGCCGCGCTTGGAATGGCGTTGCCGGGCCGCGCGGCCAGCTACGCGAACAGATGCACGGTGAGCACCATGGCCGGCAGGGCGAGGATAAAGCCGTCGAAACGGTCCAGCATGCCGCCATGCCCGGGCAGGATGGTACCGGAATCCTTCACGCCGACCTCGCGCTTCAGGGCGGATTCCAGCAGGTCGCCGACGGTGGACGCCACCGCCACCACGCCCCCGCAGAACAACCACTGGGCGGGGCTGAGCACTGTCCACCATTGCCCAATGGCCCAACCTGCGGCCAAAGCCAGCACGATGCCCCCCAGCAGGCCCTCCACGGTTTTCTTCGGGCTTACCCGGGGAAGCAGGGGCATACGGCCGAAACTCCTGCCCACCAGGTAGGCACCGGTGTCATTCGTCCACAACAGCAGCATGAAGCCAATGAAGAGCTCCGGGCCCCGGTGCATCAACGCGGGGATCAGGCCGAACGGCAGGGCAATGGCCGCCACCACCACCACCAGGGCGCCAAGCTCGCGGGCCGGCCGGGCATCCGGGCGCCACAACAGCTCGATCACGCCCGCGAACAGCGCCAGGAACACCACGGCTGCCGCCACCATCGGCGTGACGCGCGGCACCACGCTTGCCAAGGCCACCACCACGTAGGTGACCGCCGCCGCCGCCAGGGGAAAGCCGGTGGGCGTACCTTCCTTTCCGCTGCCCAACAGGCGGAGCATTTCCTGGGTGGCCACTAAGCACACGGGCAGGAACAGCAGCGTGCTGGTCACCGGTCCGGCCAAGGCCGCAGCGATGGTGAGCCCGGCGTACACGGCTCCGGTCATGGCCCGTTTGGCCAATTCGCTCATGGGCATGTGCCCGATGGTTCAGGCCACGTTGGTGTTGTCTTCCTTGGGGACGTTGCCTTCAGCTTCCGCTGGAATGTCATGCCTCGCGCCGTTCTTGGCAGGTGCTTTGGCCTGGGGTTCCTCGCTGCGAGCAAAGGGGCGGTCGCCGAAAATGGTTTCCAGGTCCTCTTTGAAGATCACCTCCTTTTCCAATAGCTGGGTGGCCAGCGTGCTCAGTTTGTCCTTGTTCTCGGAGAGGATCTTCTTGGCGCGGACGTATTGGGCCTCCACGATGTTGCGCACCTCCCCGTCGATCACTTGGGCGGTGTGGTCGCTGTATGGCTTGGAGAGGCTGTATTCGCTTTGGCCGGTGCTGTCGTAGAAGCTGATGTTACCGATCTTGTCGTTCAGCCCGTACATGGTCACCATGGCGTAGGCCTGCTTGGTCACCTTCTCCAGGTCGCTCAGGGCGCCGGTGCTCACCTTGCCGAACATGATGTCCTCCGCGGCGCGCCCGCCTAAGGCGGCGCAGATCTCATCGAGCATTTGCTCGGTGGTGGTCAGGTGGCGCTCATCAGGCAGGTACCAGGCGGCGCCCAGGGAGCGGCCGCGCGGCACGATGGTCACCTTCACCAGGGGGGAGGCGTGCTCCACCAACCAGCTCACGGTGGCGTGACCTGCCTCGTGGAAGGCGATGGCGCGCTTTTCCTCGTTGGTGATGATCTTGTTCTTCTTCTCCAAGCCTCCGATCACGCGGTCCACCGCATCGAGGAAATCCTGTTTTTCCACGGCGCTCTTCTTCCGGCGCGCGGCAATCAACGCGGCCTCGTTGCAGATGTTGGCGATGTCGGCCCCGCTGAACCCGGGGGTTTGGCGGGCCAGGAACTCCACGTCCACGTTGATGTCCATCTTCAGGGGCTTGAGGTGCACCTTGAAGATGGCGATGCGCTCGTTGAGGTCGGGCATGTCCACGAAGATCTGCCGGTCGAAGCGGCCGGGCCGCAGCAGGGCGCGGTCCAGCACGTCGGCGCGGTTGGTGGCGCCCAGGATGATCACCCCGGTGTTGGTGCCGAAGCCGTCCATCTCGGTGAGCAGCTGGTTGAGCGTGTTCTCCCGCTCGTCGTTGCTGCCCATGTTGATGTTGCGTCCGCGTGCGCGCCCGATGGCGTCGATCTCGTCGATGAAGATGATGCTCGGTGCTTTCTCCTTGGCCTGCTTGAAGAGGTCGCGCACGCGGCTGGCGCCCACGCCCACGAACATCTCCACGAAATCCGAGCCGCTGAGCGAGAAGAAAGGCACCTGCGCCTCCCCGGCGATGGCCTTGGCCAGCAGTGTTTTTCCCGTACCGGGAGGGCCCACCAGCAAGGCACCCTTGGGGATCTTCGCGCCCAGGTCGGTGTATTTCTTGGGCGTCTTCAGGAAGTCCACGATCTCCTGCAATTCTTCCTTGGCCTCGTCCAGGCCGGCCACGTCGTTGAAGGTAACGTCCGTGCTCTTGCCCCCCTCGAAGACGGTGGCGCGGCTCTTTCCGATGTTGAAGATCTGCCCGCCGGGCCCGCCGGGGCCTCCCATGCGGCGCATCATGAACATCCACACCAGGACGATGGCGCCGAAGAAGAGCACCCAGTACAGGATCTCCTTGCCGAAGTCGTTCTGCGGGTTGATCCGCACGTCCACCTTTTTGGCGCGCGCCTGTTCGATCACCTGCTGCTGCATCTGCGGGTTGTTGCCGATGTAGAAGGTGTACTGGGGTGCCCCGGCCTCCACGGTGGTGCCCGCCAGGCGTTTCTTGTGCACCTCCTTTTCCAGGCTGTCCTTCTTGATGGTCACCAGCACGGCATCGCCGTTCACCACAATGCCCTGCACATCGCCTTGCGCCAGGTAGTTGTCGTAGTCCGAGATGTCCACGCGCACCAAGTGCGAGTTGAAGTTGAACAGGCCCATGGCCAGGATCATCGCCACGATGACCCCGTAGATCCAGTAGAAGTTGATGGGCCGCTTGGGGCGCGGCCCCGGATCGGGCTTCGGTGTTTTGTCGGTGTTGTTTTCCACGGCAGGGTCAAGCTACGTTCTCGTAATCCATGCGGAGCGCATCGGCCCACAGTTGGTCCAGTCCGTAATAGGCGCGCATTTCGCGGCGGAAGATGTGCACCACCACGTCCACGTAATCCAGCAGCACCCATCCGGCGTTTTCCTTGCCTTCGGTGTGCCAGGGCTTTTCATGGGTGTGCTGCAGGGTGAACTTTTCCACGCTGCGAGCGATGGCTTCCACTTGTGCGGGCGAATCCCCATGGCAAATGATGAAGTGGTCGCACACGGCGCCGGGCACGCCGCGCAGGTCCAAGTGGACGATGTCCTTGGCCTTCACTTCCTGCATGCCCAGCACCACGGCCTCCACCAAGGGAACGGCAGGGACGGGTCCACGGGCTTTCTTCATGCGTTCTATCTTGGGCGCGTTCAAAGGTATGCACTGAGCGCGGGCTTGCTGCGCGGTTTTCTCTTGCGGGACTTGCACATGGACGTCCAACCCACCATCGGGCAACGGGTGATCAAGCTCGCTTCGGTGGACAGCACCAACAAGTATGCGGCCAAAGGCTTGGAGCGGCAGGAACTGGGCCATGGCACTGCCATCATGGCCTTGGAGCAGACGGCCGGTCGGGGCCGGTCGGGGCGCGGGTGGATGACCGCCAAGGGGCTGGACCTCGCGGCCAGCATTGTGTTGTTGCCCGAAGCATTAGCCGCCCCGCAGCAGTTCATCCTGGCCAAAGTGGCGGCTTTGGCGGTGCATGACGTTGTGGCCGATGCCCTGAGGCAGGCCGGTGCGGATGCGTCACGGGTGCGCATCAAGTGGCCCAATGACGTGCTGGTGGAGCGCGGCAAGGTGGCCGGCATCCTCATTGCCAACGAGCTGAAGGGCCCTTGGGTGGCCTCGGCGGTGGTGGGCATCGGCCTGAACGTGAACAGCGGCGGCTGGCCTGAGGACCTTCGGGCCACCAGCCTGCTGCAGGAAACCGGCATGCGCCGCAGCCCCGGGCAAGTGTTGGAATGCCTTTGCCGGCGGATGCAGCACTGGTGGGAAGGCATGCGGCACCCTGGCGAAGTGGACAAGGCGTACGTGGAGCGGTTGTGGGCCCAGGGCCGGTTCACCGGGTTCACGCTCGACGGGGCGCCGTTCACCGCCCGCCCCTTGGACGTGGATGCCGCTGGCCGGCTGCTGGTGGAGGACGAGGCGGGAGAGGTACAAGCCTACGGCATGGACCGGCTGCGGCTGCTGCGTTGAGCGGCCCGGAGCCCTGCGCGGGTGGTCGCCCTGCTTTTCCCGTTTGCACGGATCGCCCGTGGCGTTATCTTTGCGCTCCCTTTCAAAAAAGCACGACCATGAAGCGCACCTATCAGCCCAGCAAGCGCAAGCGGGTGAACAAGCACGGTTTCCGCGAGCGGATGAGCACCCCTGCAGGCCGTGCCGTGCTGGCCAACCGCCGTGCGCATGGCCGCCACAAGCTTAGCGTCAGCGACGAGCCTGGCGGCAGCAAGTAAGACCGCCGATCTCCCTGTCCTTGGAAAGGCTGCCCGCTGGGCGGCCTTTTTTGTTGTGCAACCGGCAAGCGTAGTTCCGTGAACGGGGTGCCACGGTCCCGCTAGGGGGTGCTCAAGAGGCATCGTCCGGCCCATGGGCCAATCCGGCCGCGATCAAGGCGCCTACCGCTTCGTTCAGCATGCGGTGGCCGGTGGGCAGAAAGTGGACGTGGACCTGCCCGGGGGCCAAGTCGTGCAGGCGGCGGGCCATGGCGGGCCTGATCACCCGGTCGTGGCGGCCCAGCATCAGGTCCAGGGGGATGGCCTGGCGGCGGAGGTTTTCCGCCACGGTGGGCAGCGCGGGTTCGATCAGCCGGAAGCCACACCACACCTGGTGCAGCAGGGCACGGGCCCGTTCGGTGGCGGTGCGGTCCATCAGGAAGCGGTACATGCGCGCATCCAGCAGGTGCAGCCGGTGCAGCAGGCCGATCAGCCCGTGGAAGGCCCGGGGGTGGCGGATGAAGGCGCGGTACATCCATCGGCCAGCGCGATAGTGGGCGAGGGCGCGGTACCAAGGCCGGGCCACCAGGCCGTCCGGTGCCAGCAGGAAGGCACGGTCCACCAGGGCGGGCTGCTGTTCCAGCAGGCACAGGGCGATGCGGCCGCCCAAGCTGTAGCCGAGCAGCCCCACGCGGGCAGTGCCAATGTGCGCTGCATACGCGTTGAAGAAAGCGGCCAGTTCGCTTGGGCGCACGGGGTCGACCGGGTCAAAGCCGAGGCTTTCGCCGTGGAAGGGCAGGTCGAAGGCATGCAGGGTGCAAAGCGTTGCAAGAGGCGGTGCCAGCACGGCGAAATCGGCGCCGCTGCGGTCGAAGCCGTGAAAGGCCAACACGTGCAATGGGCCTTGGCCATAACGGTGCACCGCCATGGTGAGCCTGCCGTGGGCAAAGGAGGCCATGGGGGCAAGGTAGGAAGGGCAATGCGCCAATGTGCCAAGGGCGGGCATGCAGGGCCTCCTCGCAGTGACGATGCTCTTATCCAACCCGTCATTGCGAAGGCCTGTGCACTCAACAGGCCTGAAGCAATCTATCAGGGCACTCTCGTCATGGACTGCTCCTCGGCGCAAGGCCGGGGTCGCAGGGCCTCCTCGCAGTGACGGCGTGGTGGGGTTTTGCCCAACCCGTCATTGCGAAGGCCTGTGCACTCAACAGGCCTGAAGCAATCCACTGCGCTCCTGCGGGCAGCATGCGCTAATGTGCCAACGGCTTACTCCTTCTCCAGCTCGCGCAGCTTCTTCTGCACCAAGTACTGCTTCAGGGCATCCATGCGGTCGTTGAGCTCCTTGATGTAGAGCGCCTGGTCTTCCACGGCCACCCACAGTTGGTTGGTGATCTGGTCGATGCTGAAGTTGCCATTGCGGTTCCAGGCGGCGCGGCCGTCCACGTTGGGCAGGCGGCGTTCGCGCTCCACGTAGTTGGACAGGTCCTTCAGGGGCACACGCTGGTACTGCGCTGCGGCCTGGGCATCTCCGGGGCGGGCCTGGTTGTCGTAGTACAGGTCGAACACGTAGTCGCTCAACAGGCTGGTGCCGCTCCACACGCTGCGTTGTGCGTTCAGGGTACCGGGCCCGTGGAAGTTCAGGGTGCTGGGCGGGGGCGCAAAGGAGCCCGCGCTGGCCCAGGCGGCATCGCCCACCATCAGGCCGTCCTGGCTCACCATGTAGTTGCCCACGTCGTAGGCGGCCCCACCGCCGGTGTACTTCGCCAAGAAGGCCACCCGGGGCAGGCGCTGGTTGGTGGAGGGTGGGCCGCCGCCGGTCCAGGTGGTCGGGTCACCGTCGCACACCACGGTGCTCACCCCGGCGGTCAGCGTCCAGCCGCCTACATAGCCCCAACCGATCTGGGTACCGCCGCCGGCCAGGGGCAAGCCGTTCGTGGGGGTGGTGGGCGGGTAATAGAACGGCGGGCTTGGGAGAGGAGCGGTGTTCCAGCGGCAAGTGAAGTTGCCCGAGCCGCCGCAGGCATCGCAATACATGCTGATCATGCTGGGGTAGGTGGTGCCGTAGCCCTGCACGGAGCCGTAGTTGATCGACGGCCCGGACCACTCCTGGTTGTCCAAGGCCGCGTCCAACAGCAGGTTGGCGCCGGTCCAGTAGAAGTTCACGCCCCCATCGGCGCCGTGCACGTTCCAGCCGGTCACCAAGTTGAAGCCGGTCTGGTGGTTTGGGTTATAGCTGGTCGGCGGTCCGGGTATTTCGGGCGGGTTGGGGTTGGAGAAATCCACCAGTGCGTTGTTGTCGAAGCCTGCGGCCGTGCTGGTGGTACTGGTGTTCTTCATGCGGAAGCGCAGGAAGTGGATCCGTCCTGAGGCAGAGGAGCTGCTGGTTGCATAGAAGGCGATGGCGCCGATGGGGTTCGAAGGCCCCGGGCAGATGCCCGCTGCGGCCAGGTCCTCGCTGCGGAAGAGGAACTGGCGGCGGCCGTCCTCCCACAGGGAATAGTAGGGGCTTTCCGCGCCGGCCAGGGTGGTGAAGCCGCCCGTGGGGCCCGGGATGGGCCAAGGGCGCGGCATTTGCACCACGGCGGCGGCCGTCAAGGCCGGGTTGCTCGGGGGCTGGCAGGCGCCGGTGGCCTTGGCGGTTTCCTGCAGCTTGCGCTCATCGAAGTTGTTGTCGATCTGCTTCCAGCCGTTCACGGAGGTATTGCTGCCGGGGGCGTTGAGCACGTAGCCTTGGAACTGCCCGCGTGCCCCGCCGGTGCCGGGCACGTACCGGATGGTGCCCTCATTATTGCCCACGCTGCCACCGTTGAGCTTCACCCCGCCCTGCACGTGCATGATCTCCGTGGCGGGCGAGGTACTGACACTTCCCCACAAATTGGGGTAGGTGCTGTACAGCTGGAACTCACCGTTCTCGCTGATGCGTGCCCGTTCGTTTCCGGTGATGCGGAAGATCAGGGGCATGTTGTTGAGCGTGCCTAAGAAATCGGCGGAAGTGGTACCGGTGTTTCCGCCGAGGTGCCAGATGTTGCGCTCCCACAGCACGTGCTGCCACTGGGGGATGGAGGCATCCCAGTAATAGAACCCCGGCGGGTTGTTGGAGACCGAATCGGTTTGGTACACGATGGTGCCGTCGGGCGGGCCGGCCAGGCTGTTGCGCTGGCTTTGGGTCATGCGCGGCACTAACAGTCCTTGGGTGGTGCTGGTGAGCTCCAGCATGGCGTTGGGGGTGGTGGGCGCGGTTCCGGTGGTGTTGATGGCCACTTGGGCCTGCACGGCGCCGGAGGCGGCGCACAGCAATGCGGCCAGCATCAGCGCCACCGTCCACGGGGCGGCGGTGCAGGCCCACGGGTTTGCGGGGCGGGGGATGCGGAGGTCAGTGGCCATGGCGGGGTGCGGTTTTACCCTTTCCGGGGTTGGGCGGGGCTTGGGGGGTGCGTTTGCGCAGGGCTTCCATCAGCCGTGTTTTCTCGGCATCGGTGTACGGGGCCATGCCGGCGATCTCCCGGCAGGCCTGCCGGTATTCGCCGGTGTTCAGCAGGCGGTCGTTGGTAAGCACCTCAATGGCGTTGAGCTTGTTGTGCAGTTGGCCCAAGTACAGGGCGTGGGTTTCGGCGGTGACCCAGAGCTGGTTGGTGATCTGGCCCAATGAGAAGCCGTTGCCCCGTTCCCAATCGGTGCGGCCCTGCATGGTGGGCAGGTGGCGGTGCTGCCGGGCAAAGCGGTCCATTTCGCCGATGGAGAGCAGGCGGGTGCCACCGAACCGGGCGGCATCGGCGGGCGCCACACGGCCGTCGAAATAGCGGTCCAGCACGTGATCGTTCAGCCGCACGGTATTGTCGTATACGCCGCGCTGTGCGCTGATGGTGCCTTTGCCCTTGTAGCTGAACCCCGTGTTGTATATGGATGGCCAAGCGGGACGCCAGCGGCCCCAGGGCACTCCGGTGGCGCCTAAGCCGGTGCTGTCCTCCAGCACCAAGGCACCGGGGTAGGTGATGTAGTTGCCGTCCGTTCCTACGGTCCCGGTGTTGGTCACCGTGGTCACCTTGCCGGCAAAGCGCGCCATGGGCCGCCACTTGGAGACACCAGCGATGTAATTGGGAATGGACATCAAATCAGGCATGCGCACCGCTTTATTGTTGGACAATACGGCCGGGCACGCCCAACCGGGTGCCGGGCTCGGATCCGGAAAGAGTTGCAAAGGATTGGTGCCTCCCGTGATATTGGTCTGGGTGTGCGCGCAGAAGCTGGCGTTCACCGGCAACTGGGTTACCCGCACCCGGGCCGCAGTACCAGCCGTACTAGGTGTTACCGAATTGTTCGGATGCCGCACGGCCACATCCACGATCACGTTGCTGCGGCCGTCCCAGATAAAGGGCGGGTTCAAGCGGATCATCTGCCAGTGGATGCTCACGTTATCGGGCCAGTCCGCGAGGCCGGCCAGGTCCGGAATGGTGCCGCAGCCCATGGTGGCGGGGTCGCCCGGGCTGATGTCGAAGCCGTTCAATTCCACCAAACCATCCGGGGCGTTGCGCACAATGATGTCGGCTTCCCCGGTAGTAATGCCCCGCGTCCAATTTTGGGAACTAACGCGGAAGCCGATGCTGTCTATTTGACCGCCGGGGCACAGGCCGCCGGTAACCGAAGTATTGCCCGCCACCTGCGCCAGCTCGGCGTTCAGTTCCTCGGCGAAGTAGAGGTACTGGTGGTGCACGAAGGTTTGGCTAACCACATACCGTTGGTAGGGGCTGATGAGCTCGCCTTCGCCGGGCGGCAGCGAAGCGTCGTCGCTCCAGCGATCTCCGATAGAGATAGTTGGTCCCGAGGGAATGATGGAGGCCGCCGTGCCCGGGGTGCACACCGCTTCCTTGAAGTGGGTCCATGGTTTGTAGACCACCTCGTTGTACGGGTTTTCAAAGGCGCGCCAGCCGCCCAGCTTAGGCTGGTAAATGGTAGGGGGCACGGTGGCCACCACATAGCCCTGCCGCATGGGCTCGCCGGTGATGTTGCCCCAGTGGCCCGCGTACTGGAGGGGGTAGGTATTGGCGCTGCCCAGCACATCGCCGATGGTGGCGGCGTTATTGGGGTTGGTGGCGGGCTTTTCAAGGGTGCCCCGGCGGTAGGGCGCGGAGCCCGTGTTGGTGCCGTAGGCCTGGTAGCGGAACACGCCGGCCGCATCGGTGTTGCTGGCCTCGTAGCCTAATGGTGGTTCGTAGTACACGCCCAACGCCCCGTTGATGTCCAACTGTTCCAAGGCCTGGTTCGCCGCTGCAGTGGAGGTGTTGCCCACGGCCATGAAGCCGGAGGCGTCCACGCGCATGCGCTGCAGGTTGTTGGTGCGCAGGAGCAGGGGCCTGTTGTCGTTGGTGCCCAAGTAATCGGGGTTGGGATAGGCGGCGTTGAAGAGGTTGTTGCCGAAGACGTCCCATCCGTTTTTCCCGCCGTCGTTCAGTGGCCGCCAAGTGCCTCCGTGCAGCACGTAGAAGCCGCGGGTGCCAATGGCGCCGTTGGTTTGGAAGACCACCAGGCCGTCGTTGGCGGGGGTAAGGGCGGGAATGGCGTTGCGCTGGAAGTCGGCCATGCGGGGGATCAGCAGGCCCTTGGAGACGGAGCTGATGTCCAGCAGGGCCTTGGGGTCGGCGGCGGCCCCGGTGCTGTTGATGGCGATGTTCTGCGCGGCGGCAGGCAGCGCGGCCACCAACAGCAGGGCGGCCGCCCAGGTTGTGCGGCGGCCCATGGCGGCGGGGGGGGCGTGCCGCAGTGTGCTGGCCGTGCGATGCGAAGGCAGGCGGGGGTTGCTCATCGGGTCGGGGTGTTGGGGCTTGCCTTGCGGCGGATGGCCTCAATGAGGTGGGCTTTCTGGGGGGGCGTGAGCCTTCTGCTATTGTTCACCTCGCCGATGAGGGCTGCGGCCTGTTCGGCTGAAAGAAGTTGCCCGAAGCTGAGCTCCTCCAAGCTGCTGAGGTCTTGCTCCAGTTGGGTGATGTACAGGGCCTGTTCCTCCACGGTTTCCCACAGGCCGGTGGCCAAGGTGCCCAAGCTGGCGCCGCCGGAAGTTTCCCACTGCTGGCGGCTGGGCATGTTGGGCAGGTGGCGGCTGCTTTGCAGCTGGTCGTGCAGTTGGGGCAGCCCCACGTAGAAGTGCTTGCTGCCCGGTGTTGCGGCGGCCTCACCCTCGAAGTAGCGGTCGAACACGTGGTCGCTGAGCTTCAGGCCGCCGTCGAACACGCCATTTTCGGCGGCCACGGTGCCGGGGCCCTTGAAGTTGGCGGCGGCCCATGCCGGGCTGCCGATCATCACGCCGCCATCGTACTGCAGGTAATTGGCATAGCGCTCAAACGAGATCGGCGTGGCCACCGTGGCCGTGAAACGCGTTACCGGGCGCTTGTTGTGCGGGTTGTTGGGAGATGCCGTGGAGGTCCCAGGGGTGAGGGGATTGTCGTCAAGGAGCTGGATATCGGTGTCGGAGGTCGTGCTCTGGGAGCCATTGAAGACCCACTTGGTGCACGCAAAGCCGGGGTCCATCAGCTCCACTTTGGGGCCCGTTCCGAGGAAATTGTTGCGCCGCAAAGTGATGTCGATGATCAGGTGCTGGCCCGCGGCCAAGGTGATGGGGGTGGTGAGGGGAAAGGTGATCCAGCCGGGTGCCGGAGTGAGGTTGTTAAAGCTGCCTCTTTCCGGGGCTTGCATGCGGATGTTGTCGTCCATGTAGGGGTGTGTTCCACCAAAGTAGGGTGTGGCACCTTGGCCTGCCCAACCCGGTTCCACGGCTGCCCCCCCCCGTATTTTGCCGATGACCAACGTGGGGGGGTTACCAGCGCCGTTGTCTAGGTTCTCCTGGTCCAGGCAGAAGAAGGAAAACGCGTTGATGGTGGCGGGGAAGCAGAAGCCGGCCTCCACTAATTCGCTGTTGCGGTAGAGGTATTGCACCCGGAAATACGGTTCCCTGGCGGCCATCCAATTGGTGGGGAATGGGCTGTAGATGTTGGCGGGCGTGTTGGTGGTCTGGGTCACGGGGATGGCGCTGAGCTGGCCCACGTAGGCATCGCCGAACTGGTTTTGGCATTGGACGGTGTCCTTGGCAAAAGGCTTTGCCGGGGTCACGTAGGTTTCGGCGTTCTCCAACCTTCCCCAGTAGATGTTCTGCAAGGTGTCCAAGGTGCCCCAGTGCCATTTCAAGTTGTTGGGGTTTGCGCTGGCGGAAGTGGGTGCCAATCCGTCGATGGTGCCGTAGCGGATGGTTCCTTGGCGCGGTGCGGCGGGGTTGGTGTTGGGGGAGTTGGTGGCGAAGCGGATGGCCCCCTCCACTTCCAGGCGTTCGGTGGCGGGTGCGGCGGTGCCCAAGCCCACGAAGCCCTGTTGGTGTGCCATCAAGTTCCAACCCATTTGCAGGGCGGGGTTGGCCGGAGCGGCCCCGGTGCGGATCACGAAGTTGCGGTTGGGCAGGGTGTTGCTGGCGGTGCCCACGTATTGCCAAGGCGCGGCGGAGATGGTGTTGCCCTTCAGGCTCCATGCGCGGTTGGCCACCGAGAGGTGGCGCCAAGCGGTGGAGGGCGCATCATAGTACCACAGGCCCCGGGCGTTGGTGGTGTCCAAGGCGGCGCCCACATCGGTTTGGTAGACCAGCAGGGCATTGTCGGCCACGGTTACGGGGATGGCTAAGCGCTGGGCCTCGGTCATGCGCGGGATCAGCAGGCCGCGCTTGGCATTGGCGGCCAAGCTGGCGGCGTTGATGTCCAGCAGGGCGTCAGCGGCAGGCACTGCGCCGTTGGTGCTGATGCCCACGTTTTGGGCGCTGGTGGCCAGGGCACAGGTCAATGCCAAGGCAAGGGGCAGAATACGGCAGGGTCGGGTTCCACGCATGTGGGGATGCAATTGTGGGAAAGAGGGGGGAACGAAGGTAGCATTTTTCCAAGTACCGATACGTGCAGCACACCAAGGCACCGGGTTGGACGAAATAGCTTCCACGTGGTGGAAGACGAGGGAGGTGGGGCAAGGTTGCCCTGCTGTTGAAAAGTTGTGGAGGGAAGGGGGGTAATTTCAAGGGGGCGCGGCCGGCGGGGCGCAGGCCGTGCCGGGCAAGCCGCACGGGGGCGCCACCTCAGCGCTTCAGGAAGCCGTTGCCGGGCAGGGTGCTGCCATCGGGCAGCAGGATGTGCAGGTTGTACCAGCCCTTGGCCAGGTCTGCCATGGGCAAGGTGATGGCCTGCTCGCCGCGTTGCACTTGGGTGCTGCTTTGGGCCACGGTTCTTCCGGTGGCATCCAGCACCAGCAGGGTGGCCTCGCCGTCCGTTGGGCAGTGGAAGGCCACGTTGAGCTGGTCGTTGGCGGGGTTGGGGAAGAGCACCGGCTTTCGCGTGCCACCGAGGAAGGCCACTACGGTTTGGGACAGTTCGTTGGCCCCGTCGATGTCCACCTGGTTAAGGCGGTAATAGTTGGCGCCGGGGGCGGGGCGTTCATCCGTGAAGGCGTAATCGGTTTGGAACTGGCTGTTGCCTGCGGCGTTCAGGGTGCCGATGGTGGTGAAATGCTGCGCGTCGGTGCTGTGTTGCACTTCGAAGTAGGCGGAGTTCCGCTCGGAGGCGGTGGCCCAGGCCACATCGATCACGGGGTCGCGGGCCATGGCATTCAGGCTGAGGAGTTCCACGGGCAGGGTGGTGCAATCCAGGGAGGCACCGCCGGAGAGCTGCCAAGAAAGATTGAAGGCTTGGCCGGTGGACGACCAGTTGTCGATGTAGAGCACATAGACCATGCCGGCAGAAACGTTCAAGGTGCTCACCCAGCCGTTGTTGGTGGCCGGTGGCTGGAAGGCCCCCTCGGACACGTCGGAGGCCCCGTTGCCCATGCCGGTGGTGGTGGAGCTGTAGGTGCGTCCATCAAAATAGCTGCAGCGCACCGGAGCGGTATTTGGACACTGAACCGCGCCATAGGGTCCCCACAGGGCAAAGTCGTAGTCGTCGGTAGGGCCGTTGGGCACGAGGGTAAACCCCAGGGTGCCGCTGGCGGATGGCGAGAAATAGTACCACGAGCCTTGGCGTTCACCGTTCAGCAGGCATCCCATGTTTGAGGGGTTGAGGTCCATGACGCAGCCGGTGGTGGCATTGTTGTCGTTGATGTTTGCATTGCTGCACACGGTGGCCCCGCCCACGCAATCCTGCGGTAAGGCCGCCGGGGAAGGTGTGCAATTCACTACCGATGTATAGGGTACCGCCACATTGGGTGGATTGTAGGTGGAGTAGATGCACGTTCCGGCCACGGTGAGTTCCATGGAATTTTCGTCGATGTACCAGCCCGCGCCCGTGGTGTTGAAGATCACGTCCACCACATCGCCGTTGTTCACGCCAAAATCCACATAACCGCTATAGCCGCTGTTGAGCGTCCAAAGCCCGAGGCTTACCCCATTGACGAAGATCTCTGCGTAGGCTTGGCCGCCCAAATCCCCCCAGCCGTCGCCATCGCTATCGTTGAGATTTAGGCGGTAGAGGCAACTGGTACTGTACACGCACAAGGTGCCGTTCATGGCGAGGTTGCTGTTGTAGCGCTGCACACGGATGTAGTAGGTGGTGCCGGGCACGGTGGCGATGGTGACGGTTTCCGTACCACCGCCTGCGGCCACATCTGAACAACCCAACAGTGCCCCTCCACAGGCGGCAAGCACTTGCAGGATGGCATCACCGGCCGTAGGCGTGTACTGCACGGTGGTGAGGGTGCTGGTGGCAACGAATTTGCCCCAAGCATCATCATTATTGCCGGAATTGCAGCCGCCGGGGTTGTATGTTGCCGTGTATGTGGTGGGTTTGTTGAAGACCACGGGGACACAGGAGGTGTTCACGGGGAAGGCGTTTGCGGTGGCGCAGGTGTTGCTGGAACTTTGTGCAAACAAGCAGGGCGCAACGATCACCGCCAATGCCAAGCCGCTGAACGAATGGATGAACCTGTGATTCCGGAAAGGGTGGGGCGCCATCATGGTCTTGGGGGAATTGGTTCGGCTGCACTGTTGATGGGATCGACGTGATCGGCACAGCTTGGTTGCTTACCCGCAAGTTGGGCGTTTTATTCGCCGAAGTCCAGTTTTCGTACGATGAATTATCAACAATGTTCGCTGGATGGAGTGTTTTTGCCATTGAAATACAGTGATGCACGTAGGCGGATATCCCCCGTTTATGGGATGGGGCAGGTGGCTGGACTGGTGGCCGGGACGGGTAGCCGGACTAGCAGCCGGACTGGTAGCCGGACTGGTAGCCGGACTGGAGTCCGGCGGACCTGAAAAGGGAGAATTACTGTTTGAGGAAGACCCCGTGGTGCAGCAGGGCGCCGCCGGGGTTGAGGATGCGCAGCTGGTACCAGCCTTTGGCGATGCCGTCCAGGGGCACCAGCGCGGTGCGCAGCCCGGGTGCGGTGGCGGCTTGCAGTGAGGAGATGACGCGGCCCGTGGCATCCAGCACCTGGAGTTGCGTGCCGGCTTGCACCGGTTCGGGGAATACCACGGAGAGTTCGTCCGCTGCGGGATTGGGGAAGATGGAGGGGTTGGTGCTGCCTTGGAACAAGGTGGCCGCTACGGTGTACGTGCGCATGGTGGTGCCGTCGTGGTCCACCTGCTCCAGCCGGTAGTAGTTCACGCCGCGGAAAGGGTGTTGATCCACAAAGAGGTAATCGGTGCGGAACTGGCTGTTGCCTGCGGCGGGCATGGTGCCGATGGTGCTGAAGTGAACGTTGTCGGCGCTGCGCTGCACGTTGAAGTGGCTGCTTTGCTGTTCGGTGGCGGTGGCCCATTGCACATCGATCGCCGGATCACGGGCGAAGGCCTCCAAGCTGAGCAGTTCCACGGGCAGGGTGGTGCAATCCAGGCTGCTTCCCCCGGAAAGCTGCCAGCTCAGGGTGAACGCCTGTCCGCTGGTGGACCAGTTGTCCACATACAGCACATAGACCTCGCCTGCCAGCGCATCAATGGTCTTCACCCAGCCGTCGCCCCAAGCGTCTTCACTGAGGTCGGTAGCCCCGTTGCCCAGGCCCACATCGTACGAGGGTGGGGCATTCCAACTGCATCGCAGGGGCGGTTGCGTGGGGCAAGTGGCTTCGGTGTAAGGCCCCCATAAGGCGAAGTCATAATCGTCCGTGCCATTTGCCGGTGTGATGGTGAAGCCGATGGTGCCGTTGGTTTGGGGAGAGAAAAAGTACCACGTGCCCATGCTTTCCCCTCCGGAAAGGCATCCTTGGTTGGAGGGGTTCAGATCGGCCACCTGCCCGGAATTGGTTTGGGTGGTGGTGATGGACTGCGAGCTGCATAGCGTAACACCGCCCGCGCAGTCCTGGGGCTGGGCAGGTGGCGGGCCGCAATCCACGGTTTGGCTGAAGGTGATGCCAGCCGCCGGGGGGCTGACAGCGGAGAAGTAAGGAAACTGCCCCAATTTGGAAATGGAGTAGGAGTTTTGGTTTTGGTTGGGGCCGGTGGCGATGTATTCCAGCTCGATCAGGTCGCCGAGGTTGACGCCGATGAGCACCATGTTGGAAGCGCCTGTAACGGTGTAGCTGGTCCATGCACCGCCATTGATGCGCACACGAACGGCGGAGGACCCCCAGCCGTTGCCACCGCTGTCATTGAGGCGCAACACATACACGCAATCGCCGGTGGGAGGGGTCAGGCAGGAGACATTGGCCGCCCAGCCGGCATAGTTGATGGAGAAATCCGCATCGAAGACCGCCGTGAGGCAGCCGGTGGGGTTAGTGGCCATGATCGGCGGCGGGATGGCGGTGCCGCTGTAGGTGCCGATGAGCGGTGCCGCAGTGCTGTTGCCATCGTAGATCAACAATTCATCAATAAGCACTTCCGTGTTGAAGGCAGTGAAATTGAGCGTTACCAAGTCACCCGGTAAAGTGGGGCAGATGGTAACGGTGGAATTAGCCCCGTTGGGATAATTGGCACCGGCGCCCCCTGGATCATAGAACACCTGCCCGCAAGCGGGAGGTGGCGGCGGTGTAGTGATGCAGAGGTTGAAGGTGGTGACGTCACCGGTAACGAATGCCCAGTAGGAGTAAACCCGGATCCAATAGGTTTGGCCGATGGTGAGGCCAGTGAGCGTGGAGTTGTTCGGGTCGCTGCAGCTGATGTTGGTGAGCGCACCGCAGGTGCCGCTGTACACGGCGTGGTAGAGGTCGGTGGTGTTGCCGGCCACGTTGTTCAGGCTGATGTAATGGGTGGTGCTTGTCGCGGTGAACCGGAACCATACATCGTTGTCCGGGGTGCCAAAGCAAGGTGCAGCGGCCAGTCCGGAAGGTGTTGCGCCCACCAAGGTGCCCGCCGCTTGGCTGGTGCAGTTCATGTCCGGGTTTACCGGTGCCACGGTGGCGGCGCAGGGGTTATCGTTGGCTGGAGGGGTTGGCGGGGTGTAGCTCTGTGCGCAAATGGAGAAGGTGCCGTTGTTGTCGCCGCCATATTCCCAGAAGCGGACGTACACGGTGGTTCCGGGCGTAAGGCCAGCGGCTTGGATCATGGGCATCACGCCGTTGACGCTGCCGTCATCGTCGCAGGCTACTTGGGTGAATGTTCCGCTGCAGTTGGGGGCGGTGTAGAGGGCCATGCCGCCATCGGTGACCACCCCGGTGTTGCTGTCAATGATCAATCCGCCGGAGGCGGGGATCACCACGCTGAACCACACATCCGCACCGGCGTAGTTGGCGCAGGTAGGTGCGGGAACCCCGGAGGTGGCTGTGGCATTGGCCGTGGTGGACGTGGTGTAGGTGCAGGTGGCGTTCACGGGGAGAGCGGTGGCCGTGCAGGGGTTGTCGTTGGGCGGCGCCACCGCCAACGAGAGGGAAAACGTGCCGGGGCAGGGGCTGGCGGGTGAAGGCCAGGTATCGAACCAAATGAAGTACTGGGTGCCTGCGTTAAGGGCAACCGTAACTTGTTCCGTTGAGCCGCTGGATCCCGAACCGTACACGCAGTTGTTGTTGGTGGGGCAGCCGATGTATACCTGGATGGAACTCCATGTTTGCCCGCTGTAACTTATCTGATAAGGACCTGTGGTGGTGGGTGTGAACTGGTAAAGCGCTTCATTGCCGTCCTTGTAATCGTACCAGTTTCCCGAGCCGCAAAGATTTCCCGGCACATTGGTGCTGTTCAAGTCGTTGCCCGCCCCACACACCAGGCTTTGGCCGTTGATGGGCAGGCTGGCCGGGTTGATGGTGGTGGCGCCGGCGCAGGTGGTGGCCGCCGCTTTCTGTGTAAACAGCAACAGGGGCAAGGCGAACAACCAACTCCAGGCAAGATGCCGGACTTGGGCCAATTTCACAATGTGGGGCGGCATTGCGGCGGTTGGGGTAGAAAGCAATACTACAAAAAAGGGGCTGCTTAGGAAAGACGGACCGTCTTCCCAAAGTTGCCTGCACCCCGAAAAAAATTATGCGCGCCTACCTTTCCGCTGTTGCGGTGGCCTTGTTCAGGTCGGGGGTGCGCGCATACTGCACCAGTGCTTCCCGCAGGCATTCCACGGCCAATTGCAGCTTGGGTCTTTCCAGCACATAGGCCAGGCGCACCTGTTTTTTTCCGGGGCCGGGCTGGGCGTAGAAGCCGCTGGCCGGGGCCATCATCACGGTGTGGCCCTGGTGCTCGAATTTTTCCAACAGCCATTGGCAGAAGGCATCGGCGTCATCGATGGGCAGTTCGGCCACGCAGTAAAAAGCCCCTTTGGGCTTGGGGCAGATCACGCCGGGGATGGTGTTCAGCCCGTCCACTAAGATGTTGCGGCGCTCGCGGTATTCCTCGTTCACTTCCTTGAAATAAGTCGGGGAAGCATGGAGTGCGGCCTCGGAAGCGATCTGGCCGTACGTGGGCGGGCTGAGGCGGGCCTGGGCGAACTTCATGGCCGTGGCCAGCAGCTCCTTGTTGCGGGTGATGAAGGCGCCGATGCGGGCGCCGCACATGCTGTAGCGCTTGCTCACGCTGTCGATCAGGATCACGTTCTGCTCAATGCCTTCCAGCTCCATGGCGCTGATGTGCTGTGCGCCGTCGTAGCAGAACTCGCGGTACACCTCGTCGCTGAAGAGGAAGAGGTCGTGCTTCTTCACGATGTCGCGCAGGGTCTCCAACTCTTGGCGGCCATAGAGCGCACCGGTGGGGTTGCCGGGGTTGCAGATCAGGATGCCCTTGGTGCGCGGGGTGATGAGCTTTTCGAATTCGGTGGCCGGGGGTAGGGCGAAGCCGTCGTGGATGGTGCTGCGCAAGGGCGTCACGGTGATGCCGGCCTGGATGGCGAAGGCGTTGTAGTTGGCGTAGAAGGGCTCGGGGATGATGATCTCATCGCCGGGGTTGAAGCAGCTCATCATGCCGAAGAGCAGTGCCTCGGAACCTCCCGTAGTGACGATGATGTCCTCGTGGGTAACGGGGATGTGGTGTGCCTGGTAGTACGCGGCCAAGCCCTTGCGGTAACTCTCAAAGCCCGCGCTGTGGCTGTATTCCACCACGGTGAGCTGGTTTTCGTGGATGGCCTTCAGCGCCACCTCCGGCGTGTGGATGTCGGGCTGGCCGATGTTGAGGTGGAGCACCTCCACGCCGCGCTTGCGGGCGGCCTCGGCAAAGGGAACGAGCTTGCGGATGGGGGAGGAGGGCATCACTTGGCCCTTGGTGGAGATGGATGGCATGGTTGGATCGGATAGTCGGGCAAAGGTCGGAGTAATTCATGGTGCATGGTTCGCGCAGGGTTCCGAAGCGGTGACCGGTTCCCGCAGGGAACCAGAGTAACCGGCAGGCTGGAAGCCTGCACCCCTCTCGGTGACCCTGCGGGAACCAGGGGGGAACCATGGGCGTAGCTGGCAGGCTGGAAGCCTGCACCCCTTTCTCTGGAAGCCTGCATCCCCGGTTGAAAAGTGAAAGGCCGCCCCGGATCCGGGAGCGGCCTTTCGCAATGAAGGGCAACGCACGATCACTCGTCGGAGCTGTTCTTGTCCGCCTCCTGCTTGGCTTTATGCGCTTCGCGAAGGGCGAGCATCTTGTTGTACTGGTCCGGGGTGAGCACCTGCCCAAGGCTGGAATCGCGGCTCTCCTTCAAGGCGTCGGCCCGTCCCTTTCGTGCGCCTTCATCCTCGATCGTTGCCACATCGCGCATGGCCTTGGCAAAACTGAGGTTGATCTTGGAAACCTGGGCGTGCTGGTCGCCGGTCAGCCCAAGTTCCTTCACCATGCGCTCGGTGCGCTGCTGGGCCTTCTCCTCCGGTGATCTGGTGTTGTTGCCGCCTTTTTGCGCCATGGCGCTGAACGCGGTGGCGAAAGCGAGGGTCATCAGCAGGGTTCTCATGGGTGCAATGTGGTTTGGGCCGGCAATTTAGAGTGGAGACGTGAACGGCGGTGAAGAAGTTGCCGCACTTGCTCCGCCGTTCAGGCGCACCACTTCTCCACGATCCGTGCCGCTTTTGCACAATTCACGCCCTGCTGCACGGCGGTGGGGTACCTTCGCGGCCCGGATACCCTCCGGACATGCCCGAAGCCGACAACACCACGCTGCTCCAGTCTGTTTGGACGGAAGCAAGGGCTTTGCCACCGGGAAGTTTCATTGGTGCAAGAGTGCGAGAGGGCGGGTCTCCTCTTTTCCTCTCTTCCTCTCTTCCTCACTTCCTCTCTTCCTCTCTTCCTCTCTTCCTCACTTCCTCTCTTCCTCTCTTCCTCTCTCTCTTTCGCACCCTCGCACGTTTAAACCCTCTCCCTCACTTACCCACCTCATTGCATGCCTAAGGACACGAGCATCAAATCCGTGCTATTGATCGGCAGCGGCCCCATCGTCATCGGCCAGGCCTGCGAGTTCGACTATTCCGGCAGCCAGGCCAGCCGCTCCCTGCGCAACGAAGGCATCGAGGTCACGCTGATCAACAGCAACCCGGCCACCATCATGACCGACCCGGTGACGGCGGACAACGTGTACCTGCTGCCGCTGAAGCCCGAGAGCATCGAGCAGATCCTGCAGAAGCACAAGATCGACGCGGTGCTGCCCACCATGGGCGGGCAAACGGCGCTGAACCTGGCCATCGAGTGCGAGAAGCTCGGCATCTGGGAAAAGTACGGCGTGCGCATGATCGGCGTGGACACCGAGGCCATCGACGTCACCGAGAACCGCGAGCGCTTCCGCAAGCTGATGGAAAGTATCGGCGTGGGCATGGCGCCCAGCAAGACGGTCACCAGTTTCCTGGAAGGCAAGAAAGTGGCGCAGGAATTCGGGCTGCCGTTAGTGATCCGCGCCAGCTACACCTTAGGCGGCGCCGGGGCGGGCGTGGTACACAAGGCCGAAGAGTTCGACAAGCTGCTGAAGCACGGCTTAGAGGTGAGCCCCATCCACGAAGTGATGATCGACAAGGCCCTGATGGGCTGGAAGGAATTCGAGCTGGAACTGCTGCGCGACAAGGACGACAACGTGGCCATCATCTGCAGCATCGAAAACTTCGATCCCATGGGCATCCACACCGGCGACAGCATCACCGTGGCGCCCGCGATGACCCTCAGCGACCGCACCTACCAGAAGATGCGCACCATGGCCATCAAGATGATGCGCGCCATCGGCGACTTCGCGGGCGGCTGCAACGTGCAATTCGCCGTGAGCCCGGATGAGAAGGAGGAGATCTACGCCATCGAGATCAATCCGCGGGTGAGCCGCAGCAGCGCGCTGGCCAGCAAGGCCACGGGCTATCCCATCGCCAAGATCGCCAGCAAGCTCGCCATCGGCTACCGCTTGGACGAGCTGGAGAACCCCATCACCGGCACCAGCGCCTTCTTCGAGCCCACGCTCGACTACGTGATCGTGAAAGTGCCGCGCTGGAATTTTGACAAGTTCGAGGGCAGCGACCGTCGCTTGGGCGTGCAGATGAAGAGCGTCGGTGAAACGATGGGCATCGGCCGCAGCTTCCAGGAAGCGCTGCAGAAGGCCTGTCAGAGTTTGGAGATCAAGCGCAACGGCCTCGGTGCCGACGGCAAGGAAACGCGCGATGCCGCCGTGCTGCTGGAAAGCTTGGCCAACCCCAGTTGGAGCCGCCTCTTTCACGTGTACGACGCCATCAAGCTCGGCATTCCCTTCGCGAAGATCCACGAGATCACCCGGATCGACCTGTGGTTCCTGAAGCAGATCGAGGACATGATCCTCACCGAGCGCGAAGTGGAGAAGTACACGTTGGACACCATCCCGCGCGACCTGCTCTTCGAAGCGAAACAGAAAGGCTACGCCGACCGCCAGGTGGCGCACCTGCTGGGCTGCCTGGAAAGCCAAGTGTACAAGAAGCGGAACGAGCTCGGCATCAAGCGCGTGTACAAATTGGTGGACACCTGCGCCGGGGAGTTCCCCGCGAAGACGCCCTACTACTACAGCACCTTCGAGGAGGAGAACGAAAGCGTGCGCAGCGACCGGAAGAAGATCATCGTGCTGGGCAGCGGCCCCAACCGCATCGGGCAGGGCATCGAATTCGACTACTGCTGCGTGCATGGCGTGCTGGCGGCCAAGGAGCTCGGCTACGAGACCATCATGATCAACTGCAACCCGGAGACGGTGAGCACCGACTTCGACACGGCCGACAAGCTCTACTTCGAGCCCGTGTTCTGGGAGCACATCTACGACATCATCCTGCATGAAAAGCCCGAAGGCGTGATCGTGCAGCTCGGCGGGCAGACCGCCCTGAAACTGGCCGAAAAGCTGCACCGCTACGGCATCCCGGTGATCGGCACCAGCTACGAGGCGCTGGACATGGCCGAGGACCGCGAGCGCTTCAGCAGCCTGTTGCGCGATCTGGGTATTCCCTATCCCAAATTCGGCGCGGTGCGCACACCCGAAGAGGCGATTAAGCTCTCCAAGGAACTCGGCTTCCCGCTGCTGGTGAGGCCCAGCTACGTGCTCGGCGGCCAAAAGATGAAGATCGTGATCAACGAGGAGGAACTCGTGGACCAGGTGCTGGACATCCTGCGGCTGATGCCCGACAACAAGATCCTCATCGACCACTTCTTAGACGGTGCCATCGAGGCCGAGAGCGACAGCATCTGTGATGGTGAAATGGTGCGCATCATCGGCATGATGGAGCACATCGAACCGGCGGGCATCCACAGCGGTGATAGTAATGCGGTACTCCCCCCATTCGACCTCAGCGAAAAAGTGATCCAGCAGATGCGCGAGCACTCGCACAAGATCGCCCTCGCGCTGAAGACCGTGGGCTTGGTGAACATCCAGTTCGCCATCAAGGACGAAGTGGTGTACGTGATCGAGGCCAACCCGCGTGCCAGCCGCACGGTGCCCTTCATCGCCAAGGCCTACGGTGAACCCTACGTGAACTGGGCCACCAAGGTGATGCTCGGCCACAAGCTCAAGGACTTCGCCTTCAAGCCGCGGCTGGATGGGTATGCGATCAAGGTGCCCGTCTTCAGCTTCGACAAGTTCCCCAACGTGGACAAGAGCCTCGGACCTGAGATGAAGAGCACCGGTGAAGCGATCTACTTCATCAAGGACTTAAAGGATCCGTTCTTTAGGCAGGTGTATGGGGAGCGGTCGATGTACCTAAGTCGATAGACGGTCACTCCGAGCGTAGCGAAGAAGCGGGCGTGTCCCCGTCTCAATTGCAGGCGGGGCCGGGCTGTCCGCTTTAGCCGCCTTGCGCTGTGCGGCATCGCATCGGACTGCGGGGTCTGCTCGTTCCTCGCAGCCTCCTCGCTCCGTGCGCTACTCGCACATCACTATGCCGGGCTACCGCTCCCATCCCTCACGCGGGCACCCATCCTTTTCCAAGTACACGAATTTCAAGAAATACACGACTATTTCAGTGCAATCCTTGCTGCCCTTCGGACCTTCCATCTGAATAGCTTTTGTCTCAGCCATCCGATTTGTGGGAAATGGTACCCCCACGCGGACATGTCGTCAAGGAACCACCTTGCGAGTTCATCGGCAGTCAGATTTTCCGGTGGGTCTGGAACTATAGGTGCAAGTTGGAACATGACTGTGCCACCATGTGATCCACTCGAAGCCGGGCGCGATCTTTCAGCCTTCGCTCTCGCTGCTTCCTTCTCCTTGATCAATTTATACAAGGCAGCGTCCTTTGCTCGCTGGACCTTTCGTTCGGCCTCCTCCTCCTTGTCGGCGACATACGCCCATGAGCATGTGCCTCCGCCGGATAGGAGTGCCCGTACCTCGGCGACGAGCTGTTTATCCACCCCATGTGCTTCGATCCGCTCCAACACCCGCCAAGCCCGGATCTCCAATGCTTCAAGGCGATCCTGTAGCGCCTTCATTTCCTTGTCCTGCGTTCCTGCATGGAAAAGCGAGAACCCATGTTCGTCATACTGGTAGTGACCTTCAGTACAAACGATCGGTGCCTCACGGCCCAACACGATCCCTTCGCGTAGCGCACGGATGTCATTGTAAAAGGTCTTCTCCGAAATGTGGCGATCGTCACCGGTCACTCGGCTCACGGCCTCGGAGCATCGAGCAATGAGTTCGTCCTTGGTGAGCCGAAGCCTTGAGAGGCAGCGGTCCAACGCAACATAACGAACAAGCGCGTGCTGGTGCTGGGCCATGTCGCAAAGGAACGAAGCATGACTAAAAATTTAACCACTGCAAGCTGGTTGCAGTGGCGACCCTGTCCTTTGCGGGGCAATCAACGAAAGCCATGTTCACGAACACGCTCGAACCATTGGTGTCACTGATCGGCCAATGCTTGTCCATTTCAAGCTTGAAACGACTGCTTGTGGTGTCCTTCATCGCTTTGGCGTGGACGGCAGACCTCGCCGCTCAGGTCCATGTCAAAGGCTACTATCGGAAAGATGGCACTTATGTGCGGCCTCACTACCGGTCGTCACCGGATGGCAACCCCTACAATAACTGGAGCTATCCGGGGAGCACGAACCCTTATACCGGAAAGGTGGCAACCGGAAACGCTAACACATATCTGAACAACTATTACCATCGAAATGGCCGTTACTATTCTCCCGGTACAGCGACCCTGTACAATACCAATTTCCGCAAACTTGAGAGGCACCATTCGTATCGTATAACCGGGCAATCGGGGGAGCAGATCGGAACGTTAAGATACCATAGCGGGAACCTCTTCATGATAGTGAACAGCAGAAATGATTGTGTTGGCTGGGTGAGGATGCGAGGGCCCAATAGTTACACGATACTGGATGCATCAGGCTACCGTGTTCGTTCAAAAGGGGGCGGTCGTGGAATCGCCATCGGATTTACTGCCTTAGCTCTGCTGGTTGTCGCAACTCGATAGACACTCTCTCCTTGGTTTGTAGTGATACCTCCCAATGTGATGTCACCTGTGAGAGGCATTTGTACGGAACCTCAAGTATACACATGCAAATGATCACTCCGCACGCTCACACGATCGTCGAAACAGAAGTCATCTCCGTTCCGACGAAAACGGAGCCGTTAGACCCTGCTATCCGTGAAGAACTGTTGGCACAGGTCGATGAGCAAGGGCAGGTCACCATACGTTGCCACATTCGTACCGTCTGGGGCGCCAGCGCACGCATATGGCCCAGTACCTACTTGGTGTGTCAACGAACGGGCCACCGCAGTTCCATGATACATGCGGAGGGCATCACTTATGTTCCGGTATGGATGCCTGTCCCGCCTGGTACTACTACGTTCATACTGATTTTCGAGCCTTTGCCTGATGAATGCGCTGTCTTCAACTTGGTGGAAGAGATTCCCGAACCCGGCGGCTTCCATGTGCCAAACATTCCTCGCAATGGACGTGACTTGTACGACGTGGATGTATAAGGCGCTTGTGGATATGATCTCAAGGAGCATTCGATCAAGTCCATATGCAGCTTTGCCTGTTCCAAGACCGACAGCCCTTCCACGGTGATAGCACTAAATTCGCATCGTTTGGAAGCCTCGGCCACATCAGCTTGACCACATCGAGAATGGGCATATTTGACCGCTTTTTCAAGGCTCAACAGGCTAAGCCCTCCTCGCAGGAGAAGGACCACGCATTGGGGGTTCGCGTTGTTCATGATGCCCTCGTCAAAGAAGGCTACACTATTGAAGCAGTGAACACGGACTTGGAGAAGTTGCCGCAGATCGTAGCGTCCATTCAAGGCCGTCTCACCTTCTTTGTTGTCAGGGTCGCACGCGGGCCGCTACCGGATCTACCGGCCGAAACAAAGCGTGCTTGTGAGGCTCAGGCAGTAAATTTCGGGGCCACCTGTATGTTCGCTCCGGTTGCAATCATGTCCACCGGTGAGCGCAATGCGGATGGCGAAGAGGGGTTCTTCGTGAACTATCGTGGCTACCAAAATGCGTGACCGGAGATTACAAGCCTCCAGCAATCATCGAATTATGCCGATGGTATTCCGTATTGTAATGTCGTTATTAGTGTTTGTGGCACTTGTCGATGTGGGTTACGCACAGGATGATGATTTGTTGAGCCAATACTTTAATATGTTGTTTCAACAGTACAAAGATCAAACTGGAGACTCCATTCAAGGATACATTGGCAGCAGCGATGCGGAAACACTTGCCAACACCATGTTTGATTCAGGCAAGTATGGTGAAGCCATTATTTATTTTGACAAGCTGGTGCGGAAGCATCCAACCGGATGGAACTATTTCCGAAGGGGGTACTGCCATTACATGGTAAAGCACTACCCGGAAGCAGTTGAGGATTTTACTCGTAGCATAGCACGGTTCCCAGACCCGCTGCTTTCTTCGTGGTGGGTTGGATCCTCAGTTTATCAGGATCCGGAAAGCAAGCGGTACACAAAGGGTGCTAGCATATCCATGCAGTACCAATACAACGATGCATACTTCTTCAGAGGAGAATCCAAGGTCTTATTGGACGATTATTATGGTTGCATTGCGGACATGGAGAGCTATTTCGCAAATATAGATTCGACAGCCAAACGTTTCCCCCATATTGAGAACACGGCTTATCGCTTATCCGGATATAGTAAGATGAAAATAGATGATTTAAGAGGAGCTGTACAAGACTTTCGAGCAGCTATTGAGATAGATGATCAGGATAAGAGTTCCTATTACTACTTGGGAATTACATTGATTTCTCTCAGCCAAATTCCAGAGGGATGTCGATCATTGAGCAGGGCGGGTGAATTGGGTGTGACCGAGGCGTATCAAGTGATTCGGGAGCATTGTGGAAGTGTGCGCTAAACTGTTGGGTAGCTCGAAGAACCGAACATTGCGAAGGCTGGGTTCTACCCCTCATTGTCACAAGTGTTCTGCGCGGGCGAGCTCATGCGGTGGCAGGCGGGCCACTTGTGAACATCCTGGCTCTTTTGACTCCCGCTGGGTGTCTACCCCAGCCCCCCAACCGGCGCTCGCGTGTAGCGAGTGCCTTGGCTCATTCCGCCTCTGGCGGTCGGTGTTTCAACTGGTAATGGGCAAGCGGCCGGGAATGCAAGGCCACTCGGCACAGCCGAGCGGCGGTTTTAGGCCATGCATACCCACCCGCACGAGCTGCTTACCTTTGTTCAACACTCCTTTACCATGGACATCGCCCTGAAGAAACTCGATCTCATCCAACGGCTGATGCAGGTGTGGGATGAAGCCTCTTTGCAGCGCATTGCAAAGACCATCGAGGCCGAGGTGCCGGAAGCGGACATGGACATGACCGATGAGGACTGGGCTGAGCTGGAGCGTCGACGTGCGCGGCATTTGCGTGGGGAAGGAACTTCCTACACGTTGGAGGAGTCCATGGCCCGGTTGCGTATGGGGAGGAAATGAGCGCCTTTACGCTGGTCGTACGGGACGAAGCGCAGGAGGAGATCGAGGCCATAGCCGATTGGTATGACGCACAGCGTCCGGGTTTGGGGCAGCGCTTCAGCGATGAACTCGAGAATGCCTTGAAGCAGTTGCGAACCAACCCGCACCACCAAGTGCGCAAGGGAGTGTACCGGTATGGATACATCACCGGGTTTCCGCATTATCGCATCGTTTATACGGTTGACGGGGAGACCATCACGGTTTACCAAGTACGCCACACCAGCCGAAGGCCACATCTCAAGTACGGCCCTTGATCGCCGTAAGTATTCCGTATAGGCGGTAGCAAGGACAGGCCAGCGGCCGGGAACACAAGGCCACTGGGCGCAGCCGAGCGGCAGAATCTCACACCGGCGCTCGCGTGTCGCGAGTGCCAAACTCATTCCGCCTCTGGCGGTCGGTGTTTCAACTTGTCAGCGGCCGGAGGCCGGGAAAGCGAAGCCACTCGACGCAGCCGAGCGGCGGAATGAGCGGGGCATCAAACCTCCGCCGGGTCTGTCCGCTGTCACGAGGTTTTTGCGAAGCAATCCAGCGGACGACCCTGCGACTCGTAGCCGTGGCTACCCTTTCAGCGCCTCCACGAACGATTCGGGCGTCACTTGGCCCTCGCTTTGGTCCCAAAACGGCCATGCGTCAATTGTCCAACAGCCTGTTGGACAATTGGCAATGCCCCGCTCTGTAGCCCTTGCCAGCCATGTGCTACAGCTGGAAAACCACTGTTGCGGAAGTGCTGATGCGAGGCCGGTGTTACTTTCGGAGCATGCCGAAGAAGAAGTCGTCATCCCGCAAGCGCGCAAGGGGCGTGGCAAAGCCCAAGGCTGTGGTCAAACGGCGCACACGCGCCGTTGAGGTGATGCCCAAGGGCTACGCGGAACTGCTCGCGGCGCTGAAGGAACGGATCCGTGCCGCACAGTTGCGTGCCGTGATCGCGGTGAACCACGAGTTGGTCACGCTCTACTGGCACATCGGCAAGGAGATCATTGAACGGCAGGGCAAGCAAGGCTGGGGTGCCAAAGTGGTTGAGCGCATCGCCCGGGACCTGCACCGGGAGTTTCCGGGCATGGGTGGTTTCTCGCGCTCGAACCTACTATACATGCGGGCTTTCGCCGAGGCCTACCCGAAGGTCTCAATTGTCCAACAGCTTGTTGGACAAATTCCATGGGGCCATAACGTATTGCTACTGGCCAAGGTGAAGAAGCCCGAACATCGCCTCTGGTACGTCCAGGCCACCATTGCCAACGGCTGGAGCCGTGCTGTTCTCGATGCGCAAGTGGTCACGCATGCGCACCGGAGGCAGGGGAAGGCCGTGACGAACTTCAAGCGGACGCTGCCTCCCGAACGCTCGGACCTGGCACAACAGACGCTCAAGGACCCATACATATTCGAGTTCCTCAACATCGCGGCCGAGATGCGTGAGCGCGACCTGGAACTGGCCCTTGTAGGCCACATCCAGAGAGTGCTGCTGGAACTTGGCGCGGGCTTCGCCTTCGTGGGCCGGCAGGTGCCATTGAAGGTGGGCCGCAAGGACTACTTCCTCGATCTGCTGTTCTACCACCTCAAGCTTCGCTGCTACGTGGTGGTGGAGTTGAAGATGGAGCCCTTCGAGCCGGAGCATGCCGGCAAGATGAACTTCTACCTCACCGCCGTTGATGGGCAACTACGCCATCCGGACGACAAGCCCTCCATCGGCTTGCTGCTCTGCAAGGACAATGACAAGCTCGTGGTGGAGTACGCCTTGCGTGATGTCGCCAAACCCATCGGCGTGGCCGAATGGCGCACGCGACTGGTCGCTACCTTGCCGAAGGGACTGCGCGGCACCCTGCCCAGTGTGAAGGAGATCGAAAGAGAGCTCAGCGAATGAACACCGACAAGTTCCCCAACGTGAACAAGAGCCTCGGACCCGAGATGAAGAGCACCGGCGAGGCGATCTACTTCATCAAGGATTTGAAGGATCCGTTCCGTCATTGCGAGGCCCGGCTTTGCGGACCGTGGCAGAGGCAGGTGTATGGGGAGAGGAGCATGTATTTGAGCAGGTAGCCCATCCTGAGCGGAGCCGAAGGGTGGGCGTGCCCCTTCGCGCCCTTCGGCTCCGCTCAGGGCGTTCGGGGCCGCGCTTTCCGCTGCAACTCCGCACTCGTCGCCCCGGTTTTGAGCCGGGGCTCCTCGCCTACGGGCTTTCCGCTGCAATCGTTCACGCGGGCATCGCGGCTGCCTTCGTTGCTCGGGTGGACACTGATGGACACGGTGGCGCGCACCGCACCGTGTCCATCAATGTCTACCCATAGAGGCAGCTACGCCGCAGGCTCTTGTGGTGGCTCGGGCTTGGGCGGCTCGGAGTCGCGGCTTTGCTTGCGTGTCTTGTACAACCGCTCCGAGAACCCTCCGTTCTTCTCGAAGTCGCGGGCTTGCCGCACCAACTGCCGATCCAACAGACCTATCGCCACCATGCAATACACAAGGCCGATGTTGCCTGCGATCTCGGCATAGCTGCGCTCCGGGGTCCGCCTGTGTACATCGGCACCCCACCGGGCCACCTCGTCCACAGCCTTGAACCGCTTGTCGATCAACTCTTGACGAATGGGGTCTTGAAGGGCCCAGGTGGGCAACCGGTTCTGGCGGAGGAATGCGGCGTAGTCCTTCTTCAGCTCTATCAAACTTGCCCGTGCCACATTCGTCAGGTTCATCTCCAGCTTCTTTGATGTGGCACTGAAGATGCTTCCCTCGGAAATGTTCCGCGATCCACTGCGCGCGGCTTGTTCCATTTGGTCCCTAGTTCGGCTATGGTTCGGGATATAGCGTGGCGTGAACCGCATGGTGATGTCATACAGTAATTCCGCCACTTGGTAGCTCAGCAGCTTTTCGAAGCCGCCGTGCTTGCCGAAGATTTTGCTATCGCCGGTGTTGTCGGACATGGGAACAAGATATCACGAATACCCTTCATTGCCTCCTCATTGTCGCAAGTGTTCCGCGCGGGCGGGCATGCGCAAGGGCAACGGGGCACTGGCGACAATGAGGGTTACATGGAGTTGACTGAGGCCCATGTGTACTGCTCGGCGCCGGAGATCACGGGGAAGCCAGGCCTGCTGAGGTTGGAAGCGCTGTAATGGCGCAGTCACAGACTGCGCGAGAAACTTGAGCACAAGAAAAGGATGGTCACAAGTGGCCCCGCCTGTTCGGTGGGATCAGGCGTTGGGCGGGAACACGAGCGCCAAGGAGGGTTCCAACGTTTACGGACATTCTGCTTTCATACATTCGCCACAATAAACGATCAACAAATGCGCCGTATCCCTACACTTACCGCTTTACTCCTCAGCCTCGGAACCCTGCACGCGCAGTGGGTCCAACTTGGCGATAGTGCCAATTCCAGCATCGACGTGATGAAGGTGTATGACGGCAAGTTGTTCTTGGCCGGCAACATGACCCGCTTCAACGGCCTGACCACCTACTTCTCGATGAGCTACAACGGAACCTCCTTCAGCATGCACCCCACCATGCTCGGTGGGAGCGGCTTCAGCTGCTTGGAAGTGTACAACGACCAATTGTACGGCGGCGGCACCATGGTCCAATCGGGCCAAGCCGGTACGGTGCAGTGGGCTGGTGGCACGTGGGCGGCCGGGCCGATAAGCACCAACAACACGATCAACGTGCTGTCCATGCTCAACTGGAACAACCTGCTGATCTTCGGCGGCAGCTTCACGGTTCCCCAAACCCGCATCGTGCAATACAATGGGACCACGGCACAGGCAATGGGTGCCGGGTTCGACAACTCCGTGCTGGCACTGGCAGCGTTCAATGGCTCGCTCTACGCGGCGGGCACCATGACCCATAGCGGTTCCACCAACATCGGTTACGTTGCCAAATGGAACGGTACGGGTTGGGAGGATGTGGGCGGCGGCTTCAACAATTACTGCACGGCGATCGTTGCGCACGATGGCTTCCTTTATGCCGCGGGGGCTTTCACCACGGCGGGCGGTGTTGCTGCAGGTGGCATTGCGCGCTGGAACGGCTCGGTTTGGCAACCGGTGGGCGGTAGCATCACCGCAGGTAGCGCCATGTCACTTGAATCCACTTCCGCCGGCCTTTTGGTGGGTGGCGTTGGCATGAGCGTCGGCACGGTTTCGGGCGCTAATGCGCTGTTATTCGATGGGTCGGCATGGAGCCAATTGCCGGGGATCCCGCCCATTGAGAGTGTCCTTGATTTCGAGGAATACCAGGGACGCATCTATGCTGTTGGCTATCGCCCGGGCAGCGCTGCCGCAGGACACGTCTACCGCAATACTTCAATGGGCTTCGCGGAACTGGACCCGTTCCCCGCGTTGCAGGCCTACCCCAATCCCTCCTCCGGACAGCTTCAGCTCGCAGGGCTGACTTCCTTTCAAGGCCGGTTCGAAGTCATGGACGCCACCGGCCGGACATGCCTGGGTGGTGGCTTGGACAACACCTTGGATGTGTCTTCGCTGCTTCCGGGCACCTACTTGCTGCGCATCATCACCCCGCAAGGCAGCACCGTGCGGCGCTTCATGCGGTCGTATTGATCCTTGGGGCCGCTCTGCCGAATCACTTCAGCACCTCGGGCATCTTGGCCTTGAATCGCTCGAAGCGGGGTTTGGATACCCCCAAAATATACGGCTGGGACGGGTTGCGCTCGGCATAATTCTGGTGGTAGTCCTCAGCTGGCCAGAACTTCACAAAGGGCGCCACTTCCGTAACGATTGGGCTGTTGTACTGCCCGGAGGCATCAAGCTCATGGATATAGGCCTCGATCAGGACTTTCTGCGCAGGGGTATCATAGAAAGCGACGGAACGGTACTGCGGGCCGGCATCGGGGCCTTGGCGGCTGGGTGTGGTGGGGTCCTGGCTGGCAAAGAAGATCTTCAACAAGGTTGGGTAGTCCACCACGGTGCTGTCGTAGTACACCTCCACGGCCTCGGCATGGCCAGTGGTACCCTCGCTCACTTCTTCATACGTGGGGTTCGGCTCCGTGCCCCCGGAATAGCCATTGATCACGGACTTGACGCCCCGCACACTTTGGAAGATCTCCTCCGCGCACCAAAAGCAACCTTCTGCGAAGTGGGCCTTGTGCAGCCCGGACAGGTCCTGGTCTTTCTGCATGTCTTGATCGGAAAGTGCCGCAGTGGGACCGCTGGTGTTCCCGCACGAAGGTGCGATCAGCAGCAGCAACGCGGCGGGGAGTGGAAAGGAATGCGCCATGGCGGCGCACAAAGTTACCGGTGCAGCAGGGACTATGCGTGGCGTGCCTTGTTGAACCTTTTCTTCACCACTTTGAAGTCTTTGGCCCCGGTGGCGCCGCCACCCTCGTCCACGCGCACGGGGCGGCCTTTGTAGTTGGCGGCGCGGAAGTGTGAGATCACCTCATCGAAGCGGGCGGCATCAATGTCGATGAAGCTGTACATGTCCTTGAGCAGGATGCGCCCGAAGTGCTGGCCGGTGAGGCCGGTGATGCCGCAGAGGTAGCCGAGCATCTTTCCCTTGTCGAAGCCGTCCTTGGTGCCCAGGTTGATGAACATGGAGCGCATGGGACCGGTGGGGCGTTGGAAGGCGGGCTTGTTGCCCTCCTGCATCGGCCGGTCGGTCCTGGGCTTGCGGTCCTTGCCGGCGAGGTCCACGTTCAGGTCGCGTGCTTCCTTGTACCGCTTGAGGAATTTGTTGAACTCGAGGGCGACGATGCGCTGGATCAGCTCCTCTCGGCTCAGGTCGGCCAGGTCCAGCGCTACTTCGTTGAGGAAACGGCCAACCGCGTCGTGGTCCACCTGCACCTCCTTGATGCGGCCGATGAAGGTGAGCAGCTGGCGCTCCATGATCTCCGCGCCGTCGGGCACCTTCACGTAGGCGAAATGCACCTTCAGGCGTTGCTCCAGGCTGCGCACCTTGTAGAGGTCGCGCACGCCGATGATGCTTAGCGAGATGCCGCTTTTTCCGGCGCGGCCGGTGCGGCCGCTGCGGTGGGTGTAGCTCTCCACCTCGCCGGGGAGGTCGAAGTGGACCACGTGGCTGATGTTGCTGACATCGATGCCGCGGGCGGCCACGTCGGTGGCCACCAGCAGTTGCAGGTTGCGGGCGCGGTAGCGGGCCATCACGCGGTCGCGCTGCTGCTGGCTGAGGTCACCGTGCAGGGCATCGGCATTGTAGCCGTCCTTGGTGAGGTGTTCGGCCAGTTCCTGTGTTTCCTGCTTGGTGCGGCAGAAGATGATGGCGAACATGGCGGGGTCGGCATCCACGAATCGCTTGAGGGCCAAGTAGCGGTCGCGCGCCATCACCACGGCATACTGGTGGGTGATGTCGGCGTTGGCCTTGTTGCCCCCGCCCACGCTCACCTCCTCGGGTTCGTGCATGTAATTGCCGGCAATGCGGCGCACCTCATGGCCCATGGTGGCGCTGAAGAGCCAGGTGCGCTTGGTCCCCGGGGTCTTCTCCAGAATGGTGGTGATGTCCTCCTGGAAGCCCATGTTGAGCATCTCGTCGGCCTCGTCCAACACGGCCACGCGCACGTTGCCGAGGTCTACCGCACCCCGCTCCAGCAGGTCGATCAGGCGGCCGGGCGTGGCCACCACCACATTGGCGCCGCGCTGGATGCCGCGAACCTGGTCGCGGATGCTGGCACCGCCGTATACGGGCACCACGTGGATCCCCGGCAGGTAGGATGAGAAGTGCGTGAGGTCCTTGGCGATCTGCACGCACAACTCGCGCGTGGGGGCCAGCACCAGGGCCTGAACTTGGCGCTGCTGCACATCGATGCGTTCCAGCAGGGGAATGCCGAAGGCGGCGGTTTTTCCGGTGCCGGTCTGCGCCAACGCCACCATGTCGTGTTCGCCGGAGAGCAGGTGCGGGATGGTCCTTTCCTGCACGGGAGTGGGCTTTTCGAAGCCAAGTTCGCCAAGGGAACGCAGGATCTCTGCCCGGATGCCGAGCGATTCGAAAGTGGACATGGGGATGGGAAAGCTGGGATGGCCGCTACGGGCACGTGAAAAAAGGGGCGCGAAGGTAAGGTTTTGGGAATGAACGGAGTGGAATAGGGCTCCGCGCCCGGATCGAGAGGTGCACACAGGTGCCCCTACATTCGCGCCGATGTATCTGCTTTCCGCCAACGGCACCCTGCGCACCATCCTTGTTCTGCTGATCATTTGGCAGGTGCTGCGGCTGTGGATGCGTGCACAGCGTGCCAAGCACGCGGCACACCGCCCGCAACAACCGGGTGAACCCTCCCGGCCCAAAGGCGATGTGCGCATTGAGCGAATCAGCGAAACCCGGCACGGTGCACCGCCGCCGAACGCGGAGGATGCCGACTTCGAAGTGATCAAGGACAAACCCGAGCATTGATGAGCAACGCCCCTTGGAAGAAATGGCTGCCGTACGTGGTGGCCGTAGCCGCCTTTTTTGTGCTGGCCGTAGGCTATTTCAGCCCGGTGCTGGAAGGTAAGCGGTTGAAGCAGCAGGACATCATGCAATACCGGGGCATGGCCCAGGAAATGGTGGAGCACCGCGAGGCGTTCGATGGCGAGGAGCCGTTGTGGACCGGCAGCATGTTCAGCGGCATGCCCGCCTACCAGATCGGGGTGGTATGGCCTTCCAACGCGCTCAATTGGCTGGATGCGGTGATGCACGGCTTCCTGCCGCGCCCGGCCTCGTTCATCTTCCTTTATCTGGTGGGCATGTTCATCCTGCTCTCCTGCCTGCGGGTGGATCCATGGCTGGCGCTCCTCGGGGCCATCGCCTTCGCTTTATCCTCCTACTTCCTCATCATCATCCATGCGGGGCATAATAGCAAAGCCACGGCGGTGGGGTACATGCCCATGGTGCTGGGCGGGCTGTATGTGCTGTTGCGCGGGCGCAAGCTGCTGGGTGCCGCGTTGTTCGCCCTGTTCCTCGCCATGCAGGTCCATGCCAACCACTTGCAGGTCACCTACTACCTGGCCCTGCTGCTGGGCTTGTTCGGCCTGGCCGAGCTGGTGCGCGCCGTGCGGGAGAAGCAGCTGCCCGGGTTTGCGGGCAGGGCCGCGCTGGGCGTGGTGGCCATGGTCTTCGCCCTGATGTGCAACACAGGCCTGCTCTGGAGCACCTGGGAATACGGGCAATACACCACGCGTGGCAAAAGCGAGCTCACCATCGGCCCCGATGGTGCACCCGACGTGGCCAACAAGACCAGCGGCCTGGACCGCGACTACGTGACGCACTGGAGCTATGGCAAGCAGGAGAGCCTTTCCTTGTTGGTGCCCAACATCAAGGGCGGTGCCAGCGGATCGATGATCCAAAGCCAGGAAGACCTGGCCGCCATCCAGGACCCCGGCTTCCGCAAAGCGGTGCTGGACATTTACCAAGGTGGCGGTTACGTGAACAACTATTGGGGCGACCAGGAATTCACCAGCGGGCCGGTGTACATCGGGGCCGTGGTGGTGCTGCTGATGCTGTTGCTCCTGGCCGGGGCCGAACCCCGCGCGCGCTGGTGGATGCTGGCGGCCATACCCGTGGTGGTGCTCATGGGGCAAATGGGCAGCCCGGTGCTGGTGGGCCTGCTGCTGATCGCCTACCTGCTGGCGGGTTTGTTCTTGTGGAAGGACACCTTGGCGTACGCGCTCTTTGCCGCCTTCCTGCTCACGCTGCTGCTCAGCTGGGGCGATAACTTCATGCCGCTCACGGACTTCTTCCTGGACCACGTGCCCGGCTACAACAAGTTCCGCGCGGTTACCATCATCCTGGTCATCGTGGAATTGGCCGCCCCCGTGCTGGGCGTGCTTTACCTGCAGCGCTTGGTGAAAGGGGACAAATGGGACAAACCCGCGGAAAGGACCTTCCTCTTCACGGCAGGGGCCTTGTCCTTGGTGCTGCTGCTGTTGGCCGTGGCCCCGGCCAGCTTCTTGGAGTTTTTCAGCGATAAGGAAGTGGCGCAGCTCAGTGCACAAGCGGCCACCGATCCCGGCACGCAGCACTACATCGACAGCTTGAAGACCCTGCGAACCGGCGTGGCCAGCGCCGATGCCTGGCGCAGCCTGCTGCTGGTGCTCCTGGGCAGCGGCCTGTTGTTCCTCTTCGGCCGCAAGCGCATTGGCCCGGCCGTGCTGTTCGCAGGCATCGGGGCATTGGTGCTGATCGACCTGTGGAGCGTGGACCGCCGCTGGGTGAACAACGACAAGGACGCCAAGGGGCAGTACATCGCCTGGGAAGGCCAGAGCAGCAGCGACCGCCCCTACAAACCGCAACCGGCGGATATGGCGATCCTGCAGGCGGAAAGCAACGCGGCCACCGATGCCGACTACGAGCAGGCCCTGGCACGGCTCAAGCAGGCCAAGAGCAAGCTCAGCGGCACGCAGCGCCTGGTGAGCAAGGAGGACGAGGTGTACACGCGCTTCGCCAGCTTGCGCCGCACCACGGATTTCCGCGTGCTGTCCTTGCGCGGCACCTTCCAAAGCACGCGGGAGAGCTACTTCCACCGCAGCATCGGCGGCTACCACGGTGCCAAGCTCAAGCGCTACCAGGAGCTCATCGAGTTCCAGATCTCGCCCGAGATGAACAAGGTGATCGGCGCCTTCGGCGAAGGCGCCACCATGCAGCGCATCGACAGTGTGCTGGCGCACCAGCCGGTGCTGAACATGCTCAACACCAAGTACATCATCTACGCAGAAGACCGCGCGCCCATCACCAACACCCATGCACTGGGCTCCGCCTGGTTCGTGGACGAAGTGCGCGAGGTGAAGAACGCGGACGAGGAGATCACCACCTTGGGCACCATCGATCCCAAGCGCACCGCCTTGGTGGATGCCCGCTACTTCGGCGAAGTGGCCGGAGCCGCCAAGCCCGATCCCACCGCCAACGCCCGCTTGACCGAGTACCGCACCAACGAACTGACCTACCAGGTGAACAGCGCCAATGGTGGCGTGGTGGTGTTCAGCGAGATCTGGTACGGCCCGGATTGGAAGGCGGAGATCGACGGCAAGCCCGCTCCGTACGTGCGTGCCGATTACGTGCTGCGCGCGATGAAGGTGCCCGCAGGGGAGCATACCGTGCGGTTCTACATTGAAAGCAAGCCGTACCAAGTGGGCGGCACCATTTCCTCGGTCAGTTCGTTCGTGTTGTTGGCACTGGTGTTGCTGGTGCTGGGGGTTGAGGTGAAGCGGACGCGGGAGGTGGAGGAGTGAAGGGGATCATCTCTAAGTTGTTAGTTGGTCGTTGTCAGTTGTCAGGCAAACTGGACCATTCAGCCGTGGTACACGAGCAACGGACAACCAACAACTGACAACCGACAACGCCCACATGAAACGCGTCCTCATCATCACCTACTACTGGCCACCGAACGGTGGTGCGGGTGTATACCGGTGGCTGAAGCTCAGCAAACTGTTGCCGGAGCACGGTTGGCTACCGGTGATCTACACGCCGGTAAACCCGGAGGTGGTGGCCGATGATCCAGGCTTGTTGAAGGACGTGAGCCAGGACCTGGAGGTGGTGAAGCGCCCCATCACCGAACCGTTCAACCTGTACAAACGCTTCACCGGTCGCAGCACCAAGGAGAAGGTGCAGGTGGGCTTCCTCAACGAAAAGAAGCAAGGCGGGTGGAAGGAAGATCTCGCGCTGTGGGTGCGCAGCAACTTCTTCATCCCCGATGCGCGGGTGTGGTGGGTGCGGCCATCGGTGAAATTCCTGAAGGAATACCTGAGGAAGAACCCCGTGGACGCCATCATCTCCACCGGCCCGCCGCACAGCATGCACCTGATCGGCCTTGGATTGAAGCGCGCGCTGGGCGTGAAGTGGATCGCCGACTTCCGCGACCCGTGGACGGACATCGACTTTTATGCGCAACTGAAGTTGACCCGCTGGGCGGATGCCAAGCATAAACGCTTGGAAGGGGAAGTGCTGCGCGAAGCGGACCGGGTGCTGTGCGTAAGCTGGCACTGGGCCGATGACCTGAAGAAGCTTGGCGCCAAGCAAGTGGAGGTGATCACCAACGGCTACGATCCGGACGATCTGCCTTCACCGTCTGAACCCGTGGATGAAGCGTTCAGCCTGGTACACATCGGATCGCTTTCGCCCTCGCGCAATGCCCCGGAACTGTGGCGGGCGTTGAAGCAGCTCTGCGATGAAGACCCGGTTTTCGCGGCAAAATTCAAGCTGCGGTTCGTGGGCCCGGTGGACCACACCATTGCGGAAAGCGTGGCGGAAGCCGGGCTGGGCGCACACTTGGAGCGCACCGGGCGCGTTTCGCATGAAGAAGCCATGCGCCACATGCAGCGCGCGCGGGCCCTGCTGTTACTGGTGAACGATACGCCCAACCTGATGGGCATCCTGCCGGGCAAGCTCTTCGAATACGTGAGCACCGGCCGGCCGGTACTGGCAGTGGGCCCGGTGGAAGGCGATGTGTCGCGCGTGCTGGACCGAGCACCACATGCCGTGATCAACAGGCCGGGCTTGATGGAGCAGCGGGATCGGATCAAGGCCATGTTCACGGTGGCACGCTGTGAGCCCGACCCGAGGTGGTCGCGGAAGACCACCTGCGCGCACGTGGCGGAAGTACTGGTATCGGTGGCCCGGCGCGGCGTACCCAGGAGCCAAGGTCCGGTCAGCGCAGTACCGTGACGTGGCCGATCTTCTGCCGCTCTTTCCCAGTGCATTGATCCGCCCACTTCACGATGTATGTGTACGTGCCGTCCGGGACTGGGCTGGCCCTATGATCGCCGTGCCACGGCTGGTCCGTACTGTTGGTGTGGTAGAGCTCCTGCCCCCAGCGGTTGAAAATGTCCATGCTGATGAAGCCAGCAGGGACCTCCGGCGCGAAGACCTCGTTGATCCCATCCCCGTTCGGCGTGAACACGTTGGGGATGAATGCGTCACTCGCCCCGCCGTAGCCCGCGAAGTCCAGTGTGTCCGAGGCGGTCAGTGGGCAGCCCTGCGCGGTGGTGGCCACCACGGAGACCACTTGTCCTTGCACCGGAACGAGGGTGATGGTGGCCGTGGAATCGCCAGTGGACCAAGTGATGCCCTGGAGGTCATTGTCGGGGTAGGCGATACCCAGCGTGATCGGCGAGTCCGAACAGAGCTTGCCGGGCCCGATGATGCTGAAACCGGCGACGGGCGGTGGGCTGAGATTGATGAAGATGCTGTCTGACAGTACACACCCCAAGGTGGTGGGTACCGTGATGGACAGCCATAGGCTCGAATCCGGACTGAACGTGATGGACAGTGTGTCTGTAATGCCGTTTGACCAGGAGATGGTAGAGGGAACCGCCCCCATGAGAGATGCTTCATAGGTTGCCGGAATGCCGGTGCAGATTAAATCGGGCCCGTTCAAAAGGACTTGGCCGGCATCAGGAATAACGACCTGCTGAACCACTTCATCGGAACCACAGGCATTAGCCACATGAAGCGTAACGGCATGGGATCCTGGATCGGCATAGATGTGTTCCGGGGATAACGCGGTACTTGTTGTCCCGTCACTGAAATCCCATTCCAATTCAGAAGCTCCTTGGGAAGCATCAATGAATTGCACCGTTCCGGTGCATGTGTCAACCGAGTAGGAGAACCCCGCCTGCGGTTGGGGCATGCTGGATACGATCACGGAATCCTGCCCAATGCATGTTCCGAAAAATACTTGGGCCCAATAAGTGCCTGGGAGCGTGACGGTGTATTCATCCAAGGTGCTGCCGTCCTGCCATACAATGCTGTCTGCACCGGCCGGGGCGGCCAGTATGATGGAAGAACCCGCGCACAGGGCCGTGTCCGGTCCGAGGTTGGCAATTGCTTGCCCCACGGAGAACACGGAAATTGTATCGGAACCGCTTCCGCATGAATTGGAAACACGCACCCAGTAGGTCCCCGGTTGTGATACCGTGAATGAATTAGCGGAGGAACCGTCCTGCCATAGGAAAATGTTGCTGCATCCAGCGGGTGCGGTCAATGTGAAAGATCCGCCGCAAAAGGCGGTGTCGGGTCCGAGGTTGAACGGTATAGTACCGGTATCTGTTTGCAGGATGGTGGCGGGGATCATGCAGGGCATGCCGAGATCACTGGAGGTGCCGGCTGCCAGGGGCAGGCCACCGGGGAGGTAGTTGCAGCCTGTTCCCGAAGCGTCGGGTGAGGCAATGACATCAACAAAGGCTTCGCCAGGCCGGGCCATGTAAATGCGGCCATCCGGGGCTGATTGCAGGGCACCGAAATGATATCCGCCCAAAGGCCCGTTGGCGATCGTCAAGGAAGTGGAGTTGGTCAGGCTTATTTGGTAAAGGTTGTTGGTGATCCATGTTGTGGAAATGTACAAGAACTGGCCATCAGGGCTGAATTCCGCGCCATAACATCCACTTGGAAGGCTGTGCTGGTTCGTCAGGTTCAACGGATTGCCCACCACGCCGTTCGTCGCATTGAAATCGAATAGTTCAACGGAATTGCAAAATGTTGTCATGCACACCAATCTGGTCCCGTCAGGTGAGGCTTTCAAGGGGCCGATCGTGCAATTACTGGCTTGGTAGGCACCAGTGCCGCTGATCACCGGCGAGAGGTCGAGGCCTGCTGCAGTAAGGGAATAGGCGATGAACTCATTGCTTCCCAATCGGTGGCCAATAACCCAGTAGCCGGTGCCTGCGGTATTCGGGACGGCAGTAAGTTTCTCGCCGCAAGGCGTGTTGAGAAGGATGTTCTTCTCACCTGGTACCACATCGCCAGATCCATTGTTCAGGCACATGTCCACCACGGAATACCGGAGATCCCCGCTCTGCAAATGGTCTTGGGTGGTAAAGACATAGTAGATCCCGCAGCTACCCGGTTTTGCAACGATCAAGGCAGCCTGTGTGCTGGATGCGCCTCCGAGCACTCCGGACCCGTTCGGCATCACATTGCCATTCCGGTCCCAAATTGTTGTACCATTGGTATAGAACAGCAGATTTCCGCCTTGGTCCGAAATGGTTGCGGTGCCTTCCAAGGCCTCCAATGGGCCTGTGGTCGCCAATGGGGCTCCTCCGTTGAAGTCAAGTCTGACGTTATGCCCAAAGAACCAATGGTTATTTTCCTGTGCCGGGGATCTGGTTCCAATAAGAACGCAACAGACCAGCAATAACCAGGAAGGAGCGGAGCGCATACGCTGTTGGGCGGGTCAAGTGTAGTGCAAGATATGTTCGGAGGTGTTCTCCAAGTACCGCTACGCGTGTCGAAGGCTTTATGTAGGGATCCGGGGCTTAAGTGTTGGGCGCCACAAACATGCCGAGCCGACATACGCGTGTAGGCAAGCCCCAGCTTTTGGTCCGGATGGGGTACAGAGGACATATCCGTGCCATCTTGCGGACCCAATGGGCATCGTAGCACGCCAAGCCACTTGGAACACCCTGCTCACTATAGTGGGCATGGGTTTGGGCTTCGTGAACATGGCGCTGCTCTTCCCGCGCCTGCTCTCGCCCGATGAGTTTGGCTTGACGCGCCTGCTGGTGAGCATCGCCGTGGTGGCCGCACAGGTGGCGCACCTCGGCGGCGAGAACACCGTGATCCGCTACTTCCCGTACTTCCGCGACAAGGCCAACGGCCACCGCGGCCTCTTCGGTCTTATTCTCGGCGTGGCCACCGCGGGCGGCCTCATTGCCATGCTGGTGCTGGCCGTGTTCCACCATCGCTTCACGATCTGGTTCAACGATGGCAGCGGCCTCTATCAGCGCTTCGGCATGCTGGTGCTGCCCTTGGTGATGGCCGAGGTGTGGTTGCTGGTGCTGCGCGGCTTCAGCCGCTCGGTACACCGCAGCATCGCTCCCGTCTTTGCCCGCGAATTCCTGTTGCGCGTCCTGCAAACGGCGCTGATCGCGGCATACGCGTTGTTGGACATGGGCTTCACGCTGTTCCTGTGGCTGTACGTGGCCACCTTCGTGCTCACCACCGGCGTGCTGCTGTTCGATCTGTGGCGTGCCGGTGAATTCAGGCTGGGCCTTGGCCGCATGCGGGTGGGCAAGCGCATGCGCAGGAGCATGGTGCGCTACAGCCTGTTCACTTTCGGCAGCGGCCTGGCGGCGATCGCGGTGGGCAACATCGACCAGGTGATGATCGGCGCCATGCTCACCAATGGCCTCTCACAGGTGGCGTACTACGCGGTGGCCATGTTCCTGGCGAGCGTGATCATGCTGCCCGCCCGCGCGTTGATGCAGCCGGTGATCCCGCTGCTGGCCGAGGCCTGGAAGAAGCGGGACCATGCCAAGATCCAGATGCTGTACCACCGCACGGCGATCATTCAGATCGTGGTGGCGGCGTTCATCTTCCTCTGCCTGTGGGCCAATGTGGATGCCTTGTTCAGCTTCCTGGACCCCGCGTATGCCGTGGGCAAGCCCGTGCTGCTGATCTTGGGCGCCACAAACGTCCTGAGCCTTGCTGGCGGCCTTGGTGCCGGGGTCATCAGCACTTCGCGCAGCTATTGGTTCGATGCGGTGAGCGGTGCCGTGCTGCTGGTGCTGACCATTGTGTTGGATTATGTGCTGATCCTGTACTGGGGCATGCCCGGTGCTGCCTGGAGCTCGCTCTTTTCCATTGTTGCCGTGGTGGGCTGGCGCATTGTTTTCCTCTACCGGAAGTTCAAGTTGTGGCCTTTTGACGGGCAGACCCTTCGCGCCATGGGCGTGATACTGGTGGTGCTTGCCGCTTTTTCGTGGTTGCCCCACCATGGTCCGGTGGTGGTGGACATGATCTGGCGCACGCTCCTGCTGGCGGCCCTATACTGGCCGTTGGTGCACTTGCTGGGCATTGCACCCGAGCTGGGTGCGCAGGTGCTCAAATTGACGGGCGGTCTGGGTGGGATGGTGCGGAAGCCCTGAGTCTTCGCCGGATGGACCCCGCCCGTTATGCTTGGGGTGCAGGCAGCTCGCGGATCGCGAAGCTCAAGTGCCGGTCCGTTTCATGCGTCAACAGGATCAGCTCCCAGTTGTGTTTCACGCAGAACTCGTGGACGGCTTCCACCACGCCGTAGCGCACACCGTCGTCCCAGTTGCCCGTGATGTAATCGTGCCCGGCGATGATGCCCCCCGGTTTCACCTTGGTGCGGGCCAGTTCCAGCTCAGCGGCGGTCACCTCGTAGCCGTGGTCCGTATCGATGTACACCCAATCAAACTGCCCGTCACGGAACCTCGGCAGCACGTCCGTTGAGAGGCCCAGGTCGATCACCACGCGCCCCTCCCGGATCTGTTGTTGGAACCGTGTTTCCACGCGCACTCTCCCGGAAGCATAGCGCTCGCTGCCCCAGAAATCGACGAGATGGAGTTTGTCAGGCTTGCAGATCTCCAAGATCATGGCGGAAAAGTCACCATGGGCCACACCCATTTCGGCTACCTCGCCCCCTTTTGGGAGGGCTTCCAGCAATGAGCTCCTGTCCAACACCACCCGAAGGTTGCGGATGTGTTGGGCTTCCAATTCCACCACGGGGATGCGGCCGCTCTGCACTTTCCGCGCCTTGTTCATCAGGCGGTTCAAGGCGCGGTACGCCGGTTTGGCCACGCTATTGGGGATCAGATCGAACAAGGACATCCATGGGGGAAATGAGCGGCGCAAGTTAATTTTCCGCCCCCCAAGCGCACCACTGCCGGCAGAAATCACCGTGGAGGAGCATCGCAGGGCCATCCACTTCCCATGGGAAACAGCATCGCAGCGAAAGTGTTGAGGAATTCCGGCCAGTGGCTGTTGAAACAGAGCGGCACGGAAGTACGCGATCCCGCATTGATGGATGACCCCGTGTTCACGGACCTGTACGCCCGTTGCAGCCCGTATACCATGACCTCCAGGGAGCGGTTGCATGCGTTGTACAACGCATGCATGTACGTGGTGGACGCCAAGCTGGAAGGGGCCTTCGTGGAATGCGGCGTTTGGAAGGGCGGGAGTGCCATGATGATGGCCCTCTGCCTGAAGCAGCGCGGCATCACCGACCGGGACATCTACCTGTTCGATACGTTCGAGGGGATGAGCAGGCCGGAGGAGGTTGACCGCACGTTCAAGGGGGAAGGAGCATCGGGAACATTTGAGGAAACCGCCACAGCCGATGATGCATCGGACTGGTGCCGCTCTCCCGTGGAGGAGGTGATGCAGCACATGCGCAGCACCGGCTACCCGGCGGAGCGGGTCCATTTGGTCAAGGGGAAGGTGGAGGACACCTTGCCTTCCTCCGTACCGGCAAGTGGCATCGCGTTACTGCGGTTAGACACGGATTGGTATGCCTCCACACGGCATGAACTGGTGCACCTCTACCCCAAACTGGTACAGCGCGGCGTGCTCATCATCGATGATTTCGGCCATTGGGAGGGCGCGCGCAAAGCGGTGCTGGAGTATTTCGACGAGCAGAAGATCCACATGCTGCTCAACCGGATCGATTACACGGGGCGCATTGGCATAAAGGCCTGAACCAGGCCAACCCGATCCTCACTGTGCCGCACTCCCGTAGTAGGTGGCCAACATCGTGCGCCAATGGTCGTCATCAGGCCAGGGGAGCTCCATGGTTGCCAGCCAATGACGCTTGAAGAGGGTATTGCCCACCTCATAGCAGGAACCCTTGGCCACGGGTTGTGCCTTGGCCTTGCGTTCAAGCAATGCTTCCATGGCCTCCACCAGGTCCGGTACCGGCACGGGCTTGTCCAAGCACACGTTCACGGTGCGTTCATCCGGGGCCGGGCAGAGGATCAGTGGCGTGCATGCCGTCGCTGCCATGTCCACACCCATCAAATACCGGCAGGCCTTGGTCTGTATGGTGAGCGGCTCTCCGGAGAGCAGGCAGTTGCGGATGTGGTTGGTCAAGGTGTGCGGATTGGGCGTATGGCCCACCACGTTGGGCAAGCGCAAGATCAAGTGGTCCGGGAACCGGCTGCGGACCAGCTCCTCCATTTGCAGCTTGTGCCGGATGTATCCCGATTTCTGCAGGGCAGGGTCGAAGAGGCTGCAGGTGCTGAAATAGACCAACCGGGCGGTGGTGCCTGTCTGTTGCAGCAACAGGTTCCGCTCCCGGGCGTAATCGGCTTCAGTGGCTGTGGACGAGTTGGATACGCCCGAGGCGAAGATGAGCACGCGGGCATCGTCCCGAAAGTGTTCGAAAGCGCGTGCGATCAAGCCGGAGCCGAGGACCATGGGGCGCAAAGAAAGGGGTTGCGCATGAACCGCCGCCCGTAGTTTCGCCGCATGGTGAAGCCTGCCGGTGCCCGGCCCAAGCTGGTTTACTGCACACCCGTGCTGGTGTCCTTCGCAGCCAATGACATCAAACTGTTGGGCGAGAGGTTTGATGTGAAGGTTTTTCACTTCAAACCCCGGCGGAAGTGGCATACCCCGTTCACCTTGCTGCACCAGTTGTTTTTCCTGCTGCGCCACCTGCCGTCCAGCTCGGTGGCCGTGTGCCAGTTTGCCGGCTACCACTCCTTGCTGCCGGCCTTGCTGGGCCGCCTGATGGGGAAGCCTGTGCTGCTGGTGCTCGGGGGAACGGACTGCGTGAAGTTCCCCTCCATCGGCTATGGCAATTTCACGCGCTGGCCGCTGGGGCCGATCACGAAGTGGTCGTTGCAGCTGGCGGCCCACCTGGCACCGGTGGATGAGGCCTTGGTGGAAAGCCGGCACACCTATACCTCGGACCCGCAGGACTCCCCGGCCCAGGGCTATCGCGGGTTGTTCCCGCAGATCCGCACGCCATACACGGTGATCGCCTACGGGTACGACCCTGCTCGGTTCCGTTGCGATGTGGACAAGCAGCCGATGAGCTTCATTACGGCGGCCCAGATGAACGCACCGAATTTCCACCGCAAGGGCATCGACCTGATCTTTGAAATGGCCGACCGGTTTCCGCAGTGTACGTTCACCATTTTGGGGAATACGCCGGCCATGAAGTATGACCGCGTTCCGCCGAACGTGGAGCTGCATGGGTTCATTCCGTACGGCGAGCTGCCCGCATTCTACGCGCGGCACCGGTTCTACCTGCAGCTCAGCATTTGGGAGGGCTTCCCCAGTGCACCCTGTGAGGCCATGCTATGTGAATGCGTGCCCATTGCCAGCACCGTGGCCGCCCTGCCGGAAATAGTGGGTGATTCGGGCTTCCTGTTGGAACGCAAGGACCCGGAAAGCTTGCAGCAGTTGATCGAACTGGCCTTGGCTGCCGATCTGGAGGCCATGGGGCACAACGCACGTCAGCGCATCATGGACAAGTTCCCTCCGTCCGAAAGGCGGAAGTTCCTTGCACTGGTTGAGGGGATGGTCAAGAAGTAAGGCCCTACACTCGCCCCCCACTCGCCCGCGTTTGCAACGCGGGCGAAGGTCCAGGCGCGCTTGCAGCGCGCACATGCAACAGGTGCTGGTGGCCAGCGGGAATAGTTTGGGGATGGTCGTTGCAAACGACCGGGATGGTACGCCTGCGTTGCAAACGCGGGCGGGTGATGCATCGTGCCAGCAATGCCTCGGCCCGGTCAATGCAGTACGGCAAAGCGCCAAGTGCCGAGCGGTGCATTCCCTTTGGACAGCAGCAAGGCATACACGCCCTCGCTGCAGTTCTTCGGCACCTCGATCAGCAAGCTGCCCAAGTGCCCCGTACTGATGATGCGGCCACTGGCATCCAGGATGGTATATGCGTCGGCCAGTCCCGGTGCCCATCCGTTCAAGGTGATCTGGTCTTGTTGGAATACCGGATGGATGGCGGATGCCGTAGGGGTCTCATCGATGCCCACCGGCCCGCCCTTGTACTCCCAGAATTGGGCAGTGGCACCACTGCTGGTGCTGCCCGTGCCCATGTAGCCCGTGCCCCCGATGGAAAACGCCACCGGTGTGTGGGCGCCTGCACCGCCAAAGTTGTTGATGGTTGTCCAACTGTTTGCCCATGGGTTATAGGCGTACATGTCCACCAGATAGGAGGATCCGTTCCATCCACCACCCGCGTACGGAATGTTGTTCACCACAAAGGCATTACCCGTTCTGCGGGCAGGCCCTGGCACATCTGCACGTTGGGTCCAGTTGTCCGTCGCCGGGTTGTATGCCCAGAAATCCGTGGAGTTCAGGTCGCTGCTGTTGTCATTGCCGCCACCGATGTAGCCTTTGCCCCACACGGCGAAGGCAATGGGCCCTGAGCGGCCGGTGAACGGCAGGTTTGCCCGCTGCGTCCAAGCATTGGTGGCCGGGTCATATTCCCAAAGGTCGTTCGGGTAGGGAGCCGGCCCGGTGCAGCCGCTCACGAGGTAGGCCTTGCCGTTTAGCACGAAAACGCCGGGGGCGGCTCTGCCCGCAGCGGGCAGGGAAGCTTTCTGGGCCCATGCGTTCGTGGCGGGATCGTAGGCCCACAGGTCGTTGAAGAAAGGACCGGAAGGGCCCAAGCGCCCAAAGCCCACGTAGCCGATGCCATTGATGGAGAATGCTGCACCCTCCCTGCGTGGGCCGCCGGGGAAATCCGCCTTTTGTGCCCACGAGTTGGATGTCGGGTTCCATTGCCACAGGTCGCCGAGGTTGCTGCCTCCATTGCTTACGCCGGTGCAGATGTAGCCATGGGTGGCCGTGGCGAAGCCCACCGCCCCCCAGCGGGCGGTGCCTGCAAGGTTCGGGTCTTGGCTCCAGTACTGGGCCGTGCAGTTCACATACAGGAGGGAACTGGCGAGCAGGATCAAGGGTTTCATGTTCCGATGGTTGAAAAGGATGGCGCAATGTAGGTGGATCCGGTTCCTGCTCAAAAACTCCGCCCGATCCCCACCACATAGCGGAACGCCACATGTTCCGTTTCCCCGGCGGGGATGGCGGAAAGCACCAAGGGCATGTCGAAGCGGATGGTGAGCGGCTTACTGACTTGTCCAATAAGTCCCGTGCCGCTGTTTAAGGGTTGAGGTAGACCCTGAAAGGGTCTCAGAACGTAGCATGGAAGGAAGGAATACGGTTGACCCTGAAGGGGTCACAGAGCAATGGGGTCTTCACGGAATCCTATGGTTCATCCGCATTTGTGCGACCCCTTCAGGGTCGTGGAACCGTTGATCGCCTTTTCTACGCTGTGTGACCCTTTCAGGGTCTTCCTTCGGAAAGGCAGGCGATTGCTGCATGGCGTTTAGTCTTCCCATTCAGCTTAACAGCACTTTCACGAGGATTGAGGTGTTGGCAGAGCGGGTATACCTGGCTTAGTATGTTGCATTGTGGCCCAATGGCCTTTGGAAGCCTGCGTCGTTCCTCGAAATTTCCTGGCCTGTTCATGGCTTGACCAAGTTGGGTGGATCCGGTTCCTGCTTAAAAACTCCTCCCGATCCCCACCACATACCGGAAGGCCACGTGCTCGCTTTCACCGGCGGGTATGGCGGAAAGCACCAAGGGCATGTCGAAGCGGATGGTGAGCGGCTTGATGTGGTCCAAGGGGCCGAACTTTTTTATGGTGAGGGCGGCACCGGCCCCGGCATCGGCACGGGGCAGGGCCAGCTTCACCTGCGGTGTGCCCAAGTCGGTTACCGTGCGGTAGCCCATGGTGCCCACGTCGCCGAAGAGGTACACGTCCAGGTGCAGGTAGTCGGCCAGCTTGCCGGGGCGGAAGCGCACCAGCCCGTCGAGGTCCAGTTCGGCATTGATGGCGGCACCGGTGTTGCCGGCGTAGGTGAGGATGGTGTTGCCGCCACCGATGTCCTCGGGGGCCAAATAGCCCGCGTAGCCGCGCAGGCCCAGTCCGCCGCTTTGGTGGAAGTGGTTGAGGCCGGCGCCGTAGCCCATCCAATCGAACGGCACGAAGCCGATGCTGCGCACATACTTGTTGTCCATCAGGTCTTCGGGCGAGGCGCCGGCGAGGTAGAGCTGGCTTTCGCGCGGGGTGTTGCCGCTGCCGTACTGCGCCATGGCCCGGGTGCGCAGATCCAAGCGGCCCAAACGGGTGCTGTTGATCGCGGTGGCGGCGGCTTGTGCAAAGGGGAATGCCGCGCCAACGCCGGCCGTGCGAACATCCAGCGCCACCGATCCATTGCCCTTGCTCCAGTTGTAGCGGTGCTCCACGCCGGTGTTCCAGGTGCTGTTGAGCGCGTTCAATTGCCACAGGCCGGGGTAGAGCAGGTAGGTGAGGTCGGCGCTGTCGCGCCGCAGCATGAATTTGGCGTTGGTGTAGAGCGAAGTGTTGGTGAAGGGGATGTCCCACTTGAACCCGCCTTCATACTGCTCCAGCCCGTCGAGCAGTCGTGCTGCCACGTGCACGCTGGAGCCATTGAGCAACCGGCCGGTGCCGTTCTCGTAGCGGAAGTTGAAGTTGATGGGGTCGTAGGCGGTGTTCACGCCTCCGCCGGGCAGGCTCTGGCCCAGGCCGGTGTTCAGCCAGGCGGTGAACCACACCTTGTGCTTGTAGCGGAAGAAACTGCCGTTGAAGTGTACGCCTGCCTTGATGCCGTCGAAGCCGTTGTACCACAGGTCCGGGCGCACGAAGCTCTCGTAGCTGCGCCGGTCGGGGGCATTGCGGATGTGGCTGTCGAAGGTGCTGGTAAGCGGGAAACGCAGGCTGTTGTTCAGCGGGTTGGCATCGCCTAAGCGGAAGGTGGTATCGATCTGCACGTTGGTGATGCCCGTAGGGATGTCTACGCGGGCGTGGTAGTCCCGGGCCAGGTCATCAAAGCCGATCCACCGTGGCAGCACGGTGGCTTGTGTTTGCTTCACGAACCAGTTGTTGGGGATGTGGAATGGATAGGTCTTGCCGTTGTTGGCGATAACGGTGAAGTCGATGGGCATCTGCATGTCGCCCACGCGGCGGAAGTGGATCACCTGCCCGCTGTCCGCCTTGCGGTTCTTCACGCCTTTTACGGCATAATCCAGGACCTTGCCGGTTTCGATCCACTGGTCGAAGAACCAGTTGAGGTCGGTTTTGGTGTAGTCGGTGAAGCTCTGGCGCATGTCCTCCATGTAGGGGTGCTTGAACTTCCACTGGTTGAAGTAATGGCGCAGCGCCCCCAGGAAGAGTGAGTCGCCCAAGGTGTATTGCAGGTTGAAGAGCATGGTGGCCGTTTTGTAGTACACCATGCGGTAACCTGTTGGAAGGCGTGCATATTCATCGCTGTGCACGTTGACCGGGGGCAGCGCGTTGCGCACGGCGGCGTGCATGTAGCTGTTGTAGGCCAGGCGGTCCCGGGCGAGCTGGGGGTTGGTCCATCGCCTGGCGTAGGCATTGGCGGGTGCTTCCTCCACCAAGGTGTCGCCATCGGCGATCTCCATGCCCATGGTTTCAATGAACTGGGTGAAGCCTTCGTCCAGCATGGCGCGATAGGTTTCGTTGTTGCCCACCATGCCGAAGAACCAGTTGTGGCCGATCTCGTGCATGAAGAGGGTGCGGTAGTCGGGTTCCTCGCCACTGTCCAGCGTGAGCATGGGGTATTCCATGCCGTCGCGTGCGTCGGCCACCACCATCTTCGGATAGCCGTAGGGCCCGACCAGGTTGCTCAAGGTCTTGATGCAGAGGGCAGCATATTCGGCCGCGTTCTGCCATTTGGCGGCGTGCGGCTCGCAGGCCACCGCTATGCACTTGATCCCGTTCCATTCGGCCTCTCCGATGCGGTAGGTGGGGTCGGCCGTGAAGGCAAAGTCGTGCACGTTCTCGGCGTGGTAGCGCCACACCTTGCGCACGCCGGGCTGGTAGGGTGTTATCACGGAAGGCACCTCTCCCATGGGCTTGTCCTTGAAGTTGGCGATATCGAGCTTGCGGCGCAGATCCGGCGGCATCACCTCCTCCGGGTTCTGCAGCCATCCGGTGGCTTCCACCACCATGTCATTGGGCATGTCCAAGCTTACATCGAAGGTGCCGAAGTCGCCGTAGTATTCGTGGCCCAGGTGCTGCTGGGTGTCCCAGCCGAACTTGCGGTCGTACACGCTGATGCGCGGGTACCACTGGGTGCCGTTGAAGTGCTTGAAGCCCCATTGCTTGTAGGTCTTCATGCGGCTCATGCCCCCGTAGCGGGTGTTGAAGGCATAACGGAACTCCACGCTTCCGCCTGGGAGCAGCGGGCGTGCAAGCGTGACGCGCATGACCGTGTTGTCCACCTCGCGCACCAGCTCTTGGCCGTCGGCCGTCATGGTGGTGACCTCGGTTCCCTGGTGGTCGCCGCGCAGCCAATGCCCCGGCCCCATGAGCGTGCTACGGTAGCTGTCCTTTCGCGCGGCGTTGGCATAGAGGTGGAAGAACACCTCGCGCAGCGTGTCGGGGGAATTGTTCCAGTAGGTGAGCACGGCGGAGCCTTGGATCAGGTCGTTTTCCTCGTCGAGCTTGGCGGCCATGTTGTAGTGCACGTCCTGTTGCCAATAGCCCGGGCGTGGCGTGGAGTTTTGCCAGTAGTACGGATTGTCCGCGTGCCGGAAGGTATTGGGCGGATGTAGCGGGTCGTAGGCTTGGGCGGCCACGATGCCGGGCAGAAGCAGGGCGAAAAGAAAGGAAGGTCTCCACATGGGTGATCGGCTGTACCGGGCGCAAATTACCCGTTGCCATCCGGATATTCACCGGCGGCATGGCCGGGCTTGCCTGAACCGCCCCGGAGGCGGCCACCGTTGATCAAGGGACCCCGGGCTTCAGCTCTTTGCTGTGTTCGCGCTTGGCCTTGGCGATGCTGGTGTTCAGCTCATAGCCGATCAATAGCACGATCATGTTGAAGTAGAGCCAGAGCTGCACGGCAAGGATCACCCCGATGGAGCCGTACAACGCGTTGTAATCGGTGACGTTGGTGAACACGAAGGCCAAGGCGCGCGAGAGCAGGAAGATCAGCACGATGGCCAGCACTGCGCCGGGGGTGATCAGCTGGAAACGCCGCTTGCCGGGGCTGCCGGCGTGGTACAGCATGGAGATGGCGGACAGCACCAACAGCACCGACACCACCCATCCTGCAATGGTGAACGCCGCGCTTTCCAGAAAATGGAAGTGGTCACCGTGGTCGTGCATCAGGGAGCGGCCCCAGGAACTGGCCGTGAGCAGCGCGGTGGCCACCACGCACAGCAGGGTGAAGAGGAACATCAACAACAGGCTCACTAAGCGCTGCTTCCAGGGGCGGTACCATTCGGTCACATAGGCGCTCTGCCGGAAGCCTTGCAGGATGGCGTGCATGCTGTTGCTGGCCAGGTACAGGCCGAACACGAAGCTGATGCTCAGCAGCGCGCTGTGCTTGCGCAACACCAGGTCGTGCAACAAGCCCTCGATGAAGCGGTACACCTCATGGGGGAGCATGGCCTCGAAGGAGCCCATGAGCTTGAGCTGGAAATCCGGAACGGGGATGAAGGGGATCAGGGTGAGCAGCACGATGATCGCTGGGAAGAGCGCGGTGAAGAGGCGAAAGCTGATGGCTGCGGCGCGGTCCACCAGGTTGCCCTTGAAGAGGGCATGGAAGAAGAAGCGCGAGATGTGGTACACGCTGAAGCCGCCGAAGCCCGGCAATACGATGCGCTGGAGCAGGCCGATGGCCCGGCGCACGGGCCGCGAGAAGAGGATCTTGCGCGCCAGGTTCAGCGGCATCAGCCCATGGCTTTGAGGCTGAGGTCGAGGCTCGGCACCGAGTGCGTGAGGGCGCCCACGGAAATGAAGTCCACGCCGCATTGGGCGTAGGAACGGGCAGTTTCCAAGGTGATCCCGCCGCTGGCCTCCGTTTCGTACCGGCCTTGGATCATTTGCACGGCATGGCGGAGCTCCGTGGTGCTGAAGTTGTCCAGCATGATGCGCTGTACGCCGCCCGTGCTGAGCACTTGCTCCACTTCGGCCAAATTGCGTGTTTCCACTTCAATGGGCATGGACAGGTTGTGCCGGCCGAGGTAATCCTTGGCACGTCCGATCGCCTGTGGTATGCCCCCCGCGAAATCCGCGTGGTTGTCCTTGATCATCATCATGTCGTACAACCCCATTCGGTGGTTCATGCCGCCGCCGATGCGCACGGCCCACTTTTCGATGGCGCGCAGCCCCGGCGTGGTTTTACGGGTGTCCAGCACGCGGCATTTAGTGCCTTCCACGGCATTCACGAAGGCCCGGGTCAGTGTGGCGATGCCGCTCATGCGCTGCATGAAGTTCAGCACGGTGCGCTCCACCAGCAGGATGCTCCGCGAAGGCCCACTGAGGGTAAAGGCCACGTCGCCGGGCACTACCTGTGCTCCGTCCATCAGCAGCGGCCGCAGGTTGAGCTTCAAGTCCGTGCGTGCGCAGATGGCCTTTGCCAGCTCCAGCCCGGCCAGCACCCCCGTGCCCTTCACCAGCAGGTGCGCACCGCCGTGGGCTTCCGCAGGGATGGTGGACAGGGACGTGTGGTCACCATCGCCAACGTCCTCGGCAAAGGCCCGTTCGATCAGTTCTTGGGTTCCTGCAGGCAGCATCAGCGGTCTGCGCGTCCGGCCTCCATGCGCAACTGTTTCACTTGGTAGAGCTCACCGGTCTTCTTCAGGAAAAAGGTCACCCGGAAGTCCCCCTTGGCCGTGGCCAAGTTACCGATGTAATAGCTGTCACCTCCGCGGTTGGCTCCCTCATGCACGATGGAGAGGCCCTTGGCGGGGTTCTCCTCGAAAAACTTGCGGAGGATCTGCTCGGCCTGCGCCTTGCTGTAATAATCGCTGGCCGAAGGCAGCGTCATGTCCACATTGGCCACCATATGCTTGGCCAAGGCTGCGGAATTGCCTGTGCCAATGGCGGCCACCACCTGGTCTTTGACGCTTCCTTGGGCCATCAACCCGCTGAAGGCCAAGATGGAAGCCAACAGTAAGGCCGTTCTGATGATGGGAGAGTTTCGCATGCGAAGCAAGTTTGCAAAGAACGGGCCACATTTGGGGCCGTGCAAGATGGTGAGTTACGAACAAGTACAGGGTTGTCAACAGGCTTATGGGCGTCCCTGCATCCATCCCGTGATCGAGGCATGAACTTCCGTTTGATCGTGGTGGGGCGCACCGAACGCGGCTGGGTGGCCGACGGTTTGGGCCACTATTTGGCCCGGATCCGCCACATGGCCAAGCTGGAGGAAGTGGTGCTGCCGGAGGCGGGGCGGGGTGAGCCGGCCTGGCAGCAGCGCACGGAGAGCGAACGGATCCTGGCCGCGCTGAAGCCCGGCGAAAAGGTGGTGGTGCTGGATGAACGGGGCAAACAGCTCACCAGCCCGGGCTTTGCACAGCGGCTGGGCACCTGGCGCGACCAGGGCGCGCGTGAACTGGCTTTTGTGATCGGCGGTGCCTACGGCATGACGGAGGCGGTGCGGGAGCGCGCGGACCTGGTACTGTCCCTGTCGCCGATGGTGTTTCCCCATCAGTTGGTGCGGGTGCTGTTTGCCGAGCAGCTGTACCGGGCGCTATCGATCTTGAAAGGGACGGGGTATCATCATGGGTAGTGATAAAACCATGGCACCATACCCGGTTACGAGAGCGATATTTTTACAGGCAAGCATGCATAGCGGATCGGCAGGATGCGGAAATAGGCGAGGCTATATTTGCGCCATATTGCTAAGCAGCGGATCATGGGGTTGACCAAGAAGTCGTGCGAATTCCTGCTTCATGCACATAAAAGTTATGACGGCCTTTCTTGGAACAGGACACTGACGTTGGGACGCCAACAGATGTTCATCTCACCCGTTGAAGTGGCCAACCTGGCATCCGAATTTGGTTTGACATTGGAATTGAAAGCGGATTGGCATGTGGGAACGGGGTACTGCGAACCCTTTCTAATGGCAATGGGGGCCCGGACGGTGGAGAGCATGGACGCCTCGGATTACGAGGGGGCCTCCATTGTGCATGACTTGAACCGGCCGGTGAAGGCTGATCTCCATGGATTATTTGACTGCATCCTGGATGGGGGCACCATTGAACATGTGTTCCATTTTCCCAACGCCATCCGGAGTTGTATGGATATGATCGCCATTGGCGGGCACTATGTGGGGATCACCCCTGCGGACAACCAGATGGGCCATGGGTTCTATCAGTTCAGCCCGGAGTTGTACTACCGCATCTTTTCCCAGCCGAATGGATTTGAGGTGAGCGGCATGTTCTTGCAAACCGGGAACGATTGGTTAGAGATCAACGATCCGAAGCATGTAGGACGTCGTGGCACATTGACCAGTACGCAGCCTGTGATGCTCGCAATAGTGGCTCGGAAAACTGGTGTGATGGACGAGTTTCACGTTCCGCAACAAAGCGATTATGAGGATGCGTGGTCCAGGGTGGAGTCAGTCAGGTCCAATACGGTGCGCGAAGGTGAAAGCACACTGCGCCACTGGGCACGCAAGTACATTCCGCTATCGGTGAAGGATGGCCTGCGCAAGGCGCAAGCCGCACTGAGGCCCGAATTGACCGTTGCCGGCATGGGCCATGTTGATGTGGGAAGCTACAGGCTCGTTGACTTGCGCAATTGGAGGCCGAATCGGGTAAGCTGATCGAACGGTTATTTACCGCACCTTGCGGGAAAGCCGGAACCAGATATACCCCCACAAGGTAGGGTGGTACCATCTGCGATCCGTGGTGGTGGGTTTTATCACCTGGTACCTGCCATCAAGCACCTCTTGGACGGCCTGGACCAGCAGCTTACTGCCAGCTACAAGCTGCAGTGCTGGATACGTGGTGAAGTTGTCCTTGGGGGACGGATGGATCAGGGCTTGGTGCAGGATCCCACCGGTGTCGATCCCCGCATCCACCACGTGTACCGTAACGCCGCAATGCGCCGCGTCCTTGTTCACCAAGGCCCAGTAGCCGCCGTGCACACCGCGGTACTTCGGGGTGATGCCTGCGTGGACGTTGAGCACCGGGATGCCGATGGCCCTTAGGGTGTGCGCAGTGAGGATCCGGGTACCGTTGATCACCACTAAGCTTGGTGCCAATGCCTTGAGTTGTTCCAAGAGGTCTGGGCTGTTCACCGAAGCGGTGCGTGAAACTTTTTCCGGTGGTGGCGGTAAATCCAATGCCCCAACTTGCTTCAGGATCGCCCTTCTCCGTCCTGCGGAAAGGCGGCCCATGGGCAATGCAATGCCAATTTGGAAGAGCATCTGGCCCGCGAGGCGGAACGGCCCCACCTGCTTCACCCGCCAGCGCAATAACTTCCGTGTTGCCGGCGGTTCCTCATGGATCACATGCACCTCATAATGGGCATCCAAGGCTTGGAAGAGGATATTGGTACTGGCCCCTTCGCGACCGATCAGTACAATGAGTTGCTCAGGCATCTTCACTTGCCTTGTCCACTACTTCCCGCATGGTGAGGCTCTGCATGCCATGGACCCTGTGCAATTCGCCGTAGTGCTGGAGTATTTTGGAAAGGAAAGCCAAGTTCTCCATGATGTTCACCCCGAAATTATGAGGATGCCACCATAGATGGAAGATGGTGCCGGTGCGGGCGGCATGGTCCATGGCCTTTGTGATCCTCTTAAGCCGCAGGCCCTCCAGCATGCGCAGCTTGGAGTTCCAAGGCCTCAGGAACCGGCTTGAGGGAATGTTCAACGGCAACCCGGGCTGCTCCCGTGGATAAGCATGGCAGTTGGGCCCGGTGAGGTTCAGCCAGGCATCGAGCAGCCTGAAGCCGCGCCTGAGAAGGCTTTCCTGCTCGCCGCTGCGTGCTGTGTGGAGCCAGTTGGTTTCATTTCCCCGGAAGGACCTGATACCTTTCTCCTTGCACAAGGCGAGGTATTCCGGATTGAACTGGTTCCTGGGAAAGACTAAGCTTTTCAATTCCACCCCCATGAACCGTGCGGAGTCCATGGCAGCTTGGATGTCAGCGGCAAATTGCACTTGGGTTTGGCCTGATTCCAGGCAGTAGTAATGTGAAAACGTGTGACAGGCGATTTCATGGGCAGGATGGTGTTTGATCACCCGGATCAGCGATTCACCGAAGTGGTAGGGGTCTGAGTCCTCATCGGCGCCGACGGTGTCGAAATGGCCGTTGTATGGCGAAAGCTGCCTATTGCTGTATGATGGCCGTTCGGAAGGCAGGGCAGCAAGCATGCGCTCCTTGTCCCCGAAGAACAACAGCCCCACCGTGGCGAAGGTGGCCTTCACCCCATGGCGGTCGAACGTTTCCAACAACAGCGGTATGGCTTTTCGTGCACCAATGAAGTGCGGCATGTAGGCATCCACTGTCCGTTTGTCCCGCATGCCCCAGAGGAGTTCAAAATCGAGGGAGATAACGAAGGCCCCGGGCCGGTTCGGGGTGGCTGAGCAGGAGACGGTTTCAAGAGCCATGGGATCCACCAACAGTTCAGGTTGCCGGTTTGATATAACCCGCCTTCATCGAATCCCCAAGGTGGAACAGGTTGAGGACCGCATTGATCGAAGCTTTGGCGAAACGGAGGTATGCCCGGGATTCGATCGTTTCCCGGAATTCATCCTGTGCCCGGTGCGCATCTTTTTTTCCAACCTCATCGTCCTGTTTCTTGGTCATCCACCGCTCTAAGCTGAATCCGGTGGTGGTGAGCCACGACCTTTGCAGCCCCTTTTCGCGCAGCATCCGCCGGAAGGTCCGGGGGGTGAAGTGGTTCAAGTGTTCGGGGTAGTTGATGATGTTCCAATGGTTACGGTCGATGCGGCGTGCCAAGCAATTGTAGTTGGGCACCGTGAGATAGAGCAGACCGCCCGGCCTGAGGAGTTGCAGCATTTTGCCGATTTCTTCCCGTGGATGTGCGACGTGCTCCACCACCTCGAAGGAACAGATCACATCATAGCCCTCGGCGGGATGGTCGCGGGGTTCCAGCGGGCCCTCGAATACGGCAATGCCCCTTTGCCGGCAAGCCGCGATGGGGCCTCCGCCGAATTCTGTGCCGAAGGCATTCCATCCACGGAACTTGGCACGCTGCAGAAAGGCACCGCTGCCACACCCGACATCCAAGATCTTCCCGGTTTTCCGGTATGTCCCGAACCGCTCCAAAAGTTCGTCATACCGCTTCAGGGTAACTTGGGACATATCCTCCACCACCGGATAGGAGCCGTAATAGGCCCCTAATTCCTCGTTGCTGGGTTCCCAACGGGTGTACACCATTCCACAGTTACGGCACCGCGCCAGGTGTTGATCCCTGGGCACGGTGATCAGCACGTGGTCCTGTGATGCACATACCGGGCATGGGCGTGCTTGCGTGAGCGGCATTTGCGGCTGTGGGATGCTTGTGGCTTAGTGGAATTCACTTGTCCGATGACGGCTAAATTTATGCGTAGCACGTTGAAGGGAGAATTCAATGCGTAGGGACCTGCGTATCGTAATACTTCCGTAGGACCCTTTTCCAATCGTCCGCTGGTGGCCACGGCAGGCCCATTGCTCCGGTCCAATGTTGCTTGAACGGCGCGTTGTCCACGTCGTAACAATCGCCCCGGTCATCTTCCACCACCTTGCCCTTTTTACCCATCAGCTGTTCCATGAACCGTACCATGGCGGGAACAGTTACCGGAGGGTCGAAGCAGACATTCATTGTGGCGTCTGCGAACAGTCCACGCTCCAAGATATCCCGGCATGCGCGGGCCATGTCCTCCACATCCATCAGGTAGCGGCAGGCCTTGGCATGCACATGCAGTACCCCGCCCGCCAGGATCCTGTCCCGCATGTAATTGCCCAAAGTATGCGGGTTCGACGTGTTGCCTATCAAATTGGGCAATCGGAATATGGTATAGTTCCTGAAGGTGGCGCGTACGAGCTCTTCCATTGCCAATTTATGGCGGATGTACCCCGAATTGGCCAAGGTGGTATCCATGATGCTGACGGTACTGAAATAGGCGATCCGCTTCCCGGAACCGGCGCATTCGAGCAGCAGGTCCCGCTCCCGTTGATACGCATCCTCGGAGGCCGTGGATGAATTCGAAACGCCGGAAGCAAATATGAGCACCCGGTCATTCCGCCGGAAAACATCAAATGCGCGGGCCACCAACCCGGAGCCGACCACCATGGGGCAAAGAAAGGACGTAACGGCATCCGGGCAAGCGTGCGATATGGGTTTGTCCAACCGCGATTAGGGTCAATTCGCCGACCTTTGAGGCGATGTTGCTGATTTGGTTGTACTACCACGGTGAAGTGGGCATCGACCCGTGGGAATGGTTAATGTGCGTAGTATACCTCGTCTGCCTGTACCTTTATTTCAGCCGAAGGAAAAAGCTCCGCATCAAGCTGGAGCCTGAATACAAGCACCTGCTCACCGGGCTCTATGCCAAGGTCGGTGGTGCCATGGTGTTTAGCCTGATCTATTTCTATTACTACGAGGCAGGCGACACGATCGCCTATTTCTATTCATCAGTGGCCGTGGGCCGATTGGCCGGGGCGGACCTGCTATCATTCCTGAAAGTGCTGTTCGGCCCGAATGACCCGGCACACCTTGCCCTCTTCGGTTCGCTGCCCGCAAAGCCGTACGAGTATGTCTACTATGACTCGCGGACTTTCATGGTGGTCCGGTTCATCACCCCGCTCGTACTGCTGGCCTTCAACAGTTATGTGCTTACAGCCCTGTTATTGTCCAGCTTGTCCTATATCGGCATTTGGCGGTGCTACCAAACATTCGTCGGTTATTTTCCGAAATTGAAGGACAAATTCGCCATTGCCTTCCTGTACATGCCGTCCGTGGTATTCTGGGGATCGGGGATCATGAAGGACACCATTACGATCAGTGCCACCTGCTGGTGGGTGTATTGTTTCGACCAGGTTTTTTTCAAGAAGGACCGGATCATCGGGAACGTATTGGGGCTTGTGGTGGCAGGCCTGCTGCTTATCCTGGTGAAGCCGTACATCTTCATGATCCTGATGCCCGTGACGCTGCTTTGGCTGTTCTATTTCCGGGTGGTCAAGCTCAAGAACATGCTGGTCCGGCTGCTCACCCTGCCCATGATGTTGCTGGTGTTATCAGGCGGTTCATTTTTCATTCTGGACACGATGGGGGACGATCTCGGGAAATTCAGCCTGGACGAGGCCATGAACACCACCATGAACATCCAACGGGACATGCAGCGCGCGGAGGAGTATGGCAGTAATTATTTCGATATCGGCGAGCTGGACGGTACGCTGGGCGGCGTGTTGAAGAAGGCGCCAGTGGCGATCAATGCCGCGCTTTTCCGGCCCTATCTATGGGAGGCACGCAGCATCGTGGTGGTCATCAGTGCCTTGGAGAACGCCTGGCTCCTCGGGTTCGCGCTGTTGGTGTTGTGGCGCACAAGAGGCTGGTTCCTCTTCCGGGCCATCCGGGGCAACCCCTTGGTGATGACCTGTGTCACCTTCAGCGTGATATACGGCTTCATGATCGGCCTCACCACGCCCAACTTTGGGGCGTTGGTGCGTTTCAAGATCGTCCTGGTGCCCTTCCTGGTCAGTTTTTTGTACATCGTTGACCATTTGAACCGCGAGCGATTGAATGCCAAGGCCCAAGGAGTGAAGTTCAACATTCGGGATTATTTGAACGGTGACCCGTCTCGCGACCGAACGGGGCCGCAGGGAAGGGCATACAGAATGCCGGATTTGATAGCGGGATGAAGCGGGAAGAGTGTTTGGTGGTGGCCTGTGGGCATGGGATCAACGACCCGTTGGTTTCCACATTGATGCTCGAATATGCCTTGAAGCTTCAACGGGAAAGGCCCCGGCCGATGCTGTTCTTCACTGAGGAGCCGGATGGGCAGGAGGCATCGCAGGAGGTGTTGGCGAAGATGGCAGCCAACGGGATCAAGTGGTGCCCGATGCGCTATGATGTGAAGGGCAGGCAACTCCTGCAACGCCTGCGGAACACGGCCACGTTCTGCCTGAAAAGCTTGGCCTTCGCCCGGGGTGCGCAACGGAAAACAGTGGTGGCATTCCTGTCCATGCCGGGTTCTTATGCCAGCATCCTCCGTTCACTGGGGTTCGACCATTTTGTGTTGGTGAGCTTCGAACCCCACAGCAGGTACATGTTGGAGCTGGGCCGCTGGAAGCAGGGGACGTTGAAGGTGCGTGTGGCGCAATACTTCGAGCAGCGCCAACTGCGCAATGCGGATGTGGTGGTGGCCCCTACCATAGCGGCCTTCCGGTTGATTAGGCAGGGCGGGTCGCCAGCGCACGTTGTACATCAAGGGGTGACCATCGATGTGGCTGCGAACAGGAGAAGGGAGGTTCAGCGCACGGTCGTGAGGCATAAGTATGGGTTGGACGGATGCATCGTGCTTTGCTACGCCGGAAAGTTCAATGGCCTGTACTACAGTGAGGCGGAATATGCACGGTTCATGCGCATGACCTGCGACATGGACCCGCGAGTCCGCCATCTCATCGTCACCTTCCCGGAGCATGGTGGAAAATTGCAAGAACTTGTGGCCTCTCTGGGCTTGGGTAATCGGGCGGTCATAACCGGGCCTGTGCCACCATCCGAGTTGCCGGACTACCTGTCGGCCTCCGATATGGGCGTCATTGCGGTGCCGCCCACCCCTTCGCAGGTATTCCGCACGCCGGTGAAAAGCGCACTCTACTGGGCCGCAGGCCTGCCCATCATCATACCGGAGGGCATCTCTGATGATTGGCAGATAACCCGGGACCATGGGGTGGGCCTTGTCATCCCGGACTTGTTGACCATCGATGAGAGCAGATTCCGGGAATGGCTGGAGAAAGTGGCCCAGGATGGATCGGGGGCTATACAGCGGAGATGCGTTGAGGTGGCGCTGCGGTACAGGGATACCTCGCGCATGGTGGAGGTGCTGCATGATGCCTTGGATGCAGCAGGGGACGTGCCCCGTACATGAGCCCAGGATATCCGGTTATCGGGACATCCCGTAGTTTCAGCGGCGAATGACTACGGGCATCCGGCGTTGCGCAATCTCCCAGAACAACGCGATATCGCTGGGGCGAAGAATGAACATGTCCCAGATGGTGATCTTCATTCTGCGGCTCACCACCACGCATTGCACAATGAGGTTGGCGAGGAAAGAGAGGGAGCTTGCGATGCCGGCACCTTTGATGCCCATTGAGGGGATCAGGAGGAAGCTGAGCGTGATGGTGACCAATGTTGCAGCAGCTACTCCGTAAAGGTTGAAGCGGATCAGGTTGCCCTGCACCACCAAAGGCCCCAGTAGCTTGGAACTGGCGGCAAAGGTGATGCCCGGCAACAGCCAGTACAGGGCGGGCACGGCTCCGGCAAACACCTTGCCGAAAAGCATGGGCACCAGCCATGGCGCGATGAACGCCAGCGTCAGCGCCATCGTGGCCACTGTGGTGAAATTCAGGCGCATGATGAACTTGAACTTGGCCAGCAGGTCGCGGTTCATCTCGCCATACAGGTAAGGTTGCACCACGGTGGTGAAGGGGTCTGGTACGTAGAACAGCAATTGCGCCAAACCGAGCGCCACTGCATAAAGTCCGAGCTGTGCAGTGCCGGTGTAGTGGTCCACCACCCAAATGTTGAAGCGGTAGTTCACCAGGTTCATGGAGTTGGCCACATAGGCCACCAGCACGAATGTCAGCACGGGCCGGATGATCGCCCAGGACCAAGTTGGCCTGGGCCTGATGCCCACCACCCGGATATAGGAGTACACCCAAAAAATGGTGTTTATCAGGATGTATGACAAATGGAGGGACAGCACCACCGGAAGTAACCAAGTCTGATCGAGCCGGTCTTGCAGGAAGTAGAGCGAGGTGTAGCCGATGGCACTGATGGCGGCGGTGAAGATGCTCATCCGGTTGATGATCTGGAACTTCTTTAGCCCGAGCAGGATGCTGTTGATGAAGTTGTTGACCTGGGTGAGCAGTACGAGCACGACCAAGTACAGCAGGTAGGCCCAGTGCATGGTATTGGCGGGCAGAAAAACACGCTGCAGCCTGGAATTGCTGAAGACGACCAGGAACAGCAGGGGCACGGCGATCAGGTTCACCATCAGCAGGCTTGTGCACACCCGCACCATGCGGGTTGGGTCACCTTGGTCCTTGGCCGTGAAATAGGTGGTGCCGAAGTTGAGGCTGAAGCCGAGCACCATGGTCACCAGGGCCACCAGGTTCTGGAAAAGCGCAAATTCGCCCCGGCCTTCATCACCGAGGGAACGGGTCATCAGGGTGCTAGCCACGAAGAACAGGAGCAGGGTGGGCACCTGGGTGAGGAACGTGTAGAATATGCCCCGCTTCAAGCTCACTGTTCCGGTGGTTTGGGCAATGAAACGCCGGTTCCTTTGCAGCCCGTGAAGCGCTTAAGCAGGGGCCTGGCGAGCACTGCCGGGGATAGCGCCAAGGCGCGGAAGAAGAAGGGGACGGCCTTGAGGGGTTTTCGGGCCTGCCGCCACCACGTACCGCCGATGGCCCAGTACACATTGGCCATGCACGTTCTGCGGAAGTTCGGGTTGGCCAGGTGTCCCTGCTGGCGCACCTTCTTGAAGAAGCGGAGATGATCCTCTTGGTAGCGCAGCACATTCTTGCTCATGCTGGAGGGCAGCACGCGGTATTTGCCCAGCGCAGCGGACAGGTGGCGATAGCTGAAACGATGGGCCAGTTGAAGCGTGAAGTCTTGGTCGGCGGAATTGGACAACGTGGTATCGAATGCCACTCCCTGTTCAAAGCAATGCCGCCTGGCCAGCACATTGCTGCACGCGATGGGCACCACGGTGCCCACGTTCAGCAGCAGCATGCTCTTCACGTCACCATCAGTGCCCGTCATCACCCCACCTTTGGGCTGCAGGTGCGGGTCACAGGGGATCATGTCGCCAAAGACCCAATCCACGCCGGTTTTCAACATCAGGTCCACCTTCTGTTGCAGATTGTCCGGAAGCATGGCATCGTCCGCGTCCAAGAAGCCGATGATACCTCCACGCGCCATGGCGATGCCGGTATTGCGTGCCGCGCTTACGCCGCTATTCACCTGGTCGATCACATGAATGCGCGGGTCGCTGTGTTCACGGGCCACCTGCGCCGTGTTGTCCGTGGAGCCGTCATTCACCACGATCAGCTCCCAATCCTGGAAGGTTTGCGCACGTACACTGTCGATAGCCTCCTTCAGCCAAGGTCCTGCATTGTACGCGGGTATGATCACGGAAACCCCCGGCTTGCTCATTTTGTCCGGGCCAATGATTTCCGGTACACCTCCATGGTGCCTTCCCACATGTTGCTGAACGGGTACATGCGCATGGCGGCCTCGCGTCCTGCCAAGCCCACCGCCTTGCGGTCCAGCTGCAACATGCGCACGATGCCTTCCGCTATGGCTGCACCGTTGCGCTCCACCAGAATGCCGCTCTTGCCGTCTTCGATGGCATCCAGTCCGGCGCCGGTAGGTGTTGTTACCATGGGCACGGCGTTCATCATGGCCTCGGTAAAAACAAAGCCGAAGGGCTCGAGTTGGGCCGCATGGAGGTAAATGTCCAGTAATCCGTAGAAGGATGGCATTGCACTGCGGTCAATCCAGCCTGTGAACCTGACATGGTCCTGGAGCCCCTCTTTTCGGACGCGCTCCCGTAAGCTCCACTCCAATTCCCCCAAGCCGCAAAAGAGGAACAAAGCCTTGGGATACTTGGCCACCACCGCCTTGGCCGCGTCCAATATTCGATGGTGTCCCTTCCACTGGATCAGCCGTGCCACAGTACCGATCACGGGGAAGTGCCCATCCGTTCCAAGCTCCTTCTTCAATCGGTCCATCACCATGGGGTCGCGCCGGGTTTCTTGGTCCGGGTCGATGCCGTGGTGCACCATGCTCACTTTTCTCTGGTCGGCATGTTCGGTTTCCAGCATGAATTCCCTGCATTCGCCGGACACGGCGATCAAGTCGGTGCCGAGGCGGTTCACCAGCTTGTCCACCCACACCCATTTGGGTGCTTGCAACCAGTGGAAACCGGTCCACTGCTTGGTCACCGCCCGCACCTTGATCGCGGCTAACCAGGCCGCGAGCATCGCAGGCACGGTGTCGTCGAACAAGTGGCTATGTACGATGTCCGGCCGCAGCCTCATCATGTGCCACCACATCAGCGGAAATGCCTTTAGCATACCGCTCTTTCGCCGCTGGTCGCTGTATTTGATCCAGATGCACTTAAAGCCCAGTGCCTCCATCTCATCGATCATCCTCGGTCGCTCGTGGTGCATGAGGATAAACGAATAGCGCAGGACGCCTTCCTTATGGGCCCGTGCCGCGAACCAGCTCATATAGGGCACGCTGGAGCAGTTGGCAAAGGTGTGAAGCACGTGCATGGGGTCTGTCCACGGCCGCAAGGGCAGGCCAAAGAAACTATAAAAGGCCGAGTTCTTACTTGCCGCTGGAGAGGGTGGGCGCCGCCATGCCGAGGAATTCACCGATCTGGGCGAGAATGGACCGGTAGGAATGCTTTCGGGCCATGGCGATCCGTGCCTGCACAAGGGCTTCGGGCTCTGTTGTGCCAAGGAAGGAGGAGAGCAGGCCTGTCAGCTCAGCCGGGTTGTTGTTCATGTACAGGAGGTGCTTCATGTCCTTGTATTCGGAGAAAACAGTGGAGAATATGGGCTTGCCGAAGGCCAGGTACTGCAAGACCTTATGGTGCGAGATGTCGTTCCCGGGTATGCTGATGTCCATCGGTGCCAGGCAGAAGCGTGAAGCGGCTATCCAGGTTTTGAGTTCCTTGAACGGCTTTACTCCGGGAAGGTGCACGTTCTTGTACTTCCCATGCAGGAAGAGCTCCTCAGCCAGGGCATTGCCTTTCAGCTTGAATGCGCCGATGAACACGAATGGAACCTCCGGGTGGTCTTCCACAAGGCGCATGGTCAAGGACAGGTCCACGCGTTTATCAAGGCCTCCGATGTACAAGGCGAAATCGCCGTACGGATGGTTCAGTGCGGGGGCGGTGAATTCTTCGTTTGAAATACCGTGGCCGATATTCAGGATGGGCTTGCCATAGGGTTGGTAGAACTCATTGAACGACCGGCTTATCGCCACAATGCCGTCCACGTTCCGGTACAGGTCCGGCTCGCCACGAAGTGAAAGGATGTACTTGTCCACGGCGATAAAGAGAGAACCCCTTGCACCCAACAGCGCGGGGTTGTGCAGGCGGGCCGGATCGAAGGTGAGAATAAGGTCCACTGGCCATTGGTCTGCCTGCAGATATTTGCTTATCGCTTTGCTCACCCATGCATTGTTCAGGCCATAGCTCGCTTGACTAAATGAGGGAAGGACATTGTTGTAGCGCAGCACGCGGAGGTTGTCCATCACCTGGTTGACGGAGATCCGGCACGCCATGGGCCGATGAAATGACCAGGGTGGCGGAGGGTCGATGAACAACACCTGGTTGAACTTGGACAATTCGTATGCGTAGTTGTGTTTGGAATACCACACATCCCCCCATCCTTCGTTGGAGATAATGACGATGTTCAAGCCCTTCAACTCCATTTCCCTGTGCCGTATGCGCGCGGTTGGTGGATCAGTGATCCACAGGTTTCCATCATTGCCCGGATCGAAGGTCCATGGCAGGTGGCGCTATTTGACGGCTTTCACCTGCCCGTGCGATCAAGCCTGGGAAGAGCCTTTCGATCTCGGCCTCCTGGCCCGGGTCCATGTGCTCCATCCAATTGCCCGGCCTCCCTTTGCGGTAATGCGCTCCACGCTGGTTCAGCCACCATGGCTTACCACGCCTCAGGTTCTCGAATGACAGGTCACGCAAGGTTTTTCGCAACTGGGCGGGAGCGTAACTCTCGGCTCGCATCCGCAGGCCGCCCATGCCGAATCGCTTGAGCAGGCGGTTAATGTAACAGCGAGATCCGAAGGTCCATCGGTTCTGCTGTTTGATCATTCCCAGGAAGGCAAGAATGCCGGCCAATTCTTCGAACGAGGAAGAGGTCAGGCGGGTGAATGTGGTCTCGAGGATCCGTGGGTCTTCATAGTTCCACTGGTGAAGGTGCTGCAAAGGTACCCGGGCGATGGTGGCGATCTCCAGGTCGATGCCCTCCTTTTTCGGCAGCCTTTGCAGGAGCTTGCGGTGTTCCATGGTAACGCCCAAGGCAGGGTCGTCCACCAAGGCATGCACTTTCAGATGCGAAAAATAGCCGGAGACCACTATGTCCCTGGGGTCTCGGGTGATGTGGAAGCCCTTGAACGGCACCGGTATTTCTGCCACTTGGTCCACATCGGCCTCCGGGATGATCAGGAAATCCGGCTTTTCGTTCTCGATCAGCTGGCGCAATCCCCCATGTCCATTGATCCGCACGCGGTAGGCAATGGTGCTTTTCCAGCCGAGTTCATTGCACATGCGCTCGATCAGGAGCGCCACCCATTTGGAAGCACATTTGTGTTGGCCGAAGAATACTCTGAGCATGCGGGGCAATGGATGGTGGGTGCGGCGAAAATAGTCCCCCCTATTTGGTCCCGGAAGGGGCTGTTTGCTTAGCGGCCTTGCCCCATCAGCGGTGCCAATCCGGTGCGTACCACCTCTGCGGAGTAGTGGTATGCGTTGGCGCGGGCCTGATCCCGGGCCTGTTGCAGTGCTTGGGGCTCGCTCATGAACCGGTTCAATAGCTGGAATAGTTCAGAGGCGGTGAAATAATGGAAAACCGACCCCTTCAGCCCGGGTGGTATGGGCACGTATTCTGGGATGATGCCCGGCAATTGGTAGGTAATCATATCGCCAGTGGCACCGGGGACTTTGGTTTTTCCGTAATATTCACGGGTGCCCAACGCATCAAACACGGCATTGAGCGGCGAGAGCAAAACATCCGCAGTTTCCATTTCGCGTTCAAACAGGTTACTGGTTTCCGGAATCCCCATGGGATAATAGGCGGCGATACCGGCACACCTTTGATTGGCCTGTTCCAATCGCTTCACCACCTTCCGGCCATGTTCACCAATAGCGGGCCCTGCAAAAGAGAATGTGATCGCAGCTCTTTCCATGGCAAACCGTTCGATCACTTCCAACACCGCTTGGTAATTGCGGCTTTCCTGATAGATGGAGCCCGGCAGCACCACTTTCAACCGGCCTTGTTCATCAGCGCTGCGCTTGTGCCGTGATGGCCCGCGTTCATGAAAGAGGGTAAACGGCACTGCCAGAAAGCTGTAATTCCGGAACAACCGTGGCCTTTCGTTCTTCAAGTAGGCAAGGAGTCCTTCGTCTACCACAATATGGTCGAAAGCTTCCAGGACCCGCTGTTTGAGGCGCCTTTGCTTGTAATACTTCCAGGTTCTGAACCGTGCGTTAAACCAGTAGTTCAGGTTGTGGATGGTAATTGCCGTAGAGGCCCTCACTCCCTCGGCAATCCGCAGCACGCTCTCAAAATTGGAGAAGATCGGGCTGAATGAGAGCAAGTCTACTTGCTCCCGGTTGCAGTAGCGGATGATCTCCTGGCATGCTTCGCCCACATCGTGTATGGTAATGAACTGGCCCTCGCAAAGGCCCGGACCGAGGGCATGCATCTGGTCTCCCACCTTCTTCGTTGTGAAGAAGACCTTTTGTGCTTCATGAAATAGTTCAGCCTGGGTAAGGCCGTACTGGGCGTGCACGGTTTCCACGATCACCACTTTCATCCGCGCCATACTAATAAGAGGTACGATCAGTCCGGCTTTCCGGATATTTCGGTAACACGGGGCCCTGGGCCGGCCATTTTTTCGATGGAGAGCGCCATGGCAGCGAAGAGCAATATCCTTACCGGAATAGTGTATCGTGCCTGGATGGTAAAAGGTATATGGACCAACCCCAAGTACACGACAGGGATCAACAGCGGTAGTAGGGTGTACAGCATTGGGCGGTGGCGCAAGAGTGCGATCGGAATACAACACACGGCAAGCAGAAAAATACCGAGGGTAAGCAAAAGCGGATAGAGTTGAAGGAGTTTTCCCTTCAATGTGGAATTGTTGAATTGCTCAACGTTGATGCCGGTTACCCACAGACGTATTGCGGTATAGGCCTTCAATGCTATCGTATACCCCGGCTCTTCAAGCACATGCCTGTAAACCGCTTTCTTCAAGGCCTCTTCCCGTGCCAGTGTATACCGCGTATTAAAGGTGCGGAAGTTGCGCGGGTTCATGGCAAAGGAGTCCAACATGATACTGTCTGTTCGGGTAAGCAGGGGTGCCAAGCCGGAATCGATCGCGGACCATTCAGCATCAAATACCTCAATATTTGCCGGTATGTCCGCATTGCCCGTTAAAGGGATCAGCTCATGGTTTGCCACATTTCCCCAGTACCAGTGCTCGGTGTGGCCGGGAATTTTGCCGATCCACCAGCCGATGTGCATGGCACCCGCTCCACCTTCCAAAGGGGTTGGCCGGAACACGCCATGATGGGACTTGTTCCACATTGCATAAGGAAACAATGTTGTACCGAAGACCCCCAACATGGTTGTGGCATGGCTCCATGGGAAGGCTTTCCGTTCCAAAAGCCAACGGGCCACTATCCAGAACACGGGAAACAGCAGCAATGAAGAGCGCATTTGGAAGGCCATTCCTGACAGCAGTGCCAGCATTGCTATACGCCTCCACGTCCGTGGTCCGGAGACCTCAGTATAAACGAAGGCACAGATCAGGAACATGGTCACCACTTCCGGGAAGATGGTTGGGATATAGTAGGGAAGATCGATGCTGGGCAACAGAATAAGAAGAAATACATTCTTGGCCATTGTTCCCCCACCCAGCAGGCCGATGGTGCGGAGCATCAGTATGACCGAGGCGAAGTACATTAACAACTGGGCGCATTGGAGGGGGACCGGGCTTTCCGTGAACCAACGGAAAGCGGCAACGAACAAAGGATATCCGGGATTTCGAAACGTGTCGGGAATACTCACAGGAAGCCGCCACCATAGCGAATACTTGCCGTGCAAGATCCCATCAGCCAAGGTGGTATAGCTCCAGGCATCGTTGCCGAGGTGGTGGCGAAAGCCCCAACAAACGGCTAAAGTGGCCAATCCATTGAGCAGAAGCAGCAACCGGTAGAGCCGGGCTCCGGAAAGCAGTTCCCGCAAGCTCATTGTAGCAATTCCGGCTTCTTGAAATCGCCTTTTGAGAAATACTTCTCGATCAGGCAGTAGAGCATAATAAAGAAATACCTGCTCCCCATCTCTTTGATCTTCAATTTGGAAACACCGCTTTTGCGGTTCCGCCATGAGTTGGGAACAACTGCATAGGTGTACCCTCGCACAATGGCTTTCAATGGAAGCTCCAGGGTCAGGTTGAAATGCGGGCTGAGCAATGGGTGCAATCCATCGATCGTATGCCTCCGGTACAGTTTGAAGGCATTGGTGCAGTCATTATAACGGAGGTTGAAGGCGATGCGAACCAATGTGTTGGCCGTACGGTTGATCACTCGTTTGGGCCAGGGATAATCGATCACGTTGCCCCCTTTGGACCAACGCGTTCCGAATACGCAATCATATCCTTCCACCAATTTGCCATAGAAACGGACCAGGTCTTCCGGATCATCGCTTAAGTCGGCCATCATAATCGCGACACAGTCACCGGTGAATACCTTCAATCCTTGCCGCACTGCGTGGCCGTATCCGCCGGGGCCTTGGTTGTCCACTACATGGATCCGTGACTCCCTGGTTTGCATTTGCCTGATGATCGCCAGCGTACCATCGCTGCTGTGGTCGTTCACCACCACAGTTTCAAAAGGGATTGCCTCCCGTGTCAACACGGTATGCAGGCTCTCCAATGTAGCTTGGATGCTCCCTTCCTCATTGTGGGCGGGTATGACAATGCTGAGCTTCACTTCCGCCCAATTAGTAGGAATTGTTTCCCGAATAGTGGCCATACCCATGGCATGGCCAAGTAACTGCGCACCAGAAACCGGTTCACTGGAAGGCGCCCGCGGAAGGAGAGGGGCAGAAACCGGGGATAGATAGCCTCCACCTCGAACCCGGCACCGTACAGGTGTTCTGCGGCGCCGAGCTCCGAGAGGATCACCGTGTGGTCGGCAAAGTCGAAATACTCTTTGAAGACGTATTTGAAATTGGGACCCATTACCGCGATGCGGCCGTTGGGTTTGAGGTGGCCATGCAATTTCGACAGGAATTCAGCAACCTCCTCTTGACTGTTCAGGTGTTCGAGGAAATTGCTTACGAAAATGGCATCGAAGTACCCGCTCGGTAATTCCACCGTACGAGTATCCCCGATCACGATCTTCACCTCCTCGGACGCATGGGCCCGTATGAAAGGTTCGTTGACGTCCACCCCCCACTTTTCCCGTACCGGCGCGGCATTGATGAATTCGCACATTCCTGCCGCGGGGTCCAGCATGATTTCCGGAGAACCGAGTTTCGCATGAATAAACTTGGCCAATTCCTGCCAGACCATCGTGCGTTTGCCCCGGTCCACATTGCGAAAACGATAGGAATAGATGCGGTCCAAGTTCATCAGTGCGGCCTTTTCCTGAACTCCTCGAAGATTTGGATCAAGGTTTCCTCGATGCCGTATTGGGGGTGCCAGTCGGGGTAGTCGGTCTTGAAGCGGCTCAGGTCGCTCACGTACCAGATATGGTCGCCAATGCGGTTGGTGTCACTCAGTGTAATGTTCATTTTGTTCCCCGTGATCCGCTCGCACATTCCGATGGCCTCCAGCATGGAACAGTTGGCGAAACGGCCACCGCCGGCATTGTATACTGCTGCCTCCCTGGGGTTTTTCCGGAAGGCGTCGAACATGGCCACCAGGTCATCGCTGTGGATATTGTCGCGCACCTGCTTCCCTTTGTAGCCGAAGATCGTGTACGGGCGCTTGTCCAAGGCGCATTTCATCAGGTAGGAAAGGAAACCGTGCAGTTGCGTGCCGCTATGCTTGGGGCCTGTGAGGCATCCTCCGCGGAAGATGCCTGTCTTCATGCCGAAATAGCGGCCGTACTCCTGCACCATGATGTCTGCTGCCACCTTGGAGGCGCCGAACAGGCTGTGCTTGGACTGGTCGATGGTCAAGTGCTCATCGATTCCGTGCTCGTAGTAGGGATGGTCCTGCGCCACTTCCCAGCGGGTTTCCAGCTCCGCCAGTGGAAGGTTGTTGGGGGCATCGCCGTATACCTTGTTGGTGCTGGTGAAGATGAACACAGCCTCCGGACAATGCTGGCGCGTCATTTCCAGCAGGTTCAGGGTGCCGTTGGCATTTACCTCGAAATCCAGGAAAGGGATCTGTGCTGCCTTGTCGTGGCTGGGTTGTGCCGCCGTGTGGATCACCAGGTCGATGTCCTTCCCATGCTCCATGAAGATGCGCTCCAGTGCTTCCCTGTCACGGATGTCCGTGTTGTGGTGCATGTAGTTGGGCATTTCCTCCTGGAGTTGCCTTACATGCCAGGACGTGCTGGCCTCCTCGCCGAAGAAGACACGTCGCATGTCGTTATCGATACCAACTACGCAGTTCGCGAGGTTGCTGAAATAACGGGTCGCGGTACCGCCGATCAGGCCGCCCGAGCCCGTGATAAGAACGGTTCTCATGAATTGATCAGGAAAGAATGGGCCGTAGCAGGTCTTCGTTGTCCAACAGCCATTGGTAGGAATCGGCGACCAAGGTAGGCAGGTTGCGCCGGGGTGCCCAGCCGGTGGCCTCCGATACGCGCGAATTATCGGTGACGTACAGCTTGAGGTCGCCAGGCCGTTCAGCCGGGTCGCTTGCCACGGTAATCCTATTCCCGGTGATGGAGGCGGACAGCTCGGTGAATCCGCGTAATGAAGCGCTATTTGCCGCGCCGCCGCCAACATTGAAGGTTTTGCCTTGGAGCTCTTCCATGGCACCAACCTGCGTGCCTATCAATTCGCACAGGTCATCGATGTGCAATACGTCACGCACCTGTGAGCCCTTGCCACCGAACCCGATGTAGCTCAGTGGAAGTTCCCAATGGTGCCGGGCGATCCAAAGCAAAACGAAGCCTTGGTCGGTTTTCCCCATTTGCCAGGGGCCGGCGATCACGCCGCAGCGGTTCACCACGGCACGAAGCCCATGTATTTCAGCATATTCCGCGATCAGGAGTTCGCTGGCCAACTTAGTGGCCCCGTAAAGGGAACGGATCCCGGCCAGTGGGAAGTCTTCGGCAATTCCCATTTTCGTAGCACCGGGTGTTGCGCCTTCCCTGAGAGTGAATCCCTTTTCGGATTCCACGCATAGCTCATTGATGGCCGCGATCGGGTACACCCGGCTGGTGCTCATGAACAGCACGTCTGCCTTGTACTGGGCCGCTGCCTCGAGGCAGTTCACCGTTCCCATGAGGTTGGTGTCCACCACGTAGCGGGCATCCGCACCGTACCCTGCCATTACCGATGGCTCTGCAGAACATTCGATCAGCAGGTCAAACGGCGGCAGCCCGCCCACGTCGGCAGCCGATCGCACATCCCCGTGGATGAATTCGATACCATTGGCTTTCAGCCTCGGGATGTTCAGCTCGCTGCCCCGCCTTCGTAAGTTGTCAAAAGAGATCACCCGGTCTTGGGGGGACTCCGCCTTCAGGTGCAATGCCAAGCTCGATCCCACAAAGCCGGCCCCGCCGGTGATCAGGATGGTTTTTCCCATGCCTTTTTTCTTTCTTGCCAAGTGTGCATGCAAGAGTACGTATTTCAACAGGACAGGCGAAGACCAGGTGGCTGCCAGCCCCTTTGGCCTTTGCACGCTGCTCAGGAAGCATGTTCCTGCTTGATCCCGGCGTTGGTACAGAGGATATCGAAATGCGTGTGCTCCAGGTTGCCAGGGATGGCGGCCCCGTCATGCGCCATTCGGATCGTGTAATCCAGCGAAGCCAAAAACGTGGCCAGTTCCTTCGCTGAAGATCGGTTTTCCCTCAGATTGTCATCGTCCACTTCCACCAACAGCGTCGGCATATCCTTCAGCAAGGTGGAGCGGCATCCCTTTAGTACTTCCATTTCAAATCCTTCCACATCGATCTTGATCGCGTCGACGTGTTCAACACCAAGGCCATGGAGAATGGTGCCCAAAGGGGTTATCCGCACCTCGGTATGCGGGAATAAATTCGGGGTATCCATGGTGGGGATGATCCGGTTCATGCCTGAGTTGGATGCAACCACTTCGTACATCGTCACCACGGATTCCTCTTGGCCGATGCCAACGTTCAACGCGGTAACATTGGTTATCCCGTTGATCTGGAGGTGATGCTCCAACCGCTTGAATGTTTCAGGATGCGGTTCCAGCGAGATCACCCGGCCCCCAATTCCTGCTATTGCGGAATACGCAAGCGTTTGCACACCGATATTGGCACCAATGTCCACCACGGTGCAGCCCAGTTTGAGGTGTTTTTCAAAGGCGGAATGGGCGGGTTCGCTCATGGCAAAACAGGCCCAGTGGTCTGTTGTGTTGGACAGGTCGAGCCGCATTTCATGCTTGCCACGGACCACCGTGCGCCATGAACCAGGGGCATAAAGATACTCCGCAGGAACTAACTTCGCCCAGCCTTTGCCTGGAGGCTTTCCTTGCACTTGTTTCTGGAGCAGCCTCTCAAGAGGGCCCCATTTGAACGTCCGCCGGAACAGGTTGAAGGTTCTTGTTTTCCACCCAGATCCCTTGAAATATGCATATTCCCGCATAATCCTTGGAGAAGTTGTTGCCGAAGATAAGGGTGCGGCAGGCCGCCCATGGACAAGGATAACAGGAGCCTTGAATTGTGTCGTTGCATCCCACGTATTCCCCATGCCCCAGCTCCTCCTCTGCACCGGCAACCCCGGCAAGCTTGCCGAACTGCGCGCCATGCTACCACACCACCTGGAACTGCTCGGCCTGCGCGATGCGGGCCTGCCCACCGACCTCCCCGAAACCGGGAACACGTTCGCGGCGAATGCCCTGGAAAAAGCACGTTTTGCGCATGAGCGCACGGGCCTGCCCTGCATTGCCGATGATTCCGGCTTGGAGGTGGATGCCCTAGGCGGTGCACCGGGCGTAGATTCCGCATTCTATGCCGGGCCGCAGAAGGACGACAAGGCCAACGTGGCCAAATTGCTACATGAGTTGCAGGGCGTAAAAGACCGACGTGCGCGCTTTCGCACGGTGATCGCCCTGGTGGGGCAGGAGGGCGAGCACCTCTTCGAGGGGGAAGTGCGCGGAACGATCACCCGGGAAGAACGGGGCACAAACGGCTTCGGCTATGATCCCGTTTTTCTTCCGGAAATGAGCGATCTGACCTTTGCGGAACTGGATGCCGTGCGCAAGAACGCCATCAGCCACCGGGGACATGCCGTGTGGAAGCTGGTGCGCTTCCTGGCGGAGCGTCAGCTCTGAAGCATCCCCGCCACCAGGCCGTTCACCGCATCGGCAACGGGAATGCCCGCAGCCTTCAACATCCGCGGGAAAATGCTCACCGGCGTAAAGCCCGGCACGGTGTTCACCTCGATGGTCACCACGTTGTTACCGGTGCCTTGGCCTTCCTGCCAGAAATGGTCGATGCGCACTAAGCCATTGCAGTTCAGTGCTTCGTAGATGGCTGCTGAACGCTGCTGCACCAGGGCTGCAATTTCGTCCGGAATGGGTGCCGGTACCAGCTCCTCCGTATCGGCAGCGTGATACTTGGCATCGAAGTCGAAAAATTCATGGGTCGTGCGGATCTCGCAAACGGGCAGCGCCTGCACCCGGCCTTTGAGGTTGATCACCCCGCAGGTGAGCTCCCTGCCCTTGATGAACGCCTCGCACATCACGATCTTGTCCTCGGCGAAGGCTTTGTCCAACGCCGACTGCAGTTCGGCTTCCGTTTTCACCTTGCTGATGCCTAAGCTGCTGCCGCTGGTATCGGGCTTCACGAAGCAGGGCAGGCCCACTTCCTTCAGGATGCGTTGTTCCGTTCCGGCATTCCGGCCGTGTAGCCGCAGGGAGGTGGCCACGGGGAAGCCCATTTGGCGCAATAGTCCGGTGGTGCTGAATTTGCTCATGGTGAGCGCCATGTTCAGCACGCCGCCCGTTTGGTAGGGCACGCCCAGCATGTCCAAGTAGCCTTGCAGCTTGCCGTCTTCCCCCGGAGTGCCGTGGATGGCGATCAAGGCGGCATCAAAGCGTTCCGGGCCATGGCCCCTGTTGGCGGTGAAGTTGCCGCGATCGAACGGGAGCTTTGCGCCATCGGCCCGTTCGCAGGTCCATGCACCGCTGGCCACGGTAATGAACGCCGGGTCGAACCTTGCGGGATCGATGACGTCCATCATGGTTTGGGCGCTTTTCATGCTGATCACTGATTCGCCGGTGTAACCGCCGCGCAGGATGGCGATGAAGGGGAGGGGCATGGTTGTTGGCTGGATGATCCAAAGATCGCGGGCCGGCGGGCCGGAAGCGTGGTTCAAGCGCGGAACTGCCAACGGCGGCATGTTGATGCCGCCGGTAGCTGGCGAAGTATATTCGCGCCTTGCCGTCCCAAGGGTCCGGCATGGCGCATGACCGGCGGAAAACGACTTTTCCTGATCTTGGCCCCCGTTGTACTGGCCGCCTTGCTGGTGCTGGGCGCTTGGGTGTGGATGGGCGCCTATACGCGGCACAACGTGAAGGTGAAGGTGCCCGACCTGAAGGCGATGACCTACAACGAGGCCGCCGACGCGCTTCAGGCCATCGGGCTGCAGGCGGAGGTGATCGATTCCGTATATTCCGACGAGGCCCCGAAGGGGACCGTGGTAGACCAGGACCCGGACAGCGGACGGTTCGTGAAACCGGACCGCACCGTTTATTTGGTGCTGAACGCCAGCCAGCCAAAGATGCTGAACATGCCGGCCTTGGTGAACTTGAGCAAGCGCCAAGCGATCAGCGTCATGGAGATCCTGGGCCTGAAGGTGGCCGAAGTGCAGTACAAGCCCGACCCCTGCCTGGATTGCGTACTGGCACAATTGTACAAAGGCCAGCCCATCGCACCGGAAAGCCGGATCCGCAAGGGCGAGGCGATCACGTTGGTGCTGGGCCAGGGCCAGCATGGGGAGCGGGTGCCAGTACCGGACCTGCGCGGCATGGGTTTCGCGGAGATGAAGGCCGTGTTGTCCATGGCAGCGTTGAACTTGGGCTTGGTGGTGCAAGTGCAGGGGTGCGGCAATAACGGCTGCGATACGGCGTTGGCACGCGTGGTGCGCCAGTTCCCTGCGCCCGGCCCGGAAGAGCTGGTAAGCCCCGGCGGCGCGGTGGATGTATGGCTCACCATGGACACCACGGCCGCCACGCCTTGAAAATCATCGAACCATGAGCGCATTCGTACGCTTTTGCACACTCCTGTTGCCGACCGTGGTGCTGGCCTGCCCGCTGCTTGCGCAAGAGATCATTTCACCACTGGGCTTCATCCCCCGGCCCGGCACACAACCGGCGCAGGAAAAGGCCGGTGGCCTCAACGAGGTGTACCTGTACCAGAACCTGGGCCAAACCTTGCCGGTGATCGACGACTTTTCGGTGGACCGCACGCGCCACCGCAATGCGTTGCAAGGCGACGCGGACGTGCATTATTCGGAAACCATCTACCGCATTGAAGTGGGCGGCGCCAGCACACCGGACATGGCCTTCATCACCGATCCGGCCTTGCGCTACACCATCGATACAGGGGCGGACACCATCATCATCGACACCTTGCCGGCCATCGTCGCCATTGTGCGCGACCTCAGCAGCTACCCGCCTGCCCAGCAGAGCATGTTCCTCTGGCCGCCGTATACCATTCTGGATGCCGTGGGCGGAAACGGCCCGGACACGCTGGCCGTGGAACCCACCTTCCTCCAGGATTCCATGATGGTGTATATCGTGGACCCGGACCCGCGCACCTACATCAACCCGGACAACAGCCCGCGCCCTTGGATCCTCTGGGAGGATGACGATGCCTACGTGAACAACTCATTCCCCATCGATCCGCCCTCCATTGGCGTGGCCACGCTGGACGGCATGGACCGCACCGGCTACCCTTATGATCCCACCAACCCCAACGTGAACGGCCCGGCGGACAAGCTTACCTCCGTGCCGATCAACCTGGCCTTCCCGGCAAGCGACAGCGTCTACCTGAGCTTCTTCTGCGAGCCCATCGGCCGCAGTGGCGATGAACTGGCCCATGCCGAGGACAGCTTGTACCTGGAACTGTTCGCCCCCCAGGAGCAAACCTGGTTCCGCGTATGGAGCCGCCCGGGCACGGCAGCGCCCGACCAGTTCCGCCAGATCATGGTGCCCATTACCGACGCCAAGTTCCTGAAGGCTGATTTCCGGATGCGCTTCCGCAACGATGCCTCCTTGGGGGGCATGGTGGACCAGTGGCACATTGACTATGTGCGCCTGGACCGCAACCGCACCGCCACCGATACGGTGCTGCAGGACGTGGCCTTCGTGTACGCGGAGGCCGGCCTGCTGCAGACCTATACCTCGGTGCCGTTCGCCAAGTTCACCCAGGCCCCGGCAAGCTACATGGCCGCCGAGGTGAACTTGCTGCAGCGCAACAACGACCTGCAGGACAAATTCATCACCTGGGGCTACTTGGTGGACTCGGGCTGTGGCTGGAGCGCCGCGCGCAATGGATACGGGAACAACATCAGCGGCAATGCCCACAGTTCGTTCAACACCACCCACCCGGTGAACAGTGGGGGCAATCCGTTGGTGTACGACCTCGGAGCCTGCCCGGATGCCGCTTTCGTCACCACCAAGTTCTGGACCAACGCCACCCCGGATGCCTGCGCCTACAACGACACCATGCGCTATGTGCAGGAGATCAGCAACTACTACGCCTACGACGACGGCACGGCGGAGGCGGGCTACAGCCTGAACGCTGCCGGGGCCATGCAGGCCTATCGTTTCGATACCCAGGGCGAGGATTCCCTGCGGGCCCTGAGGCTCTACTTCGCGCCCATCTTCACCTACGATCCGCCGCCGGTGAACAACCCCGCAAACGGCTCCTTCATCATCACCGTGTGGAAGAGCCTCGACCCCGAGGTGGTCCTCTTCCAGAACGTCTCTTTCAGCAGCCCGGAATACCGTCTCTGGGGACCGGACAACTTCATGGAATATCCCTTGGACAGCACTATTGCCGTGGACGGAACCTTTTATGTGGGCTGGGTACAAACCAACGACATGCGGATGAACCTGGGCATGGACAAGAACCGCAACAACCAGGACAAGATGTTCTACAAAGTGGGGCAGGGCTGGCAGCAGTCGGCGCAGCAAGCCTCCTGGATGATCCGCCCGGTGATGGTGGCCGCCGTGGACCCTTTTGCAGGGGTCGGGGAGCAGCCTGGGGCGAACGCAGTCTTCAGCCTGTACCCCAACCCTGCGGGTGATGTCTTCCACGTGAAGGTGGAGCAAGGGACCGCGCAGGTGGCACGTGTGCAGCTGATCGATCCCATGGGCCGAGTGGTACGCGATTGGGACCGTTGGGGGGAGCAGTTTTCGTTGCAGGGCGTGGCCGAAGGATTGTATGTGGTGCGGCTCATCGGCCGGGGCGGTGAAACCGTCGGGCAGGGCCGTTTGATCGTGCAACATTGATGAAAACGGACAGGGACGCTCCGGCCGAAACGGACAACGGCGAGGACCAGGAGCTCTACGAGCATCACCGCGTGGTGGCCGACCCCGGCCAAGGACCCGTGCGCTTGGACAAATTCCTGTTCGACCGCATGGGCGGGGCCTCGCGCACGCGCATCGCCGCCGCCTCGCGGAACGGCAACGTATTGGTGAACGGCAAGCCGGAGAAGCCCAGCTACAAGGTGAAGCCCCGCGATGTGGTCACCTTGGTGCTGCCGCAGCCCGTGCGCGAGGTGGAACTGCTGCCCGAGGATATCCCCTTGGAGGTATTGTATGAGGATGCGCAGATCGTGGTGATCAACAAGCAGGCCGGCTTGGTGGTGCATCCCGGGCACGGCAACTGGACGGGCACCTTGGTAAACGCCCTGTTGTTCCATTTCGGCAAGTTGCCCTCCTCACCCAACCAACCCGTGCCACGTCCCGGTCTGGTACACCGCTTGGACAAGGACACCAGCGGGGTGATGGTGGTGGGCAAAACGGAGGATGCCATGGCCCATCTGGCGCGCCAGTTCTACGAGCGCACCAACGACCGCCGGTACCAAGCCCTGGTGTGGGGCGATTTCGATGCGGAAGAGGGCACCATCGAGGGCAACCTCGACCGATCGCCGAAGGACCGCACAGTGATGTCCGTGCCAGTGGACCCGGAGCAGGGGAAGCAAGCGGTGACCCACTGGAGGGTGCTGGAGCGCTTCACGTACGTGACGCTGGTGGAGTGCAAGTTGGAGACCGGCCGCACCCACCAGATCCGGGCGCACATGAAGCACATCGGCCATCCTCTTTTCAACGATGCGGCCTATGGCGGCGATCGTGTGCTGAAAGGCACCGTGTTCACCAAGTACAGGCAGTTCGTGGAGAATTGCTTCGGCCTGCTGCCGCGCCAGGCACTGCACGCCGCAGTGTTGGAGATCGACCACCCCGCGACGGGCAAACGCATGCGCTTCCAGAGCCCGCTGCCCGCCGACATGGAGGCGGTGCTGGCCCGTTGGCGCACCTACACGGCCGCTCGGCCCTTGGAAGATCCCGGTGTGGAGCCGGATGCGGAGGAGGCGAACAATTTGAAATAGGGGGGAGGATATCGTCCGTAGTTCGTGGTACGCAGGTGCACCCTACGAACCATGCCCTACGAACTTCACCCTGCGAACTGATCTCTACGCACCCTCCTCCTTCTCCATCAGCACTAACCACCGGTCGCCCAAGCGCTCCAGTTCACTGGCCACTTTTTCCAGCTTGATGGAAAGCTCCATCACGGCATGGTGGTCCGAGGCCTTTTCGGCCATCTCGGCCAAGGTTTCCTCTTTCTTTTTCTCCAAAGCGGGAAGTTCTTTGTCGATCTTCCTCAACTCTATGCGCTCGCCGTACGTCAACTTGTTCGTCGGGGTGCGCGGCTTTTCCGCTTTCACCTCCCTCACGGCTTTCACCTCCTTCTCCTGGTCCCGCTGCATTTCGCGCAGCTCGGTGTAGGTGTGCACCCACTCCTTCACCACGCCATCCCCCTCGAAGACCAGCAGCTTGGTGCAGAGCTTGTCCATGAAGAAGCGGTCGTGGCTCACGATCAGCAGGCAGATGTCCAGGTCGGTGAGGAAGTCCTCCAATGCATTGAGGGTGGGGATGTCGAGGTCGTTGGTGGGTTCGTCCAGCACCAGCACGTTGGGGTTCTTCATCAGCACGGTGCACAGGTGCAGCCGGCGCCGTTCACCGCCGCTGAGGGTGCTGGCGTACTGGTATTGTTGTTCCTTGTCGAAGAGGAAGCGTTCCAACAGTTGGGATGCGGAGAGCGTGCGGCCCTTGCTCATGGGGATCTCCTCGGCAATGGCGCGCACCACCTCGATCACGCGCATGTCCTCCTTGAGCTGCAGGCCCTGCTGGCCGAAGTAGCCCAGTACCACGGTGTCGCCAATAGACACCTTGCCCGCGTCGGGCCCCAGTTGTTTGGTGAGCAGTTGCACGAAGGTGCTTTTGCCGATGCCGTTGGGACCCACGATGCCGATGCGGTCGCCGGCCTTGATCGAGTAGTTGAAGTGCTCCACGATCTTCTTGCTGCCGAAACTTTTGGTGAGGTTGCGGGCCTCGATCACCTTGCCGCCGAGGCGGGAGCTCTTGATGTCAATGCGCACCTGCTCCTGGTCGAAGTTGCGCCCGGCGAGGTCCTTCAAGGTGCCGAAGGCCTGCAGGCGGCTCTTGCTCTTGGTGCCGCGTGCGCGGGGCATCTTGCGCACCCACTCCAGTTCGCTGCGCATCAGTCCGCGCAGGTGTTGTTGGGTGGCGTTGCGCACCTCTTCCAGGGCGGCCTTTTTCTCCACGTAGTAGCTGTAGTTACCCTTGTAGCGGGTGAATTCGCCGAATTCCAGTTCAATGATCTCGTTGCACACGTTGTCCAGGAAATACCGGTCGTGGGTTACCAGCAGCAGGGTGGCGTTGGGGGCGGAGAGCTCGGCCTCCAGCTGCTCGATCATGTGCAGGTCCAGGTGGTTGGTGGGCTCGTCCAGGATCAGCACGTCGGGCAGGTCGATCAGCACCTTGGCCATGGCCAAGCGTTTCTGTTGCCCGCCGCTGAGCGTGTTAACGGGCTGCTCCAAGTCGCGCAGGCCGAATTGGAACAGCAGCCGCTTGATGCGCGCCTCATGGTCCCATGCCCCCAGCTCGGTCATGCGGGTGATCGCGGCGTTCAAGGCATCGCCGTCCGCGTGCTTGGCGGCTAGGTGCTCGTAGGTGCGTATGGCCTCGGAAATGGGGTCGTCGCGGTCCAGCATCTCATCCACCAGGGAACGGCTGGCGGTCATTTCCACGTGCTGGTCTAAGTAGCCCACGCGCAAGCCCTTGTTGAAGGTCACGGTGCCCGTGTCGGGCGTCTCCAGCCCCGCGATGCACTTCAGCAAGGTGCTCTTGCCCGTGCCGTTGCGTGCCACGATGGCGGTCTTCTGGCCCTTCTCCAGGCCGAAGGAAATATCCTCGAACAACAGGCGCGGGCCATAGCGCTTGCTGATGCGTTCCACGGAAAGGCAGTTCATGAGGGGGAGGCCCGGAATTACTGGCGGGGCGCGAAGGTACGGGGGAGGGTGGGGCCGGAGATCTGGACCGTGCCATGGCTGCTGCACGATGTTCTATGCTTGTTGTATGATGTCCTATGCTTGCTGTTCTAGGTCCTATGCTTTGACGCTTTGGTCCAACGCACTGCATAGGACCTAAGGCAGTCAGGCATAGGACAACAGACATGGGACAGCAGACATGGGACAGCAGGCATAGGACAGTCAGGCATAGGACAGTCAGGCATGGGACAGCAGACACGGGACAATCCCCAAACCCTCCGGCACTTCCCTCGGAACACTATCGGGACTTAGGCGTTGCTTTGGCAGGCGCTATGGAACATGAGATCTGGACCATTGGCCACTCCACGCATCCCTTGGAGGAGTTCCTAGCTTGGCTGAAGGCATTCCGTATTGAGGTGTTGGCGGATGTGCGCAGCTACCCCGGTTCGCGGCGGGTGCCTTGGTTCAACAAGGAGGTGATGCCGAAGGAACTGGCAGCGGCGGGCATTGAGTATGTGCACGTCCGGGCGTTGGGCGGAAGGCGCAAGGTGTTGAAGGATTCGCCGAACACGGTGTGGCGGCATCCCGCCTTCCGCGGTTATGCGGACTATATGATGAACGATCCGGCCTTTGAACAAGGGCTGGAGGAACTGAAGGGACTGGCCCTGCGCCAACGCACCTGCATGATGTGCAGCGAGGTGTTGTGGTGGCGCTGCCACCGTTCCATGCTTGCGGACCGGCTTAAGGCGGATGGATGGCAGGTGCACCACATCGAGGGGCTGGGCCAAGCGGAGGAACACCCATGGACCGGGGCGGCGCGGTTGAGGAACGGGAAGCTCTATTACGGGCCGGTGGAAGATCCCTTGCCCTTTGCACGCGACCTGTAGAGTAGCACAAGGCCAACGGGCCTGGGGTCCGCAACTGCCGGCTGAATTTGAAGTTTCGACTGGTTGTTTGTAGAAAGTTGTTCGTTGTCAGGACCGATCCAACGCGTTCTGACCCGGATTATGAAGTAGCTGACGTTGCGAGAGCCGGAAACGCACAGCCACAGGCATTTTCGTGACGAAAGCGGGGCCACGCTCCCGGTGAGGAACGAAAATGCGTGAAACGCACTGTGGTAAAGCGTTTCCGGGTCGTAGTAGTCAAGCTACTGCATATTCCGGGTCTGAAGGTACTCCGCAGTTCAGAGGGGGCAACCCTAATGTCGGCGGAGATTCAACTCAACGAATTGGCCACCGCGCGCCATGTGCCGTGTCAACCCTAACAACTGACAACGAACAACTGATCGAGACCGCTGGCTCAACGGGCGGTTCAGACCCGATGGCCTGTAGGGTGGCAGCGGCCGGTTCAGCCCTTCATCTCCTTCAGCAGCTTGCGCATATCCTTGATCGCCTGGTCCACTTCCTTGGCCTTGGTGCCGTCGTAGAAACCGCGCAGCCGGCCTTGCGGGTCCACCAGCACGAAGTTCTCCGTGTGCACGAAGTCGTCGGGGCCGCCGTCGCCGTGGTCCATCACGGCAAAGTAGCTGGTGCGGGCCAGGTCGTAGATCTGTTTGCGGTCGCCGGTGAGCAGACGCCAGCGGTGGTGCTCCACGCCGTATTCCTTGGCGTAGGCGTGCAGAACGGGCACGGAATCGGCTTCCGGCGTCACCGAATGCGAGAGCAGCAGCACGCGGTCATCCTGGGCAAATGCTTCCTGCACGCGGGCCATCTGGGTGCTCATCTTGGGGCAAATGGTGCCGCACGTGGTGAAGAAGAAGTCGGTGAGCAGCACCTTGCCCTGCACGTCGGCCAGGAAGAGGCTGTCCCCGTCCTGGTCGATCAGGCGGAAGGGCTTGATGTGGTGTTCGCCCTTGGCATCCCGCACCGATCGGTCCACGAGGCGGACGTCCAGTTGGGAGGGATGATAGATGGGCAGTTCGTCCGACGGGCGCAACAGGAAGTAGCCAATGGTGACGGCGGCGAAGAAGATCGCCAGGAAGATGCCGGCGCGGAGGAAAGGTGCGTTTTTCACTTTTTCTTGGGGGAATATTCAAAAGCCAGGGCCAGTACCCAGGCATGGTCAGGTTCCTTGATGTTCATTTCCCTGTCGTGGCGCAGGGTGATCTCCAACGTGGTTTGCTTGTTCTTGTCCAGCCTGAACTCCGTGCCGAGGTCGTAGCGCATGCCCACTAAGCGGTTGCCGGTGTAGTGCAGGGCGGTGAACGATTCCACGTTCACAATGGGGTCCAGCTTCCACTTCGGGATGTCGTATTCCAGGCCGATGCGGTTGCGGAGCTCGGTCCGCAACTTTTTTGGGGCTACGAATGAGTGCTGGTATTTCGTGCGGAAGTCACCGTCCAGGCGCCCTTTCTTTCCCTTGAAACGCAGTTGTGCATCGATCCGGTGCCGATTGGCGCTGTACGGGTCCCGGATGCTGTACCGGTATTCGGAGCCCACCCGCATGTAGTTGGTGATGGCGTAAAAGAGCCCGGCGTTGATGTTGGTCTGGTTAAGCTCGGAGGCGTTTTCCTTCAACCTCAAGTCCAGCTCCACGGTGGCGCGCAGCTTGCGGAAGAAGCGGGCTTGCGCCACTTGGCCCTGTTTTTTGCGGAATGGCTTGAACTCAGTGGCCGCGCTGAACCACAGTTGTGCGTCATTGACCAAGCGCAGGGGCGCTTCGCCCTGGGCACGGGCGGCACCGGTGGCCGCGGCGGCAAGCAGCACGGCCAGGATATGGCGGGTGGTTTTCAAAAGTTGTCGGCGATCATGGTGGGCACGATCACCACATCCTTCTTGCCGTCGATGCTCACCCGGTGGGTGATGACCACGCTTTTACCGGGGCAGTTGCATTCGCCGAACGTGTAGACGGTGTAGTCCCCCTTGCGAAGCCAGCGGAACTCGAAATTCCCATTGGGCCCGGTGCGCACGTCATCATCCTGGAATTCGTTGTCGCCGTAAATGATGTAAACGCGTTGGTCTTGGTAAGGGTAGGGATTGCCGATGGGGTTTCCCACGGCGTTCACGTCCTGCCGCAGCACGGTGCCCTTGATCACGGCTTTGCCGCCCTCGCCCTCCTCCTTTTTACAGGCGGTCGCAAGAAGCAGAAGGCTCAACAGGATCGGGGTTGCAAGGGTTCGCATGGTTGGTGAAGGGCTTGGAAGGTAGGATGTTCAGGATGCATCGCCATAGATCTTGCCTACTTCCTTGGCATATTTGGCCAAGATAGGCTTGCGGCGGAGTTTCAGCGAGGGGGTGAACTCGCCCCCGTCGATGGTCCACTCGCTCGACAAAAGGGCGAATTTTTTGATCTGTTCCCAGTGGCCCAGGCCTTGGTTCACCTTGTCCACCTCTTGTTGCAGGCGTGCGATGATGGCGGCATCGTGCACAAGGGCTTCTTGGCCGGTGAACGGAATGCCCTTCAACGCGCAATAGTCCTTCAGGAACGGGAAACTGGGCACGATGAGCGCGGCGGGGAACTTGTGGTTCTCGCCGATCACCATGGCCTGCTCAATGAAGCGCGAGGCGCGCAGCTTGTTTTCGATCACTTGCGGGGCCACGTACTTGCCGCCGCTGGTCTTGAACATTTCCTTCTTCCGGTCCGTGATGAAGAGGAAGCCGTCACCATCCATTTTGCCTATGTCGCCCGAGTGCAGCCAACCCTCCGCATCGATGGCCAAGGCCGTGTTGTCCGGGTCCTTATAGTAGCCCAGCATCACGTTGGGCCCCTTGATCAGGATCTCGCCGTCATCGGCGATCTGCACTTGCACGTTGCGCAGCGGCTTGCCCACGCTGCCAAAGCGGAGCCCATCGTTGCGGGCATCGTTCACGCTCACCACCGGCGAGGTTTCCGTAAGCCCGTATCCTTCCATCACGGGGATGCCGGCGGCATTATAGATGCGTGCGAGCCGGGGATGCAGTGCCGCACTGCCGCTGGCCACGCACAGCACTTCGCCGCCCAGGGCCTCCTGCCATTTGCTGAAGATGAGCTTGCGGGCGATGCGGAGCTGGAAGTTGTACCAGGCGGAGCGCCCGTGCACGTCGTAACGTTCGCCCAGGTCCAGCGCCCAAAAGAAGAGCTTGCGCTTCACCCCGGTGAGCGCTTCCCCCTTGGCGATGATCGAATCGTAGATCTTCTCCAGCAGGCGCGGCACGCCGGTGAACACGTGGGGCCGCACTTCCTTGATCCGTGTCCCGAGGTCATCCAGGGTCTCTTGGAAATGGATGGCCATGCCGGTGCGCTGGTAGAGGTACATCAGCATGCGCTCATAGATGTGGCACAGCGGCAGGAAGCTGATGCACCGCGAGCCCACTTCCACCGGCAGGCGGTCCGCGCTGGCTTCCACGTTGCTGGCCACGTTGTGGTGGCTCAGCATCACGCCCTTGGGCTTGCCCGTGGTGCCACTGGTGTAGATGATGGTGGCCAGGTCGTCCTGCTTCACCGAGGCCTTGTACAGCTCCAACGTGGCGCGCAGGCCGGCATCTTCCTTCAGCAACGAGCTCCAGTGCGGCAGCCCGTCCAGATGGTCGAAGGTGTAGATGTGCTGGAGCGATGGCACGCTGGCGGCCGCTGCATGGGCCTTGTCATACAGTTCCTGGTTGCTGGCGAAGAACAGGCGCACCCCGGCATGGTGGAGGATGTAGGCGTAATCCTCCACGCTGCTGGTGGGGTAAATGGGCACGCTCACCGCACCCATGCGCAGCAAGGCTTGGTCCACGATGCACCATTCGCTGCGGTTGCCGCTGGCCATGGCCACGCGGTCGCCCGGCTTGATCCCCAAGGCCATCAGGCCGATGGCCAATTGCTCGCCATGGGTGACCACGTCGGCGGTGGTGTAGTTGTGCCAAGTACCTTTTTCCTTGGTGGCGATGCAAACCTCCTGCGGGAATTCCGCCAGTTGCAGGTCCAGGAAGTCGAACAAACGGGTGGGGTTCGGCCTCATTCCACCGCTACGTTGAAGGAGAGGGTGATGGTGCGCATGGTGATGCCGTGCTTGAAATTGAATTTCTGGGTGACCGTTGAAGTTCGCGCCTGGTCCATGTAGAAGATCTTCTCCACGCGCTTGCTGTCCTTGTCCTTGCCGGCCTGCATGCTGATCTCCATGATCAGGTTCACGGCCGAATCCTTCACGCTGCTGCGCCGCACGTTGTGCGATGAAACCTTGGCCTGCACCTTGGCTGTCAGGTCGCCGGCGCTGAGGATCGGTGAGCCGCCCGAGCCTTCGGCGCGCGCCAGCTCAATGGTAGCGTCCGTGCCTTGGACCGTGTTCTGGCCGTCCACCGCCTGCACAGCCGTAATGGTGACCTTGGTTTGCGCGGTGGCGATCAAACACGCCGGAACAAGCACTGACAGAAGCAGCAGCCTCGAAAATTTGGTAAGCATGGGTTCAATGGTTTACTATTGCTTGGATTCAACGCACAAAGTAAGAACCAACATGCATACAAATTTCCGTTCCGTTTTGTTGGGTGCCGGTTTTGCGGTAGCCCTCTTTCTCGGTTACAGCTTCCGGCCCGTGCCGCAGGCCACCCAGTACACGTACAGGCAGTTCTCCACCATTGAGAGCGTCATCCCCGGCGGCCTGGGCCGCTCACGGGTGATCATCAGCGACGATGAGAGCCAAGAGGTGGGCAAGGACCTGTTGAACTTTTACAGCCTCGCCGGCATCAACTTTAAAAATGTGGCCAACAACGACCGCGTGATCGTGGACAACATCAACAAGTACACGGCGGAAGGCTGGGAGCTGTACCAAGTAACGGCAGGTGTGCAGAGCAACGACAAGACGGGCATCTTCCTCACGCGTTACCTGTTCCGGAAGCCGGTGTAGAGCTTGGTTCAAGCGGCTTCCAGTACGGCGGACAGGTAGCTGTCCACGTAGGTGTCCAATTGCTTGTACTTGTACTGCATGACAAAGCGTGGGTGCGCCAAGGGGATGATGCGGTCGAAAAAGCCGTGCTTGTCGTTGAGCTTTTTGAAGAAGGTGAAGTTTTTCCCGGTGCCGATGCAGGCTGCCACATCGGTGCGCATGCCGGTGGCGATCAGCGCACGCACCCAGTTTGTGATCAGCGGCGTGATCTTTTTCTGGAGCACGGCATCATCGTAATAGTTCAGGTTCACCCAGGTGCCGTTCTTTCCCTTTTGGGTGAATCCCAGCGGGCAGAGCGATTGCACGTAAACCCGGCTGTAGAACGCCTCCGCCCCTCCGGCGGCGCGCACCATGCGGTAGAAGAAATCGCTGCTGGGCTCGTGGGTGTGCGCTCCCTCCACCGGAATGCCGAGGTCCGCCACACAACGCTTGGTGTCGGTGAAGCAGATGCCGGTGCTGCCTGCGCCGAAACGGCCCGGGTTGATGCCCAGCATCAGCATGCGCGGGCGGTTGTCCGCATAGAATTGGCGGTGGAACAGCTCCACATTGCGCCGCACCTGTTGCGCGTTTTCCCCGTTGAAGGGGTCCAGTACGCCGATCCGCTTGGGCAACTTGGCTTTTGAAAGGTCGAACGAAAAGACCTCTTGCAGCAAACGATCCGCCAACATGGGGGCAAAGATACCCTTGTGGTGGCGGCCATGTCCGGAAAACCTGCCATCGGTCAGCCGGCATCCCGGGTTCTGTCCGCTTACTTTGCGGCATGCCCAGCTTTGAGCAATTCCGCGACCGGGTGCATGCGTTCCGGGCCGAGGGGAAGAAGATTTTTGCCAGCACCAGCTTCCAGGGCCACAGCGTGCCCCTGCTGCACATGCTCATGCGCATCGATTCCTCCATCCCGGTGTATTATGTGAACACGGGCTATCTCTTTCCGGAGACCCTGCGTTTCCGCGATACGCTGAAAAAGCTGCTGGGCCTGAACTTCGTGCAGTTGCGGCCATTGGTGCCCAAAAGCCAGCAGCTCAACCGCGAAGGGGCGCTGATGTACAGCTGGGACCCCGACCGGGATTCCTACCTGAACAAGGTGCAGCCCATGGAACGCGTGCTGGCGGAGCATGATGTATGGATCAACGGGGTGCGCGCGGACCAGAGCGAAACGCGCAAAGTGATGAACGTGGAGCAGCCTGCCGCATACGGGTGCCTGCGCTACCACCCCATGCTGGACTGGACGGCGAAAATGGTGCATGCCTACATCGTGGAGCACCGCCTGCCGCCCCATCCGCTGGAGGCGCAAGGCTACCTGAGCATCGGCGACATGCCTTCCACGCGCAAGGTGATGGAGGGCTACGACGAACGCACCAGCCGCTGGTACGGGCTGAAGAAGACCGAATGCGGCCTGCACACCGACCTGGGGCCCGAAAAGATGAAGCAAGGATGAAAGTGGTGGTGACGGGGGGCGCCGGATACATCGGTGCGGAGCTGTGTGCGGTACTGGCCCGGGACCGGCGGGTAGAGGAGCTGGTGGTGTACGACCTGCTGGAGCGCGGCCACTACGGCCTGTTCATGGGGCCCAAGTTGGGCAAGGCCAAGGTGCGCTTCGTTCAAGGGGACGTGCTCGATTCACGCCGACTGGAACAGGAACTCAAAGGAGCGGACCTGGTGTACCACCTGGCCGCAAAGGTCATTACCCCGTTCGCCGATGCGGGCTCCAGCCAGTTCGAGCAGGTGAACCACTGGGGCACGGCCGAAGTGGTGTATGCCATTGAAGCCGTGGCGCCGGAGGCCCGCGTCGTATACCTCAGCAGCGCTTCGGTATACGGACAGGGAACGGGCTCGGCCCTGTCCGAGGCGAATCCTTCGCCGCGTTCGGCATACGGCCATTCCAAGCTGCGTGGCGAGGCGCACATGGACCGCCTGGGCGATCACCGGCAGGTGGTGGTGCTGCGCTCGGCCAATGTATACGGCCACGGCCGTTGCATGCGCTTCGATGCGGTGATCAACCGCTTCGTGTTCCAGGCGCACTTCCAAGGCCGCATCACGGTGCGGGGAACGGGCATGCAGAAGCGGCCCTTCATCCACTTGGATGCCGTGGTGGCCACGTTGGCCTCCCTGGTGGACAACCACAGCCTGGCCGGTACGTTCGACCTGGCCGAACAGAACCGCTCGGTGATCGACCTGGTGGAAGCCCTGCGCAGCCCATGGCCGGATACGGAACTGCTCTTCGTGGACCAGCACTTGGACTTGATGAGCCTGGAGGTTCAGCGGGATCCGCGCTTGGCAGGCATCCAACCGGTGCGCACGATCTCCATGACCGACGACCTGCGGGAGCTCGCGGGCAAATTCGCCTGGTGAGCCGTCCTACTTCGGCGCCTTCCAATAGATCCACACCCCGATGATGCCGAAGATGATGTTCGGGATCCACACCGCCAGAGTGGGGTTAAACGCGGAATTGGTGGCGGCCACGGTGGTCATCTTCATGGTGAACACGTAAAGCAGGCACAGAATCACGCCGAGGACCAAGTGTACACCCGTTCCTCCGCGCACCTTGCGGCTGGCGATGCCAACGCCCATCAAGGTGAACACGTAGGTGGCGAACGGGTAGGAGGTGCGTTGCTTCTGCTCCACTTCATAGTAGGCCACGGTGCTTCCCCCGCGCGCTTTTTCGGCCTTGATGAAGTCGGCGATCTCCGTGCGGTCCATGGCCTGTGCAATGGCCAAACGCTGCCCCAGGTCCGAAAGCTTCAGGGGGATCAAAGTGTCCAACTGCGCGCCCCGGATGATCCGTTCCGCAGGCATGGCCTCCCCCAGGTCCATGGCCTGGTGGCCAAGCCCTTGATCGAGCTGTCGGAAGCCCTTCTCCGGCGGGATGTCGCGGATCATGTAATCGAATATGGCCCACCGGCCCGTTACCGTGTCGAACACCGCACGGTCGCTCATTAATTTCCGGCGCAGCTGCCCGTCTTCCCACTTTTCCATGCTGAAGCGGTAACCGGTGCGCTTGGGCATGTCCACGGCTTCAAAGTAGATGATCTCACCCGGCGCGATCTCGCGCAGCACGTTCTTTTCCTCCAATTTGTAGGTGCTCCAAATATGGGCCTTCTCGAAGCTCAATCGGGTGCGGTTGGCATGCGGCAATAGGAACACGTTGATGTACAGTGAAAGTGCGGTGAGGATGGTGGCCGTAATGAGGAAGGGGCGCACGAACCGCGGAAAGCTCACGCCGCTGCTCAGCATGGCGATCACCTCGCTGCGGCCGGCCAGCTTGCTGGTGAACAACAGCACGGCGATGAAGATCAGCAGGCCGCTGAACAAGTTGCTGTAATACAAGATGAAGTTCACGTAGTAGTCCACCACGATCTCCTTCAGACTGGCCGAGGTTTTGGCGAAATCCTCCGTTTTCTCACTGATGTCGAACACCACGGCGATGGCCATGATCAGCATCAGGATCAGGAAGAAGGTGCCCAGGAACTGCCGGATGATGTAGCGGTCGAGGGTTTTGAGCATGCGGGCAAAGTTCGGTACGCGGATGACGTCGTGAGTGCTATTCCTTTTAGTCGTGAGTCGTGAGCCGCGAGTCGGACTCACGACTCACGACTTCCGGACTCACGACTCCAGGACTTCAGGGCTCCAGGACTCACGACGGAACTCATCCCGTGATCCTGTTCTTCAACTTCGGCAACATCCGTGCCTTCCATGTGCTGAACGTGCCGTCCAGGATGTGCTGGCGTGCTTCGGTCATCAATGAAACATAGAACGCCAAGTTGTGCAGGCTGGCGATTTGCAGGCCGAGGATCTCGTTGGTAACGAAGAGATGGCGCACGAATGCCTTGCTGTAGGCACTGTCCACGAAGCTGGTGCCGTTGCTGTCCAGCGGGGAATGGTCATCCGCCCACACCTTGTTCTTGATCTGCACCACGCCTTCGCGGGTAAAGAGCATACCGTTCCGGCCGTTGCGGGTGGGCATCACACAATCGAACATGTCCACGCCGATGGCCATGTTCTCCAGCAGGTTCCACGGGGTGCCCACGCCCATCAGGTAACGGGGCTTGTCCTTCGGCAGGATATCGCAGCAGAGCTCGGCCATGGCGTACATCTCCTCCTCGGGCTCGCCCACGCTAAGTCCGCCGATCGCATTGCCGTATGTGTTCTTGGCGGCCACGTATTCCGAGCTGGCCTTGCGCAGCTCAGGGAAGGTGCTTCCCTGCACAATGGGGAACAGGGCCTGCTCGTAGCCGTATTTGGGTTCCGTGCCATCGAAGCGTTCCAGGCATCGGTCTAACCAGCGGTGCGTGCGGTGCATGCTGTCCGTGGCATATTTGATGTCGCAAGGCCACGGCGTGCACTCATCAAAAGCCATCATGATGTCCGCGCCGATGGTGCGCTGGATGTCCATGACGCCTTCCGGTGTGAACAGGTGGCGGCTGCCGTCGATGTGGCTTTGGAACTTCACACCTTCCTCCGTGATCTTGCGGATCTCGTTGAGTGAGTGCACCTGGAACCCGCCGCTGTCGGTGAGGATGGGTCCGCTCCAACCGTTGAACTTGTGCAGCCCGCCAGCGTGCTCGATCACCTCCGTGCCTGGGCGTAAGTACAAGTGGTAGGTATTGCCCAGGATGATGGAGGCCTTCACATCCTCGCGCAACTCGCGTACATGCACGGCCTTCACCCCGCCCAAGGTGCCCACGGGCATGAAGATGGGCGTGGGCACCATGCCGTGCGAAGTGTGCAGCTCGCCCGCCCGGGCCTTGCTCTTGGGGTCGGTTGTCAATAGCTTGAATTCCATTGGGGCGCGAAGATCGGGCCTGGTCGGCTGCCGGGCATCCCCCCCGCCGTTGTTCATAACTGGGCCGCCCGTGCACCGCTTCGGCAAGCGTGGGCCGATAGCTTCGCACCCGTACCATTTTCGGCGCTATGGCGCTGACTGCTTTGATTTCCACCGTTGTGCTTTACTTAATGGGGTCGGCCTTGCTGGTGCTGGCCTTCTTCCACTGGGCCATTTTCAGCCGCTTGGCCTTCCGCAAGCCGCAGGTACAACCTGACCGCGACCTGGCGGTGAGCGTGGTGGTCTGCGCGCGCAACGAGAGCAACGCATTGCAGCGCTTGATCCCCCTGTTGCTCGATCAGGACCACCGGGAGTTTGAGCTGATCGTGGTGAATGACCGAAGCGAAGATGATACCTGGGAGGTGCTCCAGTGGATGAAGCCCCACCATCCCCGGCTGAAACCGGTGAACATCCAGGCCGACGAGAAATTCAGTTACGGCAAGAAACTCGCCTTGGGGGTGGGAGTGCGCAGCGCCAAACACTCCCACGTGGTGGTTACCGATGCCGACTGCATGCCGGCCGGGCGGGATTGGCTAAGCCTGATGGCCGCAGGCTTCAAGGACGGCCGCCAGATCGTGATCGGCCATAGCCCGTACGAGCGGCGCTCCGGGTTTACCAACCTGCTGGAACGCTACGACGGGTATGCCAAGGCCGTCCAATACATCAGCTTCGCCCAGTCGGGTTTTCCCTATATGGGCGTGGGCCGCAACATGGCCTTCACCAGCGATCTTTTCTTCGGTGCCAAGGGCCAGCACCGCCACCGGCAGTTGATGAGCGGCGACGACGACCTCTTCATCAATGAGGTGGCCCGCGCAAGAAACACGGGCACCGTTGCCGACCCCGGCGCGTTCATGACCACCCGCGCCACCCCGGACCTGGCCACTTGGCTGCGCCGCAAACGCAGGCATTACACCACGGCCCGGTTCTACCGCGTTGGACACCAACTGCTGCTCACCATGCTGCCGGCGGCCCGGTTGGTGTTGTGGGCCACCATCCTCTACCTGATGTTCAACGGCCGCCTGGAAGCAGCGCTCACCGGCTTGGCCATCGAGCTGCTCTTCTTCATGCCCGTGGCCATGCTCGCCATGCGCAGGCTGGGTGCCGGCCGCATCATCTGGCTGGCCCTCCCCTTGGAATGGCTGTTCCTACTTTTGGATCCCTGCATTTACCTCAGCACGCTCATCATCAAGCCTCAGCGATGGAAGTGAACCCCAATTTGTCCGAAAAAGCCGTGTACGACCTGGAACTGGTGGAGCGTGCCGTGAAGCACAAGGACCAGAAGGCGTACGCCGAGCTGATGTCCCGCTACCGCGATTCGATCTACTTCATGCTTCTGAAGATGATCAACAACAAGGACGACGCGGAGGACCTTACCCTGGAAGCCTTCGGCAAGGCGTTCCACCGGTTGAAACAGTATACGCCCAACTACGCGTTCAGCACGTGGCTGTTCAAGATCGCCTCCAACAACTGCATCGACTGGATCCGCAAGCAGAAGAAGAAAAAGATGCTCAGCATCGACAATCCGATCGGTACGCAGGATGGCGACGAAATGCACATCGAGCTCAAGGGCCACGGCTTGGACCCCGCCGAGGTGGTGATCAAGGACCAGAAAAGCGCCGTGATGCGCGAAGTGGTGGAAAAGCTCAAGCCGCGCTACCGGACCTTGGTGGAGTTGCGTTACTACAAGGAATACAGCTATGAGGAGATCGCCTCGGAGCTCGACCTCCCCTTGGGGACCGTGAAGGCCCAACTTTTCAGGGCGCGCGAATTCCTGGAGAACCTCCTGGACACACGCAAGGACCACATCTGAACGGGAGATCGGGCAGATAGATGTTCGGAGCCAGCGCGCCGATAGGCTTGAAGAGCGGCAGGAATGCGAGATCGGTACGTTGGGCGGATCGTTCTTGGCATTAGCCTCTTCCGATGAACCGGACATTCCATGCAAGGTGTTGAACTGATCCTCCGCCACTTCCCCGGCCTTACGGGCGAACAGCAAGCGTGCTTTGCGGCATTGGGCGGGCTTTACACCGAATGGAACGGACGAGTCAACCTCATTTCGAGGAAAGACGTTGAGCACTTGTACGAGCGGCATGTGCTGCACTCGCTCGGTATCGCCAAAGTGCATGTCTTCACGCCCGGATCGCGCATCGTGGACGTGGGCACCGGCGGCGGCTTTCCCTTGGTGCCGTTGTCCATCCTGTTCCCCGAATGCACCTTCCACGGCATCGACGGCATCGGAAAGAAGATCATGGCCGTCCAGGGCGTGTTGCAGGGCCTGGGACTGAAGAACTGCACGGCGGAACAGGTGCGCAGCGAGGACCATAAGTTGAAGTACGACTTCATCGTCAGCAGGGCCGTTACCATCCTGCCCGACTTTCTGCGCATGGCCAAGCACCTGGTGCCAAAGGGGAAGGGGAAGCTCTTCTACCTCAAGGGCGGCGAACTCGTGGATGAGTTGCGGCCCGTGCGCCAACGGGTGCGCATACACGAACTGGCGCAGTTTTTCCCGGGGGAATTTTTCGCGACGAAAAAGGTCGTGGAAGTGGAGCTATAGCCGTTGCTGCCGCCCAACAAGCGTGAAGCGCCCGGACTATTCTTCGCGCTCCTTCAACGCATCCATTTTCTTCTTGATGCGCTGGGTGTATTCCAAGTCCCACTCCAGCAGGTTCGTTGCCGGATTGAACCGGCTTCTCCCGATGGCCTCGTCAAAGAGCGCATTATCCGACCCCTTGAACGGCTTGCGCAGCGAGATGGTGACCTCCATGGCCATGCCCCCGTGCCAACTGGTGTCCGGTACGCTTGCCGCGTCAATTTCCACGTGCTTGGCCACCATGCCCTTGTGGGCATACGTGATCTTGTACCGGGAACGTTTGCCAAGGTAGAAGTTGTAATTCCCCTGCTCGTCCGCATGCAGCTCCCTGAACACGCGGTCGCCGGGCAGCTTTTTGATCAGGATGTCGGTGCCGGGCAGGGAATCACCGGTGGCAAGGTCCTTCACGGTGCCGTATACGTACAGGCTGGTGTCCTGGTGGAACAAAACGGTGCTTTGGCCCTGCGCAACGGTGCCAACGGTGATGGCCAGGACAATTCCGGTGAAAAGATGGCGGGTGTGGTGGAACATCAGCCGGAAAAATAGGAAAGGCTGGGGAATGCCAAAACCACAGGCAGCATGGCACGGATTTATACCAATTCGTCATTCACAACCAGCCAACCTTCCGCAGCGGTCTTCCGCAGGAACCCCTGCCTTCCGGAAGCTACCGTGTGGACACATCTCGGGACCGGATACCACCATAGTCCGGTGGGAGGACCACCCCATACGGCAGGTATTTCGGTTCGAATTCCACCCCCGCCTCTTGCAGCATCGCGACCAACTCCTCCCTGAATGTCCTGCCACGATGATGTTCCTCCTGTGTGGCGATGTACCGTTGCAACCCCTCCCGCTCGCGCCACCCCACGGTGAACGCCCCGTATCCTTCCTGCTATTGGAAGGTGCGCAATCCGTGACGCGTCCTTACCCATTCGGTGGACGCCTTTTTCAATTCCCGAACAACATCGGGGATTGAATGCGTGGGCCGGAGGTCCACCAACAGATGCACATGGTCAATCCATCCGCCGATGCCGTGGGGCACCCCGTTCAAGCCCCGCACCGTCCCGCCCATGTACTCCCATAGCCGGGGGCGTCATGCCTTGTCCAAGCATGGCACACGGTTCCGGGTGCCGAAGACAATGTGGTAATGCAGCTTGAAATAGGTGGACATGGCCGTGGGCATTGATCGGTGGGAAGGTAGGACACAGGCTGCGACACCCTTCGGGGTCGGATGGCGCAGGATGTTTGTCGTTGCTATATGCTGTGACCCCTCCGGGGTCTTCGCCAGCACTTCCAGCCCGACCCGGAAGGGTCGCAGCCTGTAGCACGCAAACCACGTGGGTTCAACGACCCCGAAGGGTGTCGCAGCCGGTTTCGGAATAGCCTTGTACATCAATGATCGTCCGACCAGGAGATGTGTCCACACGGTAGCTTCCGGTAGGCAGGCCTGCGGCAAACATGCATGGATCGGGCAATTTTGAAATGAGAAAGGGCAATACAGCTATGCGCAGCAGCCCCTCAGGCGATGTCCACCTGCAACCGGTTCAGGGAGCTGTACAGCCCGGCGCTGTTCGCGATCAGCTCGTCGTGCGTGCCGCTTTCCACCACCGTTCCCTTGTCCAGCACCAGGATCTTGTCTGCATGGCGTATGGTGCTGAGGCGGTGCGCGATCACTACGCTGGTGCGGCCCTTCATCAACTCATCCAGGGCTTCCTGCACCAGGCGTTCACTTTCGCTGTCCAGCGCGCTGGTGGCCTCGTCCAGGATCAGGATCGCAGGGTCTTTCAGCACGGCGCGTGCAATGGCGATGCGCTGGCGCTGGCCGCCGCTCAACTGCACCCCGCGCTCGCCCACCACGGTGCTGTAGTCTTGCGGAAAGCGGCTGATGAACTCGTGCGCATTGGCCTTGTGCGCGGCCTCCTCGATCGCTGCCTGATCGGCGCCCGGCTTGCCGTAGGCGATGTTTTCCAGGATCGTTCCGCCGAAGAGCAGCACCTCTTGCGGCACAATGGCCATGCGGTCCCGCAGTGCCGTGAGCGGGTATTCCCGTGCATCCTTTCCATCCACCAGCACGGAGCCCTGCACGGGGTCGTAAAAGCGCAGCACCAGTGAGGCGATCGTGCTCTTGCCCGCGCCACTGGGTCCCACCAAGGCAATGCGCTGCCCCGGTTCCACGGAGAAGGATACGCCGCGCAGCACCGGCAGGTCCGGGCGTGAGGCATAGTGGAAATCCACTTGCTTGAACGCGATGCTGCCCTTGAGCGCAAGGGGGGCACCCTTGGGACCGAGGTGAACCGGTTCGCCCACTTCATCGTGCAGGTCCATCAAGCGTTCCGTGGCACCCACGGCCTTCAGCAAGGAGGTCACCTGCTCCGGGATGCCCGCGATGCTGGCTCCGATCATGATGCTGAAGGCCACGAACGAAGTGATCTCGCCCATGCTCATTACACCGGCATCCTTCAGCAAGGCCGCCCGGTACACCACGAACACCACCACGCCGAACATGCAAAAGATGATGAAGCTGACAAAGCCACCGCGCCACCGCAATGCGGTCAATGCCAGGCGGCGCGCATCACGCACGGCGGTGCCGTACCGTCGGCTTTCAAACCCTTCGTTGCTGAAGGCCTTCACGCTTTGGATGCCCTGCAGGGTCTCATCCACGATCACGTTGCTCTCCGCGATGCGGTCCTGCACCTGCTTGCCCAGCTTGCGGATAAAGCGCCCGAAGAACACGGCCACCAGCATCACCACGGGCAGCGTGGCCAGCATGGTGGCCATCAGCTCGGGGCTCAAGTAGGCCAAAGCCGCAATGCATACGCTGATCACCACGGATTGCCGCAGGAACTCGGCCAGTACCGTGGTGAAGGTGTCCTGCAGCAGGGCCACGTCCGCGCTGATGCGGCTGTTGAGCTCGCCCACGCGGCGGCGCGAAAAGAAGTCCATGGGCAACTTCAGCAGGTGTGCGTAGGTATCGCTTCGCAGCTGGGTCAGGGCATTTTCCGTCACCGAGCCGAAGGTCCAGATGCGCCAGAAGCCAAAAAAGGCCTGCGCGGCGAACACCAGCAGCAGCAACTTCAGAATGGAGTGCACGTTGCCCATGTCGTACAACGGAGCTTGCCAGAAGGTGGTGGAGGCCTTGGCATCGATCAGCTTGCCAATGAGCCAGGGGAACGCCGCACTGAGCAGGCTGGTGAGCAGCAGGCAGCCCATGCCCAAGGCGAACAAGCCCCGCTGGGCGCGCATGTAGCGGAACACGCGGAAGAACTTGCGCAGGGCCGCCTTGGATAGCTTGGCCGGCTTGGCCTCGGTGTCCGCCTTTCTTCCGGATGCCATGGGGCATGTGCTGGGCCGCGAAGATCACATGGACTCGAACGGCAGGCTGCGGTCCATTGATCGAATTGGCAATTGCGCGGGCAACGTGCCGGCCGGATCACCCGTGTAACGCCACCATCTTGTCCGCGATATGATCGAAGAGATTCTGCAGCGGCTTCTCCACCATCATCTTCAACAAGGGGTTCAGGTCGGCTTGGAAGAGTTGATAGGCTTCGGTCCCTTCTCCTTTTTCGGCCAGGTGGACATCCAGTGTGAAGGCAAAGGGCGAGCGGTCGGTGCTCTTCATCCGCACCAAGGAATTCGGCGTGCCTCCGTCCAGCTCCAGGCCGATGGTGGCGGCACCCTGCACCTTGAAGGAACAACTCTTGCCGTCGCTTTTCCATTCGCTGATGCGGTCCTGTGGCAGCAGCTGTTGGAAGTTGTTCATGTCCTGGAGGAACCGGAACAGTGCTTCCGCAGGGCGGGCAATGGCCACGGTCTTGCTCTGTATCGTGCTCATGCCCATGTTCACTTGGAGGGCTTGCCCGCCATGGATCTGCCTGCAGCGGCTCCTTGATCGCCGACCTCCCCCACGCCTTGCCATTTGGCAGGGTCTTCACGCCACCGCTTCAGCGGCGCCATGTCCTTCTCGGAGATGTAGCCGTCCGCAATGGCTTGCTGCAGCAGGATGTTGTAGTTGGTCAAGGCGTGCAGGCGCACCTTGGCCTTGCCGAAGGCTTCGGTGGCTTCCTTCAGGCCGTATGTAAAGATGCTCACCATGCCCTTCACCTCGATGTCCGCGTCGCGCAGGGAGGACACGGCGGTCAAGCTGCTCTTGCCGGTGCTTACCAGGTCTTCCACCACCACGGCATTGCGCCCCTGGGTGAGGTCTCCCTCCACGGTGTTCCTCATGCCGTGGGCCTTTTCGGAACTGCGCACATAGGCGAAAGGAAGCCCCATTTCCTGCGCCACCAGTACACCATGGGCGATGCCGCCCGTTGCCACGCCGGCGATCATGTCGGGCTTGCCGAACTCTTTATTGATCTTTTCCACGAACTGCTGGCGGATGAACGTGCGCATCACCGGATGGCCCAGGATCTTCCGGTTGTCGCAATAGATCGGGCTCTTCCAACCACTGGCCCAGGTGAAGGGTTTTTTCGGTTCGAGCCGGACGGCTTTGATGCGTAACAGGAATTCGGCGATCTTCAGCGCCGGATCAAGAAGGGGATCCATGGCGCGAAATTATACCGTCCATATCGAGGGCAAGCCGTTTGTGATCGGCACACGGCCAAACTTGTTGACAATTCCGCGCAATGGGCTGGTCCTTCGCGTGGAGGACGCCAGGGAGATGTCCAGGGCTTGGCACACCTTGGCCACCGTGGAGGACCTTGGCTCCATGCACGTGTTTGGCGATGATGCCGATGCGCTGTGGCGGTGGTTCCGCGAAGGGCACCGCTTGGTGCAGGCCGCGGGTGGTGCGGTGCAGGACCAGGCCGGGCGCTTGCTGGCCATTCACCGCTTAGGCCGCTGGGACCTGCCCAAGGGCAAGGTGGAGCCGGGGGAGGAGCTGGAAGCTGCCGCAGTGCGGGAAGTGCAGGAGGAATGCGGCTTGCAACGGTTAAAGGTGCTGCGGCCGCTGTGCGAAACCTGGCATACGTACCCGCGCAACGGCGAGAGGCATCTGAAGTGCACGCATTGGTTCCTGATGGAAGGCGATGCAGCGGAACCGTTGACGGCCCAAGCGGAAGAGGATATTGATGCCGTGCGGTGGGTGGGGCCGGAAGACCTGGTGGACCTGCGGTCGGACACCTATGCTTCGCTGCTGCCGGTGATCAATGCTTGGGAGGTCTCGTGCCGCGATCGGGGCTGAGCCGCCGCTTGGCATCCTGTTCGGTCTTCAATTTGTGCAGTACGGCAGCCAAGCCCTTGCTGGGCAATGGACCGGGCGAAGCGGTAAGGGTGCCTTCGTGCAGCATGAGCAGCATGGGCGCACTGCGGATGCGCCAAGCGTTCAGGAAGGCATGCTGATCGGCGGGAACGACCCATGTGCCCATGGCGGGCATGTGCGATCGCCGCACGCCGGCCAGCGCTTCCGGTCGCGCGTCAAGGGCGATGTACACGAAGTGCACGTAGCGGCCGTGCTCCTTCACCAGTCCGGTGATGGCGGCCAGTTCCTGTTCACTGTATGTATTGCCCGGCGCCACCACCAATGCGCATACATCGCCCCGCACCATGCTGTCCATGGCAAAAGGCAGGCCTTCGGCTGCAAGCAGGTCCACGTGCGGCACCTGCGATCCCACGGCCATGGACGTAAGGTCCCACAACATGTTGGAGGCGATCTGCCGGTGCTCCGGGAATGGGGAATGCTGCTCCACGTGGCGCAAGATCTTGGCTATGCCGGCCTCGTTGAAAAGCGCCAGCCCGCGGTTGGCGTAGAGGTTCGTGATCAACACCAGCTCCTTCAGGCGCCCGTCCTGCAGGAAGTCGTTCACTGCCAGCATGGCCATCAAGCTGTCCGTGCGGCCTTCGTTCACTTGGCGCAGCAGCGCCTCCGGCTGGCTGCGGAACGGCGTGCCGAGCAGGAAGTCCTTGTAGAAGTTGGAAAAGAAGCGGATGTACTCAGGCACATCGTACAGTACGGGCCTGTCCTTCAAGTAGCGCACGAACAGCTCGCGGTCCTTCGTCCGGGGCCCCAGGTACAGGCCGGCGATGCCGTATTCCAAGTCCTGCTTGAACCAGGGGTCGTGCACTTCCGCATAGAAGGTGCGCAGCTTCCCGGCAAAGGTGTCCACGCGGGCCGGGCTCCAGGTGGGGGAGAGGTACAAACCCCGGCCGGCCCCGGCGGTGTCGGGCCGCAGGCCACCGGCTGCTTTTCGGGCCTCTGCCACGGCTTGCATGCCGGCCTCCGCATCCGTGGCCAGTCCTTCGGCCAGGAAGGCATCCAAGCGGCTGTTCAGGTCGCCCACGAGCGCGTTCACGTCCAGGGCGTCCAGGTCGATGAAAGTGGGGTCTACGCGTACGGCGCCGCTCAAAGCTCCTGCCCGGCTGGCCAAGGGAGGAAGCTGTATGTGGTAGTTGCCACTGCGCAGCCAAAGGTCGGCCGAGGCATCACCGACGCGCAACAGGGCTTTGCAGGTTCCCTCCACCTCGGCTTGCAGCGTGGCGCGGCCGGTGCTGTCGGTGAAGCCCGTTGCGATCGGTTCCAGGCGTTGCGTGAAGGCGTCCATGTACCGGTAAAGCGTTGCCTGCCTGCCCGGGAAGCTTGGCGCATCCACTTGCAAGCGGACCGGGCCGCCCCAAGCCAGCAGGCAGGACAGCAGGCACACGAAGGCAGTAACGGATCGCATCATGGGCGCACGGCCGCAGGAACGAACGCCGAAACGTCGGCCTTATTGGCCATCAGTTCACGCACAATGGTGCTGCTGATGTGCGCATGCTCGGGCAGGGCGGGCAGGAAGATGGTCTCCACGCCGCGCAGTGCATGGTTCATCAGGGCTATGCTGCGTTCCACCCCGTGGTCGGTGCTGTTGCGCAGCCCCCGTACCACGTACTGCGCCCCTAATTTCATGCACAGGTCGGCCGTCAGCCCTTCAAAGGAAATGGTCTCCACGTTCGGGAATGCCTGAAAGGATCGGCGCAGCCATTCCAACCGCTGTTCCAAGGGGAACATGTAGTGTTTGCTGTTGTTGACGCCGATGGCCACCACGATCCGGTCGAACAGGGGCAAGGCGCGTTCCACGATGCTCACGTGCCCGATGGTCACCGGGTCGAACGATCCGGGGAAGACGGCGATCCTGTTTTCGGTCCTTGCGGAAATGCTCATGATGTTCGGTCTTTCGGGGTGAAGAAGCTGAAGTGGATGTTGCTGTACTTGCGGCAAACATCGAACCAGGGATCCGTGGACAGGTCCAGTTGCTTGTGGTGCTCCACGATCAACAGGCCGTCGGGGGCCAGCAGGGCGCCCTCGCGTACCCGTTCCGGGATATCCCTGGTATGGGCCATTTGGAACGGGGGGTCGGCAAAGATCACATCGAACGGGCCCCGGGCTGCGGACAGGAATTGGAAGGCATCGGCTTTTACCGCGTGCCAGTTGGTGGTGCCCAGCACGGCCGCCGTGTGCTGGTGGAACCGGTGCAGCAGGGGGTCCTGTTCCACGCTGATCACTTCCGAGGCGCCGCGGCTCAGGAATTCCAGGGAGATGCCGCCGGCACCGGCGAAGAGGTCCAGCACCCGGATCTCCTCCAACGGAATGGAGTGCTGGAGGATGTTGAAGAGGGCCTCCTTGGCGAAATCGGTGGTGGGCCGCGCCTTGATCTCCTTGGGAGGCAGGATCCGCCTGCCTTTGAAGCGGCCAGCTATGATGCGCATGCGAATTGTTCGATCAGCGCCGTCCAGTGGTGCGCGTTGGTGGGCCGAAGGCCGCCGAGCATGGGATCCCCCGCCGCGGTGGAGGGCACCGGCCCCTTTTCGAAGTAATTGGCCAACAGGTGTTCTTCGGGGTCTGATAGATGGGTGCCCCCGACGCGCAATTGCACGGTGGCAGGCTGCAGGCTGCACTGCTTCACGCAGAACAGGGCGTAATACAGTACGTCCTCGGGCGTGGTGGCGAAGAACGTGTTGCTCAGCAGCAATTGGTTGCCCCGGGCCAGCACCGCATCCAACCGGGTGGCGGTGCGGTGGAGCACGGCCACGGCGCCTTCCGCCGAATGGGAAAGGGCATGGTTCACCAAGATGGCTTGCAGCGGGAGCGATCGGGCACCGGGGAATTGGTCCAGCAGCTTCCGTTCGGCAGTTTCATCGTGCAGATAGATGCATTGCGCCCCCGCCGTGCCGATGGGCTCGTCGCGCAACAGGCCCGTGGGCACGGTGCCGTGCACCAGCTTGAGGTGTTGCAGTTCGGTGCCGGGCACCAAGGAGCTTTGTGGCACCAGGGTGCTGATCTCCGGCATGGCCGTGAAGGAAACGCTGGCCGGGCGTTCCGGAAGCTGCCGGGCCAGGGGAAGGGCATCGCCGCTGACGCCTGCGAGCGCCACCACGGTGCCGTTGGCCTTGTCGTGCACGCACCAGGCCTGCCTGCCGGGTGCGAGCCAACAGCTCAGGTGCCAAGCGTGCTCGCGGGCCGGGTCGTACTGCGGATGAATGATTTCTTCGAGCATGGACGGTGAAGATGGCCAAATTGCCACGGAATGCAAAGGAACTACGCAGGGCCGCATCCTGCGCAGTTCCCCCGAAGTCGGAGCCTGAAGCCGATGCCTTGCGCCGCGAGGCATCTTCCATTTCCGATTGTACACTGGTGGCGGCCGGGCCCGCCGGGCCGTTGGCCACCTGGGGGCCGGTCAAGGGAAGAGGTGGTGGAAAGATCCCATACAGCCCGGAGGATCGTTTTGAGCTGCTTGGGCAAGCCCGGCGCGCTGCGGTTCCCGACGGGCTGACGAACTTCGCGCACATGCAAGGCCTGTGCGAGCAGCTCGTGGACCGCATGGGGCACGCCCCAACGGAAGGCCAGCACAAGGCCATGCGCGCCCTAGAGCGTTTGCTGGGCACGGAGAAGCCCAGGGCCACCTTGGTGTTGAAGGGATATGCAGGCACTGGCAAGACCACCTTGGTGGGTGCCTTGGTGAAAGTGCTGAAGGAGATGCACAGGCCTGTGGTCCTGTTGGCGCCCACGGGCCGGGCGGCCAAGGTGCTCAGCGCTTATGCAGGTGCGCCGGCCAGCACCATCCATCGCCGCATCTACCGCATGGCCGGGGATGAAGGCGAAGAGTTCCGGGGCATGGCATTGGCGCCCAACAAGGAACAACAAGCGCTGTTCGTGGTGGACGAGGCGAGCATGATCGGCAGTGGCGGTGAAGGTGTATTCGACCGCGATCTGCTGGCGGACCTCTTCGGGCACGTGTTCGCATCACCCCACAACAAGCTTCTGCTGATCGGCGATCCGGCGCAGTTGCCCCCCGTGGGCAGCGACCACAGCCCTGCCTTGGACCTCAAGGACCTTTCGGATAGGGGCTTGCTGCCAGGCAGCATCGAACTTACGGAGGTGGTGAGGCAGGCGGAAGCGTCGGGCATTCTGGAGAATGCAACCGCGCTGCGGGCCACTTTGGCGCTCATGCCTGCGGGGGAGGAGGCCATTGGGGGAAAGAACTTGGTGGCGGACAAGATCGTGCCGCAGTTCATCACCGGGTTCGATGATGTGGTGCGGGTGGAAGGCTACGACCTGCAGGATGCCTTGGAGGAGGCTTATGCCAAGCACGGCGACGAGGAGGTCTGCCTGATCTGCCGCAGCAACAAGCGCGCCTACCAGTACAGCCAGCAGGTGCGTGCGCGTATCCACGGCTTCGAGGAGGAGCTGGAGGCCAATGACCGCCTGATGGTGGTGAAGAACAACTACTTCTGGGCCACGCGTGAAAAAGGCACCGGGCCGGGCTCGTTCGGGTTGATCGCAAACGGCGAGCAGGTTACGGTACAGCGCGTGCACCGCACGGAGGAGAAGTACGGGCTGCGCTTCGCCGACCTGACCATCAACTGGTGGGACGGGCAGGCGGAACGTGAGTTGGAGGTTAAGGTGATCCTGGACGTGCTGGCCGGGGAGGGACCGGCGCTTCCCGGGCAGCGCATGCGGCAACTGTCACAGGATGTGCTGGCCAACATGGTGGCACGCACCAAGGGTGAACGGTTCCGCGCGTTCAGGCAAGACCCCTACGCAAATGCGTTGCAGGTGAAGTATGCGTATGCGGTCACCTGCCACAAGGCGCAGGGCGGCCAGTGGAAAAGTGTCTTCGTGGACCAGGGCTACGTCACGGAGGAAATGATCGACCGGGAATACGTGCGTTGGCTCTATACGGCGGTCACGCGGGCCAGCGAGCGGCTCTACCTGCTCAACTTCCACCCGCGCTTCTTCGGGGAGGAGCCATAGCCTTCATGCCACGGCCAAGTACCAATGCCGCATGACCGATGCACAGGCCAAGCTGACGATATGGTCCGGCCCCACGGTCAGGGTCTGCACATGGTACTCGGGCGCTGCCAGGCGCACGAAATCGGGATGGGATATCGTCATGGTGTTCAATGCCCCGCCCACCTCCAGGCTGTGCAGGTCGTCCATCAAGCCTACACCACAGGCTTTCAGGACGGCTTCCTTGCGGGTCCAAAGCTCCAAAAAGCGCCGCTTGCCGTCGGCGGCTTGATTGATGCTTTCCACTTCGGGTGGGGTGAAGTAATGGCCGGCCACCCGGTCGTGGTCGGTGTTGCGGTTCATGGTCTCAATGTCGGCCCCGATCGGTTCATCGGCCAAGGCCACCAGCACGGCGTCCTTGGTGTCGCTCAGGTTGAAATGCACCGGATGTCCTTCGAGATACGGCTTTCCGAACTCGCCGCGCCGGAGGAGCAGCTCCTCCGGCAATTGGTGAAGCTGGCGCCCCAGCAGCTCGCGGAGCAAGCCGTGGCCAAGGATGAACCGTTCGCGGTCGTGGGCGTGCCTGAACCTGTCGGCGCGGGCTTTTTCATCAGCATCCAGCAACTCCAAGTATGGGTTGATGCGGTGCCTCAGCGAAGCCAACGTAGCGAAGAACGTGCGGATGCTTCCGTGGCAGGCTTCAGGTGCCGCAGTTTCCGGCCTGGCCTGCCATGGGCCTGAGCAATGGATCGTCAGCGGGCGCTCGGCGGGCATGTTCATACGGCCTCCACGGCACGCCTGCTCAAGGCCCGGTCGATGCTGGCACTCAGCTCACGCACCAGTTCAGCCACCTCGGGTGCCTTGATCAAGCTGTAATGGTCGCCCGGCAATACCCGCACGTCCAAGGGTCCCGTCACCAGCTTGGCCCAGCCCATGTCGTCCGGGCCGTGGGTGCTTGCTGCCTTGAACACGGTTACCGGCCCGCTGTACGGCTTCGGCCGGTAGGCCACAATAGCCTTGTTGTAATTGTCGATGATGTGGAAGTGGCGCAGGCGGTGCGATTGGATCCGGCCCTTGGCCAAGGCGCGTTGCACCAAACGGCGCATCACGATGCGCTTCAATGGTTCATGGAGCTTTTCCTCGAGCTTCATGTTCTTCACGAAGAGGTCCGGCGCCGGCATGTCGAACAGGGCCAGCAAGGGCACTTCGTGCCCGGCGGCGCTCAGCTGCTGGGCCATCTCATAGGCGATGATCCCACCGAAGGAGTATCCGCCCAACAAGTACGGTCCTTCGGGCTGCACGGTCAACAGCTCGGCCACGTAATGTCGCGCAATGCCTTCCACGCCGTTGTGTTCGAAGGCGGAACCATCCTCCCCCTGGTGGAAGAAGGCGTAGTAGGGCTGGTCCTTGCCCAAGTAGCGCATGATGTGGTGGTTGGCCTCATCGCCGTGCACGCAGAAGAACGGCATGCGGCTGCCTTCCGGTTGGAGCGCGGCCAGGTTTTTCAGGCCGTTGGTGCCGTTCTTGCTTTGGATCAGCTTGGCGAAGGCGGCAATGGAAGGTGCCTGGAACAGGGTGTTCAACGGCAGGCGTTTCCCGAACTGTTCTTCCACGCGGGCCAGCAATTGGATGCCGATGAGCGAATGCCCGCCCAGGTCGAAGAAGTTGTCGTTCACTCCGATAGTGGGCGCGTTCAGCAATGTCCCCCAGATCTTGGCCAATTGCATTTCCTTCGCATTGCGCGGGGCCACGTGCTTCACCTCCATCACCTGGGAACGTATTTCCGGCACCGGCAGAGCGCGCTTGTCCACCTTGCCGTTGGCTGTCAGGGGCAGTTCGGGAATGATCACGAACGCCGAGGGCACCATGTGGTCCGGCAGTGTGTTGCGCAAATGCCCGCGCACGTTGCCGATCAACTCTTCCTGCGCCTCCATGTCCTCGGCGATACGGGCGGCGTCCAGGGGCACCAAATAGGCAACAAGCTGCTTTTCGCCGGGCAGGTCGGTGCGGACCATCACCACCCGGTCCTTCACTTCGCCCAACTGGCTGATGGCAGCCTCGATCTCGCCCAGTTCCACGCGGAAGCCCCGGACCTTTACCTGCCCGTCGCCGCGGCCGATGAAGTCGATGGTGCCATCGGGAAGCCAGCGCGCCAGGTCGCCGGTGCGGTAAAGCTTGGACCCATGATCTGTGCTGAACGGATTGGGCACGAACTGCGCTGCCGTAAGTTCGGGTTTGCCCCAATACCCCAGGGCAAGGCCTTCACCTCCGGTGTACAATTCCCCCTTCTCACCCACTGCCACGGGTTCCATCCGCTCGTTGAGGATGTACACCGTGGTGTTGGCAATTGGTTTCCCGATGGGGATGCGGGTTTGTGATGCGGCCACTTCGTCAATGGCGTGGCAACAGGTGAAGGTGGTGTTCTCCGTTGGCCCGTAACCGTTGATCAACACCCCGGGCCCCACCACGCGCAGGGCGCGTTTCACATGCGGCACGCTCAGTACGTCGCCGCCGGTGAGAATGTGCTTTAGTCCCTTGAGCGATTCCGCATGTTCATCCACCAGTAGATTGAACAATCCGGCGGTGAACCAAACGGTGGTCACCTGGTGCCGCCGGATGGTGTCGGTGATCTCCTGCAACGTGGGTTTTTGCTGGGGCTGCAACACCAGGCTGGCACCGTTCAGCAAGGCCCCCCATAGCTCCAAGGTGGAAGCGTCGAAGGAGATGTTGGAGAGCTGCAGGAAGGTGAGGTCCGGTCCGAAAGGCAGAAAGTTCTGGTTGCGTACTAGTCGCACCACGGCACGGTGCGGCACCACCACGCCCTTGGGCTTCCCTGTTGACCCCGAGGTATACATGATGTACGCGGCCCCTTCCGGCTTGCCCAACGGAGGTTGCTGCGTAGGAGGTGCCTGTACCGCATCTTCCAAAAGCATCACGCGGGCGTTGTGCGGCGGCAGTTGGCCGGTCAAATGACCTTGGGTCAAGAGGACCTTGACGGCCGTGTCACTGAACATGTACTCCAACCGGTCGGGGGGGTAGCTCGGATCGAAGGGAACAAAGGCGGCACCGCAGTGGAGTATGGCCAGCATGGCCGCCACCATGTCGGGGCATCGGTCCGTGCAAAGCCCCACGGGGTCGCCGGGCTTCACGCCGGCGGAGCGAAGGGCACCAGCCACCGAAAGCATGCGGTGCCGTATTTCCCCGTAGGTGATCTCCCGGTCGGCGGCCACCAAGGCCACAGACCCGGCATGGGCGGATGCGATCTCCCCGAACAAGGCGTCCATGCCCTTATCGCGCGGAATGGGAGTGTCCATGCCATGCCATTCAGCCGGTGGAAGCGTCGTCTCCGGTGCACCTTCGCCATCGGATGACAACAGGCGAAGGGGCAAAGTGCTGTTGGCAATGATCCTGGAGGCCACCTTGCTCAATTGCCACATCCAGTCCCGGATGGTATCGGCATCGAACAGGTCGGAGTTGTAACTCCACTCCAGGATCAGTGAATCCCCCTGGCCGGTGGCGTTCAGGAACAGTTCAAAATTCTCGTAGTGCCTGGGGTTGCTAACGAAGCGGTGCTTCAAGCCGTTGAAGGCCACGCCGTCATCCATGTTCATGTCGATGTTGAACACCACGGGCACCAGCGGGATGCGCCCCGGCTCCCGCGGCACCCGCAACTTCTGCAACAAGGTGCCGAAGGTGTATTTCTGGTGGTCAAATGCATCCAGAACCTGGCTCTTGCGTTGCTTCAGATAAGCATCGAATGGCTGCTCCTCGTCCACGTGGCTGCGCAGGGCGAGCAGGTTCACGCAGTGCCCCACCAGGTGCTTCATGTCCAAGTCGCTCTGGCCTGCTGCGGGCAGCCCCGTAACAATGTCGACGGAGCCGGTCAGCTTCGCCAACAATACTTCAAAGGCGCTGAGAAGGACTGTGACGAAACTGGCGCCGTTCCGGGTGGCCACGGTGCGAAGGCCACGTACCAGCACAGGGTCGAGCGGCAGGTCCAGCCGGTGGCCGTTGAATGTTTTTCGGGTTGGCCTGGGCCGGTCCGTGGGCAAGTCCATGCGCGGAACCGATCCTTTGAACTGGTCCATCCAGTACCTCTCCACTGCGACATGCCCCGGACTTTTCGAGAAATCCAAGGTGGCCAACACGTAGTTGCTGAATGGAACGGCTGCCGGAAGGTTGGGTAGGACGCCTGCCGCCCGCGCGTTGTACAATTGGCTGGTCTCCGCCATCAGGATGCCCAGGCTCCAACCGTCGATCACGGCATGGTGGCCGCTCATGCGCAATACATGTTCCAGAGCGCCGGTCTTCACAAGCACGACACGGAACAAAGGGCCGTGCACCAGGTTGAAGGGACTGCGCATATCCCGCTCCGCAAGTTCGGCCATGCGTTTGTCACGGCTTGGGCCGTCAAGGGCGGAAAGGTCGTGGAAGGGAATGGCCAGCTCCACATGGTCGGAAACGATCATGCGCATGCCGTTCGCGCTGATCACACTGCGCAGGCTCTCGTGCCGTTCCACCAGGTCCCGCAGGGCTTGCTCCAGTGCAACGCGTTCCAAGTCGCCCTCCAGGACAAGCGATATGCTTTCCACATAAGCGCAATTGGCATCATCGCCCATCTCGGAAGCGGCGAACACTTCCATTTGTGCCTCCGTGGTGGGTATCGTACGGAGGATGGCCGGCCCGGTGAACGGATCATGGTCCACGGCTATTCGTTTGATCTCCGGAATAAAATTCTCCATCCTGCTCTATGTCCTTCGCGGATATGCGTTGTGGTGCGCGTCAAATTTCTTCCGGTACAAGCATCAGGTATTTCCCAGGCCGTGCGTCATCGGGCACGAACCAGGCCGGCTCGCCGTCCGCTGTGCGCCCCAAGCGCGCGCCTGGCACCGGGGGGGCTGTGGCATCTTCCACTCGTTCACGCGCCTTTCGCGCATGGCCGTTCAGGGAATTGTTCACCACCGGCAACTGGTAGGTGCGCTCCGGCATGAAGCCTGAGGCACGCAATTCCTGGCAGGTCTTCTCCAGCGCTTGCAGGATGAACTCCACGTCCGCCACCGTGTGCGACGTGGTGAGGAAGTGCGGAAAGTCCAGCACATGCACGCCGTGCAGGCGCATCAGCATGAAGAAGAACTCGGTGTAGTGGACGCTCTCGTCGTACTTGGTCTTGAAGGCGCTGCCGAAGTTGTTCCAGCAGTAGGGCAACTGGTACTTGATGAAGATTGCGTTTGCGCGGGCCACCATGCCCTCCGTCATTTCATTGAGCCGCTTCTGCAAGTCGGGTCCTTCGTGCTTCATGTACAGCAGTGAAGCCTTCATGGCGGCCAGCGTCAGCGGGTGCCGCACGAAGGTGCCTGCGAAGTAGGTCACGCCCGCCTCGGGCACGCTCGCGTCCCCGAAACGCCAGTCGCCGCCGTCCAGCGCGTCCATCCACGGGCGGCTGCCGATCATGGCGCCGATGGGCATGCCACCGCCGATCACTTTGCCGTAGGTGCCGATGTCGGCCTGGATGCCGAAGAGGCCCTGCGCGCCGTTGGGGTGCATGCGGAAGCCGGTGATCACCTCGTCGAAGATCAACGCGGTACCGTGTTCCTTGGTGATCCGGCGCACTTCGCGCAAAAAATCCACCGGGCGGAAATCCATGCGGCGGCTCTGCACCGGTTCCACCAGCACGGCGGCGGCCTCGTGGCACCGCTGCTTGATGATCTCCAGGCTTTCAGGCGTGCCATAGTCCAGCACCAGCATGTTCTGCACGGCCTCGGGCATGATGCCGGGCGCGCCGGGATAGCTTTTGTGGCTCTTACTGCCGCGAATGATCACTTCGTCGTTGATGCCGTGATAGCTGCCGCTGAAGGAGATGATCAGGCTTCGGCCCGTTACCGTGCGGGCCATGCGCATGGCGCCCAGCACGGCTTCGCTGCCGGTGTTGCACACGGCGGCGCGTTCGGCGCCGGTGAGCTCGCAAAGCAGGTTGCTCACGTCCGCGGCCAGCGGCGACATGGGGCCGATGCTGGCATCCTGGTCGGCTTGTTCCTGCACGGCCTTGCGGATGAAGTCGGGCATGTAGCCGAACATCGAACTGCCGAAGCCGCTGAGGATGTCCACGTACTCATTGCCGTCGATGTCCCACAAACGCGCGCCCCGGCTGCGGTCCACCACTACTTGGTAGGTGAGTTCCTTGGTCTGCGGCTTGAAGCCGGTGACCACGCGCGGGTCCGCCATGTGCTGGCGGTTGGCCTGCGTGAAGGCCTTGCTCTTGGCGGTCTTCGCCGTGTAGCGCTTCACGAAGTCATCGAACCAAGCGCGCTGCTGCGGGGTGAAGTCGTCTTCTTTCTCCTTGCTGATGCGGGCCTGGGCACCGAAGACTTTCTTCAGTTCGGGGGCATCTTCGATGGCGGAAACAGTTGTCGGTTGTTGGTTGTCCGTTGTCCGGGCACTGACAACCGACAACTGTGAACTGACAACTGATCCCACCCCATTCGCCAAAAAGTGCTCCGCCAATTTCTCTAAGTTCGGCAGCTCTTCGTTCAATTGCCGGAACGAAATCTTCACGCCGAACTTCTTGCTCAACGAGGTGGCCACCTGCGTGAGGAAGAGCGAGTCCAGGCCCATCTCCAGGAAGGTCTCCTCGTTGCTCGCTTCAGCGAGTTCCAAGCCGGAGCTTTCTTCCAGCAGGTGTTTGATCTGTGCGATCAGTTGGTCCTTGGGTGCAAGGCTGGCATCCGCCAGCCCGGTGGACGGGGTTGACACGGTGGCTTCACCGTGTCCACCCTGTCCACTTGCGGTGGCTGCCACAGCCACCGGTTCCACCCAATGCCGCACGCGCTCAAAGGCGTAGGTAGGCAAGCTGATCCGCTTGCGCTCTTCACGCTCGTAGAACTTCTTCCAGTCGATCAGCACACCGCTCTGCCAGAGGCCACCAATGGCTTTCAGCAGCTGTACTAGCTCGTTGCCGTTGCCTGCGGAATCGCCCAGCGAAGGCACGGCCGCTTGTTTCTTGCTGTCGCTGCTCTGTTGGCGAGCGAGCGTAGTGGCCGTGGTGCGCGGGCCCACTTCCAGCATCACGCGGTCGGCATCGCTCCAGGCGAACTTCACGGCTTGCGCAAAGCGCACCGTGGCGCGGATGTGATTGCTCCAGTATGTGGGTGAAGTGGCCTCGTCGTCCTTCAGCCATTCAGCGGTCACCGTGCTCACGATCGGAATGCGCGGTGCGTTCAATTTCACGCTTTCGACAACCTGCTTGTACGGCGCCACCATGGCGTCCATCATCGGGCTGTGGAAAGCGTGGCTGGTCACGAGCAGTTTGCAGGTGATGCCGGCCTTCTCCAGCTCGGCCTGCAACTTGGCGATGGCCTCGTGCGGACCGCTGGCCACGCACAACTGCGGACCGTTGTTCGCCGCGATGCTGCACCCGGCGGGCAGTTTCTTCGCTACCTCTTCTTCTGCTGCGCGCACGCTCAGCATGCTGCCACCGGGCAGTTCCTGCATCATGCGGCCGCGGTTGACCACCAGCTTCACCGCATCTTCCAACGTGAACACACCGGCCAGGCAGGCTGCGGCGAATTCACCGATGCTGTGGCCCATCATCGCGTCTGGCGTGATGCCCCAGTGCATCCACAGCTTCGCGAGGCTGTAATGCATGGTGAACAGCGAGGCCTGCGTGTAGATGGTCTGCTTCAGTTGCTCGGCGGCCTTTTCCTCTTCTCCGGCTTTCGGGAAGATGATGTCGCGGAGAGATGTGCCGAACTCCTTGGAGAAGAGATCGCAGCACTGATCGAAATGTTGTTTGAACACTGGTTCGCTGGCACAGAGGTCGCGGCCCATGTTCACATACTGCGAGCCTTGTCCGGGGAACATGAACACCACGCCCGGTGCGGCCTCGTGCAGTTCGCGCGTGCCGATCAGCTGTGCATCCTTGTTCGCGATCGCGTCGATCACTTCGCTGTGGCATCCGCCTACGATCAACCGGCGGTGCTTGAAGGAACGGCGTCCCATTTGCAGTGTGTACGCGGCGTCGGCAAGGGAAGCATCAGGGTGCGCTGCCAGCCACTGGCGGAAATTCTCCGTCATGGCATCTAAGCTGGTCTTGCTCTTCGCGCTGAGCAGGAAGAGCTGTTTGCCACGTGAAGCGCTGGATGCTGCCAGCACCGGCGGTTCCGCGACGATCACGTGTGCGTTGGTGCCGCCCACGCCGAAGCTGCTTACCCCCGCGATGCGCGGCGTGCTGGTACGCGGCCAGGCGATGGCATCCTGGGCTACTTTGAAAGGCGAGTTCGCGAAGTCGATCGCGGGATTCGGCTTTTCGAAACCGATGCTCGCCGGGATCTGTTCCTGCTGAAGGGCCAGTGCCGTCTTGATCACGCCCGCCGCACCTGCCGCGGCCGTAAGGTGGCCGATGTTGCTCTTGATGGATCCGATGGCGCAGTATTGGCCTTCGTCATTCCGGGCTTGACCCGGAATCCCGGTTACTGGCTGGCCCGGAATTCCCGATCGGAACGCCAGCGTCAGCGCCTCCACCTCGATCGGATCCCCCAGCGGTGTGGCGGTGCCATGCGCTTCGACATACGTGATCTGCTTTGGCGTGACCCCCGCATCAGCCTGTGCCATGGCGATCACTTCGGCCTGCCCGCGTACGCTGGGTGCGGTGAAGCTGGCCTTGTCGCTGCCGTCGTTGTTCAGCGCGGCGCCCTTGATCGTGGCGTAGATGTGGTCCTTGTCGCGGATCGCATCATCCAAGCGTTTCAGCACGATGATGCCTACGCCATCGCTGAAGCTGGTGCCCTTGCCTTGTGCGTCGAAGGTGCGCGTGCTGCCGTCGGGGCTGTACATGCCGCCTTCGTTGTACACGATGCCGCTGTTGATCGGTGCCGTGATCGCGATGCCTCCGGCCAGCGCCATGTCGCATTCTCCATCGCGCAGGGCATGGAACGCCTGTGCAATGGCCACCAGCGAGGTGCTGCAGGCCGTGTTCAGGCTGATCGCGGGACCGCGCAGGTCGAACTCGAACGCGAGGCGCGTGGCGATGTAGTCCTTTTCGTTGGCCGTCATCACCGCGAAGTCGCCGACCTGCTCGATCAGCTCCGGATGGCCGATGACGTTGCGCGTGTAGTAGGTGTTGTTGCCCATGCCGGCATACACACCGATGAGCCCTGCGAACTGTGCGGGATCATACGCGGCATCCTCCAATGCGGCCCAGGCCGTTTCCAGGAACACGCGTTGCTGCGGGTCCATCAGCGCGGCCACCTTGGGGTTTACGCCGAAGAAGCCCGCGTCGAACTTGTCCGCATCGGTGATCACACCGCGCGCCTTCACGTAGTCGGGGTCGTTGCGCAGCTCTTCTGGCACGCTCGGGTCGATCTCGTCCACCGTCCACGTGCTGATGCTGTTCTTCTTCGCCAGCAGGTTCTGCCACAACTGCTCCACGTTCGCAGCACCGGGGAAACGGCCGCTCATGCCGATGATGGCCACATCACCCTTCGTGCCGCCGGACTCCAGTCCGGCTTTTCGTGTCCTCGCCATCTCGGCAGGAGACACAGCCGCTGCATCACCCTCCAGGAATGCCGCGCACGCCCTGATCGTCGGGTGCTGGTACAGTTTCACGATGGGCAGTTTCAGGCCGTGGCCTTCCAATTGCGCCACGCACTGGATGCTCAGCAAGGAGTTGCCGCCGAGGTCGAAGAAGTTGTCGTCGATGCCCACGCGGTCGATGCCGAGCAGATCGGCCCACACGTGGGCGAGCGTCTTCTGCACGGTGCTTTGCGGTGCGGCGAACGCCACGTCCAGCTCGGGTCGTTTCACATCGGGTGCGGGCAGCGCCTTGCGATCGATCTTGCCGCTGGGTGTGCGGGGCAGTTCCTTCACGGCCACGAAGGCCGAAGGCTGCATGTAGTCGGGCAGGAGGGAGGCGAGATGTTTGCGCAGTTCGTTGGTGCTGAGCTCGCTCTTCGCCACGTAGTATCCGATCAGACGTTTCAATCCGGGTCGGTCCTCGCGCACGTTGGCCACGGCCTGTTCCACGGCAGGATGTTTCTCCATGGCCACCTCCACTTCGCCGAGCTCGATGCGGTAACCGCGCACCTTCACTTGGCCATCGATGCGGCCCTTGTAGTCGATCTCGCCATTGGGCAGTTCCGCCGCACGGTCGCCCGTACGGTACATCCTTCCTCCGTTGACGAACGGATCCGCGAGGAAACGCTCGGCCGTGAGGTCATCGCGACCGATGTAGCCCTTCGCTACGCACGCGCCGCCGAGGTAGAGTTCGCCTTCTTCCCCCTTCTTCACGGGCTTCATTTGCTCATTGAGCACGTACAGCTTCACATTGTCGATGGCTTTGCCGATGTTGGGCAATGCGGGCCAGGTGGAAGGATCGCCCTTCAATTCGAGCTCGCTCACCACGTGGCCTTCGGTGGGGCCGTACTGGTTGCAGAAGCGCACACCGGGCAGTTGCTGGAAGAGGTTGGTGATCGCCGGGGTGATCTTCAGTTGCTCGCCGCTGGTGAAGACCTCTTTCAATGAAGAAGGTACTTCGCCGGTGCGCTCCACCGCTTCCGCCAGGTACTGCAACGCCACGAAGGGCACGATGATGCGGTTGATCTTCTCGGCGATGATCTTGCGCAGGAGCTGCGTGCTGTTCAGCCGGTCCTCATCGGTGATCAGCACCAGGGTGCCGCCTTGGGCGAAGGTGGTGAAGATCTCCTGGAAGCTCACGTCGAAGCTGATGGGCGCGAACTGCAGGGTGCGGTCGCCGGGACCGCATACGCTGGTGCGCAGTTGCCATTGGATCAGGTTCGCAAGCGGTGCGTGGTGCATGGCCACGCCTTTGGGGCGGCCGGTGCTTCCGCTGGTGAAGAGCACGTAGAGCAGGTCGTCGGGACCTGCCGGAGAGGAGGCCCCCTCTCCCTGGGATAGGGGGTTGGGGGTGAGGAGGTCGATGTCTTCGATCAGCAACACCTTGGCCTTGCTTCCTTGGAACAGGTGTTGATGCGCCCGGCTGGTGATCACCAGCGGGGGCTTGGCATCCTCCAGCATGCCTGCGATGCGCTCGGCGGGGTAGGTGGGGTCGATGGGCACGTAAGCGGCACCGGCTTGTACGATGCCGAGCACCGAGATGATGAGCTCGGGGGAGCGGTCCAGGCAGAGGGCGACGCAAGTATTGGGACCAGCACCGCCCAGCCTGATCTGCTCGGTCAATCGCAAGCTTAGGTTCGCGAGATCGGCGTAGGAGATAAGCTTGTTGTTGGAACTGATCGCCGGAGCCGTAGCCCGGGAGTGGAGCGTGCCTTGTAGCAAGCGGATGAGGGTTGCGGTTGAAGGACAAGGATGGGTTGACATGTCACTATTGGCGCCTTAACGTGCTCGAGTTCAGGGGTCCTTCAAACGCGCTCTGCCGACAAAGGTTAAGCGTGAGGACGCGGGCTAAACGTTGAATCACAAGAATCGAAGCTATAGGTTCGTCGTAAAATTACTGCTATTGGTCGAAAAATCATCAGAAGCTTGCACGACTTGCGTCATTCCGGCAAACCCATGGTTTGGGAGCAGCGCCATCCCATTTTGTGGGGAAGATCTCCAGCCTGCACTGAAACCACTACTTTCGCTCTTTCTGCCCCTGGCCAGATAATGCGCCGCCTGCTCATATTGATCGCATTGCAAGGATGCATTGCATGGTCCATCCCATTGAGCGCACAGGCATACGAAGCCAGTGTCCGGGCTTCAGCCGAGGTACAAACGGCACCACCGAAGATCAAGTTGAGCTGGCAAGGACTGTACAGCGTGACCGGCTATCAGATCTGGAGAAAGCTGAAAGGGGAAACAAGCTGGGGGAGCCCTGTGGCCACCTTGGATGCAAGCGCCTTGATGTGGGAGGATGCCAACGTTGCCGTGGGTATTTCCTATGAATACAAGATCATCCGGACGATCAGCACCGGTTGGACCGGTTACGCGTATATCAATGCGGGCATCCAATTGCCCATGGTGGAAAATCGGGGGCGTGTCATCCTGCTCGTGGATGATTATTTCAGCACCCCGCTGTCGGTGCAGCTGGAGCAGTTGAAGGTGGACCTTGAAGGGGATGGATGGACCGTGGTCAGGCATGACGTGAGCCGCAATGCACCGGTGCCGAGCGTGAAGGGGCTCGTAGTGGGTGAATACAATGCCGACCCCGTCAACACACGTGCGGTCTTCATTGTGGGGCATGTGCCGGTACCCTATTCGGGCAACATGGCCCCGGATGGCCATTGGGAGCATCAAGGAGCCTGGAGCGCGGACGTGTTCTATGGCGATGTGAACGGCACTTGGACCGACAACCAGGTTTCCGCCACCGGTGCGGTCGATCCCCGTAACCACAATGTTCCAGGGGATGGCAAGTATGACCAAAGCAATATCCCCAGTCCGGTGGAACTGGCAGTGGGCCGGGTGGATTTCTTCAACCTGCCTGTTTTTCCGCAGAGTGAGCTGGTATTGATGGGGAACTACCTCACCAAGTTGCATAATTGGAAGGTCCGTGCTTTCACGGCGGGGATCCGGGGATTGGTGGACGACAATTTCGTTGGGTACGGCGATGCCTTCGCCTCCAATGGCTATCGGGGTTTCAGTCCGCTGGTAGGAAAGGACAACGTCAGTGACAACGATTACTTCACATCCATGGAATCCCAGAGCTACCTGTGGAGCTATGGATGCGGTGGCGGGTATTGGGACCGTGCCAACGGGGTGGGTACTTCAAGCGATTTTGCCACGAAGAACGTGAAGGGCGTTTTTACAGTCCTGTTTGGAAGTTCATTCGGCGATTTTGATTGCCAGAACAACTTCATGCGCTCTTCCCTGGGTAGCGGCAACGTGCTCAGCTGTTTTTGGGCGGGTTACCCCAATTGGTTTTTCCACCACTTGGCAATGGGGGAAACCATGGGCTACGCTTTACGCCTCACCCAGGGAAACACCGGCCATTATGCACCGGCAAACCCGAGTGCCGGGCAGGTCCACATTGCACTGCTGGGCGACCCCACCCTCCGCATGGCGATGGTAGGTCCCCCTTCCAACGTAGCCGGTACCGTGAACGGGAATACAGTGCAGCTGACATGGACGGCAAGCACGGACAATATCATTGGCTACCATGTATACCGGTTCGTATCCGCTTCACAATCCTGGCAACGGATCACCACCCAAGCGGTTACCGGCACCAGTTATACGGAGAACTTGGCCGGAGCCGGGGGAACGATCCGCTATATGGTTCGTGCCCTCAAGCTGGAGCAAGGGGCAAGCGGCACTTACTACAACCTGAGCATCGGGGCGTTTGGACAGGCACAAGGCGGATCACAGGCAGTGGATTGCCTTGGCGTACCTGGTGGGCAAGCACTGGCCGGAACGCCGTGCAATGATGGGGACGACTGCACGACAGGCGATCTCTGGAACGCATCCTGCCAATGCCAAGGCACTTACCAGGATACCGATGGTGACGGTATCTGCAATGCCTTGGACAACTGCCCGAGCGTGCCCGGGCAGGTCGGCTCGCCATGCAATGACGGCAATCCGTGCACGGTCAACGATGTCCTGAACAGCAATTGCCAATGTGTAGGAACTTGGAAGGACACGGATGGGGATGGCCTTTGTGACGCCCAGGATAACTGCCCCTCAACCCCGGGACAGATCGGTTCGCCCTGCGATGATGGAGATCCATGCACGGTCAATGACAAGGTTAACGCCAACTGCCAGTGTGCCGGGACCTTCCAGGATAGTGACGCCGACGGACTTTGCAATGCGTTGGACAACTGCCCATTCGTAACAGGTACCATTGGCTCGGCTTGTGATGATGGTGATCCATGCACCGGTAATGACATCTTGGACGCAAACTGCAATTGTGCGGGTACGCCATTGCAAGACTCGGACAACGACGGCGTTTGCGACATGCTCGACAATTGCCCGAACACACCCGGAGAGGTAGGTTCCCCATGCGATGACGGCGACCCCTGCACCACCGGGGACGTGCTGGACGCGGCCTGCCAATGCACGGGGATTTTACAGGACGCGGACGGCGACGGCATCTGTGATGCCCTGGACGGTTGCCCCGGCATTCCGGGCACGGTGGGTACACCATGCGACGACGGTGATCCCTGCACGGATAATGACGTGCTGGATGCCAACTGCCAGTGCACCGGTACGTTCCAGGACGCGGACGGCGACGGCATTTGCGATGCGCTGGACGACTGCCCGGGCACTCCCGGCCAAATAGGCTCTACCTGCGATGATGGCGACCCCTGCACCTCGGGCGACGTATTGGATGCCGCATGCCAATGTGCGGGAACCTACCAGGACACCGACGGCGACGGCATTTGTGACGGCCTGGATGCATGCCCCGGCGTTGCAGGAACCATCGGTTCGGCCTGTGACGACGGGGACCCCTGCACGGCGAACGACGTGCTGGACGCCAACTGCCAGTGCGCCGGTACTTTTACGGATGGCGATGGAGACGGCATTTGCGACGTGCTTGATGAGTGCCCGAACATACCCGGAGAGGCAGGTTCCCCCTGCGATGACGGCGACCCCTGCACCACGGGCGACATGCTGGACGCGGCTTGCCAATGCACGGGGATTTTCCAAGATGCCGACGGCGACGGCATCTGTGATGCCCTGGATGGCTGCCCCGGCATTCCGGGCACGGTGGGCACACCATGCGATGACGGCGACCCCTGCACGGAGAATGACGTGCTGGACGCCAACTGCCAGTGCGCCGGTACGTTCCAGGACGCGGACGGCGACGGCATTTGCGACGTGATTGATGAGTGCCCGAACACACCCGGAGAGGCAGGTTCCCCCTGCGATGACGGCGACCCCTGCACCACGGGCGACATGCTGGACGCGGCTTGCCAATGCACGGGGCTTTTTCAGGATGCCGATGGCGACGGCATCTGTGATGCCCTGGACGGCTGCCCCGGCATTCCGGGCACGGTGGGTACACCATGCGACGACGGTGATCCCTGCACGGATAATGACGTGCTGGACGCCAACTGCCAGTGCGCCGGGGCGTTCTCGGATAGCGACGGAGATGGCATTTGCGATGCGGAGGATCAATGCCCTTTTGATCCGGAAAAGATTGAGCCGGGCCACTGTGGGTGCGGGCAACCGGAGCCGGATACGCCCTGTGATGACGGACAGGTCAATACCATCAATGATTCAATTGGCCAGGATTGTACCTGTTCAGGGCAGTTAGTGGACTGCCTCGGCCAAGCCGGAGGAACGAATTTGCCCGGGACTCCGTGCGATGATGGAAATCCGGATACAGGCAACGATACTTGGACACCTGATTGTGTGTGCACTGGAGGCACGATCGATTGCGAAGGAGTGCCGGATGGAGGAGCCTTACCGGGAACGCCATGTGACGACGGTGATGTATCAACCGTAGGCGACTCATGGACAGCAGATTGCAATTGCATGGGACTGGTCGCTGATTGTGAGGGGATACCAGGAGGCAGCGCACTTCCGGGTACACCTTGCGATGACCAAGACCCTTTGACAACGAATGATAATTGGACGAGCGATTGCAGTTGCACGGGTATACCTGTGGATTGTGAAGGTGTGATCGGAGGCGGTGCATTGCCTGGCGCCTCTTGCGACGATGGCGATGCGTCCACCGGCAATGATACCTGGACGCTGGATTGCAGTTGTGCCGGGGAATTGATCGACTGCCTCGGCGTTCCCGGCGGTACGGCGCTTCCGGGCACGGCCTGCGACGATGGCGATGCGTCCACCGGCAATGACGCCTGGACGGCGGATTGCAGTTGTGCCGGGGAATTGATCGACTGCCTCGGCGTTCCCGGCGGAACAGCGCTTCCGGGCGCGGCCTGCGACGATGGCGATGCGTCCACCGGCAATGATACCTGGACGGCGGATTGCAGTTGTGCCGGGGAATTGATCGACTGCCTCGGCGTTCCCGGCGGAACAGCGCTTCCGGGCGCGGCCTGCGACGATGGCGATGCGTCCACCGGCAATGATACCTGGACGGCGGATTGCAGTTGTGCCGGGGAATTGATCGACTGCCTCGGCGTTCCCGGCGGAACAGCGCTTCCGGGCGCGGCCTGCGACGATGGCGATGCGTCCACCGGCAATGATACCTGGACGGCGGATTGCAGTTGTGCCGGGGAATTGATCGACTGCCTCGGCGTTCCCGGCGGAACAGCGCTTCCGGGCGCGGCCTGCGACGATGGCGATGCGTCCACCGGCAATGATACCTGGACGGCGGATTGCAGTTGTGCCGGGGAATTGATCGACTGCCTCGGCGTTCCCGGCGGAACAGCGCTTCCGGGCGCGGCCTGCGACGATGGCGATGCGTCCACCGGCAATGACGCCTGGACGCTGGATTGCAGTTGTGCCGGGGAATTGATCGACTGCCTCGGCGTTCCCGGCGGAACAGCGCTGCCGGGCACGGCCTGCGACGATGGCGATGCGTCTACCGGCAATGACGCCTGGACAGTGGATTGCAGTTGTGCCGGGGAATTGATCGACTGCCTCGGCGTTCCCGGCGGCACGGCGCTGCCGGGCACGGCCTGCGACGATGGCGATGCGTCTACCGGCAATGACGCCTGGACGCTGGATTGCAGTTGTGCCGGGGAATTGATCGACTGCCTCGGCGTTCCCGGCGGCACAGCGCTGCCGGGAACGACCTGCGACGATGGCGATGCGTCCACGGGCAATGATGCCTGGACGGCGGATTGCAGTTGTGCCGGGGAATTGATCGACTGCCTCGGCGTTCCCGGCGGCACAGCGCTTCCGGGCACGGCCTGCGACGATGGTGATTTCAGTACCGGCGCTGATACGTGGTCCCTCAACTGCTCCTGTGTCGGGTTAGCCTACGATTGCTTGTTCCAACCCGGGGGCATAGCCTTGCCAGGTACGCCTTGTGATGACAATGATCCGGGCACCGGAAATGACGTATGGACTGCTGCCTGTGAGTGCGTGGGCCAGCCAATAGACTGTGCCGGGGTCATTGGAGGTGCGGCATTCGTTGATGTATGCGGTATCTGTGCCGGAGGCACCACGGGCATTACGCCAAACCCGGATGGTGATGGGGACGGTGTGCCGGATTGTATAGATGGATGTCCGGATCTTCCTGACCCCGGGCAAGAAGATTTCGACCATGACGGGGTGGGGGATGTCTGTGATAATTGTCCATGGGTGTACAATCCTGACCAAGCGGACAGTGATCAGAATGGGATAGGGGATGCATGCAGTGAAATATCGGTGGCTGAAGTGGCCGGTACGGCCATTTCGATCCATGTTCAGCCCAATCCGGTTGAGCATGAACTGGAAATCGTCGGGGCTGGACCCGACGCGCACGAGGTAGTGGTGCATGACCTTACCGGAGCATGGGTGCTTGTACAGCGGTTTGAGAACCGGATCGATGTGTCGTCCTTGTCGGCAGGGATGTACATCCTGGAGCTGTTCGACGCACATGGCACCAACTTGGCCCGTGCCTGTTTCGTTCGCCAATAGGCCCTCGTGCTGGGCTCATAGCGATCGGTGGCCTTAAATCTTCCATTCGTCGTATTCGGGAGCAGGTCTTGTAACCCCGGTGGACGGGGTTGCGGTAAAAGGACTCCTGCGCAGCTGGTCCGTTTAGAGATCCTGTGCGGTGGCTGAAAAGCCCTCCCCCCATGAGAATTCCGAAGCACCTCCTCCTTGCTGTTGCGGCAATGAACCTCTCTTTCAGCCTTGCCGCACAATCCATCGCCGAGGCATCGGCCATTCAGCTGTCCGCTGATGTCCAGGTTTCTCCTCCACAAATCACCCTGAAATGGCCTAGCTATACAGGAGCCACGAACTACACCATCTATCGCAAACAGAAGGACCAGCCGGCTTGGGGCTCCAGTATCGCCAGTGCAGGCGGTTCATCCACCCAATATGTGGACAACAACGTTTCCGTCAACGTGTACTACGAATACAAGGTGGTGCGCACGGGCGGTATCACAGGAACAGGTTATATCGCATCCGGCATCAACCTCGATCCCGTGGAGGATCGGGGGATCATGGTGTTGCTCGTGGATGACCAGATCGCCGGGGGACTGGTAAGTGAGCTGCAACAATTGGCGGAAGACCTGCGGAATGATGGTTGGGGTGTGATCCGGCATGATGTGGCACGCTCCATGACCGCACCAAGCATCCGTGCATTGGTGCAGGCCGACTACAACGCCCAGCCCAACCGTGTGAAGGCGGTGTACATCATCGGCCACATCACGGTGCCGTACTCAGGCAAGTTGGCACCCGATGGCCATGGTGATCACATGGGGGCATGGCCCTGCGATGGCTACTATGGCGAACTGAACGGCACCTGGACGGACAATTCCGTGAGCGTTACCTCCGGCAACCAAAACGTCCCGGGTGATGGACGGTTTGATCAGAACGACTATCCAAGTGCGGTGGAACTTCAAGTGGGCCGGATCGATTTCTCCTACATGGGCGAATGGTGGGACTATGCCGCCAACTACGAGTTGCAATACACCAGGAACTATCTCAACAAGGCACATGCCTATAAGACGCTGCAGTCCGTGCCACGGAGGCGGGCGATCATGTTCGACAACTTCTACGTGACCCCAGGCAGTGGCGTGGAATACCTCACCAGTTCAGGATTCCGCAACATGGGGTCGTTGGTTGGGCCGGACAGCCTGTACAACGCCAACGGAAATGGAACACCGTTCCACGTGCTCATGAACGGGAACAGCTACTTGTGGACCTATGCCGGCGGAGCCGGCTCCAGCATCGGGGGAGCCAATATTGGAACCACGGATGATTACCAAGCTTCCAATTTCGGCGGGATCTTCAATATGTCCATGGGCAGCTACTTCGGTGATTGGAACTCGGGAGGCAACTTCCTCCGCGCACCCATCACCTGGGGCCAAGGACTGACCAGCGTGTGGTCCGGAATGCCCAATTGGTACTTCCATCACATGGGAATGGGTGATAATATCGGGTATAGCGCTTGGCTGACCATGAACAATACCACCCTGTACACTCCGCAGAACAGTGGTTGGCAAGGAGAGCCATTTTATCGTGTGCATCTAGCCCTGCTCGGTGACCCCTCCCTGCGAATGACCAACGTTTCCAGGCCATCCGGTCTGCAAGTGTCCAACAGTGGCGGGCAAGCCGCGTTCTCTTGGACGCCTTCAACCGGAAATGTGGACGGGTACCACGTTTATGAAGTCACCCAAGGTGACGGGGCGCTCATCCGTTTGACCCCTTCACTGGTTACAACCACCAACTTCAGCAGCCCGGCAGTGCCGTTCGTGAACGGCAAGACGTACATGGTAAGGGCTGTAAAGCTTCAAACCTCGAACACAGGCAAGTATTATGACCTCTCTTTGGGTGTTCAGGCAGTGGCATCAGGAGCGGGTACCCCGGACTGCAATGGTGTTGTGGGTGGCACCGCACTTCCCGGCACGGCCTGCGACGACGGCAACGCGAACACGGGCAATGATACCTGGAACGCGAACTGCCAGTGCGTGGGCCAAGTGATCGACTGCACGGGCACGCCAGGCGGCACCGCGCTTCCCGGTACATCATGCAACGACGGTAATGCGAACACGGGCAACGATACCTGGAACGCGAACTGCCAGTGCGTGGGCCAAGTGATTGACTGCACGGGCACGCCCGGCGGCACCGCGCTTCCCGGCACGGCCTGCAATGACGGCAACACGAACACGATCAATGACACTTGGAACGCCAACTGCCAGTGCGCAGGCACGCCGGTAACGGTGGACTGCAATGGCACACCGAACGGTACGGCATTGCCCGGCACGGCGTGCAACGACGGCAACGCGAACACGGGCAATGACACGTGGAACACGAACTGCCAGTGCGTAGGCCAAGTGATCGACTGTGCGGGCACGCCCGGCGGCACCGCACTTCCCGGCACGGCATGCAACGACGGCAACGCGAACACGGGCAATGACACGTGGAACGCGAACTGCCAGTGCGTAGGCCAAGTGATCGACTGTACGGGCACGCCCGGCGGCACCGCACTTCCCGGCACGGCATGCAACGACGGCAACGCGAACACGGGCAATGACACGTGGAACGCGAACTGCCAGTGCGTGGGCCAAGTGGTCGACTGCACGGGCACGCCCGGCGGCGCCGCACTTCCCGGCACGGCGTGCAACGACGGCAACGCGAACACCGGCAATGACACGTGGAACGCGAACTGCCAGTGCGTGGGCCAAGTGATCGACTGCACGGGCACGCCCGGCGGCGCCGCACTTCCCGGCACGGCGTGCAATGACGGCAACACGAACACGGGCAATGACACGTGGAACGCGAACTGCCAGTGCGTGGGCCAAGTGATCGACTGCATGGGCACGCCCGGCGGCACCGCGCTTCCCGGCACGGCCTGCAACGACGGCAACGCGAACACGATCAACGATACATGGAACAACAACTGCCAATGCGCAGGCACGCCGGTAACGGTGGACTGCAATGGCACACCGAACGGTACGGCATTGCCCGGCACGGCCTGCAACGACGGCAACGCGAACACGGGCAATGACACGTGGAACGCGAACTGCCAGTGCGTAGGCCAAGTGATCGACTGTACGGGCACGCCCGGCGGCACCGCGCTTCCCGGCACAGCCTGCAATGACGGCAACGCGAACACGATCAATGATACATGGAACAACAACTGCCAATGCACAGGCACGCCTGTAACGGTGGACTGCAATGGCACACCGAACGGTACGGCATTGCCCGGCACGGCATGCAACGACGGCAACGCGAACACGGGCAATGACACGTGGACAGTTGATTGCGAATGCGTGGGTCAAGTAGTGGATTGCGAAGGGACACCGGGCGGAAGCGCCTTGCCCGGGTCACCCTGTGATGATGGGAACCCGGCCACCTTCAACGACCAATATGAGATAAACTGCGAGTGCGTCGGCATGATCGAGATGGTCGATTGCAACGGTGTACCCGGTGGTTCGGCCTCGTTCGACGATTGCGGTATTTGCTCTGGCGGCAACACCGGGATCGTTCCGAATGCCGACCAGGATCAAGATGGAGTACCTGACTGCATGGACAACTGCCCCTCCGTAAAGAACCCGGACCAAGGTGATTTCGATGGCGACGGGGTTGGGGATGTCTGCGACAACTGCATCTGGGTGCACAACCCCGGACAAGAAGACATGGACGGTGACGGCGTAGGCAATGCATGCCAAACCAATCTTCCCACCGGGGTGGATGAGGATGGGTCCGAAAGGCCAGGCATCGCCTTGTTGCCCAATCCGGCGCACAACCACATCACCATCCGGTGCGGTTCAACGAATCCACGAACTGTGCGTATCCATGATGCATCCGGCCGGATGGTCAATGAACTTCAGTTCCGTGAACAGATGGACATCTCCTGGCTGGTGCCTGGCACCTACATGGTAGCCGTGTTGGATGGGAACGGCCACGTAATGGGCCACGCGCGGATGGTCAAGCTCTGATCGACGGAAAGGATGCACGCAAGCGCGGCCGCGCCACAGGTGCGGCCGCACTTGCGCTTTTTGGTGGTGCACCGGAGGAAGTCCGGTCAAATGGAGAGGATCCCCAGGATGCGCAGCAGGTCCTCGTCCAAATCGACTGGCTTGTGGAGTACTTGGTCGAACGGAGTAAGTACCATCGAAGCGTTCACCTGGCCCACCATCTTGTTCCGGTCTCCTTTGCGCAAAGCCTCCACGGCTGCCACCCCGGAGCGGCTCGCCAACAACCGGTCGGCCACCGTGGGATTGCCTCCCCGCTGCACATGGCCCAGAACGCTCACCCGCGTGTCGAAATGTTGGAAGCGTTTTTTCACCTTGCGTGCCACTTCATAGGCACCGCCTTCCTCATCTCCTTCCGCCACGATCACGATCACGGACGATTTGGTCCTTGCGGCGCGCTCCAATACCCCGATCAATTCATCGATCCCCTGATCGCGCTCGGGCACCATCACATACTCGGCACCTGCCGCAATGCCGCAATGCATGGCAATGGCACCGGTTGTCCGGCCCATCACCTCCACAAAAAACAGCCGATCATGCGACGAGGCCGTATCGCGTATCCGGTCCACCATTTCCATGGCCGTGTTGGTAGCGGTGTCGAAGCCGATGCTCCTGTCCGTGCCGCCCAGGTCATTGTCGATGGTGCCGGCAATACCGATCACCGGCAACCCGTGTTCCCTTTCAAAAATGGAGGCACCCCGGAAGGTGCCGTCCCCTCCGATCACGATCAAGGCATCGATGCCATGCCTGTCCAAGTTGCGCTTTGCCGTAGCGCGGCCCTGGGGGGTGAGGAACGACCTGCTTCGGGCCGAACGAAGGATGGTTCCCCCGCGCTGGATGATGTTGCTCACATCGCGCACACCCATGGGCTTGATCGCATCCTGGATCAGCCCTTCATACCCTTCCATGATGCCGCTCACCTGCATCCCGTAGTAATGCGCGGTACGCACCACGGCCCGGATCGCTGCGTTCATGCCCGGCGCATCCCCGCCGGAGGTGAGCAGCCCGATATGGCCAGGGGCATGCCCCTCCTTGTGTGCAGTCGCCATCAGGTGCTTGGTATGGCTTTTGGCGCGGGCTGGAGCAAGAGGCGCAGGCGTTCCTTGACCAAGGGATATTGCGGGCAAGTGCGGTCGAGCGCATGGCCCAGCAGCAGGCCCAATAAGTACATCTTCCTGTCTTCGGCAGGATATTGCCGCAGCAGTTCGACCACTTCCCTTGAATGTGAGGCGACCACGGTGTTCAGGCAAAGACGCACATCGCGATCGAATTGGCGATCATCCGGTTTGGGGGAGATGGTGCCCAAGCACGAACAAAGGTCGTTGGCCATGGTGGAAGGAGGCTCGGCATGTTGGGCATGCAAAACCCTTGGCATCGCCAAAAGCAGTGCGAAGAGGAAAATGATGTGCCGCATGGTTGCGCCTGCGGGGTAAATTTAGGATCGGTGGGGGGATCACGGCGGAAATGGTGGTGGTGCAGGTATCTTCGCGGGCATGCACGGCGGGGGATGCAGGAACTTGATGGCGTGGCTCATGCTCGCAGTGGTCCTGCAATGGGCCATGCCACGAACCTGGTTCCACCATTGCGTGGAAGGAGATCGGCGGGGCGCCACGGATAAGCCGGCCTTGGTCGTCAACGAACATTGCCCGATCTGCGAGGCACCGGTTCTTCCCTGCGAAACCGCACCATTGGTGCAGATGCCTTCGTTGATGCACGTCACGGGCGAAGCAACCGCGACAGTTCTGCCCATTGTGGATCATGCTTTCCACGAGGTTCCACGCCTTCGTGGTCCGCCGATGCATGGTTGATCGGCCTTGAACGGCCGCAGGCGGTGGGACAGGATGCCCCCACCATTCCGTTAACAGCACCGTCCCGGCATCGGATACCGGTTGTCGGACAGTTTTTCACCGCCGGTGGCGCAAGCGGCCCACCGGCCGGATAATCGGATTTCCAGTTCATGTTGCGATCATTGCTTTTCGTTGCCCTGTTCACTGCGGCCATTCCCCGGCTCCATGCACAATTGTCCCTTCATGGCAGAGTGCTGGAGGTTGGTACCGGCCAACCGGTTCCGGGTGCCGAGGTCTCATTTCCCGATCTCGGGTCGCGCACCTTCACCGATGGTGAAGGGCGCTATGCCATGCAGGACCTGCCGGCTTCCAAAGCATTGGTGAAGGTGGTGATGCTGGGCTACGCCACCTACGCCGGGGTGGTTGACCTGGCGGTGACACGCACACGGGATTTTACGCTTGTCCCCAGTGTCACCGAAATGCACAATGTGGTGGTTACGGGCAGTGCCAAGGCAACGGAGTTGCGGCGCGAACCAGTGCCCATGGTGCTCCTGGGGCCGGATTTCCTGAGGGAACACGCATCATCCAACCTCGTGGAAGCCCTTGGCCGGGTGCCCGGCATGCATACAGTTACAACCGGCCCCGCAGTTTCCAAGCCGGTGATCCGCGGCCTTGGCGGTGATCGGGTGCTTACGCTTTTTGACGGGGTGCGCATGGAGGACCAACAGTGGGGTGAAGAGCACGGCGTGGAGATCGATCCCTTCGTGGTGGAACGGGTGGAAGTGGTAAAAGGCCCGGCCAGCTTGATCTATGGATCCGGTGCCTTGGCCGGGGTGGTGAACCTCCTCCCGGCGCCAGCTGCTGCCCCGGGCACCTTCCGGGGGGAAGCCTTGGGCGGCTTTGATTCGAACAACAGGGCGCTATCGGGTTCCTTGGCCCTGGATGCCAACAATGGCAAACTGCATTATGGCGGGCGTATGACCGCCACCTTGGCGGGCAACTTTGCCAACCCTGTGGATGGCCGCGTGCTGGGCACGAAGTACCATCGCAAGGACCTCAATGCGCACATCGGCCTCAACCGTGCGTGGGGATTCGCACGGCTGAGGCTTGGCGTTCACGACAACATCCTTGAGGTTCCCGACGGCAGCAGGGACAGCACGTCGAGGAGGTTTACCTATCCGGTAGACGATGCTGGCGAAGATTGGCGCGTCGCCGACGACGGCATGCTGGGCTCATACGGTATTGGTGCCGTGCACCAACATGTACAGCGCAATTTTGCGCAAGCAAGCACCGGCTTCAATTTGGGCGATGACCGCATCACCGGGCAGCTCGGCTGGCAAAGCAGCGTGCGGCGTGAGTTCGAATACCCGGAGCATCCCGGAGTGCCCGGATTGTACCTCCGGTTGAACACCGTGAATTACGATGTGAAGTACCATGTGGCGAGGTACTTGGGATGGGCCGCCACCCTGGGCGCAAACGGCATGTATCAGGTGAACGATGCCAGCCGGGGTACCGATTTCCTGCTACCGGACTTCAACAAGCTCGATATCGGTGCCTTTGTGCTGGTAAAGAGGACAGTGGGCCGTGTTGATCTTGCGGGAGGCCTGCGCTACGATTTGCGGCACATGCGGAGCCGGACGTTGTACACGCACACCGACCCGGCAACCGGCTTCGACGTGGCCGTTTCCCGCAATACTGCCGGAGCAGAACCCCGGTTCCACGCTGCTTTTGTGGACGTAGGCGGCCTCAGCGGCAGCATCGGGGCCGCATGGAACGTGAACGGAGCCCTGACGCTGAAGGCCAATGTCAGCAGGGGATACAGGGCCCCCAATGAGGCGGAGATCCTGATGCGGGGGGTGCATTCGGGTGAGGGCCTGGTGCAGGTGGGCGATGTTCACCTGAGGCCCGAGTTCAATATGCAGGGCGACGTTGGATTGTTTCTGGCCGGCACGCATGTTTCAGCCAGCATGGAGGTGTTCGGCAATGCCGTACATAATTACATCTTCAACACCAAGCTGGCTTCCGGGTCCGGTGGCGATTCGATCGTGGTGCATGACGGCCAACGGCTTCCAGTGTTCCGGTATGCGCAAACAGAGGCACGGCTGTTCGGTGCGGAGGTGGGGCTGGACATCCATCCCCATCCCTTCGATCGCCTGCATTTTGAGAGCACCTTGGCATTTGTGCAGGCGCTGAACCTGGGCGGCAACGGGTTGGAGGTCACGGACAGTACGCGCTACCTGCCCATGGTCCCGCCTGTTCATGTCTCCAGCGGGCTGCGTTACCATACGGCCAAACAACTGGGAAGGCTTTCGGGCTTGTTCTTCAGGTTCGGCGTGGAGGTATATGGGGATCAGGACCGATTTTGGGGTGCCAATGGCACCGAAACCCGCACACCGGGCTACATCCTATTGGATGCCGGTGCAGGTGGTGATGTACTGGCAAGGGATGGCCGCACCTTGTTCACGTTCACGGTCCTGGGTTCCAATTTGGCGAACGTGGCTTACCAAGGGAACATGAGCCGGTTGAAGTACCTCGACCAATACCCTGTGAACGGGAGTGGGCACAGCGGCATCCATAACATGGGCCGCAACGTGTGCCTGCGCATACAAGTGCCCTTCAACCTGCGGCGGGCGGCGCCCAAGGTGGGGGCGGGTACGGCTCGTTGAACGCGGCGCGGTCAGCCCAATGGCCCGTGCTGGTCGAAATGGTTGGGGAACTGTTGCTGCAAGGCCTTGATGCCCTCCCGCACCTTCTGTTCCTGTTCGGCCTTGAACGCAACGAGCTTCCTGCTGAGCTCTTCGTCCGAGGTGGCCAAGATCTGTACGGCGAGCAGGCCGGCATTGCGCGCCCCGTTCACCGCCATGGTGGCCACGGGCACCCCGGCCGGCATCTGGGCGATGCTCAGCAGCGAATCCCAGCCATCCAAGCTGTTGCGGCTTTTTACCGGTACGCCGATCACCGGGAGGATGGTGAGGGAGGCTACCATGCCGGGCAAATGCGCCGCGCCGCCTGCACCGGCTATGATCACTTTCAATCCGCGTGCAGCAGCGCCTTTCGCGTAGGCCACCATGCGTTCCGGTGTACGGTGGGCGCTTACCACCGTTACCTCGAAGCCAATGCCGAACTCCCTGGCCGTGTCCACAGCCTCGCGCATGATCTCCAGGTCGCTCCGACTGCCCATGATGATGCCGATCATTGCCTCTGGTGTTTTACAGGTTCCATGCGGTTCATGGGCACCACCTTGCCGTGTGCCTTGATCGCCGCCACGCTTTCATCGATTTCTTCTTCCTTCGATGCGATCACGGTCACATGGCCCATTTTGCGACCGGTACGCGTTTTTGCCTTTCCGTACAGGTGGATGAAGGTGGCCGGCCGCCCCAGGATGTTGTCCGTGCCTTCCAAGCGGGGCGTGCCGCTTCCGCCTTCGCCCACCAGGTTCACCATGGCCGCGAGGCCATGCATGCGCACATCGCCAATGGGCCACTGCATATAGGCCCTGAGCAGTTGGTCGAACTGGGAACTGGGGCACGCTTCAATGGTGTAGTGCCCGCTGTTATGCGCACGCGGGGCTGTTTCGTTCACCAGCAAGGCACCATCCGTGGTCAGGAACATTTCCACGGCATAGATGCCCGTTCCGCCGAATGCACCGGCCACCTGCATGGCCAAGGCTTTTGCCTCCTCGATTACTTCGGGTTCGCAGCGTGCGGGGGCCAGCAGATGGTCCACCAGGTTCAGTTCAGGGTTGAACACCATTTCCACGGGGTCGTACGCCGCCGTGCGGCCATCCGACCCGCGCACGGCAATAACGGCGAGCTCTTTGGCAATGGCCACCTGCTTTTCCAGGATATAAGGCCCATTGAAGTCATCCGGGATGTCCGCAGTACCTGTGACGGGCTGAACACCTTTGCCGTCATAACCTCCGGTAGTGGTTTTCAGAAAGCCGGGAAGCAGCTGCGGGAAGGTGTCCACCTGTGCCGCACGCTCGATGCGTGCATAGGCTGGCGTGGGAATGCCGTGTTTCACGTAGAATTCCTTCTGCAGGCCTTTATCCTGGATGGTGCGGAGCGTGTTGGCGGCAGGTACCACCACCTTGCCTTGGCGCTCCAGCAGCTCCAAGGCTTCTACGCTGACATGCTCGATCTCGATCCCGATCACATCCGCATCAGCCGCAAAGCGCATCACCGTATCCCGGTCGTTGAAGGCGCCCTGCACAAAGCGGTGGGCCAGCCAAGCGCACGGGCATGCGGCATCAGGGTCCAGCACATGCACCTCCACATCGTAGCGGAGCGCGTTCTCGATGAACATGCGGCCTAATTGCCCTCCACCGAGGAGGGCGATGCGGAGCGGTCGGTCCATGCCGCGAAGATACCGGTGCCGCCGTTGGCCGTGGGCCTGGCCGGCTTAGTGGCGGCTCAAGCGGCTGTGCCTGAACTGCGTGAACCGCTTGCCCACCGTCAACTGCAGGGTGTGGTTGTCGGGGAAGAGGGCATGGTCCTCCCTCAGGGTGTTGCTGAGGCCTTCATAGTAGCGCAACGTGATGTCCACGCCAGATGGGAAGCCGATGCCGGCGCCGATGGTTACGCCCATGTCCAATACGTTCAACTCGGCGCTAGCATCGGCTCCTTCTGCCTGGGCCATCAGCAGGTAGCCGCCTTGCACGCCCGCTTGCAGATTGAAGGTGCGGCTGGGGAAATACTTCAAGCATACGGGCATCAGGGCATGCAGGCTGCGCAGGGTGGCGCGGCCCCCGTCGGCCACGTCACGGGAAGTTCCGCCTAAAGACAACAGCAGTTCGGGCTGGATCTCAAAATGGTTTCCGACCCAAATGGGTGCGTAGAAACCGGCCACCACGCCCGGTATGGGGCGGTAGATCACCAGCTCGGACCGCCACGTGCACAATTGGGGCCCGCCCATGTAGCCCAGCCCTGAACGGGCGGCGCGTTGGGCCGTGCCGGCAAACGGCACTGCCAGAAGCAGAAGGAGGGTGGAAAATGTGCGTGAACCCATGACCTCGTATGGACCTGCGTCAACGCGGCCCCGAAGAAATGGTTACCTCCAAAATAGGGGAATTGGACGAGCGAAGGATACGCGTCGTCAAGTTCGCCCCGGTACGGGATGAACGCTCCTTCCTTATTGGCCGCCTACCAGGAAGCGGGTGTTTAACCGGACCCCGTCCAGGTGCAGTACGAATTGATAGATGCCACTGGCCAATGTGCTGGTCCCAATGACCAAGCGGTCGCCTTTGGGGTCCAACGCTTGCACGGCACGGCCGGATGCATCCAACACCACTGCATGTTGCTGGCGCGCTTCCTGGTCCCAAGTTACCAGAACGTGGTTGCCCATGTTGCGCACAGTGAGGTTCAGCCCCGGTGCTTCGGTGATTGATACCGATGGGGTGATCGTGATGCCGTAATCCTCTGTTTCGCCCCAGACGAAATTGATGCAGGGGTCCGGGGTGATCGGTTGGCCGCCATCGATGTCGGGATAGACGACCCTTGCACGCATAACGGTGTTGCCGATGGTGGCGTTGGCGGGTACGGTGAAGGTGAAAGGCACCACCTGGAACGGGTTTTCGGTCCACAGGTCACCAAGCTTCTCGCTAGTGTCGAACTGCCCGTTGCCATTGAAATCGATCCATGCGGCAACCAAGTCTTCGCCATATTCCCCCGTGGTGATCTCCACGGTGTAGGAGGCGCCCCTGACCAGGGTGGCTGACCAAACGGCGGTATAATCGTGGTACGTGGGCGCACTAAGAGAGCCCGACCCTGTATTTTGGATCTCCTGCAAAACCACTCCGTCGATGAAATCGCCCCCGCTGGTTCCCACTTGTGCGGTAGGGATGCATGGGGTGTTGCTTCCCCCCGTGATGCTGATCCCGTAATCCTCGGTTTCCCCGTACCCGTAGTTGAAGCAGGGGTCGGTGGGGGTGGGCTCGCTTGACAGATGATACACTCCTCGTACACGCATGCGGGAGTTGCCGAGCGTGGCGTTTGCGGGCACGGTAAAGTTGATGGAACCGGTTTGCCCTGCGGCTGTGGAAGTGAATTCACCCAGCTTTTCCGATGCACTGAAGGTGTTGTCGCCGTTGTAGTCGATCCAGGCTGCGTAATGGTCCCCCGCATAGCTTCCGGCGGTGATGCTGACCGTGTAGGTGCTTCCCCGTACCAATGCGGTGGAGAGGGACATGTAATCGTTGTAGGCCGGGCCCCCGTTGGATCCCGAATTGGTGTTGTTGATGCTGCCGAGCACCACGCCGTCGATGTAATCACCATCGGTGGTGCCATTGGTAGAGGTGGGAACGCAGGGGCCGCTGGTGGCCCCGCTGCATCCGTTGGAGGTCAGCAATGAGGCACGTACCCCGCTGAGCACGTTGTTCATCACGGTGGCCTGGCCGTTGGTGAACATCACCGGGCAGTTGCTGTAGTCCATGTGGTTCTCGTACTGGGTCAGGGTGTTGCACTTCATCAAGCTGGTATTGCTGCAGCTATACGTGGGGCTGTTGGTGGGGGGCGTGTCGCTGATGCCGTCGCCAGGCGAGCAGTTGCCGTCGCCCCAGGGGTGGTCCAGTCCGAAATAGTGCCCGATCTCGTGGGAAGCTGTACGGTCCATGGTGCCATAATTGTAGTCGAGCACCAGCCCGTCATTGGCCGTTCCCACGATTCCCCCCACCGGCAGATAGGCATACCCGGCGGTCACATATCCTCCGGATGCGCCGCTGCTGATGTCACAGATCCAGATATTGAGGTATTTGTTCGGGTTCCATGCGGTTTTGCCGTAGGTGGCACCCTTCATCAGATTGGTTTCCGTGTCCGGGTCGAACCAGGTTTTCGAAGTTTGGGTGCGCGTGATGCCGGTGGTGGCATTGCCCAAGGGGTCCATGGTGGCCAAGCAGAAGCTGATCTGAGGGTTGCCGCGGGAGGCGAGGAAGGTGTTGCGCACGTTGCCGTAGTCCGTGTTCACGGCCTGGAAATCCGCGTCCATCCGTGCCACGATGTTCTGGATCACCGTATTGGACACGTTCTCGGCGCTCGTGTTCCACACCACGTGCACCACCACGGGCACGGTGCGTACACTGCCGCGCTGACTGCCTTCCTGCTCCAACCGGGCAGCTTCCGCGGCGAGGTCCACCTGCAGGCCTTGTTCCTGCAGCCATCGCATGGTGATGGTGCGGGAGGGGCAGTAGTGCTCCTGGGCCAGGGATATTGAGGGCAGCAGAACGGCTGTCAGCAGTAGGGCGAATGTCTTCATTGTGCCAATATAAAGGAAAGGGGGTGAAGGTGGCCAAGTGCGTTATGCGCTCAGCATGTGGATTGCGGCTGCAGGGTCGGGAGTGCCGAAAACACTGTTGCCTGCGACCAGCACATCGGCACCACTCTCTGCCAACAGTGCGGCATTCTCCATGGACACGCCGCCGTCCACTTCGATCAGGAACGTCGTTTCGTGGATATGGCGCATTTCGGCCAAGGCGTTCAACTTGCGCAGGGTGCCGGGTATGAACTTCTGGCCGCCGAACCCCGGGTTGACGCTCATGAGGACCACTTGGTCCAGATCGGCCAACACATCGGTGAGCAGGTGCACCGGCGTGTGGGGGTTGATGGCAACGCCTGCCTTCATGCCTGCAGCCTTGATGGCTTGGATGGTGCGGTGCAGATGGGTGCACGCTTCGTAATGCACGGCGAGCCTGTCCGCCCCGGCATCCCTGAACGCGGTGATGTAACGGTCCGGACCGGTGATCATCAGGTGCACGTCGAACACCTTGCGCGTCAATGGCCGAATGGCTTTGATCACGGCAGGGCCGAAACTGATGTTGGGCACGAACAGGCCGTCCATCACATCCAAATGCAGCCAAGGTGCCGCGCTGGTATCCACCAATTCCACGGCCTGGGCCAACCGGGCAAAATCGGCGGACAGGAGCGATGGGGCGATGATGTGGGCCATGGCGGGCAAAAGTAGTCCAATGCGGCGAGGCCGCCCCGGTAACCGGGGCGGCCTCGCCAGTTCTTGCCCCGTGCCTGCGGGATCAATCGGTCAGGTAGCTGCGCAATGCGCGTCCATGGCCCGCTTGCTTCAGGCGCCGTATGCCTTTCTCCTTGATCTGGCGGACTCTTTCGCGGGTGAGGTCGAATTTGCGGCCGATCTCCTCCAAGGTGTGCGGCTGGTTGCCTGCCAGCCCGAAATAAAGGCGGATCACATCGCTTTCGCGGCCTGACAGCAGCTCCAGTGAGCGTTCGATCTCCGTACGGAGGCTCTCGCCCAGCAACGCTTCCATGGGGTCAAGCTGGTCCTCGTTGCGCATCAGGTCGTGCATGGTGCCACTGTCGCCATCGTCCCGAAGGGGGGCGTCCATGCTGAGGTGCCGGCCGGTGTTGCTGAGGCTGGTCTTCACCTCGTCCAAGGTCATTTCCAGGTTTTCGGCGAGCTCGGCCGCGGTGGGTGCCCGTTCGTGCTCTTGTTCCAAGCGTGCAAAGGCCTTGTTGATCTTGTTGATCGAGCCGATCTTGTTCAGTGGCAGACGCACGATGCGGGCCTGTTCGGCAAGGCTTTGCAGGATCTGTTGTCGGATCCACCACACGGCATAGCTGATGAATTTAAAGCCCCGCGTTTCATCGAAACGGGTGGCGGCTTTGATGAGCCCTAGGTTGCCCTCGCTGATCAGGTCCGGCAGGGTGAGCCCTTGGCCTTGGTATTGCTTGGCCACCGACACCACAAAGCGGAGGTTGGCCTTGCACAGTGCCTCCAATGCCTCGTTGTCGCCCTTTTTGATGCGGCGGGCCAGTTCCACTTCCTCCTGGGCAGTGATCAGCTTCACCTTTCCGATCTCGGTGAGGTATTTATCCAGTGAAGGGGTATCGCGGTTGGTGACCTGCTTGGAGATCTTGAGTTGTCGCATGCGTGCCATGATAGCCCTGAAGTTGGTTGTGGTTGTCGGGGCGGTTCAACGCCGAAGGGCACAAGGTGGTTACGCAACCAAGCAAGCGGGGCCGCACCTTTCGGTACGGCCCCGGGCCTTGTTGGATAATATGGGTTCAATGTTCCCGGCGCGGTCCGCGGTCGCGGCGCTCACGATGGTCGCGGCGCGGGCGGTCGCCGTTGCGGCGGTCGCCTTCCATGGCCGGTTCGCGCTCCACATAGCCTTCCGGCTTGGGCAACAGCACCCTGCGGCTCAGCTTCAACTTGCCGGTGCGCGGGTCCTTGTCGATCACTTGGAATTCCACCAAGTCGCCTTCCTTCAGCACGTCTTCCACGTGTTCCACGCGCTTCCAATCCAGTTCGCTCACGTGCAGCAGGCCATCGGTGCCGGGGAAGATCTCCACGAAGGCTCCGTAGGGCATGATGGTTTTCACCTTGCCCTTGTAGGTAACGCCCATTTCGGCGGTGGGCGGGAAGGCAATGGCTTTCACACGGGCCAGGGCCGCATCGATGCCGGCCTTGTTCTCGCTCATGATCTGCACATGGCCCACGCCGTCGATCTCTTCCAGCACGATGGTGGTGTTAGTCTCGGCCTGGATCTCCTGGATCACGCGGCCGCCGGGGCCGATCACCGGCCCGATGCTTTCCTTGGGGATCTCGATGGCCACGATGCGCGGAGCATGTTCCTTGTAGTCGCTGCGGGGCTTGTCCAGGGTCTTCATCATTTCACCCAGGATGTGCAGGCGGCCCTTGCGTGCCTGCTCCAGGGCTTGCCCCAGCACCTCATAGCTCAAGCCGTCCACCTTCAGGTCCATCTGGGTGGCGGTGATGCCCTTGGAGGTACCGGTTACCTTGAAGTCCATGTCGCCCAAGTGGTCCTCGTCGCCGAGGATGTCGCTGAGGATGGCGTACTTGCCGTCGGGGTCACTGATCATGCCCATGGCAATGCCGCTCACGGGGGCCTTGATCTGAATGCCGCCGTCCATCAGCGCGAGGGTGCCGGAGCACACCGTGGCCATGGAGCTGGAGCCGTTGCTCTCCAGGATGTCGCAGTTCAGGCGCATGGTGTATGGGTTCTCAAGGGCGCTGGGCAGCACGGGCTTCAGGGCGCGGAAGGCCAGGTTGCCGTGGCCGATCTCGCGGCGTCCGGGGCCGCGGATGGGGCGGGTTTCACCGGTGCTGAAGGCGGGGAAATTGTAGTGCAGCATAAAGCGGTCGCTCCGCTTCACCACGGCGGTGTCCACGGTTTGCTCGTCCATCTTGGAGCCGAGGGTGAGCAGGTTGATGGCCTGCGTTTCACCGCGGGTGAAGATGGCGCTGCCGTGGGTGCCGGGCAGCACGTCCACTTCGCTCCAAATAGGGCGGATCTCATCGGTTTTGCGGCCGTCCAGGCGAATGCCCTTCTCGAGCACCACGCGGCGCACCGCCGCTTTCTGGGCCTTCTTGAAGTAACGGTCCAGCATGGCCTTCTTGGCGCGCTGCTCGTCGGTGAGGGTGGCCAGGAAGTCTTCCTTCACTTTGCCGAATGCGGCGCCGCGCTCATCCTTGCTGCTGGGGTGAACGGCGATATCGTAGTATTTCTGGAAGGTGGCGTCGTAGATGGCCTTTTGCAGGTCAGCGTCGTTCTCCTCGTGGTTGTACGTGCGCTTGGTGAGGCTCTTGGGCACTAGGGCGGCCATCTCATTGATGGCGCGGCACTGGTCCTTGATGCTCTCATGGGCCAGCTTGATGGCCTCGATCATCTCCGCCTCGGAAACCTCCAGCATTTCACCTTCCACCATCAGGATGTCCTTTTCGGTGCCGGCCACGATCAGGTCGATGTCGGCGCCTTCCATCTGGGCGTAGGTGGGGTTGATGGTCCAAGCACCGCCGTTGCGGATCACGCGCACTTCGCTCACGGGCCCGTGGAAGGGGATGTCGCTTACGGCGATGGCCGCAGAGGCAGCCAAGCAGGCCAGCGAATCCGCGGGATTCTCCTTGTCGGAGCTCATCATCGAGATCTGCACCTGGGTATCGCCGTGGAAATCGTCGTTGAAGAGCGGGCGTAGCGCACGGTCCACCAAGCGGCTCACGAGGATCTCACCGTCATGGGGCCTGTTCTCGCGTTTGAAGAAGCCGCCAGGGAAACGGCCGGCTGCGCTGAACTTTTCGCGGTATTCCACTTGAAGGGGGAGGAAGTCGATGCCTTCGCGGGCCTCCTTGGAGGCCACCACGGTGGCGAGTACGATGGTATCGCCCAGGCGCACGGTAACGGCACCGTCGGCCTGCTTGGCCAGGATGCCCGTCTCCAGGCTGATGGTCCTGCCATCACGAAGGGTGATGGTCTTTTGTATTCCTGTTGGTTTCATCTTTTCCGGCACGCCTTTCGTGCCTTTTTTTGATTGGTTTTCTCTTCGGTCGCCGGGGCTCTCCGGCATTATGCAAAAAGGGCGACCGTTCCTACGATCGCCCTTTTCGTTGGTCAATGGGTCCTACCGCTTGTTCCGGCCAAGGCGGCCTGTGCGGTGCTCACTTGCGCAAGCCCAGTTTCGCGATCACTGCGCGGTAACGCTCGATCTCGTGGTTCTTCAGGTAGCTGAGCAATTGCTTGCGCTTGCCCACCAGGTCCAGCAGGGCCGATTCCGTGCGGTGGTCTTTCTTGTTGTTCTTCAGGTGCTCGGTAAGGTGCTCGATGCGCTGGGTGAACAGGGCAATCTGTCCTTCTGCGCTGCCGGTGTTGGTTTCCGATCCACCGTGGAGCTTGAAGATCTCCTTTTTGGCCTCTTTTGTTGCGATCATGGTCGTGTCGTCTGCCTCTTAATTGGCCGCCCCTTTGGCGGTTGAGGGCGCGAATGTACGGTATTTCCCCCGCATTGGGACCGACTTTTCGAAGGAAACATTTCTTGTTCGGGATGGAGACGTCCGGTCCTGCGGGATATTTCAAGTTAATAAGCACATGTTCAGTAGGTTATGCAGGGCTGAACAATCCCTTGACGACCAGCCCGGCTGCTCGTTCGGTTTCATGGGCACGCAGGGTGGCGCAGCAGCTAGCGCAGCACGGTGATGTGCCCGGTGAATTCACGTCCGTCATCAAGGCGGAACACGTAATAGTAGGTACCGTCGGGCAGGCCGTGGGCGCGCCAACGGTTGCGGTAGTTGGTGGCATGGAACACCACCTGGCCCCACCGGTTGTACACGTTCAGGCTGTTGTTGTAATACTCGGCGTTCACGATGGTGAAAGCATCGTTCGGCCCGTCATTGTTGGGGGAAAATACGTTGGGGATCACTACTTCCTCGGGCCGGACCACATAGGTGATGGCATAACTGACCGTACATCCTTCCTGGGTCACATAGGTCAAGGTGACTGTATGGGTGCCCGGTGCGGCATTGTCCCACGGCCAAGCGGCGCCCCCATGCTGCACCACGCTGTCGTCCAGCATCCAATACACGGATGCGATCTGGACCCCGTTGGGGGAGGTGAGGTCAGTGAAAAGGATGTCGGTGCCCACTGGCTGGGGCGGCTCCGGATTTGCAGAAAAGAAGGGTTGCGGCACGGTGGAGGTGGCCACGGTTGCGGAGAAGGTGCCCGTGCATCCGTTCTCCTCCACGGTGAGCGTAATGGGGTGGGGGCCGTTGGGTCCAAACGCGACGTTGACTTGCGGTACGGAGGCTTCAGGGGGCGTTGCGTTCGGCCCGAAGCTCCAGTGGATGGAGGCATCCGGCCCGAAATTGCCCAGTGCGGTGAGCACGGTATCGAACGCGCCACAGGCAGGTCCCGGAACCAGGAACGAAGGGTCCGGCCTGGGATAGAGCTCAAAGATGGCCTGCGCGGTATCCGTACAGCCCAGGCCGGGGTTGGCCACCAAGGTGACGGTGTAGGTGCCGGGCCCGGGATAGGTCCAAGTTGGATTTGACGCGGAGGAGGTGTCGGCCAAAGCGTCCGGGTCTCCAAAGTCCCAGTGCCAGTAGTGGCCTCCCATGCCGACGTTGGAGAAGTTCACGGTGAGGTCGCCGGTGCAGAATTCGGTTTGGGGCGCTATGATGGCATCCACCGTGGCATTGCAGGCCACCACCGAGAACAGGAAATCGCGGATCGTTTCGGAGAGCAGGACGCCGTTGCGGTACTCTTTCGCACTGATGGCGATCACATAGTTGCCAATGGCAGCGGGTTGCACGGTGAGAACCCCGGTGGAGGGATCGATGGCCATGGGGGGCTGCGAGTTGATCTGGTAGGATCCGCTGTAACCGGCCGACCATGCTACCGGGGTGTAGGGCGGGGGAGTGGACATGGCCGGGTAGGGCTCCAGCATACTTCCCCCGGTATAAGGGGTGGCCAACGCATACACCAGTTGATCGCCGTCGGGATCCGTGGCAGAATGGTCGAACACCACCGGTTCGCCTAAGCAGAGGGCAACGGGGGGCAGGGAGTTGAACCGGGGTGAACTGTTGGCCTGGTCCGGCTGGGGTGGGATACGGGTGGTGCAGGTGAGCCCTGCACTTGCCGGACCCACCAGGTTCAATATGCTTGGTTGCCTGCAGCAGCGTTGGTAACTCACCTGGTATCCCGTGGCGCTCGGGGGCAATGTGACGGTAGTGATGTAGGAGGTGGTTTCGATGCACAGGTTGGGGGGCAGGTTCAGGCACGGGCTGTCCAGCTCCACGGGCACGAAGGTGGAACCCATGTAGGGTACCTGGATCAACTGCACGAGTGTTCCGGTGCCGGAGAAAATAGTAATGTTCCCAAGTGCGTCGAATGCTGCGCCGGTGCCGGCACAATCCCGGTACAGGGTGAGCGTGATCCGGTATTGGTCCGCCCCGAGATGGTCGTAATAGAGCTCGCCACCAATGATGTGCTCTGCATGGGCATGGGTGGTGGCGGCCAACAGCGCCACGGCGATGGTTTTTCGCCAGGATGTTCGGGGCATCATGGTCGAAATGTAAGCCCAATGGCTGTTCAGGCGGCCGGGCGCGGCATCCCCGTCCATGGGCGTGGGGTGGAATGCGGCGGTGGCCTCAACTGCGGAACATCTGGATCAACCGGCCCAGCGTGGTCTTCAGGTCCTTGCGCTCCACGATCAGGTCCAGGAAGCCGTGCTCCAGCACGAATTCGCTGGTCTGGAAGCCTTCCGGCAGGTCGTGCCCGATGGTTTCACGCACCACGCGCGGCCCGGCAAAGGCGACCAAGGCCTTGGGCTCGGCGATGTTGATGTCGCCCAGCATGGCAAAGCTGGCGGTAACGCCTCCGGTGGTGGGGTCGGTGAGCACGCTGATGAACGGGAGGCGCTTTTGGGCCATCAGGCTGAGCTTGGCACTGGTCTTGGCCATCTGCATCAGGCTGAAGCCGGCCTCCATCATGCGGGCCCCGCCGCTCTTGCTGATGATGACCAATGGGCACTTGCGGCGCATCGCCGCATCGGCGGCCAGGGCGATCTTCTCGCCCACCACGCTGCCCATGCTGCCGCCGATGAAGCGGAAATCCATGCAGGCGATCACCACGGGCTGCTTGTCCAATTTCCCGTCCGCTGCCCGCAAGGCGTCGTTCAAGCCGGTGGATTTGCGCGTCTGTGCCAGGCGGTCGACGTACTTTTTCGTGTCTTGGAACTTCAGGGGGTCCCCGGCGATCAGGTTCTGCCCGATCTCCTTGAACTTGCCTTCGTCAAAGAGGATGCTGAAGTATTCGGCACTGCCGATGCGTTCGTGGTATTGGCACTTGGCGCATACCCACAGGTTTTGGGCGTGGTCGTCGGAGGTCATGATCTCCGAGCACTCCGGGCATTTGTACCAGAGCCCCTCCGGGGTCTCTTTCTTTTCCTCCGTGGAGGTGGTGATGCCTTCCTTGACGCGTGTGAACCAGCCCATCGTTTTATGTACGGGAAGCGAAGATAGTTCGGGGCAAAGTTGAAAGAGGAAAGCTGAAAGAGGAGAGTTGAAAACAAATCAGCCGAAGCTGTCCTTTCAACTTTCAGCTTTCACCTTTCCCAATTACGCAATGGTCACTCCCTTGTCCAGGTAAACGTCCTGGATGGCGTTCAACAAGCTCACTCCCTCCTTCATCGGCCGTTGGAAAGCCTTTCGGCCGCTGATGAGTCCTTGGCCTCCGGCGCGTTTGTTGATCACGGCGGTCTTTACGGCCTCGGCCAGGTCACTGGCGCCGCTGCTGGCCCCTCCGCTGTTGATCAGGCCGATTCGCCCCATGTAGCAGTTGGCCACTTGGTAGCGGCACAGGTCGATCGGGTGGTCGGTGGTGAGGTCGCTGTACACCTTCTTGTGCGTCTTGCCGTAGCCTTTGATGGCGTTGTAGCCGCCGTTGGTCTCGGGCAGTTTCTGCTTGATGATATCGGCCTGGATGGTGACGCCCAAGTGGTTGGCCTGGCCGGTGAGGTCGGCGGCGGTGTGGTAATCCTTGCCATCCACCTTGAAGCCCGGGTTGCGCAGGTAGCACCAGAGGATGGTGGCCATGCCCAGCTCATGGGCGTATTGGAAGGCCTCGGCCACCTCGGTGATCTGGCGGGTGCTTTCCTCGCTGCCGAAGTAGATGGTGGCGCCCACGGCCACGGCGCCCATGTCCCAAGCGCTTTCCACGGTGCCGAACAGCACCTGGTCGAACTTGTTCGGCAGGGTCATCAGTTCGTTGTGGTTGATCTTCACAATGAAGGGGATCTTGTGGGCGTATTTGCGCGCCACGCTGCCCAGTACGCCATAGGTGGAGGCCACGGCGTTGCAGCCGCCCTCCATGGCCAGTTCCACGATCTTGTCACCGTCGAAATAAATGGGATTGGGCGCGAAGCTGGCTCCGCCGCTGTGCTCAATGCCCTGGTCCACCGGCAGGATGCTCATGTAGCCGGTGTTGGCCAGCCGACCGTTGCCATACAGGGCTTGGATGCTGCGCATCACCTGGGGCGAGCGGTTGCTCAGGCCGAAACAACGGTCCGTGAAATCCGGGCCGGGCAGGTTCAATTGTGCCTTGGTGATGGTCTTGCAGGTGTGACCCAGCAATGATTCAGCTTCGGCCCCCAGCAATTCGTTCAACTTCGCCTTGGTCAAAGTGCTCATGTCGCGCTGCACGGTTGTGTTTTTCGGGCCGCTAAATTAGGCTACCGGGTGTTGATGTACGGATGGCGGGTGTTTGTCGCCTACGCCGGGTATCGTTTCCAGGGGAGTTGGTTGTGGAATGCTTGCGAACCGCGAGGCTGCCTGAGGATTGTTGGTGGGGTGTGCGGCAGTGGGCAGGCGGCAGTGGGCAGGCGGCAGTGGGCGGAAGGCAGTACCAGTTCTTAGAACGGATAACCGATCCCTAAGTTGAGGTTGAACTTGCTGGCCGTGGAGGTGGCCAACCCGGGTGCCTTGGGCTGGAAAAGCCAGCGCTGGCCAGGGGGTAGGGAGGGGTCCTTGGTCTGTAGGCCCAGGTCGAAGCGCACCAGGAAGAAGTCGAAGTTGAGCCGTGCCCCGATACCGGTTCCGAAAGCCAATTCCCCGGGCACCTTGGCAGGGGAGAACCCGCTTCCGGGCTTGGCCGGGTTTTCCTCAACTCACGCGAGCGTCCACGCTCGTGTGAGATCGATTGCATTCTCCTTTTCACGCACGCGAACGTGGACGCTCGCGTGCGGGTTGACGATTGCTCTGTTGCCAAAATTGATGGTGTACGTTCTGTGGATTCCCACACTGGCGCGAGCGTCCTCCGCTCGTGCCGCATTCACCTTACGCCGCATCGCATTCAAAGTCCAAATGTGGATTCGCACTGCTCCACATGTATGCCGATTCATCATTGACCAAGCCCGCACGTGGGGGATTCTCGCGAAGATAGACCCGCCTTTGCTCGAAAAGTTCCGGCTTATCCAAGATGATCGGACGATTGCTCTGTTGCCAAAATTGATGGTGTACGTTCTGTGGATTCGCCGCGCCATGCTCCCGGAACACCCGCAACATCCACTCCCTGCGGCTCTCTTGCGGGTTCGCCGCAATCCGCTTCACCAGCTCCTTGCTCGTGAATGTTTTGAAGTCGCGCATAATCTCGCCTAAGTTCCCGTTGGCCGCCACCGCGATCAGGTGCAGATGGTTGGGCATGATCACGAACTCATAAAGCCGCAGGCCTTTGTTCTTTCGGCAATACGCCAAGTTCTGTAACAGGAACTCGGTATATTCCCTTCGGGTGAACACATCCACCCAACCCACCACGGCAAAAGTGATGAAGTGTGCATGGCCTTCCACGAACTTGTAGCGTTCGCTCATGTTGGTGAAGGTAGTGGCTTTGGGAGGACATGCGAAGAAGGGCACGAGCGGAGGACGCTCGCGCCAGAGTAGGGGTGAAGGTAGTGGCTGTAGACGGCACGAGCGTGGACGCTCGCGCCAGAGAAGGGCTACCGGGTGTTGATGTACGGATGGCGGGTGTTTGTCACCTACGCCGGGTATCGTTTCCAGGGGAGTTGGATGTGGAATGCGTGCGAACCGCGAGGCTGCCTGAGGATTGTTGGTGGGGTGTGCGGCAGTGGGCAGGCGGCAGTGGGCGGAAGGCAGTACCAGTTCTTAGAACGGATAACCGATCCCTAAGTTGAGGTTGAACTTGCTGGCCGTGGAGGTGGCCAACCCGGGTGCCTTGGGCTGGAAAAGCCAGCGTTGGCCAGGGGGTAGGGAGGGGTCCTTGGTCTGTAGGCCCAGATCGAAGCGCACCAGGAAGAAGTCGAAGTTGAGCCGTGCCCCGATACCGGTTCCGAAAGCCAATTCCCCGGGCACCTTGGCAGGGGAGAACCCGCTTCCGGGCTTGGCCGGGTTTTCCTTCAGTTCCCAGATGTTGCCGATGTCCACGAATAAGGCTCCCTCCAAATAGCCGATCAGTTTGAACCGGTATTCGGCATTGCCTTCCAAGCGGACCTCGCCCACGCGGTCGTAGGCATCCAATGGGGCGCGGTAGGAGCCGGGCCCCAGCGATCGGGCACGCCAGGCGCGCAGCCCGTTGGCCCCGCCGCTGAAGAAGCTGCTTTCGAAGGGCAGCACCGAAAGGTTGCCGAACGGGATGCCCACACCGGCGTCCACCCGGAAGGCCAAGTTGCTCTTGGCATGGATGCGGTGGTGGAAGCGCAGGTCGCTCTCCAGCTTCACGAACTGGGCGAATCGCACGCCGGCCATGGTGTAAAAGCTGTTGCCGGCGGTATCGGACAGCTGGTTCATGCCGAACAGCTCATTGGCGGCGCGGAACAGATTGCCGGAGGTTTGGATACTGGGCGTCCAAAGGAACATGTTGCGGTTTTTCCCGGCGGCATCCTGGGTGTTGAGGGTGAGCGCGGCCCGCGCCCCGGCGACCACGTGGTCCGTATAGCTGTCGCGCAGCACGGCATCGCGCGAAGCGCGGATGAATTCCCGGAACTCGTCGCTGATCACCGGAATGCGGATGATGTTGAAGTCGGCCGGGTATACCGAGATGGAGAGGGTTCGGCTGCGCTTGAGCTCGTACCCCAAGCTCATCTTGGCCAGGGTGCGCGTGTAATCGGGCCGCCGCTGGTAGTTGTACAACAGGTTGATGGCCGTTTGCCGGCCCCAGGTTCTGGGCCAATCCTCGTCCGAGTTCCAGAACGGAATGATGAACCGGGGAAAGCGGATGGTCACCTCGGGACCGAGCTCCACGGTGTTGAACAGCACATCGCGCGTGACTTGGGTGCTGGCTTCCTCTGCGTTGCCGTTGTTCCCCAGGGCTTGCTGTGCCTCCAGGCCCAAGGCCATTCTTGCATCGATGGAGCCCATGCTGCGGAACAGGTTCTTGTGGCGATAGTTCAAGCTGACCGAAGTGCCTAGGAAACCGCCCCGGTTGGTGCCGAAGCCCTCCAGCGAAACGTTTTGGCGATTGCCGGGCAACAGCGCTATCCGGCAATCGGCGGTATGGGCGTTGCGGGCATGGGTGGTGTCGTAGGTGATGTCCACCCGGTCAAACACGCGCAGGTTCGTTAATCGGCGGTACGTGCGGTCGTTGGTTGTTTCGCTGTATTTCGTCCCGCTTTTCAGCAGGATGTTGTTGTTGAGCGCCTTGGGCCGGTACGCGGGCCTTCTGCCGGTGAACAGGTAGGTGTTCGACTTGAATGCAACCGTGTCGGTAGGAAGTCGTTCCTCGCGATAGGCGGGTTGCACGGCCATGTCCACGGTGATCTGCCCCACCCGGAAGGCGGTTCCCTCCGGGGTGCCGGCCAAGCCCCGCCGCCCTTTGGCCAAGGGCCGCTCAAACCGGAGCTGCAGGTCCACCTCATGGTTGCCCGCCGTGGTGTCCGCAGCGTACTGCAGCAGGTCGCGGGTGAAGTACAGATAGCCATGTTGGCGCAACAGCCCGGTGATGCGGCTGCGTTCCTTGTCCAGCACGTCGGCATCGAAACGCATGCCGGGGGCCAGCAGTGAAGCAGGCATGGAAGCTGCCACCAAGCTGTCGATCTTCGGGTCGTCAACGAACCAGTTGGACGTGCAGATCGTGTACGGCCTTCCTGCGTTGATGCGGTATTCCACCTCGGCCTTGGGTTGCTTGAACGGGCGGCCGCGCCGGGAAGAGAACAGCTTGGTGCGGTTGAGGTAAACGGTGTCCGTTACTTCGGCGTTGAAGTACCCCTCCTTGTTGAGGTACAGCTTGAGCTGCTGCACGCTGCGGGCCGTCAGCGAGCTGTCCAGGATCACCGGTGCCTCGCCCACATCCTCGCGCAACCAAACGCGGATGGTACGCGGACATTCCTTGTCCCGGGCCTTTTTGGGCTCCTTTCCGCGCGCGGTGCGCTTGGCGTTCTTTGCATGCAGCTTCAGGGCTTCCTCCGTTCGGCGCACCGCGCAAAGCGAATCGGACCTCGCCTTCAGCCGGGTCGTCTTTTCCGGGTCGCTGAGGTTGTAGAAATGCAAATAGAGCCGCTGGCCCAGCACCTTGTTGTTGGGCTTTTGCTTGATGATGGACCTCAGTTCATCGCTGCTGAGGCCGGTGGCATTGGACTCCACGATGTTGCGCACCAGCAGGTATTCACCCTGCGGCACCCGCTTGGTGGGGTTGCAGGCGGCCAGCGCACCGGTCATCAGGACCGCCAGGGGGATATGGAGGCGTATGAAGCGCACGTGAAGGCTGCCGGTGGGCTATTTTGCGCGGCCATCCTTGAAAAGACCATGCCACGGCGGGCGAAGATATTCGGCAAATGAGCGGAGGGGCCCACGTCAAGCGGGTGCGTGCCTTGCACCGGCGCCAGGAGCGTGAGGCGCAGGGGGTGTTCCTGGTGCAGGGCCGCAAACTGATCGCCGAGCTGCTGGCTTCCGGCCATGAATTGGCGGAGCTATTCGCCGCCGAGGCGGTGGCCCGTGAAATGAACTTGCCCGGTGCCCGGGTGGTGCCGGCCAAGGACTTGGAGCGAATGGGCACCTTTGAGCAGGGCAACGAAGTGGTGGCCGTGGTGCGCAAACCCCGGCCGGTACGGGCTGCAACGCATGGGAGGGAGGCCTTCCTGCTGGCGGTGGATGGCGTTTCCGACCCGGGGAACATGGGCACCTTGTTGCGCATAGCCGATTGGTTCGGTGCCGCGCAATTGTGGTGTTCGCCGGAAAGCGTGGAGGTGTGGAACCCCAAATGCGTGCAAGCCAGCATGGGGTCCATCTTTCGGGTACCCGTGGTATACGGTGATCTTGGCGCCGCACTGGCGGAGGTGGCCCAACACGGCGCCCATGTGTACAAGGCCGAAGCCTCCGGTGCCAATGTGTTCAAGGAGAAGCTTGCCCGTCCGGCCGTGCTGGTGCTGGGCAGTGAATCGCACGGACTGTCCAAGACAGTGCGTGAAGGCCCGGGCCGCTCCATCGCCATTCCGGCCTTCGGCGGGGCGGAATCGTTGAACGTGGCGGCAGCTGCGGCTGCATTGTGCATGGAATTCGCACGGCAAGGCGGTGGCCGGGGACAAGGTGCTTGATATCCGTCAGGCCGTGTGCAGGCACGCCTTGTACTTTGGTGCCGCCCCAGCCGGGCGTTCCGTATGAAGAGACCCGACAACAGCACCATTACCATGGACCAGTTGCGCGAAAGCAGCATGGCCCAACAAGCTTTTACCTATTGGTTCGCCGACCACGGCCACGTGCGCTCGCCCTTCCCCGCCTACCTGCGCGACGACCTGAGGGAGGTGGCCTTGGCCGCGTTCAAGCAGTGGCTGTCCAAGCTGGACAGCAAGGCGTTGGACGAGATGAACGAAGAGGTGGCCTTCGGCAAGTTCGAGGAGGTCATTTTTCAGGAAGCGATACGGTTGGTGCGGAGCGAGGACGAGGCGCTCACCCTGCGCTTCCCCTTCCTTCCGCGCATTGGCGACCGGATCGAAGGCGGTGCCGTGGAGGGCCGCGAGGGTGGCAACATCGTGCGTACGCGCTCCATCCTGCGCGAGGGCAAGGATGAGTTCATGCTGGTGAAGGTGGAGAACTTGGCCTCCGGTACCGCTTGGGAAACAAGGTTCGAACTGCCTTGATCGGAGGGCGGTAGCCGTCGCCCAAGGCCGTGATAGGGCACGGGCGGGGGTCAATGCCGGCCCATCAGCACGTTGCGCACCAGTGAGCGCAGGAACCCATAGAACGTGGCGGCCCATGCGGCCATGGCGATGTAGATGAACACCCGGGGGATGGGCAAGAGGAATTCAAGCTCCATCGCCTGGGCCATCTCAAAGGTGGCCGCGGTGTACATGCCCAAGGGGAACACCGCTCCCCAATAGAGCGGATCATAGGTGAGCGGGAAGCGTTTGTAGCCATGCCGCCAAATGGCCAGGATAAAGAGCATGGGGATCCACCAGGTACCGGTAACCCAATAGAAGATGGTGAAGCCCTTGAGGAAGGGAAGTGTGGACAGCAGGAAGGGGGCGTGCGGCGTGTTGAGGATCAGCAGCGAACCGGCCAGCGTGGAAATGGCCATGGCCCCCATGTTGATCCAGTAGGGCGGGGTGAGGTCGCCGGGGTTGAACTTGAAGAAATTGTAGCGGTAGAAGATCAGGGAGATCATCCAGATGTAGAGCATGCCGCCCCACAGCCACATGGCGAAGCCGAAAAAGTTGAGGATGAGCCGCAATTCCGGATAGTGCATTGAGAGTTTTGCGCTCAACACGGCCAAGCTCTGCGTGGATACCACCGACAACAACCAAGCTCCGTTGATCCCATCGGAGAAGGCGGGTTTTTCACCCTTGATGGTCAGGTTGGTGAACACGGTGTAGGTGACCACCGTCCACAGCAGCAGGGCGATCACCCAGAGCACCATGGCCACAGGGTATTCCTCCTCAAGCAGGATGAATTGGGCACCAAGTACCGCAGTGGCCGTGGGTGCGGTAAAGAAACCCATGCCCCGGAGGTGGTCCAACAGGTCTTCCAGCACCTTTCCCGGAAACCAAAGCAGCCGGGTCACGGCCAAGACGGACAGCACGGCATAGAAGAAAATATTGGCCACGAACAAGCCGTAGGCGATCGCCTTCATGCCCAGGAAGAAGGCAGCGCTGCTCACCACCCCGGTGGCCATCACCATGGCGAAATAGGCCGGTGACAGGTCGCGGACAGCGTGTTTCAGGCGTTGCTTCATCCGGTGTGGCGCTTTACGAGGGGGATGTACTTGCCGGGCATTGTTAGGTGGAGGGCCCCGTTAACGCACGGTCCATTCGGTTCACGGTGATGCGCATCCAGACCAGCGCCACTGCGGCCACCACGAACAGGAGTGCCCAGCAGGTGGTCCACACCCCGGTGGCATCCAGCAGGTAACCGAAGAGGATAGGGCCGAAGAAGCCGCCCAGGCCGCCCACCACGCCGACGATGCCGCCAACGGTGCCGACCTCGTCGGGGAAATAGGTGGAGATGTGCTTGTACACTGCCGCACCGCCAATGCCCATCGCGGCGCCGATGAGGAAGACCAGCACGGTGAAGATCCACCGGTTGGCTTGGAAGTAGATGTGCGTGGTACCCTTGGCCAGCAGTTCGCCCTTGGCCACACGATCACCCACACGCACCTGGGGCAGTTGCTTCACCGAAGTGGTGGGCATCGGCATGAATCCCTCATCATCATGATGGAGCCCGAAGCGGATGTCCATCTGCTCATTGGTCGTCAGGGCGTAGGAAATGCGGGCTTGTGGATCAGCCTCGTCGACCACCAGGATCTCGCGCTCGGTGATGGATTCCACCATGCCCGACCGGGAGGCGAGGATACCCCTGCCGGGCGTTTGAAGCTCCACACGCGGCGGCAACAGGAACAACAGGCCCACTAAGCACACGCCGAACATCCAGTAAAGCACGATGCGCGCGCCGAACTTGTCCGACAGGATGCCACCCACGATGCGCAGCAGCCCGGCTGGCAGGTTGAACACCGTGGTCATCATCCCCGCGCTCACGATCGAGAGCGTGTACACGTTCACGTAGTACGGGATCAACCATTGGGAGAGGCTCACGAAGCTGCCGTAGGCAAAGAAGTAGTACAGGCCGAACCGCCACACCCTTGTTTCCTTCAACGGCTTGATGCGTTGGCCAAAGGTTTTCACTGCTTCGGGCACCTTGTTCTTGGCGAACACCAGCAGGATGACCGCCATCACTACCAACACCCCGGCGTACAGTTGCGGCAGGGTGCGCCAGCCCTCCAGGTCCGTGTTGCCGTTGGTCAGTTGCACCAGCAGGCGGGGCGCGAAGAAAGTGGTGAGGGCGGCGCCCACGTTGCCCGCAGCGAAGATGCCCATGGCAGTGCCCTTTTTTGCCTTGGGATACCACAGCACCACATAGGCCACGCCTGCCGAAAACGTGCTTCCGGCCAGGCCGAAGGCGAAGCTCAGGCCTAAGAAGGTCCCGTAGCTGTTCGCCCAGGAAAGAAGGAACAAGGGGATTGCACTGAACAGCAGCACGGCGATCATCACCCACTTGCCACCGAACCGATCGGTGAGCAGGCCCACCGGCAGGCGCATCACCGAACCCACAAGCACAGGTACGCCCAACAACCAGCCCGTTTCCACCGGGGTCCAATTGAAGAGGCCGTTGTTGGTGAGGTAAGTGACCAGCACGCCGTTGATCAGCCAAGCGGCAATGCAGACCGTGAACGCCAAGGCGCTCAGCAACAGCATGCGGTGGGAAGTTCCGGTGGCCTGTTCCATATGCGCGGGGAGTGTGGGTACGAATTGCTGGGTGGGGCAGGCAGTATGAGGGCCCCTGTTCTTGGGCCAAAAGACGGATAAAGGACAATACAAGAAATGAGTAAAATCATAAAAGAGAAAATAGACGAACAACTTGATTGTGTTGAATGAAAGGGGGAACTGCGGATGGCCCAAGGCAGGAACAACCTGGGTGGAAGGGGATCGGTGCTGCGCCGCACGTGCCGGCTTGATGGTACCAGTGATCCGGGGAGCAACCCCGCTACGGTATTGCTGGAACCATCGGGATGGGAACGGCAGGGGCCGGTTGCTTGAACCTTACCGGGAAGAGGTGCCCGAGGTCGTGGCGGGCCGATCGTCCACATAGGTGACCACACGTGCCGGATGTCCGCCGGGTCCGTATTCCGTGTGCGGACCGTTTAGCTTGTCATTGCGGTACATGGACACCGTGAGCGTGTCGCCGTTGTCCGCGAACGTGACCCAGCGGCCCGTGCGTTTGCCTCCTTGAAAATCACCTTCCATCTTCTTGCGGCCGTTGGGGTAGTACCAGGTCCATCGCCCGTGGTTTCGCCCGTCCACCATGCTTCCGGTGCGTTTTACCTGCCCATTGTCGAAGGTGGGCTGCTCCCGCTGGTTCAGATAAAAACCGAGGGCGGCGGCAACGATCACCAAGGCCAAGGTGACCATCTTGTGCCGACTGTTATAGTGGAAGGCGGACATGGTTCAGCGCACATCGCATGGTGCCGGACCAAAGTTACTGAGGCGGTGCCGAGGATCCGGTCGGTGCATTTGCCGGAGAGTGAAAGGGTGCGAAGGCGAAAACCGCGTCCCTCGCACGCTTGCACTCTTTCACCCTTCAACGCAAGAACTACCTCGACACCACTTCTTCATCACCGTCTGAGTAATCCATGCAGTGATGGACCTTGTGGACCCGGAGATGTGCGACTCGGCCATCAACGGTTGACCGGGAGCGGCAAATCCGGCGTTGGGGACGGGGAGCCGGAGAAGAAGCATAGTGTCATAGTTTAGAATTGGTATAAAGTGATCTAAATCATAAAATAGTAGACGGCAAAGCATAGTATTGCCGTCGGCTGGGGAGGAGGTCACATAACCTGATGGGATTGCCGATCCGACAGCCGCGCTGGGATGAAAGCCATCAAACTTGCAGGAATGAGGAACGCAAAAACGCTGTACATCGCGGGGGCCATCACCCTGCTGACCGCATCCGGAACCATGGCACAGGACGGTGCGGCGATCTTCAAGCAGAACTGCACCGCGTGCCACATGATCGGCAAGCGGCTCGTGGGGCCCGACCTCACCGGTGTCACCGAAAAGCAGTCCGATGAATGGTTGCGCAAATTCATCCGGAGCTCCCAGAGCGTGATCAAGTCCGGCGATCCGGCGGCCGTGGCCTTGTTCGAGGAATTCAACAAGACCCCGATGCCCGACTTCCCGCTGACCGACGCGGAGCTGACGGCCGTGCTGGGCTACTTGGGCGGCTTCGGCAAACCAGCAGCCTCGGCAAGTGCAGCGCCACCGCCACCGCCTCCTGCACCCATGGTCTTTACCGAGGCCGACGTGGAACAAGGCCGCGCCTTGTTCCAGCACCGCACCTCCGGTGGCGGGCCTTCCTGCGTTTCCTGCCACCATGTTTCGGATGCCGGAATGATCCCCGGCGGCCTTTTGGCCAAGGACCTTACGCATGTGGCGGGCCGCATCGGTGATCAGGGCATCGTGGGCATCCTGGGCGCCCCGCCGTTCCCGGCGATGGCCGCCGCCTACAATGGCCCCACGGCACTCTCGGAGAAAGAGATCCATGCGCTCACCGCCTTCCTGGTGCATGCGGACAAGAACACCGCAACTGCGGAAGCGGGTGGCAAGAACGCCATGTTGGGCTGGGGCTTCATTGGCCTGGTGGTCATCCTGCTCGGGGTGGCGCTGGTATGGGCCCGCCGCCTGCGTAAGTCCGTGCGGTACGAGATCGACGCGCGCCAACTGCGCACCATTTGAACCAGAACGGAGACCAGGGAACACCTAACAAGCAAAGCCATGAGCTGGATCGAGGACATCATTTCACCCAAGACCCGGAAGTGGGAGGAGTTCTACCGCAACCGCTGGCAGTACGACAAAGTGGTGCGCAGCACCCACGGCGTGAACTGCACGGGCGGCTGCTCGTGGAACATCCACGTGAAGGACGGCATCGTGGTGTGGGAAATGCAGGCGCTGGACTATCCGCTGCTGGAGGAGGGCCTGCCGCCGTATGAGCCCCGGGGCTGCCAGCGGGGCATCTCCTATTCCTGGTACCTGTACAGCCCGATCCGCGTGAAGTATCCGTTGATGCGCGGCGCCCTGCTGGACCTCTTCCGCGAGGAGAAGCAAAAGGCGGGCGGCGATCCGGTGAAAGCTTGGGAGAACCTCCAGAACAACCCCGAGAAGCGCAGCCGCTACCAGTGGGCGCGCGGCAAGGGCGGCTTCCGGCGCGTGCATTGGGACGAGGTGCTGGAGCTGATCTCCGCCGCCAACCTGTACACCGTGAAGAAGTACGGTCCGGACCGCATCATCGGCTTCTCGCCCATCCCGGCCATGAGCATGCTGAGCTACGCCTCCGGCGCGCGCTACCTGCAGTTGATGGGTGGCGTGAACCTGAGCTTCTATGATTGGTACTGCGACCTGCCTTGCGCCTTCCCGGAAGTTTGGGGCGAGCAGACCGACGTGTGCGAGAGTGCCGACTGGTACAACTCCAAGTTCATCGTGAGCATGGGTGCCAACCTGGGCATGACGCGCACGCCCGACATCCACTTCTTCAGCGAAGCACGGCACAACGGCTCGAAGACCGTGGTGATGTCGCCCGACTTCAGCATGGTGGCCAAGCACGCCGACCAGTGGATCCCCGCGCACGCCGGCTCCGACGGCGCCTTCTGGATGGCCGTCACCCATGTGATCCTCAAGGAATGGCACGCCGACAAGCAGACGCCCTACTTCATGGACTACGTGAAGCGCTACACGGATTCACCCTTCCTGGTGCGCCTGGACAAAAAAGGCGACCACTACGCGCCGGGCAAACTGATGCGCGCCAAGGAGGTCCACGAATACAAGGACGTCACCAACGGCGATTGGAAGTTCCTCATGTACGATTCCGCCACCGGCGGCTTAGTGACGCCCAAGGGCACCATGGGCTTCCGCTGGGATGAACAGCCCGGCAACTGGAACCTGAAGTACGAGAACGGCACCGACCACCGCGGCTACGACCCGGAGCTTACCTTCCTGCAAAAGCGCGACGAGGTGCTGCAAGTGGAATTCCTGGACTACGGCCACCAGCACCTGGCCAAGCGCGGCGTGCCCGTGCGCTACATCACCACGGTGGACGGCGAGCGCGTGCCCGTGGCCACCATCTACGACATCACCATGGGCCAGTACGGCGTGGGCCGCGGCCTGGAAGGGGAGTACCCCGCCAACTACGACGACAAGAACGCCGCCTACACCCCGGCCTGGCAGGAGATCTTCACGGGCATCGGCCGCACCACGGCCATCAAGTTCGCCCGCGAATGGGCCGGCACCGCCGAGGCCACCAAGGGCCGCTGCATGGTGATCGTGGGCGCGGCCATCAACCACTGGTTCCACGGCAACCTGATGTACCGCGCCGCCATCATGGCGCAGATGCTCACCGGCTGCAACGGCCGCAACGGCGGCGGCATGAACCACTACGTGGGCCAGGAGAAGCTGGCGCCGGTGGACAGCTGGGGCACCATCATGAGCGGCAAGGACCACGGCACCGTGCCGCGCCTGCAGCAGGCCCCCATCTGGCATTACATCAACAGCAGCCAGTGGCGCTACGACAACAACCAGGCGGATTACAACAGCGTGCCGAACGATGCCGTGCCGCTGGCGCGCAAACATTCCGCGGATTGGGTACTCATGTCCGTGCGCAACGGCTGGATGCCCTTCTTTCCGCAGTACAACAAGAGCAACTTGGACATCGCGCGCGACGCCCGCAAGGAAGGGGCGCAGACCGAAGCGGACATCCGCGACTACGTGGTGCGCCAGCTCAAGAACAAGGAACTGGAGTACTCCGTGGCCGACCCGGACGACCCCATCAACTTCCCGCGCAACTGGTTCATCTGGCGCGGCAACGCCCTGATGAGCTCGGCCAAGGGCCACGAGTACATGCTGAACCACTACCTCGGCACGCACCACAACGACATCGCCAACGAGGTGGCCGGTGAATATGTCACCGACATCAAGTACCGCGAGAAGTCGCCCAGCGGCAAGATGGACCTGGTGGTGGACATCAACTTCCGCATGGACACCTCGGCGCTGTACTCCGACATCGTGCTGCCCACGGCCTCGTGGTACGAAAAGGCCGACCTCAACAGCACGGACATGCACTCGTTCATCCATCCGCTGAGCGAAGCCATCCCGCCGGTGTGGGAAGCCAAGACCGACTGGCAGATCTTCCAGGCCATCGCCAAGAAGGTGAGCGAACTGGCCCAGGTCCATTTCCCCACGCCGGTGACGGACATCGTGAACGTGGCCCTTTCGCACGACAGCCCCGACGAGATCACCCAGCCCAAACTGCAGGACTGGAGCAAGGGCGAGTGTGAGCCCATCCCCGGCAAGACCATGCACAAGATCGTGGTGCTGGACCGCGACTACACGCAGATCTACAACAAGTACATCACCCTGGGCGAAGGCGTGGCCAAGCAGGGCCTGGGCGCGCACGGCGTGAAGTACGACTGCGCCGACGTGTATGAGGAGATGCTGGAGAAGAAAAGCCACGTGCAGGTGGTGAACGGCAAGGAATACCCGTCGCTGCGCGAGGATGTGGAAGCCTGCGACGCGGTGCTGAAGCTGAGCACGCTCACCAACGGCAAGCTCAACATGCGCGGCTACCAGTTCCTGGAGAAGAAGACCGGGCTGGTGCTGGCCGACCTGGCCGAAGGCCTGCAGGCCGTGCACATCGACTACAAGGACCTGCAAACGCGCCCGCACCGCTACAACACCTCCGCCGTGTGGAGCGGCCTGATGAACGACGGGCGCGCCTACGCCGCCTACACCTTCCAGGTGGACCGCTTGGTTCCTTGGCGCACGCTCACCGGCCGCCAGCACATCTACATGGACCACGACGGTTACATCATGTTCGGCGAGCACCTGCCCACCTACAAGCCCTCGCCACTGCCGCAGGTCTATGGTGACATCCGCATGACCGTGAACGACGGCAAGGCCCGCATGCTCAACTGCCTTACGCCCCACGGCAAGTGGCACATCCACAGCACCTACGGCGACACCCTGCGCATGCTCACCCTGAGCCGCGGCATGGAACCCTGCTGGATGAGCGAGAAGGACGCCGCCGACCTGGGCATCAAGGACAACGACTGGGTGGAGGTGTACAACGACCACGGCGTGTACTGCACCCGGGCCTGCGTCAGCTCGCGCATCCCGCGCGGTGTGTGCATCGTGTACCACTCGCCGGAGCGCACCTACACCGTGCCCAAGAGCCAGGAACGCGGCGGCCGCAGGGCCGGGGGCCACAACAGCTTCACCCGCGTGCACCTCAAGCCCAGCCTGATGGTGGGCGGCTACGGCCAGTTCAGCTTCCACTTCAACTACTGGGGCCCCGTGGGCGCCAACCGCGACACCCACGTGCTGGTGCGGAAAATGGAAAAAGTGGAATTCTGACACCCCCGCACGGAACGGGAACCAAGAACAACGGAGCACAACGACGATCGGAACAGGCCCGAAGCCACCAAGCAAACAGCCAGAACCATGAACATCAGATCGCAGATCTCAATGGTCTTCCACCTCGATAAGTGCATCGGGTGCCACACCTGCTCCATCGCGTGCAAGAACGTGTGGACCGACCGCAAGGGCGCCGAGTACATGTGGTGGAACAACGTGGAGACCAAGCCCGGCACCGGCTACCCCACCAAATGGGAGGACCAGGACATCTACAAGGGCGGCTGGGACAAGAACGGCGATACCGTCTCCCTGCGCGGCGCGGGCAAGCTGCGCGGCCTGAAGAACATCTTCCACAACCCCAACATGCCGGTGCTGGAAGACTACTACGAGCCGTGGACCTACAAGTACAGCGACCTCTTCACCGCGCCCGAAGGCAACGACCAGCCCACGGCACGGCCGGTATCGCTTGTCACCGGCGAGCACATCGACGTGAAGGCCGGCCCCAACTGGGACGACGACCTCGGCGGCTCACCCGATTACGCGCGCAAGGACGTCAACTTCAAGGCCCTCACCCCCAGCGAGCAGGAAAGCCTGTTCCAACTGGAGCAGATGACCATGTTCTACCTGCCGCGCATCTGCAACCACTGCCTCAACCCGGCGTGCGTGGCCTCCTGCCCCTCGGGCGCCATCTACAAGCGCGGCGAGGACGGCATCGTGCTCATCAACCAGGAGCGCTGCCGGGCCTGGCGCATGTGCGTCACCGCGTGCCCCTACAAGAAGTCGTACTACAACTGGCACACCGGCAAGAGCGAGAAGTGCATCCTGTGCTACCCGCGCTTGGAGAGCGGCCAAGCACCTGCGTGCATGCACAGCTGCGTGGGCCGAATCCGCTACCTCGGCGTGATGCTCTACGATGCCGACAAGATCGAGCAGGTAGCCTCCGCCCCCGAGCGCGACCTTGTGGACGCCCAGCTCGGCATCTACGTGGACCCCTTCGATGAGAACGTGATCAAGGCGGCCAAGGCCAACGGCATCGCCGACAGCACCATCCGCGCGGCGCAGCTTTCTCCCGTGTGGAAGTTCGTGAAGCAATGGGGCATCGCCCTGCCGCTGCACCCGGAGTTCCGCACCATTCCCAACCTGTTCTACGTGCCGCCCATGCTGCCCGCCATGGCCAGTGTGGACGCCGATGGCGTGTACGATTCGCACACCGAGTCGCTGTGGGCGGGCATCGAGAAGAGCCGCCTGCCCATGCAGTACCTCGCTTCGCTCTTCACCGCAGGCGACACCGAGCGCATGAAGCTCGTGCTCAAGAAGCTGCTGGCCGTGAAGATCAGCCGCCGCAACACCACCGTGGGCGACCTGACGGAGAAGGAAGTGGCCGATGCCCTGGAAGGCGGCCGCACCAACGCCAAGGAGGCCGATGCGATCTTCCGCCTCACCTCGTTGGCCACCTTCGAGGAGCGCTTCGTGATCCCGCCTGCACACCGCGAGGAAAGCATCGAGATGCTGGAGGACACCGGCGACGTGAAGGGCAACACCGGCTTCGGCTTCAAGCTGAAACCCGCACGCGGACTGTGATGGGCAGCGCACGGCCATACGGACAGTACGCCCTGGCAGCGGAGCTCTTCCGCTACCCCGGTCCTGATTTCCGCCACCGGGTGGAAGCCGTGAACGGCATGCTGCTGGCGCAGTACCCTGAAGCAGCGGAAACGCTCGCACCCTTCGTGCAATGGGTGGAAACCACCCCCGCGCACCATGTGGAGGAAGTGTTCTCGCGCACGTTCCACGTGCAGGCCATCTGCTACCTGGACATCGGCTTCGTGATCTTCGGCGAAGACTACAAGCGCGGCGAGTTCCTGGTGAACATGAAGCAGGAGCAATCCTTGGCGGGCAACGACTGCGGCGAGGAACTGCCGGACAACCTGGTGAACATGCTCACCCTGCTCCCGCTGCTGCGCGATGAGGTCTTCCGCGCGGAAATGGCCGGCCGCGTAATGATGCCCGCCCTGCGCAAGATGATGGCCGAGTTCGGCACGGAGAAGACCAAGCTGCGCAACAACATGCTGCGCCGCAAGCACAAGGCCCTCATCATGCCGGAGGAAACGAACATCAACGTGTACCACTATGCGTTGCTGGCGCTCGTGCAGATGTTCGGGCGCGATTTTGAGGAAGTGCCCATGGATGTGTACAAGCCCGCCGGCCAAGACCCGTTGCGGGCAGCCGCTCCAGCCTCCGATTGCGGCACCTGCAAGGTTCCCCATTCCCCACAGATCAAAACCATGACACCATGATGTTGCTTGAGGTCAACGCCTTGTTTTCCGCCGGCTCCATTGTCACCTGGTTGGTGGCGATCACGCTGGTCGTGCTGGTGGTCGCCATCTACATGGCCTCCCGCGCCAAGATGCTCATCCGCGAGCTGCACAGCGTGCAACGCCCGTCGCCCGTCAACTTCAGCATGGTGCTGCTGCTGATGCTGGCGGCCGCAGGTGCCTTGGTATACCTGCTGAAGGTGGGGCTGGAGGCCCAGTGGGGCATGCTCAACACCCTGATGTTCGTGGCGCTGCCCTACGTGGCCATGGCCATCTTCTTCATCGGCACCATCTACAGGTACCGCAGCCGGGGCTTCCAGGTGAGCTCGCTTTCCTCGGAATTTCTGGAGCGCAAGAAACTGTTCTGGGGCAGCCAGCCCTTCCACTGGGGCCTGCTGGTGCTCTTTTTCGGCCACCTCATCGCCTTCCTGTTCCCCCGTACGGTGCTGGCCTGGAACGGCACCCCGGTGCGGTTGCTCATCCTAGAGTACAGCTCCTTCGCTTTTGCCTTGGGCACGCTGCTGGGGCTGCTCCTGCTCATCCGCCGCAGGCTGGGCAACAAGCGCGTGCTGGTGGTGAGCAACCGCATGGACATGCTGGTGTACACCGTGCTGCTCACCCAGATCATCAGCGGGCTGGGCGTGGCCTTCTTTGTGCGCTGGGGATCCTCCTGGTTCGCTTCCAGCGTAACGCCCTACCTGCGCTCGCTCTTCGCACTGAACCCGGACATCGCCGCCGTGAGCGCCATGCCTTGGCTCATCCAGGTCCACATCATCTCCGCCTTCTCCATCATCGCCATCGTGCCCTTCACGCGCTTCATGCACTTCTTAGTGGCGCCGATCGACTACCTGTGGCGCGGGTACCAATTGGTGATCTGGAACTGGGGCCGCCGCTCGATCCGCAGTTCGGGCAGCTACTATCCCGGCGTGAAGTCGCGCAACAATTGAGGAGCAGCGGGGACCAACACCATGAACCATGAAGATCATTGACACCAAGACCGGCAAACGGGTAGGGCAGGAGGAACGGGCCTTCCGGACCAAGCTCAAGGAAGAGGACCCGATCACACGGAACGTGGAAAAGGAAACCGGCGTGGCGGAGCTCTCCCCCATGGAGCCGCCCGGCACTTACGAGGCCAATGTGCCCGAGGCCAAGGAGGTGAAAGTGACGCATCCGATGCTGGTGCAGTACATGCGCGAGCATGAGCGTGCGCGCGAAGTGCTGGACCGTTTTGAGAAGGCCATGCTGGCCTACCACGAGGCCGGGTTCAAGCTGAACGACGAGATCAACGACGCCCTGCGGGAGTTCTTCACCTTCTATGAGGAAGACCTCTTCGCCCACAACCAGCGCGAAGAGCGCCAGTTGTTCCCGCTGCTGCACGAACGCTTGATCGAATCAGGGGAACACAGCGAAAGCAAGCCGCCCACCACGGCAGTGGACATGATGGAGGACGACCACGTGAAGTTCATCCAGCTCAGCGCGCTCGCCTTCAACATCCTCGGCTTAGCCGCGCGCCTGCCCGATGAGCGTTCGCGCGGGTTTGCCTTCCAAGTGGCCTTCAACAATGCCCGCGAGCTGGTGGAGCTGATCCGCCTGCACATCTACCGCGAAGACCACGTGGTGTTCCCCCTGGCCCAGAAGCTGATCGGCGCGGAGGAGCTCGACGCGTTGGCCCGCAACTGACCGGGTTCCACCAACACGCCGCCCGTGGAGAACACAGCCCTTACCGACCGCTTCGGCCGCAGGCATGACTACCTGCGGATCTCGCTGACCGAGCGCTGCAACCTGCGGTGCGTGTACTGCATGCCGGCGGAAGGCATCGTGCTGCGGCCCCGGGACCAGTTCATGCGCACGGAGGAAGTGCTGGCCATTGCCCGCACCTTCACGGACATGGGCGTGAAGAAGATCCGCCTTACCGGCGGCGAACCCTTGGTGCGCAAGGATGCCGCCCACATCATTCGGGACCTGGGCCGCCTGCCGGTGGAACTGGCCATCACCACCAACGGGGTGCTGGTGGACGAGTTCGTCGGAGTCTTTCAGGAAGCAGGGCTGCGCGCGGTGAACGTGAGCCTCGATTCGCTGCGGGCGGACCGCATGCGCAGCATCTCGCGGCGCGATCCCTTTGCCCGCACCACCGCCAACATTCGATTGCTCCAGGAGGAAGGCTTCCACGTGAAAGTGAACATGGTGGTGATGCGCGGCATCAACGATGATGAGGTCACCGACTTCATGGAATGGAGCCGCCATGAGCCGGTGCACGTGCGCTTCATTGAATACATGCCCTTCAACGGCAACCGCTGGGAATGGGGCAAGGGCGTTTCCGAGGCGGAGATCCTGGCCCGTGCCACGGAGCGCTTCGGTGCATCGGGATACGAGCGCCTGACGGACCGCCCCAACGACACCGCGCGCAACTACCGCCTCACCGGCGGCGCGGGCACCTTCGCCATCATCAGTTCGGTGACCAACCCGTTCTGCGGCACCTGCAACCGCATCCGCCTCACCGCCGACGGCAAACTGAAGAACTGCCTTTTTGGAAGAACGGAGACCGACCTGCTGGCCGAATTGCGCAGCGGCCGGGACATCCGGCCGCTGATCTCCGCATCCGTGCTGAAGAAGCAGGCGGTGCGCGGCGGCATGGACAGCTTCGAGAAGCTCTCCGACCCCGCGCTGCATGGCGCGAACCGCAGCATGGTGGCCATTGGCGGCTGAGCCCGAACTTTGCGGCCCTATTTCTTCCGCATGGCTGCACACGGCGACCTGCTCGCACTCTTCAAAGCATACTGCACCCCCGAATGGCAGGCCCTGGCCCGCTCCCAAACCAGCACCTTGTCCTTCAAGGCCGGAGAGACCATCTTCAAAGAGGGCCAGAAGTGCGAGAACATGTACATGATCGGGCACGGGAGGGTGAAGGTGTTCACCAACTTCTCGCAGGATGTGGAAGTGATCCTGCGCTTAGCCAAGGACGGCTTTGCGCTGGGTCATAGGGGTTTGCGCAGGAACCGCACCTTCCCGGTGAGCGCCGTGGCTATTTCGCCCGCCACCATCAACATTCTGCCCATCGGTGTGTTCGAGGACATGCTTCGGGCCAATGCCCTGTTCTGTTATCACTTCACCCTTTTTCTGGCCGAGGAGATGGCGCGCTCGGAACAACTGCGGAAGAACTTCGCAAGCATGACGGTGAAAAGCCGTGTGGCCCTGGCACTGCGGATCAATGCCGATGTCTTTGGTTTCGACCCCAAGGATAAGACCCTCCTGGTCCACACCATCACCCGCAAGGAAATGGCCGCACTGGCCAACAGCACCTATGAATCCGTGGTGCGCACCCTGAGCGACCTGCAAGCGGAGGGCACCATTGCCTTGGTGGGGAAGAAGGTGCGCATCAAGGACATGGACCAGTTGTGCAAACTATCGGATTGTTCGTTCTGAACGCTACCGGGCCAAAGAACTTCACGCCACGCACGCCCCGGCCACGCGCAGTCCGTCCATCGCCGCGCTCACGATGCCACCGGCATAGCCTGCCCCCTCCGCGCAGGGAAACAGCCCGCGCACCTGCGGGTGTTGCAGGGTTTGCGGATCGCGCGGAATGCGCACCGGTGAACTGGTGCGTGATTCCACCGCAACGAGCACGGCCTCGTTGGTACGGTAGCCCATGCCCGCGCTCGCGTTTTTCGCGAGTGCGGTACGTTCGGTTCGCCTCCGGCGGTTCCCAAAAATGCCGCATTTCCATTCAACCCTCGCGCAGGATCTCGCCAACTGGAACCTCCGGCTCTTCGCGGATCCTGCGCCACGACTTATCCACATTGCCATCACACTCTATAAATTTCATTACATTCGTTCCATCATGAACGCGCAATTGCACATAGCCTCCTTGCTTGGCTTGCGCGTTGCGCCGCCCTTCGGCGGGCTCAGAGGGCCAGAGGGCCACAGGCCACAGGCCACAGGCCACAGGCCACAGGCCACAGGCCACAGGCCACAGGCCACAGGCCACAGGCCACAGGCCACAGGCCACAGGCCACAGGCCACAGGCCACAGGTAATTTTTCAGTTGAACAAGGTACTGGCATTGTCCGTGGCCCATTGGTTGCGGCGTTTTTGTTTTCCACAACTTCCAATCCAATTTGCCATGGAGCAAGTACCACCTGACCACGCACAGGTACCATGGTCGTGTACCATGGTGGTGGCTTGAAGACCACCGGCCACTCCCGGCCGCCGCAAGGGAAGACATGCATGCGTGCTTCTTGCGCCGTGCATTGTACATTAACGGACCGGAGCGATGCTTCCGGCCGATACGAACGACGAACAATGACCACGACGGGCAATAGGAGCAAGGCATGGAGGACGGCGATGCAACGCGCGCTGTTCGTCTTGTGCCTTGCTCCTTGCGCCTTACCCCTTCTTGCCCAGAACCTGGTACCCAATCCGGGGTTCGAAGAGGCGGACTCCTGCTCAGAAGCTGGCTTTGGAGTGGATGGCCCTCTCTATTGGCATAGCGCCAATGGGACCCCGGATCACTTGCAGAGCTGTTTGCCGTATGGTAGTGCCTTCGGGTTGCCCATGAATTTCATCACTTTCCAAGAGCCATTCGAGGGTTCCTCGTGCGCAGGGATGTTCACGTACCATCAGAATGGTTCCGCCGAATACCGTGAATGGATCATGGCTCCTTTGCTGGAACCCTTGGTAGTGGGGCAGACCTACTACTGCAGCTTCCGTGCGAATGCTGCCTTCGGCGGCAATGCCCAGTATCCGCAGATCTGGTTGGCCAGTGACAAGGTGGGCATGCTCTTTACCATGCAGGACCGCCCGTGGGCTTGGGGTGATCCCTACCCGGTGCCGCCCGATCATACGCACATCCAATATCCGCAGATCCTCGCGGATACGGTGAGCTGGACCCTGGTGAGCGGCAGCTTCGTGGCGGATAGCGCCTACCAGTACGTGATGATCGGGCAGTTCTTCAGCAATGCCTTGACGGATACGCTGCACTTCGCGGACCCGAACTCGGTCTTCCCATGGGCTCCCCGCGGCTACACCTTGATCGATGCGGTGTGTGTATCGCCTAACCCGGATGGATGTGATCTGGGACAAGGGGTAAGTGAGGAATTTCCGGGTGGACCGGCGCTATTCCCCAACCCGGCATACGACCAATTGGTAGTAGGTGGGCGGAAAGGGGCACGGCTGGTGGCCATGGATGCTGTGGGGCGAGTGATCTGGCAAGGTGTGGTGGGAAGTGATCGGTGGGTATTGCCCGTTGGGGCATGGGCGCGGAGCACGTATGTGCTGCGCCTTGAGTGGCGTGGGCGCGCGGAAGTACACAAGTTCGTTTTGGCGGAATAGAAGCATCGTTCTGGTCCTTTCGAAGAACTACAAACACGAAAGGCCATGTTTACAACAACAAAATTCAGGCACCTTGTATGGGGTGCATTGGTGCTGAGCGCGAGCCATGCACAGGGACAAGTCACTTGGCTGGGTAACAGCGGCGCTTCCACCGATTTCCTTGGTTGGGATAACACGGTGACCAACAACTTACTACTCGCGCAGGGTCTCGCCAAGCAGGATCTCCGACCCATGGCGGACCCTGCGCCCAGATCCCATTACTTATCCATCACCGCTATCATCCCGAATAAATTCCGTTATATTCGTTCCAGCATGAACGCGCAATTTTCCATACCCTCTTTGCTTGCCTTGCGCGTTGCGCCACAGGCCAACAGGCCAACAGGCCAACAGGCCAACAGGTAGTTTCGAACCCTACAAGGTAGTTGCATTCGCCGTGGCCGTGAGGCTGCGGCGTTTTCGTTTTCAACAACTTTCAATGCTTTCCGCCATGGAAGTTGCACCACCATTCCATAGATAGGCGCGCTCCACCTGAGCGCGGGGTGATGAAGATTTGATCGCCCCGGCCCCTCCCGGCCGCCGCACGGGAAGACATGCATGCGCGCTTGTTGCGCGTTGCATTGTAACTTTCACGGACCGGAGCGATGCCTCCGGCCAATACGAACAACAACAGCGACATGTGCCTGAATGGTACGCGGTTCTTCCGGTATGCGGCAGTAGCCCTGATCGGCGTACTTGCCCCTGCTTTGGCCGTGGCCCAAAACTTGGTGCCCAACCCGGGGTTCGAGGAATCCGACTCCTGTGTGCAAGCTGACTTCGGCCTTTATGGCCCCCTCCAGTGGCACAGCGCCAATGGAACCCCTGATTATTTTCAGAGTTGTTTGCCTTATGGGAATTTTGAGGGCTTGCCCATGAATTTCCTCACCTTTCAGGAACCATTTGAAGGGGCTTCTTGTGCCGGCATACTCACGTACCATCAGAATGGTATGGACGAGCAAAGGGAATGGATCCAGGCACCCCTGCTGGAGCCCATGGTAATAGGACAGACCTATTACTGCAGTTTCAGGGCCAACGCGGCATTCGGTGGCAATGCCGAATACCCGCAGATCTGGCTGGCCAATGACAAGGTGGGCATGCTCTTCACCATGCAGGACCGCCCTTGGATTTGGGGCGACCCCTATCCCGCACCGCCCAACCATGCGCACATTCTCTATCCGCAGATACTCGCGGATACAGTGGGCTGGACCCTGGTGAGCGGCAGCTTTGTGGCGGACAGCGCCTACCAGTACGTGATGATCGGCCAGTTCTTCAGCAACGCCCTCACCGATACGCTGCACTTTGCGGACCCAAGTTCCGTGTTCCCATGGTATCCATGGGGATACACCTTGGTTGATGCGGTATGCGTGTCGCTCGATCCCAACGGTTGTGAACGAGCACAGGGAATCGGGGTCAACGGAGCGACAGCCCCCATCTTGTTCCCGAACCCGGTACGGGACCTGTTGGTGGTGGAGCACCGCGACGGAGCTGAAGCGCAGGTGCTGGACGCGTTGGGGCGATTGGTGTGGCAAGGAAGGGTGACAGGCGGTAGTTGGGTCCTGCATGTTGGGAACTGGGCGCGCGGGGCGTATGCGCTGTGCCTGCGCTACCACGGCCGGTTGGAGATGCACAAGTTCGTATTGGCTGAATAGGAGAGGCATCGTTCCGGTCCTTTCAGTAAACCAACAAACACGAAAGGACATGAGAACGAAGGACAAACTGAAGTACCTGGTGATGGGTGCCTTGGTGTTGACGGCTGGCCGCTTGGCTGGTCAAGCTTCAGTGCTTGGCAACAATGGAATCACAACCAATTTCTTGGGCTGGGATGCTAACCCGGCCAACAACTTCCCGCTTCAGGTGCGCCATGACGGCAGTTGGCCAATTGACTTTTGGACAAGCCAGAGCTTCCGTGCGCGGATCAACCCGAGGATGACCTATCCCTCGCTGAACTCCTTCACGAACATCCCGGCGGACGGCTTCACGCTGATCACCCCGGACAACGGCTTCCTGGGCCAAGCGCCGCGAGGCCCCTTCAGCCGCTTGCACTTGGCGGAAAGAGGCACCACGGGAAATGCGGAGCAGTGGGGCTACCGGCCTTGGCAACGCAATGGCATCACCTTCACCGGCAACACGGACCAGAGCTACATCGGCCAGAAGTACGCCGGGGATGACAACACGGACTTTGTGATCCAGTGGAGCGATAAGCAACGCTTGCGACAACCCCGGTCCGTGGGCGGCAACTGTACGGCCTTGGACCGGGGTGGTATAATAGATCTGCGTTGCTGAAGCATAGTAGGCAGCGCGACGCCCACCGATGGCGTCTTTTCTTGGGTGCTGCGGCGCAAGCCCGAACGCACGGCGGCACTGAAAGACAAACAGGGCTCTTGACCGGAACGATGCTACCTTGGGCGGTGTCGAACGGTGCATCACGAACGAACAACGAACAATGCTTCTCTCTACAACGAACGGTGGATGGTACAGGGCGGGCTTACTGCTTGCCCTGTGCTGTTCGCTGTTTGCTGCTTCCTCGCGCTGCGAAGCACAGAATTTGGTGCCCAACCCGAGCTTCGAACTGACGGACACCTGCCCATACACCATTGGCTTTCAAGAAGGGGCGAAGCCCCTCTTTTGGGAGAAATGGAGCCAATCACCCGAATACTTCAATACCTGCGTGCCGGGTACCGGCATGGATAGCCTCGTGGGTGTTCCCTTGAATGGTTTTGGGTTCCAATATGCCTTTGATGGAGGTGCGTACATTGGCATGTACACCTATGGTTCGGTGGGCTTGAATCAGCCTTTTCGGGAATATGTCGGTTGTCAGCTTTTGGAGCCATTGGAGGTGGGTGAGACATACAATCTCAGCTTCTACACCAATGTGGCCTTCGGAGGCAGCTATTGGGCACCTACTTGGGCGTGCAACAACATGGGCATGCTCTTCACCATGCAGCCGAACGTATGGACGGATACCGATCAGCCCGCATTTGGCTTGAGGAACCATGCGCACCTGCATAGCACCTCCGTGATCAGTGATACGGCCAACTGGACCTTGGTGAGCGGAAGTTTGGTGGCGGACAGTGCCTACCAGTATATGGTGCTGGGCAATTTCTTCAGCGATGGGCTGACAGATACTGTGCACATAATACCGGGCAACTCCTTAGGCGCCTACTACTTCGTGGATGGCGTTTGCGTGACAAGGGCCGGGCAGGGGTGCTCATTCACGAGTGCCATAGCTGATCCAGTACCATTGGCAGGATGTACTTGGCCGAACCCGGTCGCGGACATGTTGCATGTGCGCGTTGATGACGGAACTCAATGGCAGGTGTACGATGCCACCGGAAGGTTGGTGCATGATGGTGTGTGCTCAGGTGACTTGCTGATCATCCCAGTGCGGGAATGGCCGCTCGGGGAGTACGTGCTCAGATTAAAGGACAAGGGAGTGAAGCATGTTCGTTTCGTGGTGATGCGGTAGCATCGGAAAGTTCAACTCATCAATGAACAAAACCAATGAGAACGACAAGCATATTGGGCTGTATCGCAGCCTATGGAATGGTGCTCCACGTGAGCGCTCAAACCCCGGATTGGAACACCGGTGGTAACGGGATAAGTGGAGGAGAATACCTCGGTGCCGCCGCAGGGAGCACAGTCCCGCTTTTGCTGAAAACGGTAGCCAACCAGCCGATCGACTTCAGCACGGCGAACCTGTTCCGTGCGCGGATCAACCCGAGGATGGCCTATCCCTCGCTGAACTCCTTCCCGAACATCCCTGCGGACGGCTTCACGCTGATTACGCCGGATGACGGCTTCCTAGGCCAAGCGCCGCGAGGCCCTTTCAGCAGGCTGCACCTGGCCGAAGGAGGCACATACGGTAATGCTGAACAATGGGGCTACCGGCCGTGGCAGCGCAATGGCATCACCTTTACGGGCAATACGGACCAGAGCTATATCGGGCAGAAGTGCCGGGGCGAGGGCGGTACCGGAGAGACCGACATGGTGATCCAATGGAGTGACAATCCCGGCAATTGGAAGGGCGACCGCATGCGCTTCATCTTTTGATCCTCGCGCAGGGTCTCGCCAACCAAAATCTCCGATCCATAGCGGACCCTGCGCCCAGCTGGCATGACTTATCAACCACCCATGTTTTCCACATAAATTCCGTTACATTCGTTCCATCATGAACGCGCAATTCCACAGGAACATCGTGCTTGGCTTACGCGTTTCACCAACCGACGCCCTGAGGCACTCAAAGGACGGCCAGGCTTTAGGGGCCTCAGCCAACAGGCCAACAGGCCAACAGGCCAACAGGCCAACAGGCCAACAGGCCAACAGGCCACACAATTTTCAAAAGTCCACAAGGTAACACGGCATGGTGTTGCCCCAACGATAAAGCCCCCGGTGCGCTAACACCGAGGGCCTGTGTCGCTCATGTCCCACCAAACCGGAAAGTAAGATGAACAAAAGCTGAACAAAGGTACGGCGCTGGCCCAAGCCAAGTAAGCCCCGCCACCGTGGCCACCGGACCCCACCCCTGGCATGCCCCCGACAACGCCGCGCGGCGAGCGGGCATTATCTCCAGCGGCAGTTTTTGACCGGATCGATGCAAAACCGGTCAACACGAACGAACGACGGAACGATGTCTCCCTTGGCGGTGAACGGTGAACGGTGTGCGGCCTTCCTGGCGGTATGCTGTTCGCTGTTCGTTGCCGCCCCATGCTGCGAAGCACAAAACCTCGTGCCGAACCACTCCTTCGAAGAATATGACACCTGCCGGGTGTTCAACGATGTGTACTACCCGGACGATGGCCCCTTGGGCTGGTTCTCCGCTAGTGGAACACCGGACCACTTCGTGAGTTGCCTGCCATACGGGTCCTTCAATGGCTCTCCACTCAGTTATTGGGTATTCCAGTATCCCCAGGATGGGGAGTGCTACGCTGGGGTGATTACCTACAGGGAATTTCCAGAAGTGCGCGAGTACTTCATGGTCAAATTGCTGGAACCATTGGTGGTGGGGGTACGGTACTATGCCAGCTTCTATACGAGTCCTGGATTTGGGGGACCTCAACCACAAGTCTGGGTGGCCACCAGTGGCATCGGGATGATCTTCACCACGCAGCCTCGGCAATGGGAGTTGGGCGATCCGTACCCTCCGCCCCTGAACTACGCCCATGTGTACTCCCCATCGATCATCACCGACACGGTGGGCTGGACTTTGGTGAGCGGCAGCTTCGTGGCGGACAGTGCTTACAGGTATGTGATGTTGGGCAATGCCTTCGACAATGCCAGTACGGACACACTGCACTTCGCCAACTACAATTGGCTTCCCCAAGGATACATGGTGATCGACAACGTATGTGTGTCGATGGACCCGGATGGCTGCCCGCTTGCCGTGGGCGTGCCCGATCGTTGGGCCGAAGTGGTGAGGCTATATCCGAACCCGGCCCAGCATCGGATTACTGTAGGGGGATTGAAACCGGGAACTTTGGTGAGAATCCGTGACCTGGTGGGGCGAAATGTATGGAAAGGGGTCTCCGCGGGTGATCGCTTGAGCTTGGATGTGGAGCATTGGGCACGCGGCACGTATGTGTTGCACGTGGAAGGAACAAGGAAGCGTCAGTCGTTCAAGTTCGTGTTGACCGAATAGCAACGGTCCGGTCTTTCGGAAACCAACAAACACGAAAGACCATGAAAGCGAAAGTATTTTTCCGGCCAGCGCTGCTGGCCATGGGCCTGTTCATCTTTCAGAACGGACAGGCACAGGTGAGTACGCCGTTCAACAACCCAAGCCTCCCGGGCTCGGATTACGTGGGCTGGGACAACACCACCACCGTTCCGCTGCAGATCCGGCACGACGGCATCTACCCGATCGAGTTCCACACGAGCGGGAGCTTCCGAGCGCAGATCAACCCGAAGATGACCTATTCGTTGCTCAACGGCTTCACGAACATCCCAGCGGACGGCTTCACGCTGATCACACCGGACAACGGGTTCCTCTCGCAGGTGAAGGGTCCGTTCAGTCGGCTTCACCTTGCCGAAGGAGGCACCACGGGCAATGGGGAGGAACTGGGTTTTCGTCCCTGGATGAAGAATGGCATCTCCTATACGGGCAATACGGACCAGAGCTATATCGGGCAGAAGTACCGGGGCGAGGGCGGTACCGGAGAGACCGACATGGTGATCCAATGGAGTGACAATCCCGGCAATTGGAAGGGCGACCGCATGCGCTTCCTGTTCACCAGCAGCTATACCAGCACGGCCACTACCGGCATGAATTCCAGGGAGGGCCTTGAGGGCATGCGCCTTTACCCTGACGAGCGCGATTTCATCAACGTGGGCATCGGCGATTTCTTCGCGGGCGGCGATGACCCCACCGAACGGCTGGATGTGCGCACGGGCAGAGTACGCATCCGGCAATTGCCTACTGACCCGGAGGCGAACACCTTGGACCAATACATGGTGGTGGACAACACGGGCGTAGTGAAGTGGAGGCATTTGCCGCCCTCCACCACCACCAATTGCTATTGGAACTCCTCAGGTACCAACCTCCTTACCGCATATCAGCCCGTGGGGTCGAACGGCACCTGCCCGGACAGGAGCTGGAAGATCGGCATCGGGATGAACCCGCCGCAGTACAAATTGGATATCCGCCATTCCCAGTTGGACGGCCCGGCCCTAGGCGGATTGCGCATGGAACTCAGGACCAATGGCGCGGGCTGGACCAATGGGATGTACAGCTATGTGATACCCGATCCCGGCAGTGGATCGGAACTGAAATACGCCAACGCGGTATGGGGAAGAGTGGACAATGCAGGGAAGGCGCAACCGGGCCCGCCCGATGACGAGCTCTCCCGCGGCATATATGGATCGAGCAGTACCAGCCAGAACCTCTACCTGAAGGCCAGCCAGGGTGTGGCGGGGGCGGCATCTGCAACAAGTGGGCATGTGACCTTTTTGTATGGCGGCACATTCATGGGTTTGAACAATGGGGCTGACGTGGCACAGGCGTACGGCGTGAACGCCGAAGCGAAGAACGGGGCGGTGAATTACGGGGTAAGGGCGATGGCCTCGGGTGGTTTGATCAACTACGGCGTGTTCGGTTCCGCCACGGTGGATACGAACAGCTGGGCAGGATATTTCCAAGGGAAGGTGCGTGCCACGAACTACATGATGGCGGCCCAGTACTACACTTATTCGGATGCCTCCATTAAGACCGGCGTGGGAAGCTTGCAGGATGTTGATGTGCTGGCCAAGCTCGAAGCATTGGTCCCAAGGCGATACCAATACAGCCCGGCGGCGCGGCAGCGCTTTGGCCTGCCCGCGGGTGAACAATTCGGCTTCGTTGCGCAGGAAGTGGAGGCCACGCTCCCTGAGTTGGTGGTGGCCTCCATCATGCCTGCTGAACTGGACTCCACCGGTGAGGAGGTTTATCCGGAAATGGACATCAAGGCGGTGAACTACCAGGGCCTGATCCCCTTGCTGGTCGCTGGTTTCCAAGCACAACAGCAGCAGATCGCAGCCCTTCAGGTACAACTTGCCCAATGTTGCGCCGCCAACCCCGGCATGGCTCCTGGCGGCAATGGCGAATTGAAGGCCGCACCGGCCACTGGGGAGGTGAAGGAACAGCATCTGCTCATCATTCCCAACCCGGTGTCGGACCTCACCAAGCTGGAGTACTATGTGCCACGGGCGGGCAAGGTGAGCCTTTCCATAAGCACCAGCGACGGCAAGCCCATGGGCACGTTGCGCGAAGAGGAGGCGGAGCCCGGAGCCTACACCTACCAATGGAACACCGGCAAGCTTGCGGCGGGCACCTACTTCTGCACCTACCTATTGGACGGCGCCGTGGTGGTGCAGCGCGCGGTGAAAGTGAAGTGAGGCGATATTCCGGAAGGGAAGCGCCCGTGCGGACAGGTTTCCGGACGGGTGCTTCCGTTTCCCGGGAAGGCCTTTTCAGATCACCCCGGCCACGCGCAGTCCGTCCATCGCCGCGCTCACGATGCCACCGGCATAGCCTGCCCCCTCCGCGCAGGGAAACAGCCCGCGCACCTGCGGGTGTTGCAGGGTTTGCGGATCGCGCGGAATGCGCACCGGTGAACTGGTGCGTGATTCCACCGCAACGAGCACGGCCTCGTTGGTGCGGTAGCCGCGCATCTTTTCGCCGAAGGCCTTCAGCCCTCCGCGCAGCCGCGAGGCTACTTCATGGGGCAGCACCTCATCCAACATGGCGGGCACGATGCCCGGCGGATAGCTGCATGGCGGCAGGTCCCTGCTGGCCTGCTTGCGGATGAAGTCCTCCATGCGCTGGGCAGGAGCGCTCTGGCGCTGGCCGCCGACGCGCCAGGCGGCCTGTTCGGTGCGCTGCTGGAAGCGCAAGGCGGCGAGCGGATCGCTGCTGTTGGCGGTCGGGTCCACGGCCACCACGATGCCGCTGTTGGCGTAAGGGTTGTTGCGCTTGCTGGGGCTCCAGCCGTTGGTGACCACCTCGCCGGGAGCGGTGGCGCACGGTGCAATGATGCCGCCGGGGCACATGCAGAAGCTGTACACGCCGCGGCCGTCCACCTGCTGCACCACGTTGTAGCTGGCGGGCGGCAGGTAGGGGTCGCGCACGTTGCAGTGGTAGCGGATGCGGTCGATCACTTCCTGCGGATGCTCGATGCGCACGCCCATGGCGAAGGGCTTGGCCTCGATGGCGATGCCCTTGGCATGGAGCAGTTCGAAGATGTCGCGGGCACTGTGGCCCGTGGCCAGTACCACGGCGGTGGCCAGCACCTCATGGCCCTGGGCGGTGCGTATGCCATGCACCGCGCCGTCCTTCACCAGCAGGTCCGCCATGCGGGTGTTGAAGCGCACTTCGCCGCCAGCGCCTTCGATCGCCTCGCGCATGGCGGTGATGATCTTCGGCAGCTTGTTGGTGCCGATGTGCGGGTGCGCATCGATCAGGATGTCCGGTGAGGCACCAAAAGCGACGAAAGTCTCCAGCACGGCTTTCACGTCGCCGCGCTTGTCGCTGCGGGTGTAGAGCTTGCCGTCGCTGTAAGTGCCCGCGCCGCCTTCGCCGAAGCAGTAGTTGCTGTCGGGGTCCACGAGGTGGTCGCGGTTGATGGCGGCCAGGTCGCGGCGGCGCGCGCGCACGTCCTTACCGCGCTCCAGCAGGATGGGCCGCAGGCCGCGGCGGATGCAGCCCAAGGCGGCGAACAGCCCCGCCGGTCCGCAACCTACGATGATCACGGGCTTTCCTTGGCGCACATCAGGCAGCTCGGGTGGCATGCCCACCGGTTCCGGAAATCCGGTTTCGGTGGAGACCTCCACCCGCAGGCGCACCAAGGGCTGCTTGCTCCGCGCATCAATGGAGCGCTTCAGGATGCGGGCGCCGAGAACCTGCTTCGCAGGCAGCCCACAGGCTTCCGCTGCGGCTTCACGGACCAGCACCGGGTCGGCGGCCTCGCGCGGCGGCAGTGCGATGTCCACGGTGCGGTTCATGGGGCTCTGGGGAAGAGTTGTCAGTTGTTTGTTGTCAGGTGTTCGGCGGAATTTCCTGACGTGCGCCACTGACAACTGACAACCGACAACTGACAACTGACAACTGACAACCGCGCCTCACCCCTCGAACGTGAACGTCAGCACGTACGTCTTGGTGCGCAGGCTTTGGATGGGATTGCTGAAGCGCGTGGCATCATCCACCAGCACATTGGGGATGCCGATGCCGGTCTTCAATTCAATGCCGAACTTGAAGTAAGGCAGGAACATGTCCACACCGCCACCGACTTCGGCGCTGTAGTCGTATTTGGAAAGCTTCACCACGATGTCCTCGTCCAGCGCATTGTCCACGTCCTTCTTACTGGCCATGTCTATGCCGAACTTGCCTCCGCCGATGAGGTACACGGCGAAATTGTTGATGCGGTCACTGCGGAATTTCAGCAACAAGGGGAATTCCAGGTAGGTGCTTTCGATGGGTTTTTGGAAGTTCGCCGTCTTTCCGTCGGGCTTGCGGAAGCTGTACTTCAGGATGCGGTCCTCGAAGGCCAGCGTGGGCAGGAAGCGCAGGCTGAGGTTGTCGGTCATGTTCAGCGAGGCCACAATGCCCAGGTTGAATCCGGGCTGTTTCACATGGTCCAGCACCAGGAGGGAATCCGCGAAGGGTGCGTCAGGGTTGAGCCGCAGGTGGAAGTCGGCCGTGTTGTAGCTGAGCAGGAAACCGAAGTGGAAGCGGTGCAGGTCGAAGTTGGGCAAGTTCTCCACCTTCACTCCGCCGCGTTGCGCATGGGCGGTGCCCATGGTGGCGACCAGCAGGAAACTAGCGAGGAGGGCCTTTGGACTTGGGCAGCGCATCGGGTGAACGAACGAAAGTAGCGGCCAATTCGTGCGCGGGCTCATTTTCTGGCTTGGTACAAGGTGGCCACGCCGAAGGTGAGCTTGCGCGATTGCACCTCGTTCAAACCGCAGTTGCGCAGGATTTCCTCGAATTCCGCGCCCTGCGGAAAGGCGTCAACGCTGGCGGGCAGATACGCGTAGGCCGCGTCATCCTTGCTTACCATGCGCCCGATCAGCGGCATCACGCGGTGGAAGTAGAAGCGGAAGAGCTGCTTGAAGGGAGTAAGTTGCGGCTTGCTGAACTCCAGCACGAAGAGCCTTCCGCCTGGGCGGAGCACGCGGGCCATGCCGCGTATGCCGCCGTGCAGGTCTTCGAAGTTGCGCACGCCGAATGCAATGGTGATGGCATCGAAGGTGCCGTCCGGAAAGGGAAGATCGGCGGCATCGGCCTGCACCAATTGGATGCGGTCCGCCAATCCGGCCTGGGCCATTTTGGTGCGCCCGTGCGCCAGCATGCCCGCGGAGATGTCGGCACCGGTGACGTGCTTGGCCACCTTGCTGCCCATGATGGCCAGGTCGGCGGTGCCGGTGGCCACATCGAGCAGCTTGTCCACCGGTTCGAGGCCCACGGCACGGATCACTTTGCGGCGCCAGTTCTGGTCGGTTCCCAGGGAAAGGAAGCGGTTGAGCAGGTCGTATTTGGGAGAGATCCGGTCGAACATGTGTTCCACCTGGTCGCGCTTGGAGCCTTCGGCCGCGTATGGCTTCACGGTCGTGCTCATCCGTTGCCGAGGTCAAGGCGTTCGGCCTCGGCCAGCAGGGCCGCAGGTTCCACGGGCACCACGCCCACATGCTCGCAGACCAGCCCGCCGGCCAGGTTGGCCCAGGCGGCGATCTGTGGCAGGGGCAGCCCCAAGGCTAAGCACAGCGAGGCCACGGAGATCACCGTATCACCTGCGCCGCTAACATCGGAGATCTTTCTGCGGTGGGCCGGCAGGATCGTTTCGGAACCGTTGCCATGGGCATACATGCCATGTTCGCTCAGGGTGATCAGCGAGGCTTTGTTCGCCAGTCGCGCTTCGAGCATCTGCACGGCGCCGCGCAGCAGGTCCATGTTGCCGGGAGGCAAATCCACCTTCAGCCCTTCGCGCAATTCCTTCAGGTTGGGCTTGAAGAGGTCCACTTCGCGGTAATCGAAGAAATGCCGCCGCTTGGGGTCCACGGAAACAGGGATGCCTAAGCGGTGTGCTTCGGCGATCAGGCCGGCGATCACACCAGGCGAGAGGGCGCCCTTGTCGTAGTCCTCGAAGATGAGCACGACCGGGGCGGTGTTGCGCAGCAGCTCGATGCAATGGCGGAGAAAGGCTTCCTGTACGGGGCCGGGCAGGTCGTGGTCGGCTTCCTCGTCCACGCGCACCACGTGCTGGCTGCCGCTGATCACGCGGGTTTTCACGGTGGTGGGTCGGTCTTGCACGGGGAAGAGCCCACCGGGTGCAAGGCCTTGTTCGGCGAAGATCCGTTGGAGGTCGGCGGCATGGTTGTCACGCCCGGTGATGCCTGCCACCACGGCGGTGGCGCCCAAGGCGCGGAGGTTGAGCGCCACGTTGGCGGCACCGCCAAGGCGTGCACTGCGCCGGGTCACCTGCACAACGGGCACGGGCGCTTCCGGGCTGATGCGGTCCACGCGGCCCCAGAGGTAGGCGTCCACCATCACATCGCCTACCACCATGGCGGTAGTGTTTCCGAACCGTTGGAGGATCTCCTTGGGTTGCATGGCCTTGATCAATTGCTTGCCAGTGCGGCCACGGCCTTGGCAATTCGGTTGATGGCCTCGGTGAGCAGGGCATCTCCGGTGGCATAGCTCAGCCGCAGGGTGTTGGGTGCCCCGAAGGCATCGCCTTCCACCAGGCTGACGCCGGCATTTTCCAGCAGGTGCATGGAAAGGTCGGCGCTGGTGCGCAGGTTGCCCACTAAGCTGCTGCTCACGTCGGGCAGCACATAGAAGGCGCCCTGGGGCTTGTTGCAGCGCCAGCCGGGTACTTGGGCCAGGCCGTTGAGCACCAGGTCGCGTCGCCGCAGGAAATCGGTGCGCAGGCCGGCGATCAGCGCGGGGTCGGCCTCTACGCAGGCTTTGGCCACGCGCTGGGCAATGCCGTTGGCTCCGCTCGTGAATTGGCCCTGCACTTTGTTGGCGGCCTGCACCACCCACTTGGGGGCACCGATGTAGCCGATGCGCCAGCCGGTGAGGGCGAAGGCCTTGGAGATGCCGTTGACGGTGATGGTGCGTTCCAGCATGCCGGGCAAGGTGCCGATGGAGCGATGCGTGCCGCTGAAGACGATGTGTTCGTAGATCTCGTCGCTGATCACCATCAAGCCGGGCCATTTCAGCACCACGGCAGCGAGTTCTTCCAGCTCCGCTTGGGTGAGCACCGAGCCGCTGGGGTTGGTGGGCGAACTGTAGAGCAACACGCGGGTGCGGGGGGTAATGGCTTCGGCGATGCGCGCGATGGGCGGCTTGTAGTCCTCCTCCAAGGTGCTGTGCACGATCACCGGGGTGCCACCGGCAAAGCGCACCTGCTCGGCATAGCTCACCCAGAACGGCGCCGGGATCACCACCTCGTCGCCGGGGCCTACCAGGGAGAGGATCACGTTCATGATGGCCTGCTTGGCGCCGGTGCTCACCATCACTTGCTCAGCGGCGTACTCCAAGCCGTTGTCGCGCTTGAATTTGGTGCTGATGGCGGCGCGTAGGTCCATGTATCCCATCACGGGCGGATACTTGTTCCACTTGTTTTCGGCAATGGCCTTTTGCGCGGCTTCCATGGCGAAGGCGGGCGGGTCCTGGTCGGGCTCGCCGAGGCTCAGGTCCACGATGTCGTGGCCGGCAGCGCGCATTTCACGGCTGCGTTGCGCCATGCGCAAGGTGGCCGATTCGGACATGGAACTGACGACGGGGGATAGGTGCATAATGGGTTGTTCGGATGCTTGGAAGTCGCGAAATTAGCCCTTGCCAGGGATGCCGCCTTGTGCCGGGCAGCCCGTGATCCGCACTTAGTCCCGATCTTCGCGGGCAAATCACAGTGCATGTCCGGCGATCAATTCTTCCAAGTGCTGTTGGCCCTGCTCCCTTCGGTGGTGGTGTTCCTCACGGCCTTTTACCTGCTGCGCCAGTTCCTCGGATCGCGTTCGCGGCAGCAGAACGTGGAATTGTTGGCTGATGCCAAGCGGGAGGACCGCAAGCACACCTTGCCGCTTCGCTTGCAGGCGTACGAGCGCCTGATCCTCTTCCTGGAGCGCATTTCGCCCGGTGCCTTGGTGTTCCGTGTGCACAAGGCCAACATGACCTCCCGCTCGCTGCATGCCGAGCTGTTGGCCACCGTGCGTGAGGAGTTTGAGCATAACGTCACCCAGCAGATCTATGTCAGCGAACGTGCATGGGAGCAGGTGAAGATGGCCAAGGAGGAAACGGCCCGCATCATCAACATCGCGGCCGAAGGCCTTCCCGAGGGGGCCAATGGCACGGCCCTCAGCCAGCGGGTGTTTGAAACGGCCGGCCGGTTGACGCACCTGCCCACCCAGCAGGCCATCGGCGTGCTAAAAGAGGAAGTGCGCAGGTTGTTCTGAGGTCCCGAACGGGTGCTAATACCCGGAATATGCAGCAGGATTTCTACTACGGCCCGAAATCACTGCGGCAGCGTACGCTTCTCCGGTTTTCCCCTCGGCACAATAGCTTGTGCTATTCCTTCTCGGTGAAACCCGCGCTGCCATTGTGATTTCGACCCTCGCAACGAACCCTGCTGCATAATCCGGGTAATACCAATGGGACATTCAATTCCGGCCAAAAATGCGTAGCTGTTTTTTCGTAGGGCGATCCGCGACGGGCGTTGCGTAGCGGTGCCTACGGAAGGCATGGCACGGAGAAGCCACGCGGAAAAAGAGCAAGCAGATCGGCTGATATTGGATCACTGGCGTCCGGGACAACATCCCAACACCAGCTGCGACACCCTCCGGGGTCGGCGCGCACACGGGCCTGTTAGTCTATAAGCTTTGACCCCTCTGGGGTCAGGCCCCTTTGTTGACGCTGGGTTCTTGACCCCGGAGGGGTCACAGCTTGTAGCATTTGCCCACCACATGGTATTCGACCCCGGAGGGTGTCGCAGCCGGTGTTCCAGACCAAGGGAGCTTCGTTGCACGCCCCATCCATTTCCATACAGGGCAGGGCGTTCCGACCTATGCCGATGCTTATCCCGGACGTCAATGGATATTGGATATCCAATTGGTATAAAGCCCGGTGCCCGGCTTACGCGCTGCGCCGGTACTGCTTGAGCAGTTCATCCGCTGCATCGAACGGGCTGATCAGGCCCTCATTGACGCGCTCTTCCATGGCCGGCAGCATGCGGCGCACCCGTTCATCCCGGAAGAAACCGTCGATCAACGCCTCTTCGATGGCGCTGCGCATCCACCACCGGGCCTGTCCCTGGCGCCGCAGGTCCCGGTGCCCGCTTCCGGTGTCGCGCGCGATGATGCCTTCCAGCGCATCCGCCAGCCTGGAAATCCCCATGCCGGTGGTGGCCGAGCAGAGCACCACCTCGGGCCGGTGCCCGCTTTCCCTGGGCGGCAGCAAGGCGATGGCCTGGCGCAGGTCCATGGAGGCGCGTTGATTGCGCTGCTCGTTGTCGCCGTCGGTTTTGTTGATGGCGATCAGATCGGCCACCTCCATGATGCCGCGCTTGATCCCTTGCAGGCTGTCGCCCGTGCCGCCGATGGCCAGCAGCAGGTTGAGGTCGGTCAGTTGATCCACGGCGGCTTCGCTTTGGCCCACGCCCACGGTTTCGATCAGGATGCGGTCGTACCCGGCGGCTTCGCACAGGATCATGGCTTCGCGCGTGCGGCGGGCCACACCGCCCAAGGTTCCGCCGCTGGGGGTGGGGCGGATAAAGGCGTGTTCCTCGCCGGCCAGCCGTTCCATGCGGGTCTTGTCCCCCAGGATGCTGCCTCCCCCACGGGTGCTGCTGGGGTCCACGGCCAGCACGGCCACGCGCCGGCCCTGCCCGATCAAATGGCTGCCCAGGGCATCGATCAAGGTGCTTTTGCCCACGCCGGGGATGCCGGTGATGCCGATACGAGCGGAGCTGCCGGGATTTTGCAGTGTGGCACGTATCAATGCGGTGGCGGCATCGCGGTCGGCGGAGCGGGTGCTTTCCACCAGGGTGATGGCCCTTGCCAACGCGACGCGATCGCCGTGGCGAAGGTCCCGCAGCAGGCTCTCGTGCGCCATGCCGCTCATGACCCGCCGCGGTATTGGTTCACCCACTGGCTATTGCCCATGTCGTGCAGCAGATGGAAAACTTCCGCACCGATGATCAATCCGGTGGTGTATTGCAGGCCGTAGCAATTGAGCATTTCCATTTGCCGTGGGCTGGGGGACAGAGGTTTCTCGCTCCAGCCTTTGGCCGCCCGTTGGCCCGCGTCCAATTTTTGCGGGTATTCCCAGTACCGCAATTTCCACAGGTCGTCCAAGGTGGAGCAATCGGTGAGGAAGCCCATGGCCGCGCTGTCGGGCGGCAGGGTGCACGCCTCGACCCTAAACTTGCGAAAGAGGTCTTCGGCATCGGGATTGGCGGGGCTGAACGCGCGGCCTTGGGCTTGGCGGATGAAGTTGGCCCGTGTCAAAGGCCGGCTCTCCAGCACCTGTCCTTCCTTCACCTTCACCAAGAAGAGGCAGAAAAGCTGGCCGTCCGTGGAAGGGGAGAGGCTGAGCGCGAATTCCATGCGGGGCATCACTTGGCCTGCGGCGGCATGGCCCAAGCTAAAAATGATCAGTAGCAACAGGGTCCGCATGGCGATGAAGGGAGCGTTTTGGGGGCTATGCCGGCAACGATTGTGCAATGCCTAGTGGCCGCGCGCCCGGGAGGTTGCGAAGTTAGACGGGAACCCGTGGCCTGGTGCGGCGGGCATGGTGGATGGAACTGCCTCATCGATCCCGGTCTGCAGCGGTTTTGGAGTAGAGCAGGGCGTGCTTCCAAGGCCCGCCCAAGGCAGCATCCGCCGGCACCTCCCCTTGGAAGACGAACCCGTTCCGTTCCAGCACGTGGATGGAGGCGGCGTTTTCGGGCGTTACCTGGGCTTCGGCCGTTTGCAGCCCGATCTGTGCAAAGCCATGGGCCACCACGGCAGCCACGGCTTCGGTGGCCAAGCCTTGGCCCCACAGGTCGGGGTGCAGGGCATAGCCAAGCTCGGCGGCCCGGCGTTCGCGCATGATGCGCCAAAAGCCGATATAGCCCGCCACACCCTCCGTGCCACGCACGGTGATGCCCCACAGGATGGCCTCGCCCACCGATGCCGCTTGGTGGAATTCGCTGATCATCCCCGAGGCTTCTTCCTGCTGGCTGAACAGCGGCTTGGGAATGAAGCGCATCAAGGCGGGATCCGACCGCAGGCGGAGCACGGCGGGTGCGTCCGCGTCCTCCAGCTCCCGCAGCAACAGCCGCTGCGTGGCGATGCGTGGGATGGGCAGGAACACCGGGCGCATGCGGGCTGCAAGGTACGCGGTGGGCAGCGCGGGGCAGGGGCGTGCGGCACGCGTGTTGCGTAGCTTGGCGGCATGATGATCCGATCGTTGCGGTGCCTGTGTGCCGTGCTGGGGGCCGCATGGTTGGCTGGTGCCGCCCCGGTGATGGCCACCGAATACGTGGTGCCGGCCAAAGGAGATGTGGGCGTATGGTTCTCCCGCTTGCCCAAGGACGCTACTTCGGTGGTGTTCTCCGCTGCGGACAGCTACCACAGCGAGGGCGATATCCTGCTTCCGCCCCGAACCATGCTGGTGATCGACGGCCGGGGCTGCAAGCTGACCTTGGGCCCCAACTCCAACGGGTTCACCAATGCCGAAGTGGCCGACATGAAGCAGGCCATGCTGATGGCGACCTACCGGTACGTGATCAAGGATTTCGCGGACATCAGAGGGGGGCGCAAGGCCATCGACTTCAAGAGCTCGTTCGGCAGCGTGATGGACAACCTGAACCTGTCCGGCCAGACCGAGGCGGCCATCGATCTGCGCTTTTGCCTCTTGGCCCGCCTGCGGAACATACGGGTGACCCATCCCCGGAACAAGGGCATCGTGCTGCGCCAGGGCGATTGGAAGGGGGCCACGGGCATCAACAGCCAGTGCAACAGCAGCGTGCTGGAGCAATGCCGCGTGTACTGCCACAAGACCACCACGGCCGCCTTCACCATTCTCAACAGCAACGGGGTGCGCATGACGGACTGTGTGTCGGAGGGCGAAGCGGCGGACTACGATCTTTTTCTGAGCGCCACCATGGACGGCGACGAAAGCCGGCCGGCGTCCAACCCGGTGGTGAAGTCGTTCATGCTCTCCGGCTTCCATGTGGAGCATCAGGTGCGCAAGGCCTCCATCTATGTGAACATGCCGGTAAAGGCCGTGGTGAACTTGGAGAACGTGTACTGGAACGCGCCCATTTCCGAGGCGCCGGTGCTGCTGTACACCATGGGTCAGGTGAACCTCACCGACATCGGGTGGTGGAACAAGGCATTTTGGATCGGCACGCGGATCAATGCGCCGAGGATCACCATTGCGGGGGCACCAAGCGAGATGGAACTGGACGGCCGGAAAGTGGCCGGGAACCGGGCCGGCTTTATGCGCATGGTGGACCCGCTGCGGGGCAATTCCATCCTGCAATTGCCCTATGTGCAGGTGCAGCGCAAGTCGATGTGAGCGCGCGGTCAGCCGTGGTATACGCGCGACGCCGTGATCAGGCCATGGCGGACTTCCAGCACCTCGCCCACGCGCAGGTCATCCTCGCCATCCACGTGGCGGACGTATTCCATGAATACCGCCTCCCCATCGGCGATCAGGTTGATCAGTTCATAATGCAGGGAGGGCAGCCGTTGGAATGCATCGGCCCACCAATCCCGCAGGGCTTCCTTGCCCTGGACCAGGCCATGGGTTTCAGGTCTTCGGGCCAGCAGTTTGGGGCTGAAATGCCGCGCATTGCCGTGGTACAATGCAAGCAAGGCGTCCAGGTCGTGCGCATTGAAGGCCGCGATCCAGGTGCGTGCCAGCTGAAGAAGAGCGGTTCCTGCCATCGGCGCAAAGGAACGATCTACAGCCAAGCCCGGAACACCATGGCCGGAATACCGCGGTGCACGGTGTTTTTCTCGAAGGCCATGCCGTTGCGCCTGGCCACGGCCTGGCTCTTTTGGTTGTCGTGGTCAATGAGCGAGATCACCGAAGGGGCCAGTTGGTGTTCGCGGGCGAAGGCCAAGCACGCCTTCGCGGCTTCGGTGGCATAGCCTTGGCCCCATGCCGAAGGCAACAGGTGGTAGCCGATCTCCAGTTCCGCGATGCCGTCCACTTCCTGCGTCAACAGGCCCACCATGCCCAATGGTTTGTTGGTGGCGCGATCGCTGATCACGTTCAGGCAGGAGCCATCGCGCGCGATGCGGTCCAACGAACGCTGTATGAAGCCTGTGCAGTCCGCCATACTTCCCAAGGTGAAGGGCATGAAGCGGATGGCTTCGGCGTTGTTCATGTATTCCATCCACCAGGTGTGGTCCTCCAATACCGGATGGCGGAAGATGAGGCGGGCGGTGGTGGTGCCAGCCATGGAAGGTATGGGGAGGATGATGGGCATTGCAAGTTCCGGGTGGGGACAGGCCAGAGGCCTTAGGATGTTTGCGCACTCGCGAAAAACGCGAGCGCGGGCTTGGGGGGTGATGGACATGGTTCGTTCTGGAAAGAGACAGGCCAGAGGCCTATGCGTGGTACGCACTCGCGAAAAACGCGAGCGCGGGCTATGGGGAGGATAGGGAGAGTGATGGACATGGTTCGTTCTGGAAAAAGACAGGCCAGAGGCCCTTATTCTTGGCACGCACTCGCGAAATGCGCGAGCGCGGGCTTTGGGGTTTTTCAAACCGTTACGCACTAGCGGAAAGCTCGGGCGCTGGCGCGGGGTTTCGGGTGTCTACGGCACATATCAGGGACATCCATGATCCGAGGATCTTCTCGGTGGCTCGCCGTTTCGGTCGGGTTTCTGCCTCTCCCTGATCTAACGGTTGGAGTCGGCATCATGGGCACCAAGGATCTTATGATTGGTCCGGGAAGTCCAACTCGCCCAACACATCGTGCAAAGGCTTGCGGATGGAAAGGACATCAAATTTGGGTGAAGCTCCGGCCGCTTTCAATTGTTCCAAATTCTTTCCGCATCCATCGTCGGAGGTGAGGAAATGGGAAATCTCCGGTGTGGTGTCGGCTTGGGCGAACAGCTTGGTGTCGTTGGTGATGACGACGCGCTCGCCCGGAGCAGCAGGATGACCGCGGAAAGCCGCACGGAATGCACCGGCCCTTATGGCGTGATCCACGTTGAACGGCAGCATCCGCATGTATTTCAGCGGCAATTGATCGATCGTGCCGCCCACGCAGAATTCCGCCACCGAGATCGTGGACAGGTACATTGGTGTTTCGTGGTCCACGAAGTATTTGAAGTAGCTGTCTGCGTTCCGGAAAAGCGGATCAGCTTCGTTCAGAAACCTCAGGAAAAAGCTGGTGTCCAACAGCACGCCCTTAAGCATCGGTTCCACGGATCTCGTTCAACCAGGCATCGGGGTCAATGCCCTTGATCCAGGGTGCAGCTTTCTTCCTGAGCTGGTTCAAGTAGTCCTTGTCGAACCGGGCTTGGTGATCGATCAATTCCAGGAATTGGACGGAGTTCCGGTCCACTTCCCCCGTGGACATGTTCTGTTTTCCCAAAACGCGCAGGCCATACTGCTTATAGATGATGCTCTCCTTCAGTTCAGCAATGGTCTTCCTCGGTGTTTGAACGATGAAAACGCCTTGCTTGGGCACCGCAACATGGATGTTCGCCTTTTCTTTTCCGCCGGCATCGACCACTTCTCCGTACAAATAAAGCTCCACCTCCATCCAAACATCATCCGTCCGCTTGAACGAAGTCTCTCGGTTGATCACCAATGTGCCGCTGTCCGGAAGACTGGATGACAAGGTGAAGTTCCAACCTCTCTTTATGGCATCCAGCTGCATGGCCTCAATGGCCGCAGCGGTCCTAACTTCGAGGAAGTCGATGCTCTGCTGTTGCTGTACCTGGCCGAGCACGGCATTAAACGCGATCACGGTCTGCATGGCCGTGGTGAAAATGTTCAGTACGGAACCCTCTTCGTTCCGATATCCGATCAGGGGCCTGTCCCTTCGTTCAACCGGGAACAGCAGGTCTTCCACACGTGTGAGCAGTTCCTTTAGGTCACGGACATCGAACGAATCAGGGGTGAGCCGCACAGCTTCAGTCCCACCCTCAATTTTGATTTTTATGGTACCCGTCTTCTCCACGGATCAAAAATAGCGGGTAAACATTCGCCGGGACGGGTGCGGGTGCAAGCAGCATTCACTCCCGCACCATCCCCAACACCTTTTCCACCACATCCTCCACGGCGGGCTTGCTGAAGTAGTCGCCATCGGTACCGTACGCGGGGCGGTGCGGCTTTGCCGTGAGCGTGGCTGGGGCTTCATCCAGCCAGCGATAGCCGTTTTGCTCTTGGAGGACCTGCTGCAGGATGTAGGCACTGGCGCCACCGGGTACATCCTCGTCCACCACTAACAGGCGGCTGGTCTTTTGCAGGCTTTCCACGATGCGGTGCTCGCGGTCGAAGGGGAGGAGGGTGCGCGCATCGATCAGCTCCACGCTGATGCCAAGCTCGGCCAGGCGGTCTGCGGCGTGCTGGCACACGGTGAAGGTGCTGCCATAGCTCACCAGCGTGAGGTCACTGCCTTTGCGCACCACTTCGGGGATGCCGATGGGCACGGTGAATTCGCCGAGGTTGGCCGGCAGGCGTTCCTTGCTGCGGTATCCGTTGAGGCATTCGATCACCAAGGCGGGGTCGTCGCTTTGGAGGAGCGTGTTGTACATGCCGGCGGCCTGCTGCATGTTGCGCGGCACGCACACCACCATGCCGCGCAGGCTGTTGATGATGGTTCCCATGGGGCTGCCACTGTGCCACACGCCTTCCAGCCGATGGCCGCGGGTACGCACGATCAGGGGGCATTTTTGGCCGCCCTTGGTGCGCCAAAGCATGGTGGCCAGGTCGTCGCTCATGCCCTGCAGGCCAAAGAGCAGGTAGTCCAAGTACTGGATCTCCGCCACGGGGCGCAACCCGCGCAAGGCCAAACCGATGCCCTGGCCGATGATGGTGGCTTCGCGGATGCCGGCATCGCTGATGCGCAGTTCGCCAAAGCGGGCCTGCAGGCCCTCCAAGCCTTGGTTCACGTCGCCGATCTTGCCGGTATCCTCGCCGAAGGTGAGCAGCAGCGGTTCCTTTTCGAAGAGCGCCGCAAAGTTGTCGCGGATGATGATGCGGCCGTCCACTTCCTCATCCCCCGCGTACTGCACGGGCACTTCCGCCACGTTCAGGCAGCTCTTTGCGCTTTGGCTGTACAGGTGGCTGCCATACCGTTCGGCATTGTCGGCCAGGGCTTGTTGCACCCAGGCCTTGAGTTCGCCGGCCTCCGCGCCATCGGCTATGGCCGCGGTGAGGGCGCGCCGTGCGCAGGAAAGCACGTCTCGGCGCTCGGGGTTGATGGTGTTGCGCAGTTCGCCGGCCAGTTGTTGGGCCAGGTCCGACCGTATCCCGTCGAGCAGGTGGAGCACTTCCTTGCGTTCGGCCTCGATGGGGCCCGTAAAGGCGGCCCATGCCGCTTTTTGCGCGGCTCTTGCATCCGCCTTGGCCTGTGCCTGGAGGGCGTCCAGCTCATCGGCGGTGGCGATGGGATTGCCGCCCGGCTTGAAGGCGAGGATGAATTCGCGGAAGCGTACGATGCAGTCGGCGGTCTTGTACCACTCCAACAGTTCCTTGCTCTTATAGCGTTCGTGGCTGCCGCTGGTGCTGTGGCCCTGTGGCTGGGTGAGCTCTTCCACATGCACCACGCAGGGTACCTGTTCCTCGCGGCAGCGGGCGATGGCCTGCTCGTAGGTCTTGTTCAGCGCGGCGTAATCCCAGCCCTTCACCTTGTACAAGCGCAGGCCGTTGGTGCCTTCCTGCTTTTCGAATCCCTTGAGCAAGGTGCTGATGCTGCCCTTGGTGGTCTGGTATTCCTTGCCCACGCTGATGCCCCACCCGTCGTCCCATACGCTCACGGCCATGGGTACCTGCAGGACGCCCGCTGCATTGATGGCTTCCCAGAACAATCCTTCACTGGTGCTGGCGTCGCCAATGGTGCCGAAGGCCACCTCGTTGCCATGGTCGCTCAAATGGGCGTGGCTGTGCAGGGCCTGGTTGTTGCGGAAGAGCTTGCTGGCCTGCGCCAGGCCCAGCAGGCGCGGCATCTGGCCGGCGGTGGGCGACATGTCCGGGCTGGAATTGTACTGTGCCATCAGGTCTTTCCAGTTGCCATTGGCGTCTATGCTGCGCGTGGCGTAGTGGCCGTTCATTTGGCGCCCGGCGCTGGAGGGTTCGGCCTGTACGTCGGCATGGGCATACAGCTGTGCGAACCATTGTTGCACGGTGAGCTCGCCGATGGCGAACATGAAGGTTTGGTCGCGGTAGTAGCCGCTGCGCCAATCGCCATGGCGGAACTGTTTGGCCATGCACACCTGTGCCAGTTCCTTGCCGTCGCCGAAGATGCCGAACTTGGCTTTCCCGTTGAGCACCTCCTTGCGGCCCAGCAGGCTGGCTTCACGGCTGAGGCATACCAAGGCGTAGTCCTTCAGGATCTCGTTCTTGAGCTCGCCGATGGTGATGGGTTCGTCCGTGCGTGTGGTGTGTGAAGCGGGCATAAGCGGATTGGAATGCGTTACGTTGCGAAGGTAGGGTGAAGCCCGGGATCTGTTGCCGGCAAGGTGCCTGGAGCGCAATGGGGAGAGCTTAGGCCGGGGCCGGGCGCACGCATGCACGGTAGCGCCCCGAACATGGCGGAAGAGTGACGATCCCGAAAAGATTTTTCCACATGAAGCGGAAAAGATGGAACTTCGCGGCGGGAAAAATGCCCGGAACAACCATCGTAACATCCAAACTATGTGCAACACAATGAAGATCACCAAGACCCTGATGATGCCCGTGGGCATCGCCTTTTTGCTGGCCTCCTGCGGGGGTGGCGCCACCAGCCCGGCACCTGCCGAGGCCACCACGCCCGCAGCCCCTGCCGCACCGGCGGAAACCGCTGCGCCGGCCACCGTGGAATATCCCGCTGATTTCATCAAGGCCAGCGACATCACCTTGGGCGACCAGATCGACCAGGGCATGATCACCGAGGCGAAGAAGATCTTCGATGCCAAGTGCCACGTGTGCCACGGACTGACCGAGGAGAAGGTGGTGGGTCCCGGTTGGAAGGGCGTGATGAAGGAGCGCACCCCCGAGTGGATCATGAACATGATGCTGCACACCCAGTGGATGGTGGAAAACGACCCTGCCGCGCAGCAACTGGTGGAGGAAACCGGCACGGTGATGCCCGACCAAGAGCTCACCAAGGACCAGGCCCGCGCCATGCTGGAGCTGATCCGTTCGCTCTAAGCCAACCATTGCCCAATTGCAATAACAGGGGCTGTCCAATTGGGCAGCCCCTGCTTTTTGCCTACCCTGGCAAGTTGTGCTTCCTCCAGAAGGCAGCAGTGCTACCGAGGGCCGGAGCCGTTAGGCACGTGCCAATGCAAGGGCCTTCTTCCGGGTTGCGCGCGAGTGGGCCATGAGAATGAAGATGCCCAATGGCAGCGGGACCGACACGAGCAGCATGATCCAATAGTAGCCGGGCATCATGCCGAAGCCGAACCAGAACATAGCGCCCTGCAGGAAGAGCACTGCCTCGTGCAGCAGAAACCCGGTGGTGAAGATGGACAGACCGGCCCGGGCCACGAACGAGGTGCTGACAAACCAGCCTTTGAGCAAGGCCATGGCGAAGAGCATCATGGTGATGCCGCCCAAGGTGCTCAGGTGGATGAACCCCACGGTGAAGTTGCGCACCGTAAAGGCCATGAGGGCCAGTTCGGGGATGGCCACGGCCGCCTGCATCACCACCTTCAGGCCCATGGCCACCAGCGCGTAGGTCACGCAGCGCCACGCCCACAGCGGGGCCTTGTCGTGCAGCATGCGTTGCGCCCCCAGGATGGCCTTGGCCGTGCGCCAGCCCGCCCAGAATTGCAGGATCACCCCGATGGAGTTGGTGGCGTACACGAACCAGTGCTTTTCGCTCCAGGCAATGGCCAGCGCGAACGTGAGCACCACCGAGGCCACCCACAGGCGGATGGTGAACCGGTCCATCACGTGGCGGGCGCCATGGGTTTCCGCCCAGCGGCTCCACAGGGCCAGGGCCCCGAACCAGAACCAGCCGTTGAGCTGGAAGTGCAGGTAAAACTGGATGGACCAGTAGTAGAGCTCGGTACCGAAACCGCCCGAGGATACGATCAGGCCCATGCCCCATGTTCCCAACGTGGAGACCACCATGGAGATCACGGCCAGACGGGCCAACAGACGGCTGCCGTTTGCGCGCCAACTGTCCGTGGCCTTCCAAACCTGGAAGCAGAGCACGTAGCTCACCAGCATGTGCAACACGGAGACCGTAATGGTGAACGCGCCGTAGCTCTGCACCGGGAAACCCACCAACATGCCGGTAACGGCCACTTGGGCCACCAGCAGCAACGCAAAGCTGAAACGGGACGGACCCTTGCCCGTTTGATCGCGCAGCAGGAAGACCACCATGGCAATGAAGGCCCAGCCCAGCATGGCCACGTGCGAGTGGGCGTTCAGCAGGGCCTTGAAGCGGAAGAAGGGAATTTCCCAGATATACATGGACCGCAACACGCACCCAATGATACCGGCGATCCCAAGGTTGATCAGGGCGATGTTGAACCAGCGGTGCATCCAGGGCCAAAGGTCAGGATAAACCGCTTATGGGGCGGGCTGATCAATCTCACCCGGCAGCCTGACCATGGTCAAACCTATCTTCGCCACGGCAACGAATTTTGAACCCGAAAAACAAGGACTATCGATGAAGACGAGAACGCTCCGCATGAACATGCTCAAAGGATTGGGACTTTCCACGGCAGTAGCCCTGATGGTGGCGTGCGGCGGAGGTGAAGGCACCGACCAGGCCGCTGGTACGAACACCGCGCCCGAGGCCGCCGCACCTGCAGCGCCCAATGCCGACCTGATCACCGCCGACCAAGTGAAGTTTGCCGAAACCATTGACCAGGGGAAGGTGGCCAAAGGAAAGGAGATCTACGAAGTGAAGTGCCAAGCCTGCCATACCCTGGGCTCCAACCGCGTGGTGGGGCCAGGCTGGAAGGGGATCCTGGACCAGCGGAAGCCGGAGTGGATCATGAACATGATCCTGCACACGGACGCCATGCTGGAAACCGACCCCGAGGCGCAAGCCATGCTGGAGGAATGCTTGGTGCGCATGCCCAACCAAAACCTGACCAAGGACGAAGCACTGGACGTGCTCGAGTTCATGCGTACGCTGTAAGCTTCGGCCCAGACCCAAGAACAGAACCAACAACCAACCAACCACCTTCTCAATGAAAAGGACCACCGTGATCACCGCGTTGCCCCTGCTTTTAGCAGCCGGCATCGCACTTCCCTTGGCCCAAGGCTGCAAGCCGGCCAACACCAAGAGCGCCGTTACCGGCGATGCGGCCTCGAAGGTCTACGTGCCACCGGGGAAGTATGATGAATTCTACAACTTCGTTAGCGGCGGGTTCAACGGCCAAATGTCCGTGTACGGACTTCCGAGCGGACGCATGCTGCGCAACATCCCGGTGTTTTCCGTAGATCCCGAGAAGGGTTGGGGGTATAGCGAGGAGACCAAACCCATGCTGATGACTACCCACGGCTTCATCCCTTGGGACGACTCCCACCACGTGGAGCCTTCCATGACCAACGGCGTGGCCGACGGCCAGTGGATGTTCATCAACGGGAACAACACCCCGCGCATCGCCTTGATCGACCTGACGACCTTCCGCACCAAGACGATCATCGAGATCCCCAACAGCGCGGGCAACCACAGTTCGCCCTTCACCACCCCCAACAGCGAGTACGTGGTGGCCGGCACCCGCTTCAGCCTGCCCATGGGCGGGGATGCCCAGCGCGATGTGCCCATCAATACCTACAAGGAGAACTTCAAGGGCAACGTCACCTTCATCCATCCGGACCGCGAGACGGGAAAGATGAGCATCGCCTTCCAGATCACCGCGCCGGGGGTGGACTTCGACCTGAGCCACACGGGCAAGGGCCCCAGCGACGGATGGTTCTTCTTCAGCTGCTACAACACCGAGCAGGCCTATGAACTGCTGGAGGTGAACGCCAGCCAGAGGGACAAGGACTTCATCATGGCCGTGAACTGGAAAAAGGCCGAACAGTACGCCAAGGAAGGCAAGGGCAAGATGGTGCCCGGCAAGCACTTCATGAACCACTACAGCGACGAGACCCACATGGCCACCAGCGAGGTGGTGGAGCAGGTGCTGCAATTGGACCACAAGGAGCTCAAGGACCTGCTTTACTTCATGCCCTGCCCCAAGAGCCCCCACGGCTGCGACGTGGACCCCACCGGGCAATACATCGTGGGCAGCGGCAAGCTGGCCGCGTTGATCCCCGTCTTCTCCTTCGACAAGATGATCAAGGCCATCGAGGCCAAGGATTTCGAGGGTGAGTTCGACGGCATCCCCGTGCTGAAGTACGAAAGCGTGCTGCACGGCGAAGTGAAGAAGCCCGGCCTGGGACCCCTGCATACCGAGTTCGACAACAACGGCTTCGCCTACAGCTCCATGTTCGTGAGCAGCGAGATCGTGAAGTGGAACGTGCAAACCTTGGAAGTGGTGGACCGCGTGCCCACCTACTACTCCATCGGCCACCTCTGCGTGCCCGGCGGCGACGGTGCCAAGCCTTGGGGCAAGTACGTGATCGCCTACAACAAGATCACCAAGGACCGCTACCTGCCCACCGGCCCCGAACTGTCGCAATCCGCCCAGCTCTTCAGCATCGACGGCCCGAAGATGGAACTGTTGCTGGACTACCCCACCATCGGCGAACCCCACTATGCCCAAGCCATTCCGGCGGAGCTGATCAAGGACAAGTCCGTGAAACTGTTCAAGATCGAGGACAACAAGCACCCGTATGTGAGCAAGGGTGAAAAGGAAACCAAGGTGGTGCGCGATGGCAACAAGGTGCACATCTACATGACCTGCATCCGCTCACACTTCGCCCCGGACAACATCGAAGGCGTGAAGATGGGCGACGAGGTGTACTTCCACGTCACCAACCTGGAGCAGGACTGGGACGTTCCGCACGGCTTCGCGGTGAAGGGCGCGGCCAACGCCGAACTGCTCATCATGCCGGGTGAAACACAGACCCTGAAGTGGGTGCCCACCAGCGTAGGCGTGAAGCCCTTCTACTGCACCGACTTCTGCAGCGCCCTCCACCAGGAGATGCAAGGCTACATCCGCGTGTCGCCTGCAGGCAGCAACATTCCCCTGACCTGGAACACCAAATCTGCCGACGCAGGTCTTTGACCACTTGAACAAATGAACGGAACGCACCCGGCCCCCGCATCGGTTTCCGGTGACGAGGGCCGGGTGTTTCGTTCACTACGGCAGGATGTGAATGAAGAACCCCGAAGCGCAAGGGATGCCCACCGGGAAGCCGCACTTGGAACGGTGACATTGCGCACGGCCGGAAGGTGGACAGGGCGGTGACTTTCAGCACGAAACCAACACAAAACACAAAGGATCATCATGGAGCCGGTTATGCGCACCTTTTCGCGGATCATTGTAGCCTTGGCGGCGTTGGCTTTGGGCATATTGCTGGTGCAGCCCATCTGGCGCATTGATCTCTGGGCGCCCCAGTACCCCGAGGGGCTCGTACTGCAGATCTTCCACGACAGCTTCACCGGCAACGTGGAACAGATCAACAACCTGAACCACTACATCGGCATGGCCACCATCCACGACGAGATGTTCCCCGAGTTCGAGATCATGCGGTACGCCATCTTCCTGCTGCTCGCCTGGGGCGTCCTCGCCTCGGCCATCGGCAGGCGCTGGGCGTTGGGCAGCTGGCTGATGGGGCTGGGGGCCTTCGTGATCTGGGCCATGTGGGACATGTACCAGTGGGGTTACCGTTACGGGCACGAACTGGATCCCCGCGCGGCCATCAAGGTGGAGGGCATGGCCTATCAGCCGCCCCTGCTCGGCCACAAAACCCTGCTTAACTTTGAGGCGTGGTCCATGCCTGACGTGGGGGGCTACGTGCTGTTCGCCAGCATCACCATGGCCGTGCTGGTGTTTGTGTTTGAGTGGAGGAGATCCTCCCGGATGAAGCTGAAAAAGCAGTTGAAATGAAGAATTGGATCCTTGCCGCCGCGCTGGTGTTCCTGGCGGGCAGTTGTTCGGTGGGGCAACCGGAGATCAAGTACGGCGCGGACGAATGTGCGCATTGCCGCATGAACGTGATGGATGCCAAATTCGGTGCCGCCATCCAAACCACCAAGGGACGCACGTACGTGTTTGATGCGCCCGAGTGCATGGTGCCTTTCGTGGGGCACAACGGGCACTTGGTGGAGCAGGAAGTAGGCGGTTGGTATGTTTCGGACTTTGCCCACCCGGGCAATCTGATCGATGCGACCAAGGCCTTTTACCTGCACGCCCCAACGTTGAAAAGTCCCATGCGGGGCAACGTGGCCGCGTTCGGCACCGATAGCGACCGCAAGCAGGCCATGCAGCACTTCCCCGGCGAAGCCATGGATTGGCCGGCCGTGAAAAAGCTCTTCACCGACGAATGAACAAGCTGCGAGCCTGCTGCCGTGTGGCCGCGCTACTGCCGCTGCTATGGGCTGCCGGGCCGCTGGGGGCACGCACGTGGACGGTGGACGCCACCGGCCCCAATAAGCGCATATCGGTAGCCGTGGCCTCGGCAGCGGACGGCGATACCATCCGCGTGCTCGCCGGCACGTACCGCGAGGGCACCATCACCATCGACCGGCGCTTGGCCTTGGTGGGGGTGGGCAGGCCACTGATCGACGGTGGCGAACAAGGCGACGTGGTGGTGATCAACGCCCCGGGCACCACCCTCCGGGGATTCCGCATCACCGGCACCTTGGTCAGCAACATCAACGACAACGCCGGCATCAAGGTGACCAAGGCCGATAGCGTAAGCATCATCGACAACATTGTGGAGCACTGCTTCTTCGCCATTCATGTGGCCAGCTCGCGCAACACAGTGATCGAGCGCAACCAGGTGCTGGGCGACCCGAAAGCGCCCGAAACCCGAATGGGCAATGGCATCCATTTGTGGCACTGCGCCGGGGCCGAGATCCTGGACAACATATCACAGGACCACCGCGACGGCATCTACTTCGAGTTTGTGACCGATAGCCACATCCGGCGCAACAAGAGCCTGCGCAACTCGCGGTACGGCCTGCACTTCATGTTCAGCCACCGCGATACGTATTCCGACAATACGTTCAGTGGCAACGGAGCCGGGGTGGCCGTGATGTACAGCAAGGAAGTGGACATGCGCCGCAACAAGTTCATCCGCAACCGGGGAGCCAGCTCGTACGGGTTGCTCCTCAAGGAGATCAATGACGCGGTGATCGACAGCAACCAGTTCAACGACAACACCACGGCCATCCTGCTGGACGGCTGCAACCGGTTGGAAGTGATCGGCAATGTCTTCCAAGGCAACGGCTGGGCCCTTCGCCTGTTCTCCAATTCAATGACCTGCCATTTTGAAGCCAACAGCTTCACCGGCAACACCTTCGACCTGAGCACCAACGGCGACCCCAAGTACAACAGCTTCAGCGGTAATTACTGGGACCGCTACCGGGGCTACGACCTGGACCGCAACGGCACGGGCGACGTGCCCTTCCGGCCCTTGAGCCTCTTCGCCCTGGTGAACGAGCGCATGCCCTATGCCGTCGTTCTTTCGCGTAGCCTGCTGACCCAATTGCTCGACCAGGCCGAGCGACTGATCCCCTCCATGACGCCGGAAGGACTGGAGGATGCCAAACCGTTGATGAAATCCCCCCATGGATCGATTGGTCTTTGAACAAGTCGGCAAGCGCTACGGCAAGCTGTGGGCGCTGCGCGACTTCAGTGCACGTTTCATGCCCGGCGAGGCGGTATCCGTGATCGGCCCCAACGGCTCGGGAAAAACCACCATGATCAAGTGCCTGCTGGGGCTGGTGCGGGCCACCACCGGCAGCATCCAAGTAAACGGCCAGCGCGTGGGCTCCGATCCGGCCTACCGCCACCAGGTGGGCTACATGCCACAGATCACGCGCTTCCCCAACGAACTGAAGATCGGCCAACTGATCGACCTGATGGACGACATCCGACGCAGCGGCACGCCCCGCACCGAAGGCCCCTTGGTCAGGGAACTCGGCGTGGACCGGATGATGGACAAACGCTTAGGCACGCTCTCGGGCGGACAGCGCCAAAAGGTGAGCGCCGTGCTGGCCTTCCGCTATGATCCCGGTGTGCTGATCCTGGACGAGCCCACGGCCGGCCTGGATCCCTTGAGCTCGGAGGCACTGATCGCCGCCGTGCGCAAGATCAAGCAAAACGGCTGCACCGTGCTGATCACCAGCCACCTGATGGAGGAGGTGGAAGCCTTGGCCGACCGGGTGGCCTACCTGCACGAAGGACGGCTCCAATTCCTCCTGGCCCCTGAGGAAATCATTGAGGCTACCGGGCAACAGCGCCTCTCCAAGGCCATCCCCGCAATGCTCACCCACAAACGGACGGCTGATGTTGAAAGTCTATAAATACACCTTGATCGACCTGGCCCGCAACAAGTTTGTGGGCGGATGGTTGTTGCTGTTGCTGGCCATCACCCTGGGCCTGTTCCAGTTGGAAGACCAGCCCGTAAAGGCCATGCTCAGCCTGTCCCAAGTGCTGTTGGCCTTGGTGCCGTTAGTGGCCTCGGTCTTCTCCATCGTGTACCTGTATGACGCCATGGAATTCACGGAACTGTTGGCCGTGCAACCGTTGCACCGGTCGAAGATCCTGGGCGGGCAGGTACTTGCCTTGGCCACGGCATTGGTGCTGGGCGCCTTGGCGGGGGCCGGCATTCCCTTGATGCTCTTCCACCCGGGCGGGGCTTCCCTCACCCTGCTGCTGGCCTGCATCATGCTCACCTTGGTGTTTACCGCCATCGGTGCGCTGATCGCCATCCGCAACCGGGAAAAAGCGCGGGGGGTGGGCCTTGGCCTGGTGGTCTGGTTCCTCTTTGTGCTGGTGTATGATGCGATCCTCCTCTGGGTCATGTTCGCCTTCAGCGATTACCCCATCGAGCCCCTGATCGTGCCGTTGGCCGCATTGGACCCGATCGACCTGGGCCGCATCATGGTGCTGCTGAAGGTGGACCTGGCAGCCATGATGGGATACAGTGGCGCGGTGTACGAGAAGTTCTTCGGCAGCGCGCGCGGCATTCTCCTGGCACTTGCTGCGCTTATGGCCTGGGTGGCCGTGCCTGCAGCGCTGGGCTTCCGGGCGTTCAGCCGCAAGGACTTCTGAGCTCCGCGTACCATGCCGTCGCACCTGCAGGGACGGCAGGTGGTGTTGCACGATTTACCCTGAATCGGAAAGGCAAGCCGCCCCTGTCCGCAGGTGGCCGTTCCTGGCAGCGAATGCATGTACTGATAAGAATCAATGGGAAAACTGCGAAAATGCAACTGCCGAAATCCGACATACGTTGATTTTTGTGATGCACACCAACGTGAACATTCCATCCAAACGATACGCACAACATGAAAACAACGCACATTGCCCCCCTCTTTTTAGTTGCCCTGCTGTGCGCTTGCAGCGAAGGCGCACCAAACACCGATGCCCAAGCCTCGGCTGCTACTTCCCCTTCAGCCCTTACGGGCCAGTCGGGCGTGGTGGATGATGAATCCCAGCGCAACGTGGTGCAGGTGGCCGTAGCCTCGCCCGACCACAGCACCTTGGTTGCTGCCGTGAAAGCCGCCGAACTGGTGGACGCACTTTCAAACGCCGGGCCTTTTACCGTGTACGCGCCCACCAACGCGGCATTTGCATCGTTGCCCGCAGGAACCGTCGATGGGCTGTTGAAGCCGGAAAAGAAGGATGACCTGATCGACATCCTGCAATATCATGTGGCCGTGGGCGTGTACAAACCGGAAAACATGAAGGACGGGCAAGTGCTTGGCATGGTGAACGGTGGAAACACCACGTTTCAAGTGAAGGACGGCCAGGTGACCATCAATGGCGCCAAGGTGCTGGCCACCGTACAGGCAGCGAACGGCCTGGTGTGCGTGATCGACAAGGTGATCCTGCCCACCCCCTGATCGGACCGGAAGGTGCCATTGCCCTTATCCTTGAGGGCATGGTGAAAGACGGCAAAGGCGTCCATCGTGGCGCCTTTGCTGTTCAGGAGATGACCGGCTGGCGCAGTTATCAACATCCTCTGCGGCCATAACAATCGGGGAATGATCGCCTTGGGCGGATCGTTCATAACGCTGTGGATGATCCCCTGTGAAATTGATCCCGATCATGGAATGAATGAAGGAGCTTTGGCCTCCCCGGACCAGACCATTTTACCACCATGCCACAAGCCATCTTATTTGAAGCTCTTTCCCAAATGCCTTCCGCACCTGCCGTGAAGCCGCGCCTGACCCCCGAGGAAGTACTGGCCGCCGCCCTTGAATACTTCCATGACGATGAGCTGGCCGCTACCACCTGGATGAACAAGTACGCCTTGCGCAACGAGCAGGGCGAACTGGTGGAACTGACCCCCGCCGACACGCATTGGCGCATGGCGCGGGAATTCGCCCGCATCGAACGCTCGTACAAGCCACTGCCCGACGACAAGCGGGCGCTGCTGTCCACCTATGGACAGAAGCGCAATCCCTTGGACGAGGAAGGCATTTTCCAGCTCTTCGACGGCTTCCGCGACATCGTGCCCCAAGGCAGCGTAATGGCTTCCCTGGGGGACCACACCCGCTTGGCCTCGCTGAGCAACTGCGTGGTGATCCCCGCACCGGTGGACAGCTACGGCGGCATCTTCCGCAACGACCAGCAACTGGCCCAGCTCTTCAAGCGCCGCTGCGGCGTGGGCTTCGACCTGAGCACCCTGCGGCCCGAAGGCGCCGCCGTGAGCAACGCCGCACGCACCAGCACCGGCGCCGTTTCCTTCATGGAGCGCTTCAGCAACACCACGCGCGAAGTGGCCCAAAAAGGACGCCGCGGCGCCCTGATGCTCACCATGGACATCGCCCACCCCGACGTGGAGCGGTTCATCACCATCAAGCAGGACCTCACCAAGGTGACCGGGGCCAACATCAGTGTGCGCGTGAGCGACGAGTTCCTCAAAGCCGTGGAAGAGGACGGCGACTACACCCATCGCTGGCCCATCGACAGCAAAACCCCCTCGGTGACCAAGACGGTGCGTGCGCGTGAATTGTGGAACACCTTGGTGAAGTGTGCGCACAACACGGCCGAGCCCGGCATCATCTTCTGGGACCGCCAGCACAAGTATTCCACCTCCTCCATTTACCCCGGCTTCGCCAACGAAAGCACCAACCCCTGCGGTGAGATCGCCATGCAGGGCGGGGATAGCTGCCGCTTGATCGCCATCAACTTCTACTCCTTCGTCAAGGACGCCTTCACCGCCAAGGCCAAGTTCGACCATGCCCGCCTGGCCAAGGTCGTCTATGAGGCCCAGCGCCTGATGGACGATCTGGTGGACTTGGAGCTGGAGGCCGTGGAACGCATCCTGCAGAAGATCGACAGCGACCCCGAGCCCGATGCCGTGAAGCGCGTGGAGCGCGAAACCTGGCAGTTGCTGGGTGACACGGGCCGCAAAGGCCGCCGCACCGGCTTGGGCTTCACCGGCCTGGCCGACGCCTTGGCCGCCTTGGGCTTGGCGTACGACAGCCCGGCTGCCGTGGAGGCCGCCGAGCACATCATGCGCACCAAGTGCGAGGCGGAATTCAACAGCAGCATCGACTTGGCCATTGAGCGGGGCGGCTTCCAAGCCTTCGACCCGGCCGTGGAAGCAACCTCCGAGTTCAGCAACATGCTGGCGGGGGAAATGCCGGAACTGCATGCCCGCATGATGAAGCACGGCCGACGCAACATCAGCATCAGCACCGTGGCGCCCACCGGCACCCTCAGCCTGCTCACCCGCACCAGCAGCGGCATTGAGCCGGTGTACATGCTGGGCTACACGCGCCGTCGCAAGCTGGGCCCCAACGCACCCGCTGAAAAGGTCACCTTCACCGATGCCATGGGCGACCAGTGGGAGGAATTCACCGTGCACCACCCCCGCATCACCGATTGGATGAAGGCATCGGGCAAGAAGGACGTGAAGGAAAGCCCCTACTTCAACAGCACCGCGCCCGACATTGATTGGCACCACCGCCTGCGCCTGCAGGCCGCCGTGCAGAAGTATACCACGCACAGCATCAGCAGCACCATCAACCTGCCTTCCACGGTGGAACCGGAACTGGTAGGCAGCATTTACTTCGAGGCTTGGCACATGGGCCTCAAAGGCGTGACCGTATACCGCGACGGGTCGCGCAGCGGTGTGCTGGTGGCCACCGGGGAGAAGAAGAAGGAGGCCGCGGCACCCGCCCATGCCAAGCGCCCAGAGGTGCTGGAGGCCGATGTGATCCGGTTCAACAACGAGACGGAACAGTGGATCGCCGTGGTGGGCCTGTTGGACGGCAAGCCCTACGAGATCTTCACAGGCAAGGCGGACGGCGTGTTCAAGCTGCCCAACTGGGTGAATAAGGGCTGGGTGATCAAACGCAAGGATGCCAAGGCCAAGAAGAACATTTACGATCTCCAATACGCCGACAGCGACGACTACCGGGTGACCATCCAGGGCCTCAGCCGCAGCTTCAACAAGGAGTACTGGAACTACGCCATCCTCATCAGCGGCATGCTTCGCCAAGGCGTTTCCGTGCCCCACGTGGTGGATACCGTGGTCAACCTCAACCTATACGATGCCACGCTGAACACCTGGAAGAACGGTGTAGCACGTGCCCTTTCACGGTATATTCCTGATGGCACCAGCGCCAGCGGCCGTAGGTGCAATGATTGTGGCGACAGCGAGGGCGTCTACTATGAAGAAGGTTGCCTGAAGTGCCGCAGCTGCGGAAGCAGCAAGTGCGGGTAGGGCAGGAGCACAACAGATGGGGAAGGGCCGCGAAATGCGGCCCTTCCCTTTTCAACGGGATAGGGGAAGAACCGGATGCGGCCCCCTCGGAGGGATCACAGGATGGGCTGCGGAACCAGCTGCGGTCGTACGACCCCTGTTCAGCCGATCGGGAACCGTTCCGTCACGGCCATTCCGTCCGGCATCGCACGCTCTTCAAAAAACACCTCGTCCTTGGCATTCACCAGTAGCACGGTGCTGCAACGGGTGCCGTAGCCAATGGAGGTGCGGATCAGGATGGGCGACGCGGCACGTTCGGCCTCCAAGGGCAGGCCGGTGTTCGGGAGTTGGTTATCCGGCGCCGGGGTATCGTCGGACAACAAGGTGAACAATCCTTCAACCAGTTGCCCGGCGGGCTGTTGCACCCAGTGGGCGAGTTGGGCCTTGGCCCTCACCACCTTGGGCCAGGGTACGTTCAGCAAACTGTTGCTCAATCCGTGGATGCCCGGAGTGAGGGCGAAGTCCTCGCCGTTGATGTTGTTGTGGTAGCGCAGTTGCCCGAGAGTGCCGTAGATCAGGTTGAAACCGGCGTAGACGTTGGTACTGCCGGGATCGATATCGTGTTCCAGTGCCTCGCGCACCAGTTGCCCGCGTGAGGGTCCTGCGGGGAATTGCATCTGCATCTGCCGGTAGTTCGTGATCGCGGCGAAGCGGCCACGGCGGGTGATGCCCATCCAGGTGCCGCCGGCACGTTTGTCGCGACCCGCGAAAATGCCGGGTGCATCCTTCCACCAGTGGGCCGGTTCGGTGGGGCGGTCCATGAACTCGTCGCGGTTGGCGGCCACGATCAGCGGGAAGCGGGGATGGGCCATGTAGGCCAGGGCGATCAGGCACATGCGCCAAAGGTACCCGGGCCCGGGCGGTGGGGTGGCCGGGTGTGACAATGCTCACGCCCTGGATCATTGGGCAGGGCCAATTTTGGACCCGGAACAACAGCAGGCAATTCAACAACGGCCAAAACATGAAGCACGAAGTGGAAGCCCAATGGATGGGGAAAATGCAATTCAACGCACTGGTGGGCGGCCACACGGTGATCATGGACGCCCCGGAGCGGGCTGGTGGCGAGGACTTGGGGTCCATTCCCAAACCCTTTGTGCTTTCGGCCCTGGCGGGCTGCACGGGCATGGACGTGGTAGCGTTGCTCCGCAAGGCCGGTATTCAGTTGGACCATTTGGACGTGGCGGTCAGCGGGGAACTCACCAAGGCGCCGCCCATCGCATACACCCAGGTTCACGTGATCTACCGGATGCACGGGGAAGACGCCCACAAGGAAGCGGCACTGAGCGTGGTGCAGCGCTCCCAGCAGGAAATATGCGGGGTAAGCCACATGCTGAAGAAGGCCCTGCCGGTGACCTGGGAGGTGGTGTACAACGGGAAGGAGGTCTTCAACAACGCATTGGTGGAGGCGTGAGCGCGCCGGGAGGCACTGGGCAGCGGATGTTCCTGACAAGGGTCAGGTTTTAGCCCTTGCCCCGCGCCCATCTTTGGTGTTGCAATGGTGGAACAGCGCAAGCCGGTACATGGTTCAAAAGTGGTGGCCGTACTGCTGCTGCTCTTTGGCCTGCTCACCTTGTTCAAGGGCGGATCGGTGCTGTTTGGCATCGGTGGTGCACGGGAACAAGCGGGTGCCGTGGTACTGCTGGTGCTTTGGATGAACCTGCTTGCGGCCGTGCTCTACCTGGTTGCGGCGGTAGGCTTGTTCAGCATGCACCCATGGGCGGACAAACCCCTGTTGGCAGCCATCGCGTTGCTGCTGATCGCGGCCATCGGCTTCTTCCTCCACGTGCAGGGGGGCGGTGCCTACGAACAGCGCACCATGATCGCTTTGCCCTTCCGCTTCGGAATTACCGTACTGCTGTACTTCGCGGCACGTTACTTCGTGAAACAGCCCCAATAACGGATATCCCCTCTTCAACCACTTACCTCCCTTCCCATGCATACCCGATCTTTTTTCTTCACCCTGGTCTCGGCATTGCTGCTTGGCGCCTGCGGGCCCGCAGCAACGGAACAGGACCATGCGGAACAGGCCAGCGAACAGGAAGTGGCCGGGGAAGTGCACGACCACGGCAGCGAAGCACAAGCCGTGCAGTTGGACAACGGCAACACGTGGGCGGCGAATACCGAAACCACCGAGGGCATCGCAGCCATGCAGGCCCTGCTGGCGGGGTTCGACCCCGCCACCGGTGATGCCCCCGTGCTGCATGAGGAACTCGAGGCGGAATTCAAGGAGATCTTTGCCAAGTGCACCATGACGGGCGAAGCGCACAACCAATTGCACAACTACCTGATCCCCGTGCACAAGATGCTGGACGGGATGGGGAATGAGCCTTCGGAGGCCCAACGCGATGAACTGGCCAATTACTTGGCCACTTACGGAAACTACTTCCATTGAACACGCCGGAGGAACATTCGGCCACCGGGTGGCGAAACACAAGACTGACGCGGGTCAATTGATCACCTTGCGGATGCCGGTACGTTTGTTCAACCAGCCGGTACCGTGAACGGCGGATCACCATCCAGGAAAATCAAACCGGGGTACCCGGATCAACGGAACAAGTAAAAACCATGACGACCATCCGTGCGGAGGTGGAAGCACCTTCGACCAACCTTGCCGGATACGAGCTGGTGGAGGACATCCACCGCCTGAAGAAGGAACGCAATGCCGTGATCTTGGCGCACTATTACCAGCAGCCGGAGATCCAGGAACTGGCCGACTTCGTGGGGGACAGCCTGGCTTTGGCCAAGGCTGCGGACAAAACCGGCGCGGACACCATCCTGTTCTGCGGCGTGCACTTCATGGCCGAAACGGCCAAGATCCTTAACCCCGCGCGCAAGGTGCTGCTGCCGGACCTCAACGCAGGCTGTTCCTTGGCGGACAGCGCGCCGCCGGAAAAGTTCCGCGCCTTCCTGGAACAGCACCCCGACCACGTGGTGGTGAGCTACATCAACTGCAGCGCCGAGGTGAAGGCCATGAGCGACATCATTTGCACCAGCAGCAATGCCGTGCGGGTGGTGCAGAGCATTCCGGCGGACCGCAAGGTGATCTTCGCGCCGGACAAGCACTTGGGCGCCTACGTGCAGCGCGTCACCGGCCGCGAATTGGTACTGTGGGACGGTGTGTGCGAAGTGCACGTGGACATCAGCATCGACAAGCTGAAGTTCCTCATGGGCAAACACCCGGACGCGAAGCTGATCGCCCACCCCGAGTGCCCGCAACACATTCTGGACGAGGCGGACCATGTGGGCAGCACTTCGTCCCTGCTGAATTTCGTGAAGACCGATCCGGGGACCAAGTTCATCGTGGCCACCGAAGGCGGCATCTTGCATAAAATGCGCGAGGCCGTGCCGGACAAGACCCTGATCGCCGCGCCGGCCAATGCCGAGAACTCGTGCGCATGTGCCGAGTGCCCCTACATGAAGCTGAACACGTTGGAGAAGATGCATGCCGCACTGCTCCACGGCCAGCCGGAGATCATCCTGGAGGAACGCGTGCGGGCACTGGCGGAACGCTCGCTCCGGCGCATGATGGACCTCGGATGAATCGCCCCTTGGAGGTGGTGGTGGTGGGCAGTGGCGTGGCCGGCATGGCCTTCGCACTGCGCCTGTACGCCCTGGCAGGGCAGCGCGGCGCGCACATCGCCATGCTCTCCAAGGCCGTGCCGGAACAGAGCAACTCCCATGCGGCACAGGGCGGCGTGGCCGCAGTGATCCATCCGGCTGATTCCTGGCAGCAGCACCGCGACGACACCTTGGCCGTAGGAGCGGGCCGTTGCGACCCGGCCGTGGTGGAGCGCGTGGTGAGGGAGGGCCCCGCCTGCATCCGTGAGCTGCTGGAACAAGGTGCCCGCTTCGATACCGACGGCCAGGGGCAGCTTGAAGCAGCACGTGAAGGAGGCCACCGCAGGGCACGCGTGGTGCACAAGGGGGACAGCACCGGGGCCGAGCTGGTCCGCGTGCTGCTCGAGCAAGTGAAGCGCACGCCCGGCATCCAGCTGGACACCACCCACCTGGTGATGGACCTGTTGACCGATGGGGAAGGGGAAAGCCGCCGCTGCTGCGGCGTGCGCACCTTGGACCTGGCCACGGGAACCATAAGCCTCTTGCACGCCGATGCGGTGGTGCTGGCCACCGGTGGTGCCGGGCGGATCTACCGCCACACCACCAACCCGCCCGGTGCCACCGGCGGGGGCGTGGCCATGGCCATCCGGGCGGGCGTGCCCTTGCGCGACATGGCCTTTGTGCAATTCCACCCCACGGCGCTGTATGCCCCGGACCGGCCGTCCACCTTCCTGATCAGCGAGGCCGTGCGTGGGGCAGGCGCGGTGTTGCTGCGCCACGACGGAAGCCGCCTGATGGAGGGCAAGCATCCCATGGCCGACCTTGCCCCGCGCAACATCGTGGCCCGCGCGATCCATGCCGAAATGCAGGCGGCCAAGGTGCCCCATGTGTGGTTGGACACCACCCGCATCGGGCCGGAACGGTTCCAACGGGAATTTCCCATGATCCTCGAGCACTGCCGCAGTATCGGCATGGATCCCCTGCATGCACCACTGCCGGTAATGCCCGCCGCCCATTACCTCTGCGGCGGCATATGCACCGACGGCGATGGACGTACCGAACTCCCGGGCCTCTATGCGCTGGGCGAGTGCGCCGGCAGCGGCCTGCACGGGGCCGATCGCCTAGCAAGCAACTCCCTGCTGGAAGCCTTGGTGATCCCCAGGTATGCGGCTGCCCATGTGGCCCTGTTGCCCGCCACCGGCGAATTGCCGCCCTCCGCCCCTGAAAAGGACCGGTACCGGATCACCGCCCCCTCAACGGAAACAACCACCCTCCGCGATCGGCTCCGCACCTTGATGATGGAGCAGGTGGGTATCGTGCGGGATGATGCCGGGCTGCATCTCGCAAGCCACGAGCTGCGGAAGCTGGAATTGGCCACCGGTGCGGTTTGGGATGGCGGTGAACGCTCCTTGGAACTCTTCGAATTGCGGAACATGGTGCGGGTGGCCCAAGCCATTTGCGCCCAAGCCATTGCCGAACCTGTGAGCGTAGGGGCCCACTATAACCGCGACCACCGCGCGCAAAGCCGGATGAGGTCGGCGGATGTGGGGTGAAGAACCCGGGCGCCGGGAAGGCGCGCAGCCATCCATTATCGCGCAGCCTTGGAAGGGTAGCCCGTTTCCTGATGAAGGTCAGTTAAGATGGGAGGGGTGGTGCCGTCTTTTGCATGAATCATGAACCGGCGGGGCCTGCAAGCTTCCGCTGTCGCCCCCCATGCACCAAACCCTATCTGCGCCGCTGCCCGTCCACAGTTTCCACATACCGGTGATGGGCCTCGGCTACACCATCGACACCCCCGTAAAAGTGGCCCACTTCGGCATCAGCTCGGTGATTTCCATCATCGAGGATGAACTGGTGGAGCGCATGCGCGAATACCACAGCAAGCTGGCAGGGGAACCGTACACGGAGATCCCCAAAAAGGAGATCGATCACCGCGCCCAGCGCATTACCGCCTATCTCAACTTGGTGCAACGCATCGTGGAGCGGAATGTGGCAACCCTGCGTGCACAGCCGTTTACCGAAGGTTCAGACAGTTCGAAGTATTTCTTGATGCTCGCCGACGGGTCGCCGCTGCGAGGTGAGTACCTGCGGATGATGAACATGGAGACCGGGCCGGAACGCACCGCCTTGGACGCCAAGTTGCACGCATCCATCACCCCGGGCGCCATCGATGTGAACATCATGGCCAAGATCGACCGCACGACCTATGCCAAGGACGGCGTGACGCCCTTGCCGATGGAGTATGCCGAGGGCATGGCCGCCTTCCGGGGATTTGCGCTCAGCAACCTGCATTCATCCATTGTCCTCAGTGCCGGCTACAACCCGCGCATCTACAGCTACATCGCCACCTTCCCGGATTTCTTCCCGGATGCGGAAGGCCGGTGCCGCAAGAAGATCATCCTCAAGGTGAGCGACCTCCGCTCGGCCGCCATCCAGGGGAAGATCCTCGCGAAGAAGGGGATCCCGGTGTCCGAGTTCCGCATCGAATCCGGATTGAACTGCGGCGGCCACGCCTTTGCCACCGACGGTATCCTCATGGGCCCGATCCTGCAGGAATTCATGGAGCGCCGCGAGGCCCTCAACGAGGAGTTGCATACCCTGTGCAATGCGGCACTGGCCGGTGCGGGGCGCCCCGTGGTCAAAGAAATGCACCGGCCGCGCATCACCGTGCAGGGAGGCATCGGCACCACCGAGGAGGATCGCTTCCTGCGCAACCACTACCACGTGGACGTTACCGGCTGGGGAAGCCCTTTCCTCCTGGTGCCCGAGGCCACCAATGTGGATGAGCACACCTTGGAGCAATTGTCCAAGGCCAAACCGGACGATTACTACCTGAGCTGGGCCTCGCCCTTGGGCATCCCGTTCCACAACTTCAGGCCCAGTACCTCGGAGGCGCAGCGCAAAGCCCGCATCGCCAAAAACAGGCCGGGAAGTGCCTGCTACAAGAAATTCCTCTCCAACAACACCGAATTCACGGACATCCCCATCTGTACCGCCTCGCGCCAGTACCAGCACCTCAAGCTCAAGCAGCTCAAGGAACAGCACCTCGATCCGGAAACCTATGCCAAGGAGGCGGCCCGCATCACCGAAAAGGATTGCCTGTGCGAAGGGCTGGGCGCAAGTGCCCTGCTCAAAGATGGTATGACCCCGGCGCACAAACTGGAGGCCGTGGCCATTTGCCCGGGGCCCAACCTGGCCAACTTCTCCCGCATCGTGCCATTGCGCACCATGGTGGACCACATATACGGACGCACCTCGTTGCTGAACACCAATGATCGGCCGCACATGTTCGTCAACGAACTCAAGCTTTACGTGGACTACCTGCGCCGGGAGTTTGAACAGGTGAAGCATGCCGCCACCGAGAAGCAACGACGCTACATCGAAACCTTCAAGGCCAACCTGCTGGAAGGGATCAAATACTATGAAAACCTGGCCCCCGAGTTGCAGCGGCAGGCGCGGGTGCGCATCGAACGGTTCACCGACGACCTGCGCAGGCATGCCCAGGAGGTGGGAGCCATGCTTCTGCCCGCACCGCTGACCGCATAACACCGCCCTCCTTCATTTATCAACCTGCACAAGCACATTAACCGCTTTCAACAATGCCGATCCAACGCGAACCCTGGGCCGAACCCTACAAGATCAAAATGGTGGAGCCCATCACCATGACCACCCGCCAGCAGCGGGAAGCCGCCTTGAAGGAGGCTGGCTACAACACCTTTCTGCTCCACTCGGACGATGTGTACATCGACCTGCTCACCGACAGCGGCACCAGCGCCATGAGCGACCGCCAGTGGGCGGGCATGATGCTCGGCGACGAAGCTTACGCGGGCAGCCGCAACTTCTACCACCTGGAGGAAGCCGTGCAGAAATACTACGGCTACAAGCACCTCATCCCCACGCACCAAGGGCGCGGCGCGGAGAACCTCATCTCGCGCATCCTCATCAAACCCGGCGACGTGGTGCCCGGCAACATGTACTTCACCACCACCCGCGCGCACCAGGAACTCGCCGGCGGAAGTTTCGCCGACATCATCGTGGACGAGGCCCACGACGCCAAGAGCACGTTCCCCTTCAAGGGCAACGTGGACCTGAAGAAGCTGCAGGCCCTGATCGACAAGCACGGCGCGAAGAAGATCCCCTACGTCAGCATTGCCACCACGGTGAACATGGCCGGCGGCCAGCCCATCAGCCTGCAGAACCTCAAGGACCTGCGCGCGCTCACCAAGAAGCATGGGATCCGCATCATCCATGACATGACGCGGGTGGCGGAGAACGCTTACATGATCAAACAGTTGGAGAAGGGGCAGGAGAACCGGAACGTGGCGGATATCGTGCTGGAGATCTGCTCCCTCACCGACGGCGCCACCATGAGCGCCAAGAAGGACGCGCTGGTGAACATCGGTGGTTTCCTGGCCACCAACGAATGGGACGTCTTCGAGGAGGCCCGCAACCAAGTGGTGCTGTATGAGGGATTGCACACCTACGGCGGCTTGGCCGGGCGCGACATGGAGGCCATGGCCATCGGCATCGGCGAATCCGTGGGCGAAGACCATATCCGGGCGCGGGTGGGGCAGGTGCTCTACCTCGGCAACAAGCTCATCGAGGCGGGCATCCCCATCGTGCTGCCCATCGGAACGCACGGCGTGTTCTTGGACGCCAAGGCCTTCCTGCCGCATGTCCCCCAAACGGCCTATCCCGCCCAAGCCCTGGCCGCCGAACTCTACCTGGATTCGGGTGTCCGCACCATGGAGCGGGGTGTAGTGAGCGCTGGCCGCAACAAGGAGACCGGCGAGGACTACATGCCCGAGCTGGAACTGGTGCGCCTCACCGTGCCGCGCCGCGTGTACACACAGGCCCACATGGACGTGGTGGCAGCCTCCGTGCTGCGCGTTTATGAGAACCATAAGAACATCACCGGCCTGAAGATGGTGTACGAGCCCAAGTATCTGCGCTTCTTCCAGGCGCGTTTTGAGAAGATCTGAACATGCAGTTTCAAACCATCATTGAGCCGTTCCGCATCAAGAGCGTGGAACCCATCGGCCTGAGCACCGAGGAGGAACGTGTGCGGTTCCTGAAGGAAGCACATTACAACCCGTTCCTGCTGCGCTCCAAGGACGTGATCATCGACTTCATGACCGACAGCGGCACCAGCGCCATGAGCGCCCACCAATGGGCCGGGGTAATGGAGGGCGATGAGGCCTATGCCGGTTCGCGTTCCTGGGAGCGCATGCAGCAAGCCGTGCAGGAGCTTACCGGCATGGAGCATATACTGCCCACCCATCAAGGGCGTGCCGGGGAGCGCATCGTCTACGGCCATCTCGGGGGACCCGGAAAGGTGTTCATCAGCAACACGCACTTCGATACCACGCGCGCCAACATCGAGTTCACCGGCGCCACCGCCATCGACATCCCGATCAAGGAGAACGAGGACACCGCGCTACTGCACCCCTTCAAGGGCAACATGGACACGGCGGCCTTGGAGCGCCTGCTGAAGGAACACAAGGGCAACGTGGGCGCGGTGATCCTCACGGTGACCAACAACAGCGGCGGTGGCCAGCCCGTGAGCATGGCCAATGCCAAGGAGATCTCTTCCATCTGCAGGCACCATGGCGTGCTGCTGATGCTGGATTGCTGCCGAATAGCGGAGAACAGCTACTTCGTGAAGCACCGCGAACAGGGCATGGAGAACCTGTCCTACCGCGAGATCGCGCAGCGCATGTTCGCCCTCACCGATGGGGCCGTGATGAGCGCCAAGAAGGACGCCTTCGCGAACATCGGCGGATTCATTGCATTCAAGGACGCTGCCTTGGCCGAGGCGTGCACCAACCTGCTCATCATCACCGAAGGCTTTTCCACTTACGGTGGTTTGGCCGGGCGCGACATGGAGGCCATCGCCATTGGCCTGCAGGAGGTCTTCGACCCGCACTACCTCCAATACCGGATCAAGAGCACCGCTTTCCTGGGTGACCGCCTGACGGAGCTGGGCGTGCCCCTGATGCTGCCCATCGGCGGGCATGCCGTATACATCGACGCAAAGAAGCTGTACCCGCACATCCCTCCGGCACAATACCCGGGCCAGGCACTGGTGTGCGAACTGTACCGCATCGGCGGCATCCGCAGCGTGGAGATCGGATCGGTGATGTTCGGCACCTATGCCGAGGACGGCTCGCTGAAACCCGCCCGCATGGAACTGGTGCGCTTGGCCATTCCACGCCGGGTGTACACGCAAAGCCACATCGAATACGTGGCCGAGGCCTTCGGAGAGGTGATGCGGCGCAAGGACAAGGCCAGGGGCTTGAAGATCATGAAGGAACCAAAATTCCTTCGTCACTTTACGGCCCACTTCGAAACCCTGTGAAGACCATGGCGCAATCCGTGCGCGTCACCAAGCGGTTCCACTTTGAGATGGCCCATGCCCTGCGCTGCCACGACGGGCTGTGCGCCAACATCCACGGCCATTCCTATGTGCTGGACGTCACGATGGCCGGCACGCCGCGATACGAACCGGGGCATCCCAAGGACGGCATGGTGATCGATTTCTCCGAGTTGAAGAAGCTGGTGAACACCGCCGTGGTGGACCGGTACGACCATGCGCTGCTGCTGCATGAAAGTGACCGTGCCCAAGCCTCCACGGGCCATGAGCTGTTCGGCCGCACCGTGTTCACGCCGTGGCAGCCCAGTTGCGAGAACGTGCTGCTGGACATCGTGGAAAGACTACAGGCCGCGTTACAGGGGAGGACCGTACTGCAAGCGGTACGCCTGCAGGAAACCGCCTCCAGTTGGGCGGAGTGGGAACGCCCCGCTGTGCCTTAGAACGGACTGGCCAAGGCCGTGTCGGCAAGGAACACGGGATCGGTGAAGGTGTGCAGGAACGCCACGAGGTCGGCTTCTTTACTCCCGCTGGTTCTCGCGGAGCGGACCCTGCGGAATGACGATCATCGGCAAATCGCCATGATGTTCTCCATGCCGGTCATCCCAACTACCGGCGCTTGGGTCAGGCCCATGGGCATGCCCGTGGATTCTGAGTGCCCGGCATGGAATTTTCAGGGCGTTTGACATAGGGATGTTCGGGATAACAACGCGCGTTGCGGCCAGAGACCGGGGAGCAAGGGGTACTCGGCGCAGCCGAGCGCCGGGATCAGGTGGGGGACGTGAAGGCATCACGCTTTCAGGACGGACACCTTGTAGCGATTGAAGTGCGGGTCAGCGGTGAGCAATTGCATGCCCTCCGCCTTCGCCTGCGAGATCAGCATTCGGTCAAACGGATCCCGGTGATGCAAGGGCAACCGGGATAATTCCAGGATGTGGGCAGGCTCGATGGGCATGGTGACGAAACCACCGTTACGGATCGCTTCAAAGAATTCTTCGACCGGTCTATGCAGTTCGAGCTTCCCAAGGGCGTGCTTGATGCCGATCTCCCATAGGGATGCAATGCTGATCAAGCAATTGTTGGCCGGGCTTTCAATGATCTTCCGGGTCGATGTGGAGCATTGTCTTTGACCGAGGATGAACCAGAGGAAGACATGCGTATCTATCAACACCTTCATTCCATGTACTCCTTGAAATCATCCATCGGAGCATCGAAATCCTTGGATATGGTGGCCATGCCCTTGGCAATGCCGAACACGTGTTTTTTGGAAGGGCTTGAAACAGGCGGTTTCTTTCGCTCCCATTGTTCCATCAAAGAGGCAATAAACGCCAGCACCTTGCCCCGGACCTCTTCCGGAAGCGATTCCAACTGGATGTATTGGTCCTTGGCCATGATCCAAAGATATGGGCACCGCAGCGATCGCGGTGAAGACAATGGCCCAGGTGGAACACTGTGCCCTGCCCTCACAAATTCGCCACCCGCTCCAGCTTGCGCCGGTCGGTGATGCGGATGTCGCGGCCTTCTCACTCCTGCAGGGCCTAGCGCAGCGGACCCTGCGGAATGACGGTCATCGGCAAAGCCCCATGTTGTTCTCCATGCCGGTCATCCCAACTACCGGCGCTCAGGTCAGGCCCGTGGGCAGGCCCGTGCGTCCCGAGTGCCCGACATGAAATTTTCAGGGCGTTTGACCTAAGGATGTTCGGAATAACAACGCGCGTTGCGGCCAGAAGCCGGGGAGCAAGGGGCACTCGGCGCAGCCGAGCGCCGGGGTCAGTACAGGCGAAGGGGTGTGATCGGCACAGTGCCTACCTGTACAACGCCTAGCGGTACAACGCCCAAGTGTTCTCCAGGTCCGTCATTAACGTCTTCCAGCGCTTATCCTTGTGCAACGGGGCGCAAAGCGGGTCGTTGATGAAGTCCTCATTTCCTGCGAGTTTGAATCTATGGGCCAGCAGGTCCAACTGCTCAAATGCGTGGTCCAGCTCGCCTGCTTGTGCAAAAACCGGAATTGACAATATGCGGATGGGGTGCGTTACGCGGATGGGTCGATGCTGAACACTTGATCATACAACTTCGCCGCTTCCTTGTGCCGCCTTTCCTTGGCGAGCTGCTCGGCTTCATCAGACGGCATGGTGATCGATTTCTCCGAGTTGAAGAAGCTGGTGAACACCGCCGTGGTGGACCGGTACGATCATGCGCTGCTGCTGCATGAAAGTGACCGTGCCCAAGCCTCCACGGGCCATGAGCTGTTCGGCCGCACGTTGTTCACGCCGTGGCAGCCCAGTTGCGAGAACGTGTTGCTGGACATCGTGGAAAGACTACAGGCCGCGTTACAGGGGAGGACCGTACTGCAAGCGGTACGCCTGCAGGAAACCGCCTCCAGTTGGGCGGAGTGGGAACGCCCCGCTGTGCCTTAGAACGGACTGGCCAAGGCCGTGTCGGTAAGGAACACGGGATCGGTGAAGGTGTGCAGGAACGCCACGAGGTCCGCCATTTGCTGCGGACTGAGGTTGAGGCCGGTTTCCTTGCCGGGCTTGGTCATGATCGGGTCCAGGCTGGCGCTGTGCTTCACGCCCGAGTTGTAATGTTCCACCACCTCCTCCAAGGTGGCGAAGCGCCCGTCGTGCATGTATGGCGCGGTAAGTGCGATGTTGCGCAACGAAGGGGTTTTGAAGGCGCCGAGATCGGAGGTTTGTCCCGTTACCAGGAAGCGTCCCTGGTCTGCCCCGGAGAAGGTGGAATCCAGTCCGATGTTGTGGAAGTCGTGGTCCGTGGTAAGTGGCAGGCCGTGGCAATGGAAACAGTCGCCGGTTTCGGTGAGGTACAGCATCATGCCGTTTTGCTCGGATGGTGTCAGAGCGATCTCGTTTCGCAGGTACTGGTCCAAGTGACTGTTGGATGAGATCATGCTGCGGAACCATTGGGCCAGGGCCTTATCCACGGCATCCTGTGTGATGGTGGCACTGCCGAAGGCCTGGCTGAACAATTGCGGGTAATGGGGATCGTTCTGCAGGATGTTCATATCGGCCGAGAAGAAGTCCTCCACCTCGAACCGCATGATGTCCTCCAAGGTGCCTTGCACCTCGCCCTTCCACAGGAAGTTGCTGCTCCATGCCAAGTTTACATGGGGCAGTACTTGCAGGAATCCCGGAGGTGACCCGGGCACGGAGAAGCTCAAGGCCTGGGAGTGGCAGCTGCTGCAGGAACGGCCGGCCATGGGGCCGCTTGCGGATAGCAAGGTATCGTAGTAGAGGCGGCGCCCCAAGGCGATCCCTTCGCGGGTGGTGGGGTTGTCGGCAGGCACATCCATGATGGGGAAGTACCAAGGCACGGCAAGATCGATCGGGGCAGGGCCGGGGGTGCCGGGGGGAGCGGGGTCCTCCGCATCTTTCTTGCATGAGGCGGCCAGCAGCAGGGCAATGGCCCCGGCAAGCAGGGTCAGCTGGTGTTTCATGGCAGGTATTCCAAGGTGAACGCGTTCGCACAATTGTCCCGGAGCTGCCCCATCAGGGCCATGCTGCCCATGGAGTAGTTGCCGGAATTGAGGTCGTATATATGGGGAGTGCGGAACACTTCGTTCAAGTTGAACGTGAGCTTCAAGGTGCCTCCATTGCCCGTGGTGGTGAAGGAGCCAAGCATGGTGCACACGGGCAGGAATTCATTCTTGCCCACATGCATGGCAAATCCCGTGGGAACTTCCGCTGCCATGAAGTGCCCTTCGAATTTGATGAAGTGGTACCCGCCCCCCATGGGGTCGGGCCAGGCCATGTTGATGTTGGCCAAGGTGTTGGGCAATGCGCCGGTGACGTTCAGTGCGGGCGGTAGGCCCAAGAGCATGGTGGCCCCGCTGTATTGGCCGGCCCGCAGTGTGCCCAGGTCGAGATCAACCGCATTGGCCGCATTCACATACCACGGTCCGTGCAAGGTGTCGTTCGGTGTGCCACCGCTGCCGATCAGGACCAGTTCGCTCAAGTAGTGTTCAAGGTGGGTGACGCTGTACACCGTGCCGCCTTCATTGGTGTACATCAGCGTGTCGAAGGCCAAGGGCTGCCCATCCACCACGTATGCCACGCGTAGCATGGCCGGCGCAGGGGACGAGGGGGATGCGGGAGGCACGGGTTCATCCTGTCTGCAGGATGTTCCGAAAAATAGAAAGATACAGGTGGCGAGCGTGGGCAGGAAGCGGTTGCGCATGGTGGGATGCGGGTTTGGACAAAGGTAGTGCTGCCTGTCCGTGGTGCCAGGCTTGCCGGGCCCAACCGCACAAGGCATTTAACCGATGGGGCCAACGCCGGTTGCAGCTTACAGGTTGGCCAACTTCTGCAAGCGGCGGTGGTCGGTGATCCGGATGTCCCGGCCTTGGGTACTGATGAGGCCTTCGTCCTTCAGGTCGGTGAGGCAGCGGATCAGTGATTCGGTCGCGGTGCCCACGATGGCGGCCAGGTCGTCCCGGCTGATGCGCACGCCGAGGTCCTCGCTATGGTCGGCGCTGAAGCGGTCGTGCAGTTGCAGCAACGCCTGGGCCACGCGTTGGCGCACGCTTGCGTAGGCCAGTTGCAGCAGGCGTTCCTGTTTTTCGCCCATTTCCTGGCTAAGCATGCGGATGAAGCGCATGGACACGTCCCGGTCGCGGTACAGCAGGCGCAGCAGGTCTTCGCGGGGCACCAAGGCCACCTCCGTTTCCTCCAGGGCCTCGGCCGTTTCGGTGGCATGGCCTCCTTCCAGCAGGCCCAAGTATCCGATGAAATCCCCCGGCACGTGGAGCCCGGTCACGAATTCCTTGCCTTCGTTGTTCACCTTGAAGGTGCGCACCTTGCCGGTCACCAGGAACGGGATTTGGCGCAGCTCATCGCCTTCATGGAACAGGACGTCCTTGCGGCCGTACTCCCGCGTTTTGCGGTCCTTGCTCAGGTCCTCCAAGGCGCTGACGCCGCGGGCTTGTTCCATGAAATCGTTCAGGCCGTTGAGGGTGCGGTCGAAGCCCTTGCGGAACAGGTCGCTTCGCTTCAGGCGTCCTTCGATGGCATTGAGCAGCTCACTTTCCTCGAACGGTTTGGTGAGGTAATCATCCGCGCCCAGTTCCATGCCCCGCCGCACATCGCTGCGTTCGGCCTTGGCGGTAAGGAAGATGAAGGGGATCTCGGCCGTTTCCGGCGAACGGCCCAGCATGTGCAGCACGCCGTAACCGTCGAGCTCGGGCATCATGATGTCGCACAGCACCAGGTCGGGAAGCTCCTTCCGGGCGAGGTCCACGCCTTGTTTGCCGTTCTGGGCCTTCAGCACGCGGTAGTGGGCAAGTTCCAGGATCTCCGCCGTGTTGTCGCGCACATCGGCATCATCCTCAATAAGCAGGATCGTTTTCATGGTGGGTTGCTTTTTTGCCGGGTATGGCCATGTGGAAGGTGCTGCCTTTGCCCGGTATGCTGGTAAAAGTGATCTTGCCGCCCATCAGGTCCACATATCTTTTCACTAAGTGCAGGCCGAGGCCGGTGCCCTGCGTGGTGAGCACGTTCTGCGCGCGGAAGAACGGGGTGAACAGATGGGGTTGGTCCTCATAGGGAATGCCGATGCCGTGGTCGGCCACGGTGATCCGCAGCTCGCCCCCTGCGATGGTGGTGCGCAAGGCGATCGACCCGCCCTCGGGTGAATACTTGATGGCGTTGGTCACCAAGTTGGTGATGGTGTTCAACAGCATATTGCGGTCCAGCGCGATGCTCCGATCCTCGCTTCCGTGGTCATACTCCAGGGCCTGGCCGGCTCTGGCCGCGCCGCGCAGTTCCTCCATCAGGCCGATGCAGAAGTGCACGATGTCCAATTTCTCGGGCACCGGATGGACCTCGCCTTGTCCGATCCGCTCGAACGAAAGGAAGTCGTTCAGGATGGAAGTGAGGTCGCGGACCTTGGTGCGTATGCGCTGCACGTGTTTGATGATCTTGTCGGGCTCCCCGGCTTCGGCGTAGCGTGCGATCAGGTCGGCCGAACCCATGATCGTGCTCAGGGGCGTGCGGAATTCGTGGGAGGCCATGGAAACGAACCGCGATTTCAGGGCATTGAGCTCCTTTTCGCGCTCCAGCGCCACTTCCACTGCGCGTGCGCCCTTGGCCAATTCCGCCGTGCGCTCCTCCACCCGCTTCTCCAGTTCAACGGCGTTCCGCTGCAAAGCTTCCTCCACTTTCTTCCGTTCGGTGATGTCCGTGACCAGGCCCATCACGTACAGTTCGCCGTCCACGGAGAAGTGGTTCAGGCCCACTTCCACGGGGAATTCGCTGCCGTCCTTGCGCAGGCCGAGCAGTTCGCGGCCGTGCCCCATGTGGCGCTTGGCGGGGCTGGCGTTGAAGCTTGCGCGGTGTTGCCGGTGCGCGGTGCGGAGGCTCCCGGGCAGCAACAACTCAATGGGGCGCCCCAGCAGCTCTCCTTCCTCGTATCCGAAAAGTTCCAAAAGCCGGGGGTTGTGCATGCGGATGGCGCCTTCCCGGTCCACCAGGACCAACCCTTCCACCGCCGTGCTGAACAGCATCTCGCGCACGCGCTCCAACTGCACCGGATCGACGTTCGATTCCCCAAGCACCATCAGCAGGGCGTGAAGTTATTCGCCAACTTGATCCGCAGTGCCGGCCATGGAGGAATGGCCGGTACGCTCGTCATACACGCGCCAACGCCGGATGGGCCGTGCGTACAGGTTGAGGGTGATGGCCCGGCCCGGCCCCATGTTGGAATGCCGGTGGATGCAGCCCTCGGTATCCATGTGCACGGGTGTGCCCAGCACCAGCATCTTGGAGCCCGTCAGCTCCAGGCTGCCGTCGGCGGAAAGGGTGAAGCGTTCCTCTTGGATGTTGCCCTGAAGCGGCAAGATCCAGGCCTGCTGGCTGTCATAATCGTGGATGCTGGTCCGTTGGCCCGGTTCGTAGCAGATCAACAGCAGCTCGTGCTCCCGGGTGCGGTGCAGGCACTGCCGCGCATAATGGCGCGGGTTCCACAAGCACAGGGGCTCAAGCGCGCCGGGCTGCACCGCCAGGCGTGAGAAGGCATCCGAGTAGTCGCGCGGGTCGGAAGTGCGGGAGAGAACGCGAACGAGTTCCTCCAGCGAATCAATCGCCCGGGCCTCGGGGCGGTTCTCCAGGGTCAGAGCCATCGATCAAGGTTAGCGCAAGTCACCGGCCCGGCGAATGATCTTCATCAGCCGGAAGGATGACCGATGCATCACCGCCACCGGCAGTTATGTTTGTACGAGATATCCTTTGTGATGCTACACGTGATCCTTCCCACGGATTTCAGCGACAACTCGCTTCATGCCGGCCGTTATGCTGCTCGGCTGCTCGGTGTGGATGAGGTGTCCTGGACAGTGGTGCACATGTACTTGGATGCAGACCCCACGGTGACGTCCTGGGCCGGAATGGCGGAGGAATTGTACAAGGCGGCCATGCAAGGGATGCAGGATTGGGAGAGCCGCTTGAGGGCCGACGAGGTGTTCAAGGGCGCCAAGCTGCACTACGAGGTGCAATACGGCCCCTTGACCGGTGTGCTCAATGACCTGTCCGCCGAGCGCGGGGTGGATCTGGTGGTGATGGGCACCTTGGGGCGCACGGGTTCCGGCATCCTGGGGAGCAACGCCGCCGCAGTGGTCAAGCACAGCCGGACCCCGGTACTGGTGGTACCGGCCAAGGCGAGGCCCGGCGCTACACGGCGCATCCTGTTCGCCGATGATCAACGCGGAGTGGGGGAGGCCGATGCCCGCATGCTCCTGCACATCGCTAAGCGCACCGGGGCTGAAGTGGTGCTTGCCCATGTACTGCGCCATGCGGATGAGCTTCCGGATCCCAGGCTGGTGGCCAAGTTCGGCGAATTGTTCCGGGCGATGCCGCACCGGTTCGCATCAGCCGAGGGGAAGGACATTGCCGGGGTGATCGATCTTCTGGCAGGCAAGGAGCAAGCGGACATGATCGCGGTGATGCACCGGCATGCCGGGTTCTTCGAGGGGCTTTTCCGCACCAGCACGGCCAAGCGGCTGGCGTTGCATACGGACGTGCCCTTGCTGGTGCTGCAGGAGGGGAAAGCCAAGGCGTAGTGCCACCGGATCACAGGAACCGTTCACGCAGGCCCGGGCCGGGTAGCATGCACTCATTCCGCTTGCCGAACCAATGGTAGCGATTGCGCGCGACCCAGTTGTACAGGGCATCGCGAAGGGTGCGCGGCACGGCCATGCATGCGAAGGCCAATTGCCAGCCGCCGCCCAGGTCGCGTACCACGTATAGAACGGCTTCCGACCGTGCGTGCAAATGGCCTTTTCTGAGATACACCAGAGTGGGTGCCGAACCTGGGTCTTGGCCATGCGCGGCCAGGAGCCGCATCCCCTCATCGGACTGGAGCGGGATGAACCGGAAACGGTTGCAGCGATCGCGCCTCGCGATGCACTGCACCAGCCCGTTGCACAGGTTGCACACGCCATCGAACAGCAGCAGGTGTTCCGCCGGGGCGGGTCCTCCCTGGACCGGTTTTTCCGTCGCATGCCCCATGCCTGCCCGGTCAGGGATTGGTTTTGGCCAATACGCCGCAGAGGTGCCACAGCAGGCGGGCACCCACATTGGCATCCCAGTCTCCGTGCGGGCCGGGCGATACTTCCACCAGGTCGAAGCCGATGATGGTTTTTCCGCTGGCCGCCAGGCGGCTCAGCAGGTAGGTGGCTTCCTCGAATGAGAACCCGCCGGGGACGGGTGTTCCGGTGTTCGGGCAGAGGGAGGGGTCCAGTGCATCGATGTCGAAGCTGATGTGCACGTGCGCGGGCAGTTGACCGATGATGCGGTCGCACTGCTCGCGCCAGGTCATCCCTTCGAATTGTTCGCGGCGCAGTTCCGCACTGCGGTGGAGGCGCACACGCAATTCCTCCCGGGCGAACACGCGTGCTTCTTCCTCGCAGAAATCGCGCGTGCCCACGGATACGATGTTTTCCACCGCGTCGATCTCCAGTGCGTTGTACATAATACTGGCATGGCTGGAGCTGAAGCCCTCGTATGCCTGGCGCAGGTCCAAGTGCGCATCCAAGTGCAGGATCCCGAAACTTTCATACCGGCTGGCCAACGACCGGTAGAAGCCCAACGGCGTGCTGTGGTCGCCGCCCACCAGGCCCACCAGCTTGCCTTGGTCCAGCCAGAAACCCGTGCGGTTTTCCACCCATTCCTCCATCACCGCGCTTTCCGCGTTCACCAGGTCCAGGGCTTTGAGCGCCTGGCCCTGCTTAGCCTTGGATTCCCCGCCTGCAAGGGCGTCGATCACCAAGGCCGCCTTCTTCTTCAATGCATCGCTTTGCTGGAGGAGTACCGCAGGGATCTCATCCATGGTGATGCCGCGCTTCCACAGATCGGGAAACACGGGATCGAACAGGTCCACCTGGAAGGAAGCCTCCAGGATGGCCGCAGGCCCGCGGGCGGCACCACCGCCATAACTGGTGGTTACTTCCCAAGGGGCAGGGACCAGCACGATGTCGCTTTCCGCTGCGGTGAACGGCAGCCCGTAGATGCCCGCGTTCGGGTCGCCGGGCGAATTGGGGTCGAAGGCCTTGATTTTGGATGCTTTGCTCATGTGCGCGTGATGGGGGCTGTTCTGCCGCGCGAAGATCGCCACGGTTGGCGCATCGTGATGTGGTGCTGGTTGTGAAAGGAGGTGAAGGCCACCACCGCCGCATAATTGTTCATCCCTCGCCGGAATTCCGGCCCGAGGAGTATATTTGCCGCCCCAATGCGGGGTGGAGCAGATGGTAGCTCGTCGGGCTCATAACCCGAAGGTCGTAGGTTCGAGTCCTACCCCCGCTACAAACAGAGGCCGCTTCCCATGGAGGCGGCCTCTGCGTTTCAGGGCCGTGTTCCCCAGGCCTTTCACGGGCGGATCATGGCGCCCAGCATGTGCACCAGGTCGGGAAACCCTTGCCGGTATTCCGTTCCGGAACCGCTGCTTAACGGCGGTGGGTTCTTTTCCATCGCACTGGGTGCCGGGGAAGCGGCCGGTGCGGGAGCTGGGGCCTGCGGATCCGTTCGTTCCAATCCGCGAACGGTCATCGTCCACGTGTGGCCTGCCATGTCCCGGTCCAGTTCAAACTGATCGTGTCCCAGGTCGTTCCAGTCGTGCATCAGCGGCATCGCCGAGGCCTCAAAGAACACACGGCCGCCAAGGGGCACTTGCAGGATGTGGATCACATGTTGGGCGCGGAAGCGGTCGCGTACGGGTACCCTGAGCTGATTTGACAAACGCAACGCGCCATCCTGCCATCCGAAATCCGAGCGAATGTTACCGGCACGAGCGCTTGCCTTGGCACCGGTGCTTCCGCGTGCCATGCGCGTGGTCACTACATGGAATGCGCTGTCGGGACTGGCTTCCACGCCCAAGGAGCACCAGTCCAGCCTGGCAGTATCGCCTTCCAGGTCCAGGAAGTCGGGGTCCATGCGCACCACCATGTTGCGGTAGCTGAAAGAGCTGGTGGTGGTGCTGCCGATGCCACGTACACGAAGCACGTCTTGCTTTCCCAAGGGAAGTACTTCTTCGGAAACGGTGGTGCCGGAGCGGCGGAAATCCTGTGCAAGGCGCACGCCAATGATGCTGAGCGCGACCAGTGCGAAGAGGAACACCAAGCTCATGGCCCAGCCGAGCCACCTCGGTGTTGGCACACGGAACATCAGCCAAGAGGCGGCGAGCATGAGCAACAGCACGGGTGTTAGAACCACCACGGACAGGGCGATCCCGAAGACCAGTGTTTCGCCCATGCTGGGCAGCAGGAAGCCCAGCATGCCCATGAGGCCGCTTCCCCCGCTGAAGTCATTGTTGTACCACGATGCGGTGCCGCTGAAGAAAGCCACGATCCATGAAACGCCGATGATGATCGCGGCCAAAAGCAGCACCACTCCGATGATCTTCGCGATGGCGTCCATTACCTGGTAGGCGGCCCCGCCAACCTGCTGCCGGGCCTGCTGGCCGTACACCGCGCCTTGGTCGCGGATCTTTTGCCCGGCGTTCTTTGCCTCTTTGGCATAGGTCCCGCGCTGGCTCCAGTACTTGCGTCCCATCTCCTTCGCCTCGTCCGCCATTTTCCCGGCACCGGTCTTCACATGTTCGGCACCTTCCTCAAACATGCGTTTGATGTTGTCCACTGTCACGGGCTCGCCTTGCATCTCCAATTTCTCCGCAGCGGTGTTTGCTTCAGGCACCAACACCCACAAGGCGATATAGAAGATCGCGGGGAAGCCCCAGCCTGCAAGCAGGAAGACCAGGAAGGCGATGCGCAGCCACAGCGGGTCGATCCCGAAGTAGTGCCCAAGGCCTGAAAGCACACCAGCCACCTTTTTGTCGTCCGGGTCGCGGAACAGCCGCTTCCTGCGCTGCGGCCCGGCCTGGTCGTACGAGCGCTCATTGGCGGTGGTCCCGGCCGTGCCGCTGTCGCCGTCCACATAGTCCTCGGGCTGGCCCATTACCTGCTTCACATGGTCCACGTCGGCCATGGAAACGGCTTGGCGGCCCTGTAAACGCTCGGTGAAGAGCTCGGCGATGCGCGCTTCGATATCGCCCATGATCTCCTCGGCCTCACTGCTGCCGCTGAACTTGGCACGGATGTTCGCCAAGTAGCGCTGCATGGCATCGTACGCATCTTCTTCAATGTGGAAGACGGTTCCATTGAGGTTGGCGGTGAACGTCTTTTTCATCCTTGGGGTCGCCGAAGCCTGGCGAAGGTGTTACGCGGGGTTGTTGCGGGTGGCTTTTTTCACGGCTTGGGCCAGTTCTGCCCAGGTGTCATCGAGTTCCTTGAGGAATTTGCTGCCCACGGGGGTGAGCTTGTAATACTTGCGTGGCGGCCCGCTGCGGCTTTCTTCCCAGCGGTAGGCCAAGTAACCGGCATCCTTCAGCCGCGTCAGCAGGGGGTAGAGGGTGCCTTCCACTACGATCAGCTTGGCGTCCTTCAGCTTGGCAATGATGTCCGAGGGATACAGCTCCGCCGCCGCGAGCAGCGAGAGGATGCAGTACTCCAGTACGCCTTTGCGCATCTGGGCCTTGGTGTTCTCCACTTTCATAGTTCAGAGTTCCAGGTCTTCAGTGGGCGATGCCCGGTAGATGACGATGCAAATATATGTGTACAGGATAGTAGTATGCAAAACATGGTACTATTTTGGGACTGGCGGTTTGGACAATGGACGAGCGGTGGCACCGCGCCCCAGACATGACGCCTGCCCCGGCCTTTACGTCATGGCGGGCTTGACCCGCCATCCCGGCCTGTTGCGCAACGCATGCCCCCCGCATTGAATTGCAAGCCATCGCTGGCTTGGGATAACCGGGACTGCGGGACAGGCCCGCAGTCCCGGACCATCACGGTGGGCTATGTTGTCGTGGCCCTGCAAGCGCGGTGAAGCCGGACACGGCATCATCTGATCCCCCAACAAAGCGGAAAAGGCCAGCCCTTGCGGACCGGCCTTTTCAGGGAAAGCGATCGGGATCAATCCAGCATCAACTTGCGTGTCACCGTGCCTTGGTCAAAGGTGAGGGTAACGAAGTAGGCACCGGCCATCAAACCATCACGTTGCAGGAGGTAGTTGGTATTGTCCACGTTCTCGGCGCGTACGCGGCGGCCGTTCACATCGTACACTTCCACCATGCGGATCACGGCTTTGCTGCTGGTGATGTGCACCAGCTCATGGGCGGGGTTGGGGAACAGGCCCACGCCCTGCGCCACGGGATCACTTTCGCTGATGCCCACCAAGCTGCACGGACCCAGTTGCAGGGCGCACACCAAGCGTGGGTTCATGTAGCCCATGATCGTGTCGATGTAGGCACGGCCCTTGGTGCCGCTGAAGTTGGGGTTGCTGGCTTGGGAGGCTTGGCCGGTGGTTACGGTCCCAGGTCCGTCCCCGTCCAGGTCTATGTTGGCCAACGGGCCGTTCGGGTCCCACCATTGCCAAGGGCCTGCTTCTTCCAATGTGGCGGGGTTGATAGCCGGCCAGTTGGGGGTTACAAAGGGGAACAACCCTTCCGCACCATCATTGATGTGCACGGTGGTACTGCCATGGACTTGGTTGGTGTTGTACAGGCTGCGCGCGCGGTCAGTGTACGGGTTTCCGTTGGGTAAGGTGGCGAAGCTGCTGTTGTTGCCAAATGTGTTCACCAAGGGCATGAACACGTTGCTGCCATGCACGTCCACCACTTGTTCGCCGGTGGTGGGCACGATCACGGTGCCGGCGCCAAAGGGTGCGAAGGGGTCGAACACGGTTTGGAAGGCCAGCATTGGCACGTCACCCGGCTCCAACCAGCTGGAGTCGGCCAAGGAACCGCCAGCGTTCACGCAGAAGTTGATGTGGCTGTCGAAGCCGTTGGGGCGGTACAGCGTCAACTGCCCCCCGAACCCTTCGATATTGCCCACCTTGAGGGTGTCCACGTAGCTGGAATCCGGGTTCTGTAGCGGGTTGGGGATGAACTTTTCGATGAACAACTCGGACGGTTTGTCCAAGGTGGCCGTGGCTAAGGTGATGTAGCCGCCAGTGCCTTCGCCATAGAGAATGACCTTCGTGGGGTCGATGGCGTAGGTGTTGGCGCCGGCCGCGTCGGCCTTCAGGTTGCGCACGCACTGCTTCACGTCGTGGATGGCGCGGTAGATGGCATTGAGCAAGGTGCCCCTGCGCACGTCCGGATCGGTGCTGATGGGGTTCCATCCAAGGCGGTAGCTCATGCTCACGGCCACATAGCCGCGCCGGGCCATCTGCTTGCAGATCTCCACGGCACTGCTGTCCTTGCGGGTGCCCATCGGGCTTCCGTTCCTGGGCGGGGGCAGCGCATTGCCTGTATGCACGAAGATGAAAACGGGCCTTGCCGTTTCGCTGTCCGCGCCCTGATCAGGCTGGTACACGTCCATCTTCAGGTTGGTCACCTTCACCACCGTGCCGGCATCACTGGGATCGAAGAAAGCAGGCGGGATGAGCGTACCCAAGGTGACCGCTGTTTGCAGTTGAACCACTTCCGGCCCGGCCAATGCGGGATTGGAAAAATTGGAGTAGTAGAAATCGATGTTGGTTCCGAACGTCACGTCGTTCGTAACGGTGACCTGCGCGGGCGTAAAGACCTCGTTGAGGTACCGGTCCTGGGCTTGGGCGGTTATGGTCAATACCGCCAATGGCAAGGCAAAGCGTAATTTCTTGGACATGGGCTGTTGGTTTTGAAGGTTGTCGAAAGGTATGGGTTTCAATGTTTGGAGAATTCGTAGCTCAGTTGGATGTACGCCAGCCTGCCAATGTTGGGGCCGCCGTACACGAGGTACACCTTGTTGTTCAGCGCACGTTCCAGCCGATCGCCGTCGGGAACATCCTCGCCCCACAGGGGGCTCAGGCCGAACAGGTTGCTGGCGCCGAGCTTCACCGTGAGGTGTTGCGCGGGAAATTGCACGCTTACTTGGGCATCCACCATGTCGTAGCTGGAAATGGGGCCCGAGAATTGGGGCGAACCCTCAAAGAGATAACCCTGCACATACTTCCAGTTCAGGCCGTAGCCCAAGCGGTTCAAGGAGGTGAAGGGGATTTTCCGGTCACGGGCATTGAAGCCGGCATTGAACTTGTTTTGCGGTGTGTTGAACGCGGGGATGATCGGGTCGTCTTTTCCGCTGGTCAATTGGTTGTAACTGTAGTTGAACGTGTAGGTGAGCTTGGGCCGGTACCAGTTGAAGCCTGCGTTCAGCCCGCGCGTCATCACCCGCGAGGATGCATTGGCGGCCACACGGTACACCTGCAGGCCCATGGGTATCCCGTCTTGGGCGAAGTTGGCATCCAAGCCGATGATGTAGCCGATGAAGTCCGTGTACCAGCTGTTGTATGCGCTCAGGTCGAAATAAACGCTCTCCCAGTGCGTGCCCCTGTAGCCAACCTCGATGGTGCGAACCTGCTCGGGCCTCAGGCGGTCCACATGGAACCAGTCCAGTTTGGACAATCCTTCCACCAACGACGTGGTGTTGCGGTATGCATCGAAGCTGTCCACGGTGAACATCGAATCACGCCCGGCTTCAAATTGGCCGCTCACGTTGCCCAATAGCAAGGCGCGGCCCACGTTGTAGTACAGGTACTGGTCGGCCAGGGTGGGATTGCGGATGGCACTGCTGAAGCTTAGCCGCCACACATGGGCGGGCGTATTGGCATAGACCAGGGAAACGGCGGGGGAGAGCAGGGGCTTGAAATTCTGGTTCTTGTCCAAGCGGACGGTGGCCGTGGCGGTGAGCTTGTTTTCCAGGAATTTCTTTTCCAGCCCGGCAAACAGGCCGAACTCGCTATTGCGGATCACCACATCGCCCGTATCGCGGAAGATGGTGCCGGCACTGTTGGGAAGGTATTGGCGGACGTTCCCGCCCACGGTCACCTCGCCGAAGGCCGGCTTGAACTTGTATTCACCCATGGCGTGGGCCAAGGCGCTGCGGTCAAAGAACAGCGAACCGCCCTCGGTGAAGCGCTTTCCGGTGATCTCGTCGAACTTCTCGTTGAATCGCGCGGTGCCTGGAGCGTAGAAGGGGTCGAGGTAGGCGTTGTCCACGCTGTTGGTATGGGCCTGTGCCTGCTGATGGAATGCCAGGAAGGTATCGAAGTGCTCCTGGATGAACTCGTCCTGCCAAGCGAACCACTGCGCCTGGTTCCACCCCAGCTGGCCGGCCTGCTGGATGGTGATGAATCCGGGCATGGCTTGTATCATGGGCCTGATCACCGAGCCCCAATAGGTGTTGTATTCGGTGTTCCAGTTGATGGTGCGGCCTTGCGCCGACTGCAGGCGTAGTGCCGTGGTGTAGATGTCATAGGTCTGTCCGGCGTCTTCGTGCGTTACGTAGCCGCGGATGAACCATTTGCCTTCGCGGCGAAGTTCCAACCGGTGCTGAAAAAATTGGATGCCCTTAAGGCGGTACCGGTTGTCGCCCTGGTACACGGTGCTGCCCGTGCTGAAGTTGGTGGCCGCAACCAGCTCTAGGCTGTCCCTCACCTTGAAATGCAGTGATCCGCCCAGCTTCAGGTTCTGCGTGCCATAGTCCACCAGGTCGCTTTCCTTGTACCCGTTGCGCAGGAAGATGCCTAAGCCCGGGTAGTAGCGGCGCCCGTCAAAGGAGGTGTAGTTGTTGTTGGTGCTCACGTCCTCATCGCCGTAGATGTTCACGGCGTCAAAGCCGCCGGGGTTGTCCGTGCCGGTGGGTGAATCGCTGGTGGGGGCATAGTTCTCCGCCCACCAGTCGTCGGCGCGCAGTGCGAAGGCGTTGAGTTTGTATGCCCAGCGCGGGTTGGCGCTGTCGCCGATCACGTCGGCCCAGCGCACCGCAGCTTCCAGCATGTTGCGCTCACCACCTTTCACGCTCACGCTCAAGCCCCGGAACAGCCACGGGCTTTTGGTGGTCATGTTGATCACGCCGTTGAAGGCGCCCGGTCCGTAGAACGCGGTACTGGCGCCTGCGATCACGTCCACTTTCAGCACGTCCAGGTCGCTGGCACCGAGGAAATTCCCCAGGGAGAAGTTGAGGCCGGGGCTTTGGTTGTCCACGCCGTCGATCAGCTGCAGGCTGCGCACCGGGCTGGTGCTGTTGAACCCGCGCGTGTTGATCACCTTGAAGCCGAAGCTGGCCGCGGTCATGTCCACGCCCTTGAGGTTTCCCAAGCCTTCATAGAAATCGCCCCCGGCCACTTCCTTGATGGCCAGCAGGTCCATGGTTTCCACGGTCATGGGTGCCTGCTTTTGGCGGTCGCTGATGCGTTCGCGCACCACCTCGGCATCTTTCAGCAACACGGCATCGGCCTCCAGGTTCACCCGTAGGTCCTTCTCCAGCGTGCTTACGGGCACCTCTTGGCTTTTGTATCCGAAATACACCACTGTGAGGGTGAATGGCGGCTGGTGCTCCACCACCAGGTTGAAGCGGCCGTCGAGGTCGGTAACCGCGCCGCCGGGCATGTCCTTCACCTTCACCACGGCCCCGATAATGGCTTCGCCGGTGCCAGCATCATGCACGCTGCCCTTAAGCCGAAGGCTTTGGGCTTGGGCCGCCATAGAGAACGCGGAAACGAGGAAGAAGATCAGGGACCGGAACAAGTTCAAAGCGGTGCGCGGGTGGGTTGATGGTGAATAGGGGAGCCAATATAGCCGCATCGGGTCATGGGAGGTAGGCGCGCATACATTTTTCTGCACGATCGCCACATCCGGCCACTGGTGTGGCCCGGCGGCCTGCTGCCCCTTACTTTGCCGCCCTTCGGTGCACAAAGAAACTCCGATGCCACGTTTCAAACGATCCCTTACCCTGTTGGATGCCGTGATGCTGGTGGCCGGCTCGATGATCGGCAGCGGCATCTTCATCGTCAGTGCGGACATGCTGCGCCAATTGGGTTCACCTGCATGGATGATCACGGCCTGGGTGGTTTCCGGCGCCATGACCGTATTGGCGGCATTGAGCTACGGCGAACTGGCCGCCATGATGCCCAAGGCGGGCGGGCAATATGTGTACATCCAGCGCGCCTTCGGCACGCTGCCGGCCTTCATGTACGGGTGGACCGTGTTCACGGTGATCCAAACAGGGTTGATCGCGGCCGTGGCGGTGGCTTTCGCCAAATACACCGCCGTGTTCTTCCCGGTGCTGGGCGAAGGCAACGTGGTGGCCGACCTGGGCCTGGTGCGGGTGAACGCCTCGCAAGTGCTGGCCATTGCCAGCATCGTGCTGCTCACGGCGTTCAACACCCGTGGCGTGCGCTATGGCAAGATCCTGCAAACGAGCTTCACCTTGGCGAAGATCACTGCATTGGTGGGCCTGATCGTGGCCGGCCTATGGCTGGGTGCGGGCACGGGCGTGTTCACCTCCAACTTCAGCGCGGGCTGGCAGGCCACGGGCCTGCGCGTGGCGGCTGATGGCGTGGAAAGTCAAGTGCCGTTGAGCGGGCTGCTGCTGGTGTCCGCCTTCGGCGTGGCCCTGGTGGGTTCGCTCTTCAGCAGCGACGCCTGGAACAACGTCACCTTCATCGCGGGCGAGATCGACCGGCCCCGGCGCAACATCCCGTTGGGCCTTATCCTGGGCACGGCGATGGTGACGGTGTTGTACCTGCTGGCCAATTTGGCCTACTTGGCCTTGTTGCCGGTGCACGACATCCAACATGCCGTGGCCGACCGCGTGGGGGCCGCTGCGGCGGAAGTGTTCTTCGGTACGGAGGGGGCGCTGGTCATGGCAGGCCTGATCATGCTCAGCACCTTCGGGTGCAACAATGGCATCATCCTTTCCGGAGGACGCCTTTACTACGCCATGGCCCGCGACGGGCTCTTTTTCCGCCAGGCCGGCAAGCTGAACGGGGCTGCCGTGCCGGGCCATGCGCTGTGGGTACAGTGCATCTGGGCCTCCCTGTTGTGCCTCAGCGGCCGTTACGGCGACTTGTTGGAGTACACCATGTTTGCCTCGCTGCTATTCTATATCGTGACCATCGCCGGCCTGTTCGTGCTGCGCCGCCGGGAGCCCGATGCCGAACGGCCCTATCGCACTTGGGGCTACCCGGTGCTACCGGCACTGTACATCGTGGCGGCGGCCGCGTTCTGCGCCAACCTGCTGTGGAGCAAGCCGCTGTACACCGGATTTGGATTGGCCATCGTGGCGTTGGGGGCGGTGGTGTATGCCTTGGTGCCGCGCAAAGCCTTGGCAGTAGAGCAGGGTGGAGATGAAGAGGAGGAGGAGGAATAGGGCCGCCTCCCAAGAGACGGTTTTTGGCATGGGAGTTGCCATAACTTCGTCCATAAACCAACTGCCCCGTCGGCATTAAGACGACCAGCCCATGAAAAAGATGTTGTTGAGCCTGGCCATGGCAACCATGGCCGTGGGTGCGGCAAACGCACAGGACGCCGTGAAGCAGGCCCCACCCCAGGACCGTGCGGAAATGCGCACCGAGCACATGGTGAAGGAGCTCGGCCTGAACGAGGACCAAACCGCCAAAGTGAAGGAGATCAACGCACGATACGGGGAGAAGATGCAAGCGATGCGGCAAGCGCAGAAGGCGGAGTTGACGGAAAAGCGGGATAAGCGTGCCGAACTGGAAGAAGCACGCATGACCGAGCTGAAAGGCGTGCTAACGCCGGACCAATATGCGAAGTTGGAGGCGCGGCAGAAGGAAATGAGGGACAAGCGCATGGAGCACCGCCAGGAGATGAGGGCCAAACCCATGAAGCAGGATACACGCGCCAAGGACGCAGCGGAGTAGCCAAAACCCGACGCATCGGCGATGAGCCCCGGCCACAACACGGCCGGGGCTTTTTGCGTGCCGCAGGTACCTTGCGCTCCTTCACGCCCAGAACAACCCGGCCAACACATGCCTTTGACCATCACGTTCCACGGTGCCGCCCACATGGTTACCGGCAGCAAACACCTGTTGGACCTGCCCGACGGGAAGCGCCTGCTGCTGGATTGCGGCATGTTCCAGGGCGAAGGCCCAGCCAGCGATGCGCTGAACCGCCGCTTCGGGTTCGATCCAAAGAGCATTGATGCACTGTTGCTCTCCCATGCGCACATCGACCACAGCGGCCTCATCCCGCGCTTAGTGGCCGAGGGCTTCAAGGGCCCCATCTACGCCACGCCCGCAACGCGCGACCTGTGCGAGATCCTGCTCATGGACAGCGCCTTCATCCAGGAGAACGATTTCCGCTATGATGCCAAACGCGCCAAGAAACAGCATGCCGCCATGGAAGAGGTGGGGCCATTGTACACCACGGGCGACGTGGCCCCTGCGCTGGACCTGTTCCGGACGGTGCCTTATGCTACGCCCTTTGAAGTGTTGCCCGGGGTGACGGCAACGTTCATCGATGCGGGCCACATTCTCGGAAGCGCGTCGGTACACCTCACCGTGGCAAACAAGGAAGGCGTGCGGCGCATCGCCTTCAGCGGCGACGTGGGCCGCTACGTGGACCGCCTCCTGCCGGACCCGAAACCGTTTCCCCAGGCCGATGTCATCATCTGCGAAAGCACGTACGGCGACAGGGACCACAAGGAGGCCTCCGCCTCCGCGCAGGAACTCTTGGGCCACGTGCAGCGCGTGTGCGTGGAGCAGCAGGGCCGATTGATCATTCCCGCGTTCAGCGTGGGCCGCACGCAGGAGATCCTGTACCAGCTCAACCACCTGTTCAATGAAGGCCGCCTGCCGCGCGTGCCCGTTTTCGTGGACAGCCCGTTGTCCATCAACGCCACGGGCATCTACCGCAAGTACTCCAACCTGTTGCAGGCGGACATCCGCGCGGAACTGGAGCGCGATCCCGACCTGTTCGGATTTCCGGGCGTGGAGTATGTCCGCGAAGCTGCGCGCAGCAAGGAACTGAACACACGCAGGGGCGCCAGCATCACCATTGCCGCCAGCGGCATGATGGACGCAGGGCGCATCCGCCACCACCTGTTCCACGGATTGCGTGATGCCAAAAATGCCGTACTGGTCGTGGGCTTCTGCGGGCCGGGCACCTTCGGCGAACGGCTGCTGCAGCGGCCGGACACCGTGCACATGTACGGCGAAGAGGTGCCGGTGAAGGCCGCCATTCTGACCATGGAAAGCTACAGCGCCCATGCCGACCGCAACGAACTACTGCGCTGGATCAGCTGCCAGGACCCCTCCCTGGTGAAGCAGGTGTTCCTGGTACATGGCGATATGGAGGCCATGGAAGGCCTGGCCGCGCTGTACCGCGAAAAAGGCTTTGTGAAGGTCCGGATGCCCAAGCAGGGGGAACGGGTGGAGGTGTGAAAATCGCGCCCGTGAGCCCAGTAGGTCTTGCGCGGCATGCCTACTGCACCTCCGTGCCAACCTGCTTGGGATCGCTTCGGTGCTTGGCTTGCGCTCCGCGCATGCCAAGCACCTCGCGATGACGGTGCAAGCAAGGGGCTCCGCAATGCGCCAGCCACAACGCACTGTCATCGCGAGGGGCCAGCACGCGCGGTAGCGCGGGTTGGCCGCGAAGCGATCCCCGGCGGCCCGCACGAACGGGCCAAGCGCTGCAATTTGGGCACCGTCAATACGCTTACTGTCCCTCGGCCTCCTGAACCAACTTATCGCACAGGTCCAGCCACTGCGGGTTCATCGCTTCAATGAACTTGATCTTTCTGGCCCGGTTGCCCGCCTTTAGCTGCTTCTCCCGGGCAATAGCCTCCACGATCGTGGGCAGGTGCTCATAGCCAATGAGCTTGTCCAAGTTGTACCGGGCGGTGAAGCTCTTGGGGTGGAACTTGGTCTTGTGTTGTTGCACCCGTAGGATCAGCTTGCTCGTTACCCCGACGTACAGCACGCCGTAGGGCTTGTTGGTCATGATGTAAACGCTGCCGCCGCGTACCATTGGGAACGAATGTAGCAAGTTGGGGTTTGGCTCCCGCACCTCCGTGCCAACCTGCTTGGAATCGCTTCGGTGCTTGGATTGCGCGGAGCGCAAGCCAAGCGCCTCGCGATGACGGTGCAAGCAAGGGGCTCCGCAGTGCGCCAGCCACAACGCACCGTCATCGCGAGTGGCCAGCACGCGCGGTAGCGTGGGCGGACCGCGAAGCGATCCCCGGCCAACAACACGGGCCTCGCCAACCTTCCAGCCCTGACAACTAACAAGGCAACTAGCAATCAGCAACGACCAGCGAACAACCGCCCATCACTCCGCAAATCCCACGGCCTTCCTCAGTTCGGCAGGCAACGGCGGCAACTTCCGGCGTTCGAACAGGAAGCTGCCCAGGTCGGCGAGTTCCTTGAATACGTAGTGGTGATCCATCGCACCGCGCAGGTAGCCCTTGCCGGTGCTGCCGCCGGTGCCTAAGCGCAGGCCGATCATGCGGTGTACCATGTCCACATGGCGTGCCCGCCATCGGGCCATGCCGTTGTCCAGTTCCACCAATGAATCCAGGAAGCGGAACGGCTGCTGGAACAAGGGCTGGTCGCGGTACATCATGATGAACAGCCCGCTGCGGGCCGCCTTGGCGGAGAACTTGCGCTTGCCGCCCCCGGTCACGAAGATCTCCTTCCACAGCTCCGCGTTCTGCTCCTCACCCTTCACCAGGCTGCCCACGTACAGGGCTCCCAAGCGATCGAAGAACTGTTCCTTGCCGGGCCAATACCGGGGATCCAAAAAGGGCATGCGCTCCAGCCAGGCGTTCACTAATTCCACCAGGGTGGTCTTGTTCTCCAGGGCTTCGATCTGGGCCTTGTGCTCGGGGTGCAGTTGACTGGTGTAGTACTGCTTCCCGAAGCGGTCCTCCATGCGCAGGCCGAGGCGTGCCTCCAGGATCTTGAACTGCATGCTTTGGAATCCGCTGGCGGGGCGCAGCATGTCGCGGAAATCCAGGAAGTCCAGCGGCGTCATGGTATCCAGGATGCCGAGCTGCTTCACCAAAAGGTCCACGATGGTGTTCACCCGGCGCATGCGGTGCACGGCGATGTTCAGTTCACCGGCATTGTCGTCGATCTGGCCATCTTCAAAGATCTCGATCACGCTGCCAACCTCGTACAGCAATTGCTTGAACCAAAGTTCATAAGCCTGGTGGATGATGATGAAGAGCATTTCATCATGCGCGTGCTGGCCCAGCTTGTCGCTCTCCAATTCCTGTGAACTTAGTAAACGCTCCAACTGGAGGTAATCGGGATAATACACGTTGCTCATTTCAATTGTGTTGATGTTAGGCCAAAAGTAAGGGGCCTGCCATGGATCCTTTGCTGCGATGAAGGTGCCCGGTCTGCCGATCCGTGCAAGCGCAGGTGGGGAAGCACAGCCTTGAAAGCTTGAACGGCCATTTGAGATCGGCCTGGTTTTGATACATTTGTTGGTGATGAACAGATGGACCTTGTTCGTTTTTTTGGCCGGTTGCTTCCTGCATGTGGCAGCGCAATCAAGTGTGGCCAAGCTAAGTGCTTCATCCGATGCTGCGCAACGGTTGTTCGACGGCGGCCTGCAGTCGGCCCCCGATACGGTGTACGACCTGGCGTCCGTGGAGGAACAGCCGGTATTTCCGGGTGGGCAGGATGCGATGTACGCATACTTGGCTGCCCAAATAAAGTATCCCGATGAAGCGGTGGAGGGGAAGGTGTATGTGGAGTTTGTGGTACGCAAGGATGGGTTTGTGGACCATGTGGTTGTGCGGCGAGGAGTGAGCCAGTTGGTGGATGCGGAGGCTGTGCGCGTGGTGCGATCGATGCCGCGCTGGGAGCCCGGCCGCATGAAAGGCCAGCCGGTGGCCGTGCGGTTTACCCTGCCGATCGTCTTCGTGCTTGGCCGGGAAACGAACGGGGCAAGCCCCGGTGAGACGCGCTGAGCCGCCGTCCGCAAGGTTTGCAATGGCAATGGCCGAAACCTGCGCATGGCGTAGGCGGCAGTTGTCCTGAAAAGCAAGAGGCCGCCCCATTGGGACGGCCTCCTTGGCCTTGGGCCGGGTTGGGTCACTTTACCGGTGTTGCCTCCTTGATCGGTTGCCCGTCCGGTGTGGTTCGCGCCCGGGTACCTTGCATCTCTTTCATTTTTTGGAATTGATCCGCCGTGAGTACGGCCTTCAGCTCCTGATCGCGGGCTTCCAAAATGGCCACCTTGTCCACACCGCGATGCCCCTCGGCCCCTTGGTCGCGCTGTACCATGGTTTGTTCCAGGAATTTCACGTTGAGCGCCTGCACTTGTTCCGCTTGCTGAGGGCTCAAGCCCAGTTCCTGGGTCATGCGCGTGGTCAGGCGCTCAGCGGCTTCAGGAATATTGATTCCGCCACCCTTGGTACCCCCTTGGGCAAATGCACTGGCCCCCATCGTGGCAGCAAGTGCCAAGCTGATCATCCATTTCATGGTTTTCCGGTTGTTTTTTGGATCGGAAAGATAAGCGGGATCCACCTCAGCGGAAAATGCTGTTGAGGATACCGGCCAAGCGGATACCGCCCTTGAGGAGTTGTTGCTGCACCAAAGGCCAATGCTTGTACTGGTAGTCATAGCCCAGTTTGGCACCAGGCTCTTCGGGGTAAATGGACGTGCGTAGCCCCACATTCTCCTCCGCCCAGTCGGCGGCGCTGCCTTGTGACCACAACTGCATTTGCTCCCGTGTGGCATGGTCCAGGCTGCGCGCCAGTTCCGTATAGCTCAGTTGGCTCTCATCCACCATCCCGCTATCCCACACGCGGTGAAGGTTGGATCCGTTGCCGAACCAGCGCACCTGAAAGTCGTTGCCTCCTTTATCGTCACCCTTGCCCACGTGCAGCGGCTGATGCAGGTCGCCCACCAAGTGGATGAGCACCTTCAGGCAGAACGCTTGCCGCTCCACGCTAATGGTATCGCTCTTTAGCGCGGCCACCATGCGGCCGATGGCCTCCACGGCATCGCCATGCGGGTTCTTCTCCGCAGCGGCATATGTGCTGCCGTCCGGAATGGTCACCCAATGCCAGTCGCGCAAGTAGTCGTAGCTGTGGTCGCTCTTGATGTCGTCCATCCACGTGGCGGCCAAGGCCATGCTCTGGTTGCCCAGGATGCGTTGCACGGCCTTCTGGGCTTTTCGGGAAAGATGTTGCTGGGCGATGCTGCCCACCACGCGGTGGCCCGTGCGCCCCCATGCGAAAAGTGCCGCCGGTTGAAGCAACAGGCACAGCAGGCACAACCGGATCATGTTCATGGTACAAGGTTAGGCCATTTCCGTTGCTGGCCCAACCGCCTTTCCCTCCCTTCGGTTGGTGCACCCGGGGGAAGGTGGAGGGATGGACGCATGGGTCGTCTATTGGTTCAAGCAACGCTTCACGGGGTTCCGGCAAACGTGCGTCCGGTTGCGGCACGCTATTCGGTGGGTATTTGCACCAACACCTTCAAGCCATGAATGCCAAGGATGAAAAGAAGAAACCAGGGAAGGAGCAGGTTCCCGATGACAAACCCGGGCCGGAGGCGGAAGGGCACGAAAACGACAAAGTCATCATCCTGCCCGAACACCTGCCCGAACACAAGCACAGGCGGTTTCGCAGGGCGCAGGATACCGTGGGAATGAAGACCCCCGGACAGCGCCACAAAGGCGGCATGAGCGAAGCTGCCGAGCGCAAGGCGCGCAGGGAAGATACGGAGCCCCACAGCGAGGCTTGAGGCTACTGCGCGTTGGTGGTGGCCTACAGCAAGTCTTCTTCCGCAGGAAGGTCGTGTGCCGGATGGACTTGCTCCGACACCTGCTCGGGCCGCTGGTTCTTAGCCTCCACCGTAAGGGTGGCATGGGGGACTAAGCGTAACCGTTCTTTGGGGATCAGCTTGCCCGTTGCCCGGCAGATACCATACTCGCCGGTGCGAATGCGGCCCAAGGCAGCTTTGAGCTGACTGATGAATTTCTCCTGCCGCGTAATGGACCGTGTGAGGTCCTCGCGCTCCATGATGGCGGATGCATCTTCCAGGTCGCCTTGCCCCAAGTAGGTATCGTCCGTGCTGTTGCCTGCAAGGCGCAACAGAGATTCCTTGGCCAATTGAAGAGTTTCCTCCGCTTGGGCCATCTTGGCGTGGATCAGCGCCTCAAACTCCTGAAGTTCCTCGGCTGAATAGCGCGGCTTGTCCGCGTTGATGATCGTCGTTCCCATGACAGTGCAAAGAAAACACGGAAGCACGCATTTCCTGCCGGCAACATTCGGATGCCCGCATGATTTTCGACAACCCGGTTCCGGTGGGCAATGGCCCACGACCGGTTCACGATCGATGGCCCGTTACATGGAACATGCATGCAGCATACCGGTGCATGCAGGTGGGGATATGGGCGTGGCGGAAATTCCCCGGGGCGCGCACGGGGCGTCGCCCGTGCTACGCCAACTTCGATTCAATGGCCAGGTCGCCGCTGAGCGTACGGTGGATGGGGCAGCGGTTGGCGATCTGCAGCATGCGTTCACGTTGCTCGCCGGTGAGCGGGCCCGTGAGGCGGATGGTGCGGTGGATGTGGGTGACATCGAAGCTCTCGCCGTGTTCGATCTCCACCTGCGTGTCAATGGCTTCCACGGGCCACTGCTTGCGGTCCGCGTACATGCGCAGGGTGGCATTGGTGCAACCGGCCAAAGCGGCGGCCAGCAGTTCATGGGGGCTGAAGCCGAGGTCTTGGCCGCCGTTGCTGTGCGGTTCGTCGGCGATGATCAGCTGGGTGGCCGTGCGGATCTCCGTGCGGAAATGGTCGCGGCCGATGTGTGCATTCACGGAATAGGTCATTTCAACGTGGTGATGGATCGGATGTGGGGCGAAACGCGGATCACAGTCCGCGTTCAATGGCGCAACAGGCCATCATCGGAATTGTTCACCGGGCAGGGGCACCGGGCCGTGTTCGTCCGGCGGCAGCATGAATTCCTGGTTGCGCCACCGCACCTTGGCTGCTTCGATCTTGGCTTGGTCCGTGGACACGAAGTTCCAATAGATGAACCGTTCCTCGGGGAAGGGTTCCCCGCCGAAGAGATAAACGGTGGTGCCGCCTTTCATCAGGAAGCCGCAATGGGCGGGGTCTTTGGCCACCAGGATCTGCCTCGGGCCGAATGCTTCCCCTTCCGTCTCCACCTGGCCGGCCAGGATGTACAAGCCCACCTCGCCGAAGAGTCCGTCGCCGAGCAGTACTTGGTGGTCCTCCGCACATTTGATCTCAAGCAGGTACAACTTACTGTGCACCGGCACGGGCGAGCGATGGCCGAAGTGCGCACCTGCGATCAGCTTGTATTCGGCCCCGCCTGTTTTCCACCGGGGCAGCTCATCGGCACCCACATGGTGGAAGGAAGGGGCCATTTCCTCCAGTTCCTTGGGCAAGGCCACCCAGATCTGCAGACCGTGCATGGTATGCGTTTGGGCGCTCCCGGGTTGCTTACCTGGGCTGCGCAACCAATCGGGTGTGCGCTCGCTGTGCACGATACCGCTGCCAGCGGTCATCCAGTTTACCGCGCCCGGCGTGATCTCCATGGCGGTCCCCAAGCTGTCCCGGTGCATGATGCTGCCCTCGAACAAGTACGTGAGGGTGCTGAGGCCGATGTGCGGGTGCGGCCCGATGTCTACCGGCTGCATGTGGCTTACGGCCACCGGCCCCATGTGGTCGATGAAAACAAAGGGGCCCACGGCTCTTTTGGAACGGAACGGCAGCAGCCGTCCCACTAAGAAATTGCCCACGGTGCGGGGCCGTTCCTCGATGATCAGATCAATGTTGGACATGGCGCATGTTGCCCGCTAAAGATAGGGGTGGTGATAGGTGGTGCAGGGATCGCCCATCACAGCAGCCGTGCGATGGGCTGTGTTTCCGGGGGGATCCGCACGCTCAATAACGGGCCGGCTTTTGAGGTGCGGTACCGCAATTCCGTGAAGCTGCCCAAGTGGTGGTCGAAGATGGCGTAGTAGAATGGAAGCAAATCCCGGCGGATGATCACCGTGGATGTTGGAGAACACGTGGGGCGCTTCGGTATTCGACGTGGCTTTGCGGCAAAGTGCTTCAACAACTCACGTTCCAAATCGGATATTTCAACCGTGCCTTTCCGTGCCCCGTCAACTTCAAGCATTCATCTTCATCATCACCTGCTTTCATGCATCTTCAGCCAGCAGCCCGCAGGCCGCACTGCAATCACCTTACCGGAAAGATGTTCGGCCTTCCGGGCTGCCAACCCTCGCGGTGGCGGCCGGGGTTTTGCCGTGGGTGACCAGGCCGTGCAAGCCGGACCACCAGCCGATGGAAGCAGCCGTTCCTTCCCCGATCTGTCGCGTGGCGTGGTCCAATTTCCCCAACTTGTCCGATCGCTTCCCGGCCGTTTGCGGTTCAACACGGCCCAAGGGTCCGCGCAAGGGGAACGGCACGGAGCCACGCTGGTGCACGTGATGCACACAGCGTGGTGGCACCGGCGGACCGGAACAACATCACGCTGCGCAATAGGGGGTCAGAATTTGAGCCGAAGCTCCAACTTCAGGTCGCTCTTCCGGCTTCCTGCAATTTCCTGCAAGCCCGAATTGATCACCTCGCGGTCGGTGTAGAGGGTGGAGCCGTAGCGCGCCCATAGGTCCACCTTCCGCGCCACGGACCAGCGCACCATGGCATACCAGCGCATGCCGCGCCCGTATATGGGCGGTAGGCCGAACACGCCGGGCACGTCGGACTCGAAGGCATAGAGGCGGGCATCGTAGCTGTCCGTGGTGAAGAGCATCACCCTTCCGGTGAACTGCAGGCGGCCCATCATGGGCCGGTGGATCACATCCTGGTACAGGATGAAGCCATTCTGCACAGGGGTATTTCCACGTTGGAACCACACATGCTCCACGCGGCTTCGCAAGGTGATGCCCCGGCTTACGCGGTAGCTGGCATTGAAGCGCAAGTTGTCCTGCCGGGTGCCCACCAAGGGCGGCACACCAGGCAGGGCTTCGCTGGTGTTGCGGGGTTTGGCCTGGTGCCTTGCCTTCACGTAGAGCTGCACTCCGCGCGAGGGGGTCCAAGTGAGCTGGCCCAGTACTTCGGAACCCGTGCTGGGGGCGTTGGTCTGGTAGCGCAACCACGGGAAGGTGAACTGGTCGAAGTAGGCGTTGAAGACCCATTTCCGGTTGGGCTTGATCTCGATGCCGGTGTACAGGCCGTGCTCATTCCATGGGTTGGAACCCTCGGTGAAGGCACCGCTGTACAGGCCGTGGAAGTTGCGTTGCAGGTTGCGGTACAGCAGCGCCATTGAAAGGCGCTTGTCCAGGGCGGCAAGCAATCCGGTCACCCCGGCCGATCCACCGTCGGCGCTGCGGGCCACTTCCCCGAACCAGATCAAGTTCCGGTAGGGCAGCTTCCAATCCATGCCGTAGGTGGTGTTGCTCTGGCCCTGGAATTCGAATTGGTTATAGGGCACGGTGCTGGATTTGGCCAGCGCATGCCCGAAATCGACCCGGGCGGCGGTAGCGCCAACCTGCAAGCGTGTTCCGCGGTAGCGCAGATGGCCGCCGTACACGAATTCCTCCAGTGCGTTTTTCTTGTCCAGCTCGGAATAGGTGCGGTGGTACCCGTCCTCCTGGAAGGAACTGAAGGTGACCAGGTCGGCATCACTGCCGGAAAAGGAAGTGTCGGCTTCGCTCCGCAGATTGGCATCGTGCTTCTTGCGGCTGATGAAGGCCGTTCCCTCGAACCGCTTGCCCAGGCCCATGGTGGCGGCGGCACCGCGCAGGAACTGGTTTTCATTCACGCTGGCATAGGGCATCAGCCCCTGTGCATTGCGTTCGATGTTGATGCTGTAAGCGGATTTGCGCGCGAACGACAGCCCGCTGGAGAACGTGAGGCCTTGGCCGAATTGTGCCTGGTAGTCCCCCAGGGCCACCGCCTTGAACGGGCCCACGTTGCGCAGGAAGAGGTGGGCGGAGTAGAAGTCGAAACCCTTCTTCTGTGTTCCCTTGAAGAACTCTTCACCTTCGTCCTTTTCCGCTGTGATCCCAAAATCGAGGTCGCGCCTGTACTGGTAGCGGTAGCGTGCATACACCTTCCAAGGGCTGCCCAAGTACACCTTGTTGTTGCGCCGCAGGGAATCCATGACGAAGGGGTCGCCCACGTCGGGCAGGGGACTGCCGTTGGCATAGCGGTACGGGCTGTTGAAGGGGTCACGGCCCAAGAATCCCCGCCGCTGCTCGATGTTGATCTGCGTGCGGAACAGGACTTCGTGCTTGCCCTTGGTGAGCATGATCTTCAGGGGGGTGTTCGAGCCGCCTTCCCCGCTGACGGTCACAAAGGGCCTCAACAGCTCCAAGGTGGCGGCATCCAGGCCGTCCACGGTTTGCAGCTCGTAGATGCTGATGAATTTCCCGAACCGCTGGACGTGCTGCAGGATGGCATTGATCTCGATGTCGGAGAGCAGGTACAAGGAACCTAATTCCTGTGCGTTGGTGCGGTTCAGGTTGATCGGGTTGTACAGACGGTCGGTCAGTTGGTCGGCCAGTTCGGAGAGGTCCGCGTCGCTATCATCCCCCAATTGTTCGGCCACGTTGGCGATGCGCTGCTCGATCATGTCGCGCAGCTCGGGCGTGAGCTCGCGTTCCTGCGCCTGAACGCCCATGGCCAGGGCGGCCCATGCTAGCATGCACACGCCCCAACGGCTCATTTGAAGCGGTAGTTGAGGTTCACCATGGGGGTGAGGCCCAACTGCGAGCGTACCACCGCTGCCAGGTCCAGGTCCAATTGGCCCATGCGCAGGCCGGCGCCGAAGTGGGCTTTGGCAGGCCCGCTGCTGATGCCGGTGCGGAGGAAGAGCGCCTTGATCGGGCGGTATTCCACCCCTGCATGGTATTGTTCGGGCCGATCGATGTCCTTGGAAACCTCGCCGGCGAGGATGACCTGTTCATTGAATTGGTAGCTGAGGCCCACGGCCAGCACGGTGGGTACATGCTCCGCGTAGGGGCCCCCCAATTTGGCCCGGTTGGGGTTGTACAGGTGGGCTCCCATCCAAAGGTGATCAGTCAGCCGCGCCTGCACGCCCAGTTCGGCGGTTACGGCTCCCGTGCTGCCATAGTCGTTGCCCAATCGGATGTTCAGGTAGTCCAATTGCACGCTGGCCCGCAGCCCTTCGTTGAGCTTCATCGCGTAGGCCAGGCCGAAGCTGCGCTGTGCGTACAGGCTGTTGCCGAAGGAGCTGGCACTCAGCGCAAAGGTGCCCTGCTTCGTGGGCAGTGCGAAGGCCAAGCCCTGCATGGCCAAGTCCGGGGCCAGCCAGTGCTGCTGGAAGAAGGCCCCGCCCACGGCCTGTTCCAACCCGGCCAGTCCGGCTTGGTTGCCGCTGGTGCTCCACAGGTCCACCAGCGTGATGCCCGCATGGCCCATGCCGGCGAAGCGGGCACTGGTGGGCAAGTGCTCACCACCGGCGAAGGCGGTGCCGGCAACCGGGATCAGTAACCAGGTCAACAGAGTTCTGAACATCGGTCCGAAAGTAGGTTGCTGCAAATGAACGATCAAATTCGGGGTGGTGATCCGGTATCCGTTGAATGCCACCACCAGTGTTTGCATGCACCGATCGCTACCTTCGACCCCTCGAAGCATGCACATGGTGACCTTGAACGACAAACAGTTCGAGCCCTATATCGGCCCCGAAAAGCTGGATGCCGCCATTGATGCCGTGGCGGCAAAGGTGGCCCGGCGCTATGCCGACAGTGTGCCTCTCTTCCTGGGGGTGCTCAACGGCAGCTTCTTTTTTGCATCCGAGCTGATGAAGCGGTTGCCCATTGCCTGCGAGATCTCCTTTGTGAAGGTGGCCAGTTACCATGGTACGGTCAGCACTGGCACGGTCAGCCAGCTGATCGGGCTCAACGAGCGCATCGCCGGCCGCCACGTGGTGGTGCTGGAGGATATCGTGGATACCGGCAACACCATTGAGCATGTGGTGGAGTCGTTGAAGGAGAAAGGCCCGGCCAGCATTGCGATCGCCAGCCTGCTGCTGAAACCGGAAGTGTACAAGAAGGACATCGCGATCGACTTCGTGGCGATGGAGATCCCCAACGTGTTCGTAGTGGGCTCGGGGCTGGACCACAACGGGCTGGGCCGCAACCTGCCGGGCCTGTACAAGATCGTGGAACGTTGAACCAAACAACGCGCCGGCAAGGGCGCAGCAACATGAGCAAGATGAACATCGTACTGTTCGGCCCTCCGGGGGCAGGCAAGGGTACGCAGAGCAAGTTTTTGATCGAACGCTACGGCCTGGCGCACCTCAGTACGGGCGATCTGCTGCGGGCGGAGATCCAGGCGGAAACCCCGCTGGGCAAACAGGCCCAGGAACTGATGAGCGCCGGTGAGCTGGTGCCGGACGAAGTAGTGGTGGGCATGATCCGCAACCGCCTCACCACCGATACCGACGCGAAAGGGTTCATCTTCGACGGGTTCCCGCGCACCAAGGCCCAGGCCGAAGCGCTGGACAACATGCTCGGCAAACTTGGAAGTGCCATCAACCTGATGCTCTCGCTGGAAGTGGAGGAGGAGGAACTGGTGAAGCGCCTGCTGGGCCGCGGCACCACCAGCGGACGACCGGACGACCAGAGCGAGCAGGTGGTGCGCAGGCGCATCAAAGAGTACGAGGCCAAGACCGCACCGCTCAAGGATTACTACGCGGCACAAGGCAAATTGCGGCCCATCAAGGGAATGGGCACCATCGCGGAGATCACCGGGCGGCTCGCTGCGGCGATCGACGCCTGACGGACAACGACAGCCACCAGCACCCGCATGTCCTCGGCCAACTTCATCGACCAGATCCGGATCGAGTGCCGTTCGGGAAAAGGCGGCGCGGGCAGCCGCCACCTGCGGCGCGAAAAGTTCATGCCCAAGGGAGGGCCTGACGGTGGTGACGGCGGCCGCGGCGGGCATGTGATCATGCGGGCCAACCCGAACCTGTGGACATTGCTTCATTTGCGCTATACCAAGCATGTGATCGCCCAGGACGGTGAAGGTGGAAGCCGGAACCAGTGCAGTGGAAAGGCCGGGGAGGACCGCATCATCGAAGTGCCGTTGGGCACCGTGGCCAAGGACGCGGAAACCGGGGAGGTGCTGGCCGAGATCACTGCCGCCGGACAGGAAGTGGTCCTGCTGCAGGGTGGGCGCGGAGGCTTGGGCAACCAGCACTTCCACAGCTCCACCTTCCAAACCCCGCGGTTTGCACAACCCGGGGAGCCCGGCCTGGAGAAATGGCTCGTCCTGGAACTGAAATTATTGGCCGATGTGGGGTTGGTGGGCCACCCCAATGCGGGCAAGAGCACGCTGCTCTCGGTGCTCAGTGCGGCCAAGCCCAAGATCGCCGACTACCCCTTCACCACCTTGGTGCCCAACTTGGGCATTGTGCAATACCGCGATGGGCGGAGCTTCGTCATGGCGGACATCCCCGGCATCATTGAAGGGGCGCACGAGGGCAAGGGCATCGGCCTGCGGTTCCTGCGCCACATCGAGCGCAACAGCGTGCTGCTGTTCATGGTGTCGGCCGACAGCCCCGACGTGAAGGCCGAGTACCAGGTGCTGCTGAACGAATTGGGGCAATACTCCCCCGAGCTGCTGGACAAGGAACGGATCTTGGCCATATCAAAGTGCGACCTGCTCGATGAGGAACTGGCCGCCGCGTTGCGCCAGGAACTTGCCGATGACGTGCCCCACGTGATGATCAGCGCCGTGGCCGGCAAAGGGTTGGAAGAGCTCAAGGACAAGATCTGGGCAAGGATCCAGGCGCCCGTGGACGCGGAACCACCGCCCAGCGCCTTCGGATGACCTGGGCCGATGCCATACTGGCCGCCGACCGTACGGCCTTCCTGGCGGTGAACGGCGCCCACTCCCCTGCGGCTGACATGTGGATGGAATACATCAGCCGCCCGCAACTTTGGATCCCGCTTTACGCACTTTTCCTGGTGCTGATCAAGGTGCGCTGGGGCTGGCGCGGCCTGTGGTGGACCCTGCCCGTGGTGGCGCTGATGATCCTTTGCAGCGATACGGGCTCCGTGGTGCTGTTCAAGAACACGGTGCAGCGCCTGCGCCCGTGCCACGCACCCGATCTGCAGGGGCTTGTACACCTGGTGAACAACCATTGCGGAGGCAAGTACGGGTTCATCTCCTCCCATGCCGCCAACCACTTCGCCCTGGCGGCATACATGGGCGGCATCCTGCGCCACCGCCCGTGGTGGGCCGTTCCCTTGCTGCTTCTGTGGGCGGCGGCCATTGCGTACAGCCGGGTGTATCTCGGGGCCCATTATCCCGGGGATGTGATCGTGGGCGCGCTTTACGGGTCGCTGGTGGGCGGGTTGGCCTACGTGCTTTTCAGAAGCATTCACCAACGCATTGGGGAGCGATGAACATTTGGGCGGCAATTTTCATTGGGGGGGGCATTGGCAGCCTGATGCGCTACGGCATCACCCGGCTCCTGCTTGCCATGGACCTGCGCGGTGCCTTCCCCTGGGCCACGTTGCTGTCGAACCTGCTTAGCACGGCCATCCTCGCGTGGATGCTGTTGCGGATGCAGGCCCACTTCCAGCACCGGCCCGCGCTATCCGCATTTGTGGCGGTGGGGATCTGCGGCGGCTTCAGCACGTTCAGTACCTTCAGCTATGAGAATTTCCTGCTGTTCAGGGAAGGCTCGCCCGGTATGGCCATGGCGAACATTGCGGTGAACGTGCTGGCCTGCTTTTCCATTTTTTGGTTCGTTGCCCGCTCCGCATGAAAAAGACCGCCATTGCTTTTCTTGCCGCACTGTGTTCAACTGCCCAGGCACAGGAACCGGGGTGGGCAGCCCCGCCCAAGCTGGTCGTGGGCATCGTGGTGGACCAGATGCGCGTGGATTTCCTCTACCGCTACTGGGACAACTTCGGCGAGGACGGCTTTCGGCGCTTGGTGCGCGAAGGCTCCTTCCAGCGCGATGCGCACTTCAACTACGCGCCCACCCAAACCGCACCGGGCCATGCATCCATCTACACGGGCACCACTCCTTCGCGGCACGGCATCGTGGCCAACCATCCGTACGACCGGGCCGCACGGCGCACGTATTACATCGCCTTGGACACGGCCGTATCCGCCGTGGGGACCAACAGCCGCAAGGCCCTGCGCTCCCCGGTGAACCTGCTGGCCTCCACACTGGCCGATGAGCTCGAATTGCGCACCGATGGCCGGGCGCGCACGGTGGGCGTGGCGCTCAAGGACCGTTCGGCCATCATGCCCATGGGGCGCATGGGCGATGAAGCCTATTGGTTCGTCGGCGGCGATGAAGGCAAGTTCGTTACCAGTTCCTGGTATGCCGATGCGCTGCCCCAATGGCTGGAGCAGTTCAACGCCAGGCAGCTCCCCGCCAAATACCTGACCGGAACGTGGGACCTGCTGCTGCCCCGTGAACGCTACCATTCCCCCTTGCCGGACCGGAACCCCTACGAGGAGGATTGGGCCGAAGGCCTGCCAGCCGTGCTCCCGTTGGACCTTTCCCGCTTAGGTGGCCAAGGCAAGGACCAGGATGCCATCAAGGGAACTCCTTGGGGCAGCACCCTTACGGCGGACTTGGCCATTGCGGCTATTGACGGGGACTCGCTGGGGATGGATGATGTGCCGGACCTGCTGGCCGTGAGCTTCAGCAGCCTGGATGAATTGCAGCATGCCATGGGACCGCGCGCGTTGGAAGTGGAGGATGCCTACATCCGCCTGGACCGCGAGCTCGCACGCATCCTCAACCATTTGGACCAACGGGTGGGCGCGGGCCGGTATACCCTCTTTCTTACTGCCGACCATGGTGGTGGCGATGTGCCCGCCTATTTGCACGATAGGAAGGGAAGTGCGGGGTACACGCCCATGGCGCAGTTGCGCAATGCCCTGTCGGAGGCGGGGTTGGGCGATCTCGTGGACACCATCAAGAACGATCAGGTGTACCTGCGCCGCAACGCCCCACCCGGAACGGGTGATGCCGTGGCCAACGTGTTGAACCGACTGCCCGGGGTGGCCTATGCCGCCAGTGCCGACCAATTGCTCAACGAACCCGCAGGCCACGGCCTTGCGCGTTTCATGGCCAACGGGCTGATGCCGCCCCGGTGCGGCGATGTGCTCTTCGCCTTGCACCCAGGGTTCTTCCGCAGCCATCCGCAATGGGACGGCAAGGGCGCCGACCATGCCACCGCCTGGAACTACGACACCCACGTGCCGGTGATCTTTTTCGGCAAAGGCATCGCACCCGGCGAAGTGTTGCAACGCACCTGGATCACCGATCTGGCCCCCACGGTTTGCGCCATTCTGGGCATGGCGCTTCCCAACGCTGCCGATGGCCGTGTAGTGCCCGAAGTGCTGTTGCGTTGAACCGCGCACGGGCCTGCCGTTGAAAAGTACTGGCGCCGCGTTCCGCAGTTCTCTAAGTTCGTGCCGCCAATGCCCTTGTTCCTGTTTCCCCGAGGGGTCCTCCTGCTGTGCTTCCTGGCCTGCTTTGGGTGGCTGGCCGCACAAACCAACGCGGTATTGGTGGCCCATGGAACGACGGATTCCATTGCCATTGCCGGATACGGGCATGAAGCAGGCGTGGGCCCAACGGTCCTGGATGCTGTTTGGACCGGCATCAATGGGGGAAGAGGTACGTTCAGGTATGTGGCCCACGGGGTCCCGCGGGCAACCGTCGACCTGTCCGATCTATTGGTGGCGGGGATCGATCAATACTTGGACCAGCACATCCACTTCACCCGCGACGGCGTGCAGACGGATAAGCCCGTGGCCGCCATTGCCACAGGCATGGACCGGATGATCGCCGCGGCCATTGCGCACTTCGGCGGGCCCGCCGTGCAGCTTTCAACGGCCACGCGCCAGCAGCTGGCCCGCATCTGCAGCATCGATTGGAGCCGTGCCAGCTTCGGGGTGGATGGCGGCGAGGACCAGGAGAAGTACATGGCCATCTACTATTATGTCAACGCTCAGCGCAATGAGCTCGAACGCGACCTGCGCAATGATTTGGCGCCGGTGCAGGGATGGCTCATCGGCGGCCAAGAGGCGACAGGCACCGGCCAAACAGAAGTGCAGGTGCCCACGGTTTGCGCCACGGTGTTCGATGAAGACAACTATCTCTGCGCACTCGACCTGCGGGCGGACAGTGTGCTGAACACCGCCGACGTGGACCTTACCGACGCCATGCTTTCGGTGATTGCGCAAAAGGCGGAGACCCTTGCCAAGCCGGCACCAGGGGTCAAGTTGCGCAAACGGGACCGTTGGTTGAAGGCCGAACTGGACCTCATCAACCACCGGCTGGATGAAGTGGACCAGCGGAAGGAGCTGTGGGCGCTGCGGGACCGCATGGATGACCTGGAAGGCCGTTTGGACGACATCGGCCTGCAGGTGGATGAACTTGAAAAGAACCGCCAAAGGCCGCGCGTGGAAGGGAACGCAGTAGCGGCCCTCAGTGTGCTCACCGGCAAGGACCTCAATATCCACTTCAACGTGGGCTCCGCCGTGCTGGGCCCGCAACAAAAGGCGTTGTTGGACGAAGTGGCCCGGGCCATGGCGCAAGATGGGCAGGGGCGCGTTCTGCTGACCGGGCAGGCGGACCCATCGGGAAATCCCGGGATGAACATGTTGCTGAGCGAAGAGCGGGCCAAGGCCGTGCGCAATTACCTGATCGCCCGTGGCACGCCCGATGGACGTGTATTGCTGAACTATTCAGGCGCCCGCCAAGGATCGGGCGGTACCCCGGCCGAACGGCGGGTGGTGCTGGAATGGATCCCGTAGATGCGCCCGTCAGTGCGGTACCACGGAACGGAAAACCACCTCCACCCGTGTGCCGCCATCCTCGGAGATCTGCCAGGTGCCGTCCAGTTGTTCCGTCAGCGCTTCTACCACCTCCAAGCCCAGATGATGGGCCTGGACCGAATTCTTGTCAAAGCCCTTGCCGTTGTCCCTCACCACCAAGCGGTATGAGTCTTCGCCCTGCAGCCGAACACTGATGCTGATATGGCCGGCCGTGGCGTAAGGGAAGGCGTGCTGGTGGCTGTTGGCCAGCAGCTCGCACAACAACATGCCCATCAAGATCCCCGTGTCCGCGTTGCAACGCATGCCTTGCGCATCCACGCTGTGGCTTACCGTGCTGCTTTGGGGAGCGTACATGGCCGCCATGGCCTTGGCCAGGTCATCGATGAAGACTTGAAGGTCTAGGGCGGACAAGTCCGATTGCCGGTATAATTTGTGGTGCACCAGGGCAATGGAATCGATACGCCGTTTGCCGCGCATGAATTCCTGGTGGGCGGCCACATCGGTGATGCGTTGCGCTTGGAGGTTCAACAGGCTGCTGACCAGTTGCAGGTTGTTCTTCACGCGGTGGTGCACCTCCCGGTCCAGTTCCTCCTTCTCGCCAATGGTGCGGGCCAGGCGTTTGGCCTGCACGTTTGATCGCCGTGCTTGCATTTGCGCTTGGCGTTCAGCGTTTCGGCTTTGGATGAAGACCAGACTCAGCAGTATGCCCAACAGCACCAGCAGGCCCATGATGGACCACAGGCCGGTCATCTTTTTCACACTCAGGGTTTCGATGCCCTCAATGCCTATGAGCATGCCCACGTGCAGGGTGATGCCATTGAGGTAAAGGGGCTGATGGGCATACAACCAGCGATGCCCACCGATGTGCAAACGGGAGGCGGTGGAACTGTTGGCGGCCCCTATGGCGGGTACCTGCTCCCGCCAGTGTGCAGCGATCCGGGTGGTATCCGATCTGCCTATGGGTTGCCAGCTCGCGTTGAACACTTGCGTGGCCATTCCCTTGGACCAATCCGATTCATTCAAGGGCATCAGCTTAGGGTCCAATGTGAAGCTCAGGACCCGGATCTCATTGCCGTTGGTGCCGTCCCGGACCGAGGAAGAGGCGAACAGGTTGGTTTGCCCGCCCGCAGTTGATTCCTCCGACCATACGGGGCTTACGCGCCCGCTTCCGATCGCCGGGCTGAACCACGCCAGCTCTCGGGGATCTTGCGGCAGCTCCACGTGCGTGGGCGGTGCCAAGCGGTGGCCGTGGTTGTTCCAGTGTGACAAGAGCGAGTATGCCGTATCGCCTTGGCGCACGGTCACTTGGTAGTTCCACGCGGTGCCCGCCCGTTCCAAGGTCCACTCATTGCCATGGTCATCGGCCAAGGCCACGGCACGGATGGCCGGGCGGTTCCCCATGAGCAGGGTCCAGTGGCGCAGGGCGATGCTGTCCTCGGAGATGCCGCCGGCCTGAATGCGCGGTACTTCCTCCATCAGGGCCCATGCGTAAGTATCCATCACCAACTTCGCCCGTTGGACCTGCCCGCTCAGCGATTTGTCCAACATCAAGATCCCCAATTGTTCCTCGCGCTCGTCTGAACGCGAGAGGATGGTTGCCAGCATCACCAAGACAGCCGCCATCAGGGCCGAGATCCCGATGATCAGCCAGCTACGGACGGGTTGCGCTTTGTTGGACATGGGGTACCTCGAAGGTGATCAGGGGCAGGATGCCTTTTCCTGCACGTTGAACTTGCCAAGCGTCACGCGGCAATCCGGACTGGCGGCCTGCTCGGCGGTAAGTTCATGGGGAATGAAATAGATGCCATTGAGCTTGCCGTTGTAGGTGCGACCTGCGGCAATGCACGTGTCGGCCGTGAACTGTTCAACGGTGAAGCCTTGGAAGGAAAGGTCAAGCGCTACATCCAGTTGCCGTGCTGCGGAGCTGGTGTTTACGATCTTCAGCAGCAATTCGCTCGGCTTGCCCGGCCTGTGGTTCCATCGCCATGCCACCGACACGCCGTCGGCTTCGCCTGCCTGCACGAAGGCCGGTGCTTTGCATCCGGCCGCGGCCGGTACTGCGAGCAAGAGAAAAAGCAGCTTCTTCATTTTTCGTTGCCGATCTGTTCCAGTGCCTGCACCGTGCGGTGCACGGCATCGTCATCAATGCCCAAGTGGGTGACCATGCGCACCAGGTTCGGCCCGAATTCCGCAACAAGGATGCCGGAACGGCGCAGTTGGGCCATGAATTCCTTCACAGGGTGGCCGGCCGCCAACCTGGTCACGACGATGTTGGTCTCCACGGGCAGCACTTCTTCCGTGAAAGGCAATGCCTTCAACGCCAGCGACAGATGGAGGGCGCGTTGGTGGTCCGCCGACAGCCCGGCCACATGATGGTCCAATGCATAAAGACCCGCTGCGGCCAGCATGCCAGCCTGGCGCATGCCTCCCCCCAAGCGCTTGCGTACACGCCTGGCTTCAGCAATAAAGGATTTGCCGCCCAGCAGCACCGAGCCCACGGGTGCGCCTAATCCTTTGCTTAGGCACACCGAGAGGGAATCAAACGGCGCACCCCACTGTGCAGGGGTGCGGCCATCAACCGCCATGGCATTGAAAATGCGGGCACCGTCCAAGTGTATGGCGAGGCGATGATCAGTGCACATGGCGCGGATCCGCCGGACTTCCTCCAGGTTCCAAATGCTTCCACCGCCCCGGTTGGCCGTGTTCTCCACCACCACCAACCGGCTCACGGGAAAGTGCGGGTTCCCCGGATCGTTCACGGCCTCCGCCACCTGTTCGGCTTTGAACCGGCCCCGGTCGCCATGCAGCAACTTCACACTGCATCCGCTGTTGGCCATGGTCCCACCTCCTTCAAAGCGGTAGATGTGGGCCCCTTCATCGCAGATCACCTCGTCACCCGGCTTGGTGTGTGCGCGGATGGCGATCTGGTTGGCCATGGTGCCGCTGGCGCAGAACAATCCGGCCGCGTGCCCGAACATGGCGGCCAATCGCTCTTCCAAGGCATTGACCGAAGGGTCCTCGCCGAAGACATCATCACCAACCGGGGCAGCGGCCATGGCAGCGCGCATGGCAGGCGTAGGCAGGGTCACGGTATCGGAGCGCAGATCGACCGGAAGCATGGAGGCCAATATATGGAGACGCCCAGGCCGGGAAGCAAATGCCCGCCTGGAAAGGGATCCGGGATCGGCGGGCCGGGAGGAACCTTTCGTGCGGTGATGCGTAGCAAGGCCCACGAAATACAGAACCTGATGATGCATAAGTACGTGTTGGTTCCTGCCTTGCTGATGTCCGTTTCGGCCTTGGCGCAATGGCAGCAAGTAGGCCTCGCGGGGCAATCCCCCACAAGCGGCGGCCTCCAGGTGATCGATGACGTGGTCTACTTCCATGCGGAAGCCGACCAAGGTTCATTGATGCGCTCCACGGACAAGGGTGAAACATGGTCGGCGGTCCAATTTGCCGACCATGGCGCCACGTGGAAGACCCTGTTCCGCGATGGTGTGCAGTATGTGAATTGGGGCACCGTCCAGGAGGGGCCAAGCGACTTGTTCCGCATAGTGCCCGAAGCACCGGCATTGATCGACGCCAACGTCGGCATCCTCAATTTCGAGGTCATGGCCGATGGAGGGTTGTTGGCTTGTGCCGTGCATGATAACCGCACTGCGCTGCTATCGAGCCATGACGAAGGGAGCACTTGGGAGACGGCTTTCCCCTTGGGCGAAGGACAGGACATCCGTTTGATCGGCCGCGATGGCACCGCGCGCATGCTGGTCCAAACCCATGAAGATCCATTGGACGGGGCGGCCATGCCGGGCCTGTTCCGCCGGGAAGGGCCCTCAAGTGCATGGGAGCGCATCAGCGATATCCAAGATGACCTTGCCAACGCGAGCGCCAACGCCGATGGCAGCATCTATGCCAGCAATGGCTTGCGCGTCCTTCGCAGCTTGGACAATGGCGCCCATTGGGACGTGCTTTCCGTGAACTTCCCGTACAACGGGCTCACCGGCTCACGGATTTTCAACATGGGAGGCGGGCATTTGTATTTCATGTGCTTCGAGGCCGGGGCCACCCTGAACGGCAATCTCTACGAGAGCTATGACCGGGGTGCCACCTGGCGGCCGGTTCAAAGTGAGATCTCCCAGCACCTCATCTTCAACATGGACCGGGACAGCAAGGGCAGCCTCTACGCTGCAACCAGCAACGGGGTATACCGCATGGACCCTGCCGTTCCTGCCACCGTGGGCGTTGGGGAAGCACAAAACAGTGTGCGGGTGTATGCCTACCCGGTGCCCACCTCGGACAAAGTGGTGGTGAACACCGGCGGGGAGGTCATGGAGGACTTGAAGTTGTTCGACATGGGCGGCCATGAAGTGATCTTCGTGCCCAACATCGGCAAGCCTGCCTACATTCTGCAAGTGGGCCATTTGCCCGCCGGCATGTACATCGTGCGGGCCACCACGCGAAAGGGTACCACGGCCGCACAGGTGGTGGTGGAGTAGGCCGGCAAAGTGCTGCTTCAGGCCACGGGCCGATCGCCAACAAGCGGTCGGCCCGTGGTGTTCCCGCCCTCTTCGGGGCGCTTGAACAAGTGCCCGCACCGGCTGCACTGCATAAAGCGGTCCATCGACATGGGGAATACGGAGAATAGGAGCGCCAGCGCCCAATGGATGAACCCACTGAAGGAACGGGGCCTCAACACACCGTTGGCCAGATCGGTTGAGCCGCAGGAGGGGCAGCATATCGGCTGATCGGCTTCGTTCAAGTAGGGGCGCCGCTCCACCTCCTCCAAGATGCGCAGGGCCTGTGTACGGTCCTCGACAGCCACCTTCAGTTTTACTTGGCCGAGCGCGTAGCTGAAGGCGCGGTTCAGCCCAATGATGTGCTCGTCGTGCACGAAGGCTTCGAGGCCCTCATTCTCCAACAAGCAGCGCGCCATGTGTGCGTCCAACGGGTCATCATAGAAGCGCACCGGCACCAGGTCGTTGTGTTCGGCGTTCATTTTATCCGGGCCAGCATTAGGCAGTCCCGCAAGAGTACGACTACCGGTGCCACACGTGGGCCGGTGTGTACGCGCTCGGCATATTCCACCAATGCGCATGTTTGTTCGTCGTGTTCCTTGACAGGCCACAGCACATCGCCGCTCCATAGCACGTTGTCCGCAATGATCAATCCGCCGGGGCGCATACGGCCGATCACGGAATCGAAGTAGTTCGGGTAGTTCTGTTTATCGGCGTCGATGAACACCAGGTCGAACGGCGCGGGTAGCGTGGGAATCACCTCCAGCGCGGGCCGGTGGTGCATGGTGACGTGGTCCTGCATACCGGCTTTCTCAATGTAGCGGTGTACCATTTCGGGCGGCTACGGATCGATTTCGATGGTGTGCAGCATGCCGCCTTTCGCCAGCCCTTCCGCCAGGCAGAGTGCGCTGTATCCGGTGAAGGTGTCGATCTCCACGACGGTCTTCGGCTGCACCAAGTGGCTCAGCATGGATAGGAAGCGCCCTTGCAGGTGGCCGCTGAGCATTTGCGGCATGTGGACTTTTTCGCATGTTTCCGCAGCAAGTTCCTGCAAGTATGCAGGCTCTGTGCCGCTGTGCTCCTCACAGTAGGCATCGAGGACGGGGTCGATGAATTGCATCAGGGCAGTTTGGTGATGTAGCCGCGAAGTTGGTGCGGACCATGTTGTATTTCCACTATGTACCGACCACCGGACAAGGGACCAACGTCCACGGCGGTTCCCCGGTTCAACACCCGGTCTACCACCTTCCGCCCCAACGCATCGAACAGTCGTACCTGTGCATCTGGCCACGTCTCCGGCCAACGCACGGAAACTGTGTTCGAAGTCGGATTGGGATAGAGGATGATCCGCTGTACCGCCTGCTCCTCAATGCCCGTGGCATAATCCAGTTTCCACCAATCGCTGTGGCGCACCAGCCCACTATCCAGCCCAAGGCCGAAGTAAAACGAGTTGTTCCATTGGTGCGGGATTCCCGCGCCCACTGCTCCACGGCGCGGCTCGGCGGGGAAGGGGGGAAGCGCGTTCCAAATAGATGACATTCCGTCCCACACGTCATCATGGAACGTGGTCGCATCGGAGGCCCCGCCCGCCACCACCATCACGTACGGGGCGCCGCTCTTGGCATCGATCCGCCCGGCCGGCAGTGCAGAACGTGGATAGTACGTTCCCGTCTCAAACCATACGGGGTAGCTCCAGGCATCGCTCAATGCGGTGCCGGTGGAATCGGCACCGCCGGTGATGAGCATGCCGCCACCGTCCAGAAAGGCCACGGCGCGGTGCCGTGAAGGGCCAGGCACCGGGTTCATCGCTTCCCAACTGTCCGTTGCCGGCCAATATTTCCAGGCTTCCTTGGTGGGCGCTCCACTTTGCAGCATGCCGGTGGCCACAATGCCGTAATTCCAGCCTTCCACGGCGGCGCAGGCGTAGCGGGCCTCGGCGGGCATGGGGCTCTTCTGCACCCATTGGTTGCTTGCCGGGGAATAGGCCCAAAGCTCATTCAATGCGCCATTGCCGTCCACGCCGCCGAACACGTACCCGGTGTCGTTCACGGTGAATGCGGAGCAGTACTGCCGAGGCGTGGCGGGCATGGCAGTGATTGTGCTCCAGGTATCCGTAGCCGCATCAAAGCACCACCAATCGTTGGTGAGGCCCCAGCCCACCTCCATGCCGGTGCCCACATAGATTTTGCCGTTGATGGTGAAGGAGGCCGCATCATCGCGGGCGGTGCCGGGAAAATCGGGGAGCTGCGTCCAGGTTTGGGCGTGGGGGGGTTGTGCCCAGCAGAGCAATGCCGCCAAGATGTAGCGCATGTGCCGGGAGGTGCTTGGCGTCAAGGATACCCGGCACCGGTTCATTGCAGGACAACCCGGTTGCGGTAAACGGGATCTGCGTTTTTACCACGCACCTCGATCACGTAGGTCCCGGCAGCCAGATCGCCCGGATCGAAGGACAACTGATCCGCATGTCGGAAAGGGACTTCCAGGCATGCGCGTCCGTTGGGGGCGAAGAGTGTGAGGATGCCTGATGCCAACACATGGGGAAGCCGCACATGCACCTTGCCGTTGGACGGGTTGGGAAAAACAGAGATCACCGGGATGTCCTCCTCCGTGATCCCGTTCAGCACCTGCGCATTTTTGAACAGATGGTAGGTATCGTCAATGGCGTAGCCAACGCCATCCTTGATGGACATGCTGATGAACTTTTCAGGCAGCGTGGTCCAGGTCTGGCCGCCATCATTGGTACGGAGAGTATTGCGATATCCTCCGGCGTAGGCAAAGCCGGTAGTGATGTAGGCGATCTGGTCGGTGGCCATTTCCAGGGTCCAAAGGGTGGTGGAATCCCCCGCAATGGTGCTTTCGGTCCACGTGGTTCCCCCGTCCGCAGTAAGCAGGAGCAGGCCATTATACCCACAGGCCATGCCCACATCACCGAGGAAGCGAATGCCGTTGATGCCCCGGTCGGTGGTGAGTGTTCTGTTCAGCACGGTATCCGAATACATCACGGTCCAGTTTGCGCCCATGTCGGTGGACTTGAGGATGTGGTAGTCGTCGTCGTCCTGGTGAGCACCGGCTTCGTACTTCGTGGCACGCGTGCAGATGTATGCCACATCGCCGTCGAAATAGATGTCCGTCACCATATTGTATCCTAGTAGGGGTAAGTTCACCGGGATGAAGGTGTTGCCCCCGTCCTCCGTGCGGTAGAACGTGCCCACGTTCCCGCTGACGAGGCCCACATCCGCATTGAAAAAGCGTATGCTGTTCAGCGTGTACCAGGGCAGTGTGTCGTACGTGAGCGGGAACCAGGTCGTACCGCCATCTTCCGTTTTAGCGATGATGCTCGTGTGATAGCCGTAATGGCTCCCTCCGCAGGCATAGCCTACTTGGGCCGTGGGGAAATGGATGTCGTTGAACCATTCCGTGATGAAGATGGTCTGCACGCTGTCGAATGAAGCACCGCCGTTGTGCGTGACGTACAACCTGCCTCCAAAGGCAGCCGCCTGACAAGTGTCTGCCGAGAGTGTCTGGCACGAGGTCATGCCCCCTGCATTGCCGCTGACAGGCACCCATTGCTGGGCCTGGATCAGTACTGGACAGGCATTCCAGGAAAGGAGCAGTAAGCCGTATGCGAGGGTGTTCCGGTGTTCCATGGTGGGATGAAGTTACGCGTACGAGGTGAGAACAGCATGTGTATCCGGGGAATGACGGTAATTACGGCGAAAACGCTGCCTGTGATCCAGGGAAGCGTGCCCAAAGGCAGTGCATCGTTGCGTTGACAGCCGGCGATCGTGGGTTCCGCCCCCATACCGCCACTTGATCCACGCCGCCAGGAACGGGTTGTACGGCGCGTGGATCGGCTTGCTGGTTTCCTCGTTGTGCCGGATCAAGGCCGGTTTGCGTGGTTGCGATTGACCGTGCATGTGCACCACCATGGCGGGGTAAGCAACCAATCAAAACCAACTAAACAAACTTTAGTGGGTTAATGGACAAAACGAATGGTCCATCCTTCGGAAAGCTTAGCCTAGCATAGGTTAGGGGCGATTCAAAGGTCATGAACAAAAAAACTGCCCCCACTGCGGTTCGCGCCACACCCAGAAATACGGGGTTGTAAGGAAGGTTCAGCGCTTTAGATGCCATAGCTGCGGCAAGCAGTTCAGGGGTGGATACCGGGTAAGCGCGAAGGAGTTGTGGTGGGAGTATCAGTCAGGGAAGCAGACCTACGAACAGCTCGCGGCCAAGCATGGCTGTTCGGTCCGGACCATTCAGCGCAAGCTTGACCGGTACGAGGGTGCCGAGCAGGAGCTGCCGCAGCCCAGTGATGCAGTGATCCTCATGGACACGACCTACTTCGGCCGGAGCTTTGGGGTAATGGTGTTCCGTGATGCCCTCAGCAGCCAGGTGCTCCATTGGCGCTACGTGAAGTACGAGACCAATCAGCTGTACGCTGAGGGCTTGGCTCACTTGCGCGACTTGGGCATCGCTATAAAGGCAGTCGTCTGCGATGGTCGAAGAGGACTGCTGCAGTTGTGCTCCGGAATGCCCGCTCAGATGTGCCAGTTCCATCAGGTGGCGATCATCACCCGCTACTTGACCAGGAAGCCCAAGCTACTGGCCGCCCAGGAGTTGAGGACCCTGGTCCAACTCCTCACCAAGACCGACAAGGAGAGCTTCGTAGGCGGGCTTGAACAATGGCACGAACGCTGGGCAACGTTCCTCGCTGAACGCAGCGTGGAGGCCGCCACCGGGCGGTCACGCTACACCCACCGCAGGCTGCGCAGCGCTTACCTGAGCCTACGACGGAACCTGCCATGGCTATTCACTTGGTACGACCACCCTGGGTCGGGCATCCCGAACACCACCAACGCTATCGATGGCATGTTCGCCGGCCTGAAGAACAAACTGCGCAACCACAATGGCCTGTCTGCGACCCGGAAACGCAAGTTCATCGATGAGTTTTTTAAGGCATGTGGACCTCGAAATGGGAACGGGCAACCATAAGGTTCCCGCTCCCTTCCGATCATTTCTCGGTCATCGGGCTATCCCTGGCAGGTTGCTCTCCAGCAGAGCCTGCTTCCGTTTGGCCCGACATGCGAAGTTGGGGAATGCCTCACAACCCTGTCACAGCTGTTGAAAAACCGACCATTCGTTTTGTCCACTTGGACTCAACGTCTCAAAAAGACCATTCGTTTTGTCCATTACTCCACTTTAGTTGATGGGTTCACGCAGACCGGCCAGGAACCCTGAAGATCAGTAGCAGTACTTCCCCTCCGCGATCATCTTCTTCGCCACCAGCTTCCGCAGTTCGGCGGTGTTCAGGTTGGTGCCCTTGATGAAGCGCTTCGCGCCCATCAGCATCGCCGTCTGCTCGTCGCCGCCGGCAAAGTTGTTCACGGCTTCTTTCGCGTACTTGTGGATTCGGTCCGCCGCATCATGGATGTAGAGCTGGCACATGGCAACGCGCTCCTTCACCTCATCGCTCCCTCTCAGCGAAGCGAGCTTCAATGTCCGCAGCAGCACGCTCTCCGCCAGGTACGTGTCGATCACCATATCCGCAATGTGCATCAGGGTCTCCTGGTGCTTGGCCAGTTCCAGCCCCAGCTTCTGCGCCGCGCCACCGGCCACCATCAGCACGGCCTTCTTGAAGTTGGCCACCATGCGCTTTTCATCGCCGAGCAAGGAATCGTCCGGCTCGGGCATGTCCGGGATGCCCATCAATTCCGCGGCCACGGCCTGGGCCGGGCCCATCAGGTCCAGCTGGCCCTTCATCGCGCGCTTCAGCAGCATGTCCACCGTCAGCATGCGGTTGATCTCGTTGGTGCCCTCGAAGATCCGGTTGATCCGGCTGTCGCGGTAGGCGCGCTCCACGGGGCTTTCCGCGCTGTAGCCCATGCCGCCGTAGATCTGCACGCCCTCGTCCACGATGTAGTCCAAGCATTCGCTGCCGGCCACCTTCAGGATCGCCGCTTCGGCCGCGAACTGCTCCACGCCCTTCAGCAGCGCCTGTGCGTGGTCCGCGCCACCGGCCTTAAGCTCGTTGATCGCCAATTCCATGTCGTTGCTGCACCGGTACAAGGCGCTTTCCGTCACGTAGGCGTACACGGCCATGTCGGCGAGCTTCTGGCGGATGGCCCCGAAGCTGCTGATGGGCCGCCCGAACTGCTGGCGTTCATTGGCGTACTGCACCGCGCGGTCAATGGTCTCTTTCGCCCCGCCCAGCGTGGCCCCGGCCAGCTTGATGCGGCCGATGTTCAGGATGTTCACCGCGATCTTGAAGCCATTGCCGCGCTCGCTCAGCAGGTTTTCCTCAGGCACCTTGCAGTCGTTGAAGAACACCTGCCGCGTGCTGCTGCCTTTGATGCCCATCTTGTGCTCCTCGGGGTTCAGCGTGATCCCGCCGAAGCCTTTCTCCACGATGAAGGCGCTCAGGTTCTTGTCCGCCTCACCGGTCTTCGGGTCGATAATCTTGGCGAATACCGTGAACAGGTCCGCGAAGCCCGCATTGGTGATCCACATTTTCTGGCCGGTGAGCAGGTAGTGCTTGCCGTCCGGGCTTGGAACAGCCTTGGTTTTGCCGCTGTTGGCATCGCTGCCGCTGCCCGGCTCGGTCAGGCAGTAGCTGGCCTTCCACTCGCCGCTGGCCAATTTGGGGATGTACTTCGCCCGTTGCGCATCATTGCCGTAATACAGCGTGGGCAGGGTACCGATGCCGGTGTGCGCCGCCATGGCCACGCTGAAGCTGTGCCCCCCGCCGGTTTTCTCGGTCACCAGCATGCCCGTCACGAAATCCTTGCCGAAGCCGCCGTATTCTTCCGGGACCGAGATGCCCAACAGGCCAAGCTCGCCCGCTTTGTCCATCAGCTTGGGCATCAAGCCCTCTTCCTGCGCGTCGATGCGGTCCAGGATGGGCCACACCTCCTGTTGCAGGAATTCCACGCAGGTCTGCGCGATCATTTTCTGCTCCTCGTTGAATTCCTCCGGAATGAAAATGTCCTGCGGTTGGCTCTCGCGGATCAGGAATTCCCCGCCTTGCAGAGCTTTTTTTGTGGTTGCTGTTGCCATGATGAATAAGTGCGCGTCGTGTTTTCGCGTCGTTTGTGCAAGTCGCACAAGCTACGGCTGAGGAAGGTGCTTTGTTCGGATAAAGGTATGCGTGCATAACAAAATATGCAAGCAAGTGGATTGCCATGGGGGCGTGTCCCCGCCTTTCCGCCCGCCGCCCAACCCGCGCCGGGGCCGGGCTGTCCGCTCTGGCTGCTTCGGTACGCCCCGCCGCCACGGCGCTCCGGGGGCCCCTCGTTCCTCGGGGCCTCCTCGCTGCACGTGGCGGAAGGGGCGCACCTTCGGCAGGCCGCCGCTGCCATCCCTCACGCAAGGCCCCGACGGATACGGATAACCTCACCTTTATCCTGTCCAACAACCCTCTTGTTTCCCTTCACTTGGCGGGCGGGTTGCCCCATTCCAGTTGATGTATGAAATGCCAAGAGCCGGGACAGGAAAGTTCCCGGTCCCGGCTCCTTTACTGCAATTTGCCTTCTCGTTCGGTCCACACTATTCCACCACCACAAGCTGGCTGTGTTCCATGCTTCCGGAGACCCGAAGGAGGAAACAACCCTGGGCGAACGGTGAGAGGTCGAATGTGGCCTCGTGCGCAACTACGCGGGTGTGGGCTATCTGCCTTCCGCTCAGGTCGTGCAGGAACAGGTCATCACCTGGTTCGGCGCCCTGCACCGTCATGATCCCTCTTGCGGGTACGGGAAACACGTGCAGGTCACGCATCGGCACCGGGCTGCCTAGTCCTGTACTTCCGAAATAAAAGATCTCACTGAGGTCCGTGCAGCCGTCGCTATCGGTGGTTTCCACTGTGTAATTGCCGTTGGCCACCGGGGTCCATGTTTGGCCGTTGGCGCCTGTGATGGCGGCTTCGTCCAAGTACCATTGATAGGTGGCTGCCGCCGTGCACACCAATTCCATGTCCGCCCAGGTGATCTGGGGCGCCACGCCCAGTGTAGCCACCTCGAAGTTGCCGCTGTAGTTGAAGGTGCCATCGCTTACGCTGAAGGTGAGCGTGGTTGTGCCCGGCGCATTGTCGGGCAATTCGAAGATGCTGATGTGGAAGATGCCGGTGCTGGCCTCGGTCACGGTAATGGCAGCATCGGGGACAATGGATGGGTTGCTGCTCGCCACCGTGGGAGCGCCCAGCGGGTCGCCGTTGTTGGTCGCCGAGATCACCACTGCGGCAATTCCGTCCACGCGGCAGAAGCTCAGGTCCCCGGGCATGGTGAGGGTGGCGTCATCATCGCGGTTCACCACGGCGAACTGCTGTGGGGGAAGGGCGGCGTAGATGGGGTCTTCCGTAGAGGTGTTCATGGTGGCGAGCACATGCAGGGTGATGTCGCCATCATCCTCGGCATTGTCCACGCCGGTGATGGTTACTGTTTGTGTTTGGTTCCAGTTGGTGCTGGAGAAGGTGAGCTGGGCCGCGCTGATGGATGCTTCCGTGGGGTCGCTTACCGTGAGGTCCACCACCACGTTGCCCGTGGGTGCTATGCCCAACCGAAGGCTGAGGCTCTGCGTGGTGCCGGTCTCGTCCACTACCATTGGCAGCGGCGTGGCCGTGGTCAGCCCCGGGAATCCGGCTGCATCAAAGGCGCGTGCGTACACCCCGTCCGCATCCCCCTGGAAGCCATTTCCGTTCCACACCATCACGAAGCCGCCGTTGGGGAGCTTGGCGACAGCGGGATAGCGTTGCTCGCCGCTTACGGTGTTGCTGGCCACCTGCCAGCCCGTGTTCGGGGAGCCGAAGGAGATGCCGTAGTTGACACGCACGTTATAGTTCTCCGGGTCGTTCAATGAGGTCATGTAATTGTTGGTGAGCACTACGGCGCCGTTGTCGAAGAGCTCGCAGTCGGAGTAGTAGTAGGCATACGGCGCGGACATGTTGCCCACGCTGGCCGCGAGCACCGTGCCATCGGCGTCAAGTACCTGCCCTTGGAAGACATCGGTGCCGTTCACCCCGAACTTGGCAAAGATCAAAAGCTGGTCATGGACGTTGATCGATGCCTTGACCACGTTCACCGTGCCGCTGGTGGTTTGCAGGATCTCCTCGGGGGTTTGTGCCAGCAGGTTGGCATTGAAGGTCTTTCGATAAATGCGCCGGGTACCGGAGCCGTTGCTGTACACGGCAACGATCCCACCGGTGCTGGTCCAGCGCACCTGGGGCAATTTGTAGTCGTTGGATGGCGCCTCGCTGGCCTGTACGGCAGCTCCCGCCCATGCTTGCGAAAGCAGGTCCCATTTGCGCAAGTAGACGTGCCCGCTTGAGGGGTAGGCCGCCAGCACAATGTCGCCGCGCACGTCGAGGTCCATCTCATCACTGCTTCCCAACGCATAGGTCGTGCTCAAGGCGTTGTCGGCTTGCAGCACCTTCATGCCGGAGGGGTTGCCGGTCCACGCGATGAGGTAGCTGCCCTCTTTCCAGTAGTACACGAATGCCTTGCTGGCGGCGGTGGTCACTTGTATTTCGTCCGTCACGGGCTGATGGTCGGCACCGTATCGGCGGGCCATGATGGTGTTGCCCGTGGTGGTCCAAGCGATCACGTAACCGCCATCTTCATCGCTCGCTACTTGGGGATAGGTCTGTGTGCCGCTGATCTGCTGGTTCACCAGGAATTCATTGGTGGCGGGGTTCATCTGCTGGGCCTGTACCGAGAGGTGGAGCGATGCCGCAAGGAAGATGAGGGTTGGTATTTTGTGTTTCATGGAAATTGAGTGGGGGCGCAAGTTGGAGAAGGATTTGTTCGGGAATGGTCGGTCATGGGCAGTCGCCGGGAAGCATTGAGCAGTCGCCTTGCGTAGTCGATTATGTGCCCGCACGGGGCATTGCCGTGGTCTCATAGTTTCGCTAACGCATCGATCACCACTTGGCGCTTACGTTGCGATACCGGCACGGTGGACCCATCGGTGAGCACCAGGGTGCCCCCATCCCGGTTCAGGAATTTCCGCACGTGCAGCAGGTTCACCAAATGGCTCATGTGTACGCGCTCAAACCGGTGCGGGGCCAGCAGGTCCTCGAAATCCTTCAGGGTGCGTGCCGTTACAATGCGTTCTCCATGGTGCGTGAACAAGTGTGTATAGTTGCTGTCGGCCTCGCAGCGCAAGAGGTTGCGCGGGTCCAGCACATGGATCCCTTCCGCGCAGGGCACCACCACGCGTTCTTCGCCGGGCGTGGCCAGGTTGCGCAATAAGGTCTCCATTTGTGCGGGATCGGAATCCGGCAAGGCGCGCTCCAAGGCTTGGGCGAGAAGAGCGGGGTCCACGGGTTTCAGCAAGTAGTCCACGGCGGCACAACGGAACGCACGGATGGCATACTGGTCGTAGGCAGTAATGAAGATCACGCGGGCCTTCTTCCACGCGGCCTGGTCCAGCACTTCGAATCCGGTTCCGTCGCCCAGTCGGATATCCAGCAGGAGCACATCGGGCCGCATCCGGTCCATGAGCCTTACGGCTGCTTCGCGGCCATCGGCCTGGCCTACGATCTCGTGCGGCACGCCGCAGTTTGCCAAGGCCTCGCGCAAGGCGGCCCTGGCGGGAGCTTCATCATCCACGATGAGCAGGCGCAGCTTCAGGTCCATGTGTGGCGGAAGATGGTGCGTACGATGGCCTCGGTGCCGGTGGGGCGGCCTTCGGCGTTGTGCAGGTCGGCCAGTTCCAGCCCGTGCGGCATACCGGCCCCGCGGTTGAACTGCCGCAGGCGTTCGATGGTGATCTGCAGTCCGCGCGATGGTGTGAGCGAGCGCCCGCCGTTCAGGGCGCTGGCCGCACGCCCCACCCCGTTGTCGCGGATGCGGCAGATCAGCAAGCCGCCGTCGCGGTTGATCGTGATCCGCAACAGGCCGTCCGAGCGCCGGGGCACCAGGCCGTGCAAAATGGCGTTCTCCACCAACGGTTGCAGCAACATGGGCGGTATGGCCACCGAGTCCGTATCGATATCGCCGCCCACGGTGATCTCGTGATGGAACATGCCCGGATGGCGCGAGGCGCTTACGTGCAGGTAGTGCTCGATCAGTTGCAATTCCTGGCGCAACGGCACCATCAGTTGCCGGGAACTTTCCAGGATCAGCCGCAACAAATTGGAGAGGTGGCCCACGTATGCCGTGGCGGTGCGGGCATCGGCGTTGGCGTACAGGCCGGGTATGGTGTTGAGCGCGTTGAACAGGAAATGCGGGTCCATCTGTGCGCGCAGGGCCTGCTGCTCCAGGTTGGCCTCGCGGCGTTGGGCGCGCTCACGCGAGCGTTGGGCCAGTAGCCAGGCCACCAGCCCGGTGCCTGCCGCCAGCAACAGCGCGGCCGCCAGCATCCAGCGCAAATTCTGCCCGCGTGCTTGGGCCAGTTCGGCCATGGCACGCAAGCGCTGGTTCTCGTTCTCCTTCCGCTCTACGTCGTACTTCACATGCAGCTCGCGCATCACGGCGTCCTTACCGGCATTCATCAAGGAATCGGCCAATGCCGTGTAGCCCAGTTGCGCGGCGTAGGCCTCCTTGTGGCGGCCCGTGGCCGCATAGGCCTGGGCTTGGGACAGCAGGATGTTGCGCTCCGACAAGCGGTCGCCCAGCTCGCGGGTGATCGTTAAGGCGGTATCCAAGTGGGCCAATGCTTGCGCCGGGTTCCCGGTGCGCACCAACAGGTCGGCCAGGAAATGCCGCAGTTCCCCCAAGGACCACCGGTCATCAAGTTGGCGGGCCAGTTCAAGGGCTTCTTCGTACAGTGCTCGAGCGGTGTCCAAGTGGCCCGACCCCTCGTGTGCCAGCGCCATGTTGGTGAGCAATGCCGACTTATTGCTGTTGAACATCCGCGGCGGGCAAACTTCAGCGGACTGCTGCAACAACACCAGCGCCGTGTCGAAGCGGCCCAGGTCCATTTCCACCACGGCCAAATTCATCAGGCTGCGGTGCCAGCTGGCGCTGTCGCCAGTTTGCCCTCCTGCCCGGGCCACCCGTTCATTGAGGGCCACCGACCGCAGGAAGAAATCCCGGGCCTCCAACGTATCGCCGGTACGGGCATGCAGCATCCCGATGTTGTTCAGGCCGCGCGCCATGCCGGCGCTGTCGGCCAAGTGTTCCTTCAGGTGGAAAGCCTCCAACTGCTGCTCCAGGGCGCCGGCGTGGTCGCCTTTCATTTCCAAGGCCACGCCCAGGTTGATGCGCGCGGTGGCCTCGGTCTCCGGCTGCCCGTGCTCCTGCGCCATGGCGATCACCGCAAGGTGGCAGTTCGCGGCGCTGTCCAGCTGGTTGTGCCGTTGCATGATGTTGCCCAGGTAGCCCATGGCCATGGCCCGCTGGCGCACCATGGCGGGTGCAGTGGCCCCGGCGAGAATGGTGCGCACGATCGGCTCGGCCGCCGCGATGTCCCCTTGGCTCATCAGGGTGCGGGCTGCGGCCAGCTCATCGCGGAAGGACGTGCTGTCCGCACCGAAGACCGGCGCCGGTACTTGGGGTGTGCCAGTGTTGCAACCGCCCAAGCACAGGAGCGCCATGGGAAACAGCAATGGAAGGACGCGCAGATCGGGCATGGGCGGGAACGGGCAAACCTAATGCGATGTCCCTTGCGGACAGGTGCCATCCAGCGGGTGTACGTGCCTATTGAGTACCCGTTTGGTCAGCGCTGTGGCGTGCTGTGGGGCGTGTCCCCGGCCGCCGCGCACGGTGCCGCGCGCGCCGGGGCCGGGCTGTCCGCTGTGGCTGCCTTGCGCTGTGCGGCATCGCATCGGTCTGCGGGGGCTCCTTCGTCGCCTCCTCGCTCCGTGCGTTGCTCGCCCATCGCCGCTGCAGGCCGCCGCTGCCATCCCTCACGCGGCATCGGGCCACCTTTGTGCAAGCCCATGCTTCACCGCTTCCTCATCGCTCTCCTCCCAAACGCGGAGCTTTCAGATAAGGTCATCGCCCTGCGTGCTGTCCTTCACGCGAGCATCGGTTCGTTCAGCGGGCGCAATACGCCACCGCACATCACCCTCTGCTTTCTCGATCTTCCCGAAACGTCCGGATCCGCCATCATGGATGCCATTGCGGGCGGTGCCGTCAACCAACCGGGCTTCATGCTGCATTACAACGGCATCACGCACTTCCCGGACAAGCGCACAATCTACATCGATCCGGTGGAGAAGGAGGCCATCGCCTCTGTCCGCGCGCCCATCATCGCAGCATTGGAGGGCCATGATGCGCTGCGCACCGCAGTTCGTGAAACCGACCATCCGCACCTCACCATCGCAGCGGGATTGAAGCCCAATAAATTTCAATCGGCCTGGGAAAAGCTCGCCCCGCACGAACTACGGCATGAGGAACGGGTAGGGGAGGTCGTTCTGCTCAAGCGGCCGTTGCAACCCGGGACGATCTACGAGCCTGTGCGGAAGTTTCCGCTCGGTTAGTGCTCTTTCGACAGCTTGTTGATCCACCGCACCAGTTCCTGCTCATCCACGATCGACCACGCGTGTGGATGCCGCCTGCCGTGCTGGAACCCACGCCCTTCGGTAGTGATGTACTCCGCGTTCAGGTTCCCGTCCGCCAGCAGTGCGCCATGAAGGCGCTTCAGGGCAAAGGCATTCATGTCCTCGTAGCTGTCGCCGCGATTCAGGCGCCACCAGGTGGTGTCGGGCTCGGTGTAGAAGCGCACGGGAAGGTCCACGAGCGGTGCTATGCTCGTTTCCGCGTCCATCAGCGGGGATGCCGCTTCGTAAGCCGGGCCGTTCGTTGCCGGATCGCCAAGCGTGCTGTCAAGCAAGGCTACCACCATGCGCGCTTCGCCCTTTTGATCGGGGAAGGGCGGACGCTCCATGCGATGTTTCGAGGCTTGGTACAAGTGCGACAGGTCAAGCGGTGAGTCCACCGCAAAGACACCTTTGACTTGCACTGGCGCATCGGTCGACTTCAGCAGTGCCTTGGCGATCAGCACGCCCACGTTGCCACCGGAGGAGAAACCGCCGATGAAGGTGTTCGATGCATCCACCCCGTGTTCCTTCACCGCGCCCGCGATCGTGCTGATGACCTGCTCCTGCTCGGCCCCGCTCATCAGGAGGTGCCGATTGTAGTTCATCATCAGCACGGCGATGCCGTTCGCCGCGGCCGCTTCCGGAATGGCCGATTCCTCCCGCGTATCCGCCGCGTCGCAGCCGAAGCAGGGGAAGAGGATCAGCAAGGCGTTCTGCTTGGCCGGGATGATCAGGTCGTAGTTGATGGTGTGGATCTCGCGGAGCGTAGTTTCCTTGGTTGGTGGTGCCGGTCGGCAAGCGGACAAGAGCGTAAACGCGCCCAACATCAAGCTGAACTGCCGAATGACGCGCATCAGTCGGTTGCAAAGTGTAACCGGCAGGCTGCCTTCCATGGCCAGTCTGCCTTTCAGCACATTCCGGCAGTTGCGGACCTGCTTGCCGGCAAGCAAGTCTGCGTGCTGCTCGAAGAGCATGAAGCAGGCCCTTCGACCAGGCTCAGTGCGGGTAAGGAGGGCGCTCATGCATGGCAAGCCGATGCTTTTGCGTAGGATCGGATTCTGCGGGTGACGGCTTCTTCGCCAACGCGCTATGGGCAACATACGCCAAGGCATCAACCCTTCGGCTCGAAGCGCAACACCTCGATCTCATCGCCGAGCCGGAGCATCGCCTTATCAGCGGTGACCAATGGGATGCCTACATGCGAAGCCGTGGCTGCGATGATGCTATCGGGCAACTTCAACCGATAAGCGCTCCGCAGGCGAATGGCTTCTTCTTCGATCCGCGAGTGGAGGTCTTCCACAGGCCAGGCATCGAGGAAGGCATGTATGCGCGGCAACTCGGAGCGTACCATGCCCGGGAAGCTTAGCAGTTCCATGCGCGTTATCACCGAAAGATGCAGGCCCTTGTCGCTCAATAGTTGGATCACGGTCTCATTGCCTCCCAGCAAGTACAAGGCGATGTTTGTGTCCACCACGTACCTACCTCCACTCATCACGCAACTTCTTTTGGATGACCATGGGGTCTTCCTTCAGCGTGATGGTGCCGGCGAACTGCCTGATATCCGGCAGGGCGCGTTTGCGCTTGCGGCCGGTCTTCAGCTTCTTCAGCGCAGCAGCGATCTGCCGCTTGCTCATCCCTTCTTTGATGGTGATGGCTGCCATGGGTCAGTGTTCTTCGTCAAAGATAGGCCCGGCCTCAGTGGCATCATGATTGAGCCTGCGGATCAGCGCTTTGCGCGGATGCTGCGTAGAACAGCATGAAGCAGGCCCTTCGGCAAGGCTTGGTGCGGGTACGGAGGGCGCTCATGCTTCGCAAGCCGAAGCTTTAGCGCAGGATTGGGCCTAGCGGGTGGCGGCTTCTTCGTCAACGCGCTTGGGACAACATGCAAGGCGAGATGCAGAATTCATTGGGCAGTCTTGCGCGAGTACTTTCCTGGCTCACTCTGTAGCAGTTGTTCATTAATACGGTAGTAGTACCAGTGAGAAGCACGGTTGTATCCATTGGACTTCTCATTGGAAGCACCCCACACGCATTCATTCGTTTCGAAAGACATCGATCGAAAGAGATTATCGATGGGAGACAACTGCTCCTCGACCCATTTTCTCTCACTCGTTGGCAGGAGTGCCAGGATTTGGTCGATGATCATGCGACCATCAAGAGAATTCAACCACTCATCCATAAGGTCTTCCTTACCTGAATAGTCGGTCACGAAGCGCTTCCATTCTGGGATCAAGTAGTTGAGCCCATCCTTTTGCACAAGGTCAGACTTGCCGCGCATGGCAGCTTTGATCATGCCGTTGTGTGGATAGACCATCGTGAGCAGCTTGATCAATTCAACAACTCAAAAACACTCGCCGCCCCAATTGCCGATCAGACAATTGGATGATCAGAAGATCAGACGATGATCGCACCCGCAAACCCCTCCGGCTGCACGTGCTGGGCATTCCATTTTCTGATCGTCTGATCATCTGATCCTAGTTCAACAGCTCAAACACGCTCGCCGCCCCCTGCCCGTTGCCCACGCACATGGTTACAATGCCGTACTTGGCCTTTCTGCGGCGCATCTCGGTGAAGAGCTGCACGCTGAGCTTGGTGCCGGTGCATCCCAACGGATGGCCGATGGCGATGGCACCGCCGTTGGGGTTCACGAGTTCCGGGTCCAGTCCCAGCTCGCGGATCACCGCTACACTCTGGCTGGCAAAAGCCTCGTTCAGCTCGATCACGCCGATGTCTTTCAGCTTCAGGCCGGCGCGCTCCAGTACCTTCGGCACTGCATAGGCCGGGCCAATGCCCATGATGCGCGGCGGCACGGCCGCCACATGGTAGGATACCAAGCGTGCAATGGGCTCAACGTTCAGTTGTTTCAGCATGCGTTCGCTCACCACTAGTACGAAGGCGGCGCCGTCACTGGTTTGGCTGCTGTTGCCGGCAGTAACGGTGCCCTTGGGGTCGAACACCGGCCGCAGTTTCGCCAAGCCCTCCAGGGTGCTGGCGCGCGGGCCCTCGTCGGTGTCCATCACATAGCTTTCCACCTTGCGCTTGCCGTCCGGCCCCATGGTCACATGTTCCACGGTGTAGGGCACGATCTCATCCTTGAATTTGCCCGCAGCAATGGCGGCCAGGGCACGTTCCTGGCTGCGCAGCGCGAAGGCGTCCTGGTCCTCGCGGCTCACCTTGTATTCGCGTGCCACGGCTTCGGCGGTGAGGCCCATGCTCCAGTACCAGGTGGGATGCTCCTTGGCTACCTTGGCATTGGGCACGATGCGCCAGCCGCCGAAGGGGATGGGGCTCATGAATTCAACCCCGCCCGCCACAATGCAGTCGGCGATGCCGCTGTGGACCTTGGCTGCGGCAATGGCGATACTTTCGCTGCCGCTGCTGCAGTAGCGGTTTACCGTCATGCCGGGCACCTTCTCGGTGTCTAAGCCCATCAGGCTGATCATGCGGCCGATGTTCAGGCCCTGCTCGGCCTCGGGCGTGGCATTGCCCACGACCACATCGTCCACCTGTTCCTTGTCCAAGTTGGGCACGCTGGCCATCAAGTGTTTTACTAACTGCGCCGCCACGTCGTCCGGGCGGGTGAAACGGAATTTGCCGCGCGGGGCTTTGCCTACTGCGCTGCGGAAACCGGCGATGATGTATGCGTTCATGGGTGTTGTCTTATGTCCGATGCAGGACTGAAGGTTGCTTGTTCGTTGTGTTTGTCGCACTGAGCTTGTCGAATTGTGTGCGTGTCCCCCGGCCACATGCGCCTCGCGTCGTGCTATCCGCTGTACGCCTCGGCCGGATTACCGGCCTGTGGGTGCCGCTTCGGTCGCTCACGCGAAATGCAGGATCAGATTTCATGATTTGTCAATCTGTGCCGAGTACTTGCCATTATCTGGCATGAAAGACTCGCTATCTGGCATGAGCCTGTCCTTATATGACATGTGACGGTGATGTGTGGGTCTCATAAGAGGACCAATTGCTCTTCCATGGTCAACCATGGAGGTTGCGATGGGAGTGGAAGGCCAAGCAGTTCATTCGGCTCCACCTTCTGCAATCCGCCGCCATAAGACCGGCCATTCCGCTTCAACGTTTCAGCGCTGATGGAATTGAGCAATTCCAGCAACTCCTTATGCCGTTGGGGATCCCCTTGAAGGAGCCTTGCAAGTGCAGGTTTAGGATAGAGGCAGAGGAAGCCGTTGGTGGCGATGGCCTGGCTTCGGTTCAGGAAGAACCGGAACGGGGACGAGCGTTTCGATGTTGCGCGGCCCATGTAGGACAGTAGGAAAGGCGCAGGCTCTCGTTTCTCTTGTTGGTACCAGATGTCCCGTGACTTGCACAAGTAGCCATCCGCGACACCTGCTTCGCGACCTTCTTCCAAATACCGATGGGCTGTTGGATAGCGTGTTTCGATTTCGGCCAAGGACAGGTTGCTGTCCAATAGGAATAAGGGCTCCTTCACCAGCGGAGTTCCACTGCTATCGGCGTCAATGATCTCGCTCTCCAGTTGACGCGGACTTGTGAACACAGGTCGCAACAATGCGCTGGGCAAATCGCGTTCGCGTACCTGTTCGCCTGTGAGGATGAAGAAGTCATTGGCTCCTGTTGCGATTCCGCGCCGGACCTTAAAGAGGTCGCCCACGCTGATCCGGGCTTCATCCACAGGTTGGGCTTCTTCGCTATCTAGCATGTGCCAGCGGGGTGATGAGGCCAGTTTACCTATTGTTGACGTGCGCTCACTTGATGCTTGGCGCATGCTCGTTCCGAATCCGAGCAGGACTTGTTGGTCCGTACGCGGAGTGGCTTTGCGGTAAGTGACGATACACGATGAGACTAACGCATCACCGAACTGCGTTCCTTCGGGATTGAACTGGAAGACCTCGATGAGTTGGACTTTCCTGGTCAGGTAGTCACGCAGAACACGTCCGTAGTTCACGACCAGGAACTCCGATGGGATCAGCCACGAAGCCACAGCCCCGTCCGCCAAGAGGAAATGCGAGAGCAGTATGAAGTAGACGTACAGGCCAGTAAGGCCGCTGGACTGGAGTTGCAATTCGGTTGCGACCCTGTTCTGTAGCAACCGCTTAGCCTCACTACTCATGTGGTGATGACGCACATAGGGTGGGTTCGCGCATAGCAAGTCGAACTGCCCTTTGTTCTCTGCACGTGCCGACCACTGGATGAAGTCCGCTTGCTCGATCTTGATGCCTGTACCAGCCCACAGCTCTTTCGCAGCGTTGGCGAAGAGTTCATCGATCTCAACGCCCGTGCAATCGAACTGTTTGTCGGTCGGGGCCACCGAACGAAGCGCAGAGAAGAATGCACCGGTACCGCATGAAGGTTCCAGCATGCGGATGGTTCCGTCATTCGTGAGGTGGCTAAGTGCGCGCTCGACGACTTCCATTGCCAAGGGCAGAGGTGTCGCGAACTGCCCCATCTGGTTACGTTCCAGTGCTGAGCGACTTTCGTCAATCTCGGATTGTTGGCGTAAGCGCAGGCGCTCGACCGCGTTCGGCGCATAAGCCACTGCGGGTTCTGCGACAACGGATGTTGGTCCTGCAGTTGGATCAACCAATGCGATCTCCAGATCTGCCGGCCGATGTTCCCAGATCCAGTCGATTCCCTCAGATGCTTCATACCCCAGGTAGTCCGGACCGAAGTAGCCGCATAGCAGAAGAAGGAACCGGACATCCTTGCCGTACCGCTCCCGTAGCTGCCTGATCTTCTGCGCCTCTTCCTTGCGGCGTTTGTTGGTGTTGGTAAAGTCTCCGGCCGACTTTGCTTCCATGAGCAAGGGCATATCCCCTTCGTTCGCCCATTTCGGCTGGATCGCGCAATCGACCGGGATGTTAACTGCCCCATCGCCTTCGCCCACCGGGATGTTGAGCCTGAACGTGAAGGTCCCAGGTGCCATCGAATTGAAGCTCACGACTTGATCAACAGGGATGAACCGGTACTTCCGTTTGATTAACCACTTCTTCAGCGAGTCAAGTTGTCGGCGCTCCTGTGCATTCCGGATGATCGGGTCGGAAGCTGCTCCGCATAGGCGGTCTGCTACAACGACGGATGCACGTTCTATTGATGCCTTCATTGGTTCGCTGTCCTGTTCCAACCAAGTGAACAAGTCACGGTCGGCAAGCTCCATGAGTAGATCGCAGATGCGCCCGAGTTCATCGGCCAGTCGTGGCCTGGCCATTCGTGGGGGTATGCGAGGTGCTTTCTCTTCATTGCCCTCCATGGCTTGGATGAGCGACTTACTCGCATGGGCTAATCCGACGAGTCTGTCGCGGGCCAAAGGGGGCGCGGTCGCCATCCTCATCACCGGCAGAATGCCCGGGTGCGCAATGAGGACATCCGGTGTCAGTTTTCTGAGGTAGTCCGAAATCTCAAGCGCGTTGACGACTTGCCCCGAAGTCTTCTCGCGCTGCTTCCTGAAGGTTTCCGGTGCGAACTCGATGAACCAATCGTTGTAGAAGTCGATCGAGCGTTCGACGTCGTCCTTCCAGAGGTGGGGCTTATCGGCGTTGATGAAGGTCATGTGGTCCAACTACAATTGGCCTTTCGAGGTGACGGGTATTCTGTCAGCAGAACGTGCACAAACTACTGACGGAATGATGGATGTGTTCGGTACGCAAAGAGTCACAGTGCGCGTTTTTTGGCTCATTTCTTCTTTGGCGGCGGAGGTGGTGGGTTGGTGTACTTCGGCATGTTGTTCTCCTGTAACCGCTCCTGGCCTGGTTTCGCAGGAGGAGGGGTAGGCTTTGGCTGGGGCTTCGGAGCTGGAGGTGGGTCTTTCTTGCTCATAGCGGTGCAGTGTTGAAGTTTCGGGTAAAGAAATCGTTGGAGTGCTGTTCAGCTTTCTTGGTCAGTATGCCACTGGTGTATCTGACAGCCTCACCAATGGCTTTGTTCGTATCAGACTCATTGGCCTTGAGGTCATAGAACCTCACCATCGCTTGTTCCTCAGTTATCCGATTAGCATCGAAGTCGAACCAAAGCCGTTCAATGTTGTCATAGTACTTCGCATAGTACTCATAGATATCGTTGAGATGGTTCAGCATCTTGTCCGTGGGAATCAGATGGGGCTGAACAAGTCGCAGGAGCGAAACTCCAGCAATGATGACACAAGCAACGGTCGGTGCGCTATCCCAAACCTTCCAGCCCATTACTCCACCAGTGGAGAATACGAGGACGAGGATGTTGAACCATCGCAGGATGCTGCGCTGGCGATAGGTATACAATGAAGTGAACTCGGTGTTGAAGCGAGCCCGAGTCATTTCATGCCAGATTCTTTCTCGCATTGATATTTGGTTGGGGATGCGCCTTCAAAGTTCTGCCTATCGGCTCTGAGTTTTGGCATCATCTGGGGCTCTATCTCGCGTGACGGACTAAAGCGGAAGGCCCGCAAGCCCTGTAATCAGGGCGAGGACTTGCAGCGGAAAGCGCGACCCGGTTGCATTTGAGCCGGGGCACGCCCACCCTTCGACTCCGCTCAAGGCGGGCACTCCTATGCTTCACCGCATCCATCAATTCCGCAACACCTTCCCGCTCGTAATGATGCTCTGCAACCGCTCCAACGTCTTCCGCTGCATGCACAACTCCAAGAACGTCTTCCGCTCCAAGTCCAGCAGGTACTGCTCGCTCACTTCGGTGATCTCGCTCAGGTCGCCGCCGCAGAGGACGTAGCCGAGCTTTTCGGAGATCAGCTGGTCGTGCTCGCTGATGTAGTTTCCGCTATGCATGTTGCTGGCGCCGGAGTACACCACGCCAAGTCCGTCCAGGCCCAGCACCTTTACGTCCTTGCGCATCTGGGGCTGTGTATAGCCCTTGTTCCACAGGGCCAGTGCGCATTGCTTCGCATAGGCCAGCTGGTGTGCACGGCTCACGATCACCTCGTCCTGCCCGGGGCGCAGGTAACCCAGTTCGAATGCTTCGTGGCCGCTGGTGCTCACCTTGGCCTGCGCGATGGTGAGCAGGCGGTGGCGCAGGCGGTTGCTGCGGATATCCCCTTCCTGCAGCTCGTCACCTAAGCGCGTGGCGAACTCTTTGGTGCCGCCACCGCCGGGGATCACGCCCACACCGAACTCCACCAAGCCCATGTAGGTCTCCGCGTGCGCTACCACCTTGTCCGCGTGCATGCACAGCTCGGTTCCGCCGCCGAGGCAGAGCTGGTGCGGTGCGGCTACCACGGGGATGCTGCTGTGGCGCATGCGCATGGTGGTGCGCTGGAAGGTGCGAACGGCCATGTCCAGGTCTTCGTATTCCTGCTCCACGGCCATCATGAAGATCATGCCCACGTCGGCTCCGGCGCTGAAAAGCGGTCCATCGTTGTATACCACTAAGCCCTTGTAGCCTTCCTCGGCGATGTCCACGGCTTTGTTCAAGCCTTGGATCACCTCCGCGCCGAAGGTGTTCATTTTGGTGCTCCAGCCCACCTGCAGGATGCCATCGCCGAGGTCATGTACAGTGACGGCCTTGTTCTTCCACACCACGCTGCTGTCGGGCAGGTCGGCCAGCACGATCAGGCCTTCGGCGCGGGGAACGGGTTTGTACGCTTTGCTTGCCGGATCGTAGTACAGGCGTTTACCGCCTTCGTTCTTGTAGAAGGATGAATGGCCTGCGGCGATCATTTCCTCCACCCACTTGGCCGCCGTGATGTTCGCCGCCTTCATGGCATTAAGCGCGGTTTCCACGCCCGCCGCGTCCCACAGTTCAAACGGCCCCAGTTCCCAGCCGAAGCCGGCGCGCATGGCATCGTCAATCTTGTAAAGGGCGTCACTGATCTCCGGAATGCGTTGGCCCACATAGGCGAACAGCCCGTGGAAGCTCTTCCGGTAGAACTCGCCGGCCTTGTCGGTTCCGGCGTACAGCAAAGGGATCCGTTTCCGCAAGTCGGTTTCCTTGCGGGCGGCCTCCACCGTGGCGAACTTGGGCTTTACCTGCGGCTTGTACTCCAAGGTCTTCAGGTCCAGTTGAAGGATCTCGCTCTTGCCGCCCTTGCCTTTTTCCTTTACGTAGAAGCCCTTCCCGGTCTTGCTGCCGAGCATTTGGCGCTCCACCATTTGCTCTACGTAGTCCGGTATGGCGAACAGGGCGTTCTGCTCATCGTTGGGGCAGTTGGCCTTGATGCCGTTGGCCACGTGCACCATGGTGTCCAGGCCCACCACGTCGCTGGTGCGGAAGGTGGCGCTCTTGGGGCGGCCCAGTACGGGTCCGGTCAGGCGGTCCACTTCCTCCACGGTGAGGCCCATTTCCTGCACCAAATGCAGCAGGGCCATGATGCCGTATACGCCGACGCGGTTCGCGGTGAACGCGGGCGTGTCCTTGCACACCACGGTGGTCTTGCCCAGCACGCGTTGGCCGTATTCCTCAAGGAAGGCCACCACCGCCGGATCCGTGTCCGGACCAGGGATCAGTTCCAGCAGCGGCAGGTAGCGCGGCGGATTGAAGAAGTGCGTGCCTAAGAAGTGCTTCCGGAAGTCTTCGCTGCGCCCTTCGGCGATGGCGTGAATCGGGATGCCACTGGTGTTGGTGGTGATCAGGGTGCCTGGCTTGCGGTGCTTTTCCACGTTGGCCAGCACCTGCTGTTTGATGTCGAGCCGCTCCACCACCACTTCGATCACCCAGTCACAGTCCTTGATCCTGGGCAGGTCATCGTCGAAGTTGCCGGTGGTGATGCGCGTGGCGAAGTGCTTGTCATAGAGCGGCGCGGGATTGCTCTTGATGGCGGCCGCCAAATGCTCCTTCGCCACAGCATTGCGGTTCTTGCCTTCCTTGGGAGGGATGTCCAGCAGCAGCACCTCCGCGCCGATGTTGGCGAAGTGGCAAGCGATGCGGCTGCCCATGACGCCGGAACCGAGCACGGCGACTTTGCGGATGTTTCTCTTGCTCATTCTTGTGGTACGATGGTGAAGTAATGTAATGGTTGCAGCATCCTATTTGAAGAGGTCCTTCTTGTCCAGCAAGGCGTTGATCTTGTGCATCACGTCGTGGAATGCAACCAATTCCCTGGCCGGGATGTTCGCTTGCACCGTTTCATTGAAGCGGATCACGGCGGCCTTGCTGATGTCGCGCATGCGTTTCCCCTCCGGCGTCAGGAAGATGCGGATCATCCGTCCGTCCGTGTTGTCGGGCACGCGTTTGATCAGGCCTTTCTCCTCCATGTTTTTGAGCGTGCGTGTCAAGCTGCGTGCCTCCATGCCCATTTTGGGGCCCAGCTTGGTGCTTGGTGTTCCCTCGGGGTCGATGTTCAACAACGCATAGCCGATGCTCATGGAACCCCCATGCACCGCTGCTTGTTCGTTGTATCGCCGCATGATGCGGTGCCAGGCCCAACGGATGGGATGGTCGATGGTTTCTTCGGGTTTCATGAATGCCCGAAGGTAATCCTGGCAGGTGTTGCACGCTCGTGATCCGCGTTGTGCGGTGCATCGAAGGCACTACCACGGCGGGGCGCCTACAAAGGATGCCTGCGATGCCTTGGCTGGCCGTCGATGAACAGGGTCATCTCTTGCCCATCAAAAACATACCGCAGCTCTGCCGCAGGCAACAAGTTGTTCAAGCGGCCTTGCAGGTCATCATACAGCAGCACACTGTCCGTGTTGAATGAGAAAATGAATTGCTCGCCCTGGCCTGTCACTGTTGTCCGGGGTGCGATGTTCCCTGCACGTTGCTCCTTGCCATCGCCCAATTCCACCCATTTCCGTTCGGCCACATCCAGCCAGCCGAGGTCCGCGAACCGCCCATCCTTCAGCCAGAAGACATTTTGGCCCCAGCTGTCGCGCCCCCCGTAGTTGGCCAGGATGATGATGCCGTCCGCCGTGTCGCCCGTGGTGAAGTAGGTGGGCAACATGACCTCACTGTCATAAGCGGGCTTTGATGCCGAGAGCACTTCCGCACTGCTGTCCGGGCGGGCCCGGTAAAGGACCAGGCGCAACCCCTCCCGGGTGTCATCAATGTTCTTGGCGGCCATCACGAAGGTTCCGTTGCCCAAGGCATGTGTGGTATAGATCAGCAAGGTGTCGTTGCGCACGTTGTCATCCAGGTTGGGCAGGTCCCACCGGTTGTACGCCTTGGTTCCTTCCAAGGCCTGGGGCGTGGCGGCTTCCTCCTTGGGCGGGGAAGGGGAGCATGCCGCGAGGGCGGCCAGTACGGTGACCGTGTTCAATGCCTTCATTCCACCGGGATCACGGATCCGCTGCCGGAGATCTTGGAAGACACTTCGGGCTTCCCGGCGTAGCGCACGGTGCCGCTTCCGGAGACCTTGGCCGCCAGCTTGCTGATGGCGGTAAGTTCGGCATTGCCGCTTCCGCTGATCTTCACTTCAGCCTCATTGGCCACAAGGTCGCGGGCGTGCAGGTCGCCGCTTCCCGAGACGGAGGAGGAGAGGCTGGCGCAGGTGCCGCGCACGGTGATGGACCCGCTACCGGAGATGGAGGTTTCGAGCTGCTTCTCGTTGATGCCGTCAACGGTGATCGACCCGCTGCCTTTGGCGCTGAGGCGCGTTCGGCCGCTGCCGAACACGTCCACTGTGCGTATGTCGCCGCTTCCCTTCACCTCCATGGAGGACAAGGCGGCGGGGGTGATGATGTGGATCGTAAATCCCTCATTGGACCTCCAGCACTCCGTGGTACGCACGTGCCAAAGGCCCCTGCTCACGCTGGTGTCCAGCAAAGCGATCAGGTCGGCCGGCGCGCTCACCTTTACTTCTTGCTCCACGCCCTTTTCCACCACCACCTCCATGGCGCCGTCCACCTCAATGGCCGTGAACGGGGGTACATGGACCGTACGCTCCTCCACCGGAGCCGTGCCCGTGATGCAATTTAACTGGCATGCGACGGCCAACGCACAGGTGAGGACAAGGAGAAAAAGCTGTTTCATGGCAAGGGGCCGGGACAGGGTCGCCGGTGCCGTAAAGAAATGAAAAACTGTGCGGAACCCCTGCCAGGAATCCCCGTTCGCGGAAGGGTTGGCATGCTGGGCCATGCGCCATGCGTGCCATGCAAGGGGTTGATGGCCCGATGACCCGGGCTTGGATGGCGAGGGAGTTTGCCGGCTTTCAGGCGGTGGAGTGCGATCAGCGGGACGCGCCATCGGCGTATTCCCGCAAATAGGCGTAGTGCTCCGTGAGCTGACCGTTTTTGGCGATGGTGGCCCGGGCGATCATCCCATCGGCATCGGCCCCTGTAAGGTGGGGCATCACATTGGCCATCAGGTCGCGGCCAAATGATTTGGAGGAATCCCGGGGTAGTTCGCAGGGCAGATTGTCCACGGACATCACGGTAAGGTTGCCGGGCTGCCCTGCTGGCCGCTCCTGCCCGGTGGCGGTATCGTAGCCAAAGAAGGGCTCTTCGATGGTGGTGGCGCGCAAGGTGCTGTCGATCGGCCCGCCGATATCGCAGCTGATGTCGGCCACCACGCGCAGTCCCAGGGCGGGGTCGCGCAGGTCGTCGGCCGTGAGGATCATGGGTCCGCGTGCATCCCAGAAGTGGCACGCGATATAGATATGCGCCCGCCGGGCGAAGGGCAGGAAGTTGGCGTGGTGCCCGCGCGGGTCCTCGTGGAAGGCGGCGCGGTCGAAGGGCTTACCGTCGTCCCGCACATAGAGGTCGGCGCTTCCGAGGATGGTGTACACCGCGTGGTCGAAGGTGTTGTGCAGGAATTCCCCCGGCGATACCCTGGCCACACCGGCGCGGTCCAGGGTTTCCATGGCGCCGTTGCCCACGCGGCCCGTACCGGTAAGCACAATGCGCAGGTCCTTGGGCATGTTGAAATGCGAGAGGTGCATGTCCATCTCGGTACGGTCATGGCATGCATGCGCCGGCTTCAGGGCAGGTACGCCGCCATTGTGCACCTCCCATGCGCGGAACGCGTTGTAGGCGCCAACCACGCCCGCCCATCGCCCGAAGGCGAGTACGCGGTGCCCCTTCGGGTCGGTGAACAGTTCGTGGTCGATCAGGGTGATCTTGCGTTCCAGCACGGTGTGCAGCAGCTTGGCGTTGTGCGGCTGCTTCTTGATGGTGTGCGAAAAGAAGATGTAGGCTTTGCCGGCCATCAGCATGTCCAGGGGCACTTCCTTCACGCCGATGATCAGGTCGCGGTCGGTGAGGTCGTGCGTCACGCGCACGTCCAAGGCGGTGTATTCATCGTCCGTGTAGGCGCGCACCGGGCTTCGCTGCACGGCGATGTCGATGCCTTGCAAGCGGGCTTCGCGGCACTGCTCGGGGGTAAGGGGGACGCGCCGGTCCGGAGGAACTTTGCCTTCGCGGATGATGCCGATCTTCTTGAACATGGCGGGAGTTGGGGTGCGCGAAAGTAGTTGTTGCGGAAGCTGCCTTGCTGCGCGATATCATTCCGGCTGGAGCCATGGGGCAGAGCTTGCCCATGGGGCGCTGCGATGGGCGCCGGACACCGTATCTTTGCAGTGTTCTTTGAAAGCATTGGGGCCGACCTGGTTTTGACAGCGGCTTCGTGGTGCGTGTAAGCATGCAGAGCATCGGGGAACGGCTCTTTAATCACTTCTCCAAGCCTTAACCGGCAACACTGATTACGCACTTGCTGCCTAATAGCCCAAGGCTATGAAGCTTCGCCCGTGAAGTACAGTAACGGGGGCAAGTACTCCTCGGGGAGGCCCGCAACCCTCCTTCCCGGCCCAGGGGTATCAACCATGGGATGCTGGCCAGCGCGGTGGTCCGAAGCGCTGGTAAGACAACAGGACCTAAGCCATGGCTAGGGTGCCTTTCCCCGGGCCGCGGTCGAAAACCAAGGACAGGATAAGCATGTAGAAAGCTCGTGGCACGGTCGTTTGGACGAGGGTTCGAATCCCTCCGGCTCCACAGGAGGCGGAGCGGCGGTGCGTAAGCAACGCCGTTCCGCGCAGCGGAACATTCGAGGTTTATCGCGGCGGCATGCCGGGAAATCCCTCCGGCTCCACAGGAGGTGGAGCGGCGGTGCGTAAGCAACGCCGTTCTGCGCAGCGGAACATTCGAGGTTTATCCCGGCGGCATGCCGGGAAATCCCTGCGGCTCCACCTTAGCCTCGCCGAAGGAAGGCTGCCAGCACCAGCTGGAAGCCATGCAAAGGCGGGCTTCGCCCATTCATTCCACAACGCCACCGCAGCCTTGCTTCGCAGAGGCTACGGCCTCGCAATGAGGGACCGTATTAGAGCGCCGTCACTGCGAGCCGGCTTTGTGGCGCGGCAGTCCAGGCACGATCGCCCTGATGGATTGCTTCGGCCACGACAGCCTCTCAAGGACGCATCGCATGAACACGCAAGGTGGGAGCAGGACCACCGAGGTAGCCTTCGCGCATGGCTGCTGCCACTGAAAGCGGGAGGCGTTGCGCGAAGAAACGTCCTACTACCCGGATTATGCAGCAGGGTTCGTTGTGATTTCGGGCCGCAGTAGAAATCCTGCTACATATTGCGGGTGACAAGTACATCGCGTACAAGATCGAGAAAGTACCTGAAGACCGGCTCGGGCCGGGCTTTCAGGGGCAGGCACTTGGTGTTATGTTTCAGAACCCGACACCTACACCGCCGCTCATGATCGGGCCCTGGCCAACGTAATAGCTGTTGGGGTCTTGCAGCACCTCGAACAGGACCTGCAGGTACAACGAACTGCGCCCGCTGATGGGTTGCACATACCCGGCCCCCAACAACAGGTGGGGTACCCAAATGCGCCCGCGTTCGGGTCCATGGTTGAAGTAGGGTTCTAGGTTCATGTGCAGGAACTCGGCGTGCAGGTAGGCTTGCTCAATCACGCGCCAGCGGCTGAAAAGCCGGTAGCCGTAGGTGCTCATCGTGAACGGGGGCGCGTAGCGGTTGTCCTGTAGATAGGTGTAGCTGGGGCCAAGGCCGAGGGAAAGTTTGCGGCTGTGGTCCACGTAATAGCCCAACAGCGGGTCCAATTGCACAGCAGTCACCGTGCCGAAGCTCAGCCCGATGCCGCCGCCGAACCAGATGCGGTCCTTCAGAGGAACCGTGGGCTTGGTTTTTCCCTTGCGCACGTAGGCGGCGCTGTCGCTGCCTTGGGCAATTGCGGAATGCCCAAACAGGAAGGCCAGCACGATGGCGGAAAACAGGCGCAGCATGGTGCCCAAAGGTATGCGGACCCATGCCATCATTCGCGCACCGTTCGCGGCCTGTACAGCACCCAAGCGGGTTTGGCATCCTCCCATTCGTATAAGCGCAACAGCCGTTCCTTCCACGCGGGCTGGGCCGGGAGCAGCGGTTCCCAACCATGGCCCACGGGGGCATCTGCACAGCTCGGGAAAGTGCCCCGTGCCACCACCAGGTCCATTCGGCCCCGGGATTCTGCAAGGGGTATGCAGGGCGTGGGCAAGATGGTGTCCGTGACGTTTGCCCCCAGGTAGAAGCGCGGAATGCGAATGTCCCACACGGTGGTGTCGTTGGCCAGGTAGTTGATGCGGACCTGTTGCAAGGGGTAATGGGTCCGGATGTACTCCGCCAAGCGGGTTCGGCCACTGCCGGCAGGGGTGAAGAGCACTACCGACAATGCCGCCATGTTCACGCCGCTGAACAGCCATATCGCAGGATTCCATAACCTGCCTGTGCGCATTTGCACCTTCCACCGCTTGTTCGCGGTGGCGAATGCCAGCACCAGCACCAATGGAACAAGGCCGGCCAGCGGGAATAAAAAACGCAATTCCTTGTGCGGTACAATAGCCAATGCGATCACCAAAGGCAGTATGCACCAGGTCAACACCGAGCGTGCATGGTAGCGTATCAGGATCGCAGCGGCGCCCAGCATGCACAGGCCAATGGGGGGGATGGCATATTTCACTATCCAGGGTGCATAATACCACCAGGGGAAAGTGTCGAACAAGTGGTCCGGGTGGCTGGGGAAGTTGGCGTGCAGGTAATTGGCGAAGCTGGAGGCGGGCGCACCGTAGAACAGGCTGTCCATGGCCGTGTTCAGCACAAGCGTGAGCAATACCGAGGCTGCGGCTTGCAGGATTTCAGCGGTCCTGGGCTTGGCGATCAGCAGGGTCCAAAGCGCAATGCCTGCGGCAGCGGGCAGCATGCTTGGTTTCAGGCAGACCATGATGGTTGCCCAAAAGCCTGCCCACCAAGGCCAACGGTCGTAGGCCGGCCGTTGGTACAAGACGGCCAACGTGAGCATCAAGGCCATTAGCGACCAGGCCTCGTTGGAAAAACGCACCAGTTGGAAGGGCAGGAACCATAGGAAATAGGAGAGTGCGATGTAGGCTTTCCGCATTGGCGTGCCTACGCTGTGTACCGTGGCGATCACAAACCGCTTCATCGTAAGCAACGCCAGCAGGGCGGTGAACAGGCGGAGCAGAAAGGAGAGGTGGAACGGGTTGTTTACCCCCACCAAGCTGCCCGCCTTGAAGAGGGCTGCCGCCACCCACGGTAACAGGGTGGACCTGATCTGCTCGTCGAATTCCCATGGTAGGTGATCCCGTGCGGTGCTGCCGGTTTTCCATAGGGCGAAAGCGATCACCTGGTAGTGCTCATCGGCATTCTGGAAACCGGTGCTGTACCATGCGGTGCAGGTGTACGCCAACACCGCTGCCGCGAATACGCGACGGTGGAAGGTGGTGAGGCGGGATGTTGGCATGGCACTGCCGTACAGGGGGCAGTGCGAAGATGGGGCACGCGGGCGGTGCTCACTTCATCCCCCGTTCCAACCCCTCGCGCAGCGCCGCCATGAAGGCTTCGCTGGTGAGGTATTGGTCCGGCGCCACTTTGTTGCCGTGGATGCACACCGCGAGGTCCTTGGTCATCTTGCCTGCTTCCACGGTGCTGATGCACACGGCTTCCAGCTTGTGGGCGAAGTCCACCAAGGCCTGGTTGCCGTCCAGCTTGCCGCGGAAAGCCAGGCCGCGCGTCCATGCGAAGATGCTGGCGATGGGGTTGGTGCTGGTGGGTTTGCCTTGCTGGTGCATGCGGAAGTGGCGCGTCACGGTGCCGTGCGCGGCCTCGGCTTCCATGGTTTTGCCATCGGGGGTCAACAGCACGCTGGTCATCAGGCCGAGGGAACCGAAGCCTTGGGCCACGATGTCGCTCTGCACGTCACCGTCGTAGTTCTTGCAGGCCCAGATGAAGCCGCCATTCCACTTCAGCGCGCTGGCCACCATATCGTCGATCAGGCGGTGCTCGTAGGTGATGCCCGCCTTTTCAAAGGCCGTTTTGTAGTGCCGTTGGAAGAGGTCTTCGAAGATGTCCTTGAAGCGGCCGTCGTACTTCTTCAGGATGGTGTTCTTGGTGCTCATGTAAAGCGGCCATCCCTTCTCCAGGGCCAGGTTGAAGCAGCTGTGGGCGAAGCCTTCGATGCTTTCGTCCGTATTGTACATGCTTAGGGCCACGCCGTCGCCCTTGAAGTCGTACACGTTCCAGGTGGTGGCCTCGCCGCCATCCTCCGGGGTGAAGGTCATGGTGAGCTTGCCCTTGCCTTTGATCACGGCATCGGTGGCGCGGTACTGGTCGCCGAACGCATGGCGGCCGATCACGATCGGGTGGGTCCATCCGGGCACTAAGCGCGGGATGTTGTTGATGACGATGGGTTCGCGGAACACGGTGCCGCCGAGGATGTTGCGGATGGTGCCGTTGGGGCTTTTCCACATCTGCTTCAGGCCGAATTCCTTCACTCGGGCCTCGTCCGGGGTAATGGTTGCGCACTTGATCCCCACGTGGTGCTTTTGGATGGCATGAGCTGCGTCCACCGTCACCTGGTCTTCCGTTCCATCGCGGTGTTCGATGCCCAGGTCGAAGTAGTCCAACGGCACGTCCACATAGGGGAGGATCAGTTGTTCCTTGATCCATTTCCAAATGATGCGGGTCATCTCGTCCCCGTCGATCTCCACTACGGGATTGGCCACTTTGATCTTCTGCATGTGTTGAAGGGATGCTTGTTTTCGGGCCGCGAAGGTATCCCTGAAGAGTTGTGCGGGGAACAACTGCCGAGGTGGCCGGCCTCCCGGCGGCCATTCGATCCGGCCGGCACGCTGTCCTGCGCCTACCGGCCCAGGTCCAAGTCCAGGTCCTCGCGCAACTTGAAAAGCGCGGGGTTTTTCTCGGCCATGATCATGAAGCGGTCCTTGGGCGTGTAGCGTCGCTTCGGCGAGGCGGCCTCCTGCTTTACCACAATGAGGTTGAGCGCGGGGCTGCCCAATTGCTGCCGCAGGTGGCCGAGCAACGCGGGTTTTTCGTCGCGCATGTAGTTTTCCTGCACGGTGTTCACAATGGTGAAGGTCACTTCCTGCGGGCCGGTGATCTCGGGCCTGTTGGCCATCAGTGTGGCGTGCATGCTGACCTTGTTCTGCCTTTTGAGCAGCTTGGCATATTCGTCCCACACGCGCAGCAGCAACGCCTGGTTCAGCTCCGGAGCCGCTTGGGGAAGGGAAGTGCCGGCGGGCTCCGTGCCGGGTTGGTCCGCCAGTTGGGCCGGGGTTTCTTCCATGGCTGGCGCCAACGGTTGGCGGATGGAAACCGCACCGGCCAACCGCCTGCCCGGCTTGGTACCAACATGTCCGCCCGGCTCTCCGGGGGAGTTTGCCGGTGCTGTCCGCACGGGGGGGGCAACGTGCACCGGTTGTGGAATGGGCCTCAAGGAAGGGTCAGGGCTTTTTTTTTCAGCCGGGGCCGCTTGGGGTTGCGTGGCGTTCGCGGTGCTGGCGGGCTGCGCGAGCATGATCAGGGCCAGTTCCACCAGCAGGCGGGGCTCCTTGCTGTTCTTGTACTGGACATCCACCTGGCCCAGTCGCTCCAGGCCGCGTACCAGCAGGTCGTGCGTTACCAGTTTGGCTTGCTGGGCATAACGCGCGCCCCATTCGTCGCTCACTTCAAGCAGGGGAATGGTGCGCGGGTCGCGGCTCACCAGCAGGTCGCGGAAGTGGTGGGCCAGCCCCGCTACGAAGAGATGGGCGTCGAAACCTTGGAACAGGATCTCGTTGAACACCACCAAGGCACCGGCGGCATCCCCGTTCAGCAAATGGTCCGTTACGGTGAAGTAGTGCTCCTGGTCCAGCACGTTCAGGTTCTTCAGCACGTCGGCGTAGGTGAGCCGGTCGCCTCCGTAGCTCACCAATTGGTCGAAGATGCTCAGCGCGTCACGCAGGCCGCCATCGGCTTTTTGGGCGATCACGTGCAGGGCTTGCTGTTCGGCCTGAATACCTTCTTTGGCGGCAATGCCGGCCAAATGGTGTGCAATGTCGCCCACGGTGATCCGCCGGAAGTCGAACACTTGGCAACGGCTCAGGATGGTGGGCAGGATCTTGTGCTTCTCGGTGGTGGCGAGAATGAAGATGGCGTAGGAAGGGGGCTCCTCCAGCGTTTTCAGGAATGCGTTGAAGGCGGCGGCGCTCAACATGTGCACCTCGTCGATGATATACACCTTCCTGGTGCCCACCTGCGGGGCGATCTGCACCTGTTGGATCAGATTGCGGATATCGTCCACGCTGTTGTTGCTGGCGGCATCCAGCTCGAAGATGTTCAGCGAGTGGCCTTCCTCGAAGCTCATGCACGAGGGGCAAGTGCCGCAGGTGGTCAGGTCATCGTGGAGATTTTCGCAGTTGATGGTGCGCGCCAGGATGCGGGCGCAGGTGGTCTTGCCCACTCCCCGGGGGCCGGTGAACAGGAATGCTTGGGCCACATGCTTTGTACGGATGGCGTTCATCAGCGTGCCGGTCACATGCTCTTGGCCCACCACCGTGTCAAAAGTGGCGGGGCGGTACTTCCGGGCACTAACGATGTATCGCTCCATGGCGGGCGAAGTTAACCGCCACGCGGCGTTCGAAATATGAACAGTGCAGGGCCATCGGGCATGGAGTCCGCAACTGGTGGCTGAATTTGAAGTTTCGACTGGTTGTGGGACGAAAGTTGTTCGTAGTCAGGACCGTTCCAATGCGTTCTGAAGGTACCACACAGTTCAGAGGTGGCAATCCTAATACGGTGGCATTGGTTCCAACTCAACGAATTGGCCACCGCGCGCCGTTTGCCGGGCCAACCCTATCAACTGTCAACTAACAAATAGTCGAGGTCGCAGGCTCAACGGCCGTTCAGGCCCGATGGCCCTGATGAACAGCGCCCCGCCTTCCCCCGCATCGATGCCCTACGAACCATGCCCTACTGAACTATAACCCAAGGAATTGTCCCATAAACGAATGTTCCACTTATTTCCCTACATTTGCACCCCAATTTACCAATAGGCCCATGACCAACAGGTATGAGACCGTCTTCATTCTAACTCCCGTTTTGTCTGAGGATCAGGCAAAGGAGGCGGTCGGCAAGTTCAAAGACCTTCTGAAGGAAGGCCATGGAAAGATCCGCCATGAAGAAAACTGGGGGATGCGCAAGCTCGCCTATCCCATCCAGAAGAAGTCCTCGGGCTTCTACCACCTGATCGAGTTTGAAAGCGATCCTTCGTTGATCGCCAAGCTCGAGACCGAATACCGCCGTGATGAACGGGTGATCCGTTTCCTTACGGTGGCGATGGACAAGCACCACATCGCATTCGCCGAGAGCCGCTCCGGAAGGGGGGGGAAGGAGGCCGGTGAAGGACGTGCACCGCGCACCAAGAAGGTTAACGCCTGAACCAGAAGAAAATGAGCGAAGAAACAACCACAACCGCCACTTCCGCAGCAGAGGGCACGTCATCCGCCCCCAAAGGCGGTGGGTCGGGCAATGAGATCCGCTATCTCACTCCCATTGCCATTGAGACCAAGAAGGAGAAGTACTGCCGTTTCAAGAAGATGGGCATCCACTACATCGACTACAAGGATGCCGACTTTCTGCTGCGCTTGGTGAACGAGCAGGGCAAGATCCTGCCCCGCCGCCTCACCGGAACCAGCCAGAAGTACCAGAAGCGCGTTGCACAAGCCGTTAAACGGGCACGCCATCTGGCCCTGATGCCGTACGTGGCCGACATGCTCAAGTAAGAGAACCAGCACCATGGAAGTGATCCTCAAACAAGACGTTGAGCACCTGGGCTTCGCCAATGACCTGGTGAAGGTGAAGGACGGCTACGCACGCAATTTCCTGCTGCCCCGCAAGCTGGCCGTGGCAGCCACCGCCAGCGAGCGCAAGCAACTGGCCGAAACGCTCAAGCAGCGCGCCCACAAGGAGGCCAAGCTGCGCGAAGAAGCCGAAAAGAACGCCAACCTGCTCGCCGGGCAAACCGTGAAGATCGGGGCCAAGGTGGGCGAAAAGGGCCGCATCTTCGGCAGTGTCAACACCATCATGCTCAGCGATGCCTTCAAGCAGTTGGGCGTGGAAGTGGACCGCAAGCACATCAAGATCAAGGGTGAGGCCATCAAGGCGATCGGCACCTACCAGGCCGATGTCACCTTCCACCGCGAGGTGGTGAAGACCATCTCCTTCGAGGTGGTGGAGGAGTGAGCTCCCTGATGGAATGACCATTGGATCGGGGCCTTCGGGCCCCTTTCCTTTTTGAAGGGAAAGGAAGAGAAGAGGTGAAGAAGCAGGGGATGATAGATCTCACCTCAGGCCCCGTCCAGTAGCTTCGCCGCATGGCCGAACAAGGCACCGACGACCGCCTTTTGTTGCGCTTTCTGGCACGGTTGGGCCAGGCGGAGCTGGCCGCAGGCAATGCCGTGGCACTGGTGGAGCGCGACCTGGGGCAGGTGGCCAAGCGCAACGGGCGGCCCAACACCACCATATTCGCCTTGCCCACCGTGCTCATTGTGCAGAGCGAGGAGGGGCAGGAGCACCGCGTGCAGCTTACGCCCGGCCCGTACCGTGTGGGGGAGCTGCGCTTCGACCAGATGGAAGGCGTGCTGGAGATCGCGCGGGAAGCACGGGCAGGGCGCATTTCGCCCGCGGACGGACTGCGCAAATTGGACGCGGTCTGGAAAATGAAGCACCGCTACGGCGATGCAGGCTTTGTGTTGGGCTACCTGCTCGCCACCATAGGCATTGCACTGATCCTGCGCCCCACCTGGACCGGGCTGGGCTATGTGGCCGCGCTGGGCCTGGCCTGCGCACTGATGCTGGTGGCTGTGCGCCGCCAGCCCGCATGGAACGCGGTGATGCCCGTGGTGGCCGCCTTCCTGCTCTCCTCCGCCGTGGCGCTGTTGCACCGCTTCGGCGTAAAGGAACCCGCACTGCAACTGCTCATTCCACCTTTGATCATCTTCCTGCCGGGCAGCACCCTCACCGTGGCCGTGGTGGAACTCGCCTTCGCGAACATCGTTTCCGGTGCCAGCCGCTTTGTGTCCGGCTTCATCCAACTGATCCTGCTGGCCTTTGGCATCCTGGGCGGCTTCAAAGCCTTCGGCGGGGGCATGGCCGCCGACCCCGGAGATCCCCAGCGCATGGCCCCTTGGCTCGCGTGGTGCGGCGTGCTGGTCTTTGCCCTCGGCCTGCACCTGTTCAAGAGCAGCCGCCGCCGCTCGTTGCCGTGGATGGTTGCAACCATGGTGATGGCCTTCGCGGGCCAGTCGGTGTCCGGCATGTTCCTGGACGGTTCCTCCACCGCCTTTTTCGGCGCTGCCGTAATGGCGGTGACCGCTTTGGTGATCGAGTACCGCCTGAAGGGGCCGCCCGCCATCGTTTCCATCATTCCCGCGTTCTGGCTGCTGGCTCCGGGATCCTTCGGCTTGGTGAGCGTGGCCACCATGGCTGCGGGCAGCTTGGACGCGGCGGGGAGCATCCTGGAACTGCTGTTCATCCTCACGGCCATCGCCACAGGCACGCTCATCGGCGCTTTTGTGTACAGTGCCCTGCTGCATGTGCGAAGGTCCGCATGGTGGCGGGAACCCTTTGCGCGCGGCGGGGTGCGCGAGGGCGACCGGGGGGAGGGCACATTGTAGGTACGTTGTGCCGCACCGAACAGCCCGTGCTGATGAGGCGTTACCTTTGCAAGCGAAAAAATTAAGATACCACAAGCAACCATGGCGCACGTTTTCGATATCGACATGATCAAGGCGGTGTACGACCGCTACCCGGCCCGCGTGGCGGCCGCCCGAAAAGCACTGGGGCGCCCCTTGACCCTCACGGAGAAGATCCTCTTTTCCCACCTTACGGAAGGCCCCGCCACCAAGGAATACAAGCGAGGTGCGGATTATGTGGATTTCGCACCGGACCGCGTGACCATGCAGGATGCCACCGCCCAAATGGCGCTGCTCCAGTTCATGACCACCGGCAAGGCCAAGGTGGCGGTGCCCACCACCGTGCATTGCGACCACCTGATCCAAGCGCGGGTCGGGGCCAAGAAGGACTTGCAGGAAGCGCTCAACAAGGGCAATGAAGTGTACAATTTCCTGGAGAGCATCAGCAACAAGTACGGCATCGGCTTCTGGCGACCCGGCGCGGGGATCATCCACCAGGTGATGCTGGAGAACTACGCCTTCCCCGGCGGCATGATGATCGGCACCGACAGCCACACGCCCAACGGCGGCGGCCTAGGCATGCTGGCGATCGGCGTGGGCGGTGCCGATGCCTGCGACGTGATGAGCGGCCTGCCTTGGGAACTGAAGCAACCCAAGATCATCGGCGTGCACCTCACTGGCAAGCTCAGCGGGTGGGCCTCGCCCAAGGACATCATCTCCACGGTGTGCGGCATCCTTACCGTGAAGGGCGGAACCGGCGCCATCCTGGAATACTTCGGCCCGGGGGCACAAAGCATCAGTGCCACCGGCAAGGGAACCATCTGCAACATGGGCGCCGAGATCGGTGCCACCACCAGCACCTTCGGTTACGACGACCCCATGCGCCGCTACCTCAAGGCCACCAAGCGCGAGGAAGTGGTGGCCTTGGCCGACAAGATCGCGGAACACCTCACCGGTGACCCGGAAGTCTATGCGAACCCGGAGAAGTATTTCGACCGCGTGATCGAGATCGACCTCAACACGCTCGAACCCCACATCAACGGCCCCTACACGCCTGATCTGGCATGGCCCATCAGCAAGTTTGCGGCCGCTGTGAAGGAGCATGGCTGGCCGGAGGAGATCAAGGTGGCGCTGATCGGCAGTTGCACCAACAGCAGCTACGAGGACCTTACCCGCAGCGCCTCCGTGGCCAAGCAGGCAGTGGCTCAGGGTCTGAAGGCCAAGAGCGGGTTTACCGTCACCCCGGGCAGCGAACAAGTCCGCTTTACCGCAGAGCGTGATGGGCTTTTGGAACCGCTGGAGGAAATGGGCGGCATGGTGCTGGCCAACGCATGCGGGCCGTGCATCGGCCAATGGGCACGCGACAACAAGCACCCGGAACTGAAGAACTCCATCCTCACTTCCTACAACCGCAACTTCGCCAAGCGCAACGACGGCAACCCGAACACGCACGCCTTCATGGGCAGCCCGGAGATCGTTACGGCCATGGCGCTCAGCGGCCACCTCTCCTTCAACCCGCTCACCGATACGCTCACCAACGACAAGGGCGAACAGGTGAAGCTGGCCGAACCCAAGGGCGTGGAGCTCCCGCCCAAGGGCTTTGATGTGAAGGATCCCGGCTTTTTGCCCCCTGCCAAGGATGGAAGCAACGTACAGGTGGTGGTGAAGCCGGACAGCGACCGCTTGCAATTGCTCACGCCGTTCCCGGCGTGGGACGGCAAAAACCTCACTGGCGCCGTATTGCTGATCAAGGCCAAAGGCAAGTGCACCACCGACCACATCAGCATGGCCGGGCCGTGGCTGCGTTATCGCGGGCATTTGGACAACATCAGCAACAACACCCTCACAGGGGCCATCAACGCCTTCAACGGCGAACCGAACAAGGTGAAGAACCAGTTGACGGGCGAATACGGCGAAGTGCCCGCCACGCAGCGCGCCTATAAGGCCGCCCACCAGCCCAGTGTGGTGGTGGCCGACCACAACTACGGCGAGGGCAGCAGCCGCGAACACGCCGCCATGCAGCCCCGCCACCTCGGCGTAAGCGCTGTGCTGGTGAAGAGCTTCGCCCGCATCCACGAAACCAACCTGAAGAAGCAAGGCCTCCTGGGCATCACCTTCGACAAGGAAAGCGATTTCGACAAAGTACAGGAAGACGACCGGTTCGACTTTATAGACCTGGCGGAATTCGCACCGGGAAAACAGCTTACGGTGGTGTTGAACCATAAAGACGGATCAAAGGACACCATCAAGTGCAACCATACTTACAACGCCCACCAGATCGAGTGGTTCCGGGCCGGCAGTGCGTTGAACCTGATCCGAAAGCAGGAAAGACAGAATTGATCGACCCCGTACCAAGATGCCACGAAGCCCCGCCCCAAGCGGGGCTTCGTGTTACGTGGGTGTCCCCCCTTTTGGGGATTGCAGAGGCACGATGGGGACGCTACGTTTGCGAAAATCCATCCAGTATGAAACGCATCATCCCCAGTTTTTTGGCCGCGGGCATCCTAGCCATCGCGATCAATCCGCTGTCGGCACAAGTCACCTTCGGCGGCAAGCTCGGCGTCAACTACCTCATCGGGTCGCAAAAGATCCAACCGGAACCCAAGGATGCCCCCACCACCCCCAAGGGCCTTGGATTGTTGTTCGGCGGATATGTGGGGATCCCCTTCTCCGACATCGTCGGCATCCGCCCGGAAATGGCCTTTTCATTCCGGAAAGGCAAGTCCGAACAGACGATAAACACGAAGTTGAACAATGACCAGCAGGTGACCGGCGGGAACGGGACCTTCACCGGCACCCGGGACTATGTAATGGAAAATGATCAACGCCTGACCTATTTCCAGGTGAACGTTCCGTTGATGTTGACACCGACTGAAGGACTGCGCATCATGGTCGGGCCATCGATCAACTTTCTGCTCGGTGGAAAATCCAATACCGACGAAACCTACACGTTCAAGGGTACCCTGACGCAAAACGGGCAACAGCAAACGATCGATCAGCAAAACTTTGAAGCCAGCAAAAAGAAGGGCAGTTCAGCCATCAAGGACTTCAAAAAAGCGGACATCATGGCCATGGCAGGAGTGGGCTACACCCTGCCCGTGGGCTTGGACCTGGACATGCGTTTCTACCGCGGCCTTTCCACCACCTACGACCGTACGGAAGGAACATCCCGTCAACGCATCTGGACCAACCTGGTGGAGTTCGCCGTGGGTTGGACGTTCGGGGGAGGGGAGTAGGACGGCTTGCCGCCCCCTGCCGTCCTACCCCTTGCTGCACGGTAGTGTTGAGGTCAACCCACGAATGCGCCTACGGTGTGCACCGTATTTGTCGTAAAGGGTACGCTCCGTTGCGGAATGGGATAGTTGATGGCCACCTTCCGAAACCCAGCGCTAAATCGGTGGCATAGAGATAGGTCCTATGGGATCCGCCGGTATTGATGTGATGGATGAACAGGTGGTTGTTGATCCAGCCAAGTATGCGCCTGCTTGTTTTTCGTGGATCCACCTATATTCGCATCAAACCAAACCAACTAAAAATGCACAAGAAGTTACTCGTTGCGGCCGTATTCATGGGATTGACAGGGCTACAGGCAACCGCGCAAGTGTTTGAGGAGGGCGCGAAATTCCTGCATGTAGGGGTCGGGTTCGGCAGCGCCTATGCCTTCTCGGGCAGTAAAATGGGCGTGCCGCCGGTCCACGCTTCATTCGAGGCTGCCATAACCGACAAGATCGGTGTGGGTGGTTTGGTGGGCTACAGCAGTTCCACTTGGGACTATGGTGCATTCGGCTGGAGCGGCGGCAAATACAAGTACCAGTGGAATGCCTCATACTTGGTCATAGGTGCACGTGGGGCCTACCACTTCGTGGACAATGACCAATGGGACGCATATGGCGGGTTGATGTTGGGCTACAATGTGGCCAGCCTCAAGTTCAAAACGGACGATCCGGATTGGAAGGAGCCGACCATTGGATGGGTGGAACCCAAGGTGGGTGGCGTGGCCTTTGGAGCTTTTGTTGGTGCGCGTTATGCGTTCAGCCAAAGCTCCGCCGTCTTCGCCGAGCTGGGGTACAGCATCGCTTGGGTAAGCGTGGGCTACTGCGCCAAGTTCTGATCGCATTAATCACCACTGTTTGGGAAGGGGCCGGTCCGCCAGGAACGGCCCCTTCGCTTTTCGGCATGGTCATTGCCATTACCCGGGGCATTGCGGAGGCATGGTTCATACATTCGCCGCCGGACAAGTTTCAAGCATCCAATTTCCACTGATGAAACGAGTACTCTCCCACTCCCTGTTGATCGGCCTATGCATGGTGGCCCCGTCACTAAGTGCCCAACAAGTTCCCGACAGCCTGAACATGGTGTCCAACGGCAGCTTTGAGGAGCTGGAGGGGAAGCTTCGCCGCTTGGGCGGCATTGAAAGTGCCAAGGGTTGGAACAGCCCCACGGCCGCAAGGGCTGATCTGTTCAGCGAGAGCATTGATGCCAACTCCCCGGCTTACGCGCCGAAAAACGCCATGGGGTTCCAAAGCGCCCTGAGCGGGATCAACTATGCCGGGGTGCGGTGGTATAGCTACATGGACAAGGAACCGCGCAGCTACCTGCAGGTGAAGTTCAAGAAAATGCTGAAGAAGGGCCAGAAGTATTGCGTGAGCTATTATGTGAGCTTGGGCGAGCTGAGCAAGTACTCCAGCGATAACCTGTCCGCGTACGTCAGCCGGATGGTGGTGAACAAGAAAGATGAGGCCAGCCTTACCTATGAGGCCCAAGTGCCGCTGCTGCGCACCAAGGTTTACGACGACATGGAGGGCTGGCAGGGCGTGTGCGGCGTGTACGAAGCCAAGGGGGATGAACAATACCTGATCATCGGCAACTTCGCCCCCACCGCCAAGGTGAATGCCGGAAAAACGAAGCGCCCGCGCGGGGAAGTACGCCCACAACAGGCCAGCGCCTATTTCTACATCGATGATGTGGCCGTGACGCCCATCAAGTTGATGAGCGAATGCTCCTGCGACCAGATCGACAAGGACAAGAGCGAGTATATCTACGGCCGCAAAGTGGCCAACAGCCCGGGCATGAAGCCGACGGACCGTGTGGACCGCAGCGTGGTGTATTTCAAGCGCTTCGCCAAGGGCATCGACCCCTCCATGAAGGCCCAGATGGACACCTTGGCCTCCGTGCTCAAAGCCAACCCGGGCATCAAGGTGAAGCTCACCGGCAACACCGACCAAGTGGAAGTGGAGCGGGCCAGCATGCGGCCAGAACTGGCCGACCTCGACAAGGAGCGAGCCGAATCGGTAAAGGCGTACCTGGTGGAAGCCGGTGTGGGTGCCGACCGCATCTCCGTGGCGGGCAACAAGGGGAACCAGCCGGCCGTGGAGGAAGGCGACGAGATCTCCATGAGCCAGAACAGAAGGGTGGAAGTGGACGTGGCCCCGTGAACCGGGCCGGCCTGTATGGTACAGGTTCCTTACGCCATCCACCGTTAAAGCCCGCTGTTGACCCCGCCAGATGCAGAAGGGTGACCCCCGCCTCATCCGCGCTTGGACCATGTACGACTGGGCCAACTCGGCCTATTCGCTCACCATCACCTCCGCGATCTTCCCGATCTACTACGCGGCCATCACCATGGTTGACGGCCGCGACCAAGTGTTGGAGACGTACGGGTTACCCGCCACATCCCTGCAATCCTACACGCTCTCGGCAGGGTTCCTCCTGGTGGCCGCGATCGCACCGCTGTTGTCCGGCATCGCCGATCACCGGGGGAACAAGAAGAACTACCTGAAGTTTTTCTGCTACCTCGGGGCGGCCAGTTGCGCGGGCCTGTTTTTCTTCACCTATGCCAACCTGTGGATCGGTTTGGCCTTGTTCATGCTGGCCTGCGTGGGCTTCAGCGGCAGCCTGATCTTCTATGATGCCTTCCTGCCCGAGATCGCCGAACCGGAGGACCACGACCGGGTCAGTGCCCGCGGTTACGCCATGGGCTACATCGGCAGCGTGGTGCTGCTGGTGTTCAACTTGCTGATGGTGATGAACCCGCAATGGTTCGGCATCCCCGACCGCGACGGACTGCCCGCAAGGCTGTCCTTCCTGTCCGTAGGCATTTGGTGGGCGGGCTGGGCACAGGTCACCTTCCGGCGCCTGCCCAACGGGAAGGTGCCGGAAGGGAAGCGCCGCAACACCCTCACCGCTGGTTACCGCGAGCTGCGGCGCGTGTGGTACGAAATGGTCGGGATCAAGCGCGTGCGCCGCTTCCTGATGGCCTTTTTCGTGTTCAACATGGGGGTGCAAACGGTGATGTACTTAGCCGTCACCTACGCCAAGCAGGAGATCAAGGAGCCCGACGGATCGCCCATTGCCGACAGCGGCCTGATCGCCAGCATCCTGTTGATCCAGTTGCTGGCCGCTGCGGGGGCCATGCTTTTCGTGCGCCTGAGCCGCCGGTTCGGCAACTTGGCCGCACTGGTCATCGGCCTGGTCATCTGGACCGCCATCTGCCTGGCGGCATGGATGATCGAGACCACCACCTCGTTTTACCTCTTGGCCGCTTTCGTGGGCTTGGTGATGGGCGGCACCCAGGCGCTCTCGCGCAGCACCTACACCAAGCTGCTTCCGGAAACGGCCGACCACGCGTCGTACCTGTCCTTTTATGACGTGGGCTTTTACTTGGCCACGGTGCTGGGCACCCTGGCCTTCGGCCTGGTGAACCAATTGACCGGCGACCTGCGGAACACGGTCATCGCCATTGGCTCCTTCTTCGTGCTGGGTGCCTTGCTGCTGCTGCGCGTGCCCCGCGAAAAGCGTATCGCACCGGTGACGGATGGCACGCGGTAACTTCGCCGCCGCCATGGGAAAAACCGGCCTTGGGGAATTGTGGGACGTGGTGATCGTGGGCGGCGGCATCGTTGGTGCGGCCACCTTTTTCAAACTGCAATCACGCTTTCCCGGCAAGCGCGTCCTGCTGCTGGAAAAGGAAGCCGTGCTCAGCGACCACCAGACCGGGCACAACAGTGGCGTGATCCACAGCGGCATCTACTACAAACCGGGCAGCAGCAAGGCGCTCACTTGCGCCAAGGGCCGCCGCGAACTGGTGGAATTTGCCAGGATGCACGGCATCAAGCACGAGGTATGCGGCAAGGTGATCGTGGCCGTGGAAGAGCGCGAATTGCCGCAGCTGGAAAAGATCCACCAACGGGGCGTGGCCAACGGCATCGAGGACCTGCGGCGCATCTCGGCCGAAGAGATCAAACAGATCGAGCCCTATTGCACGGGCATTGCCGGGCTGTGGGTGGGGTGCACGGGGATCATCGATTTCCGGGGTGCCACCAACAAAATGGCCGAGCTGGCCTGCACGCTCAATCCGGCATCCAGGGTGCACACCGGCGAAGAGGTGTTGGATACCACGCCTCACCAGGGTTTTTCCGAAGTGCGCACCACCAAGGGCAGCTATCGCACCCAATGCGTGATCTTCTGTGCGGGCCTGCAAAGCGACCGCATGGCAAGGGCGGACGGTGCGCCCGTGAAGGAGCAGGTCGTGGGCTTCCGGGGCGACTATTACGAGCTCACCGACCGTGGCAGGCACAAGGTGAAGAACCTGATCTACCCGGTGCCCGACCCGCGTTTCCCGTTCCTGGGCGTGCACTTCACGCGGATGACCGATGGCAGCACCGAATGCGGGCCCAATGCGGTGTTCACCTTCAAACGGGAAGGCTACGGCAAAACCGATTTCAGCCTGCGCGACACGTGGGACGCGCTGACGTACGGCGGCACGTGGAAGCTCTTTTTCAAGAACATGTCCTACGGCATCAATGAATACCGACGGGCCTTCAGCAAGCGGCTCTTCCTGAAAACGCTTCAGCGGTTGATCCCCGGCTTGGAGATGGCGGACATCCGGCCGGGCCGTGCGGGCGTGCGTGCCATGCTGTTGGGCATGGACGGCGAGATGGTGGATGACTTCCGGATCGAGCGTCGCGGCAGCCACATCCACGTGCTCAATGCACCCTCACCAGCGGCCACGGCTTGCTTGGCGATTGGGGAACAGATCGTGGAAATGGCGGTGGGGGAAGGAGTGCTTACGGAAAGCTGAAAGAGGGCTGCGCCGTGGTGATGCGTGCAGGGCCTAAGCGTGGACACTTCGGTCCGCCTCACGAAGTAACCTTGCGGTCCTCCAGTAATTCGGCCCAATCCCAAAGGCAGAACTGCATGAGCTTGTTCACGCGGCCCAGTACGATGGGGTTGGGGGCCTTCAATTCGCGGAAATAGGCATCCTGGTTGCGGAACAGGTCATACTTGTGGAAGATGGCCTTGCTCATGGCGTACACCGTGTTCTTGCTGGGGTGGTTGATCTGGGCCATGAAGCGTTGCAGGGCAATGGTCTCGGTCTCCATTTCGGCCGCGGAGGTGTCCATCAGCGGCGCGAATTTCGAGTAGGCATGTTGGGCCAAGCGGTGGTCCAGCCCGGCAGGGAGGTGTTTCGGGGCCTCCATCAGGTTGCCTGCAAAAAGGATCATGGCGAAAAGCTCATCGTCGCCGGGGCCGAACTGCGGGCGGGTAACGAACTCGGCAGCCTCCTCCAGCTCGGCCACTACCGTGGGATAACCATATTCGGTCAGTCGCAGCACGGCGTTCACGAACACGTTCGCCAGTTTGTCCTCGCTAATTTTCTTTCTTCCGAAGATGGTACCGATCATGGCATGGGCCTTTCGGGGCGAACCTACCCGATCCCATCGTGCATGGGAATTGATGGATGTGCTTATTTTCAACACCGTTATCCACCCCACGAACTTTTGATGCCCATGAAACCCTTGATCGACCAGTATTCGGCGTATGACCTATGGGCCAATACGCGCATGGTGGAACGGCTTCAACGCGAACCGGCAGCGGTATTGGACCGGCACGTGAAGAGCAGCTTTCCGTCGTTGCGGCTCACCGTGAACCACATCCGCGATGCCGGTTGTGCTTGGCACGGGCGCATCTTCGGCAATGCCCCTGCGGAAGTCGGCAACGGCATCGGCTCCTTGCTGAAATGCAGCGTGGCCCTGCATGACCAGGTACTGGGCACGGGCGAGGCGGGCCTGCTGGCACCCGTGGAATACAGCCGCGCTTCGGGCCAGAGGTACGTGCAGCCACGCTGGCAATTGCTGCTGCATTGCTTCAACCATGCCAGCTACCACCGGGGCCAGCTGATCACCATCATGCGGCAATTGGACCTGGCGGACGTGCCCAACACGGACCTGGTGGCCTACCAGCGCATGCTGCCCGCAGGCAAATGACCCGCGCAGCCCCCTACGGGCGGGACTTGAACAGGTCGACGCCGAGGTAGGTGGCCGGTGAGAGCGCGCGCAGTTGCTCCTTCACCTGCGGGGCCACTTCCAACGTATCGATGAAGGTAGTGATGTCCTCCCGGCTGATGCGCTCCTTGCCGCGCGTGAGGTCCTTGAGCAGCTCGTAAGGCTGCGGGTGGCCGGCCCTGCGCAGGATGGTTTGGATCCCCTCGGCCACCACGGCCCACTGGTCGTTGAGGTCGCGTGCGATGGCCTTCTCGTTCAGCAGCAGCTTGTCCAACCCTTGCATGATGGACCCCATGGCCACGGCGGCATGGGCCATTGGCACGCCGATGTTGCGCGTGACGGTGCTGTCCGTCAGGTCGCGCTGCAGGCGGCTCACGGGCAGCTTCTCGCTGAGGTGCACCAGCAGGGCATTGGCCAAGCCCAGGTTGCCTTCGGCGTTTTCAAAGTCGATGGGGTTCACTTTGTGCGGCATGGCGGACGATCCCACCTCGCCGGGCTTCACGCGCTGGCGGAACCAATCCATGCTCACGTACGCCCAGATGTCGCGGCAGAGGTCGATCAAGATCGTATTGATCCGGCGCATGGCGTCGAACAGGGCGGCCATGGAGTCGTAGTGCTCGATCTGCGTGGTGAACCGCTGGCGTTCGAGGCCGAGCTTTTCCCTGGTGAAGCGGTCGGCCAGGTGCACCCAGTCCAGCTCGGGATAGGCGGCCAGGTGTGCGTTGAAGTTGCCCGTGGCACCGCCGAACTTGCAGGTGAAGGGCACTTGGCGCAGCAGTTCCAATTGGCGGTCGATGCGCTCGGTGAACACCTCCAACTCCTTGCCCAAGCGGGTGGGGGAGGCGGGTTGGCCGTGTGTGCGGGCCAGCATGGGCACTTCGGCCCATTCCACGGCGAGCCCGTGGATGCGTGCACGAATGCGCATCACCTCGGGCAGGTAGTGGCCCTGCAAGTATTCCTTCAACAGCAGCGGCAAGGCGGTGTTATTGATGTCCTGCGAGGTGAGCCCGAAGTGCACGAACTCTTTGGCCTGGCCCAGGCCGATGGCGCCCAGTTGCTCCTTGAGCCAGTATTCCACGGCCTTTACGTCATGGTTGGTGGTGCGCTCGATCGCCTTCACGGCTTTGGCATCCTCCGTTCCCAATGCCAGTATGCGGCGCCCCAGCTCGTCAAGGTCTTGCTGCGCGGTACCGGCCAGCTCGGGCAGGGGCAGCTCGCAGAGGAAGCGGAACCAGTGGAGTTCCACGCGCAGGCGGTAGCGGATCAGGGCCAGTTCGGAAAACCAGTCGGCCAAAAATGCGGTGCGCCCCCGGTAGCGCCCGTCAATGGGGGAAATGGCCGTGAGCGGTTCAAGTTCCATGGCGGCAAAAGTAGCCCCGGGCGGGAAGTGGCCGAGGCGGCTGCGGCACGGTTTTCGCCAATGCGCACAACAGTTAAATTCGGCCCCATGCACATCACCAACCTTTTCATTGCCGCCGCCGTGCTGGCTTTCGCCACCGGGTGCAAGAGCAAGCAGGAAGCGGCCGCTGCCACCACTGCGGCCAGCACTGCCCAGCCAGCCGCCGAAACCGTCCCCCAGGAAGCGGGAGAGCCGGAACAGGACCTGCCCAAGGTGCGGAAATTGGGCGACGGCAATACCTGGTTTGCCATTCAGCGGACCCCGTGCTTCGGCACCTGCCCGGTGTACAAGCTCATCATCAACAGCGACGGGTCGGCCATCTATGAGGGAGGGCGTTTTGCGCCCCGGGAAGGGATGTACACGGGCCACGTGGAAGCGGCCACGGTGCAGGCCCTGGTAAAGGAGGCGGAAGCCGCGGGCTTCTTCGGGCTGAAAGAGGTGTATGATGCCCCGGTAACGGACCTTCCCAGTTTGATCATCCGCGTGAACGATGGTGGGCGCGACAAGCAGGTGAAAGGCCGCGTGGGAGCTCCCCAATCGTTCAAGGACCTTGCCCAGCACGCGGAGGAAATGCTGGCCGGCGTGGAATGGACCAAGGTGGAGGAGGAGCATTAACCCGCTGTGCGGCCCGGGCTGCACGGTTCATCCCATTATCCCCCGATCCGTCATGCTAATTCCGGCCCTGATGTCTGCGCGCATACCGGATGCGGCTAATTTCGCGCGCCTGTGATCGCTTTAGTCCTTTTTCGCCCCACTTGAGCATTGATCCATTCCAAGAACCCGAACATGAACATGAAGAAGTTGTATTCCCTGCTGCTCGCGTGCCTACTGGCCGCAGGCAGTGCCACTGCCGGAGAAGGCATGTGGCTGTTGAACAAATTGAAACAGGTGAACGAGGCACAAATGCGCGAGCTCGGCTTCAAGCTCACCGCCGAGGATGTATACAGCCTGAACCACGCCAGCATGAAGGATGCCGTGGCGCGCTTGGGCAGCGGATTCTGCAGCGGCGAGCTGGTGAGCGCCGACGGGCTGATGCTCACCAACCACCATTGCGGCTATTCGGCCATACAAAGCCTGAGCACCGTGAAGGATGACATCCTTACCAACGGCTTTTGGGCCATGACGCGCGACCAGGAAAAGCCCGCCGGCTTCTCCGTGAGCTTCCTTCAGTACATCACCGAGGTGACCGACACGGTGCGTTCCGCGCTCACGGCGGAAATGACCGAGGCGCAGCGCGATTCGGTCATCAGCGAGATCGGTGATCGCTTGGCCTCGCAAGCCACCGCTGGCAACCCCCACCTGGATGCCAACTTCAAGTCCATGTTCGAGGGCAATGAGTTCTACCTGTTCGTATACAAGGTGTACCCCGATGTCCGCCTGGTGGGCACGCCGCCCAATGCCATCGGCAAGTTCGGCGGCGATACGGACAACTGGCAGTGGCCGCGCCATACCGGCGACTTCAGCATGTTCCGCGTGTATGCCGGGCCCGATGGGGAGCCGGCCAATTACTCCACGGACAATGTTCCCCTGAAGCCCAAGTCGCATTTTCCGGTGAGCTTGGACGGAGTGAAGAAGGGTGACTTCAGCATGATCATGGGCTTTCCGGGCAGCACCGAACGGTTCCTGAACAGCGATGGGGTGAAATTGGCCTTGGACGTGGAACAGCCCAGCCGGGTGAAGATCCGCGGCGAGAAGCTGGCCATTATGAAAAAGCACATGAACGCTGATGACGCGGTGCGGCTGAAATATGCGGCCAAGTACGCGCAGGTGGCCAACTACTGGAAGTACTTCATTGGCCAGCAGAAGGGCCTGAAGCGCCAGCATGTCTTCGATCGCAAGAAAGCCCAGGAGGACGACCTGATGGCATGGGTGAACGCGGACCCGGCCCGCAAGCTGAAGTACGGCGGCATCCGCGAAGACCTGGCCAAGGGCTACGCCGAGCGGGCCCGCTACGAGAAGGCCTCCACCTACATGCAGGAAGCAGCGTTCGGCAGCGGGGTGGTAATGGCGGGCTTCCGCCTGTACGGGCTGATGATGCAGTTGGAGAAGGACCCCAAGAACGAGCAGCGCATCACGGCCATGGCCGATCAGGCACGGGGCGCCATGCGTGGCATTTGGGCGGATTATGACCCGGCCACCGACCAGGAGGTCACTGCGGCCATGTTCAAGTTGATCGCACAGGACGTGGACCCGGCCCAGCAGCCGGACGTGGTGCACACGGTGAACAAGAAGTACAAGGGTGATTTCAGCAAGTGGGCGGAAGCACTGTTCAAAACCAGCATCCTCACCGACACCACGCGCCTGATGGCCTTTTTGGCCAAACCCCAGTTGAAAGTGCTGCAGAAGGACATGGGCATGCAGGCCATGCAAAGCAGCCTCGGCCTTTATCGCAACGTGCTGGGCCCTGCCATCAGCGATGCCCAAACGGAGATCGACAAAGGCTACCGCCTCATGGAGGCAGCCATGATGGAGAAGGACCCGCAGAAGATGTGGTATCCGGATGCCAACAGCACCGAGCGGCTCACCTATGGCATCGTGAACGACTACAAACCGGCCGACGCCGTGCATTACGATTATTTCACCACCGAGCTGGGCATCCTTCAGAAGGAAGATCCAAGCAATGACGAGTTCATCGTGCCTGCCCGCCAGAAGGAACTGCTGCTGGCCAAGGATTTTGGCCGCTATGCCGATGAGGACGGCAGCCTGCACATCAACTTCATCAGCGAGAACGACATCACAGGCGGCAACAGCGGCAGCCCCGTGATCAACGGCAACGGCGAACTGATCGGTATTGCCTTCGATGGCAACTGGGAGGCCATGAGCGGCGACATCTCCTACGAACCGGAACTGCAGCGCACCATCAGCGTGGACATCCGCTACGTGCTGTGGGTGATCGACAAGTTTGCCGGTGCCAAGCACCTGGTGGACGAGATGACCTTGGTAAAGACCCCGAAGGCGGCACCCGCGCCGGTGGAAGCGGTGCCCGCAACACCTGCCCCCGCCGTTAAGAAACCGGTGCGGAAGGGTTGACCCGGCGGAAATGTTGTGGAAAGGCAGGTTGCCGCGGGCAGCCTGCCTTTTTCATGTGCCTGCGGCTCAGGCCATCTTGAAGGTCCAAGATGCCATCACTTGGGCCGCAACACCAGGTCCATGCGGTACTGCGGCGTGCCGAGGGGAATAGCCGGGCCCTTGCGGTGCATTTCCACGTATCCGTTTTCACGTTCCACCCGGAGTTCGAACGGTTCAGTGGCTGGAATGAACATCGCATAGCGCCCGTCGCTGTTCACCGGGGTGATCGAACGCCGTTGCCCTTCCCTGTCGTAATAGCCCACCAAGCAGTCGTATACCGGCTTCCCGCTGAGGCTGTCGGTTACCTGGCCCACGAGCTGCACGCGCTTGGCGGACCCCATGGGCGGAAGGTCCAAGTGCGGGTGCTGGGCCCGCAGCGGGCCGGCCAGCAAAAACAGGGAAACCCAGATCGGCAGGTGGCGCATGGCCCGTTCTACGCTTCCCCGGGCAGCCGGGTTGGCCGGGGCGGAGTGCTGGCCAGCACGGCCCCCACTGCACCCAGCAATGGGGCCGTGATCATGCCCAGCACGGGCACTTTCATCAACAGGTTGAACGCCATGCCGTTGGCCAGCACGGTGCCCTGCCGCTGTCGTGCCGCCCGCAGGCTCGCGCGCACGCCCCAACCGTGCCGCTCGTGGAGGTAGTCGAACATGGAAAACCCGTAGAACCAGCACGACACCAACCACAGGAAGAGCGCGGACAGTGGCGCCAGCACCGGTATGAACAGGGTAGGGACCCAGACCAGGATGTTGATGCCCAGTTCCACGGTGCCATTGCGCAGGGCCATGCCTGCACCGCGCAACACTTCCTTCGCCCAACGCACCATGGAGAAGGGCGTGCCCACGCCGGTGAGCACTTCTTCCGCACGTTCGCTGGCATAGGACAGCAGGGGCGAGAGCAGCACCAGCACCACATACTTGCCCGCCAGCACTACGGTCCACAGCACGGCCAGCTTCAAGACGATCCACAGCACCACGTCGCGGGCGCCGTTGGCGAGGGCCTTCACATCATCCCAGAAGCCGGGCAGGCCCGGGCGTTCGGCAGCGGGAACGGCAAGGCCCAAATGGTGTGCGCCCCAGGCTTGGAACGCAGCGGCCATGCTGTTGCCTACGGCGAACAGCGCATAGGCGAAGAGCACCCAAAGCAGCACGGGCACCAGGAACATCCAACCCATGCCGTTGCGGAGCATGAAGCCGGGGGCACGCATGAACCCGGCCAATCCATGGATGGGTCCGTTCATGGTGCTGGCGGCCTGTTCCGGCCGGGTGGTCAACGGCGTTTTTTGGCAGCGGTCTGCTGCTGTTTTTGGATCTCCTCCAACCGCAGTTGCCATTTGCTCGTCTTGCGTGGCTTCTTCATGTTGGCCAGAAGCTCCTCCCGCACCTTCCCTTCATCCAGGAACCACCGCGTGATCACGGTCATCTGCAGGATGCTGATCACGTTGGCCAGCAGGTAGTAGTAGCTCAGGCCGGAGGGCAGCGAGTTCATGAAGAACAGCATGGTCACCGGGAAGAGGTACATCATCACCTTCATGTTCGGCATGCCCTGCTGCTGGGGCATCTGCTTGCTGTTCACCAAGGTGTAAATGATGGTGCTGGCGGCCATCAGCAAGGTGAACAGGCTAACGTGGCTGCCATAGAAGGGGATGGTGAAGGGCAGTTGCAGGATGCTGTCGTAGCTGCTCAGGTCATCGGCCCACAGGAAGGGTTCCTGGCGCAGTTCGATGCTGCTGGGGAAGAAACGGAACATGGCATAGAGCACGGGCAGTTGCAGCAGCATGGGAACGCAGCCCGAGACGGGGTTCACGCCGGCCTTGCGGTAAAGGTCCATGGTGGCCTGCTGCTTCTTCATGGCGTCCTCCTTGCCGAACTTCTTTGAAATGGCGTCCACCTCGGGCTTCAACGCCCTCATGCGGATGCTGCTCTTCTGGTTCTTGAACGCGATGGGCAGCAGCAGCATTTTGATCACCACGGTGAGCACCAGGATGATGATGCCGTAGCTCAGGTTGAACTGGTTGAGGAAGTTGAAGATGGGGATCACCAGGAACCGGTTCATCCAGCCGAATATGCCCCAGCCCAGGTCGATGATGCGGCTGAACTCGGGGATGCCCGTTTGGCGCAGGGTGTTGTACTGGTTGGGCCCCAGGTACATCTGCATGGCCAGGGTGCTGTGGTCCGAAGGCGCTTGTTGGAAGAAGAGCTTGGCTTCGTACCGCTTGGTGTGCGCACTGTCGTCCGGCAAGGTGGCGATGGCGATCTCCGAGCCGCTGCTGGCAAAGCCATCAGGGTTGACCATGGCCACGGTGAAGAAGTCCTGCTTGAAGGCCACCCAGTTGGTGCGCGCCTCGAGCTTGAGCGATTCATCCTTGCTTACGCTCAAATAATTGCGGTCGTCGTTGAGGTATTTGTAGTACACGGTGCTATACTGCAGTTCCGTGGGCCGGTGTTTCTCGTTGTGCATGCCGGTGAGGTCCCAATGGAACATCACGTTGCGCGGGTCCACCTCGGGCAGGCCCACCAGCTCGGCGGTGGTTTTCATGAACCAGCCCACGCTGTCCAGCTGGTAGGTGATCTGCAGGTATTTGCCGGGGACCGTGGTGGCGGCCTTCAGGCGCACGCCGGTGGTGCCGAGCTTTTCCGCGGTGAAGTTCATGTCCTGCGTGCTCAGCCGCAGGTTGCCCAGGAAGAAGTTGTACTCGTACACGCCGGTGTCGGGTGCCGCAAGCAGCAGGGGCTTGTGCCCGTGGTAGGTGCGGTAGTCCTTCAGGCGGATCACGTTGGGCCGTGCGCCGAAGGTGTTGATGGCCACCTGCAGGCGTGCGTTTTCGATCACCACCGATTCATTGGTGCCTTGTGCGGTCGGGGCGAAGATGCCTAAGCGGGCGTGCAGGTGGGCCGCCTTGATGCTGTCGGCGTTCAGGGTGTCCACGGCAAGGGTGTCGGTGGCAATGTTTGCCGTGTTGGCAGCTTGGTCTGCTTGCTGTTTTGTTTGTGCCAGCGCGGCCTCGGCTTTTTTCGCCTGGTCCTGTATGGCCAACTGGGCAATGCTGTCCTGCTCCTGCTGCATGCGTGCGCGTTCCTCGGCGCTGGGCATGGTGAGGTACTGGTAGCCGAAGAGGATGGCGACGATGAGGATGATGCCAATGATCGAATTGCGGTCCATAGGGTTCCGTTATCCTTTCTGGGGATGGATGGAGGGGCGCGAAGATAGTCGGGCAGGCCGGGGCGGCCTGCGCTTTTTCAAGGCTGTTGGCCCCTGGGGGCGGCACGGCTGCTTTCAGGCCTTGGCAACCGCTGCGGCTGCAACGGCCGCATGCTCCATGGCCACCTGCACGAAGCGGGTGAACAGGGGGTGGGGCCGGGCCACGGTGCTCTTGTATTCGGGGTGGTACTGCACGCCCACGAACCAGGGGTGGTCCTTGATCTCCACCACTTCCACCAATTTGGTCTGGGGGTTTGTACCTGCGGCGATCATGCCGGCCTTGCGGAACTCCTCCGCAAAAGCGTTGTTGAACTCGTACCGGTGCCGGTGGCGTTCCTTGATCTGTGTTTTGCCGTAGGCCTGAGCGGTATGTGAGCCCTCGCTGAGCTTGCACGGGTAGGCGCCCAAGCGCATGGTGCCGCCTTTGTCCACTTTCGCCTTTTGCTCTTCCATCAGCGCGATCACCGGCCACTTGGTGTCCGGGTCCATTTCGGTGCTGTTGGCCTCGGCATGGCCCAGCACGTTGCGGGCGAATTCGATCACGGCGCACTGCATGCCTAAGCAGATGCCGAGGAAGGGGACCTTGTTCTCGCGGGCGAACCTCACGGCCTCGATCTTGCCCTCGATGCCGCGGTTGCCGAACCCGGGTGCCACCAGGATGCCGCTGAGGCCCCCGAGCTGCTTAGCCACGTTCTTGGCCGTGAGCTTTTCGCTGTGCACCCAGCGCAGTTCCACGCGGGTTTCGCCCTCGGCCCCGCCATGGTCCAAGGCCTCCTTGATGCTTTTGTACGCATCGCGCAGCTCCACGTACTTGCCCACCAGACCGATCTCCACCGTGCGTTTCGGGTTCTTGAACCTGCGCAGGAAATCGCGCCAGCGGCCCAGGTCGGCCTCCGGGTAGTTCTTGATCCCCAGTTTTTCCAGCACCACCACGTCCAGTTGCTCCTGCTGCATCAGCAGGGGCACGTCGTAGATGGTCTCCGCGTCGGCGCTTTCGATCACCGCCTGCTGGTCCACGTTGCAGAACAGGGCGATCTTCTCCTTCATGCCCTTGAGCATGGGGTGCTCGGTTCGGCACACCAGGATGTCGGGTTGCACGCCCAAGCTCAGCAGCTCCTTCACGCTGTGCTGGGTGGGCTTGGTTTTCAGCTCGCCGCTGGTGCTCAGGTAGGGCAGCAGGGTGAGGTGGATGGCCAGGGCATCACGGCCTTTTTCCCATTTCAGCTGCCGAATGGCCTCCACGTACGGCAGGCTCTCGATGTCGCCCACGGTGCCGCCCACCTCGGTGATCACAAAGTCGTAGATGCCCTTTCGGCCCAAGGCCTGGATGTGGCGCTTGATCTCGTCGGTGATGTGCGGGATCACCTGCACCGTTTTGCCCAAGTATTCGCCCCGGCGCTCCTTGTTGATCACGTTCTGGTAGATGCGCCCGGTGGTGACGTTGTTGGCCTGCGAGGTGGGCGTATCCAAGAAGCGTTCGTAGTGGCCCAGGTCGAGGTCCGTTTCGGCACCGTCCTCGGTCACGTAGCATTCGCCATGCTCGTACGGGTTGAGCGTGCCGGGGTCGATGTTGATGTACGGGTCCAGCTTTTGGATGGTGACCGTGAAGCCGCGCGCCTGCAGCAGCTTGGCCAGGGAGGCGCTCACGATGCCCTTGCCCAAGCTGGAGGTAACGCCGCCGGTAACGAAAATATACTTGGTGGAACCCGTCATCACATGTTGATCCCGCCCTGAATGGGGATGGTGATCACGGGGCGTAAAGATAACCGGCTGGCATGATCGGGGGATCCGTGCGGGCCTGAGCGCCTGTTTTTCCCGGCTAGCACGGTTCCCCGGGTTCCGCGCTAGAACGAGTAAGTGATGCCTGCGCTGGGGATCACCGGCAATTGGTACACCTCCTTGCCGCTCAACCGGTCGCGGTAGAAGATGTTCTTGCGGTCATACACGTTGGTGACGCTGAGGTCCAACTGCACCATTTGCCGTTCGTCCAATTTCCAGGTCTTGGTGGCGCCGAGGTCCATGCGGTGGTAGTCGGTGAGGCGCCCCCCGTTGAGCGGACCGTAGATTACGGCGAGTTCTCCGTTGGCGGACAGGAGGTCGGAATAGGTGCCGTTGCTAAAGGGCATGCGCTCGTAGAATCCCTGGTTTTGGGTGAAGGGGAACCCGGATCCGTAGTTCCATCGGGCGTTCACCTTCCAGCTGTCGTGCTTGCCGAAGGTGTAGCTGGCCAGCAGGTTCACGTTGTGGCGCCGGTCCCAGATGGGGTTGTAGGTCTGCTTGCCGTTGAAGCGGTCCACGAAGTTCAACGAGTACACCATCCAGAGGTAGATGCCCTTGTCCTCGTACTTCAGCAGCAGGTCGGCACCGTATGCATCCCCGCTTTCCACGATGTAGTCCTTCTTCAGTTCATCCGGTTTGCTGGCGAACTCGGGGCTGTCGTTGTAGAGTTTCTCGCGGTTGATGTTGGTGACCTGGCCGAAGTGCTTGTAATAACCCTCGAGGTTGAGGCTGGCCTTGGAAGTGAGGTCCACCTCGAAACCGCCCACGGCATGGCTGGCCCGTTGCAACGGGTCGTTGATGTCGCGCACCTCGCCGTTGGGCATGGTCATGGTCTTGGGGATGTCGTCCGGGGCGGTGATGAAACCGTAGAAGAGGTTCACCACGTCGCGGTCGTTGTTGGTGGCCACCAGGTTTTGGCTGTACAGCCCTGCGGCGCCCTTGAAGCGGAAGCGGTCGGTGATGTTCCACTTGAAGCCGATGCGCGGCTCGGGGCTCAGCACGGCCAAGGTGGCATAGTACTGGAGCCTCATGCCGGGGTCGATCACCCACTGGCCCACGCGCACCTTGTAGGTGAGGAATCCGGCGAGCTCGGTGCTCACCTTCTGCTGTTGCAACTTGTATCCCAGTGAATTGAAATAGCTCAGGTCGGTGTTCACGCCCGTCACTTCGATGCCGTAGTTCACTTCGTTGCGGCCCATGAAGTACTTGAAGTTGAGCCCCGCGTTGAAATTGTTGATGTTGCTGGAGCGCGGCGGCAGGTCGCCTTCGAGCATCTCGATGTTGTAGTTGCTCAGGGCGAATAGACCTTCGATCAGCACGGCGCTGCCCGATGGCACCAGAACGAAGTTGGCGCCTGCGCCCCAGTTCTTCCAGTTCAGGTCGCTGATGCCCTTGAACTGTGCGCCGTCGGTGAAGTTGAACCCGAAGAAGTTCACCTTGCTGCCGTTGGCGGCGTTGATGGAGATCTTGCCGTAGAGGTCGGAGAACTTGTAGGGCAGGCCCGCGGAGTCGGCATAGCTGTAGAGGCTCTTGCTGCTTTGGTCCAGGTAGCTGTGCTTGAAGTTGAGCAGAAAGGAACTGCTGCCTTGGCCTGGGGCGGTTTGTTTCTTCAGGGGGCCTTCCAGCAGGGCTTTGGCAGCGAAGGTGCTGGCGCTCACCTTGCCGGCCATGCGCGTTTTGTTGCCGTCGCGGGTGGTGATGTCCATCACGCTGCTGATCCGCCCGCCGTATTCGGCGTTGAAGGCGCCGGTAAGGATGTCGGCGTTGCGGATGATGTCGTTGTCGAACACGCTGAACAGGCCGATGCTATGGAATGGATTGTACAGGGTCATGCCGTCCATCAGCACCTTGTTCATGACCGGCGAGCCGCCGCGGATGTACAGTTGCCCGCCCTGGTCGCCGGTGAACACCACGCCGGGCACCACCTGCATGTACTGCGCCAGGTCGGCTTGGCCGCCGATGGCCGGCAGGCGGTCGATCTGCTTGGGGGTGAGCTTGGTGATGCCCACGCGCACATTGTCCTGGGCCTTCTGTTGCTCGGCCGTGATCTCCACCGCCTTCATTTCAATGGTGCCCTTCTTCAGGTAGAGCTGTTCGGTGATGATCTGGTCGGCCTTGATGTCCACGGTCTTGCTCAGCGTGTCGTAGCCTAGGAACACGATGCGCAAGGTGTACTGGCCCGGCGGCACCTTACTGAGGGAGAAGTAGCCGTTCACATCGGTTTGGGCACCGTGGTTGGTGGCTCCCCACAGGGATACGGGCGTGAAGATGGAAGGCTCACCGGTGGACTCATCGTACACAAAGCCGCGAACGGTGCCGGTTTGGGCCACGGCCCCCAACGAGGCGGCCATGGCGGCCATGAGCACAAGGCGTTGGGACAGGTTGCGAAGCATGTAGGGTTGGATTCCTTGCAAGGGGGGCAAAAATAGGGTCGGGGGCCATGTGGCAGCGATCTATTTGGGGCCGAGCGGTCCAGGAACCAGGGCCATCGTGTCTGAACCGCCCGTTGAGCCTGCGATCTCGATCAGCTGTTCGTTGTCTGTTGTTAGGGTTGATCCGGTAAACGGCGCGCGGTAGGCAATTCGTTGAGTTTGAACCTATGTCTTGCTCTGAAATAGGTTGACAACAAGCAGCTCCGCCCTTCGAATCTGCGCCCCACGAACTACGGGCCATCCCCTTATGCCCACGCTCGCGTGTTTCGCGAGTGCAGTACGTTCGGTCCGCCTCCGGCGGTTTTCAATGCTGCCTTTGCGTTCAATCCTACAGCAGAATCTCGCCAACCAAAATCTCCGATCCATAGCGGGCCCTGCGTCCAGGTAGCATGACTTATCAACCATCCATGGTTTCCACATAAATTCCGTTACATTCGTTCCACCATGAACGCGCAATCCTAAAGGAGCATCGTGCTTGGCTTACGCGTTTCACCAACCGACGCCCTGAGGCACTCAAAGGACGGCCAGGCTTTGGGGGCCTCAGCCTTCAGGCCAACAGGCCAACAGGCCAACAGGCCAACAGGCCAACAGGCCAACAGGCCAACAGGCCAACAGGCCAACAGGCCAACAGGCCAACAGGCCAACAGGCCAACAGGCCAACAGGCCAACAGGCCAACAGGCCAACAGGCCAACAGATAGCTTTTCAGCCATACAAGGTACTGGTTATCGCTGCGGCCAAAAGGCTGCGGCGTTTTTGTTTTCAACACAATTCAACCCGCTTCGCCATGGAAGCCGCACCACCTGACCAGCCATAGGTACGCTCCAGCGGAGCGCGGGACGTTGATCATCCGATCGCCCTGGCCCCTCCCGGCCGCCGCAAGGGAAGACATGCTGCCAAGCACAGGCAGCCTTGCGCTCACTCGGAGCGTCGTAACTTTAACGAGCGGGCGTACCGACCGGCCGATCGGTTTGCTTGTACCTGAAGGCCAGTTTGAGGAGAATAACATGCTCAACGCACTCCTTTCCTCCTTAACCATACAAACCGCCCGTGCCATCCCCTTGGCCGTGGCGGCAGCCCTCGCCGCGATGGCGACGGCACAGAACCTGGTGCCCAACCCCAGCTTTGAGGATACCACCCTTTGTGGAACGTACGACCCCGTGCGGATGACCGCGCCGCCCTGGTTCAACCCGTCAACCGCTACGCCGGACATCTACGACAACGACCTGGCTAGGCAATGCGGCGTGGTGTGGGACCCGGCCGATCCAGATGTGCAAGCATCCGGATGGCAATATGCCCGCACCGGTACGCGCTTCGCAGGGGCCTACCAATGGTACGGTGCGAACAGTTCGGACACGAAGGATTACTTCATGGTCCGGCTGCTCCAGGACCTGCAGGCTGGTACGGCTTATGCGGTTTCGCTTTGCTACAGCAGGGCTGACGGTTACGCATTGGCCACCGACCGGATCAGTGCGTATTTCGGGCCGGACAGTATCCATGTCAACGACTTCCGGACACTGCCTTTCACGCCGCAGGTGGACCTGATGGACCCCGAACACGAATACTTGACGGATGCCACGAATTGGACTTGCATTGTGGACACGTTCGTGGCCAATGGCAGTGAGCGGTACATGATCATCGGATCGTTCCTTGACAGTTCTCAGGTGAATGGCATTGATACCTTCAGCGGGATCGCGCCCTTGTGCTACTATTACTACGATGATGTTTCCGTGGTGGAGGTGGGCCCTTCCGGGATCCATGAAACCGGGTTGGAAGTCCTTCCATTGGCGGATGGGAGCCTGAGATTGAACAGGGTTCCTGGAGGGCGGTTGCACGTTCAAGTGGCTGATGTCACCGGCAGGCTAATGGGCGGAACGGAAGCCATCGGATCACAGGGCACCGTGGATGTGAAGTTATCGGAAGTAATGGGCCAAGGGATTTACGTAATCATAGTTTGGTCAAGGGAGGGAAGGGGATCTGCCCGGTTCTACTGGCCGGGCAGGTAGTGTTGGGCGCAACAACGCCAACATGAAAGCGCATTTCATATTAGGATGTGCAGCAATCCTGGCATGCACTAAAACCGCTTCCGGGCAATGGTGGACCACCGGAAACAACAGTCTTAGTTGGACCACCAATTTCCTGGGCACCACGGATGGCGTCCCGATCAACTTCCGTACGGACAATTTATTCCGTGCGCGCATCAACCCGCGCATGACCTACCCTTCACTGAACACCTTCCCGAACATCCCTGCGGACGGCTTCACGCTGATCACCCCGGACAACGGCTTCCTGGGCCAAGCGCCGCGAGGTCCTTTCAGCAGGCTGCACCTGGCCGAGGGCGGCACATACGGCAATGCCGAACAATGGGGCTACCGGCCGTGGCAGCGCAATGGCATCACCTTTACCGGCAATGAAGACCAGAGCTACATCGGCCAGAAGTTCCGGGGCGAGGGTGGTACCGGGGAGACCGACATGGTGATCCAGTGGAGCGACAACCCCGGCAATTGGAAAGGGGACCGGTTGCGGTTCCTGTTCACCAGCAGCTATAACAGCACGGCCACTACCGGCATGAACTCCAGGGAAGGCCTTGAGGGCATGCGCCTTTACCCTGACGAGCGTGATTTCATCAACGTGGGCATCGGCGACTTCTTCGCGGGCGGCGATGACCCCACCGAACGGCTGGATGTGCGCACGGGCCGAGTACGCATCCGGCAATTGCCCACGGACCCGGAGGCCAATACCTTGGACCAATACATGGTGGTGGACAACACGGGCGTGGTGAAGTGGAGGCATTTGCCGGTGGTGCCACCGCCAACCACCTGCGATTGGAGCCTCAACCCTGGCGTGTACAACAATGTCTCCACTGCATTTCCACTCCCGCAGGGTCTCGCCAACCTGCTTCTGCGAAGGATAACGGACCCTGCGGCCCAAACTCTCCACCACCGTTTGCACGCTCTATTATTTCCGATCCATTCGTTCCATCATGAACGCGCAATTGATCAGGAGCTTCAAGCTTGGCTTGCGCGTTAGGCCAACAGGCCACAGGCCACAGGCCACAGGGCCACAGGGCCACAGGGCCACAGGGCCACAGGGCCACAGGGCCACAGGTAGTTTTCCAACTGAACAAGGTACTGCTTTCCGCCGCGCCCCACGGGTTGCGGCTTTTGTGTTTTCCACAACCTTCAATTCGCTTCACCATGGAGCAAGCACCACCCTTCAATAAATAGGTGCGCTCCATCGGAGCGCGGGGCATTGATCGTCTGATCTGCTGATCATTCGATCGCCCAGGCCCCTCCCGGCCGCCGCAAGGGAAGACATGCTGACCGCGATCTGCGCGAAGCATCGTATTTTTCACACAGGAAGACCGGACCTTACCGGTCATCACGAACTTCAGGCCATGCTGCCCCTTGTTGCATCCAACAGTTGCCTCCTTCGCCAGGCAAGCACCGTGCTTGCCCGCGGCGTGGCGGTCTGCTTGTTGGGCATGGCCTTGCTCCGCTGCGAAGCGCAGAATTTGGTACCCAACCCGAGTTTCGAGGTAACGGATACCTGCCCGTACACGGCCAGTTTCAACATAGGCGATCGTCCGTTGTTCTGGAACCGCTGGGACCAAAGCCCGGATTATTTCCACGCCTGTGCCGGCGACCTTGGCGGGGCTGACACGTTAGTGGATGTGCCTTGGAATGGCTTCACCTGGCAATACGCACACGATGGGGATGCTTATGTGGGGATGACCACTTTCGAGCCCAATGATTTCCGGGAACATGTGGGTGCTCCGCTGCTCGAACCACTGGTGGTGGGGCAGACCTATTATGTGAGCTATTGGGTGAACCTGGCCACGGAAGGCAACTATTGGTGGACGCGTTGGGCCAGCAACAACCAGGGGGTGCTCTTCACCATGGAGGAGCATATCTGGAGTGGCAACACCGGCTCGGTACCTGAGTTCACTCCCCGCAACTACGCCCATGTGAACAACCCCACCATCATCACCGATACGGCCAATTGGACCCTGGTGAGCGGTAATTTTGTGGCGGACAGCGCCTACCGCTACATGGTTTTGGGCAACTTTTTCGATGATGCGCATACCGACACGATCCATTTCACTCCGGGACAAACTTCGTTGGCGGCCTACTACCTGTATGATGCGATCTGTATATCGCCCACACCAGGAGAATGCCCCATGGCCACGGGCCTGCCAGAACCGGTTGGCGGTTCCATCACGGGGCATGTATCGGGCGGGGGGCGGTGGTTGCAGGTGGATGGTGCAGATACGGGCAGTATGGGTTGGGTGTACGATGCAGGGGGTCGGTTGATGGCGCAGTTCGCCTTTAGGGGAAGTAGCACGCAACCCATCGGGCATTGGCCACAAGGGGTTTATCTGCTGCGCGTGCAAGGGGGCAATGGAGCGGATTGGCATAAGAAGTTCGTGGTGATCCATTAAGGCTGGTTCTTCGCAATACACGAGAACCATGAGTACAAGAACAGTGGCATGTACCCTGCTTTTGGGAGCATGCGGCGCGGTGAACGCGCAGTATTGGGACACGGGAGGCAATTTCATCAGCACAACCACCCAATACCTCGGGTGTGATGGTGGCAGCAATCAGCCATTGCGGTTGATGACGAAGGCGAGCTACCCCATCGACTTCTCCACCACGGACATCTTCCGCGCACGCATCAACCCACAGATCACATACGGCCTGCTGGGTTCGTTCAACAACGTGCCTGCCGATGGCTTTGCGCTGATCACCCCGAACGCTTCCTTCTTGGGCGCGGTGAAGGGGCCGTTCTCACGGCTGCACCTGGCCGATGGTGGCACAGGGAACACACAGGCCCTGGCCTACCGGCCATGGATGAGCAACCCCTCGTACCTCGGGGCAGGCTCCATCACCTTCACGGGCATGCCGGTTCCCTGCTGATCAAGTTTTCCACCATAGCACCAGGCTACCATTTCTTCCTGTATATTCGACAACATGAACCGGCGGCTTGAACAAATGATCTTCTCGCTTCGCCACGCTGCCGCTGGTCGCGCAGAGCGCAGAGCGCAGAGCGCAGAGCGCAGAGCGCAGAGCGCAGAGCGCAGAGCGCAGCTGAATTTTCGACTGTACAAGGTAGTTGCACAAAGGGCCGCCCCGTGGTGGCCTCCCTTCTTTTTTGCACAAACCACAACCCGCTTCACCATGGAGCAAGCACCCCCATTCCATAGCCAGGCGTAGCCTTGTGCTATGTTCACCGACCGGTGAACGGCCTCTCCCGGCCGCCGCAAGGGAAGACAGGCACGCGCGTTGAACGTGCGCTGCGTTGTAATTTTCACACAAGAAGACTGGAACCGTTGCATTAAGCAACAACGAACCGAACGAACCATATGCTGTCCAGCGCCAAGAACAACAGGTGGCCGGGCCGAAGGCAGAACCTCGGCCTTGGCTGCCTGTTGCTCGTTGCCACCCTGCGCTGCGGAGCGCAGAACCTGGTGCCCAACCCCAGTTTTGAGCTAACGGATACTTGCCCGTACACCATCGGTTTTCAGGAAGGCGATCGGCCGTTGCATTGGTACAGTTGGTTCAATAGCCCGGACTACTTCAACGCCTGCGCGAATGATCTACAATCCGTGGATACCTTGGTGGGCGTGCCCCTCAACGGCTGGAGCTATCAGTATGCTTGGGAGGGCAATGCCTACATCGGCCTGTATGCTTTTGATGGTTACCCGGATGAGTACAGGGAATACGCTGGGGTAGAGTTGATAGAACCGCTTGAGGTGGGTTGCACCTACCAATTGCGTTTCCGCATCAATCCGGCGTACGGAGGTAGTTACTGGCTGATCGACGGAGGTGGAGCGTGCGACAACATCGGCATGCTTTTCACCACCGCATCCAACGCTTGGTACACCACCACGGGTCCGCTATTCCCGTGCAGGAATTACGCCCACCTGCGCACCACCGTGCCGGTAACAGACACCCTGAATTGGACAATGGTGGAGGGAACCATGGTAGCCGACAGCGCCTATAGCCACTTGGTCTTGGGCAATTTTTACCCCGATTCCCTCACCAACGGTTTCGCCATTGGCAATTCTTGGACGGACATCACCTACTACTTGGTAGACGGTGTGGAGGTGGTGCCGCTGGATGCAGGATGCCATGGACTGGGGGCAATAGAAGTCGATGCGCCCAAGCCATGGATGCACCTGGTGCATGGAACGATCCAGGTCCACTGGCCGGTTGGGCATTTTGAGGTAAAGGTGATGGATCTGGCAGGCAAGGTTGTGGCCTGGACCAAGGCGGATGCAGGCAATGAGGCGCGGATCGAGGTCTCGGAACGGGCTGGCTTGCTCATTATCCAATTGCAGAGTGGCAGGGTGCTTCATACGTCGAAGTTCGTAGTGCCGTAACGGTCCGGTCGTTTCAATACCGAACGACCATGAGAACAAGAAGGACATGGATGGCTTGCCTGGCCGTGGTGGCCGCGCAAGCCGGTTACGCCCAATTCTGGAACAGACTTCCGGGCGGTAACACAATAAATACCTAACGAATGGCTGGGAGCTGATGCGTTTAGCACCATCCCACTTTCCATTGAGACGCGGGCGAATCTGCCGATCCAGTGGCGCACGAACAATGTGCAGCGGATGCGTTTGATGGGTACGAACACCACAGGGTCGATCAATGGCTACACGGCCTTGAACTTGAGCGGCCATCTGGGGCTTGGTGCGTTCACCAGTGGGCTGGTCAACCAGCCATTCTCGTTGCTGCATCTCGATGCCGGCGGGTTCCAGGATTCAGGTTTCCGGCCGTGGATGCAGTCGGGAATGACCATTACCCGGCAGTCGGACCAGAGCTATTTCGGGCTCAAGGATGAAGGCGGCGCGAGCAATCACACGGTCATCGCCTGGTCCGACAACACCTTGGTCCATCCCGGCCCGGACCGGCTGAAGTTCATATTCGTCGCGGACAATACCGCAGCCAACGGAGTCGCTGGCCAGCTCAATGGATTGGAGGCTGCCCGGTTCACCCCGGATAGCGTCGGCAACCAGACGTTCTTTGGTGTCGGTGACTGGCTTACCGCAGGTTCGGACCCCACCGAACGTGTTGATCTCCTCAACGGCCGCCTGCGCATCCGGCAATTGCCTACGGGCGCGGAGGCCAACACCTTGGACAAGTACATGGTGGTGGACAATTCAGGGGTTGTAAACTGGCGGCATTTGCCGCCCTCCACCACCAACTGCTATTGGAACTCCTCGGGTACCAACCTGCTTACCGCCTATCAGCCCGTGGGATCGAACGGCACCTGCCCGGACAGGAGCTGGAAGATCGGCATCGGGATGAACCCGCCGCAGTACAAATTGGATATCCGCCATTCCCAGTTGGACGGTCCGGCCCTGGGCGGATTGCGCATGGAACTCAGGACCAATGGTGCGGGCTGGACCAACGGGATGTACAGCTATGTGATACCCGACCCGGGCAGTGGCTCGGAACTGAAATACGCCAACGCGGTATGGGGAAGGGTGGACAATGCAGGGAAGGCGCAACCGGGCCTGCCCGACGACGAACTCTCCCGCGGCGTATATGGATCGAGCAGTACCAGCCAGAACCTCTATCTGAAGGCCAGCCAGGGTGTGGCGGGGGCGGCATCTGCAACGAGTGGGCATGTGACCCTGTTGTATGGCGGCACATTCATGGGTTTGAACAATGGGGCTGACGTGGCACAGGCGTACGGCGTGAATGCCGAAGCGAAGAACGGGACGGTGAATTACGGGGTAAGGGCGATGGCCTCGGGTGGTTTGATCAACTACGGCGTGTTCGGTTCCGCCACGGTGGATACGAACAGTTGGGCAGGATATTTCCAAGGGAAGGTGCGTGCCACGAACTACATGATGGCGGCCCAGTACTACACTTATTCGGATGCCTCCATCAAGACCGGCGTGGAAAGCTTGCAGGATGTTGATGTGCTGGCCAAGCTCGAAGCATTGGTCCCAAGGCGATACCAATACAGCCCGGCGGCGCGGCAGCGCTTTGGCCTGCCCGCGGGTGAACAATTCGGCTTCGTTGCGCAGGAAGTGGAGGCCACGCTCCCTGAGTTGGTGGTGGCCTCCATCATGCCTGCTGAACTGGACTCCACCGGTGAGGTGGTTTATCCGGAAATGGACATCAAGGCGGTGAACTATCAGGGATTGATCTCCCTGCTGGTCAAAGGCCATCAGCAGCAACAGGCCACCATAGCGGCCATGCAGCAACAACTTGCCCAATGCTGTGCCGCGGACCCCGGTATGGCCCCGCAGGACAATGGAAACCCAAAGGATGCACCCGCGCCCGAAGACGTACAAGAGCAACGCTTAGTGATCCAGCCCAATCCGTTTACGGACCACACCACGCTGGAGTACTACGTGCCGCAGGCGGGCAAGGTGAGCCTTTCCATAAGCACCAGCGATGGCAAGCCCATGGGCACGTTGCGCGAGGAGCAGGCTGAAGCCGGTGCATACACGTACGAGTGGAACACCAGCAAGCTGGCATCTGGCACGTACTTCTGCACGTACATGTTGGACGGCGCGGTGGTGGTGAAGCGCGCGGTGAAGGTGGTGCGGTAGGCTACATCGGTATTCAACAAGGAAGGCTGTCTGAGATGGGCGGCCTTTCTTGTTTTCGATTTGAATTCAACACAAAAAACCGGTCAACGCTATTCAAGCATGGTCAACCTGCCACCTGCACCTGCCACCTGCCAACTTCACCCCATCCCTCAATACAACAGCTCATCCTTGTTCCCGAAGGGCTTGCGCAGCTCGTACTTCAGGTCCTGGAGCACACTGGCCTTCACATTGATGCGGAAGGTGAAGCTCTTGCGGACGCCAATGGGGATGATGTTGGCATTGAACTCCCAGCAGTGCAGGTCCCAGTACAGGTTCAGCGAGGTGGGCGTCCACTCACGCGCCTGCATGTCGTAGCCGCTGCTGAAGCCGAGCTTCCACCACTTGAGGATGTTGAGGTCGCCGCTGAACAACACGCTCTGGGATCGTTGTTCGGTGTGCTCGGCCATTCGATATGCGCGGGCCATGCTGTAGCTGTAGTTCACCCGCAGGTGCCAGGGAATGCTGAAATTGATGCGGCCGCCCTTGGAGGGGTCCACGTCGGCCACCACCTGCCCCGGCCCGCCCTGGCTGCCGGAAGCTTTCCCGTAGCGCTTGCTCTGCAGTTCAAAGCCTATCGCAGCCGTGGCGCTTCGCAGGTGTGCCAGGGAGCCGTCCACGGTGCGGGTGGGGCGGTCCACGTTGCGGCCTAAGCTATCGGTGGCGTACGGGTCCCAGTTGCCGGCCAGGTTCAGGTCCAGGAAATCGAGCAGGCGCGTGCGTGCGGCGGCGGACACGGGCGACCAGTTCAGCGAATCCTTCAGCAGGTCGTAGTTGGCGTTGATGCCTAGGTAGTCCAGGAACTTGATCTTTTTGAGCACCGGTTCGCCGGAGGCATCGGGCTTGCGTGCCTGCATCTTGCCTTCCACGCTTTGCACCAAGCCGAATGAGACGACCCCGCTGGCCTTTTGCGAGGGCTGGCCGTAGATGCCGATGTCGTAGGGCGAATAGCCGGTGTACGCGCCCCCCGGGCCATAGGGGCCGAAGATGCGCGTATCGTTGCCGGGCAGGTAGGTTACGGCGGCCGACGGGGTAAGCACGTGGCGGATGGCCTTCAGCCGCCCCCGGCGGAAGGCGTACATGCCGTACAGCTTGCTGGTGGCCGTGGCGCCGATGTTCCAGTCGAACACGTTGTGCAGGCCGGGCACGGTATCGGCCACCACGTTGTTGCCTTCGGGGTTCCAGGATTTCCGCAGCGCGTCGAAGTACATGCGGTCGGTGATGTTGAGCTGCGGGTTAAGGGTGAAGGCGCGTGTTTTGATGGAGGTGCTCACCGAGCCGGTGTGGCGCACGCCGTTGCGCATTTGGTCGATCAGGCGGGGCAGGTTCTCCGCCGAAAGCTGGTCTTCAGTGGTGCGCAGGCGGTTCTCGAAGACGGAGTTCCAGGTGACCCCGATGCGCTCGTACCACTGTTGCCGGTTGGCTGACGGGGAGCGGAGCCAAGTACCCGGGAAGATGCGCTGCACGATGAAGTTCACCGAGGGTAGGGTAACATCGAACGACTGGTTAAGGGTGTTCTGGCTGTGGCGGGCGGCGACGCTGAGGCTGTACGGCTTGCCTGGCCACAGGTGGCTCCAATTGATGTTGCTCTGGAAGGTGTTGCTCAGGTAATCCGAGGTGGAGCTATTGAAGTTGTTCGTGAAGTTTTGACTGGAGCCTAAGTTGACGCTGGCGTTGAAGCGGTCCGTGAGGGTGGCCCTGGGGTCCATCAGGTGGCTCCAGCGTACGAAGAAGGTGCGCTGCTCGCTGAAGTCGGGGTATTCGCGCAGGCTGTTGAGCTTGTTGGTGTACTGCAGGTCCAGGTTGCCGCTGTAACGGTAGCGCGTTTTGTAGCGGGTGATGGAGCGCAGTCCCCAACTGCCCTTGCTATAGATGTCGGCGGTGAGCTGCTGGTCCATTCGGTCGCCCAGGGGGATGTAATAGCCGCCGTTGAGCAGGAAGATGCCGAACTGGTCGGAACTCCCCCAGGTGGGGATCAGCAGCCCCGCCGCGCCCCGGTTTTTGTGGTTGGGGAAAAAGCCGAAGGGCGCCACCAGCGGGGTGGGCACGTTGCCGATCTTCATGATGGCGGGCCCGATGATGATCTTGTCCTCGGGGATCACCATCATTTTGCCCACCTGGAACCGGTAGTGGGGGTGGGGCCGGTCGCAGGTGGTAAGACTGCCGCCCCTGCTGTGGATTTCGCCGTTGGGGTGCCGTTTGCTCAGGCGGGCCAAGGCATACAGGCTGCTTTCGGTGGTGCGCACGTTCTTGATGATCCCCTCCTTGGTCTTGAAGTTGTACCGGATGCTGTCGGCGGAAACTTCCTGGCCGCCCTGGGTGAAGGCAGGCGGGCCCACTGCCTGCCCCGTGCTGTCCTGCGTACCGAAGGCCTGCACCTCTTCCTTGGCCAGGTCCAGCTTGATGCGGTCCGCCGTAAGCTCCATGTCCTGGTATTTCACGGTGGCGGCGCCAAAAAGGTACACCGTTTGCATGGCCAGGTCGTAGCGCATGCTGTCCCGGGCCCCATACTTCACCTCCTCCTGCAGCGTTTGTGCCCGTGCAACGGAAGGCATGGTTACTGACAATGCCGTGAGGAAAAGCGCCGGCAGCACGGCCCCCGGCCGGATGCGCACAGGGATACCTTCGCCGCACCGGGCCTTGGGGCCTGCTTTTCGATCAGCTATGCGAACTGTGTGGGACATCCGGGCGACGGCCTGCTTGCAAGCCGCGCCGAAAGTAGCGGTTGGCCGGGGCGAAGCTCGGCGGTGCATGGGCGGTGGAGGCGGCGCTTGGTGGCTGGCCGGGTTGTTCGTGCTGGCGTTCTCAGCACAAGCCATGCCGCAAAAATCGGTGGGGAACGCCAACCGCGTGGGCACCGTGGTGATCGATGCAGGGCACGGGGGCAAGGACCCCGGCAGCATGGGCACCGGCAAATACAAGACCACCGAGAAGGACGTGGCCTTGTCCATCGCCCTGCTGGTGGGCCAGTACATCAAGGAAGGCATTCCCGACGTGAAGGTGGTCTATACCCGCGAGGATGACCGCTTCGTGGAGCTGATGGAACGCAGCAACATTGCCAACCGCAATAAGGCCGACGTGTTCATCAGCATCCACTGCAACTCCAACGTGAAGCCCGATCCCTACGGGTCGGAAACGTACGTGATGGGCCTGCACAAGACCGAGGCCAACATGCACGTGGCCATGAAGGAGAACGAATCCATCCTGCTGGAAGACGACCACGAGCTGCGCTACGACGGTTACGATCCGAAGGACCCCGAGAGCATGATCGCGCTCAGCCTGCGGCAGAATGCCTACTTGGACCACAGCCTGCTGCTCAGCAGCATGATCCAACAACAATTCAAGGACCGGGTGGGCCGCTCGGACCGGGGGGTGAAACAGGCCGGCTTCTTAGTGATCAGCTACACCACCATGCCGGCCGTGCTGGTGGAGCTGGGCTTTCTGAGCAATCCGAAGGAAGAGGAATTCCTGCAGGGCAAGCAGGGGCAGGAATACATGGCCTCGGCCATTTACAGGGCCTTCAAGGAATACAAGGCGCGCTTGGAGGGCAAGGATGTCGCCTTCGGCAATGGAAAGGAAGAGGGCGGCGGCAGCGCACCGGCCAGCACCGCTGCGGGGAAGCCTGCGGCAGCCAAGGACGGCGGGGTGAGCTTCAAGGTGCAGATCATCACCACCAGCAAGCGCATTCCAGCCGGGTCGCCCAGGTTCAAGGGGTTGGAGACCGAGGAGCTGCAGGCGGGCGACCTGTGGAAATACAGCGTGGGCAATGCCGCCGACCTGGCCGGGGCCCGCGAAGTGCAGCGGACATGCAAGGAAAAGGGGTTTGAAGGTGCTTTTATCACTGCATGGCGCAACGGGGAACGCATCGATCTGCAGCAAGCCGTTAATTTGCTCCGCGATCCCTAACAATTACCGCCGTGCCGAAGATCAAGCGCCAATACTCCATTGCCCTCGTGGTGATCGCGGGCATCGCCCTGCTGATCTTCGGGCTCAACTACCTCAAGGGAAGGGACCTGTTCCAACAGGGCACGGTGTACCATGCCGTATATCCCGACGTATCGGGCATCAACGATGCCACGGCGGTGCTGTACCATGGGTACAAGGTGGGCCAGGTGCTGGGCACCGAATTGATGCCTGACGGTTCGGGCCGGATCGCGGTGAGCTTCCTGGTCCATGAGAAACGCTTGAACATCACCAAGGACTCCAAGGCGGAGCTGTTCAGCGTGGACCTCTTTTCGCGCGGGGTGCGCATCACTTTGGGCAGCGGGGCGCCCGCCGAGGCAGGGGATACCTTGCAGAGCAGTGCCCAGCTCAGCCTCACCGAATCCGTGGGGGCTCAGATCGATCCCCTGAAGCACAAGGCCGAGGCCATCTTGGCCAGCGCGGACAGCGTGCTCAGCGCCGTGCAGCTCATTCTGAACCCCGACGCCCGGCGCGATATCGACGCCAGCTTTGTCAACCTGCGGGCGACGTTGGAGAACATCAACGCCACCACGCGCAAGCTCGATCGGATGATCGATCAGGAGAGCCAACACATCGGCAACATCCTCTCCAATGCGGACAAGGTGAGCGCCAACCTGGCCGCCAACAACCAGCACATCACCAACGTGCTGGCCAACATGGACAGCGCCACGGCTGCCTTCGCCAACGGCCGCCTCGAGCGCATGATGGCCGATCTGGAGGGCACCTCCAAGGAAATGAAGAGCTTGATGGCCAGCCTGAGGAGCGGCGAAGGCACCTTGGGCAAACTGATGGTGGACGACAGCCTCTACAACAACCTCAATGCCGCCACCCGACAGATGGACCTGCTGATGGAGGACCTGCGCCTCAACCCGCACCGCTACCTTTCCATCTTCGGCCGCAAGGACAAGCTGCCCAAGTTGAGCAACTCGGACATCGAGCGCATCCGCGAAGCATATCCGCCCAAGCCATGAGCGCAGCCTCGGTCATTTTTCTGCTGGCCTTTGCGGCGGCCGTGTGGTGGTTCACCCGGAACGTGCGCCGCATTCGCCGGAACATCCTCCTGGGCCGCGACATCGATCGCACCGACCGGCCCAAGGAACGCTGGGCCCTGATGGCCAAGGTGGCCCTGGGCCAGAGCAAGATGGTGGTGCGCCCCGTGGCGGGCATCCTGCACATCCTGGTCTACGCCGGTTTTATCATCATCAACATCGAGGTACTGGAGATCATCATCGACGGCATCTTCGGCACCCACCGCGTGTTCAGCTTCTTAGGCGGCTTCTACGACTTTCTCATCGGCAGCTTCGAGGTGCTGGCGGTCCTCACTTGGTTGGGCTGCGCGATCTTCCTGGCACGGCGCTTCATCGTCCGCATACCGCGCTTCTGGAGCCGGGAAATGACCCTGTGGCCACGCACCGACGCCGGCCTGATCCTCACCTTCGAGATCCTGCTCATGAGCGCCTTCCTGCTGATGAACGCAGCGGACCACACCCTGCAAGGCATGGGGGTGGGGCACTACGTGATAGCGGGTGCCTTCCCGGTGAGCGGCCTGCTGGCCGACTGGTTCGGCTTCGCGAACCTGGAACCTGCAACGCTCATCGGCATCGAGCGTATCTGCTGGTGGTTCCACATCATCGGCATACTCGGTTTCCTCAACTACCTGCCCTACAGCAAGCACTTCCACATCCTGCTGGCCTTCCCCAACGTGTGGTATAGCAAGCTGAAGCCCAAGACGCGCATGAGCGACATGCCCCGCATCACCGCCGAGGTGAAGAGCATGTTGGACCCGGCCCTGCCGCCGCCACCGCCACCTGCCGCACCCGCCCCCGGCATGCCACCGGAGCACTTCGGCGCCAAGGACGTCTTCGACCTGACGTGGAAGAGCCTGATGGACGCTTACACCTGCACCGAGTGCGGGCGCTGCACCAGCGTGTGCCCGGCCAACATCACCGGCAAGCTGCTCAGTCCGCGCAAGATCGTGATGGACACCCGCGACCGCCTGCAGGAAGTGGGCCAGGTCATCGACAAGAAAGGCAAGTGGGAAGATGATGGCAAGGACCTCTTCAGCCGCATCAGCGAAGAGGAACTGTGGGCCTGCACCACCTGCAATGCCTGCACCCAAGCCTGCCCGGTGAACATCGATCCCGTGGAGATCATCTTGGAGATGCGCCGCTACTTAGTGATGGAGCAGAGCAAGCCCAGTCCGTCGTTGAACGCCATGTTCACCACCATTGAGAACAACGGGGCAGCGTGGGCCTTCGGGCCGGACCAACGCATGAAGTGGAGTGAAGAATAGTTGTCAGTTGGTGGTTGTTCGTTGTCTGGCTGCCGACCTATCTCCGACCAACTGACAACTGACAACTGACAACCGGCAACTGACAACCGACAACTGACAACCAAAACCAATGAAAAACGGCTCCCTGCGTTCCTTCACCGAGCTGGTAGCTTGGCAGAAGTGCAGGGTATTGCGGAAAGCGATTTCCAAGCTATCCAAAGAGCTCCCTTCCGAGGAGAAATTTCGCCTCACGGACCAGATCATTCGTTCCAGCCGCGGCCCTTGTGCGAACATCGCGGAGGGTTATGGCCGTTACCATGAAAATGACAATGCCCGATTTTGCCGCATGGCGAAAGGCTCGTTGAATGAGACCAAAGATCATCTCACTGCGGCCTATGATGAGGAGTACATCTCGAAGAAAGTTCTTAAGCAGCACTGGGCATTGGCAGAGGAAGCCCTGCGTGTGGTGAACGGGTACGTCAACTACCTCAAGCGGATGGGAGGTCCTGATCAGCACTTGGCCGAGCCTCCACAACCTTATGGGCAGGAAGAAGATATCTTCACGGAACCTCCCACGGATCTTGAGGATGGAGAGGCGGACGAGGACATGGGATCCACTGCGTAAGCCCCTAACAACTGACAACCGACAACTGACAACTGACAACTGACAACTGACAACTGACAACTGACAACTGACAACTGACAACTGACAACCGACACCAGCCATCCCATGAGCGATCCCATCAAAGTCACCACCATGGCCGAACTCGCCGCCAAAGGCGAGAAACCCGAAGTGCTTTTTTGGATCGGCTGTATCGGCTCCTTTGATGACCGTGCAAAGAAGGTGACGCGTGCCTTTGCGCGCATCCTTCAAGCGGCCAAGGTGAATTTTGCCGTGCTGGGCAATGAGGAAAGCTGCACCGGTGATCCCGCGCGCCGGGCCGGCAATGAATTTCTGTTCCAGATGCAGGCCTTGCAGAACATTACCGTGCTCAACGGATACGGCATCACGCGCATCGTCACCACCTGCCCGCACTGCTTCAATGTGGTGAAGAACGAATACCCGGTGCTGGGCGGCCATTATGAGGTCATGCACCACAGCCAGTTCATCAACACGCTGCTGCAAGAGGGACGCCTGAAGGTGGAGGGGGGCACCTTCCAAGGAAAGAACATCACCTACCACGACCCGTGCTACCTCGGGCGCGGCAACAACGAGTATGAGGCCCCGCGTGCGGTGCTTGAAAGTTTGGACACGGCCTTGGTGGAGATGAAGCGCAGTCGCGAAAAAGCGCTGTGCTGCGGTGCCGGTGGCGCACAGATGTGGAAGGAGGCCGAAAAGGGCGACAAGGAAGTGAACGTGGAGCGCAGCGAAGAGGCCGTGGGCACCGGGGCGGACATCGTGGCGGTAGCCTGCAACTTTTGCAACACCATGCTCACCGACGGCGTGAAGGCCGTGGGCAGCGAAGGCAAGGTGGTGGTGAAGGACATCGCCGAGCTGATCGCGGAGGCGGGAAAGCTGTGAGGGCAATTGTCAATTCGCCAATGCCTCAATTTGCCAATTGATCAATTGGCACCATGGCAAATTGGCGAATTGATCAATTTCATCAATTGCCCAACAATACCTTCACCGCCGTCCCCAGCTCCCGGTTCTCCAACACTTTGCTGCGTCCCGGATCATCCAATGAATGTCCGGACATATAGGCGATGGGCCGTTCACTTGCGCACCGGCCTGCCTACTTTAGCCGTTGCCGAGCGCGAGCCAGCTGCAGGACGATCAATGAAGACGGACAAGCCCGAGAATAAACTCGTTCTGTACCAGGATGAGAACGGCATCACCAAGGTCTCCGTGCGCTTCGCAGACGCTGACCTGTGGTTGACGCAGAACCAGATCGCAGAGATCTACGACACTACAAAACAGAATATTGGCCAGCACGTGAAGAACATCTTGTCCGACGGCGAACTGTCCCAAGCAGCAGTTGTAAAGGATTTCTTTACAACTGCCTCGGATGGCAAAAGCTACAACACCCGGCACTACAACCTCGATATGATCATCGCCATTGGCTACCGCGTTCAATCGCAGGTGGCCACGCGGTTCCGCCAGTGGGCCACGCAGCGGCTGCACGAATACGTCCAGAAGGGCTTCACCATGGACGACGAGCGGCTGAAACAGGGCGGCTCGCGGTATTTCAGGGAATTGTTGCAGCGCATCCGCGACATCCGCGCCTCGGAGCGCAACTTCTACCAGCAGGTCACGGATATCTACGCAACCGCCACCGACTATGATCCGCGCGCGGACATGACCCGAAAGTTCTTCGCCACGGTACAGAACAAGCTGCACTTCGCCGTACACGAACACACCGCCGCCGAGGTGATCCATGGCCGGGTTAGCAACGAGAAGCCCATGGTGGGCATGACCAGCTTCCGGGGCGACTACATCACCAAGGACGATGTAAAGATCGCCAAGAACTACCTGACCGAAGCGGAACTAACGCGGCTCAATCTGCTGGTGTCGCAGTTTCTTGACTTCGCCGAATTCCAAGCATTGGAGCAGGCCCCGATGGCCATGGCCGACTGGGTTGCCGCATTGGACCACCAGATCATGGGCCTGAAGCGAAAGGTGTTGCAGGGCAGTGGCACCCGGAATATGCAGCAGGATTTCTACTACGGCCCGAAATCACTGCGGCAGCGTACGCTTCGCCGGTTTTCCCCTCGGCACAATAGCTTGTGCTATTCCTTCTCGGTGAAATCCGCGCTGCCATTGTGATTTCGACCCTCGCAACGAACCCTGCTGCATAATCCGGGTGGCAAGATCACGCATCAGCAGGCCATCAGAAAGGCGGAAAAAGAGTTCGAGATCTATCGCGCCCGCGAGATGAAGCAATTGGAAAGCGACTTCGACCGGATGGTGAAGCTGCTTGGCACGAAGGGGCTGGGGGGCAAGCTATAGCGCCTGTTTGGTAGCTCTTGAACGAAGGACTCCGAGGCTTTTTTCGTTCAGATGGATCCGGGATCGTCGCCGAGCTGATCGCCGAGGCGGGAAGGCTGTGAGGACAATGGTCAATTCGCCAATGCCTCAATTTGCCAATTGATCAATTGGCACCATGGCAAATTGGCGAATTGATCAATTTCATCAATTGTCCAGCAACACCTTCACCGCTGCCCCCAACTGCTGGTCTGTCCCGGTGCTCATTGCGCCCGGTTCATTGGCTTGTTTCACGTCCGGTTCCAGCTGCTGGTTTTCCAGGTAGTGGCCGTTGTTGTCCACCATGCCCACTTGGGGTATGCCGAAGATCACACCGTTCTGCAAGTGTTCCCACCACACCGCCGTGCCGGTGCCGGGCACGGGCATGCCCACGAGCTTGCCCACGCCCAGTGCGCGGTAAGTTACCGGGAACATGTGCGCGTCGGAGTAGTTGCCTTCGTTCATCAGCACCACACTGGGCTTGCTCCACTTGAACTGCGGCTCGGTGCCCAAGTCTTGGCCGCGCGGGAGCAAGTGCATGTACACATGGCCGCTGAGGAAGGTGGCCAGGTCGTCGTGCAGCCAACCGCCGCCGTTGAAGCGGGTGTCCACCAACAAAGCTTCCTTGCCATGGTAGCGCCCCAGCACCTCCTCGTACACGGTTTTGTAGCTCTCGTTGTTCATGCCTTCCACGTGCACGTACCCCACGCGGCCGTTGCTCAGGCTGTCCACGGTGTGGCGGTTTTGCAGCACCCAACGGTGGTACAACAGTTCCTCCTCCGCATCCAGTGAGATCGGTTTCACCATCTCCTCCCAGCGTTTGCCGTCTTTGGGGTTGTACAGGGCGAGCAGCATGTTCTTGCCCGCCTTGCGGTTAAGGTGCCGCGCCGGGTCTTCCTTGCCCGTGATCGGTTGCCCGTCGATCTTTTCGATCACGGTGCCGGCCTGGATCCGCGAGCCGGCCTGCACCACCGGAGAGCGATCGATCACCTCGGCCACGGTGAGGCCCGGGAGCGTGTCGTTGCGGTAGAACAGGCCCAGCGCGGCGGTAGCGTCACCAAGCGGTTGCCGGTCGCGGTAATAGGCTCCCGTGTGCGAGGCGTTCAGCTCGCCCAGCATCTCGCTCAGCAGTTCCGCGAGATCGGTGCTGTTGTTGATGTGCGGCAGGTACTGCGCGTACTGCTGCTTGTAGTAGTCCCAATCGGTGCCTTGCAGGTCTTTCACGTAGAACTTCTTCAACACCTGGCGCCATACGTGCTCGAAAAGGTAGGCCCGTTCAGCGGGCTCGTCCAGGATCATTTCCCCTTTGAAGCCGATCCCCTTCACCTCGCCCTTGTCCAAGTCCACGTAAGAGATGCCGCCGTTGTTCAGCAGGAAGAGCTGCTTGCCTTCCTTGTCCATTTCCAAGGTGCCGGGGTTCTCGGCGCCCATCTTGGCCAACAACTTGGTTTCCTTGGTGCGCACATCGGTTTCCCACAGGTCGTAGCCCTTCTCAAACTCCGCCAGGTAATACAGTTTGGTGCCGTCCTTGCTGAAGAGGGCTTCAGCCAGGTCGGAAGAGTTTCCCGTGAGGCGCACCTTGCGGTCCTCGATGCCGTCCAGCTCAAATTTCAACGGTGCCTGGGTGCTGTCTTTGCCGGCCGCCTTGCCTGCCTTGGTCTTTTTCCCCTTGTCTTTCCCTGCATGGCCTTCATCGCCCTTCTCCTTCTCGTCCTTGTCTTTCAGCAGGTCGTACTCTTCCTTGCCCAGCTTGAAGGTGTCCAAGGCGGCTTGGGTGAAGAACAGCGCGTAGGCGTCCATCTGGCTGCCCCAGCTGGCCTGGGCCTTCATGCCGTCGCGCCCGCTGAACCACAGCATGGCCTTGCCGTCCAGCGCCCAGCGCGGGTGCGATCCGCCGTAGCCGCTCTTGGTGAGGTTCACCAACGCACCGGTCCCGTCAGCTTTCACCAAACCGCACTGGGTGATCCATTGCTTATCCTGCAGGAATTCCACCAGCAGCCACTTGCTGTCCGGCGACCAGGAGAAGTATTGGTCGCCGTCCACGTAGCTGTAGTTCTTGTCGGCCGGGAGCACCGTGCGGGTCTTCTTCGTGGCTATGTTCAGCACCTTGATGGCGGTACGCTCTTCCAAGTAGGCCACCTCCTTGCCGTCCGGGCTCCACACGGGTTGAAACTCTTCCGCCGGCGTGGCCAGCAGTGGTTCCTCCTTCATTACCGTGGCATTGAAGAAGTACTTCTCTTCGGCCCGGGCGAGGGTGGTGCGGTACAGGTCCCAGCTGCCGTTGCGCTCGGTGGCGTAAATGATGGTTCGGCCGTCGGGGCTGAAGCTGGCCGATCGCTCCTGCTCCGGCGTGTTGGTGATGCGCCGCGTGGTGCCTTCCTTCACCGAGGTCACGAACACTTCGCCGCGGTGCACGAACACCACCTCCTTGCCATTGGGCGAAAGGCTCATTTCACTGGCCCCACCCGTTACCGGCACGGTGCGCTGCGCGGTGTACCGGCCATCCACTGCGGTATGCACACGCACGCGCACAGGTTGCGCGCCGGGTGCCATGGTGTACAGCCCTCCGCGGTAGCCGAAGCACAACGTGCCGCTGTTGCTGATGCTGAGGTAACGCACGGGGTCCTTCTCCAGGAAGGTGATCTGCGTGGCGGGGCCGCCCTGTGCGCTGCGGCGGTAAACGTTCATGCTGCCGTTCTCCTCGCTGAGGTAGTACACCTCGCGGCCATCGGGGCTGTACACCGGCTCCAGGTCTTCGCCCGCAAAGGTGCTGATCTGCTGGTAGGCCTTGGTGCCCGTGTCGTAGGTCCAGATGTCGCGCGTGACCGATGAGGTGTGGTGCTTGCGGAAGTTGTTCTCGTACCCCTTGCGGTCCTGGTACAGGATACTGCGGCCGTCCGGGCTGTAGCGGGCGTTGTAGGCGGCCACGGAAAGCACGCGCAGGGCTTTGCCGCCGGTGGCGGGCACTTGGTACAGCTCGCTGAAACCGGCGTTGGGGAATTGCCGGTCGGCCACTGCCCGCATGCGGCTGCTACTGAAGAGCACTTGTCTGCCGTCGGGGCTGAAGCTGCCGGGAATGTCGGCCGCGCTGTGGTACGTGAGCCGCGTGGCGGCGCCTCCCGTGGCCGGCATCACGAACACGTCCATGTTGCCGTGGCGGTTGCTGGCGAACGCGATCTGCCGCCCGTCCGGCGACCACACCGGCGATTGCTCGTAGGCCTCGCTGGTGGTGAGCAGCGTGGCCATGCCGCCATTGCTGGGCACCGTCCACAGGTCGCCCTGGTAGCTGAAGGCGATGGTGCCGCCGTCCGGCGAGATGGCGCCGTAGCGCAGCCACAGGGCTTCGTTGGGCATTGCTTCTTGTGCGTGCAAGTTGAAGGCTGCCATGCCGCCTACCAACACGAGGGACAGGTGTTTCACAGATGCGCTCATGTGCCGAAAGTAAATGGGACCTGCCAACCCGGGCCCCGAAGCGGAGGAACGGTCCAACGGCTACTTCTGCGGCCATGCCCAGCCACCGATCGGCTCATAGTGCTGCGGAGCTGGCTGCCCAGCGATCAATGGACGGTGCGCAACCTTGCGGGGCAGGTGCTCCCCGTGCAGGGCGTACTTGGCAGCGACCAGTTGCTGCTGGATGGTTCCGCGCTGGCGGGCGGCATCCATGTGGTGGAGGTCATCGGGAAGGAAGGTTGGGAAGTGGGGCCAGTGGTGGTGAGGTGAGGGGATCGCTGTGGCCACTCCCTACTTGTATATCCTGCACTCAAGCCAGCCAGGGCGGCTACGGTAAAACCCGTATATTCGTCTGTGCAAGTACCGCCCTCACACACATGGTAACACCCCTTTGCCATGAATGCCCGGGAATACATGAAACGATTGGCCTACCTGGAGGAATGCATCCGGATGGGCAGGATACGCGGTGTGGCTTCCATCAAGCGGAAGTTCGGTTGTTGCGGCAAGACTGCCCGCACCCTGGTTGCCGAACTGCGTGAAATGGGCGTGGACGTACGCTATTCCAAGGCGCTGGGGAAATATTACATTGCGGAGTAAACGGTAACTTTTTTACCGCCTGCGCCTTTTGCTTTGCCTCCTGAAACCTTTAACCCAACCCAAGATGATGCATAAGCAATTACCCCCGGACAGGGCCGGTCGCCAGGCTCTCTTTCCTCTCTCTCTCTCTCTCTCTCTCTCTCTCTCTCTCTCTCTGCAGCCGCGCTGCTTTTAGCGTGTGGCACGGCCTCGGCGCAGTACTACATCCCGCCCGACCCCTTCAATGATACGCAGAGGGCAACCTATGGCATTTGGCCAAACATGGGACAGGTTACCGACGTGGAGGGCCATGCAAGGCCCGACATCAAGTTCTACACTTCCGGGGCCGTGCCCCGGGCCTATTTCCGAGAGGAAGGCTCCTTCTCCTTAGTGCTGGACACCCCGGGGGACAGCCTTAGCGGAGTGGACACCCTGCGGCGTTTGGACCTCACCCTCACCGGCCCAAATGCCATGCACCCCGATCCGGTAGTATGGACCATGAAAGACCAGTATGCCCACTTCTACCTGCCCCAGTGCGGACCCAACGGGGCCACCTTTGTACACCCTTACCACCGGGTGATCTACAAGGGGATCTACCCCCACATCGACATGCACATTTACAGCGGCAAGATCGGCCAGAAGATCGCCTTCGTGATCAACCCGGGTGGCGACCCCAAGGACATCGAACTGCAATTTGAAGGCCAGGACCACATGGACGTGGACGTGTACGGCAACCTGAAGCTGCTGATCGCGGACAAGTGGGTCACCATTCCCCAGGCCCTGGCCTACCAAGTGGCCAACGACGGCACCATTCTTCCGGTGAACTGGACGGCCACCTTCAACGCCTACGATGGCGTGGGCCGCGCTTATTTCAACTTTGATGCCTACCACCCGGAAAAGCCATTGGTGTTGCTGATCGGGCCGCACGCCATGGGCGGGGTGCCGCCCTACGAGGAATATGGCCTGTGCTGGAGCACCTATTACGGCGGTGACAAGCGGGACAATCCCAAGGACATCAAGCCCGACCAGCACGGCAACTTCTATGTGGCCGGGAGAACGGAATCGACTTATAACACCTTCCCGATCGTTCCGGGCACCAGCACAGCGGCAAAGGGCCATAGCTTGGCCACGCTCACCAAGTTCAACTTGAACCACCAGCTGTTATGGACCGTCTATCACGGAGGCAGTGTAGAAGGAAGCCCTTCCTACACGGACGGTTCTGCCTTGGCCGTGAAGGACGTGAACGGCAACCCACACGTCTACTTGGTGGGTACCACCAATGCGGACGACTTCCTGACGTGGGAGAAGCCGGGCGCCTACAACAACGGCAGCAGCAGCAACACCACCAACAAGGGCTTTGTGGCGGAGTATGATGGAGATTATGGTCAACTCCAATGGGCCACCTACATTGGCGTGCAGCATACCTCCGTGCAGGCCGTGGACGTGAAGCCTTATACCGGCAACCTGCTGATCTCCGGCACCACACAGGGTAACCTGGACTTGCCCAACCCGTTGGCCAATTTTCCTTACCAAGGGAACGGGGATGCGTACGTGGCCCTGTTCAGTACGGGCGACAACGTGCAGTGGAGCGCGTTCTACGGCGGCAGTGGCACGGAAAGCAGGGCCTTGGTGCGTTGCAACCCGGACCGTATCATCTTGGCGGGCAACACAAACAGCCCGGACATTCCGGTGCATGGGACGGCCCCCAACTTCATGGAAACGCACCATGGTGGGCAGGACATCTTCATCCTCCAGCTCAACTATGCCGGTGTGCGCCAATGGGCCACGTATTTCGGCGGCCCCTCCACCGACGATCTGGCGCCCCAAGGCTTGGGCCTTGCCAAGGACTTGTACCTCACCGGGAAATGCGGGGTGTTGAACACCATGGTGAACGGAACGGGCTGGTACGACAATACCCCCAACGGCTGGAACGGTTTCGTGGCCCGCTTCCGCGATGGGAGCAATGATCCCGCGTGGATCAGTTATTTGGGCCATGGCGGAAACCACTCGCCCTACTGCCTGCATGTGGAGGGCAATGGCGACTTGACGATCGGCGGATATACCAACGACGACCAGTTTGCCCCCATGCAGTGGGCAGGGCACTATTTCCAGCCCGCATACCAGGTGGATGAAGACAACATGGCCCTGGACGCTTTCCTTGTGCGGTTCAATTTGAACCAGGACCGCATGTGGTCCACCCTGTTCGGCGGCAATGCCGGAGGCTTGGGGCAGCCACAGAACATAACGGCCATCCACCGGGTGGGGGCCTCCCTGTATGCGGTGGGCTACACCACCATGCCGGAGGACGCCCCAGATAACTATTTCCCCTTGGCCGGTGAGGAGGATGCGGGTTATTTCTTCAATCCGCACTACAACTACCAAGGCCTGCAAGGCGCCTACTCGGACGGCTTCATCACCGAGTTCTGTGATGAGCTCACCATCGGGCAACCGGAGCAAAGCGTGGCTCCTGGTTCCGCCCTCCATACCGTGTGGGAGGCTGGTGACGCCTTCGCCCTGTTGGGCCTGTCGGACGGGCGGCACCGGGTGCAGGTTTACGACCTTCAAGGACGCTTGGTGCTGGATGCCCAGGTAGGTAGCACGGCCGGGCGCAGCGAGGCACTTGACCTGCATGGAAAAGGGGCCGCGCTGTACATGGTGGTGGTGGACCGTTTCCAGACCGTGAAATTGGCCGCAATACGCTAAACCATGGGAACCAGGATAGCGCTTGGCCTGATGGCCTCCATATCGACCTGCCTGTTGGCCACCCCTGCATCTTCCCAGTATTGGGAAGTTGCAGGGGCACCTGGCCAATTTGTACCTACCATGGTCTACACAGATACCGTTCACGACCAACTGCTTGCAGGGGGATTCCACCAGATCGTCATAGATACGGACCAATACTATGTCCCACTGTACCGCTACAACGGGTTCGCGTGGGACACCCTGGGCCTGTTCGGGCACCAAATGAAGACGGCGGTGGTGTACCAAGATACGCTGTTCGTGGCGGGAGGATTTCAGTGGATGCACAATGCCTCGATCGGGAGCATTGCCTGTTACGTGGACGGGCAATGGCACCCGTACGGCAATTTCCAAGGTACTCAACCCGACGGGAATAATCCGTCCCAGATTCAGCGCCTTCGCGTGGTGGACGGCGAGCTGTACGCCATGGGCGATTTCCGCTATGCGGACGGACAGCTCTGTAAGGGCTTGGCCAAGCGCGTGGGGGGGCATTGGGAACCCTTGCCGGGCTGGCCGGAGCTGAATTTCTTGGGCGATCCCCGGATCAGGGACGTGATCCGTTTCCAGGGCAAGTTGGTAGTGGTGGGCACCTTCAGTTTCCCCGGGTTCAACCCGTGGTGGAGGGCCATGCTGCAGTACGACGGCGCGGCCTGGGGGCCGGTGTGCGACCATTGCCTGATGGGGGGCTTTGATGGGGTGGCCTGCATGGAGGAGTACAAGGGGGAACTGTACTTAGGTGGCCGTTTTTATTACGGCAGCGGCAATGCGGGCCAGGGCATCATGCGCTGGGACGGGGAGACCATGCGCTCCCTGGGTCCGGTGGGCGGCGGCTTGCAGATCTACAACTACTCCGACCAATACCCCCCCAACATTGGCGGCTTGGAGGTGCGCGACGGGCTGCTGTACATCAGCGGGGCGTTCCGCTTTGTGAACCACCTGCCGGTGGCTACGGGCCTCTGCACCTGGGATGGCACGGACTTCTGCCTGCCCGAGGGCGATTATTTCGCGGACAGCTTCATGCCGGTCGCCTTCTACCACGATACGCTGTACGGCACTGCTACGAGCCTACCCAATCCCGCCCCGTTCCCCGGGTTGAGCGGCTTGGTGCGCTACACGGGCGGTTTCACCAATTGCACCACCTTGGGGGTGGAGGAACCCGTAGGGGCGGGCACCGCCCTCCATGCTGTGTGGGATCCAGCCGGCGGCGTTATGCTGTTCGGGCTGCCGGATGGCCAGCATACCGTTCGTGTGATGGACCTGCTGGGCAGGTTAGCTGCCCGGGCGAACATCAGCAGCGCGGCGGGCTTTGCGGAACCCATCCGGTTTCAGCCCAAGGCAAATGCCATTTATGTGGTGTGGGTGGATGGCCAGCAGGCAGCTAAGCTTACCGTGATCCATTGAGCCATGAACAAGCATTTGGTACAAGCCCTATGCCTAACCGCATTGGCGGGTCTGCACCCTGCAAGTCCCGCTTCCGCCCAGCCCTGGGCGGAAGCGGGACTTCCACTGTGGGTACCGGCACCCACGGTCTGCTACGCCGATACCGTACATGATTGGCTGATCGTGGCCAGCCAGGGGCCCATGCATTTGGAGGGCGAAGGTTCATTCTACCCTGTTTTGCGCTATGATGGATCAGCATGGGATACTGTAGGCTTGTGCGGGAACTTGGCCAGATCGGCGGTGGTGTACCACGACACACTGCTGGTGGCGGGAGGTTTTGATCGGATGCACAACGACTCGATCTGGAGCATTGCCTGTTATGTGGACGGGCAATGGCACCCGTACGGCAATTTCCAGATGTACCACCCGTTCGCCAACAATGGTAATTCCAATGGCGGCATCTGGCGCCTTCGCGTGGTGGACGGGGAGTTATTTGCGACGGGTGACTTCCGTTATGCGGACGGGCAGTTGTGCAAGGGCGTGGCCAAGCGCGTGGGGGGGCATTGGGAGCCCTTGCCAGGCTGGCCGGAACTGAATTTCTTGGGCGATCCCCGGATCATGGACATCATCCGCTTCCAAGGCAGGCTGGTGGTGGCGGGCAATTTCAGTTTCGTTGGGCACGATCCGTGGTGGACGGATGCCTTGCAGTACGATGGCACGGACTGGGGGCCGATCTGCGACCATTGCCTGATGGGGGGCGTGGGGAACGTGGCCGTAATGACGGAATACAAAGAGGAACTGTACGTAGGCGGGGGCTTCTATTATTCGGGGGGCAACGCGGGCCAAGGCATCATGCGCTGGGATGGGGAAACATGGCGGTCCTTGGGACCGGTGGGCGGCGGGCTTCAGATCTACAATTACTCGGACCAATACACCCCGGGCATTGGCGACCTGCAGGTGCGGGACGGGCTGCTGTACATCAGCGGGGGATACCGCTTCGTGAACCATATGCCGGTGGCTGCGGGCATCTGCACCTGGGACAGCACGGACTTCTGCCTGCCCGAGGGCGATTATTTCGCGGACTTCTTCATGCCGATCGCCTTCTACCGCGATACACTGTACGGCGCCGTCTCGGGCCAACCCTATCCCCCCCGCGTCCCGACCTTTTCGGCTTGGTGCGCTATACGGGCGGTTTCACCAATTGCACCACCTTGGGGGTGGAGGAACCCGTAAGGGCGGGCGCCGCCCTCCAAGCTGTGTGGGATCCCGGTGGCGCCTTCACCCTGTTGGGCCTGTCGGACGGGCGGCACCGGGTGCAGGTGTATGAGCTTCAGGGACGCTTGGTGCTGGATGCCCAGGTAGGCAGCACGGCCGGGCGCAGCGAGGCACTTGACCTTCATGGAAAAGGGGCCGCGCTGTACATGGTGGTGGTGGACCGTTTCCAGACCGTGAAATTGGCCGCGACCCGTTGAGCTGCCCCCAGATCCACGCGCATGGCCGATCTTTGCCCCCATGCAAGCTTCTGCCACCCTCCCCACGTTCGAGCTGTTGCCCGCCCATGCGCGGGTATGGATCTACAAGAGCGCAACTCCCTTCTCGCAGGAACAACGGTCGTTGATCCGGGAGCGCGGCTTTGCCTTTACCAGCGCATGGAAGTCGCACGGCCAAGAGGTGGTGGGCGCCATGGAAGTGCTGAACGACCATTTCATCGCCTTGGCAGCCGACATCCAGGACATGCGCATCTGCGGCGGGGCCATTGATGCCAGCACCCGCTTGGTGAAGGAACTCGAACGCGACCTCGGCCTGCAACTCACCGACCGCATGGTGGTGGTGTACGAAAAGGATGGTGTGCTGCACACCTGCCGCGTACCTGAGCTCGAAGCATTGGTGAAAAATGGCACCCTCAGCGGAGACACCATCGTGTTCGACGACCTGGTGGCCACCAAGGGCGACATGGATGCACGGTTCCGCACTTCCCTGCGCAACACGTGGATGGCCCGCTACCTGTAAGCATTGCTACTTTTCCCACGTTGCCCTGTTGGCGAAAGGCAGAAGGGCGGCCGCGCACGTCTTTAATCCAGGTTGACCTTCGCCGTGATGCGCGAACGGATCACCGAATGGATGCACCTTCTACCCGAGGGCACAGGAGGGACGCTGCTGCTGCTGGTGCAGCTGGTCGTGGCGCTCACCCTCGTAGGCTGGGCGTACAACCGCGGATTCCGCCCGGTGGAACGAGGCCCCATCATCCGGCTCTTGCTGCTGATCCCCGCCTTCGGCTTGGCGCTGCTGGTGCGGCACATCCATTCCGAGGTGTGGCAACCGGTGCTGATCGCCGTAGCCGTGATCATCGCCGGGTTCTTCGGGCGCACGGGCAACGGCCGCAGCATGGGCGTGCCCATGATGATGATCGCCGCACTGCTCGGCCTGAACCTGATGCTCAGCGCGATCGTCCTCACCGCCGTGGCCGTGCTGGTGTACCTGCTGAGCCCGGTAAAGAAGCGCTGATCATGCACTACTGCCGTGGCCATGAGAAAAGGTAAACGCAGCAGGCCTTCCGCCCAGGCATGGTTCTTCGCACTGGCCATGCCCGCCGTGGCCCTGTTCATGTTGTTTTCCCTGTTGCCCTACCAAACCATGGTTGGAAACTGGCCGCTGGGGATCAAGCCCGATGAGGTGATGGCCTTCCAGGAGCTCTTCGACCACCGCCCGGGCCAGCATGCCGAAGGCCATGCGGAGGTCCTGCGGCTCGCCGACGAAGGGGAAGGCCACGCGAGGCTGCAGGCAGAAGGGCGGGAGGGAACCGGGAAATTGATCGCCGCTGGGACGAATGAACGCATCATCGGGCTGGTCTTCCCCGAGGAGCATCCGTTCGATGGCGCGGTGGCGCTGGTGCTGGTCCCCGCCGACCTGGCTTCTCTGGATGCGCTGTACGCGCAAGCCGTTGCGGATTCACTGCCCATCATGGCGCCAGCCGTGAAGGTGGTGAAGTTGGAACGCGACGGGCGCAAGGCGGAGCCCTATCTGCTCCAGGAGCGCATCACTCCGGCTTACGTGCTGCAGCATGCACCGGTGGCCATGGAGTTGATCGGGGAGGCCGATGGGGCAAGCAATTACGGCGGACGCTTCCGTTCCTCCGCCACCGATAGCATCGGCCGCCCGGGCAAGGGCAGCATCACGGCCAGCCACTTCGATACATCAGCCACGGAGGCATTGGGTTTGTTGGCCTGTGCCACCCGGCGCACGGACTTGTTGAGCGGCAACTCGGGAGCCATGCAGGATGCCGTCACACGGAACATCGTTCCGGTGTTCGCCATGCGCGATGCATCCGCCACTGTGCCGGGCGAGGCGCTTGCCGGGGCATTCCGGGAAGCACTTGCCGATGCAGCGGTCCAAAGGCGCATCCTCCGACTGGGCGGGCAGCTTCGTGCCGATAGTGCAGCTTGGGCCCAATGCTTGATCGCCATCGACACTGCGGTGGTGCCCGTGCTGGCAAAGGGGCGCAACTTGGGCCTGGTGCAGGCGGAAGTGGACCGTAGGCGCGAGCAGTTCCTGCAGCGCCTGTTCCATCCCGATGTGCAGGAGTTCCTCGGCTCTGCGGAGGAACAGCCGCGGCGCGCCACGCCCACCTTGGACCCTTGGCTGGCACAGTTCCGCACCAACCCCGACACCCTGCGCTTCGTGCGCGGCAAGTACGACATCGACCACGACCTGGTGTTGCCCGCGGGAATGGCCGTGGTGCTGGAACGGGGCGCTCGCTGGTTCATGGCGCCCGGTGTAAGCGTAGTGGTCAACGGCGAGCTGCACATGCGCGGCACCGAGCTGAACCCCGTGTTCATCCGCCCGCAGGATGAAAGCGCTCCTTGGGGCTCCATTGCGGTGAATGGCAAGGGCAGGACCCGTGTGCGCATCAACGGCCTGCGCATCAGCGGTGGAGGCAACTTGTGGTGTGAAGGCGTGCACCACGGCGGCATGCTCAGCTTCATCGGCGCCGATGTGCGCATGACCAATTGCGCCTTTGCGGAAGCCTTCGGCGACGCGGTCATCCATGGGGCACGCGGCACGTTCCATTTGGCGGATTCCTACTTCATGGAGGCGCACCACGACTTTATCGACCTCGCAGAGGCGGAAGGGACCATCGAACGTTGCGGCTTCGGTCAACCCGCTGCCGCACCGCTGGCCACTGGGCGCAATGCGGTAAACATGCGGGCCTCGGACGTGCTGGTGCGCAACTGCACCTTCGCCGATCTGCCCTTCACGGCGCTGCGCGTGGCGCGCTCGGGCGAGGCCACCGTGCAGGGCGGCCGTTTCAGCGGCAACAAGGTGGCCATTGCCGCCTTGGACGGATCAGCCGTGCAGGTGAAGGGATGTGAGTTCTCCGGCAATGGCACCGTGTTCGTGCTGCGCCGCGAACGGCCCGTGCTGGGCGGAGCCACGCTGAAGGAGGAGGGCAATACCTTCACCGGCAATGCCGTGCTGAAGGAAGTGGACGCGGCCAGCAAACTGGGGCAGGACGGCACGGGCGGGGCAGCGCAGTAGGGTCCGCGTGCCACGCATCATTCCGCGCAACTATCCGCAGGCACTCACAACGGATCCCCGTTCTCGTCCGTGGTCAGCACCTCGCTGAGATGGTCGAACCACGGGCGGATGGCCTTGAAGTGCTCATCCACCCGATCAACGAAATCCGCGGCCAGCACCTCCTTGTCGGCGAACGCATGGTAGAAGGTATAGCGTGTCTGCCTCAACAAATGGATCGCGGGATGATCCTTTGGAAAGCCCTTGGGTGCGGTCTTGAGCTGATCCTCCGTGTCCATGTCACCCCAGTGGGCATGGAGCCGCTTGCCTTGCAAGATCTTGTTCCATGTACCGTGGTCGTAGAGGATGTCCATGCGTATCCGCCGCAGGTCCTCCTTCTCCGGATTCCAGAAACCGCAGCCGATGAATGAAGCGCCGGGCTTGATGTGGAAGTAGTAGCCGCCGCGCAATGCGGGCTTCACGCGGTCCAGCCCGCCGGCGAAGTGCTCCTTGTAGGGCGGCCGGTCCGGATGGAAGCGCAGGTTGCTGTAAATGCGGAACAGGGCGTCCTTGCCGTCCACGGTGGAAATGCGGTCGTGCTTGCGCATGCGCTCGATCAGCGCATCGGCGAAGCCGCGCATATTGGCCAGGGCCGCTTGGTAGCGCTCCTTGTGCGCTTGGAACCAATCGCGGTCGTTGTGCTTGGCGAGGTCGCGCAGAAAGGAGAGGGTGGAGGGGCTGACGCTTGATTGTTGTTCTGCCATGTGCACCGGCGAAGGTAGCATCCTGCACAGGGGGTACCTTCGCCGGCTGAATTGATCTCCAATGACCGACACGCCACCCTGCCCCGAATGCCGCTCCGCCATCACTTACCCTACGGGACAAAGCCAGATGTGCGCCGAATGCGGCCATGAGTGGAACCCGGAGGAAGTGGCCGCCGAGGATGCGGGCTTCGTGGTAAAGGATGCCAACGGCAATGTGCTGCAGGACGGCGATGATGTGGTGATGATCAAGGACCTCGCCGTGAAAGGTGCGCCCAAGGCACTGAAGGCCGGGACCAAGGTGCGGGGCATCAAGCTGGTGGAAGGCGACCACAACATCGATTGCCGGATTGAGGGCTTCGGTGCCATGGCGCTGAAGAGCGAGTTCGTGAAGAAGGCTTAAGCTCACAAAAAGTGCCCACTATCGCTGTTTGCACGGGTACGTGTACCCAATGGCTTAGGGCTTGGTGGGCGCCTGCCGCCACTGGTCAACCCAGTCGCTGTTCACATTGGGGTCGTACATCACGTCGTTGGTGCCCATGTACTGGCCGTCGCTGTTCATCCAGTACTGGTCGTAGCCGCTTTGCACTTTCCCCTGCTCACCGGTGTACGGGTTGATGGCGTCCTGCTCGCCGCGGATGGCGTTGATGGTGGCGTTCTGCTGGCGGTCCATGCTGTTCATGCGGTCCTGGTAAGCGCCCATGCTGGCATCGTTGATGGCGCCCCACGTTTCGCGGTGCGTCCGTTGCTGTGCATCGAAGGCGGCCTGGTTGGTCTGCATGCGCTGGTTGTGCGCGGCCCAGCTTTGTCCGGCCTTCTGCTGTTCACTTTGTGCATAAGCCGCGAAGTATTGCGGGTTGTAGCGCAGGCTCGCCTTGGCGGCGAGCAAGGCGGCTTTCTCCTGCTCGAACCGGGCGGCGGGCGCATCCAGCCGGGTGAAGTAATAGTTCCAGTTGGCCATGCCGGACGATTCCATCATGGACCAATGCATCAATAAGGCCATACGCTGGTCACCCTTGCGCCAGGTGCTGATGTTCGCCTTGCAGGTGTTGCGCCGCTGGCCGATGGCGTACAGGCCGTCCATCCCGGGTTGAGTTGCGCGGGCCACCTCCGGTGCATCGCTGCTGCCGATCAGCTCATAGCCTTGCTTCCCAAGCTGGGGAACGATATCCTGTTGCAGCACTTGTTCCGGGGTCATCGGCTGGCGCACCTTGCCGCCGTTCTGCTGGTACAGCTGCGCCATTTGGCTGTTGGGCGTAATGAAGGACTGCAGGTTCACGTCCTTCACCTTCAGGCCCGGTTCATCCACGTACCACGATCCGCTGGCGTTGGTCTTCACGTTCCAACGGGCGGGCACTTGCAACTGGGCCATGGCCACCCCGGCGAAGTTGCTGGGCACGGTGATGGTCCGCAGACCTCCCTGTTCCTGTGCGGGCTGTTGTTGGCCGGAGGAAGCGTATGGCTGTTGATCCTCACTTTGGGCTTCCTGGGTATTCCAACCTTGGTGAGCCTCGGTGCCTGGTTCAGTGTAGGTTTTTCCGGTGATGGCCGCCACTTGGGCTTGCAAGGCGCTCATGTCGGTTTCTGTGGCGGCTTGCCCTTCGGGCGCTTCACTTTGACCACATGCGCAAAACATCAAGATGTTGGCTAAGGAAAGGATCACGAAGGGTTTCATGGTCGTTGGGTGCTTTCACCTTTATCGGGATCGTCCCGGAATGTGAACACCCGTTGGCTGAAGATCATCAACCCGGGACCCGACCAATCGTCCAATCCCTTGCCTTCCGGGACCTGGTCGATGTGCTTTTCAATGCGGGCAACCCGCATGCTCCGTGCCTCATTCTTGTGATCAAGCCGCATGTTCATTCCGCTCCACGAAATACATCTCCATTTCGCCTTTCCCTTTCGCCTGCACCTTGCCGCGTGGGGTGAACGCGAATGCGGGAGTTGTCAGTTGTTGGTTGTCTGTTGCCCGGCTGCCGGCGCCCTGACCAACAACTGACAATTGAGAACCGACAACCGCTCTGTACGTAGCCTCACTGATGTTCACCCGTCCCACTTCGCCGGAAGACTCCATCCGCGAAGCCGTGTTCACCGTGTCGCCCCAGATGTCATACTGGAACTTCTTCACCCCCACGATGCCCGCCACCACGGGGCCGGTGTGGATGCCGATGCGCATTTCGAAGAAGGGCCTGCCCGCAGCTTCACGTTCGGCTTTGTAGGTGCGCATGAAATCCTGCATCTCCAGCGCGGCCAGCACGGTGCTTCGGGCGCTGTCCGCCGAGGGGATGGGCATGCCGCCGGCGGCCATGTAGGCATCGCCGATGGTCTTGATCTTCTCCACGCCGCGTTTGGCAAGGATCCGGTCGAACGCGCGGAAGCACGTATCGATCTCGTTGACCAGTTCCTGGGCGCCCATTTTTTCGGACATGCCGGTGAAGCCCTTGAAGTCGGTGAACAGCACGGTGACCTGGTCGATCGATCGGGCCATGCTCTCGCCCTTTTCCTTGAGTTCCTCCGCAACCTCTTCCGGCAGGATGTTCAGCAGGAGTTCATCGCTGCGGTCCCTGGCCTTCCTGATCTTGTTGCGCTGCCGGAGGGTGCTGGCGCCGAAGGCCAACAAGGCGATGCTGGCCAGGAGGAAGATGTTGCGCTGTGTGCGTTCTTCGTCCAGCTCGGCCTGGTGCTGTTCGGCCCTGCGCAGGTCCTTCTCTGCGCGCAGCAGGCTGTCGGTACGGGCCTGCCGTTCCATTTGGTTGCGGAGCATGGAGGCGGTAAGGAGCGCCGATGCCTTGGTGCCGGTGGCGCTGTCGCGCAGTGCGATGAAACGGACGAAATGGTCGTAGGCCGCGGGTTTGTCTCCTGCCGCTGCGTACGCCTGGTACAGTTGCTCCTCGTTGTCCTGGATTTCCTTGCGCAGGTTGTTGCGCATGCTCAGCTGAAGCCCCTCACGGGCAAGCTGCACGGCCTTTGCCGTTTGGCCTGCGGCGCGGTACGCATTGGACAGTCGGCTCAGCGTCCAGGCGATGAAGGTGAGTTGGCCACTGGCCCTGTACAGGTCGAGTGCCTGGTTGAACTGGTTGATCGCCTTGCCGGGGTCGCCTTGCGCCAAGTACAATTCCCCGCGCTCGAGCACGGCCAGTGCCGGGTTCATGCCTGCACTGTCGACCAGTACCTCCATGCGTTTGAGGTAGTGGCTTGCAGCACTGGTGTCCCCAAGTTCCAGCATGGCTTCCATGAGCGATCCCAAGGTCCAGTAACGGTTGATCGTGTCTAAGGGAAGGGCGATCGCAGCCTTGTAATGTGTACTGGCCTGGGCAAAATCCTCGATGGATGCATAAGCGCTGCCAATGTCTGATTGCAGCATGGCCTCCAACTTGGGGTACGGAACGCGCGCAGTGAGGTGCAAGGCCCGCTCGTATTGCACGATCGACCCTGCCATGTTGTTGCGGATCAATTCCGCCCGGCCCAGGTAATAATAGGCCAAGGCAAGGGCGCGTTCATGCGGCCCGCTGTCCAGCAGGTTGACCACGTGGTCCAGTACGATCACAGCGGAGTTGATGTCCGGGCGCGAACTGAGCACGACTGCCCGTGCAAGACCGGCCATGGCCTGCCGGTACGGCGTGCGGGCCTCGCGTTCAATGGGCCACAGCTCCGTGGGCGCGGTGACTAACCGGAATTGGGCCGTGTCGGTCTTGAGTTCCTGCACCAGTGCGCTCAGCTCGCTGATGGGGTCCTCTTGCGCACGGGCCGCCGCGAGGCTCAATCCGCATAGGAGGCATGCGCCTGTCCAACGGACCAGGAACCGGAGGGTGACGGTACGGATCATGTGGCTGGCGTGTTGTTCCCCAGGACGCTGCGCAGGGCGCCCATCAGTTCCTCCCGCTTGAAGGGCTTCGGCACGAAGCCGTCCATGCCGGCGGCACGGGTGCGTTCCAGTTCCTCCTGCATCACGTTGGCGGTCATCGCCAGGATGGGCACGCGCCCCTTGGCACCGGGCAGGGCGCGGATGGCGCGGGTGGCATCATAGCCGTTCATCTCGGGCATCTGCACGTCCATCAGGATTACATCATACAGCTTGTCCTGCGCCATTTCCACCGCCACTTTCCCGTTGGCGGCCACGTCCACCTGCACGCCGGGGATCGCGTCGGCCAGTTCGTCCTGGGCCACCATCGCATTGAACTCGTTGTCCTCGGCCAACAGAATACGCAGGTTTTTCAGTTCCCCTCCTGCGGTCACGGTCCGTTCCGCATGGGCGGGTGCGCCTTCCCCTTCAGCGGGAGCAACCGTGTAGGGGACCTGCACGGTGAAGGTGCTGCCCTTGCCCTGAACGCTTTGCACGGTGAGGCTTCCGCCCTGCATCTCCGCCAATTGTTTGCTGATGCTGAGGCCCAGCCCGGTGCCGCCGTACTTGCGCGTGGTGTCGCTGTAAGCCTGGGTGAATTCGTCGAAGATCTTGTCCAGCCGGTCCGGGGGAATGCCGATGCCGGTGTCGGCCACGTCGATGTGGAGCATGGCCCGGGCGGGGCTTTCCGCCCCATCGATGGCACAGCGCATGCGGATCGACACGGATCCCTTGCCGGTGAATTTCACGGCGTTGCCCGCGAGGTTCAGGATGATCTGGTTGAGCCGGGTGGGGTCGCCGATCACGGCGTGCGGCACGTCATCGGCCACGGAGGTGCCGATGGTCAAGCCCTTCTCTTCGGCCTTGAACCGGAGGATGTCGCGCACGTTGCCCACCACCTGGCGCACATCGAAGCGGACGTGCTCCAGTTCGATCTTTCCCGCCTGGAGCTTGCTGAGGTCGAGGATGTCGTTGAGGATCACCAACAGGTTCTCGCTGCTCTTGGAAATGGCATTGAGGTACTTTTCCTGTTCGGGGGCATGGGCGTTGCGCTTCAGGATCCCGCTCATGCCCATGATGGCGTTCATCGGCGTGCGGATCTCGTGGCTCATGTTGGCCAGGAACTGCTGCTTGAACTGCTCGCTGGCTTCGGCGCGGTCCTTGGCGGCGCTGAGCTCCACGGTGCGCAGCTGCACTTTTTCCTCCAGTTCGTTGCGTTCGCGGGTCAGCCTGCGGGTGCGCAGGCGGATGAAGCCCAGGACGCCAAGTGCGACCAGCACGGCGGCCAGCATTTTGGCCCACCAGGTGAGGTACCAGGGCGGAAGGATGGTGATCGCCAACGTGGTGGGCGCGGCGTTCCACACGCCATCGCGGTTGCGGCCCCATACCTTGAAGGTGTAGCTGCCGGGATCCAAGTTGGTGTAGTTGGTGCTGTGCGCCATGCCGGCATCGATGGGCTGCGGGTCGAAGCCTTCCATCTGGTAGCGGTAGTCGCGGCCCTTGGGCGAGCCGAACGCCATGCTGGCGAAGTCGAAGCCGATCACCCCGGCCCGGTTGAAGGGAACGGTGAGGGCGGATGCCAGGTAGGCTGGCACGGCGATCGGCGAGCCTGCGGCGCGGAAGGAAACGGAACGGTTCCCCAGCTTGATGTCCGTGATCAGGGTCTGCACGGGGCGCTGGTCCAGCTTCAGGTCGTGCGGGTGGAAATAGTTGTAGCCGCTCACCCCACCGAAGAAGAGGGTGCCATCGGAGGTCTTGCAGTAGCCGTAGCGGTTGAACTCATCGCCCTGCAGCCCGTCGTTGGCGCCAAAGCTGCGCACGGCATGGGTTTCCGGATCGAAGCAGGCGATGCCCTTGTTGGTGCTGGCCCAGAGTTGCCCTTCATCATCCACCAGCAGGCCGTAGATCACGTTGTTCGGCAGGTGGTCGCGGGTGGTGAAGCACTGCACCTTCCCGGTGCGTTTGTCCATGCGGCACAGGCCGCCGCCGTTGGTGCCCGCCCAAAGCGCGCCGGGGTCGGAGGGGTCGTCGGCCAGGCTAAAGATGATGGCCGTGGGCAGGGAGGTGGTGTCGCCTGGGATGTTGTGGAAGTGCGTCCATCGCTTAGTCCGCGGGTCCAGCCGGAGGATGCCATTGGTGGTGGCCAGCCAGAAGATGCCTTGTGCATCGCGGTGGATGGCCTGCACGAATTCGTAGACGCCCTCCGTGGTGGGGAACGGGAAGGGCACTCCGGAAAATTGCCCGGTGCGGGTGTCGACGAAGCCCAGCGCGGATCTGCTGCCGAAGACGATGAGGCTGTCGCCGCTTGCGAAGAGCGGAAAGTGTACCGGCAGGTCAGGATCGCTGAAGCGGCGCACGGTCCCATGGTGCAGGTCATCACGCCAAAGCATTTTGTTGCCGTTGGACCAAAGCACGTCCGCAGGCATTTCGATCAGGCTTGCCTGCGTGGCACAACGTTCCTTGAGATAGCTGTCCATCACTACCACGGAAGGCACCGGGGTGGTAGTGGCGGCCCGCGGGTCGGCGATCATCGTTCCGCTTGCCGTGTAGATCATGGCACGGCCGCCGGAGAGCGGTGCCATGCAGCGCACGCTGCCGGTGCGTTGCAGGTGGAAGCGTTCCATGCGCGGGTCGTAGATCATGATCCCGTAGCCCGAGGTGCCCATCCAGAGCACCCCGCTGCGGTCCTGGTAGAAGCAGCGCACGATCAGCTGGGGCATGTCGCGCAATCCGCCCGTGGGCAAGATGAAGGAGCACTGCCCGCTGGACGGGTCGCAACGCCAAAGGCCATTGTACGTGGAAGCCCACAAGCGTCCTTCCGCGTCCACGAACCCGCCGTTGATGGTGCTCCACGGAACAGCGCCGATGGCGGATGGCCGCACCTCTTGGGGCGTGGGCCCCAGTTCCACCACGTTGTCCCTCATCAGTCCGTAGACCACCTGCCGCGCGGTGTCCGAAACGGGACTTATGTACCGGTCCTCCACGATCCGCGTAACGTGATAGCGTTCGGGCACATGGGCGGGGTCGGCGATCAACGCGGAAACCTGTGCGGCATCACCGGTTTGGATGAGGTAATTCGCGAAGCTGAATTCCCGGCCTTTACCGGCACCGCGGACAGCCACACGCAGCGAGCCCTCGTGATCGAGCTCGAAAGCGATGACCTCCCCGGTGAGGACCAGGTCCACGCGCGCAGCTATTCCGAAGATCCCCTTGCCATTGCGGTCGGGCGTGATGCGGAGCAGACCGTAGCCCACGGTGGCCCAGATGTGGCCTGTGCGATCCTCGGCGATGTAGAGTGACACGGAGGCTGGGGGGCCGCCCCTGTTCCGCAGCCCGGCGATCTTCGGGCCGGGGTGAAAATGCTGGAACACTCCCGTCTCCGGATCGAACACATCAATGCCGGTGCCGGTGCCCAACCACAGCAGCCCGTGGCTGTCCTCGAAGATCTTCAGCACGTAGTTGTCGCGCAGGGAGGTGCTGTCCGCGGGGTCGTGGCGGAATACCTTGAACCCATATCCGTCGTATCGGCACAGCCCGTCCTTGGTGGCGAACCACATGAAGCCGGCGCGGTCCTGGATGATGCTGGCCACCATGCCTTGGGCCAGGCCGTCCTCGATGGTGAGGCGCTGGAAGGGCAGGGAAAGCGTGTCGTACTGCGCGCAGGCGGTGGAAGCATTGAGAAGAAGCACGGCGAGCAGCAGCCCATGCCATGAAGGGAGCAGGGTTGCAAGGGTGGCCCTGCGGTCCCTGTCCGCGCTTTTTCCCGGTCGTTCGTTCACCTGTTCGCGCTGCATTTACCTTCCTTCTTGCATGCTGCCAACCCTGTTCATTCCGGGGTATACAGCCCCTTGCTCATGGCGTATACCGCGATGCCTGCCGAGTTGCGTGCGCCGGTCTTTTGGAGAATGTTGTTCCGATATCCCTCCACCGTGCGGGGGCTGAGGATGAGCCGCCCCGCGATCTCCGTGGTGGTGAGTTCCTGGCAGATCAGGCGCACCACTTCCAGTTCGCGCTCCGTCAAAGGGTCCAGGTCGTTGTAGACGGGCTTCACGTGCTTCTTCCGCACCAGCTTCAGCAACATGGCGCGGCTCACCAATTCACTGAAGTGGTACCCGCTGGCGGCCACCGCCCGGATGGCGTTCTCGATCTCGTCCGGCTCCGCGGTCTTGGGCACGTAGCCGTTCGCTCCCAGCTCCATCAGTTGCAGGATCCGCTTGCCGTCACTGTGCATGCTCAGCACGATGATCTTTACTTCCGGGTGCTTTTCCTTCACGGCCCGCATGGCCTCCACGCCGTTCATCACCGGCATCTCCAGGTCCAGCAGCACCAAGTCGATTGCGTTGCCCTTCAGGCCGGTGAGCAATTCCTTGCCGTTGGCGCACTCAAAGACCACCTCCACGTCGGGCATGTCGTGCAGCAGCATGGCCAAGCCCCTGCGGAACATCACCTGGTCGTCCACGAGCGCGAGCTTGATCTTGGTTTGAGCGTTGCTTGCCATCGGCGTTGCAAGATCGGGTGGCTGAAACTACGGGAGACCCGTAGTTCCACGGTTTTTTCATTTCCCGTGGTTTTACGCTACCCCACGCAGAGCGGGCGGAAAAACTTTGCTGCCATGGCTGACCAGAACCTCAATGTCCTTCCTTCCATGCCCATGGAGCCGATGCCGATCACCGAAGTCAACATCCCTTTCCAACAGGTCTTGAAACCCGGATGCGACCGGCATGATCCCGTGCATGCCGCATCCGGCGCGGAAGGATTTGAAGGCTGCCTGTACGGCGTGGAGCGCGCCGGCATGGAGGTGTATTCAACCTCCGGGGGATCCTTGGTGCTGGTAGATCGCAAACCGCTCCATGAAGCGGGCGGTGCAACCACGTTGCGCTCTCCGATCCGGCCGGGGAGCAGCACCTTGAAGCTGGTGGGGGAGCTGGATCACGTGTCCGGCTCCGTGTGGCATGGCCTGTACAGCGGCCTGCTGGGCGGTGCGGCGGTGCTGATGGACCAGTACGTGCAACTGCGCAATTGCGTGCCCATCACCATCATCCGTGTGATCACCCGCGTGAACAGCCCCACCCTCCCGCGCGATGAAAGGCCGGATGATCTGGTCAAAGCGTTGCTGGACGGGCTCTACGGGCCGGATGCATCCGGCATGCCATGCCCGTAGGCTCTAGGGGAGAGGAGTGAGCGAAGCGTAGAGCTCTTCCAGGACAAGCCGGTTCAGTTCCACGGCTTCCTTTACCTGGGCGGTGCACGCCGAAGCCCCCTTGTTCCGGGCCAAGGCTTCGATCTCCGTAAGCAGGTCGAAAAGGCGTTGGGCGCCCATGTAGTTGGCCTGCGGCCGCAAGCTGTGCGCAGCCACGGCCAGGCCCTCCGCGTCGTCGGCACCCAGTCGTTCCTCCATCAGGGCGAAGCCGCCCGGTGCGCCTTGGAGGTATAGGCGGATGTACTTCTCCATGCGCGTGCGGTCGCCTTTGCAGAAATTCCCCAGAAAAGTGAGGTCCGTGTACCCGCCTTCCATGCCGCGAAAATAATTGGGCACGGCCCTGCCCCTATATTCGCGGGATCCGGTATCCAATGGCCAACGCCCGCACGATATTCATCGTGGATGATGACCAGCTGTTGGCCACCATGCTGGCCGACCACCTGCGCGCGGCCACGCCGCACAACGTTTCCGTATTCCACACGGGGGAGGAATGCCTGGCCCAGCTCCGCCACCATCCGGACCTGGTGATCCTGGACTACCACCTGAACAATGTGGTGAAGGAGGCTGCGGACGGCCTGGCGATCCTGCAGCAGATCAAGAAGCTCGACAAGCGTGTACACGTCATCATGCTGAGCAGCCAGGAGCAATATGGCACGGCACTGCGCACCGTGCAGAAAGGGGCCGAACAATACGTGGTCAAGGGCAAGGACCAGTTCGGCGAGGTGGAGCGGATCGTGCGCGGGATGCTGGGCTGACGACAACGATCAGCCTTGGATCTCGCATCGGCTCAATCGTCCAATCCTTTTCCTTCCAGGATCCGGTCCACGTGCTTCTCAATGCGTGCTTGGCGCGTCTTGGCCTGCTTCGCTGAACCGAAGTAGAGCAAGTAGCCGCGCTGCCTGCCCGGCGAGAGCGCGTTGAAGGCTTCCTTCAATCCGGGCATCTCCTTCAGTGCCCGTGCAAATTCCTCCGGTGTATGGAACTCGGCGGTCTTCTTCATCGGCACCTTCAGGCCCAGCCGTTCCACTTCCGCAGCCTCCTGCAGGTAAGCGCGAATGGTGGGCGCCAACTTCTGGATTTCCCGGAGGGATGTGAAGCGCAGTTGCCGCCCGCTTTGCACGTTGGCGGTTTGCTGCACCAGCAGGCCCGCCTTGTCCTTCAGTAGCACGCCCTTGTGGAAGAGCACCGCGCAATACTCCTTGAAGCCGTGGATCAGAAACACGTTCTTGCCTTTGAGCGTGTAGCAGGGGTGGCCCCACTTCAGTTCCTCGGTGAGGCCGATTTCCAACGCGAGTTCCCGCAATTCCGCGAAGGCCTCCTGCCATTGGGTGTCCTTGTTGAAAAACCAGTCGACTTTGGGGTTCATGCTCCGAAAATAAACTCGTGCGTGGATCAGCGTCCGGTTCGGCGTATGGTCTCGCCCGCGTTTGCAACGCGGGCGAGTGAAGGTCGCTCATCACATACTTACATCTTATTCCCAGGCAACTTCGCGGCCTGCTTCACCCATGCGGTGATCTGCTTCTTGTCGATCTTATCGTTTTCACGGATGTGCAGGTAACGCACCTGCTTTTGCGCGCTGGCATCGGGCGGAAGCGGCTCCAACAACGCACCCTGAAAGAAGGCCACCTTGACGTAATTCTTGGTCATGCTGAAGCCCATGAAGTACCGGTTCTCCTCCATGCCGTACAGTGGCGTGTTCCACTTCACGGCCTTGAGCACCTTGGGCACCGCGCGGGTGATCAGTGCATCCAAATCAACGGCAACGTCGCGCTTCCAATCCGGAATGGCTTGCATATAAGCCTGTACCGGAGCATCGCCATAGCCTTTGGCGATCTGCGGATTGCCGCCGGCGAGGAGTTTTATGGGTTTGGATGTTGCGGTGGCCATGTTCCAAAAATAGGGTAGTGGGCCATGCTATTGGTCGGCATGCTTCGGAATGGACCCCAATGGACGCGGATCAGCCGCGTCCATTGGGGTCCAATTATACCCAAGGGGAGAACGCGGGCGAGTGGGGACCAATGGGTTTCAGCGCACTAATGTGACGTGGCCGAACTTCACGACTTGGTCCACGGACCAGGTGCTTGCGTAACACAGCTTGTAGGGATACACCCCGATCGGACAATCTTGTCCGTGGTACGTGCCGTTCCACGTGCTGGCGGGCGCATTCAGTTCGGCGATCAGCTCTCCCCAGCGGTTGAACACCAGAAGTTCGATGTAGCGCAATGGGCAATCCATCACCGGCCCCCACGCATCGTTCAGGCCGTCACCGTCCGGGGTGAAGGCATTGGGCACGTACAAGTCGCATGAACAGTCATCCCAATAAAGCACGGTGCTTGCCGGCGCGGACCAGCAGCCGTGGCCCGCAATGGTGGCGGAGTAGAGTCCCGGCTCATATACGGTAATGTATGGGGTGCTTGCACCTGTGCTCCAGGCCACGCTGTCATACGGTTGGGAGATCCCAAGCACTGCGGTGTGCGTACCTGCGCAGATGGCCAGCGAATCGGGCAGGACCAACACCGGCGGCGCAATTTCCACCACGGCTGCCGTGTCCATTCCGATGCAACCGCCCACTTCCACCGTGACCACGGCCATGCCCGGTGAAGCAACCACCACCTGCGGTGAGGTGCCGTGGGCCACACCGCTCCATGCATAAGCAGTTTCACCGGGAACGGTGGCGTCCAAGTCGACGCTGTCCCCGGTGCAGAACGTCACCACATCGGGCAGCTCGGGCAGTGGCAATGCGATCGTGACCACAAGCGCCGTGTCGCTTCCGGTGCAACCGTTCGAGGTTACGGAAACGACGGCATTGCCTGCTGACGAGACAATGGCCAAGGGGGCACTGCCGGCGGCTATGCCGCTCCAGGCGTAGGCCGTTGCCCCCGGAAGGGTAGCATCCAACACCGTGGTGCTTCCAACGCACAACCGGACAGTGTCGGGCAAGTTCGGCACCGGCAATGTGTGCTCAGCCACATGAATGGTGTCCGTGCCCGTGCAAGCGCCCAGCGTTACCTCAACAATGGCATTTCCCGGAAAGTGGACTTCCGCAATGGCTGCGTTGCCATTAGCCACACCGCTCCATGCGTATCCGGCGGCACCCGGTGTGGAGGCATCCAACAGGCTGCTGCCACCCGTGCAGAACCATGCCGTATCGGGCAGGTTCAATTGTACCGGGGTGAACTGCACCGTGATCGAATCGAAGGTGATGCAGCCGTTCAGGCTGGCAAGCAGGAAGAAGGTGCCGGATGAATCCACCGTGTACTGCGGTGTGCTGCCTGCGGCACCGCTGGCCATCGCTTGGGCCAAGCTGGACCCGATCGGGCCCGCGTACCAGGTGAAAGTGGTGTTGCTGCTTCCCGGCGGCGCATGCAAGGTGAATGGCGGCTCGCAGATCACAGTGTCCTGGCCGAACATATCCTCCTGGAAAAGGGCATCGCCAACGGCCACGGAGGCGGCTGCATCGCAGATCGTGTCTCCTGAGCAATCGATGATGCGGAGCCGCACCTGCAGTGAATTGGAACCTGGCAAGGGGACGACGGGTTGGGGCGTGTCACCACTGTCCGTTCCGAAGAGCGTACCGCCCACGACGTGCCCATCCACCACCGTTCCGTCGGCATAGTATGCCCAGTATTGGGTATAGGTGGGCACCGAGCCGCACAAGAGCGTGTTGCCCAACATGGCATTGATCTGCAGGGCTGTTCCCGCGCAGGGCAGCGTATCCGTGTCCAGGGTGAACAGTGTATCGGGCACCACCGGGCAAAACGTTCCGGGCCGCATGCAGATGCAGTTGCGCTGCAAGGTCCGGTCCACGGCCTGTGCGGCGATGGCGTACACCGGGCTGGGATTCACGCCGCCCGCATCGTTGATGGTCATGAATTCCTCGGTCCAGACGAGGTCCACGGGATCCGGGGTGGTCCAAGTGCTGTCCAGGCATGCTGAGCCGCCCGTCGGATCCGCCCTTACCATCCAGGCCTGGGCGGCTCCGTTCTGGTCGGTGCTGCCGGCCAACAGCAGATCCCCGTTCACGTAAGCATCCATGTCACTGAACGTGGTGCTCTGGCCGGGGCTGTATTGATAGGTGTGCAACCCGTTCAGCGCACCAGTGGCCGGGTCAAAGTCGTAGAGTGTGCCGCCGGTGATGGTAAAAGGCTGGTTGTACGCTTGGCCGGAGAGATAGGCATGGCCGTTTGCCAATGCAGCACCGGTCACGTGGCAGGTTGCATTGGCGTAGCGTTTGCTCCACATCAGGTCGCCATTTGCCAAGTTGACGCGCGCGGCAAAAGCGTCGTGGTAGCTCCAGCCAAGCTCGTACTGGTTATGGTCGCTGACATACCCGCCAATGAGTGCGCTGGTGGGAGAGTCCTGGACCACTGCCTTTGCCATGTCGCTGCTCCAGGTGCCGCCAAACTGGGTGCAGTTCCAATGGCGGCACCATTGGTCGGTGCCCTGGTCGTCCACGTTCAGCAGGGTGAAGGCGAAGAAATCCCAATTGTGGCCGGATTGTCCGGCAATGAGGAAGCCCCCGCCGCTCAATGGTTCCACCGCATAGAAACACTCCCATTTGCGGTCCACGCCCCCGTAGTGGAACGAATAGGGTTTGAAGCTGACCGGCATGCCCATGCCGTCGGTGATCATCACGGCGGCGGCGTTCGCGGTAGGTACGAAACCTGTGTTCCAGTGGGTCTGCCAGAAGGCGGTGTAGAGGAAGTAGTCCGCGCCCACCATGCAGATATTGCCATTCACGCTTTGCCCAACGGCACATACGAACAGATTGCGCGAGCAGCTGTAGGTCTTGAACCATTGGGCGTTGCCGTCAGCATCCAGTTTCAGGAGAAAGGGGTCCCAGAAGTTGGTGTATCCCGCAGTTTGTCCCGAAATGATGTACCCTCCGTCGTTGGCCATGCACATCGAGGTCGGTTGGATGTAGGGCACGCCGGGATCCGTGAACGAATAGTTCCAGACCAATCCGCCCATGGCGTCATAGCGCGTCACTTGAATGCCGGAATCCGGCAGCGCCTTGTACTGGGACATGATCACCGAGCCGCCGTCGGCCAGTGCAACGGCCTTCACCGCAGTTCCTTGCCATTGCCAGGAGGCAGGTCCCATTACCCGGTTGTGGTACGGCCCCGGTGATTCGCCCAAGCAACTGCTGGAAACCGTGACCGGTTGTTGTGCATGAAGTACCCATGGAAAGCACGCCATGCACAATACCTGGACGAGCCGGGTTGGCCGGATCCCAAAGACTGAGCGTTGTAGTGGCCCCTTGGACATGAACGATGGAATGGCGCTTATGTCAAAAATAGAAGAAATCGGAAGTGATGGGCAGGGCTATCGCTTCTTATCGTCTTGAATTTCAACCACAGAGGCACAGAGAACACGGAGAATACGGATAGCCGGGTACTATTGGGCTGGAAGAAAGGGAGGCCACGGAGGCGGCCCGGGATTTCCTCTTCGCGCTCGTATGTGATCGCGGGCCGGAGAACAGGGTACGGCCAGTGGTTCTGCCGGATGTGCCGATATTTGTACAGGATGGGAACGCTTGCCGATATCCTCGCAGTTTTACGCCACGAACGCGCGCGCCTCTTCGCCAAGTACGGGCTGAAGAGCATGGCTGTGTTCGGTTCGGCCACGCGCGATGACTTCCGGCCGGACAGCGATGTGGATATCCTGGTGGAGTTCGTTCCGAACGCCGACTTCGACTATTTCGATCTGACCTTTGACTTGGAGAATATCGTTCAGCGCAAGGTGGATGTGGTGATGCGTACGGCCGTGAAGGCGCACTACTGGCCTTTCATAGAGAAGGATTTGAAGTATGTCTGAGCGGAGCGAAAAGGTGCTGCTCATCGACATGCTCGAAACGGCCGAGGTGGTGCGCTCCATGGCGGGAGTGACCGTGGATGAGTTCATGAAGAATGAAGACCTGCGCGACGCCACGGTCTATCGGCTGCAAACGATCGGCGAAGCAGCGTACAATATCTCTGATCCGCTCAAGGGGAAATGGCCTGAAGTCGATTGGTTCAAGATCCAAGGCCTGCGGCACAGGATCGTTCACGACTACGGCAACATCGACGATGTCCAGATCCATCGGATAGCGAACAAGTACGTGCCACCCTTGGTAGAGCAGTTGAAGAAGATCCTCGAGGCGGGAGAGGTGTGATCAGACCCCGCGGCAGCACATGTATTACACGGGCGTCACCACACGGTGCGGCAGCAAGATGTGCGCTGTAAGCGCACTGGGAACATCGCCCGTAATGCAAACGCGGGCGAGTGGGGGAAGTGGGCCGGTTCAATGAGTGGGGATCAAGATCCGGCCTGTATCTTTGGACACCAAGCAACAGAGGGATGACCTTCGACACCAAAGGGAACCAGAGCCAGGCCGTGGATCGGATCTTGGCGCGCGTCAGCGAACTATCTGCTGCTGATAGGCGTGCCTTCATGAAGGCCATTCGGCAGCAGGAACGCAAGGATGATATCGCGTGGCTGCACAAGGTCTGGGGCAAGGTGTCGCTGAAGGACAGCGAGATCACGCGCATCGTTGAAGAAGTAAGGACGGAGATGCATGCCTCGCGCTCGCCTAAGGCTCGTCGTTGATACCAACGTTTTGATCAGTTGGTTGATCGGAAAGCGGCTGCGCGAACTGGATGTCTTGCTGATGGAGGAACTCTTTCAACTGTGCCTCTCAACGCGGGCCTTGGCAGAGATCGCCGAAGTGACGCGACGGCCGAAGTTGCGCAAGTACTTCACGCAGGCCAGGGCGGAGGAGAGCATCGAGCGCTTGGGCCGTGTGGCGAAGGTGCTGAAGCGCGAACCGAAGGTGATCCCCATCTGCCGCGATGCGAAGGATGACTTCCTGCTCGCGTTGGCCAAGGCCGCAAAGGCGGATCTGCTGGTGACCGGTGATGATGACCTGCTCGTGCTGAAGAAGTACGGTCGGACGAGAATAGTGACGCCTGCGGAGTTCCTGAAGGATCATGTGAAGGCGTAGTGGAGGTTACGCGCGTGGCGTACCGCGAAGGGTTGCGGCCCCACGGCACGCGTTGCCGCCCTGAGCTTGTCGAAGGGTGGCAACGCAATTATTGGGACCGCGTGATCCGCGATGATGGCGAATAAGAACGCATTGCAAAATACATTCGCGACAACCCCGCCAATTGGAAAGGGGACCGGTTCAATTGGTGAGGTAGAATTATCTTGACGGTGGTCCGAAGAACCGTATTGAGCGAAGCGCATCATTTGGCTTGATTGAATTTCGGTTCATCGGCAGGGCTTTTCAGCCCGTTTTTCGGGCTTTTTCGATCCACGAGGTCACACGCTCCCCATGGCTGGTCGTTTGGAGAGAAGGGTGAGCGTGCGCAGCAGGTTGTAGCACAGGTTGGTGAGGCCCACCCGGAATGTGGCGCGCCTAAGGCCGATGCAGCGGACGCTCAACCCGTGCAACTGCTTATGGATGCTGCCGAACACATGCTCCACGCGGGCGCGGGTCCGGCCGAGCTCCTTGTTGCGGGCCTCTTCCTGCTCGGTGAGGGGCTTGTTGCGACGAGCTTTCTTGTGGGTGCGGTCCTCCATCTTGGCCAGCGCGATGCCCTCCTTCACATCCTCCCAGTCATAGCCTTTGTCGGCGTACAGGTCCTGGCCCTCATCGCGCTCATCAAGCAGCTCCCAGGCCATCTCCCCATCGGGGACCGAGGCCGTGGTCACCACGTAATGATCGATCAGCTTGCTCTGGGCGTCCACCTTCACATGGTTCTTGTACCCGTGGTAGCTCTTGCTGTTCTTCTTGGCCCACGTGGCGTCGAGGTCCTTCTGTGCCTTCTTGCGCGCAGACCAGTTGGCGGGCACCTCGCCGTTCTCAAGCAGTTCGCGGTCCTCCCGCTTGTTGTGCTGGATGGGAGCATGCACCATGCTCGCATCAACGATCTTGCCTTGGTTCACCACCAATTCCGCTTTGCTCAACCGGGCGTGATAGGATGCGAACAGCCCCTCCATGGCCTTGGCCTTGGTCAGATGCTCCACGAACAGGCGCACCGTGGTGGAGTCGGGAACCTGATGCTGGGGCTGCAGGCCCAGGAAACGCTGGAAGCTCCGGCGGTCATTCACCTGGTATTCCAACGCCTCGGCGCTCAGCCCGTACAGCTCCATGAGCACCACGGCCTTGAAGAGCATCAGGCGGTCGTAAGGAGGCTGCCCTCCTTTCTTGGGGTCCCGTACCGGGAAGTGCGCTTCCACTTCCGGGCGGAAGGCCTCCCAGTTCACCAAGCGTGACAGCCGGGGCAGCACGTCGTTGATCTTCTCCAAGGCCTGGTCCCTGAAATGCTCGTCGAACAGGCTGCGGGCAGGGCGCTTCTTCATGCTGCGAAGTGATCGATCAGGATCCACATTGTCAAGATCCTCCAACCTCAAGTTCTCAACAGGTTCTTCGAACTACCCTTGAGCACGAATTTCTAATAAATGTCACGCAAGATGGATTGGTCGCTACTGGTTCTCATCGGCGCTGTACTTGTCGCTTTGGGCACGTATCTGTACAACAAGCAAACTTCCTTGAACAACAAAGAGCGATACGGGAACCTCAAACAGGGCCAGGACGAGACGAAGGAGAAGATTGTGAATGAATCAGACTGGGTGGTATCAAGCATCAAGGATGCGATTGCCAACATGGATCGTGACGAGCCTAAAGTGATTGCCTCCTTGAGGAAGAAGTTCCCTATGGGGTTCGTAGTTCTGGGGCACGAGGATGGTGTTACATCGTTCAAGCCATACCTGGCTGACTCAGACAGTATTCAGGTGAATGCAGTATGGAGCGAGGCCACGATGGACGTGGACAAGATCCAGGGCCAGGTAACTCTGATGTTACCTGCGATCACGTACAAGGAAGGATTGTCGAACATTTCAGTCGGAAAGTTGCAGATGGGTCCGATGCCAATCAAAATGCCGAAGCCCAAACGCCTCAGTTTGATTCGAACACCCGGTGGTGCGCTCACGGTTGTGGCTGAGTTGCTCGAACGAAATGTGAACGGAGATCCCGTGTTCGCTGTCGGTTTTGAAGTTGCGCCTTGAGATTATTCACCACATTCCGCGTGACGGATTGAAGCGGAAAGCCCGCAGCGAGGAACGAGCGAGGACTTGCAGCGGAAAGCCGGACCCGAGCCGTCCCGAGCGGAGGCTCTGCGAAGCGAAGGGATGGGCGAGGGGCACGCCCAAACCACTCACACCTGCAACACCCCCATATTGAATTCCCTCGTAGCCGGTGCCTGCTGCGCCGCCTCGATCCCCATGGAGATCCACGTCCGCGTCTCCAGCGGATCGATGATCGCATCCAGCCACGGCCGGGCCGCCGCGTAATACGGGCTGGTGCTGGCGATGTATTTCGCGAAGGGATGCCCCCGATCAAGGTTTCCCGGCCTTCTCCTGCTTCTTCAGCTCCTTTTCCTGTTTTTTGAAATAGCCGCGGAAGAACCAGTTGCTCTTCAGAGCGCGCAGGTTCTCGTTCAGCAGGAGGCTGCCGGTATCCAAGCGGGTGAGGGTGCGGCGCATATCCGCCGCGAATGCCGTGTCGCTCACCAACAGGCCGGCGGCTCCTTTCCCGCTTCCCAATGCGTGGCTGAAGCGGTTAACCTGTTCCGTGGCCACCTGCAGCGAATCGCTGATGCGGGCCAGGTCGCCCAGCAGTTGGCGCACGTGGCCCTCGGAGGTGGGGTCGGCCACCAGCGTGCCTAATGCCCCCTTGCCGGCCTGCACATCGTCCAGCAGCGCGTTCGCTCCGGCCGTGGCGTGGCGTGCATACGATGCGGCCTGCCGCAACCCGTCCAGCGCTTCGGACAGGTCCCGGGCCAGCATGGTGTCGGTGAGCAGGTCAAGGGCATTGCCCGGTCGGTTCATCTTGCGGGCCAAGGTGAGCACCTCTTCGGTGATGGTGGCCAAGTTCTCATTGGTCCGGTCCAAGGTGCGCAGCATCAGCTCCGTATCCAAGGGGACACTGGAAGGCAGTACGGTTCCTTCCGTCAATTCCCCTCCGGTGCCATCGCCCGGGGCAAGGTTCACCAAGCGGTTGCCCATCAGGCCATCGGTGCCCACGGAAGCCACCGCATTGGCCCGGATGTGCGCACGGGCATCGTTGCGGATGGCCAGCACCACCCGCACGGCGGTGTCCCCCGTCAGTTCGATGCGCTCCACGGTGCCCACGTTGATGCCCATATAGCGCACGTTGTTGCCGGGCCGCAAGCCGCCCACATGTTGGAAGTAGGCTTGTACCGAAATGGTGCGGCTGAAGAGGTTGCGCTTGCTGCCCAGCAGGTAAAGCCCGACCGCCAACACCAAGGTGCCCGCCAGCAGGAACACGCCTAAGCGGAATGGATCTCTTGTTGTGGCCATGGTCACATGAAGACAAAGAAACGTTTCATCAGTTCATCTTCCGATCGGCGCAATTCCTCGTAGGTGCCTTCAAGGTAGTTGCGGCCCCCATGCAGTACCGCGATGCGGTTGGCGGCCAGCTTGGCCACATGCAGGTCGTGCGAGATGATGATGCTGCTGGTGTTATAGCGGCGCTGCAGATCGAGGATCAGCTCCACGATCTCCTTGCCGGTGATGGGGTCCAGGCCGGTGGTGGGCTCGTCGTACAGCACGATCTCCGGCTTCAGGATCAAGGTCCTTGCCAGCCCGATGCGGCGCTTCATGCCGCCGGAAAGCTCGCTGGGGTAGAGGTTCCGGGTTTCGGAGAGGCCCACCGCCGCAAGCACTTCCCCTACCAAGGCGTCGGCCTCGCCGGGTGTGGTGGCTATCCAGTGGCGGCGCAAGGGGAACTCCAGGTTTTCCTGCACCGTCATGCTGTCGTACAGGGCGCTGCTCTGGAACAGGAAGCCGATCTTCACCCGGAGGTGGTCCAGGGCGTCCTGGTCCAATGCCAGCATGTCCTGCCCAAGTACCTCGATGCGGCCGCTATCGGGTCGCAGCAGGCGCACGATGCACTTGATGAGCACGCTTTTCCCACTGCCGCTGCGGCCCAGTACCATCACGTTCTCGCCGCGGTGCAGGTCCAGGCTGAAGCCGCGGATCACATGGTTGCTGCCGAAGGACAGGTGCAGGTCCTGGATGCGGATCACGCGCTCCGCTGCCGCGTTCGGCTGGCCGGGTGGGTAGGGATCCGCCATCAGGTAAAGCCTAACAGGTCCGTGATCTGCACCACGAGCAGGTCCAGGATGAAGATGAGCAACGAGGCCGTCACCACGGCGCTGTGCGCGCTGCGGCCCACGCCCTCGGTGCCTTTCTTGGTGGTGAAGCCCTTGTAGCAGCCCACCACGCCAATGGCCAGGCCGAAGAAGAAGCTCTTGATGAAGGCGGGAATGAGATCGCTGTACTCGAGCGAATCGAACACTTGGCGGTAGAAGAGCTCCCAGCTCACGGTATCGCGCAGGTTCACGCCGATCCACGAGGCCCAGATGGAGATGCCGTCGGCAAGCACCACCAACACGGGCAGCATCAGGATGGTGCTCCAGATGCGCGTAACGGCGAGGTAGCGGAAGGGGTTGGTACCGCTCACCTCCATGGCATCGATCTGCTCGGTCACGCGCATACTGCCCAGTTCAGCCCCCATGCTGCTGCCGATCTTGCCGGCGCAGATCAAGGCAGTGATCACCGGTGCGATCTCGCGCACCATGCTGATGGCGACCATGGCCGGCAGCATGCTTTCGGCCCCGAAACGCGCCAAGGTCGGGCGACTTTGCACCGTAAGCACCAAGCCCATGATGAAGGCCGTGATCCCTACCAAGGGAAAGGTCAGTGCCCCGTTCACGGTACATTGCCGGATCAGCTCGCGCCACTCAAAGCGCGGGTGGAAGGCGTTGCGGAAGAAACGTGCCGTGAACTGGGCGGTCTCGCCCACCTCGGTCAAGGCCGAACGGAAACCGGATCCACCTTTGACCGCCATGGCGTGTAATGTAGTACGCCGGATCGATCCGGACTGGCATGTAGTGCAGACCCACATCTGCGATGATCCAGCCTCTGGCAAACAGGCAGGCCAATTATGAAGAGGCCATTTGAACCTGCAATGCCGATATTCGTTCAGGCCCCGCGAATTGCCGCAACGGCACACCATCCGTTTGAAAGGATACGATATAGCCCAGGCCGGTGCGTATTTCGTGACGGCATGCGCGCATGAACGTGCGCACCTGTTCGGGAAGATCATTGATGCCCAAATGCACCCATCGCCCATTGGCGAATTGGCTTGAAGTCGATTAGTTCAAGATCCAAGACCATCGGCACAGGATCGTTCAGGACTACGGCAACATCGACGATGTCCAGATCCATCGGATAGCGAACAAGTACGTGCCACCCTTGGTGGAGCAGTTGAGAAAGATCCTCGAGGCGGGGGAGGCGTGATCAGACCCCGTACCAGCATATGTATAGCACGGGTGTCACCACACAGTACGGCATCAATGTGCGCGCTGCAAGCGCGCTGGGATGATCGCCCGCGTTGCAAACGCAGGCGAGTGGGGGAAGGCGGCGCGATGTGCCATGGTCTGGGTTATTGATCCCCGACCACGGTCTACCGCAGGCCTATCGGGCCAGCATCAATCTGGCGGTGCGTATGCCTGCCTCCGTGCGCAACACGGCGATGTACAGACCGTCCGGCAGGCCGTTCGCGTCGAATTGCAGCGTGCGGCTTCCTGCGGGCAGGTCGGCGTCCAGCAAGTGGCGCACCTCCCGGCCCAGTGGGTCGAGGATGGTGAGGGTGGCGTGCCCGCTGGTGGACATGGCCACCGCGATAGTGGTGGTGGCGAGGAACGGGTTCGGGTAGCAGAGTAGGCCTGTGTTCGGGGGGGCGCCTCCCGGTTCATCCACGCCTACTTGCCCGGAAGCCCAGCCCAGTACATTGAAACCCGTGTTGTTGCCTTCATGGACCTCGACCATGGCGTTGTCCTCATCCAGTACGGCATAGATGCGCGGGTAGGCGGACAGGTCCGGGGGGATGGGCCACGAGATGCTCACGTCGGCACGGCCCTGCGCGGTGATGGGGCCATCGGTGCTCACCGTGTTGGTTCCGCCCAGTCCCACTAGCGGAGTGCCGTCCTCATCCGGGTCGCCGAGGTAGAAGCTGACGGTGACGGGGGCTGGTGTGGACAGTAGGCTGAAATTGCGTACGCGTGCGGTGATCAGCACGGTGTCGCCTGGCATGGGATAGGCCTTGTCGAAGATGATGTCCTTGGTCTGTTTGCGTTTTGCTTCATCGCTGATGGCGAAGCCTTTCTCCGGGTCCAGCTTCCACGGCAGCACGAAAGTGGGGTCCGGGAGTTGGCCGTATTGCTGTTGCCACCAGGTGGGAGGGAATCCCGGCGGCGCGATCTCGGGCCTGGCCGCGTAATCCACCACCAGCGCGCCGTTCTTGTTCCAATAGGCGTATGGGGTCACCGTGTACTTCGCATCGCCCACGCCCATGTCCATGCTCCCCAGGTGTACGTTCAGGTCGATCAGGTCGGTCACGGTGGTGAGGTAGGTCTGCGCACGGCCCTGGGAATAGTCGCCGTCAAAGCGGAATCCACCGATGCCGAAGCCCAGGTCCACGCCGCCGGAACTCGAGGTGTCCGCCTGGCTGGATGTGAAATCCGCCGTTTCCAGGTACCAGTCGTAGTTGGAGCTGCCATCCAGCACGAAGCTGTCGGTGTCGTAGTTCCCCGCGATTGGTTGTTCCAAGTCCGGATTTTCGGTCAAGGCCGTGAACGCCGGATAGGATAGCACGTTGCCTACCTCGTGGTCCGGTACATATTGCACGGCGAAATAGCTCTTGCTCGGATACCAGGTGGCGGCCACGTTCAGGGGTTCCAAGGTCGCGATGGTCCTGCGTGGAACCGTTTCGTCACCATGGTACAACGGGTATTCCCACACATCATACTGGGTGAGGGTGCTGTAGATCCGGTCGTCCTCCCTTGCCGTCACCTCCACGCCCACGGTTACGGTGCTGCTGGCGGCATCGGTCAGGCTGAAATGCCGGCCATAGTTCAGCAGGAGGTGCCTCTCATAATCCACGCTGACGGCAACGCCGATCCCCATGGGTTCCACACCCACTTCCACCGACCCGGATACGGAGTATCCCGATGAAATGGCCCAATCGGACCTTACTGTGGTGCTCACCTCGATGGATGTGGTGGAAGATTTGCGGTAGGTGGCGCCAAAGTCGCAATCACCGCCATTAAAACAGCTGTTCAGGTCGTACGGGGTGCTGTCGAGCATATCGAAATGCACCGGTGGCGCGTTCAGGATCACGATCGGGTTCACCAGGGCTGCCGATACGTGGTGAGTGGGTTCTCCGATGGTGTAATTCAGCCCGCTGAAATTCCCCACGGCCACGGAATATGGGCGGAAGGCATATTGCGGAGGGTCCGTGTTATTGATGGGTTCATCCTCATCGTACTGCAATCGCCCCTTCAGGGTGAACCCGTTAAGGCTGTCGATGGCATGTACACGGACATCGAAGCCACCGTTACCGCTGGAGAGTGCATCGTACACAGAGACCAGGTCGATGTGGCCGTCCTGGTCGACATCAGTGAGCCGGATATGGTCGTGCATCACCGGGTGCGTGCCGTTGTCCCCATAGGCAAAGCCATCGTAGTCCAAGGGTTGCGCCGGCCGCACGTACAGGGAATCTCCGGTGGTCATTTGCATCAGGAATGCATTCTTCCCGGCCACCACCACCAATTCATCGCGCTCATCGCCATAGAGGTTGGCAGCATCCGCGCCAAGCTCGACCCCCTCCGTGGTGAACGAGGAGGTGAAGTAGCTCCCGCCGGTGATGGTCTGCAGGTCGCTGCTGATGCTTACCACGCCCACTTGCACCTTCCTGAAGCTGCTCCCATGGAACAAGCTGGCCACCAATGCGAGCTGCTGGCCCGGTCCATCCATGAAATGCCCCGGCACCAAGGTCATCTCGAAGTGCTGCAACGGAAGGTTGAATCCCACCTCGAAATTGGCATAGGTGCTTTTCAAGGTCCAAGTGCCACTACCGAAGGCATAGATGCGCAGTTCCAGGTCCACATAGTATCCCGATGGTCCCAGGTTGCGCAGCACGGCGAGTTCCTCGGTCCCATCCCCATTGAAATCGCCCGTGGCGATCGCGATGCGCACCTTTTGATCGGAGGCCGTCATGGCCTGGAAGTCGCAAAAACCGCCCATGAATGTGGGCTGCAACGCGCTGTCCACATTGTACAGCTCCACATGGAGCGAATCCTCGGTGTTCAGATAGGCCACCACACATTCATCCAGTTGGTCGCCATCCACATCCAAAGTGCGCACATGGATGCGGTCGGCCTGGATATCGCCTGTGATCTGGTACTCCGTCATTTCGGTCCATGCCATGGCGCTGGTGTCGAAGCGTGGAAAGGCCATGGTGATCCCTGACGGCCCCGGACCCCAAACGGAGACCACCCCTTCACGGGCCCCGTGGAGAAATTTGCCGGTGGCCACATCGGTGAACGGCGCCGCGCCAGCGCCCGGTGCCGTCTGGCCCGGTGTGGCGGAGATCCGCTCGTCCATTGGCAGATTGGCGTCGGCGTACGTGTAGGAGTACGTCTTCTGGTGGATCTGGTTGCCGATCTCAGGGGCATCGTGCCAGACCAGGAAGATGCCGTTCGCCTCCACGGCCACGGGGCGGGTCCAGTTCAACGGACCGAGTTGGGCAAAAAGCGAGCCAGTGCCAAGAAACAGGTAGGTCCAACTGGAAAGGGTGAACAGGCGTTTCATGGTGCGCAGGTGTGGGTGAATGGTCGCCAGGCTGGTTATCCGGTGCCAAGCTACCGGGAAGCGGACAGCAGACCTTCCCCCATTGCATAAGTGGCGGGCACCTGCACATAACTGGCGTCTGTTGGGGGCCATGTGGCGTTGGCCTTTAGATTTGCTTGCCTTCTGTTCGGAGCACTTGCCATGAACAACGCCGCTCTTCTTGTGGGTACGCTATGCTTGGTGGGCGCACCGGCGGTTGCGCAGGAAGACGGTGACAGCCAGTGGACGATCCGGGAAGGCCGGGCCAAGGCCGATACCACGCGCCTGGAGGCCTGGAGCGACCTGGTCCGGGATGGGCTCCTCTTCACGGACCGTGACAGTGCATTGGGCATCGCACGGATGATGTACGACACGGCGATGCGCATGGGAAGCACGCGGTATATGGCGGCCGCACTCGGCCTGCAGGCCAAGGCCATGGCCATGCAAGGGAGCCATGCCGCAGCACTCAAGCTTTACGGCGAAGCCCTGGCCTTGTCCCGGAAGTCCGGCGACATCAATGGCCAGGCAGCGCTCCTGAAGGATATCGGCGGCACGCATTTCATGATGGGCCAGGCGTACGATGGGCTTGCCTACATGGAACGCGCATGGGCCTTGAAGAAAGGCGCCGGTGATGCATCGGAAGCCGGCATCCTCACCTCCATGGCGCTGGCTAATACAAAAATGGAGCGCTACGCGGAGGCTGATGCGCAGGCACGGAAGGCCTTGGCCATCGCGGAGCTGATCAAAGATCCGAAAGAGGTGCAGTATGCAGCGACGGCCTTGGGTGACAATGAACTGCGGCGGGGCCATCTGCAGGCCGCGCTGCCCTTATATGAAAAGAGTATGAAGGTGGCTGAGGACATGGGCGACAAGCGGCGCACGGCCGCCTCGCTGGTCGGCCTGTCGGACCTGTATGCACGACTCGGCGAGCGGGCCAAGGCCATCGCTTTTGGGGACCGCGCATTGGCCATTGCACAGGCGATCGGTGAACGTTCGCTCCTTGAACAGTGCTACCTGAACCTGTACGAAGTGAACAAGGAGGCCGGCAACGCCGTGCGGGCCTTGGAGACGCTGGAGCAGTTCACCTTGCTGCGCGATGTGATCCGAAGCGACGAGAACCAAGCGGCACTGTTGCGCCAAAAAACCGATTTCGACTACCGGTTGAAGGAAGCCCTGCTCCGCGCGGAGATGGATGGAAAGGAGGCGCTGGCCGGGAAGGAGATCGCGCGGCAGAAGGCGATCCGCTTTGGCATCCTCGTTGCCGGGCTCCTGTTTGCAACAGGAGGCGCTGCATGGTATTACAACGATCGGCGGCGCAGGCAGGAACGCTTCCTCAAGGAGAAAGCCGTGCTCCAGACCCAAGCGTTGCGTGCGCAACTGAATCCGCACTTCCTGTTCAACGCCTTGAACTCGATCAATGCGTTCGTGCAACGGAATGATGCCGACCATACCCGCGCCTATCTGGCCAAATTCGCCCATGTGATGCGGAATGTCCTGGAGAATAGCCGTCAGCACGAAGTGTCTTTGCGGGAAGACCTGGAAACGCTGCATGATTACTTGGAATTGGAGCACCTCCGCCTTGAAAGGAAATTCGACTTTGCCATCAGCGTGGAGCGTGGGATCGACCCCGACAAGGTCCTGGTGCCGCCATTGGTGGTACAACCCTTTGTGGAGAATGCCATCTGGCATGGCATCGCCCACATGGATGGGCGCGGGCACATCTCCTTGCGCGTGGAAATGAGGCATTGCCAATTGAGATGGACGATCGAGGACAACGGCGTGGGACGCAGTGCGCGATCGGCCCCATCCGGGACCGGTCCGGGAAAGTCGGGTTCTTTGGGCACCCGGATCACCCGGGAACGCCTGGACCTGTTGTGGCGGCAGTACGGCGGCCGAGGCGATTTCCGGTACGAGGATCTTTCCCACGGTACGCGTGTGGTGGTGGACCTGCCGTGGAGTTCAGCGTGAACGGCGGCAAGCTGAGGTGCCCGCACATCCCCGCTTCACCTTATCTTCGGATCATGACCGGCGCCAAACCCGCCACCACAGTGGTGATCGTGGATGACGATCAGCACGCCCGGGAAGTGCTCTCCGGTGCCTTGGCATGCCACCATCCCGATATGCGGCTGTTGGGCATGGCGGGATCGGTGGGAACGGGTATCGAGTTGATCACACGCCTGGGCCCGGACGTCCTATTTCTCGATGTGGAACTGGGTGATCGCACGGGGTTCGACCTGTTGGAGGCATTGGGCATGGACCGGCCGCATGTCATCTTCACCACCGCACATGTAGGCTACGCCGTGAAGGCGATCCGGTTCAGCGCACTGGATTTCCTGCTGAAACCGGTGGACCCGGATGAATTGGGCCTTGCGGTGGACAAGGCCGTGCATGCAAGGGATGCCGTGCCGCAGCATTCTGACCAGTTCATCGCTCTGCTGCGCAACCTTTTACCCGCCCCACAAGACCGGCGCATCGCACTGCCCGTGTCGAATGGGCTGGAGGTGATCTCCACGCATGACATCGTCTATTGCCGATCGGCGGGGGGGTATAGCGAAGTGCATCGCACCGATGGCTCCCGACTGGTGGTCTGCCGGTCATTGGGGGATTTTGAGGGCATATTGAGGCCGGAGGAATTCATCCGGGTGCATCACACGCATCTGGTCAACGTGCGGCATGTGCGCAAGTACATCCGGGGGGAGGGCGGCGAGTTGATCATGGTCGATGGGTCGAACATCACCGTGTCGCGCCGAAAGAGGCAGGACCTGTTGGATGCACTGGCACGGATGTGAGGGGCATGGCCTATCGGGTAGTGGGCCATGCTATTGGCCAATATGCAGCGGAGTGGACCCCGAATGGACGCGGATCCACCCGCGTCCAATCGGGGTCCATTTGTGTCCAAGATGAGAAACACGGGCTGTAGCCTCACACCTGCAACACCCCCATATTAAACTCCCTCCCCGCCGGTGCCTGCTGCGCCGCCTCGATCCCCATCGAAATCCACGTCCTCGTCTCCAACGGATCGATGATTGCATCCAGCCACAGCCGGGCCGCCGCGTAATACGGGCTGGTGCTGTCCTCATACTTCTTGCGGATGCGGCCCAGGATCTCCTCCTCGCGTTCCTTCGTGATCTCCTCGCCGCGGCCTTTCAGCGCGGCCACTTCGATCTGCAACAACACTTTTGCCGCCTGGTCGCCGCCCATCACGGCCACGTTGGCGCTGGGCCAGCCCACGATGAGGCGCGGGTCGTAAGCCTTGCCGCACATGGCGTAGTTGCCGGCACCGTAGCTGTTGCCAACCACCACGGTGAACTTGGGCACCACGCTGTTGCTCACGGCGTTCACCAGTTTCGCGCCGTCCTTGATGATGCCGCCGTGCTCGCTGCGGCTGCCCACCATGAAGCCGGTGACGTCTTGCAAAAAGACCAGCGGGATGTTCTTCTGGTTGCAGTTGGCGATGAAGCGCGTGGCCTTGTCGGCGCTGTCGCTGTAGATCACGCCGCCGAACTGCATCTCGCCCTTTTTGCTCTTCACCACCTTCCTTTGGTTGGCCACGATGCCCACGGCCCAGCCATCGATGCGGGCGTAGGCGGTGAGGATGCTCTGGCCGTAGCCTTCCTTGTATTCGGTGAATTCGCTGCCGTCCACCAAGCGCTTGATCAGTTCGCGCATGTCGTAGGGCTTGGCGCGCTGGTCGGGCAGGATGCCGTAGATCTCCTTCGGGTCTTCCTTCGGGGGTGCGGACTTCTCCCTACTGAAACCGGCATCCTTGGGCTTGCCGAGCTTGTCCATGATGGCGCGGATCTTCTTCAGGCAATCCGCATCGTCCTTGCACTGGTAGTCAGTCACCCCGCTGATCTGGCTGTGCGTGGTGGCGCCACCGAGCGTTTCATTGTCGATGTCCTCACCGATGGCGGCTTTCACCAAGTAGCTGCCCGCAAGGAAAATGCTGCCGGTCTTCTCCACGATCAGGGCCTCGTCGCTCATGATGGGCAGGTAGGCGCCGCCCGCCACGCAGCTGCCCATCACGGCGGCGATCTGTGTGATGCCCATGGAGCTCATCACGGCGTTGTTGCGAAAGATCCTTCCGAAGTGCTCCTTGTCGGGGAAGATCTCGTCCTGCATGGGCAGGAACACGCCGGCGCTATCGACCAAGTAGATGATCGGCAGGTGGTTCTCCATGGCGATCTCCTGGGCGCGCAGGTTCTTCTTGCCCGTCATGGGGAACCACGCGCCGGCCTTCACGGTGGCGTCGTTGGCCACCACGATGCACTGGCGCTTGCTCACGTAGCCGATCACCACCACCACGCCCGCGCTGGGAGCCCCGCCGTATTCCTTGTACATGCCGTCGGCGGCAAAGGCGCCGATCTCGATGCGCGGGCTCTTGGGGTCGAGCAGGGCGTCGATGCGCTCGCGGGCGGTCATCTTGCCCTTGGCCTTGTGCTTGGCGATGTGTTTCTCGCCACCGCCCTGGTACACCTTCACCAAGCGCTTGTGCAGCTCGGAGACGGCGAGCTTGTTGTGGTCTTCGTTCTTGGATGCCTCCAGGTCGATCTTCTCAGCCATGCGTCACGGGTCCGCTGTCCGGGATGGTCCGGGCACGGGCGCAGCGAAGGTAGTTCGGAGTTGGGCATGCGGGCCGTAGCGCAAGCCTCGATGAACGTCGGGGACGGGGCGCACTTGAGCGGCGCGCTCCGCACACCGCTTACTGCACCATGACCGGCGCACTGCTGGACGCGTCCGGGTCGTCCCGTCGCCAAGACTTGCGGTGCTCGGGCAGACCCCGGTAACGGCCACGGGGGTGGTGCTGGCAATGGGACTACCGATGCCCAACTGACCCCAGTCGTTGCTGCCCCAGGCCCAGGCCGTGCCGTCCGCCTTTAAGGCGAGGATGTGGCCCATCCCGAAGATCACCTGCACGACATCGACAATGCCATTGACCTGCACCGGGACGTTGCTGTCGGCGTTGGTGCCGTTGCCCGGCTGACCTCGCAGGTTGTAGCCCCAGGCCCGGACCGTACCGTCATCGCGCACCGCGCAGGTGTGGCCCTGGCCTCCCTGCTACGCGATGGCCACCACATCGGTAAGCCCGGCCACCGGGCAGCGGTGACGCTGGTGTTGTTGGAACCGCTACCGGGCGCGCCGTGTTGGTTGTAGCCCCAGGTCCACACCGTGCCATCGCCGCTGAGGGCGATCCGAGGCCGAAGCCCGCCCCCGCCGGAAAAAGGGTCGGGCCTTCCGCTCCATGCAGAAGGCCCGGCCTCGGTAGCGGGGGGCTGAAGCCCGCTCAGTGCGTGGCCAGCTTGGTCACGTTCCTCTTGTCGTAGACGTACACAAAGTCGCCTTCCGTGCTCATGGCGGCCATGGCCCCGGTGCGTGCCTTGAACTGCTTGAAGCTGCAGTTGTCCAGGTCGAAGCAGGCCAGATCCGCACCTTCGGTCTGCAAGATCATGCGGTCGCCGGTCACCGAGTGCAGGTCGGCCCGCTTGTACTTGCCGCTGGCCACGGGCTCCCCGGTATCCATGTTGAAGGTGCTCACGCCCTTCTCGCCGATGACCACCACCATGTCCTTGTAGGTGATCACCTGTTCGGCATTGCCCACGCCGCCCTTGGCCACGGGCACAGTGAACTTCTCGGCACCATTGGCCATGTCCAGGCTGTACAGTTCCTTGCCGCTGCACACCACGAACTTGTCGCCCACTACCACGGCGTTGGTAATGCCCTTTTTGAAGCGCTCGCTCTCCCAGATGAAGCTGCCGTCGGTGGTGCTGAAGGCCTGGATGCCGCAGGGCTTCACGTTGGGATGCCACACGCGCCATTCCTTGGTGATGGTCACGCTGCCATCGGAATTGGTGGTGCGCCGCTCAATGTAGGCCTGGGCCTCAACGTTGCCGCCGATCTGCAGCAGCACCCGGTCGCCCACCACGTACATGTTGGGCACGGCCTTGGCGCCGCCCTTGATCTCCGGGCTGGTCCACAGCAGTTTGCCGCTGTTCCGATCATACTTCTTCACGTACTGGCTCTTCTTGCTGCTCATGTCCAGCACGTACAGGTCGTCGCCCACGATCACGGGGTCGGCCACAGCCTCGTACACGCCGAAGGTTTTGGCGCCCATGGGTGCGCCGACCACTTTGTCCGGAGTGTAGTCGAAGGCGGCGGAGTAAATGTTGGCGCCGGTGTTGAGGTCGTACACCTGCATGCCGTTCATGCGCAGGAAGACCTTGTCGCCCTGCACATCGAGGTCATAGAGGAATTCCTTGGTGATCACCTTGCGTTCAGCGCGGCCCACGTAGGTGTTCTCCCAGAGGATGTTGCCGTTGTCGAGGTCGACCTTGGCGATCTGGTTCTTGAACCCGGTGAAGAGTGCGGCCAGTCCGCCGGGCATGAAGTTCACCATCACCATTTTGCCATCGGGGGTGGCCACATATTCGCCCACCACGCCCTTGAACTTGCTGGTGGCCCACAGTTCTTCGCCGGTCTTGGCCTTCACGAACACGAGCTGTTCCTTGAGGGTGATGGCGAAGCCGTCCTTCTCGGGGATGTACACCACGTTAGCCTCGGTGACGTTCTGGTACTTGTCCGTGCTCCAGAGCAGCTTCCCGTCGGCGAGGTTGAGCACGGCGATCTGGTCTTTGCCCATCTTGCGGTCGAAGAGGAATACGGCATCGCTCTCCCAGAAGGGGATCAGTTCGTCCACCTTGCGCAGGCTGGGGGTGAGGTCCTTGTAGCGGCCGGTCCACTTGGTGGCGCCGGTCTTGTTGTCGAACACGGTGATCTCCTTGTCATCCGCTGCATAGCTGTAGCCGCGGTCTTCGGTGCCGGTGCCCGAATATTGGGTCTGGTGCCCCAGCTTGGTTTCCCAAACCGTTGTCATCTCGTCCTGAGCGAACGCCGCCAGGGAGGCCGCCAGCATGAAGGTGGAAAGGTGTGCTCTCATTGTGATGGTGTTTTAGTGGGTGGTCTTGTGGTCGAGGTCGAAGGTTTTGTCGATGCGGTATTGGCGCCCCTTGGGCATTTTGAATGGCAACTCCAGGTTGTGCACCAGGTCTTTGAAGCGGTTTTGCGAGCGGATGTCCTGGTGCTCGGAAGCGGCGACGAACACGCTGCTCACCTCCCCTTTTTCACGAAAGCTCACTTGCAGCGTGTAGGTGCCCGTGAGCTGCTCCTTCACCACGGCCTCATACAAGGCACCTCCGGGCTGCATGGCGGCATCCAGGGCTTGGCCGGCCCGGGCCAGTATGGCGCCCTTGTCCTCGAGCAATTCCTTCTTCTGGGCCTGGGCGCCCAAGGCCAAGCTGACCAGTAGCAGCAGGGTGAAGTGCTTCATCATGGTTGGAAGGTCCATTCGATCAGGCGGGAACCGAAGGTCATCAGCATGCGCTTGCCATCGGGCAGCAGGGCAAGGCCGATGCGCTTGTCGCTCCATTTCTCGTTCTGTTGCTTCAATCTGGTAAACAGGCGTTCATCCAGGATAAACCGCCCCCCCATGGAGCCTGTGGTGCGGTCGTAGAGGTGTACTTCCAAGTGGTTTCCCTTCTGGCTCCCAATGGCGAAGCGGGTATTGGCGGCATCGGCGCAGAAGGTGGGCTCGTACAGGGCGTGCGAGGGAAAGGCAGCGCGTTGCATGGCCCCGGTGCGGGGGGCGGCCACATCCACGTAGCTCAGGGTAACATCCGGGTTAGCGCTTTTGTGGGAAGCGGGTTTGGCGTGGATCCAGAGCTCCGTTCCATCCGGCGCGTAGCGCAGGCGGAAGGCGCGGTCGAACAGTTCCTGGACACTGAATTGGAACGCCCCGGTGGTGAGTTCGTGCACGTGCACCACCTGCCCGATCTTCAACGCGGCCTTGATCGCTTTTTTATCGTTGCGGATGGAAGGGATCAGCGCGAGGTCCGCTACCGTGGGGTCGTAGGCCAAGGCAATGTGTTTCCCGTCGGGGGAAAGGGCCAGGGCCGTGGCCACGCGGTGGAGGCCTGGCAGCTTGGCCGTGGCGCCCGTGGCGAACGCCACCCGCTGCACACCGTCCTTTCCGGCGAAATACATGGAGCGTTCATCGGCGGCGATCGCGGCGGCATAGGCCTCAACGGCTTGTACCACGAATGCTCCGGAGTTTGCATCCACCACGGCAAAGCGCCGTTCCTGTTTGCCGCGCGGCGAGTACTGGAGGTACTCAATGGCCTCCAGCAGCAGGTACTTCCCCGTGGTGCTGTGGGTCACGCGGGTGCCCACCTTCCAGTCGCCCACATCGAGCCTTTTCTGTATGCTCAGGTCGTTGGCGTCCATGATCAGCAGCGGCGAGGCGGCCGTGGCCGACACTGCCAGGGTGCGCCCGTCCGGGGAGCGGTCGATCCACGAGTGTACGTGCGTATCGCCCACGCCCAGCGCTGCCTGGTCGATCACCCGGTACACCTGCCCATCGTCCTGGGCACGTAGCCAAGGGGCTGCCATTGCGAAGCACACCACGGCCAAAGGCCAGCGCCGGGGGCGTGATCGGAACAGGTGCTGTAACATGGCCGCGGCAAATTTCAGCGGCTGGAACGGTGCGGACCTGCAGTATGTTTCCGTATCACACTACGGTATAAAGCGTAATCTACACCAATGGGTGCCGTCCGCACAATGACCCATGTCCATACGAGGTGCCATCCGCCCTCAAAGGCCGGAAACCATCTTGCGGAGCATCCTCCCTCCGCCCATCATGCGTGCATCGGGGCACAAGGTGCTCAGCCCATTGGCAGCACTACCCAGGCTTTCGGTTCAAAAGGAGCAACGGGCAAGTTTAGGTGCCTGAGCAGGCCTCCCGTCTGATCAACGCTCATGCCTTCTTCACGTGCACGGCGTTCATTCCCTTGGGGCCGCGCTCCAGTTCAAAGGTCACCTTATTGCCCTCGTGCAGCTCTTCCAGCATGCCCGAAATGTGGACGAAGTACCGCCCATGGCTGCCAATCTCGTTGATGAATCCGAAGCCCTTGGACGTATCGAAGAAGTCGATGACGCCCGTCTTGACGTTCGACTCCTCGCTTTCCTCTTTTGGCGGGATGCCCAAGATGATCTCGCTGGCATCGATCTCCACGCGCTTGGTGGGGTCGGGCGGCGTGTCGGTGATCATGCCGTTCTCGTCCACGTAGGCCATCATGGAATCCAAGCTGCCGTCAGTGGCGTTGGACTTGCGCTCTTCCTTACGGCGCTGTTTCTCCAACTTCTTCTGCTGGCGTTTCTTTTCCTTTTCGCGCTTCTCAAATGTTGACATGTGTGCATCCGCATGGTTGCCCCTCCAAGGACCATCGCGGCAGGGGAGACCTGAAGCGGTTTCCCGTGGAACCGGATGGGGGGATGCGGCTGCGACGAAGATAAGGCCTGCAGGTGAATTGGGCATGGAAGTCTTGCGTAGGTCTTGGTCTTTGTTCCCCGATCATGGCACTACTGCCCTGTGATGCGCTATGCCGCTGAAAGAGCATGGCATGCCTAATGCCCTAAGACCCTTCCGCTGCAGGTTCCGGAGGCATTGAATGTCATTTTTGGTTCGCTGAGGGCCACACGAAGTGTGGCTCTGCGCGAACCACCGGCGATCTCCCCGCCATCCCATTTCGCGAGGCCGCTCTGGGCCGAAGCGATTTCCTCGGCGAAGCCCCCCGCGTACCTCCTCGCTTCCGCCCGCGTGAGCAATACAAGATCGCTTCGGGCCTGTTGGGTGCACAGGCCCTCGCGAAAGGGCATTCGTTTGGGTTTCGCAGGGTCACACGAAGTGGACCCTGCGAGAACCAGTTCACACGAAGTGGACCCTGCGCGAACCACCCGTGATCTCCCCGACATCCCATTTCGCGAGCGGCGCATTTGGCCGCGAAGCGATCTCATCCGCGATGCCTTCCGCATACCGCCTTGTAATTCCGCCCGCAGGAGCAAAACAAGATCGCTTCGGGCCTGTTGGGTGCACAGGCCCTCGCGAAACGGGCATTCGTTTGGGTTCGCGCAGGGTCACACGAAGTGGACCCTGCGCGAACCACGTTCACACGAAGTGGACCCTGCGCGAACCACCAACGCACAAAGGGCCGCCCCTTTCGGAACGGCCCTTTGGCGAAGGAGATCGGAGCACTTACTTGTTGATCACCACGCGTTGGGTGTAGGTCTTGCCACCGGCGATGACCTGCAGCAGGTAGGTGCCGTTGGCGGCATTGCCCACCTCGATCACGCTGTTGATGGCACCGTCCACCACGCTCAGCTGGGTGCCCAAGGCCACGCGGCCGGTGAGGTCCATCAGGAGCACGTCGGCGATGGAGAGCTCGCTGTCCAAGCCGCTCAGGGCCACGTTGAGGTGCTGCCCGTTGTTGGGGTTCGGCCAGAGGTTCAGCTCAGGCTGCCCCTCGGTCTGCGCCACGCGTATCCCCAAGTTCGGGTTGTTGTCGATGGTGACGTTGCAGACGTTGCCGCAGTACGTGCCCTCGATGCCGTTCACCGTTACCCGCACCTGCACTTGGTAGGTGGTTTGGTCCGTCAAGGCCGGTGCCTCGTCAGTACCCCAACCCAGTGCCAGGATGTACGTGCTGCGCACGAACTCGATGCCGCTGTTGTAGTTGCCGTCGTCACCGGTGATCTTGAAGGTGTAGGTAGTGGCGCCGGTCACGGGCTTGGCGTAGAGGTAGTTGTACGGCGCGGTGAAGCTGCGGGTCTCGTTGCAGGAGTGGCCGTAGGCGGGCGCCTGGATCAGCTGGGTGCACTGCACCACCTGGGCAATGCCCAAGCCGAGATCGCAGCCCGATCCCCAGTGTGCGCTGGCCAAGGGGCCTGCCTCGTTGGTACGCGCGCGGGTGAAGTACTTCACACCGGGCACCAGCGGGCTGGAGACCATCTCGTAAAACACCACGTAGTTGTGCGGGCGTGCGATGCGGCGCATGTAGCCTGCATCGGGATTGCTGAACTCGAACTGGTACTGGGTGGCACCGGTCACCTTGCTGCAGTACACCTTGTCGTACATGCCGTTGGTGAACACGTTGCACTCGTTGGCCATGATGCGCGAGGGACCTTCGGGCAGGCAGAAGCTGTGGTCGCTGCCGTAGCTGGGCGTCTGCGGGGTGGCGGAGGGGGAAACGTATCCCGAGATAAAGTCATCCGCGATCAACACCCTGCCATTGGTGGTCCGTACTTGCCAGTTGCCTGCGCCGCTCAAGCCGTCGCCGGCATCATCGTACAGGCGCAGCCCGTAACAGGCGGGCATCGGCGCATTGCCGAGGCACACGGTCTCAATGATCTGCTGGTTGTTCTGTCCGGGGTATGGACCTCCTGCGGCCACCGTCGTATTGGTTTCATCCACCACTTCCCAGCTGATCTGGTCTCCGTTCGCATCCGTGTTGATGACCACCACGAAGGAGTTTCCGGGGCAGGCCAGCGTGGTGACCGCAATGGTGTTGGAGTTGCCCGAGACGCAGGAGCCACCTTCCACCCTTACGCGATAGTAGTACGTGGTGCTGTTGTTGAGCCCGGTGACCGCCTGCGAGGTGCCTGCTACGGCCAGGTTTTCATAGCCGGGCAGGAAGGAAGGGGTGATGCCCGTGTAATCAATGGCTACGTCGTCAAAAGCCAAGTTGCCGCTGACCTTGGTGTAGGTGAAGCGGAACTGGACGTAGCCGTCGCCTTGGTTCAGGCTTGTGCTCCATGTGTCCACATGGTTGCTGGCAATGCCGGTCAGGGAACCTAAGGTGCTCCAGGTGCTGCCATTCCATCCTTCCACCAGCAGGGTGCTGGCACTTCCGTTGGTGCCCTGACCCTTGTACCAGAAGCTCAGACTGGTGGCGGGCCCGCTGAGCAGTGTGGAGGTGAGCTGGTCGTTGCTGTCGTCGAATTTCAGGCTGGGCGAGGCAAGGCCATAGTTGCCGCCGCTGGTGTAGTCGGTGCCCAAGCCGGTGTGGCTCCATCCCGCAGGCAGGTTGGAACGCCCGCCGGCGAAGCCTTCCTGCAGGTTCATGGACCCGATGGTGCCGAAGGTGGGGCTGGTGCTCACGTCCAACCGGTAGCCTGTGGCGCCGAACGCCGCATCCCAAGTGGCGGTGAAGTCATTGGTGTTCACGGTTCCCGGCAGAGTGGCCGTGGTGGCGCCGATGGGGGAGGTCTCGAAGCTATTTTCGGTCCCGTAGGCCGTGCCGCCATTGTCCGTGGCGTAGGCCACGTAGTAATACACCGTGCAGGGCAAGAGGCCCGTAAGCACACTCGAGAAATCGGCGCCGGACAGGTTGGAGCTGGCCACCTGTGTGCCGGTACCGGGGGCAAATCCTTGGGTGGTGCTGTATTCGATGCCGTAATCCATCACACCGGAGCAGCCCTCATCATCGATGGTGCCCGCAAGTTCCGCTTGGCTGTTGGTGACGTTGGAACTGCCGCCCGTGGAGGCGGTGGCCATGGTGTTGATGCCGTTGCCGGTGACGGAAGCATCCACTGCGGGGGCACCGCCGCCGCTGATGGGGATGTCCCCATCATAGCTCTGCTCGGCGGAGGGGGAGAAAATCACCCACACTTCCTCCGAGAAAGTGCCTCCTGGCTGGCTGAAGCTGAGCGATGCGGTGTATGTGCCGACTTCGGTGGTGGAAAAGCTGAAGCCCGCAAGCGGCCCCACGGTCACGTCCGCAACAGTGAGGTTGGCACCGTTCACGGTGAAGGATTGGGGCGTACTGCCCGTGTTCAGGCAAACGCCGCCGAAGTCGGCCAGGCTGGTGCTGGAAAGGGCGGGGTTCACGCCTGCCAGGGTAGTGGCATTTTCCACATTGCTGTTGTTCCCCGTGCTGCAACCACCGGTGGATCGCACCCTGTAGTAGTAGGAGGTCAACGGGTCCAATCCGGTAACGGTTTGCGAGGTGCCCGACACGGAAAGGTTCTCGTAGCCAGGCACATAGTCCGGGGTACCACTGGTGTAGGTCACGCTGAAATCGTCGAAAGACAAGTTGCCGGTGACCTTCGTGTAGGTGAAGCGGAACTGTACGTAGCCGTCGAATTCATTGAGCGCATAGGTTTCCGTTCCCACCGCATTGGTGGCGATGTTGGTCAGCGTTCCAAGGGTGACCCAAGTGCTGCCGTTCCACCCTTCGGTGAGCAGGGTGCTGGCACTGCCCGCAGTGGCTTGTCCCTTGTACCAGAAGCTGACACTGGTGGCCGGACCGGGGTAGGTGTCGCTGAGCAACTGATCGTTGCTGCCGTCGAATTTCAAGCTGGGCGTGGCCATGCCGAAGTTGCCGGCAGAGGTGTAATCCGTGCCGAGGCCGGTATGGGACCACCCTGTGGGCAGGGCATCGCGGCCACCGCTGAAGCCTTCATCCACCGTCACCGGCACAAAGGTTCCGAACGTGGGGCTGGAGCTCACATCGAGGAAGTAGCCGGTGGCTCCGTTCACGGCGTTCCAGTTGGCGGTGAAGCCATCGGCGAGCAAGCCCGTGGCCGCAGCAGCTACGGGGTCCGCGGGCGTGTCATCGTTGGTCACCGTTAGCACGAAGGTGTCATTGCCGCCGATCACGGGCGTTCCTTGGCCGCCAGTGATGTTCTGCAGTTCGAGGGTGAGCACTTCGTCATTGTCGCAATTGATGTTGTCGGTCACGGTGATGGTCACGGTTTGGTCGGCACTGCTCCCCCCGGGGAAGGTGACGGTCTGAGTGGTGTAGTTGTTGATGCGTGCGGCATCCCCGCTGACCAACACCACGTCCACGCTGGTGGCGTTCACGGGGTCGGGGGCGGTGATGGACAGCGTGAGCGTGGTGGATCCGGCGTTTTCGGCCACGCTTCCTGAGGTGGAGGCGAACTCCACTGATGTGTTCGTGGGCCCGGAGCCCGGGCTCACCGTGCCGCCAATGGCCAAGCTGTTGGTGGTGATGCCATTAGCATAGCGGCCAAAGGCGAAAGTGCCCGTGAGGTCAGTTGCTCCCCATGCGTAAAGCCGCAAGGTGACGGTGGTGCCGCTTTGTACCGCCTGCAAAGCGGAGATGCCGGAGATGTCAATTTGCGTTTGCACGAGCCCATCGGATTGAGTGCCGGTATAGTTGGTTGGCGTGCCGATGTCCGTAAAGATCGTTCCGTCCAAGCTGTATCGCCAGAGGTACGCATTGGGCCCGGCCGATGTGCGCCGGATCTTGGCATCGATGGTGGAAAGGGACACTTGGTAACCGGAGGCTGCCTCCACCGAGAACTGGTAATATTCGTTGTTGGTGATCGCATCGCCTTGCGTGGCGCTTGCATCCCAATTGTTGGCGCTGAACGCGCGCAATAATCCGGTAGCGACAATGCCACTGCCTCGGGAGAGTTCGGTTCCGGCAAACAAGTTGGCATCCAAGGTGGTGGCCGCGTAGGTGACCTCATTGCCGGCGGAAGCCGGGCTGCCGAACTGCCAGGCAGCGATCTGCGCAAAGGCCGCGCTGGCACCAAGTGCCAGAACACCAGCGGCCATCAGGCGGCGCAATTGACGTTGAAGTAGGGTTCTTTTCATTGAACAGGTGGTTTTTGGGTTGGAATTCAGAACGAAGTGCGGCATGATCAAAACATCACGTCACGTAGAAAGCGAGGAAAGGTAGTAATGGCCTGGTAGGGAAGGCCCATTTGTTGAAAACTCAACGGGGGCTGGGGTGGGCATGCGGGCGTGGCCGGTGGAATAAAAAAGGGCCCCTTGCGGAGCCCTTTTTCCATGAATGCGGGCAGGTTACTGCTTCACAAAACGGGTGCGTGCCTGGATGTTGCCTTGCACGTCGGTGATCATCAGTTGGTAGCTGCCGGGTGCCAACCGCGCCACGTCCAAGCGGGTTGTGCGATCCTGTTCAAAAACGAGTTTTCCAACCATGTCATAGGCTTTCACGTGTACGGGCTGCCCATCCGGTGTTTGCAGGAAGAGCTCCGTGCTTGCCGGGTTGGGGTGTACGGAGAATCCGTCGGTGGCCGCGTTGTGCGCAACGCCCACGGTGCCCACCTCCACCGAATAATCCTCTGCTTGGCCGAAGCTGTACGTGCCGCAGGCGTCCAAGGGTGATGTGTTGAAGTTCTTCACTACCCGCATGCGCGTGGTGCCGACAACGGCATCGGTAGGGACGTTCACGGTTGCCGTGGCCGCCTCGGTGCACACCGTGCTGGCGAAGTTGCCCACCTCCACGGCCGTTTCAAACACTTCGTCGCCGTCCCAGTCGAAGAAGGCCGTGATGTAGTTGGTGAAGCTGCCAGCTGTGTTGCCGGTCACGGAAATGGGGTAGCTGCCCCCCAGCTCCACGAATGCACTAAAGGCTGTGAAGTCTTCCAAGGCGGGCGAACCGTTCACGGCGGGATCGGAATCGTGGTTCAGGCCGGCAAAGGTGACGTTGCAGATCGGTTCGACGTCGACTGTGAAGTCGATCGTATTGCAATAGCCGTCGAAGAGGCTCAGTCCTTCGCTCCATGCGCTGGTGTCACCCGGGGAACAAATGCTGCGGATGTACAACATGTATTGGGTGTCCGCCGCCAGCCCCGTGAAGGTCAAGGGGTTTCCGGGCACGATGCCGCCCTCCAGCAATCCGGTGGTGCCGGAACCGGCATCACCGCTTTCGCGCAACTCGTATTCGTACTCGGGGGCCGTGTTTTCCGTGAAGCTCACGGTGGCGTCGGGTGCCTCGAAGCTGTCCAGGGTGATGTCCAACGGGGGCTGGCAGAAGGGCTCGGTGCCCACGCACACGTCAAAGGCTGAGGTTTGGCCTGTCGTGAAAGTCCAGGTGTACACCTGCAAGTAGTAAGTGGTGCCGATGGTGAGGCCGCCGATGTTCATCGTTTGCGGGTCGCTGCAACTGTTGGGCACCAAGGCCAAGCTGCTGCAATCGCCCGTCCACAACGCCATGTACATGTCCGTGGTGGAGCCGGTGATGTTGGTCAGGCTGATGCGGTGCAGGGTGTCGGTGGCCGTGAAGGTGAACCACACGTCGTCATCGGCAGTGCCGCCGCACGTGCTGGTGATACCCGACGGGGTGGCGCTGGCCACGGTGCCGGGAGTTACCACGTCGCAGTTGTAGTTCGGGTTTACGGTAAGTGCTACTGCTCCATGGCAGTCATCGTTGGCCGGTGGCGGCGGGGGAGTGCCCACGCATACTTGGAAGGCCGATGTTTGCCCGGGGGCGGAGGTCCAGGTGTACACCTGCAAATAGTAGGTGGTGCCTGGATCAAGGCCGGTGACGAACATGCTGTTGGGGTCGCTGCACGTGCCGGGCACTTGCTCCAGGCTGCCGCAATCACCCTCCCACAAGGCCATGTACATGTCGGTGGTGGAGCCGCTGATGTTCAACAGGCTGATGATGTGTGCATCGTTTGTTGCCGTGAAACTGAACCAAACGTCGTCATCAGCCGTGCCGCTGCAAGTGGAAGTAATGCCTGAATCCGTGGCACCGGCCACGGTGCCGCTGGTGATGGCGCCGCAATCGGTGCCGCTGTTCACCGTCAGCGCGATGGCGCCGCTGCAATCATCGTTGGCGATGCCGGTGGTGAAGGGGAAGCCGTTGCTCCAATTGCTGAAGGTGCCATCGCCGCAATCCGCCCGTACCCATGCGGTATGCGGGGTGCCGCTGTTCAGGCCGGTAATGGTGAGGTTGTTGCCGTCGCCACTGGCCACTTCATTGGTGCCGTCGGGAATACCCCCGGCGGTAACAGCCCATTCATAACCGGCGCTGCCGTTGTCCGTCCAGCTGATGGAACCGCCCGAAGTGGTGATGCCGGTTACGGCGAGCCCATTGGGTGCGGCACAGGCCACCACGGACAGGTTGATGTTGTCCAAGGCCCACCACCAGCGCCAGTCGCCGCTGTAATGGAAGCGGACTTGCGCCGTTGTGCTTCCTCCGGTTTCCGTGGTGATGTTGAAGCTTTCGCTCACGGCCGGATTCGGATAGCCCGCGTTTGAGCCGTTCACGCTGTACACTTCGTTCCAATTGGTGCCGTCCCATACTTCCACATTTGCCACTGTGTTGGCAATGTCGCGGTATTGGTGGCTGAAGCTGAGGATGTAGTTGCCCGGCCCGGACGCATCGAACGGAGGGGAAACCAAGTATGCTTCGGAAGCGCCGGATCCATTGCCGCAGAAGTCACTGTCGAAGATGGCGAAGTCCGCATCGAAGCCGCCGCCGGTGATGTCCCTTTCGCCCGGGTTGTTGTACGCCCAAGTGCATGTGCCCTCAGTTTGCTCAATGGTGAAGCCCGCCGTGCTGGCGCCTCCGGCAAAGTCCTCGTTGAAGAGCTCTTGGGCGGGCACCAAAGTCCCGGCCACCAAAGCCAAGCCAAGCACTGCGGTGCGCCAAGGCGGCATCGCGCATGGGGTGTTGGCAGTAATGTTCTCTTTCATTTGGGTAGGGTTTTGGTGAATGAGGTTCCTTTCGTCGGCAGGAAGGTGCCGCCTCCCATGGTCCGCCTTGCGGTGTTCCTGGTAGGGGAACGAAGTTACCATTCACCACAGCCGATCGCCCTTCGTGTGCAGAATTAACAGAAGCCATCGGGGAAGGCCACGATCGATCGTGCATAAGTGGAGCGGGCCGGATCTCGGGACAGCACTGCAACTTCCCACATTTGATCAACCCGTTCATTGATCGCATGAAGAAGAAAGACCGCAAGATCTTTGTGTTGGACACCTCGGTGATCCTCTACGACCATTCGGCCATTGAAAGCTTTCAGGAGCACGACGTGGCCATCCCGATACAAGTGCTGGAAGAACTGGACACGTTCAAAAAAGGCAATGACACCATCAACTTCGAGGCGCGCGAGTTCATCCGCCACATGGACGGCATCGCGCAGAGCGACCTGCTCACCGACTGGGTGCCATTGAACGGCCCCACCAAGGGCAAGTTCAAGGTGGTGGCCAAGCACGACCTCAATGGCGTGGACGCCACGAAGGTGTTCCAAGACGGCAAGAACGACCACCAGATCATCAATGCCGCCCTGACCATGCAGCGGCAGCACCCCGAGCGCAGGGTGGTGCTGGTGAGCAAGGACATTGCCTTGCGCCTCAAGGCCAAGAGTCTGAACATCCACGCGGAGGATTTTCTCACCGGCAAGGTGCAGGACCTGGGGCGCAAGCTCTTCACTGGCCTCACGGTGCGCGAGGAACCGAACGATGCGGTCATCGATGAGCTGTTCATGGAAGGCAGCACGCCGGTGGACAAGCTGGGGGAGGAGCCCGAGGGCAACCACTTCTTCATCCTGAAGAATGGAAAGAAGAGCGTGTTGGCCAAGTACGATCCCCGTGCACGTTCGGTGGCCCGTGTGGAGAAGCAGGCCGTTTTCGGCATCACGCCCAAGAATGCCGAACAAACCCTGGCCATCAGCGCACTGATGGACCCCAACATACCGCTGGTGACCATGCAAGGCGCGGCAGGCACGGGCAAAACGCTGTTGGCCCTGGCGTGCGCCATGGAACAGCGCCGCGACTACCGGCAGATCTTCATCACACGCCCGGTGGTGCCACTGAGCAACAAGGACATCGGCTACCTGCCCGGCGACATCCAAAGCAAGATGGACCCGTACATGCAACCTATTTGGGACAACTTGAAGTTGATCCGCAGCCAGTTCGAGAGGAAGGACGCCACCCTGAAGCGGATCGATGAGATGGTGGAGAACGAGAAGATCGTTGTTTCACCCTTAGCCTACATCCGCGGGCGGAGCATCAGCAACATCTTCTTCATCGTGGATGAGGCCCAGAACCTCACGCCGCTGGAAGTAAAGACCGTGATCAGCCGCGCCGGTGAGGGCACCAAGATCGTCTTCACAGGCGATGTGCACCAGATCGACACGCCCTACCTGGATTCCGAAAGCAACGGATTGAGCTACCTGATCAGCAAGGCCAAAGGGGATCCGCTCTTTGCCCACATTACATTGGAAAAGGGTGAACGCAGCGCACTGGCCAATTTGGCCAACGAGCGGTTGTAGCGGAATTCCCGGCCGGTGAAATGAAAAGGGGCGCCTGCATGGGCGCCCCTTTTGGTTGTTCCGCAATAACGGTACCTATCGTACCACCAACCGTTCCACGCGCTGGCCGTTGGCGTGTTGGAGGCGCACGAAGTACACCCCGCTGCTGAGCCCCATCTGCGCGAGGTCGTATTGCAGTTGTTCCTTGCCCGAACGCACCTGTTCGGAGTGGATCACACGGCCTGTGATGTCGGTGAAGGACAACGTGCCCGTGGTGGCACCGGCCAGGTCCACGTCCACGGTGAGGCTGTTGGTGGCCGGGTTGGGGAAGAGGTAGAGCCCGCCGTTCTGGACAGCTTCGGCAATGCCCACGTTGGTGCCGCTGATGTTGAAGTCGTCAATGAACAGGTCGTTGGAGTAGCGCCCGCTGGTGTATTCGAACTTCAGGCGCAGTTGCCCGGTGGCGTATTGGCTGGGCAGGATGAACGAGCCTTCCCGCCACTCGTCCGCAGCCGGGATATATCCTGAGGAACGCACCCCTGCGGTAACCAAGCTTCCGCCGGTCAGGTTCATCCGGGGCAACCAGGTCCGGCCGCAATTCGTGGAGACGTACACCGTCAATTTCTCGGTTACGTCGGCCGGCGTGCCGGACATGGTGCTGTACGCATACCAAAAGCTGACCTTGATGTTCTGGTAGAACGGCAGGGCGACGCTGGGGGTAATCAGGTTGTCAATGTCCTTCAGGTAGAGCGAATCACCGAAGTAGTCTTGCTGCAAGGTGTAGGTGTTGGAGGCGTTGAGCTTGGCGCACCCCTGGCCGTAATGGCCGGCCTGGTTGGTCCATTGCCAGTAGCTGGCGTTGCTCTCGATGTTCTGGAAGGGCCACCGGTTGAACGCTCCCTGCGAATCGAACGACTCATGCGGCGGTTCACCCGTTTCGGAGTAGTTGGCCCCGATGGTCACCCCGTCCCACTTGGTCATGGTGTTGGACCCGTTGTCGTTGGCCACGGTCAACGATACGCTGTGCGGGCCGGGTTGGCTGAAGGTTACCGTGGGGTTCCGCTGCGTGGAGGTGGCCGGGTTGCCGCCTTCAAAGGTCCAGTTCCAGGAAGTGGGCGTGGCGAGTTGGGAATTGTCCTTGAATTGCACCGGTGTACCGGCGCATACGAAGGGGGTGCGCGTGTAGAAATCGGCGCGCGGGGCACAGGTGGCTTCATGTCCATTGATGCCGGCGTACACGTGGTTGGCACCGCTCCACAGCACATTGCGGCCACTTACGGCGCTGTTGAGGACGGCGCGCATGCGGTCGCGCTGGCCATTGGTGAACATGTGCTCGCAGAAGGAATATTCCATGTAGTTCTGCACGTTCTCAATGATCCCGAAATCACCGGCCATTGCGAGCGAATCCACCGTGAAGGCACCATCGCCGTCCTCCGCGTTCCAGGCGTAGATCCGGAAGGTGATCGGCGCGACGATATTGAGGAACGAGTTTCCCGTCATGTTCACCGAAGCGGTGTAAAGCAGGTCCGCGGTGTCCTTGCGCATGAAGAAGATGTTGGTGCCCGCGATGGCCAGGTCGGCCGTGTCGGTATTGGCCACTTCCGCAGCGAGGTTGGTGCCGTAGTTCCCAATGCTGCTGCGCACGGAGAACGTGCGCGGCCCTGTGGCACTCCGGCCCACCTTGAAGGTGATCTTGCGCAGGGTCATGGACTTGCCCGGTTCAGGTGTTACGGTGAACGAGTAGTACTTGCCGAAGTCCTGCGAACCGGTGAGCTCGGCATAGGCGGTGGCACTGTCGGGTGCGCCCGTGCCCCAATCGGTGAAGCTGAAGCTGCCGTTCAAGGCGGAATTGGCGGAAGTGCCCACCGCCTGGAAGGGGCTGAAGGTGAGGCTGGATACCAGGGTGTCGTCCCAATATACGGTGGGGACGGGCGTGGGGTCCGTGGTGCCGGAGGTAAGGGTTACATCCTGGAAGGTGTAGAAGGTATCCACGGCCTGCCAGCTGCAGAACGAGTCGTAGAGCTCCTGGTCGGTGCATCCCGTGTGGCCCTTGGTCGGGGGGGTATCTTCCACACCGTCGTCGCCACAAGCAACGCCGGGGTCATTGGTGTCGCCCCAAACGTGGCTCAGATTAAGGTAGTGTCCCACCTCGTGGGTAAGGGTACGGGAGGAAAATACCGAGCTTGTTCCAATGGATCCCGTGTAGTTGTCCAGCAGGATCACGCCATCAACCAAGGCTCCGTACGCACTTTGCACGTTGGACGGGTACATGGAATAACCGGCCACGCCGGACCTGCCGATCGAGTTCACCACCCAGATGTTGATGTAGTGCTCGCGGGGCCATGGATTGAGCTTTGCATAGTCCGTGGCATTCGTTGACCTCATGGTGGTGATGCGGTCGATGCCGTTGGTGCAATTGCCGAAGGGGTCCTTGGTGGCCAACTGGAAGCGGATCCGCGAATTGGCCGCGATGGCCTGGTAGCCGCAGCAGACTTGGTTGATGTCCGTGTTCTGCTTGGCATAATCCCGGTTGATCACACTGACCGCATCGAACACCTGGTCGTTGGAGATGTTGTGATTGTCCGAGGTTTGCGTGGGGTCGTAAAGGATGTGGAAGACCATGGGCAGCACATACACCACGGTGTCCGCATCATCGCGCAGGCCCGCCTTCATTTGCAGGTATTCCTGCAGGCCCAGTTCATATTCGGCTTCCTGCCGAAGCAGGTCCGGGTTGGCCTGGATCATCTGGTGGCGGACCTCATCCGCGCCGCAACGCAGCGGGGCCTGCCCGAACAGGGGCGCTGCAGCGCAGGTCATGGCAAGGGCTGTCAGGTGGGGAGCAAGGGAAGTGAGCTTCATGGAGGATAATAGGTTGACCGGGCGAAACTAAGCATTGGGAGCGTCCATGCACCCATGGATGCGGATGATCCTTGTGGCAACGGCAAGGAAGCGCCATGGCGCCGCCCGTTCCGGACGATGGGTAAAGGGCCGCAAAGTCGCTTGTGCCAAAGGAATGGGCAAGTCCAGGGGTGAAATTTCCCGGCTTGGCCGCCTGCCGTTGGACCTGTATATCGGCAGCCTCGGTCGGTCGGGGCCCATCATGGACTGGCGCGGAAAGGACGGCTTGGTTCATGGGCGGCCCTCCGGGAAGTACCTTCGCGGCCCGAAAAGCCGGAAACGTGAACGGCCGGGAACGAAGATGGGTTTGAAGTGCGGTATCGTGGGCTTGCCCAACGTGGGGAAGAGCACCTTGTTCAATTGCCTCAGCAGCGCGAAGGCCCAGGCGGCCAACTTCCCGTTCTGCACCATTGAGCCCAACACGGGCATCATCACGGTGCCCGACCAACGGCTGCAGGAGCTGGCCGCCATTGTAAACCCCCAGCGGATCGTGCCCACCACGGTGGAGATCGTGGACATCGCCGGCCTGGTGAAGGGGGCCAGCAAGGGCGAGGGCTTGGGCAACCAGTTCCTGGGCAACATCCGCGAGTGCGATGCCATTCTGCACGTGCTGCGCTGCTTCGACGACCCCAACGTGGTGCACGTGGATGGCAGCGTGGACCCCGTGCGGGACAAGGAGGTCATCGACATTGAGCTGCAACTAAAGGACCTGGAGACGGTGGAGGCGCGCATCAAGAAAGTGGAGAAGCAGGCCACCACGGGTGACAAAGAGGCCAAGCGTCGGTATGAGCTGCTGGACCGCATCAAGGAGGCCCTGCTGAAGGGGCAAAGCGCCCGCGCCGCAGTGCAGGTCAACGATGATCCCGCGCTGGTGGCCGAATTCCAGCTGCTTACCACCAAGCCCGTGCTTTACGTATGCAACGTGGAGGAAAAGAGCGCTGTAACAGGCAACGCCTACGTGGAGGCCGTGCGCAAGGCAGTGGCCCATGAAAACGCCGAGGTCACCTTCGTGACGGCGGCCATCGAGGCGGAGATCGCCACCATGGACACCGCCGAGGAACGCGACATGTTCCTGCAAGACCTCGGCTTGGAGGAACCCGGGGTGAACAAGCTGGTGCGGGCGGCTTACAAGCTGCTCCGGCTACAGACTTATTTCACCGCCGGGGTGCAGGAGGTACGGGCATGGACCATCCATGAGGGCACTACGGCCCCGCAAGCCGCCGGAGTGATCCACACCGATTTCGAGAAAGGATTCATCCGCGCCGAAGTGATCGCCTACGCGGATTTCATCAACCTGAAAGGCGAGGCAGGTGCCAAGTCGGCCGGCAAGCTTCGAGTGGAAGGCAAGGAGTACGTGGTGAAGGACGGCGACGTGATGCACTTCCTCTTCAACGTGTGATGCCCGGCTTCCGACACCTGCTGGCCTTCGTGGCGTTGTGGGTCGGAGCTATGCCCTGCAAGGCCGGCCAGGGTGCCGAAGAGCAGGCCCGCACCGTGGTCCATATGCTGGAATACGTGGGCGTGGACTACCCGGCCTTCGTGAAAAACGGCCAAGTGCTCGATACCGCGGAATACGCGGAGCAACTGGAATTCGCCAAGCAGAGCATCGCCATTCTGGAAGCACTTCCCCAGGTGGACCAGTTGCCGGACCTGCTGGTCCATGCACGCAAACTGCAGGAGCGCATCCTGGGCAAGGCGGACGGCACGGAGATCACCGCGCTGGCCAATGCCCTGCGGCAGGAAGTGATCAGAGCCTACAACGTGGCCGTGGCCCCGCGCAAAGCACCTGACCTCGCCGCTGCGGCCGCGCTGTACACGGCCCACTGCGCCAGTTGCCACGGGGCCAGCGGCCATGGCGACGGCCCGCAGGCCGCCAGCCTGGAACCTGCGCCGCGCAATTTCCACGATGCGGAGGCCATGGCTGTGCGCAGCCCTTTCGGATTGTACAATACCATCACGCTGGGCGTGGCTGGCACCTCCATGCTAGCGTACACGGGCCTTACGGAAGAAGAGCGCTGGGCGCTGGCCTTCCACGTGGCGGACCTGCGCGTGCCTGCGGATGAACTGAAGCGGGGCGAAGCACTTTGGAAGAACGGTGTGGGCAAAGAAGATTTCCCCAACCTCACCGCCGTGGTGACCACCACGCCTGAGGATGCGGTCAAGAAAGGCGGTGCCGACCTCGCCGCTGTGCTGGCCTGGCTTACCGCCCATCCGGAAGCATTGGGCAGCAGCGGCCCTTCGCCCTTGAACCTGACACGCGACCGCTTGGCACAGGCACTGGATGCCTACAAAGCCGGACAGCCTGAAGAAGCACGCCGCCTTTCCATCAGTGCCTACCTGGAAGGTTTTGAATTGATCGAAACGGCCTTGGACAACGTGGACGCGCCGCTGCGCAAGCAGACGGAACGGGAGATGATGGCCCTGCGTTCGCAGATCACCGCCAAGGCCCCGGCGGATTCCGTGGCCGCCAGCATCGGGCGCATCAACAGCTTGCTGGAACAGGCCGACGACCAGCTCTCCGGTGGTGGACTCACCGGCACGGCCGCGTTCCTCGGCTCCTTGATCATCCTGCTGCGCGAGGGCCTGGAGGCCATCCTGGTGCTGGCCGCCATCCTGGCCTTTGTGCTGAAGACCGGCCGCCGCGATGCATTGAAGTACGTGCATGCCGGCTGGATCGGGGCCGTGGTGCTGGGCGTGCTTACCTGGGTGCTGGCCAGCTACGTGCTCACCATCACCGGGGCCAACCGCGAGCTGACCGAAGGCATCACCGCGCTGCTGGCGGCGGCCATGCTGCTCTACGTGGGCTGGTGGCTGCACAATAAATCCAACGTTAGCGCCTGGCAGCGCTTCGTGAAGGACAAGGTGGGCGCGGCCTTGGGCAAAAGGACCTTATGGGCGCTGGCGGGCATCTCCTTTCTGGCGGTGTACCGCGAACTCTTCGAGATCATCCTCTTTTACGAGACGCTCTTTAGCCAGGCGGGGCCGTCCAGTAGCCATGCGGTGTTTGGCGGCATTGGGGTGGCGGCTGTGCTGCTGGTGCTCATCGGTGGGGCCATCCTCAAGTACAGCGTGCGGCTGCCCATCGGCCCCTTCTTCGCCGTCACCGGCTGGATGCTGGCGTTGATGGCCGTGGTCTTTTCGGGCAATGGAGTGGCCGCCTTGCAGGAAGCGGGCGTGTTCGATGCGACGTTCGTGCGCTTCATCACCGTGCCGGTGCTGGGCATCCACCCCACGGTGCAGGGCTTGGTAACGCAAGCCTGTGTGCTGGCGCTGGTGCTGGGCGTGGTGGTGTGGGGGAGGATGCGGATGGCGCACGTGGCGGCGCAGTGATTCGCAACCTCGCCCGCGTTTGCAACGCGGGCGTTCCATCCTGGTCGTTTGGAACGACCACCCGATCTTCTCCGCAAGGTTTTACCGGTCACCCCGCCTCTGACGCGAGCGTCCACGCTCGTGTCTTTCTTCACAACGCATGTACCTTCACCAGCATGAGTGAACGATACAAGTTCGTGGAAGGCCATGCACACTTCATCACTTTCGCGGTAGTAGGCTGGGTGGATGTGTTCACACGGCGTGAGTATGCGGAGTTTCTGTTGCAGAATCTCACCTTTTGCCGGAAGAATAAAGGACTGCGGCTGTATGAGTTCGTGATCATGCCCAACCATTTGCATTTGATCGCGGCGGCAGCCAACGGGAACTTAGGCGAGATCATGCGCGACTTCAAGACCTACACGAGCAAGGAGCTGGTGAAGTTGATTGCCGCAAACCCGCGTGAAAGCCGGAAGGAATGGATGCTGAGGGTGTTCCGTGAACACGGCGCAGCGAATCCATCGAACGTACACCATCAGTTTTGGCAACAGAGCAATCGCCCGATCATCCTGGACAAGCCGGAGCTATTCGAGCAACGGCGGAATTATCTTCGCGAGAATCCGTTACGGGCAGGATTGGTCAATGACGAAGCAGCATACGTATGGAGCAGTGCAAATCCATACTTGGGGTTTGAATGCGATGAGGCGTAGTGGAATGGGGAAGGGCACGAGCGTGGACGCTCGCGCTAGAATAGGGGTTGTGGAATGGGGAAGGGCACGAGCGTGGACGCTCGCGCTAGAATAGGGGGATGGGCACGGATGGGCACGAGCGTGGACGCTCGCGCTAGAATAGGCTGACCACACATGAAATTGCTGATTATTCTCGTCTCATTTTGCCTTCTTTCCACTTCTGGATGCATTGGTCAAAATGAGGCCAGCATTTCCAATGTTCAATTGGAAGCTCATGATACGATTGTTGCCTTTGGTAATTATCGCGTCTTAATCCCCCGCTCTGCCTCATGTGACTGGAGTGTGGATCCGCCACTAGATAAACCAAACCAATACATTACCATGGTCGGTTGCCTAACCACTCCTCCCTTGTACAACATGAGTGTCGTAACGGAGCTACATACAAACTGGGACCATGTTGAAAGGGATTATCGCATTGAGGCGGTTCCAGATATACAATTCATGCTTAATGTAGCTTGTTCGATAAACCGGATTCGCGAGGGATATATTGACGATAAATACTGGGTCTTAGGTGAAGGGATAGGTGGCATGGGTTTTGACACGTACAACCTTCTTGTATTTATAAAAAGCGAGAAGTATTACTTATATCTTTGGTATGAGATCTCGACAGCATACTTCAAAACTTTTGTGGCTTCCGGCGAGATAGAGCGTATAGTAAACACAGTCCGGTTATGGCCCCCTGATGAGTAGTGCGATCTATTCGGCATTCGATCTTTGACCATAAGCCTCCCGTTCATGTCATACACCGCAACCCAACCCAAACCCATGAAACATCTAAACCTCAGCCTTCTCGCCACCTTGGTCGCCATCTTGGCCTTCACCGCCTGCAAGAAGGACGACGATGAACCGTCCACTCCTTCCGGCGGGCAGACCACCACACCCACCGATCCGCGCGCGGCCTTCACCGGCACTTGGCTGGTGTCGGATTCGCTTTGGTTAGATGGCCAACTGTACATCAACCAACCGGAGACCTACGTGCTCAGCATTTCCACCGGTGGCACGGTGTCCGATACCCTCTACTTCAACAACCTGTGGAATGACGGAACGGGCTACTACGCCATCCTTTCCAACAACTTCTTCTCCTTCCCCTCGCAGAACGTGAGCGGCCCGTACAACATGAGCGGCAACGGCACCTTCAGCGGCACGCACTTGGTATACCAGACCAGCGGGGATGTTTATGTGCATCACGGGTACGGGGAGAAGCAGTAGCGGGGTGCTTAAGCCGGCCATTCCCGGCGTGTACCGTAGTTATGCCGTTCCCGTCCATCCCCGGCGAGAACAAGTTCCGTCGCTGCGCCGCTACATTCGCCCCTCATTCCCCACGCCGATGAACCATTCCCTCGCCGCGTTGTCCCTCTTATTGCTCGCCGCTTCGTGTGGAACGAGCGACACCACGAAAACCGACATGTCCACCCCCGCACCCGCCCGCGAAAATCCGTTCGCCACCGAAAGCACCCTCTACTTGGGCGCGCCGGACTTCACCAAGATCCAGAACGGCGACTTCGCCCCGGCGATGGAGGAGGGCATGAAGAAGCAGTTGGCCGAGGTGAAGGCCATCGCGGACAACACGGATGCCGCCACCTTCGACAACACCATCATCGCCCTGGAGAAGAGCGGCCAGGAGTTGAAGCGCGCGAACAAGGTCTTCTTCAACCTGGTGGCCAGCAACACCAACGACACACTTCAGGAGGTGAACAAGGACATGGCGCCCAAGCTGGCCGCGCACAGCGATGCCATCAACCTGGACCCGAAGCTCTTCGCCCGCGTGAAGAGCCTCTACGACCGCCGGGACAGCCTGGGCCTGGACAGCGTCTCCGTCCGCTTGGTGGAGCGCTACTACACGCAGATGGTCCGTGCGGGCGCGCTGCTCAATGCGGATGACCAGAAGAAACTGCGGGCTCTGAATGAGGAGGAATCCAAGCTCACCACGCTCTTTGTGGACAACCTGCTGAAGAACGTGAACAACGCCGCCGTGCTGGTGGATGACAAGAAACAGCTGGACGGCATGAGCGACGCCGAGATCGAAGCCGCCGCCGCAGCCGCCAAGGACAAGGGCCACGAAGGCAAATGGCTGATCACCCTGCAGAACACCACCATGCAACCGGTGCTGGCGGAGATCAAGGACCGCGCCCTGCGCGAGCGCATCTTCACCGCCTCCATCAACCGCGGCATGGCCGGTGATTCCAGCGACCAGCGTGCCACGGTGAGCCGCCTGGCGCAACTGCGCGCCGAACGCGCCAAACTGCTGGGCTTCCCCAATTACGCGTCCTACTCCTTGGCAGACCAAATGGCCAAGACCCCCGATGCCGCCGTGAAGCTCCTCACCGGCATGGTGCCCGCAGCCGTGAAGAACCTCAAGGCCGAGGCGGCCAAGCTGCAGGCCGTGATCGACAAGGAGAAGGGCGGATTCACCCTCGCACCATGGGACTGGGACTACTACGCCGAGAAGGTGCGCAAGGCGGAATACGACCTGGACGAAAGCCAGATCAAGCCGTACTTCGGGATGGACCGCGTACTGCACGATGGCGTGTTCTTCGCCGCAGGACAGTTGTACGGCCTCACCTTCAAAGAGCGCAAAGACCTGCCCGTGTATCAGCCCGATGTCCGCGTCTTCGAGGTATTCGGCCCGGACAGCGGCACGGTAGGCCTGGTGTACTTCGACTTCTTTGCCAGCGACAGCAAGCAGGGCGGAGCGTGGATGGACAGTTTTGTGGACCAAAGCTTCCTGCTGGGGCAGAAGCCCGTGATCACCCAGAACCTGAACGTGAAGAAGCCCGCCGACGGACAGCCCGCGTTGTTGAGCTTTGACGAGGTAACCACCATGTTCCACGAATTCGGCCATGCCCTGCACGGGCTGCTCAGCACGCAGAAGTACCCCTACTTCTCCGGCACGAACGTGCCGCGCGATTTCGTGGAGCTCCCCAGCCAGTTCAATGAAAACTGGGCCTCCGACCCCAACGTGTTCGCCAATTATGCCAAGCATTGGAAGACCGGCGAGGCTATGCCTCAAACCCTGGTGGACAAGATCAAGAAGAGCAGCAAGTTCAACCAGGGCTTCATGACCACCGAATACTTAGCTGCGGCCCTGCTGGACCAGCAATGGCACATGCTGCCCGCCGACGCACCGCTGCAGGACCCGGAGAAGTTCGAGAAAGCCGCCCTGGCCAATTATGGCCTGGACCTGCCGATCGCGTATCCACGTTACCGTACCTGCTACTTCAGCCACATCTGGGGCGGCGGTTATGCCGCCGGCTACTATGCCTACATGTGGGCCGAGGTGCTGGAGGCCGATGCCTTCCAATGGTTCAAGGAACACGGCGGCATGACGCGCGCCAACGGCATGCACTTCCGCGAGACGATCCTGAGCAAGGGCGGCAGCAAGCCTGCGGATGAACTCTACCGCGACTTCCGCGGTCGCGATGCTGAGGTGGGGCCGCTGCTGGAGAAGCGGGGGTTGAAGTAGGGGCGGTGCCTTTAGCAGTGGGCAGGCCGTGTATTGCGGAAGGATCAGCAGTTGTTTGCCAGTTGCCCGTTGCTGTTGTGGCTAACAATTGGCAACGGCCAACCAGTTTTGGCCCTTGGGCGTAACCTACCGTGATGAACCCGCCTGAGGGGCCCCGCCTACAACCGGGTTGGCCTGAAAATTCTTCCCATGTCGGGGAAACTTGTGCACCCGTTGAGCCGTCCTATCTTGCAACATCCAATTCACTTACTGATCCTGCCATGCTCCGCTCCCTGCTGCTGATCTTTGTATTTGGCTTTGGCCAGTTGCTCCACGCCCATGGCCGCCCCGGTGAAGGCCAGGTGGCAGCACGGATAGACGGGTTGAAAGCCAGCGGCGTGGCGTTCACCCCGGTTCAGCTTGTTGCTGAGGTACCACAGGATGCCAAGACTGACGCGCTGTGGCAAAGCGAATGCAAACGCGCCAACGTGTTGCGGATGAACATGCCCGTGGTGGCCCACATGCTGGCCATGGCCCCGCCCTACATCACGGTCACCCTGCCCACGGCGGACGGCCCGGTGGCCCTTGAGCTGGAGAAATGGCAACCCCTTGCGGACGGCTTCAAGGTGACCACTTCCAGCGGGGGCGACGTACCCGCTGCTCCGGCATTGCACTACCGGGGCCGCATGCAAGGAGACAACCATTCCGTGGCCGGGCTGAGCATCTTCGGCGATGAACTGATGGCCATGGTGAGCGGGGACCATGGAACGCTGGTGCTGGGCCGGCTCGGAGGGGGAGCGCCGGACATGCACATCATCTACCTGGAACAGGACTTGCGCTCCCAGATCCCATTCACCTGCGATGCGCGGTACACGGGCGGTGCCATTCATCCAAGCGAATTGCAGGATCAAGGCGGCGACCGCACCATCCGCTGCGTGAAGTTGTACTGGGAGGCGGATTACCCGATCTTTCAGAACAAGGGCAGCGTCACTGCGGTCACCAACTACCTCACGGGACTTTTCAACCAAAGTGCGATCATCTTTGACAACGACGGGGTCGAGGTGCAACTGCAGGAACTTTTCGTTTGGGACACGGCCAGTCCCTACACCGGCCCTACAACCGGTGGGTACCTGGACCAGTTCGGGAACTACCGCACCAGTTTCAACGGAGACCTGGCCCACCTGCTCGGGTTTAGCGGCGGAGGAGGAATTGCCTGGCTGAACACCCTCTGTTCCAGTGCCTTTTACCGCATGGCATACAGTGGCATCGGCACCGGGTATTCAAACGTTCCCACGTACAGTTGGAGCGTCAACGTGGTAACCCACGAGCAAGGCCACAACCTCGGTTCGCCGCACACCCATGCCTGTGCCTGGAACGGCAACGGCACGGCCATCGATGGCTGCGGCCCCGCAGCGGGCTACACGGAAGGTTCGTGCCCCACGGCCTCCTTGCCCACGGGTGGGGGCACCATCATGAGCTATTGCCACCTGATCGGCGGCGTAGGCATCAACTTCAACAACGGCTTCGGGCCCCAGCCCGCCGCCTTTATCCGCAACCGCATCAATGCGGCCTCATGCTTGGCCCAATGCGGCACCAGCTGCGACCCGCCGGGGCCGCTGTCCGTAAGCAACCTGTACAGCAACTCCGCCACGCTCACTTGGCCCAACCTCGGGGTGGCCGGGTACACCCTGCGTTGGAAACCGCAGGCCGGCAGCACATGGACCACGGTTGCCGGACTCACCACCAACAGCTACGGAATTACCGGCCTCACCCAGAACACGGCTTACGAATTCCAAGTGATGAGCGATTGCGGCGGCTCCGCGTCGGCCTTCAGCGGCAGCTTCGTGTTCACCACGCCGGTGCCTTGCCTGGACACGCTGGAACCGAACAACACATTTGCCACGGCCGCGAGCGTGGCGCTGCCGGCGAACATTAGCGCGTTGATCGCATCCCCATCGGACGGTGATTTTTACGCATTCAGCCTGGCCGCAACAAGCAACCTCTACATCAGCATGTCCGGCCTTCCTGCTGATTACGACATGGAGCTGTTGAACAGCTCCGGCGTGCAGATCGCCATGAGCCAGAATGCAGGGACCAACAGCGAGTACATCAGCAGGATCAATCAAGGGTCGGGCAGCTACGTGTTGCACGTGTGGGGCTACAACGGGGCCAACAATCCCGTTGCCTGCTATTCGCTTTTCATCAACGCGTATACCGCCAACTGTCCTTGGCCCGGTGAACATTGGACCTCGGACATCACATACATTGGTGCGCAGATGAATTGGACCATGGTGGAGGGAGCCAGTTCATACGACGTACGCTGGAAGAAAACCGCCCTTGCCGATTGGAACGTGGTGCAGGGGATCGTCGATACGAACCACATGCTCAATGGGCTGGAGTGGGGCACGGAGCATGAGTTCCAGGTGCGCACCATTTGCCAAGGAGAGGGGTCGCAGGGGATCGCTTCAGAGTGGAGCGTATCCACCCTCTTCACCACATTGGACCCGCCTTGCGATGAGGTGCCGCCTACGGTGGTGGCCGCCAAGGCGCTGTTGGACGGCGCATGGCGCGATGGTGGCATGTTGATGGTGGACAGCCTGCGCAAGTTGAACCTGTTGCCGCTGCGCGAGCCATACACCGTGCTGGGCTTCGCACCGGCAGGCGACACGCTCACCACCGCACCGGTGCTTGCCATCACCGGCAACGATGCCATCGTGGATTGGGTGCTGGTGGAACTGCGCTCGGCCACCACGCCATCGCAAGTACTGGAAAGCCGTGTGGCCTTGCTACAGCGCGATGGCGATGTGGTGGGCGTGGACGGCATGTCACCGTTGGGCTTCTGCCAAGCTGGTGGTGACTATTATGTGGCCGTCCGCCACCGCAACCACTTGGGCGCCATGACCGCGCAGCCTGTTCTGCTCAGTGCCACGGCCACTGTGGTTGATTTCAGTCTGCCAGCAACGGCCACCTGGGGCACCAACGCCCGCAAGTTGAATGGAGGCATTGCATTGCTGTGGAGCGGCAACGTGGTGCGCGATGCCGAAGTGAAGTACACCGGCGCGAACAACGACCGGGATGCCATCCTCAATGCCGTAGGCGGAACCGCACCCACCAACACGGTAAGTGGCTACCACGGTGCCGATGTGACCTTGGACGGCGCGGTGAAATACACCGGCAGCGGGAACGACCGGGACATGATCCTGAACAACCTGGTCGGCGCATCCCCGACCAGCACAATAACGGAGCAGCTACCGTGATATCGGGCTGGGTTCCTTGGGTTTTCTGTTGAAAACCCGCTCCCGATCGTTGATAATGCGGCGATTCCCCGCCCGAAACTCCGCGCCGGGTGCCGATTATCTTTGAGCCACCCAATGGGAACCCTTACTGGCATTGAGGTTCCCAACGATCCATGAGCGAGACGAACTACGGCGAAGACACTATCCGGTCGCTGGACTGGAAGGAACACATCCGGCTGCGGCCGGGCATGTACATCGGCAAGCTGGGCGACGGCAGCAGCTACGACGACGGCATTTACATCCTGCTGAAGGAAGTGCTGGACAACTGCATCGATGAATTCGTGATGGGCCACGGAAAAAAGGTGGAGGTCACCATCGAAGGGCCGCGCGTGGAAGTGCGCGACTACGGGCGCGGCGTGCCCTTGGGCAAGGTGATCGACGTGGTGAGCAAGATCAACACCGGCGCCAAGTACGACAGCAAGGCCTTCAAGAAAAGCGTGGGTCTCAACGGCGTGGGCACCAAGGCGGTGAACGCCCTGAGCACCTGGTTCAAGATCGAGAGCTACCGCGACGGGCAGATGAAGCGCGCCGAGTTCGACCGCGGAGTGCTGCGCAAGGATGAAAAACTGGTGAAGAGCGAAGAAGCCAACGGCACTCGCGTGGTCTTCGAGCCGGACGACCAGATGTTCAAGCAATACCAGTTCCGCGAGCAGCACATCGAACGCCTGCTGTGGAACTACTGCTACCTGAACACCGGCCTCACCATCGTGTACAACGGGCGCCGTTTCCAGAGCAAGAACGGCCTGCTGGACCTGCTGGAGACCAAGATGGACGGCGAGCCGCTGTACCCCATCATCCGCCTGATCGGCGACGACATCGAAGTGGCCATCACCCATGCCAACCACTACGGCGAGGAATACTACAGCTTCGTGAACGGCCAGCACACCACACAGGGCGGCACGCACCAAGGCGCCTTCCGCGAAGCCGTGGCCAAGACCATCAAGGAATTCTTCAAGAAGGACTGGGAGGCCGGTGATTGCCGCACGGGCATCGTAGCGGCCGTGAGCGTGAAGGTGGTGGAGCCCGTGTTCGAGAGCCAGACCAAGACCAAGCTGGGCAGCCTGGAGGTGGAGCCCGGCGGGCAAAGCATGCGCAGCTTCGTGGGCGACTTCCTCGGGCGCGAGCTGGACAACTTCCTCCACAAGAACCCGGCGGTGGCGGAGGTGCTGCAAGCGCGCATTTTGCAGAATGAGCGCGAACGCAAGGAGCTCAGCGGCATCCGCAAGCTGGCCCGCGAGCGCGCCAAGAAATCCAGCCTGCACAACAAGAAACTCCGCGATTGCCGCATCCACCTCAGCGATGCCTCCAAGAAGGAGGACCGGCGTGAGGAAAGCACCCTCTTCATCACCGAGGGCGACAGCGCCAGCGGCAGCATCACCAAAAGCCGCGACGTGGAAACACAGGCCGTGTTCAGCCTGAAGGGAAAGCCGCTCAACAGCTTCGGCCTCACCAAGAAGATCGTGTACGAGAACGAGGAGTTCAACCTGATCCAGGCCGCGCTGGACATCGAGGACGGCATGGACGGACTGCGCTACAACAAGATCGTCATCGCCACCGATGCCGACGTGGACGGCATGCACATCCGCCTGCTGTTGATGACCTTCTTCCTGCAGTTCTTCCCGGACCTGGTGAAGAACGACCACCTCTACATCCTGCAAACGCCGTTATTCCGCGTGCGCAACAAAAAGGAGACCATCTACTGCTACAGCGACGAGGAGCGGCAGCGCGCCATCGCCAAGCTGGGCAAGAGCGCGGAGATCACGCGGTTCAAGGGCTTGGGCGAGATCAGCCCCGACGAGTTCAAGCACTTCATCGGCCCGGACATCCGCTTAGAGCCGGTGATGATCACCAAGGACGCCAAGGTGAACGACCTGCTCGGCTTCTATATGGGCAAGAACACCCCGCAGCGGCAGGAATTCATCATCGGCAACCTGAAAGTGGAGAAGGACATTGCCGAGGAAAGTGCCGAGGAGGCGAGGACGGCCGCAGTGCGCTCCATCGCGGAGAAACTGGAGATGAACGAAGTGGAGGAGTAGGGTCGGACAATTGGAGGATCAGATGATCAGGTGGTGGGAGATTGGTGCCATCAAGGTCTCGCGGAGCGGACCTTGATGCCAGGTGCTTCTCCTGCAAGGTTCCCTTCGGGAGACCTTGAGGGAACTCTGAGGGAATTGTATTGGTCCCATCAAGGTCTCGCGGAGCGGACCTTGACGTAGGAATGTTGCTCCTGCAAGGTCCCCTTCGGGAGGACCTTGAGGGAACTCTGAGGGAATTGTATTGGCTCCATCAAAGCCTCGCGGAGCGGACCTTGACGTAGGGATGTTGCTCCTGCAAGGTTCCCTTCGGGAGACCTTGAGGGAACTCTGAGGGAATTGTATTGGTCCCATCAAGGTCTCGCGGAGCGGACCTTGATGCCAGGTGCTTCTCCTGCAAGGTTCCCTTCGGGAGACCTTGAGGGAACTCTGAGGGAATTGTATTGGCTCCATCAAGGTCTCGCGGAGCGGACCTTGACGTAGGGCGAAGTTGGGACCCTACCTTTGGATTCCTTGATGAACTTGCGCATCACCCTTCAGACGTTGGCCTTGGCGGCCTTGGTTCCCGCCTCCGCGCTTTATGCCCAAACCTCCGGCAAGCTGCGGCTACAGATCGACCCGCCCGGTTACATGTATCGCTTAGACCACCGGTTCACCTTGCAGAAAAACGAGGTGGAACTGCTGGAAGGCCCGCACCGCTTCAGCTTTTGGGCGCCGCAACGCAAGGTGGTGGACACCACGCTCACCATCATTGGAAACCGGGCCTCCACCTTCACTTTACGCTTGCCGTTCTCCACGGAGTACTTGGTGTACCAGCGCGACCTGGATGCCTACCAGAAGCAAATGCGCCTGATGCGCACGTTGCCAGCAATCCTCACCGTCGGCGCCTTGGTGTACACGGGTTTCCAGTTTGCCAACATGAAGAAGGCACACGACGTGCTGGACGACGACCGCGCCGCGTACGATGTTGCACCTTCACCCCACGCAATCACGGTGCTGAAGGAGCAGACCATGCCAGCGGACAAGGAGGCCTTCCGGAAGGCACGGAACAAGTTTGCGGTTTCGGCGGGCGTTACGGCGCTCTTTGCGGGCACTACCGCCTACCTGTACTGGCGCTCCGGCCAGCGGGCCAAGCCGGAGTTCATCGACAAGGAGAAACTGCGCTTCGATGGCCTGAGTTGGATGCCGGGGCCAAACGGCGGCACGTGGCAAGGCGGGCTTACATGGAATATGACCCGATGAAGCGCGCATTTGAAATTTCCCTTGCGCGAGCGTCCACGCTCGTGCTTCTCATTGCTCTTGGGAGGGTGAGTTGGATAGTGATTGGCACGAGCGTGGACGCTCGCGCAAGTTTTAATACGGGCCGATGAAACGCGCGCTGTTCCTGCTTCTCCCTGTGGCATTCGGTCTGTCGGGCTGCTTGAAGGACGACCTGGATCCCGCCGCGCTCACCGGCAACCCGCTGGACCCGGATTACAGCGGCCCGGCATTGGTCGAACTTGTTTCGGACACTACGCGCATCATTTACGGTGGCGGCCAGCCCATCGATACGGTGGTGGAGCAGACCATCCATGTGCGCACCGACCTGCTGCCCGCAGGCACCACGTGGAAACTGTACATCACACAGGTGAACACCGGCCAGGTGCTCGACTATGGCAGTGAGCTGCCGCCACCGGATGACCACAGCTACCACCACGTGGTTGCGGGCACGTCCTACTGTTTCGATTACCAACTCAAGGTGCAGTTCTCACTGACGAAGGCGTGGCGGTACTGCACGGTGGCGGGGCCGTAGGAATCACGCTGCACACCACGCATCCTGTCTGGCACGGACACCCACGCTTGTGTCCTTTTGAAGGCTCCTGTCTGACGCGAGCGTCCGCGCTCGTGTCTTCACCGCGAAGCCACCACCTTCACCATCAAAGGCAAACGCTACAGAATTGTCGAAGGCCGCGCTTACTTGATCTGGAATAGGCACGAGCGTGGACGCTCACGCCAGAAATGGGCCTTGCCCAACTTTACTGGTCAATTCACGGTCACATGACAAGCGCGGCGATCAAACTGGAACTGATGGAACGTTTGGCCAGCGTCAAGGACGAAGCCGTCATCAAACGGATCGCAACGATGTTGCGTAGAGCGTTTCCGGAGGTCATGGCGGGCGATGGTGACGACATCACGGATGAGGAATATGCAGCGTTCGAGGATATGAGGGCCAAGCGGCTGCGTGGCGAAGTGAAGTTCCTCACCGAGAAGGAGTCCATGGCGGAGATCCAACGGTTGATCGCGGCGGAGTGCCGATGAGGTACCGCTTGGAGGCCGCACCAAACGTTCACAAGGAAGTGAAATCTATCTCTATCGGGAGAAGAAGCAAGGCAAGGGTAGCGGAAACCGCTTTCTGGAAGCCTTGACCGAGTGCTACAAGACCATCCTTGCCAACCCTTTCGGCCATCAGGTCCGCAAGTATGCGTACCGCCATGTGCCACTGCACAAGTTGAAGTGCCGCGTGGTGTACGAGGTGGAAGGAAACACCATCTACATCTACCAGGTACGCCGCACCAGCCGCGAGCCCAGCAGGAAGTTCGGGCCGTGACGGCAGGAGCCCCCGGTATGTGGGTAAAATTGAGATCCCCCCATGCTTGGCCAGCCCTCAGGGGGGCTAATTTTACCGCCATGGCGGTCCACGGCATCGCCCTGCACGAACATACTGACCTTTCCCTTCCGCCCAACGCGGAAATTCCATGAGCGACGAACCCGAAGAGCAATTGAACGACGACGTTGAAGAGACGGGCTGCACTGGCGCCGCATCCCCCGAAGGCGTTCCTGGCACCGGCCAGGCGGGCACCTTCAGCGTGAGCGGCATGTACCGCGAATGGTTTTTGGATTACGCGAGCTATGTGATCCTGGAGCGCGCCGTGCCCGCTTTGTACGATGGCCTGAAGCCCGTGCAGCGCCGCATCCTGCACAGCATGAAGGTGCTGGACGACGGGCGCTACAACAAGGTGGCCAACATCATCGGCCACACCATGCAGTACCACCCGCATGGCGACGCCAGCATCGGCGACGCGCTGGTGCAACTCGGCCAGAAGGACCTGCTGATCGACATGCAGGGCAACTGGGGCAACACCCTCACCGGTGACAGCGCCGCCGCCCCGCGCTACATCGAGGCACGCCTGAGCAAGTTCGCCAACGATGTCGTCTTCAACCCGAAGACCACCGAATGGCAAAGCAGCTACGACGGCCGCAACAAGGAGCCGGTCTTCCTGCCGGTGAAATTCCCGCTGCTGTTGGCGCAAGGCGGTGAGGGCATCGCCGTGGGCCTCAGCTGCAAGGTGCTGCCGCACAACTTCAATGAGCTGATCGACGCCAGCATCGCCGTGCTGAAGGGCAAGAACCCCAAGCTGCTGCCCGATTTCCCAACGGCCGGCCTGGCCGATGCCGACAACTACGACGAAGGCCGGCGCGGCGGGCGCATCCGCTGCCGCGCGCGCATCCGCAAGGAGGACAACAAGACGCTGGTGATCACCGAGATCCCCTTCGGCACCACCACCGCCAGCCTCATCGAGAGCATCATCAAGGCCAACGACAAGGGCAAGATCAAGGTGCGCCACATTGAGGACAACACGGCCGCCAACGCCGAGATCCAGATCCACCTCGCACCCGGCGTATCGCCGGACAACACCATCGACGCGCTCTTCGCCTTCACCGACTGCGAGCTGAGCATCGCGCCCAACGCCGTGGTGATCGAGAACGACAAGCCACGCTTCGTGGGCGTGGGCGAACTGCTGAAGGCCAGCACCGAAAACACGCTGCGCCTGCTGGAGCTGGAGTTGCAGATCAAGGAGCGCGAGTTGCAGGAGCAATGGCACTTCGCCTCGCTGGAGCGCATCTTCATCGAGAAGAAAGTGTACCGCAAGATCGAGGAGGCCGAGACCTGGGAACAGGTGATCAGCTTCATCGACAAGGGCTTGAAGCCCTACGTGAAAGAGCTGCGCCGTGCGGTGACCGAAGAGGACATCGTGCGATTGACGGAGATCCGCATCAAGCGCATCAGCAAGTTCGACAGCTTCAAGGCCGATGAACACATCAAGGGCTTGGAGGAGCAACTGGGCGACGTGCAAGCCAAGCTCAATGCACTGGTGGACTACGCCATCGACTACTTCAAGGAACTCAAGCGCAAGTATGGCGCTGGCCGCGAACGCAAGACCGAACTGCGCGCCTTCGACACCATCGTGGCCACCGCAGTGGCCGTGGCCAACAAGAAGCTCTACCTCGATCGCGGGGAAGGCTTCATCGGCTGGAGCCTGCGCAGCTTCGAGCAGGTGGACGAATGCTCGGAGATCGACGACATCATCGTGTTCCGCGCCGACGGCACCATGCTGGTGACCAAGGTGGCGGATAAGAAATTCGTGGGCAAGGGCGTGCTGCATGCGGCCGTGTGGAAGAAGGGGGATGAGCGCACCATTTACCACCTGATCTACCAGGACGGATCGCAGGGGCCGAGCTACATGAAGCGCTTTGCCGTCACCGGCATCACGCGCGACAAGGAGTACGACCTCACTAACGGTAGCAAAGGCAGCAAGGTGCTCTACTTCACCGCCAACCCGGACGGCGCCTCGGAAGTGGTGCGCATCAACCTGCGCCCGCGCCCCAACCTGCGCAAAACGCAGTTCGACGTGGACTTCGGAGCACTAGCCGTGAAAGGCCGTGGCAGCAAGGGCAACTTGCTCACGCGCCATATTGTACACAAGGTGGTGCAGAAGGAACGCGGCGGCAGCACGCTCGGCGCCATCCCCGTATGGTTCGATGACACTGTGCGCCGCCTCAACGAGGCCGGGCACGGCCGCTACTTGGGCCGCTTCAGCGGGGAGGACAAGATCCTCGGCATCCTCTCCACCGGCCACTATCAACTGTTCCCCTTCGCGCTGGGCACACACTTCCCCGACGAGGCCCTCACCATCGTGAAGTGGGACCCGGAAATGCCCATCACCGCCGTGTACTGGGAAGGGGAGAAGCAGCAGTACAACGTGAAGCGTTTCCTGCCCGAGGCCGCACGCGACCCCGTGCTCTTCATCACCGACCACCCGGAAAGCAAGCTGGTGCTGCACTCCCTTGTGCCGGAAACCGGCCTGCACATCGCCTTCGACAAGCGCACCAACGACCGGCCCGACGAGGACATCGCGCTCTCGGAGTTCATTGCCGTGAAAGGGGTGAAGGCCCTGGGTAACCGCCTGACACCCTACAAGGTGAAGGACCTGAAACTGAACGGCGACGTGTTCACCGTGATGACGCCCGAACTGGAGGAACAGCAACACATGCTGATCACCAAGGAGGAGATCGGCCATCTGCCCCCGCCGGAATCGGAAGGCCTGGAGCGATCGCCCATGGAAGAATTCCGGAAGAACCACAAGGTGGAAAAGGTGGGCAAGGAGGACCGCTCGCCGGATGATCCGATCATCGGTTATAAGCCGGGCAAGCAGATGGACCTGGGGCTGGATTGACAAGGCGCTGCATAAGGAGCCTTGGCACAGCGAAGTAGGTGCAGGCATTTATCTTAGCAACCATGGATCCGGAACGCTTGGACCTGTCCAGTTTGTTGAATGCGGTTTTTGCGCTTGGAAGAGGCGTTCGCCAACAGTGCCGGCGAACGACTTGGAGCGTGATGGATGCATCCAGCGGTTTGAGTACACTTATGAGCTGTACTGGAAGATGATGCGCCGCCAGTTAGTATTGATGGAAGCCGGGGATGCGGACCTGTTGGGCAGAAGGGAATTGTTCAGGGAAGCGGCCCGCAGGGGCTTGATCGATGACCCCGAAGGTTGGTTCACCTTCCAGCGGGCACGCAACCTCACCAGCCACAACTACGACACGGACAAGGCCGGGGAGACCTACCAGGTTGCCCTTTCGTTCGTGCCCCATGCCCGGAAATTGCTGGATGAATTGATCGACCGCCATGCTTGACCTGGAGCAACGGCATTTGGACATGCTACTTCCCATCTTGGGCAAGCATGTGCCCGGAGTTTCCGTATGGGCGTTCGGAAGCCGGGTGAAGGGCACTGCGCAAAAATTCAGCGACCTGGATATTGCCATTGATGCGGGCCGCCCACTGGGCATGGCCACCCTGGCCCTGCTGGAGCAGGACCTCTCGGACAGCGACCTGCCCATCAAGGTGGATGTAGTGGACCTCGCGGCCGTGTCTCCGGCTTTCAGGGCCTGGTGGAGGCGCGGTGCGTGCTGCTACGGGGGGCATAGGCGGCAACGGCTCCACGTAACCAGCCCGCATGTGGGGCATGGGCAGCGCGCAAATGCCCTTGACCGGTACTTGGAGCCGGGCATGGCTGCAGGTCCGGACGAATTGTTGATCGATGCCCGTGCCACACCGTGCATCCACCGCTACCCGATCTCTACCTTGCCATCCATTTATGCCGCATGGCCAAGAAGAAGGAATCCCCCGAAGAACCCATCGAAAAGCAGCTCTGGAAAACCGCCGACAAGCTGCGCAAGAACATCGATGCTGCCGAGTACAAGCACATCGTGCTCGGCCTCGTTTTCCTCAAGTACATCAGCGATGCCTTCGTGGAGCTGTACGACAGGCTGAAGGCCGAGGAAGCCGAAGGCGCCGACCCCGAGGACAAGGACGAGTACAAGGCCGAGAACGTCTTCTTCGTGCCGCCCGGCGCGCGGTGGAGCTTTTTGCAAAGCCACGCCAAGCAGCCCAGCATCGGTAAGACCGTCGATGATGCCATGGATGCCATCGAGCGGGAGAACGAATCGCTGAAGGGCGTGCTGCCCAAGGTGTACGCCCGGCAGAACCTGGACCCCACCAGCCTCGGCGGCCTCATCGACCTGATCGGCAACATCGCCCTGGGCGATGCCAAGAGCCGCAGCGCCGACGTGCTGGGCCACGTGTTCGAGTACTTCCTGGGCGAGTTCGCACTGGCCGAGGGCAAGAAGGGCGGCCAGTTCTACACCCCGCGCAGCGTGGTGGAACTGCTGGTGGCCATGCTGGAACCGTACAAGGGCCGCGTGTTCGACCCCTGCTGCGGCAGCGGCGGCATGTTCGTGCAAAGCGAGAAGTTCGTCACCGAGCACCAGGGCAAGGTCAACGACATCAGCATCTACGGGCAGGAGAGCAACCAGACCACCTGGCGGCTGGCCAAGATGAACCTCGCCATCCGCGGCATCGACAGCTCGCAGGTGAAGTGGAACAGCGAGGGCTCCTTCCTCAACGATGCCCACCCCGACCTGAAGGCCGACTACATCATTGCCAACCCGCCCTTCAACGTGAGCGACTGGAGCGGCGAACTGCTGCGGAACGACGGCCGCTGGCAATACGGTGTGCCGCCCGAGGGCAACGCCAACTTCGCGTGGATGCAGCACTTCATCTACCACCTCAGCCCCAATGGGCAGGCGGGTGTGGTGCTCAGCAAGGGCGCCCTCACCAGCAAGAGCAGCGGCGAAGGCGACATCCGCAAGGCCATGGTGGAAGCCGGCCTCATCGATTGTATCGTGAACCTGCCCGCCAAGCTCTTCCTCAACACCCAGATCCCCGCCAGCCTCTGGTTCTTTTCGAGGAAAAAGCCCTCACCCCAGCCCTCTCCCTCGGGGAGAGGGAGCGCGCGCGACTATCGCGGTGGGTTCCACTTCGCTGGTTTGGTGGAACGCGCACGCGAATTGCGTCGAAAGCAAACACCGGCCGAAGAGGCGATGTGGGAAACACTGCGCAACAAGCAGTTCATGGACTTGAAGTTCCGTCGGCAACATCAGTTCGGGAACTACATCGTGGATTTCTACTGCCACGAAGCCAAGCTGGTCGTTGAGCTTGACGGTGCACCACACAGCGAAGAGGCACGAATGAAGCACGACAAGAAGCGTGATGCGTACCTCACCACTATGGGGCTTACCGTGCTACGCTTCCCCAACAGCCAATGGGCCGAAGACCCGAACGGTGTTCTCGACAAGATCGCCGAAGCCGCGCATTCCTCCTCCCTCCGCAGTACAGCTCAGATAGCTGGGTCGCATTCCACCTCCCCCCGTGGGGGAGGCCGGGAGGGGGAGATATTATTCATTGATGCCCGCCACCTGGGCCACCTGGTGAACCGCCGTACGCGCGAGTTCAGCGAGGCCGACATCAACACCATTGCAGACACCTACCACAACTGGCGCAACAAATTCCCCTCCCCTGGAGGGGTGCCCGAAGGGCGGGGTGGTTATGTAGACGTGCCGGGCTTCTGCTGCGCGGCACCGCTCAGCAGGGTGAAGGAATTGGACTACGTGCTTACCCCCGGCCGCTACGTGGGCCTGGCCGAGGAAGAGGACGACTTCGTGTTCGCCGAGCGCTTCGCGGCGCTGCAAGCCGAGTTCGCCGCGCAGCTGAAGGAAGAGGCCGAACTGAACAGCGCCATCCTGAAGAACCTGAAAAGCGTGAAGGTTGATGGGTGAGTGGAAGGAAATGAAGTTTAGCGAATTCGTGGACATCAATCCACCGATCACCCTGTCTCGGTCAAAGGAGCATTTCTACATCGAGATGCAGGACATGGATCCTTCACGACGTTTTGCCTACCCCAAAAGGAAAAGACCATTGCAAGGAGGAAGTCGCTTTGCTGAGGGTGACACTCTATTCGCGAGGATTAGTCCTTGCACAGAGAAGGGCAATATCAATCAGGCGGCCGGACTCAATGGTGAACTTGGGTATGGGTCAACAGAGTTCCTCGTGTTCCGCGCCAAACCAGGAGTATCACATGAAGACTTCATCCTCTACTTCTCGAAGTGGAGCGAGATCAAAGAATACGCATCAAACAATCTGCAAGGAACTTCAGGGCGCCAGCGTGTTGCAAAGGAGGCCTTTGACCAACTGGACGTGATTGTACCTGAAGTAGTCGAGCAACGCGCCATCGCCTCGGTGCTCAGCAGCCTGGATGCCAAGATCGACCTGCTGCACCGGCAGAACAAGACCTTGGAGGGGATGGCGGAGGCGCTGTTCAGGCAGTGGTTCGTGGAGGAGGCGGAGGAGGGGTGGGAGGATGGAACGTTAGGTGACATCATGGAAGTGAAGGGAGGTACGACCCCAAGCACCGCGAACGCGGCCTATTGGGATGGTGAGTTCTGCTGGACTACACCGAAGGACTTGTCCGGGGATCAACACCTCTACCTCTTTGACACGGCAAGAAAGATCACTGAGGATGGGTTGAAGCAGATCGGCTCAGGGCTCCAGCCTGTAGGCACGTTGCTTCTGTCTTCGCGGGCACCTGTCGGGTACATGGCATTCGCTGCGGTGCCCATGGCCGTCAATCAAGGCTACATCGCGATCAATGGGAATGAAGGCTACTCGAACCGCTTTATCCACCTCTGGCTCAAAGCCAATATGGAGACGGTGAAGGGCCATGCGAACGGTTCCACGTTCCAAGAGATCAGTAAGTCGGCCTTTAAGACTATCGAGTTCATCATTCCCCCCAAGGAGCGGGTCGAGGAGTTTGATCAGGTCGTTGAGTCGTTGTTCGATAAGGTTAAGTCGAATCAAATACAAACCCAGAGCCTCACGAAGCTCCGCGACACGCTGCTGCCGAAGCTGATGAGCGGGGAGGTGAGGGTCAACGAAAGCAATTCTGCCAATGCGTAGCCTCAATCAACGTTGGCGATTCATCATTCTCCTTACTGAGCTATTCATACTTTGCGCAGGAAGTCGGTTGGCCTTCGGTGTGTGGTTTCCGCCGATTGATGAGAAGGGCTTTTGGTTCTATAGCGCGCTCTTCGGATTGATCCTCGGCTCGCGCCTGGATACACCGCACTTTGTCAAACCAGCTGATGCTGTGCTATATGCTCTGCCAGCAGTCTTTGGGTTGTTCCTAGTACGAGACTGGGATGCTTGGAGCCAGGTTGAGCGAACTGCATTTGACATTGCTCTAGCATACTGCGCAATCATTGTGATTGCAGGTGGTATAGCTATTCTCACATTCGACCTTAAGGCACAATGGACACAGCGTTTGAGTACCGCAACAAAGGAGATTGCTCAGGCGCTGGGCACGCCGCGAGCTGTCTTCTCCGTGCTTGTCGTGTTTGCCGTTATCTCGTTCCACAGGCACTCTGCTACTGAAGTGCTCTTGATCCTGCTTACATGGATTCTCGTTGCGGCATTTGCCCCTATCGAAACAGGACTCATGCTCTTTGCCAGAATTCGAGCCCTCTTTTCCGGCGTGCCATTGAACTTCGCTACAGGTGAACTTGCTGCATCCCAGGATCCCAATGTCTACCTCGTGCGCCAAGCTGATGGGCAAGCACTACTGCCACGGCAGGTTATTGCCATCAATGACCCCGTGGATGGCCACCGTCTTGGCTTGGTGCTGAACCATGTAGGTCGTGACCACAATCAATTGGCACGGGTCATCAAACTGGACACAGAGCCTGACAAAGACACGATCGCTGTACTGAAGTCCCTGCCAGGGAGCGCTGCAATTGTCCTTGATGGCGACCAGTCGCACCGGGGGGCGCTTGTTGCCGAGGCAGAGGCCATTGTTGGCATTACCGCCAAGGACTCAACCTTGGAGAAGTTGTTCATCGAAACTATCCCCGACTCAGAGATCGAAGAAGGGCGTCTTGTGCAAACGACTATCGCGGGGAAGTCCGTCATCTATCAAGTCATCAAGGGACTGCTGCAGGACGAGCCGGTGAAGGACAAGAACACCTATGGATTCGCGAGAGCACAAGCCCAGAAGATCGGCCGCTGGGACGCTACGAAGAAGCGCTTCGAATTGGTCAAGTGGCTGCCCAATATGAACGAGCCAGTGAAGCTGCTGAAGGCTACTGAACCCACGCCTGATCCAGATGCCATCGGTCATTTCCCGAAGACGGACTACTGTGTGAGCATTAAGGACATCAACGCACTTGTCACGCACAATACTGCTATCCTAGGGATACTCGGGGTCGGAAAGTCAATGCTATCTATCGAGCTTGTTGAGCGAATGATGGCTGCCGGGATTAAGGTGGTATGCCTGGATCTTACCAATCAGTACGCGAAGGAGCTTTCAGACTACTATGACGCGGAAGGAGAGACTGCACGAATGGCGAAACTTCAAGAAGCGGCAACCAAGGATGCGGACCAGATCAAGAATAACCCGCAAGAAGGAGGAAGCGCACAGAACTTGGAAAATGCCATACATGCGGACTTGGCTGAGTTCATGAAGCCCACAAATCCGGCGAAGCTCAAGATCTATAATCCTTCGGAGTTCACTGCAACCAAACAACTGCAAGAACCGCGCTCATATCAGGAAGGAGGTGCTTGGCAACGCTCCGCTGGGATTTGGGATGTGACACCGGTTGAAGTCACCCGGATGGTCACTGAGGCTGCCCTTTCCATTGTTCAGGATAAGATGGTGGATCAGGCTCGACTGTGCTTAGTCTTTGAGGAGGCGCACTCGCTAGTGCCCGAATGGAATGCTGCTGCTGCCGAAGGTGATCGAGGCGCGACCAATGGAACTGCAAGGGCGATTCTCCAAGGCAGGAAGTATGGCATGGGTTGCTTGCTTATCACGCAGCGAACAGCAAACGTGACGAAGACGATTCTGAACCAATGCAATACCGTCTTTGCTATGCGGTCTTTCGATTCGACAGGCATGGAGTTCCTTTCAAACTATATCGGCGACGACTACGCCGGGACTCTTTCCACTCTTCCAGAGAGGCACGCTGTATTCTTCGGCAAGGCATCGTCATGTGAGAATCCTGTTCTCATTCGACTGAACGACCAGAACAAGTTTCGCGACGCATTCAGGGCATTGCATGCGCCACCACCAAAGGTGGTTCCGCCTGCACCCTTGCTGCCAGGTGCACCATCTTCAAGTGCCGATGACGATGACCTGCCCTTCTAGCATTCATCTGTCTCGGTAGTGCGCATGAAGTCAATAACCTGTGAGGTGTCCAGTCAAGCACGTGCAAACCTAATCGCATCATGAACAGAAGCGCACTCACCGATGTCCTAGAGTTTACGGGCGGATATTACCGCCCGACATTCATGCGAGTGTTTCTCGACACTTCAAAGTCCTTGAAGGACTTAAATGCACTCGGTGACGCAGACTTGGAAGCGGCATACCTCCACGAGTACATCCATTTCGTGCAGGATGTATCAACCGTCTATGGCCTGAACTTGATTCACGTAATGACGGAGTATATGAAGGGCGCTGTGGCCCAAATACGCTCGCTAACTCAAGGTGACTTCAAGGCTCCGGTGCAACCAACTCCAAAGGCAGCAGATAACGTCCATGCAAACTACTCGTTCGCAAATGTCTTTGCAGGTGATGGCAAAGCAATGGGCGGAGAATGCAAACGTGTGGCAATCGTCCATGAGACTGTGCTAACGCACGGTGGCGACGTCCGGGTGGAAGTCGTGGAAACGACCTATGCAGGAAGGGATGGTGTAGAAGTGAAGTATCGCTTTGGCGGTTTCTCAGTACTTGAAAGTATGGCCTTTGAGATAGAGCATGCTTGTTATGGCACACCAACGCCTAGCCGTGAGCTACCATACTTGGGCGCTCGACGATTATCGGAGCTTGTTCTTCCGAGTCTATTAAACGTTGAGGATGGGTTGATTGCTCTTTGCGACGCCTCCCTCATGCATTTAAACCCAGGTCTCGCATTTCTTCGAACTCTTGAGAGGATCCGTGATGAACGGATTGAGCTTCGTAGCTGCTGGGATGTGTACGCTGCTTGTTGGGATGGTTTCGATATACAAGGTCGCCTTAGTGCCCAAGCCGCGAATGCTGTGGCCCGACTGGCTGAGTATTTTCCCGCTGAAGAGTTCAAGCCTGTTGTGAATTGGCTTTGTGACTTAGTGAAGGATGCACATGCGTTTCGCTCAAAGGCGCTTGGGTTCCCTGCCTTGATTGCGAGCGGAGGCACAATAGCGCAAAACCGAGTTCTCGCGCATTTCATGCGTTCCGTGGGTTCACCACTGGTGGTAAACAACGTTGGAGAGGTCACCGTTATGGACCCCAAGGGCCGTGGTGACATACCAGAGCAGATGTATGTTCTAGGCATCAACCAGATACAACGGGTATTGCGGAACATGCAGCACGGCTGCGAACTACTTACCCCGTGTCAGTACAGGGGGCAATCCACTGATTATCGGTGCAGTTCTGAACCTTGGACAAGAATCGATGAAGGGTCAGTGTGTCCGTTTTCACAGGTGTGGAACTCATGGGGTTTAACAGGGTACCTCCCTAAGTCCAGCTAGTGATGACCGAAGACCAGATCGAACAGTTCGCCATTGGGCGCTTGCGCGAGCTGGGCTACGCCTACCAGTACGGGCCCTGCATCGCGCACGACGGCGAGCAGCCCGAGCGTGCCAGCCACGAGCCGGTGCTGCTGATGGAGCGCCTGCGCGCGGCCGTGCGGCGCATCAACCCGCGCATACCGGCAGCGGCACAGGAGGAGGCGGTGAAGCAGGTGGCGCGCATCGCCAGCCCGGAGCTGCTGGTGAACAACGAGGTCTTCCACCGCATGCTCACCGAAGGCGTGAAGGTGGACTACCAGCAGGACGGCAACACCCGCGGCGACCTGGTGTGGCTGGTGGATTTCACCGACCCCGCCAACAACGACTTATTAGTGGTGAACCAATACACCGTGGTGGAGAACGGCAAGAACAAGCGGCCGGATGTACTGCTGTTCGTGAACGGCCTGCCGCTGGTGCTGATGGAGCTGAAGAACGCCGCCGATGAGAAGGCGAGCATCCGCAGCGCCTACAAGCAGGTGGAGACCTACAAGGAGACCATCCCCGGCCTGTTCACCTACAACTGTGTGACGGTGATCAGCGACGGCCTGGAGGCCAAGGCCGGCACGGTGAGCAGCGGTTATAGCCGGTACATGAGCTGGAAGACCAGCGATGGCAAGGTGGAAGCCTCGCCGTTGATCGGTCAGTTGGAAACGCTGATCGTGGGCATGCTCAACAAGGAGACGCTGCTCGATCTGGTGCGCCACTTCATCGTGTTCGAGCGCAGCAAGAAGGAAGACCCGAAGACGGGCATCAACACCATCACCACGGTAAAGAAGATCGCCGCGTACCACCAGTACTACGCGGTGAACCGGGCGGTGGCGAGCACGCTCAGGGCGGCAGGCTACAAGGCTCCGTCAACGAGCACCACGGGCGATGTGTCGATGGTGGCGGAATCACCGGAGAGCTATGGCCTACCCGGTGTAAACCAGCAACCCACCGGTGACCGCAAAGGCGGTGTGGTATGGCACACCCAAGGCAGCGGCAAAAGCCTGAGCATGGTGTTCTACACCGGCAAGATCGTGCTGGCGCTGAACAATCCGACCATCGTTGTGATCACCGACCGCAACGACCTGGACGACCAGCTCTTCGACACCTTCGCGGCAAGCGTGCAACTGCTGCGGCAGGAACCCGTGCAGGCCGAAAGCCGCGACCACCTGAAGGAGTTGCTGAAGGTGGCCAGCGGCGGCGTGGTGTTCACGACCATCCAGAAGTTCCAGCCCGAGGAGGGAAACGTGTATGATCAGTTGAGCGCCCGCGAGAACATCGTGGTGATCGCCGACGAAGCGCACCGCACACAATACGGTTTCAAGGCCCGCAACGTGGATGTGAAGGACGAAGCGGGCGAAGTGGTCGGCAGCAAGATCGTCTACGGCTTCGCCAAGTACCTGCGCGATGCGCTGCCCAAGGCCACCTACCTGGGTTTCACCGGCACGCCCATCGAGAGCACCGATGTGAACACCCCTGCGGTCTTCGGGAACTACGTGGATGTGTACGACATCGCGCAGGCCGTGGAGGACGGCGCCACCGTGCGCATCTACTACGAGAGCCGCTTGGCCAAGGTGAACCTGAGCGAGGAAGGCAAGCAGCTGATCAAAGACCTGGACGATGAGTTGGGCAAGGAGGAACTCACCGACACACAGAAGGCCAAGGCCAAGTGGACCCAATTGGAGGCGCTGATCGGCAGCGAGAACCGGATCAAGAACGTGGCGCGCGACATCGTGGCGCACTTCGAGCAGCGGCAGGAGGTCTTTGAGGGCAAGGGCATGATCGTGGCCATGAGCCGAAGGATCGCCGCGGAACTGTACCGGGAGATCGTGGCCCTGCGCCCGGAGTGGCACGACGACGACCTGGGCAAGGGCAAGATCAAAGTGGTGATGACGGCCGCTTCATCGGATGGCCCGGCCATGGCCCGGCACCACAGCACCAAGGAGCAGCGCCGCGCCCTGGCCGACCGCATGAAGGACCCCAACGATCCGCTGCAATTAGTGATCGTGCGCGATATGTGGCTCACCGGTTTCGATGCCCCCAGTATGCATACGCTCTACATCGACAAGCCGATGAAGGGGCACAACCTGATGCAGGCCATCGCCCGCGTGAACCGCGTGTTCCATGACAAGCCCGGCGGCCTTGTGGTGGATTACCTCGGCATCGCCGCCGACCTGAAGAAGGCGCTCAGCTTCTATTCCGATGCCGGTGGCAAGGGTGACCCCACCATCGCACAGGAGCAGGCTGTTACGCTGATGCTGGAGAAATTGGAAGTGGTCGCCAACCTGTACAGCGGCTTCCCCTACGAGGACTACTTCCAAGCGGATACGGCGAAGAAGTTGTCGCTGATCCTTGCCGCTGAAGAACACATCCTCGGCCTGGAGGACGGCAAGCGGCGGTACATAAACGAGGTCACGGCGCTCAGCAAGGCCTTCGCCATCGCCATCCCGCACGACCAGGCGATGGACGTGAAGGACGAGGTCGGCTTCTTCCAAGCCGTGAAGGCCCGTCTCGTGAAGTTCGACGGTACCGGAGGCGGTCGTACCGATGAGGAGTTGGAGACCACCATCCGGCAGGTGATCGACCAGGCGTTGGTGAGTGACAAGGTGATCGACGTGTACGATGCGGCGGGCATCAAGAAGCCGGACATCTCCGTGCTCAGCGAGGAATTCCTGTTTGAGCTGAAGGGCATGGCGCACAAGAACGTGGCCATTGAAGTGCTCAAGAAGTTGCTGAACGACGAGATCAAGGCCCGCGCCCGCACCAACATTGTGCAGAGCCGATCACTGATGGACATGCTGGAGGACAGCATCAAGCGCTACCACAACAAGATCCTTACCGCCGCCGAAGTGATCGAGGAGCTGATCAAGGTGAGCAAGGAGATCACCGCCGGCGACAAGCAGGCCGCCGATATGGGTCTCAGCGAATACGAGTACGCCTTCTACACCGCCGTGGCGAACAATGACAGCGCCAAGGAGCTGATGCAACAGGAGAAGCTCCGCGAACTGGCCGTGGTCCTCACCGAGCGCGTGCGCCAGAACGCCAGTATCGACTGGACGATCAAGGAGAGCGTGAAGGCGAAGCTGAAGGTGATCGTGAAGCGGACACTGCGGCACTTCGGCTATCCTCCCGATATGCAGAAGCTGGCCACGGAGCTGGTGTTAAGGCAGGCGGAGATGCTGGCGAATGAATTCGCGAATTGAACCAATACAGTACAAGATGCCTGACAAAGAGATCTACAGCACCCGCCTCCGCGCCGGTCTCAAGACCTACTTCGTGGATGTGCAGGAAACAAAGAGCGGTGAGCCGTACTTGAAACTTTCGGAGAGCACGCAGTCCGGCAAGCGCTTCGAGCACAGCCACATCATGGTGGATAAGGACCACGCGGAGGACCTGCTGGAGGCGATGGCGGATGCTGTACGGCGCTTGATGGCGCACGCGTTCAAGAAGAAATCGTTCACCATGGGGGACGACAAGGCGTACAGTGTCGAAGTGATCCGCGAGAAGCATCCGCATGCCTACGCGCGATGGACGGCTGAGGATGATACACGCTTGGAGCAGCTGTATTGCGAAGGCAAGAAGAACAAGGAACTCGCGGTGATCTTCGGACGCGATCCAGGCGCGATCGCTTCGCGCATCAAGAAGCTCGAGTTGAAAGAGAAATACGGGAAGTAGCGAATGCTTTATCCGCGGTTGGGTCTCATCCAAGAGACCTACCCTCCCTTCGAGTCATCGCAGGGTGTATAGATGGACCCTGCTATACGCTGGCTGCCCGCCGGATACCGTAGCTGGCCACGGACCTGGTGCTGCGGCAGGCGGAGATGCTGGCGGGGGGAGTTCAGTGGGGGGTAGCCCGATATGATACTTATCCCCTTTTTGTGAAACACATAGCCCCCACCATGCACGAGATCATCCTCGATACGGAAAAGAACAACGTGCTGGTGGCCTACCTGCCATCGCCGAAGGACCTGGCCCTTGCGCTGGGGCAAGACTGGTACCGGATCCCTGTGGCCCATGCCATTTCGATGGCGTGAACTCGGCGGGACATGACCGGCAATTTGTGTTTCAGTTCCATATATGCAGGGTTGCATCAGCACCGAACGCTTGAACGCAGCATCCTGAAAAAGCTCCGCCTTGCGAAACTGACGCAGCCGCATCCATAACCCAGCACCCCAAGAACCCGCCCCAACCCCCACGATATAACCCTTCCCCATAATCCTGTAACCCCAAATACCCCCGCAGTACCGTGCTTTGTGCTGCGATCCAGGATGACATGGAGAAGAAACACGGCGAAAGCCACACCCACGAAGCGAAGTCCGGCGGCAGTTGCTGCGGAACAGGGATGGAACCGGCGCTGCCCCCCATGCCCGCCATCGGCAAGGGCAAGGTGAAGGACTTGGTCTGCGGCATGGACGTGGACCCGAAGACCGCCACGCATTCCAGCGAACACGCAGGGCACACCTATTACTTCTGTTCGGCGGGTTGCAAGGCCAAGTTCGAGGTCGATCCCGCCCAGTACCTGCCAGTCGCCGGTTCCGCAGGGCAAAAGGTGAGAGACCCCGTCTGCGGCATGGACGTGGACCCGAAGACCGCCAAGCATTCCACTACGCATGCGGGCCATACCTACTACTTCTGTTCCGCCGGTTGCAAAACGAAGTTCGAGGCCGATCCGGAACACTACCTCACGGGACCATCTTCTTCCACAGGAAACAAGGTGAAGGACCTCGTCTGCGGCATGGACGTGGACCCGAAGACGGCGAAGTATTCCACGGAACACGCCGGCCATTCCCATTACTTCTGTTCCGCCGGATGCAAAACGAAATTCGAGGCCGATCCCGAGCGCTACCTGCATCCTGAACAGCATGCGGCCACGGCAGTGCCAGTGAACAAGGAGGCCATCTACACCTGCCCCATGCATCCGGAGATCCGGCAGGTGGGCCCGGGCAGCTGCCCCATCTGCGGCATGGCGCTGGAGCCGGAAGTGTACAGCGCGGACACCGGTCCCAACGAGGAGCTGATCGACATGACGCGTCGGTTCTGGATCGGCGTGGCGCTCTCCATCCCGGTGTTCGTGCTGGAGATGGGATCGCACATCTTCCCGGCGTTGCATCACATCGTTTCGCCGCAACTCTCCGCGTGGATCCAGTTCATCCTGGCCACGCCCGTGGTGCTCTGGGCGGGTTGGCCCTTGCTGCAACGCGGTTGGGCTTCCGTGGTCAACCGCAACCTCAACATGTTCACGCTGATCGCCATGGGCGTGGGCGTAGCGTGGCTCTACAGCGTGGTCGCGCTGTTCGCACCGGGCCTCTTCCCGGAGGCATTCCATGTCGCGCCGGGCGTGGTGGGCGTCTACTTCGAGGCCGCGGCCGTGATCACCGTGCTGGTGCTGCTGGGCCAAGTGCTGGAGCTGCGTGCACGCGAAAGCACGTCCGGCGCCATCAAGGCCTTGCTGGACCTGGCACCCACCACCGCGATGCGCATCAATGCGGATGGCACGGACGAGGAAGTGGCCCTGGACAGCATCACGGTGGGCGATCGTCTCCGTGTGCGGCCCGGGGAAAAAGTGCCGGTGGACGGCGAAGTGCTGGAAGGACGTTCCTCCATCGACGAGAGCATGATCACCGGCGAATCCATGCCGGTGACCCGCACCGTGGGCGATGCCGTGATCGGTGGCACCATGAACAGCTCCGGCGCCTTGGTGGTGAAGGCGGGAAAAGTGGGCGCCGATACGGTGCTCTCGCGCATCGTGCATCTCGTGGCCTCCGCCCAGCGTTCCCGCGCACCGATCCAGCGCATGGCCGACAAGGTTTCCGGCTGGTTCGTGCCGATCGTGATCGGCGTGGCCGTGCTCATCTTCATCGTCTGGATGTTCGTGGGACCTGAGCCGCGCTTCACTTACGCGCTGGTTGCCGCGGTGTCCGTGCTCATCATCGCATGCCCGTGCGCATTGGGCCTGGCCACGCCGATGAGCATCATGGTGGGCGTGGGGAAAGGCGCCGGCATGGGCGTGCTGATCCACGATGCGGAAGCGCTGGAACGCATGGAGAAGGTGGATACGCTGGTGGTGGACAAGACCGGCACGCTCACCGAAGGCAAGCCGAGCCTCACGCATGTCTTTCCGGAAGAAGGGTTTACGGAAGAGGAAGTATTGCGCTTCTCCGCAGCGGTGGAGCGGCTTTCCGAGCATCCGTATGCCAAGGCCATCGTCAGTGTGGCGCGCGAGAAGGAGGTACAAGTGCCGGCCGTCACAGATTTCGATTCGCCCACAGGCAAAGGCGTGATGGGCACGGTGGAAGGCAAGCGCGTGCTCCTCGGCAGCGCGGATTTCCTGAAGGAGCATGCGATCGATACGGAGCGGCATTCCAAACTGGCGGCGGACCGCAGGCGTGAAGGCGCCACGGTGATCTTCGTCGGCATCGATGACAAGGTCGCGGGCATGCTGGCCATCGCCGATGCGATCAAGCCCACCACCGCAAAAGCGTTGGACGGCCTGCGGAAGCAAGGGCTGCACATCGTCATGCTGACCGGCGATGCACAGGGAACCGCCGATGCAGTTGCCAAGCGCCTCGGCATCACGGAAGTGGAGGCCGGCGTGCTGCCCGAGCGGAAGAGCGCCGTGGTGCAACGTCTCCAGCAGGAAGGCCGCATCGTGGCCATGGCCGGCGACGGCGTGAACGATGCGCCCGCACTGGCCGCCGCCGACGTGGGCATCGCCATGGGGCACGGCACCGATGTGGCCATGGAAAGCGCGGGCATCACCCTGGTGAAGGGCGACCTCACCGGCATCCTGCGCGCACGCCGCCTCTCGCAGGCCGTGATGCGCAACATCAAGCAGAACCTCTTCTTCGCCTTCGGCTACAACGCCTTGGGCATCCCCATCGCCGCCGGACTGCTGTACCCGGTGTTCGGCTGGCTGCTCTCGCCCATCATCGCCGCTGCGGCCATGAGCTTCAGTAGCGTGAGCGTGATCTCGAATTCCTTGCGCCTGCGGGGAAAGCGGTTCGACGACTGAATCCCCTCCGCACTCCCCACACTCGCTCGGCTATTTTGCCGAGTGAGTAGGCTGCTAGGGCCTCCGGCCCGCCTTGCTCATGTGCATATCCGAAGAGGATGGGACAGGCCGGAGGCCCTAAGCGATCACGCGATCGGCAAATAGCCGAGCGCGTGCATTGCGAGGATGGGACAGGCCGGAGGCCCTAAGCGATCATGCGCTCGGCAAATAGCCGAGCGCGTTCATGATCGCGGGGGAAGAAGTTGAAGTGAGCGTTATCGCTCACCCCTCAATTGGGATCCGAGTACGCCGGGTTGTTCAGGAACTCCGTGTCCGTAAGCGTCTTCATGAACGCCACCAAGGCCGCGCGGTCCGCGGCGTCGAGCGGGGTCCCTCCATTGAGGAAGGGGAACATGTGGTTGTCCAGGCCGGGCGAGGAGACGATGGAGTCCGCGTAGAAATCCACCACCTCTTCCAAGGTCGCAAAACGGCCATCGTGCATGTAAGGCGCCGTGACCTCTATGTTGCGGAGGGTGGTGTTCTTGAACTTGCCGAAATCGGAGTGCTGCCCCGTCGCTTCCTCCTGGCCCAGGTCCCCGAAGCCCACCGTTGAACCGATGTTGAACATGCGGTTGTCCGAGAAGAAGGGGGCCACATGGCAGATGTTGCAATGGGCGCCATCGAAGAACAAGTTCCTTCCGGCCTGTTCCTGCGCGGTCAACGCGGTGCTGTCCCCGCCGTACTCGAATCGGTCGAAGCGGGAGTTGAAGGAGATGAACGTCCGTTCGAACTGTGCGATCGCTTTCACCACGCGCATGCTGTCCACGCCGGGCGATCCGAAGGCGTGTTCGAACAGCAAGGGATACACGGGATCCGCGGCCAAGCGATCCACCACTTCGGGCCAGGTGTTGTGCATTTCCACCGGATTGGCCACGGGACCGAAGGCCTGCATCTCCAGGCTGGGCGCGCGGCCGTCCCAGAAAAAGAATTGGTCCCATGCGGGGTTCACGATGGCCATGGAATTCCGCCGTCCGGGGGAGCCGTCCGTGCCCAGGGAAACGACCCTCGGATCCGTGAATGCATGATCCTGCTGGTGGCAGGTGGCGCAGGACATCGAGTAATCGTTGGATAGTGCTTTCTCATAAAACAACTTCCGGCCCAGCGCGACCCCTTCCTCCGTCAAGGGGTTGTCCGCGGGCATCATCAACACATGTGAGGCGTCCGTGGCCCATTCGGGAAAGGACAACTGATAGGGCGTGGGGCCGTTCCATTCCTCACCGGCAGGTTGCGCCTGTTCCGCATCACGTTGGCAAGCGTACAGCGTGAACAAGCCTGCGCAGAGCAGAAGCACCGGGTTGCGTCCGTTCATTCTCATGCGGCGAAGTACGTTAAATTGTTCTAATTGTCCAGCTGGTTCGAATGCGGCCCCGAAGGTGAAGCTTTCGTCCTTCGCCTTCTGCCCACATCCGGGGATGCGGGTATTTGGAACACGTTTCCGGTGCCGCTGCAATTCCAAGCCTCGCAGCAAAAAGGAACTCCTTCTGTCCATTTCGCAATACCTTGGCTACCGTATGTGGAAGATGTCATCCATCAGAAAGCGGCGATCGGCCCTGTGGCCCTTGGTGCTGTTGCTATTGCTGGCAACGGTGGCTCCAAAGCTTTCACGGATGACCTGCACTTCCAGCGGGCGCAGTTCGGTTCAGATTGGCGATGCCCGTGATTGCTGTCCGACCCCTGAGAGTACGGATCCACATCTGAGCTTTAACTGCTGTGAGTTCTTCAGCGTGCAAGCTGAGATTCCAACATTCATCTTCGATAAGGTCGTAGCACCTGCTCCAGTGCAGGCCATAGTGGTCGCTTGGGGAACAGTGACCGTCGCACCTCGTTCCGGGCACACCTTTTCAGCAAGGCCACAGTACCGCCCTCCTCGCTCCATGAGCGCCCGTTTGGCGGACCTTCAGGTTTTCCGCGTCTAAGGATCGAATCTGCGGGCCCCATGGTCCGTTGCGCATGATGGCATGGCCCATCGCGCTTTCCCGTGCCCTTTCCATTCACTTACGACGATTGAGCGACTTCCCTGCGGGAACCGCAGAAGGCACATATGGTGCCCCTCAACGGACCAATACAACACGACCATGACCAAGTACAGCCTGATCATTCTCGCCCTGGCCGCCACCACGTGGACCGCTTGTGGCAGCCCCACCTCCACCAACGAACAAGTCCCTGCCCATGCAACGGGCGACAGCACCGCCACGCAAGCATCCGAGGAATTGGCATACGCCTGCCCGATGCACCCGGAGGTCACCGGCAAGGAAGGGGACAAATGCTCGAAGTGCGGCATGTTCCTCCAACCCGTCGACTGAACACCAACCAATAACCCGAACGACCATGAACACCTGGGAACTTCATCCGGCATTCGTACACTTTCCGATCGCCTTGCTGTTGAGCGGCGTGATACTCGACCTCTACGGTTGGCGAAAGCAACGGGAGGACCTGGCGCGCGTGGCGTTCGGGCTGATGGTGGCGGGCGTGATCATGGGCCTCTTGACCATCATCACCGGCATCATGGCCTACTACACGGTGCCCGCCCACACGGAAGCGGCGCATGAGCGGATGACCTGGCACATCTGGATCCAGTCGATCGCCATCGGCGTGTTCGGGCTGATGTGCCTGCTGCGTTGGAAGCGCAGAAAAAGCTTGGCCACCCCGCAGTCCCTCTTCCTCTCAGTGTCGGCGGCGATGCTGCTGATCGTGGGCTCCTACCTCGGCGCTTGGATCGTGTATCGCGGCGGTGCAGGTGTGGACCCTGCGATACTGGCTCCGGAGGTAGTGGAAGGTCACCATCACCACCATCACGGCGGGGACGTGGACGAGGACCACGATGGAGATCACCACGACGGGGACCACCACCATGATGATGATGATGACGACCACGACGAGGACCACCACCATTGATCGTTGATCCCCGATGCCATTCCCCCTTGACCCATGTTGAACAAGCTCATTCATTATTTCCTCGCGAACAAGCTGGTGACGGTGCTGCTGTTGCTCTTGCTCGTCGGCTGGGGGCTGGTCACCGCGCCTTTCGGCTGGGACCTCGGGCCCTTGCCGAAGGACCCGGTGGCCGTGGATGCCATCCCCGACATCGGCGAGAACCAGCAGATCGTCTTCACCAATTGGCCGGGCCGTTCGCCGCAGGACATCGAGGACCAGGTGACCTATCCGCTCACCACCAGCTTGCTGGGCATACCGGGCGTGAAATCCATCCGCAGCTCATCGGTCTTCGGTTTCTCCAGCATCTACGTGCTCTTCGACGAGGACGTGGAGTTCTACTGGTCGCGTTCGCGGATCCTGGAAAAGCTGAACGCGCTGCCGACCAACCTGCTGCCCGCCGGGGTGCAACCGGCGCTGGGCCCCGATGCCACGGCACTGGGCCAGGTCTATTGGTATACGCTGGAAGGCCGCGACCCGCAAGGGAACGTGACCGGGGGATGGGACCTGAACGAAACGCGCACCGCCCAGGATTTCCTGGTGAAGTATGCGCTGAACGGCGTGGAGGGCGTGAGCGAAGTGGCCTCCATCGGGGGCATGGTGCAGGAGTACCAGGTGGATGTGGACCCCGAGGCGCTCAAGGCCTTCAACATCCCGCTGGACCAGGTAAGGCTTGCGGTGAAGAACAGCAACCGCGATGCGGGCGCGCAGACGATCGAGGTGAACAAGGTGGAATACCTCGTGCGCGGCCTCGGCTACATCCGCTCGATCGAGGACCTCGAACAAGCGGTGGTCACCGTGCGGGACAATGTGCCCTTGCGCGTGAAGGACGTGGCCCACGTAACGCTCGGACCCGCCACGCGCCGCGGCCTGCTGGACAAGGGCGGTGCCGAGGTGGCCGGCGGCGTGGTGATCGCGCGCTACGGCGCCAACCCGCTGGCGACCATCGAGGCCGTGAAGGAGAAGATCGCCCAGATCGCACCGGGCCTGCCCTCCAAGGTATTGGCCGATGGCACCCGGAGCCAGCTCACCATCGTGCCTTTTTACGATCGCACGCAACTGATCCACGAAACGCTCGGCACCTTGGAGGAAGCGCTTTCCCTGGAGATCCTCGTCACCATCCTGGTGATCCTGATCATGGTGGTGGAGCTGCGCACTTCGCTCATCATCGCATCGCTATTGCCCATCGCCGTGCTCATGGTCTTCATTGCCATGCGCTACTTCCATGTGGATGCGAACATCGTGGCGCTTTCGGGCATCGCCATCGCCATCGGCACCATGGTGGACCTGGGCATCATCCTCTCGGAGAACGTGATCCGACACGTGGACGAGGACAAGGGCCGAAGCAAATTGTTCGACGTGGTCTACAAGGCTTCCGCGGAAGTGGGCTCGGCAATCCTCACCGCCGTGAGCACCACCGTGGTCAGCTTCATCCCGGTGTTCACCCTGCAAGCTGCGGAAGGGAAACTGTTCCGGCCGCTCGCCTTCACCAAATCCTTCGCGCTGCTCGCTGCGGCGCTCGTGGCCTTGTTCATCCTGCCCTCCTTGATCCAACTGGTCTTCGGTGTGGATGGTCGCAAGCGGTGGACGCGCATCACCCTGCGTGCCCTGATGATAACGGGTGGCATCGTGGCCTTGGTCCTCGGGCAGCTTTGGGCCGGGTACACGCTGCTTGCCTTGTTCGCCGCACATGTAGTGGTGGACCGCAACAAGAGCGGCAACCGCTGGGTCAAGAACCTGCCGTTCGCCGTGATCGTCGTTGCAGCGGCCTGGTTGCTCGCCGAGCTCTGGCGGCCCTTGGGCGTGGAGCGATCGCTCTTTACGAACTTCCTGTTCGTAGGCACGTGGATCGGTTTGATACTTGGCCTCTTCCAAGTGATCCAACATTACTACGAACGGATCCTGCGCTGGTGCCTGGACCATAAGGCGGCCTTCCTTTCCATACCGATCTTCATCGTGTTCTTCGGCGTGATGATCTGGTTGGGGTTCGGGCGCATCTTCTCCCCGATCTCATCCCTGGCCAACAAGGCGGGCTGGAACATCCAGCGCACCGCTCCCTGGAGCACCATGGCACACGCCTTCCCCGGCGTGGGCAAGGAGTTCATGCCCTCGCTGGACGAAGGCAGCTTCCTGCTGATGCCCACCAGCATGCCGCACGCTGGCGTGGAACAGAACACGGAGGTGGTGAAACAGCTGGACATGCGCGTGGCCGCCATCCCCGAAGTGGAGATGGTGGTGGGCAAGCTGGGCCGCGCGGAGACCGCGCTGGATCCCGCGCCCATCAGCATGTACGAGAACATCATCAACTACCGGCCGGAGTATGAGGTGGACGAGAAAGGCCATCGACAGGCCTTCAAAGTGGATGATGACGATCGCTTCATCCTTACTACAGGCGATACCGTTACACAGCTGGAAGCACTTACGCCCACCTTCGACCGCCGCACGTTGATCCCCAGCACCAAGGGGCGCTACTTCCGCAACTGGCGGACGCACATCACCAAGACGGATGATATCTGGGACGAAATAGTGCAGGCCACCAAGCTGCCGGGCGTCACCTCCGCGCCCAAGCTGCAACCGATCGAAACGCGCTTGGTGATGCTGCAGACCGGCATGCGCGCCCCCATGGGCATCAAGGTCTTCGGCCCGGACCTGCCCACCATCGAGGCCTTCGGGCGCGAGCTGGAACCCATCTTGAAGGAAGTGCCGGGGGTGAAGGCCGATGCGGTCTTTGCCGATCGGATCGTGGGCAAACCCTACCTGCAATTGCGCATCGACCGCCAGGCCATCGGCCGCTTTGGCTTGACCGTGGAGGACATGCAACGCACCATTGAAACGGCGATCGGCGGCATGGTCAACACCACCACCGTGGAAGGGCGTGAGCGCTACCCGGTGCGCGTGCGCTACCCGCGCGAGCTGCGCGACACACCGGACCGGATCGCCCGCATCCTGGTGCCTACCCCTACCGGCGTGCAGGTGCCGCTGGGCGAATTGGTCCATGTGGAATACGAACGCGGCCCCCAGATGATAAAGAGCGAGGACACCTTCCTGGTGGGCTATGTGCTCTTCGACAAGGAAGAGGACCAGGCCGAAGTGGACGTGGTGGAAGCCGCACAACATGCCATTCAGGAGCGGATCGACAACGGGGAGCTCACGGTGCCTGCGGGCGTGAACTACCATTTCTCGGGCAGCTACGAGAACCAGGTGCGCGCGATGAAGCGGCTCTCCATCGTGGTGCCGCTGGTGCTTCTGATCATTCTGCTCATCCTGTACTTCCAGTTCCGCAGCATACCCACGGCGCTCATGGTGTTCAGTGGGATCGCCGTGGCCTTCTCGGGAGGCTTCATTCTCATCTGGCTCTACGGCCAGGGCTGGTTCCTCAACTTCGACATCGCCGGGATGAACCTGCGGGAACTGTTCCAGATGCACACGATCAACCTGAGCGTGGCGGTCTGGGTGGGCTTCATCGCGCTGTTCGGCATCGCCACGGACGACGGTGTACTTATCGCGACCTACCTCGACCAGAGCTTCGCCGCCATGCCCACGGAGGACCGCCAAGGCATCCGAAAGGCCGTGACAGTGGCCGGGAAGAAGCGTGTCCGGCCCGCGCTCATGACGATCGCCACGACGCTCATCGCGCTGTTGCCGGTACTTACCTCCACGGGCCGTGGCGCCGATATCCTGGTGCCCATGGCCATCCCTTCCTTCGGCGGAATGGTCATCGCCATCATCACCATTTTCGTTGTTCCCGTGCTCTACAGTGCGCGCATGGAACGGCGCATCCAAGGCAACAAGCCATGAGAACGATCCTCCTGCTTTTCCTCTGCTCCCTGGCGCTGTCGCAAGCATCCGCGCAGGACCTGGACGCGCACCTGCGCGCTGCCGCGGAACTGAACCCCGCTGTACAGGCGCGCTATGCGGAATTCCAAGCGGCGCTCAAGCGTTCCGCCCAGGTCCGGGGCTTGCCCGATCCAACGCTCACTGCGGGTTTCTCCCTCACGCCGCCGGAAAAGCTGATGAACGCTGAACGGGCGCGCTTCTCGCTGATGCAGATGTTCCCCTGGTTCGGTACGCTGGGTGCGCAAGCGGAAGTGGCCGACCGCCAGGCCGAAGCACGTTACGAGGCCTTCCTCAGTGCGCGGAACGAGCTCTTCTACAAGGTCCGCGTGGCCTACTACCCCTTGCATGAACTGGGGCGCGACATCGCCATTGCCAAGGACGACCTGGCCATCCTGCGCAGCTACAGGGCCTTCGCCATGGCCCGCTTCAAGGGCGGCACCGGGAGCATGGTGGACGTCTTGCGCATCGACCTCCTGATCAACACCGAAGAGAACGACATCGCGATCCTCGAAGAACGGCGCAAGCCCTTGCAGGCCACCTTCGCTAGCACCGTAGGCTATGCCGGGCCGGTGATCGTGGACGTGAGCGACAGCTTGCAGCTCGTGGACCTGGCCAACTATACCACGGACAGCCTGGAGCACAACCCGCGACTGGGCGAACTGGACCGAAAGGCATCCGCGGAATTGGCCCGGGCCGAGGCCGCGAGGAAGATGGGCCTGCCGCGCTTCGGGCTCGGCGTGGAATACATGGCGATGGACAAGCGCTCGCCCCTGATGATGCCGGGCATGAGCAGTGGCGAGGTAATGCCCATGGTGAGCCTGAGCCTGCCGATCTATCGCAACAAATACCGCAGCGCGGTGGAGGAAGCACAGAGCTTGGAGCAGGCCGTGCAAGCGATGCGGCAACAGACCGCGAACGAACTGGGCAGCGCCTACGAGACGGCCTATTTCGAGGCACACAAGGCCGCGCTCAACGTGCAGCTGATGGACCGGCAGATCGGCATCGCCCAGCAAGCGCTGAACCTGCTGCTGGACGCGTACAGCAACAGCGGCGACGACCTGGAGGAAGTGCTGCGCATGCAGGAACAAGTATTGCGCTTCCGGCTTATGCGGCTCTCGGCCATGCGCGAACACCACACCGCCATTGCCCAACTGGACTACCTCACGGCCAAACAGATCGTGAGGCCTTGACACGAAAGAACCAAGTAACAACAACCAACAACCAAAAACCAAACAACGATGAAGACGAGGAACATGTTCAAGATGGGCCTGATGGCCTTTGCGCTGATCGCTTTCAGTGCATGCGGAACTTCGGGCAACGAAGCGGGCACCGCAGTGGATGCTGCCCAACAGGAAGAAGTCCACAGCGATGGTGCAGCACATGCGCACGATGAGCAAGTGGCGACTTACCAATGCCCCATGAAGTGCGAAGGCGACAAAACCTATACGGAAGCAGGAAATTGCCCCGTATGCAAAATGAACTTGAAGGAGGTGTAATGGGCCGGTCGGCAGATACACTTTCCACTGACGGGATGCGATCGGTCTGGTATGCAAGGGGCGTACCGGGCCATCATCCGCAGCTATTGCAACGCAAGTACACGCCCACCGATAAAAGGAGACAGTTCCAACGACCATTCAAACTTCCACGACCATGACTACCAAGTCTTTCTTCTCCCGTTACCGCACCGCGTTGCTTGTCGGCATCGCCCTTATCGCAGGGCTCTTGCTCGGCCGGGTCTTCTTCGGCGGTGGTTCTTCCGGATCATCCGCAGCGGCCCATGCGAACCACGGAGAAACGGGCCAGATCTGGACCTGCTCCATGCATCCGCAGATCCGCATGAACGAGCCCGGCTCCTGCCCTATCTGCGGCATGGACCTCATCCCGCTTGCCTCCATGGAGGAGGATATGGACCCGATGTCCGTTCACATGACGGCCAGTGCCATGAAGCTCGCCAGCGTGCAGACCATGGTGGTGGGCACGGGCGGAGGTGCGGGCAGCCTGCGCCTGACCGGAAAGGTGGTGCCGGATGAACGGCGCGTGTATGCACAGGCCTCGCACGTGGCGGGGCGGGTGGAGGAATTGCTGGTGAACTTCACCGGCGAGACCGTGCAGAAAGGACAGGTCCTGGCGCGGGTGTTCTCTCCCGAGCTGGTGACCGCGCAGGAGGAATTGCTGGAAGCCCACCGCGTGCGCGAAGCGCAGCCTTACCTGTACGCCGCGGCGCGCGGAAAGCTGCGCAACTGGAAGCTGAGCGATGCGCAGATCGATGCGATCATCAGGGCGGGAACAGCGAACGGCGTGGTGGCGATCCTGGCGGACGTAAGCGGCGTGGTGGTGGAAAAGAAAACGGACCTCGGGGACTACGTGAAGCGCGGCGATGTGCTGTACGAAGTGGCCGACCTGAGCCGGCTTTGGGCCCTGTTCGACCTTTATGAGAGCGACCTTGGCCGCATTCGGAAGGGCGATACCGTCCGGTTCACCGTGCGTTCCCTGCCCGGCAAGACCTTCAAGGGCCGCATCGACTTCATCGACCCCATGGTGGACCCCGCAACGCGCGTGGCCCGTGCCCGGATGGAGCTGGCCGATCCGCAAGGCGCATTGAAACCGGGCATGTTCGCCATCGGAACCGTACAGGCGAAGCCCCGGCATGGCGATGCCGGGGCCTTGGCGGTCCCGCGCACCGCCGTGCTCTGGACCGGCCCGCGCTCGGTGGTGTACGTCCGTGTGGGCGAAGGGCAGTTCCGCTTGCGCGAGGTGGTGCTGGGCACCGTAATGGGTGACGATGTGGTGATCACCTCCGGCCTGAAGGCCGGTGAGGAGATCGTGGTCCATGGCACGTTCATGGTGGATGCCGCCGCGCAATTGAGCGGTGCGCCCAGCATGATGTCGCCGCAGGGTGGCCCCATGCCTGCGGGGCACGACCATGGGAACATGTGAGGCAAGCCGCCTGGATCCCGATCACGGGTTGCCATGCACGCCCGAAGCGTAACACCGACCGATCATTTTGACGAACCGGACCACCCAAATGAACATGCCAACATCCTCCCGAATGCAGATCATCGCCATCCAGCTTGGCGGGCTTGTGCTCCTTGTGCTGCTCGCCGTGCTGGCGATCCACCACTCCCACGCGCGGCTGGACCGGGAACAAGTAGCGGGGTCGTACCGAATGGAGCTGCCCCTCCTGTTCCAGGACACGGAAGCACCGGCCACCGTGGAACTGCACCCGGATGGCCGGCTACGCACCAGCGGGCCCGGTGGTGCCTTCGACCTGGAGGGAACCTGGACATGGGACCGTGCCGAAGGCTGGGTCCGCTCCGATGTGCCGGAGCTGGACCGTCGCATCCGGGGATACCTCGGATGGACCGGCCCCAAGCTGTTCTGGAGGAACCAGCCCGGAACAGATGACCTGGAGGAATTCACCCTTGAAACCATGGAACCATGAAGCGGTCCAACCTTCACCCGGCCCAAGCGAGGAACTCCGGACGGGACCGGCGATCCCTGATCTGCACCGCTCTGGCCGTATTCCTGATCGCCCTGGCGTTCGCCGGCGGCCATCGGGCCACCAGCGACCTCACCTGGCCACCCTATGTGGACTTTGACCGGGACGCCTCGTTCGCGCAGAGCATCCTGGACGGACACTACGGAGAGGATCCCTTGTATCGCGATGAGGTCATGTGGTTCACTCCGCTCGTATTCTCCATGGAGGCATTGGCCGTGAAGGCCACCGGTGTTTCCATTCAGGTATTTCAGGCCCGGGCCGGGGCCTTCCTCAATCTGCTGGGCCCCATCGCCTTCTTTCTCATGGTGTGGCGGTTGTTCAAGCCCTTGGTCGCCGTCGTGGCGTTGTGGGCGCTGCTCTTCCTGCTGCCTGGCCAGGAGCCGGGCTGGGCGATCGCCACCTACTCACCCTGGCTCCTGCCGATGATGTTCTCACAGGGCTTGTTCTACCTTCTGGTGATCGCGCTGCATCATTCCTTCCGTTACTCGGCCTGGCCGGTATGGATGGGGATGGGCGCCGGTGCGGGTGTCCTGTTCCTCGCACATGCCGCACCTGCCATGATCTTGGTGGGCACGGTGGCGTTCCACCTGATCTTCGCGATGGTCACGGCATGGCGCACAGGGGATCGTGCAGGGGTCCGTGCACATATCAAATGCGTGCTCGCTTCGGCTGCCGCGTTCATCATCATCACGTTACCGCTTACCTGGTATGTGGTCGGGCACTATGGTTTGGACCAGGTGAACCGCATTCCGACGGCCTATACCTATACGCCCCTTTCCCTGCGCAATTGGGAATTGTTCCTCTTCCACAACGCTTCACTGTTCAATCTGATAGCGGTGATCGGGGTGGTGGGGCTGTTCCGGGGCAAGGGGCAGGCTTCACGGGTGGTGATGCGATCATGGGTCCTCCTGTGCCTGTTCTTCGGCTTTTTCGGGTACATGGCCGTCACACTGGGCGTGCATTATGGCATCAAGCTGCCCACAGCGGTACCGACCTTCCACTTCTACTTCTACCTGAAGGCGGCATTGGCGATCGGCTTCGCTCATATCGTGGTGGTTTCCGTGAAGCGTGCATGGCAGTATCCACAGCGCACGGAAGATGCGCAAGTGACCACGACCAGGACCACCTTCACCCTCGGGGCCCTGATCCTTGTTCAAACCGCCTTTGCATATCCTGCCTATGCCAACCGGCCCGACCTGGTCCTCACCCGGCAACGGTGCCTGTTGCGAATGGCCGACACCGGTGCAACGGACATGTGCTATTTCATGCGGGACCAACTTCCTTGGGAAGCCGTGGTGCTCTGTGATGACGAACTCTCCATGCGGGTCCTCATGGCCTCCGCCCGCAAGACCGTGGCCACCAACGCATCCATGGCGAATCCGTACGTGCTCCCCGCGCCTCGCGAGCAGGCCAGAGCAGGAATGTTCGCCGGCTTGGAGGCCCCTGCACCTGAAATGGACAGCCTGCTGCAAGCATACGATGTGACCTACTTGCTCATTCGCCGAAGCGAGGCGGAGAAGTACCCCGAACGCGGACGTTGGTTCCCTCACCTCGTCCATCGGAATGAAGGGTATCTGCTCTACTCCAGGAATTGAGCAAACCGCAATTTTTTCATCCAAACCAAACTCGATGACCAACACAAACCCCAAACCCATGAAAAAGCTCTTACCCCTCGCCTTTGGCGCACTGCTCTTCCCTGCCCTGCTGCAGGCCATCGCCCGTGTGAACCGCGTGTTCCAGGACAAGCCCGGCGGCCTGGTGGTGGACTACCTCGGTATCGCAACCGACCTGAAGAAGGCGCTCTCGTTCTACTCCGATGCGGGCGGTAAGGGCGACCCAACGATCGCGCAAGAACAAGCCGTGGCACTGATGCTGGAGAAGTTGGAGGTGGTGGCGAACATGTACAGCGGCTTCCCCTACGAGGAATACTTCCGAGCGGACACGGCGACGAAGCTCTCGATGATCCTCGGCGCCGAAGAGCACATCCTGGGTCTGGAGGACGGCAAGCGCCGTTACATCAACGAGGTCACTGCACTGTCCAAGTCCTTCGCCATCGCCATCCCGCACGACCAGGCGATGGATGTGAAGGACGAGGTCGGCTTCTTCCAAGCCGTGAAAGCCCGCCTCGTGAAGTTCGACAGCACCGGCAGCGGTCGCACCGATGAGGAATTGGAGACCACCATCCGGCAGGTCATCGATCAAGCGCTCGTGAGCGAGAAGGTCATTGACGTCTACGACGCGGCAGGCATCAAGAAGCCGGACATCTCCGTGCTCAGCGATGAGTTCCTTCTGGAGCTGAAAGGCATGGCGCACAAGAACGTGGCCATCGAGGTGCTAAAGAAGCTGCTGAACGACGAGATCAAGGCCCGCGCCCGCACCAACATTGTGCAGAGCCGATCACTGATGGACATGCTGGAGGACAGCATCAAGCGCTACCACAACAAGATCCTTACCGCCGCCGAAGTGATCGAGGAGCTGATCAAGGTGAGCAAGGAGATCACCGCCGGCGACAAGCAGGCCGCCGATATGGGTCTCAGCGAATACGAGTACGCCTTCTACACCGCCGTGGCGAACAATGACAGCGCCAAGGAGCTGATGCAACAGGAGAAGCTCCGCGAACTGGCCGTGGTCCTCACCGAGCGCGTGCGCCAGAACGCCAGTATCGACTGGACGATCAAGGAGAGCGTGAAGGCGAAGCTGAAGGTGATCGTGAAGCGGACACTGCGGCACTTCGGCTATCCTCCCGATATGCAGAAGCTGGCCACGGAGCTGGTGCTGCGGCAGGCGGAGATGCTGGCCGGGGAGTTCAGCGGGGGGTAGCGCCGCAGCCCTACACCGCGCACAGCACAGGCACGCCCAGCTCGTTGGTGAGCAGTTCCTGCTTTTCCTTGTCAGCGATCTTCTTGTGCTCGCCGCTGGCTTGTGCCATGATGGCGATGCAATCCACGTTGTTGTTGCGCGCGTAGCGGATGGTGCGCAACACGAAGCCCTCGTAGAACTTCTCCACCGGCTCATTCACCTCCTTGTAGGGAATGCCTTCCTTCTTCAGGCGCTGCAGCATCTGCTGCTTGTTTAGCAGGAGCTGGTTGCTGGTGGATTGCCCCTCCACCAGCTGCTGGTAGACCTCCACTTCGGAGCCGCAAGATCTGGCCAAGGTGCAAACCGTGGTCAGCAGGGGCGAAATGTCGTCATGTGCGGCCACGGGCATCAGGATCTTCTTCATCCGCACCTGGCGGGGCGAATAGGCTTGCACCACCAACGAAGGAGCGGCCACGGAGCGTACCAACCGGAGCATGTCGGAGCCCAGGATCTCCTGCCGCAGGCTGCGCACACCATGGGTGCCCATCACCACCAAGCTGTGGCCCTTGGCGGATTCGGCGGCGATCTCCTTCATGAAGGGACCTGCCCGCAGCACTTGGTGCACCTTCACGCCTGCAGTGGCCAACTGCCCCAGGTTCGCCTCATGGGCCTTGCCCAAGACGGTATCGTCGGGTGCCGCCTCTTTCTTGGCCAGTGCATGGAACAGGGTGATCTCACCGGAAGCATGTTTAGCAATGTGTCCGGCATAGCTCAGGGCAATGTCAGCCGCCAAGCTCAGGTCGGTGGGGCAAAGCAGGTTCATGTTATTTTTTTGATCGGGTGCCAATACTACGAATTTGCTGGCAGGGGCTTGTGCACGCAGTGGTTGTGGCAGTTACGGTTTGGTGGGCAGGCCGGCGCAATGCTCCTTCACCAAGGCATCCACTTCGGGTGCGCCGCCCATGGCCTTGGCGAGGGTAAGGTCGTCGCACGCCTTCCCGCGTTCACCCTTGCGTAAATAGATCAGGGCCCGGGTACGCAAGGCGTACGGATTGGCCTTGTCCGAGCGCAGGCTGTGGCTCACCAAGGTAAAGGCTTCGTCCGGTCGTCCCAACTTGAGCACGGCGTAGGCCTTGTTGCTCAGCACCACGGGTTCGTCCTTGTCCAGCTTCAGGGCGCGGTCCAGCACGTCCACGGCTTCCTGAAAGCGTTCGAGGCGGATCAGTTCAAATCCTCTGTTGCTCCAGTTGCCGATGTCGCCCGGTTCCATCTCACAGAGCTTTTCCAGCATCGCCAGGCTTCCCGCCGGGTCATTGGCCGCATCCAACAGCCTGGCCAGCATCTTCATTGCCTCGGTGTCCTCGGGCCGGCATTCTTCCAGCCCGGCCGAGAGGTCGGCAATGGCCTTGTCCGTCATGCCCAGCGCGGCTTCCGCCTCACCGCGCACGATCATGGCGCGCAGGTGCTGCTCCTTGTTGGCGCTACCCTCGATGGCTTGGGTGGCAAAGTGGATGGCGGCCGGGTTGTCGTTGGTGCGCAGTGCATGGAGTGCACGCAGGTGGTTGGCGCGCACGTTCAGGCTGTCCCGGTCCAAGGCATTGCGCACGTCTTCCAGGAACTTGTCGTACTTGCCCATGTAGTACCAGCCGCTGCTGCGGGCGGCATAGGTATCCGCGGAGGGCGACAATTGCACCGCCGCGTTGAATTTGGCCATGGCCTTGGCCGGGCTGGCGGCCGCTAGCAGGCTGTCCCCTTCGGTCACCAGTAACCGGGCATCCTGCGCCATGACCGACATCGACAGGCATAGCAGGCCGGACAGGAGAAGTGGGGAGCGTGCATTGGTCATGCTGCGCAAAGTTAGTCCACTGTTCCGGTGTCAATGGGTGCGGGGCACGGGCACCACGTCCAGGGGGGCGAACTGCCCGGCTTCCAGCAGGTGGTGGCCGGCCATGGCGATCATGGCGGCATTGTCGGTGCAGTAGGCCATGGGCGGCACGAACACGTCCACTCCTTCCCGGCGTCCCAGCTCGGCCAAACGCAGGCGAAGTCCGCTGTTGGCAGCCACGCCGCCGGCAATGCCCACCTGGTTCACGCCCAGTTCGCGTATGGCGCGCCGCAGTTTGGCCATCAGGTGGTCGATGATGGCATGTTGAAGCGAGGCGCACAGATCGGCGCGTTCGGTTTCCTTGAAGCCCGGTTGGCGCAATTCCTCGCGGTTCACCAAGGCAACGAACGCGGTCTTGATGCCGCTGAAGCTCAGGTCCAGTCCTTCGATGGCGGGTTTTGGAAGGGCGAAGCGGAGGGCATCCCCCGAACGGGCATTCCGGTCCACCAAGGGGCCGCCCGGGTAGGGCAGGCCCAGCACCTTGGCGCCCTTGTCGAAGGCTTCGCCGGCGGCATCGTCCAAGGTGCGCCCCACCACCTGCATGTCCAGCGGCGAGCGGACGAGCACCAATTGGGAGTGGCCACCGCTGACGGTGAGGTTGAGGAACGGGAACGAGGGCCTTGGCCGGTCTTCGCCATCGCGGATGAAATGGGCCATCACGTGCGCCTGCACATGGTCCACGGCCAACAGGGGGACGCGCAGGGCCTGGGCCATGGACCGCGCGAAGCAGGCCCCCACCAACAGGGCGCCGATCAGGCCGGGGCCTCGCGTGAAGGCCACGGCATCCAAGTCCTTCACGGCAATGCCGGCCGCATCCAAGGCTTCGCGCACCACGGGCACAATGTGTTCCTGGTGGGCGCGGCTGGCCAGTTCGGGCACCACCCCGCCCCACTTGGCGTGCACTTCTTGGGAGGCCACCACGTTGGAGCGAAGCAGCCCGCCGGCCATGACTGCGGCGGCGGTCTCATCACAAGAGCTTTCAATACCGAGGATCACCGGATGCACAGGAGGGGACGGGCAAGGTTAATTTGGCCGCGATCAGGCACGAAGATCGCTGATATGCGCGGAAGCCTGTGGCATGGCCGGTAAAAAACACAAGGTGATCAGACCCTGGCGCACGAGCCGCCGCGTGATCCGCGTGGTGCTGGTGCTGTGTGTGCTGCTGGGCGCCGCCGGGGTGGCCTTGCTGCTGCCCGTAGTGCAAACCGAGCTGGCTCAGCGCTTGGCCGCCATGCTCAGCGAGGATACCGGAGCCCGGTTCCGCATCGGGCGCGTGGAACTGAGGCTTTTCGGCCCCAACAGGTTGCACGGCGTGCTGGTGGAGGACCTCAAGGGCGATACGCTGATCGCCGCCGACGAGATCTGGGTGCGGGGCTTGCGGGTGCATGCCAAGAGGCACCTGGTACAAGTGCGCCGCGTGGAGCTGCACCGTGCGCGCTTTGCCTTGGCCCGGGCGGCGGATGAAGCGCACAGCAACCTCACGGAGCTGCTCAACAAGCTGTCTGCTGCGCCGACGGCGCAGAAAGAGCCCTCCGCGCCATGGACCGTCCGGTGCGGGCAGGTGGATGTCAGGGAACTCCACTTCTCCTTCCATGATGACCACTACGCACCGATCCCCTTCGGCGTGGACCTGTCCCACGTAGACATCGCCACGGCGAAGATCAGTGGACGGGACCTGCTGGTGACAGGGGATTCGATCCTGTTCACCTTTGCCGGGTTGAGCCTCACCGACCACAGTGGCTTGGTGGTGGACACCCTGCAAGGAAAGGCCCGTGTATCACCCGCCGGGGTGAAGTTCACCGGCCTGCACTTGGTCACCGGCCCGCAGCGCATGGGAAGCACCGGGAGCAACATCAGCGGCGACATCGACCTGCGGACGAAGGATTACGATGATTTCAGTGAGTTCACCTCCAAAGTGTTCATGGAGGGCCGGTTCCACCGTTCCCGGTTGCAGTTCGCCGATGTGGCCCTATTCGCCCCGGACCTCGAAGGGGTGGATCACGTCATTGAACTCAGCGGCCAAGTGAATGGCCGGGTGAACAGCTTGAAAGGCCGGGACATGGACCTCCGGACCGGCGGGAGGTCCTACTTCAAGGGGGATGTGGAAATGACCGGGCTGCCCGATTTCGCGAACACCTTCATCGTGTTGGATGCTGAACGCGCGGTGGCCGACCCGAAGGACCTGGGCCAGCTCCCCATGCCCCCGTTCAAGCGGGGCGGGACTTTGCAAGTGCCGGCAGAAGTGCAGCGGGCGGGCCCGATCACGTTCGCCGGGAACTTCACCGGGTTCATGAATTCCTTCACCACCTATGGCACGATCTCCACGGCGCTGGGCACCGTGCAAAGCGACATCTCCTACGAGCGCGATACCACCTCGGGCATGTTCGACCTCAAGGGGAAGTTGGCCACGGGCGGGTTCGACCTGGGGCAGGTGCTGGGCAGCCCGGCCTTGCGGAGGATCGCCATGGACGTAAAGGTGTCCGTGCACGGCCGGGATGCCGGCTCGTTGGAAGCCGAGATTGACGGGGAGGTGCCCGAACTGGGCCTGGAGCACTACACCATCCGCAACATCGCGCTGAACGGCAAGCTGGAGAAGAACCTCTTCAATGGCGAACTACACTGCAACGACCCGAAGCTGTTGCTTGATTTCAACGGGCTTTCGGACCTGCGCGGGCGGTGGCCCGAGGTGGATTTTGTTGCCGATGTGCACCGCATGGACCTGCGGGCCTTGGGCCTCATCGGGGGGGCGGGATACAGCGACCTGCAGATGAGGGTGGACGCCAAGGGCCTGCTGGCGCCTGACAGCCTGCAGGGCTGGCTGCACATGCGGCAGGTAAGCTATTGCCACGATACCGTGGACCTGGACCTGGGCGACATTTCCTTGGAAGCGCGTCACGACGGCAACGTGCCCGTGCTGGAGCTGGTGAGCACCGTGGCCGATGCGAAAGTGCAGGGCCCCTTCCTGCCCACCCATCTTCCCGAAGCATTGCAAAGCACCCTGTTCAGCGTCTTCCCCTCGCTGTCGGCCAAGGTGGAATATGACCAGAAGCCCCAGAACTTTTCGTTCACGGCCGTTCTGAAACATCCCCAGCCGGTGTTGGACCTAGTGCTGCCGGGCATGAAAGTGGGCGACGGGGCCGGGGTGTCCGGGCGGTTCGACAGCCGCAACTTCGATCTTGCGCTGGATGCCCGCCTGCCCGCATTCGCCTTTGGCGGGTTTGGTGCGGATTCGCTGCACCTCACCATGGGCAAAACCATGGACCTGCTGGCCTTCAGCGCCGAAGGGATCGGACAGGTGGCTTTGGACAGCATTGCGCTCAGTGGCCTTTACATCACCGGCAAGGCCTACCAGGATGAGGTGGGCCTCGCCGCCAAGTGGGCCGGCAGCAGCGGGGGCGTTCAGGGCACCATCAACCTCAACGCCCTGGTGCAGGGGCCTTCATCCTTCAGCATTGAGCTGGAACCCAGCAGCGTGGACCTGGGCCAGGGCGTCTGGCACAACGACCTTACCGCACGCATCCAGGTGGACAGCACCACCATCGTGCTGGACACCTTGGTGCTGCACAACGGCGACCAGTTCGTGGGCTTGGGCGGCACCATCGGCCGCAACCCGGCCCAAGCACTGTCCTTTGAATTGTTGGACGTGCGCAGCGAAAACCTCAAGCCATTGTACAACGGCCCGGTGGTGCACGGCCTGATCAGCGGCGACGGCCGGTTGTTCAACCTGTACAACGAACCCTACCTGCTGAGCTATCTGTGCGTGGACAGCCTGGCCGTGGAAAACCACCAGGTGGGCGACCTTCGCTTTGCCGCAACCTACAGGGAAGAAGGGAAGAGCATCGACGTGAACGGATCGTTGCAGCGGGGCGATCTGCGCGCATTCGACTTCACCGGCCGCATTGAGCCCGGGGCGGAACAGCAATTGGCCCTGCGCCTGAGCATGGACCGCTTCGACCTGCGCTTCATCGATCCCTATTTGCCCTCCTCCATCGGAAACATCCAAGGCAAGGTCAGTGGCCAGGTCAGCGTTACCGGCCGCCTGGATGAACCGCAGCTCAACGGCTATGCCGACCTGGAGGACGCGGGCTTGCGGATCGACTACCTGAACACCTCCTACCACTTCACCCACCGGGTGAACATCCTGCCCGACATGTTCGCCATCGACCAGGTGAAGCTGTTGGACGACGAGGGCAATTGGGGCGTTGCCAACGGAACGGTCATCCATCACGGCCTCAGGGATTGGAACTTCGACGTGAACATGGACATGGCCGGGCTGAAGGTGCTGGACACGGACGCGAACAACAACGAACTGTATTACGGAAAGGCATACGCTACCGGGATGCTTGGCATCAGCGGCTACACGGACAACCTGGAGATCAACGTGGATGCCGCCACCGGCGAGGGCACCGACATCCATTTCCCCTTGGGGGCCAGCCAAGAGGTGGGAGGCATTCCGTTCGTGCACTTCACCGAACTGGGCAGTACGGACCGGCAGCATGAGGAAAACGTGGACCTCAGCGGCATCAGGCTGGACATGAAGGTGGCGGTCACCCCGCAGGCCCGTTTCGAGCTGATCTTCGACCCCACCGTGGGCGACATCATGCGGGGCAGGGGCAGCGGCAACTTGGCGATGACGGTGACGCCCTCCGGTGATTTCAGCATGAACGGCGACGTGGAACTGGTGGACGGCGACTACCTGTTCACCTTGCGCAACCTGGTGAACAAGCGCTTCGGCGTGGAGCCCGGCGGCCACATCACCTGGTACGGGGACCCCTTCGATGCCATCATCAACGTGGGCGCGGTGTACCGGTTGCGCACCAGCCTGTTCGACGTGATTCCCCCGGCCTTGCGCACCGAGGCCTACAAGAAACGCTTCCCCGTGGAAGTGCACATGCACCTGTCGCAGAAGCTGATGAACCCCGACATCGGTTTCGAGGTGAAACTGCCCACGGTGGACGAAGCCGTGCGCACCCAGGTGAACAGTGCGTTGGCCACCACGGACGACTTGAACAAGCAGGTGTTCGCGCTGATCGTGCTGAACCGCTTCCTGCCCAGTGATGCGGCCACGGCTTCATCGCAGGGGGGCGGCCTGGGCGGGGCCACCTCGGCCACGGGCACCGAACTACTGAGCAACCAGGTGAGCAACTGGCTCAGTTCGTTCAGCAGCAACCTCGATCTTGGGGTGAACTGGCGCACCGGTGATGCCATCTCGCAGGATGAAGTGGAGGTGGCCGTCAGTACAGCCATCTTCAACGACCGCCTTCAGCTGAACACCAATGTGGGCGTAGCCTACGGCACCGGCGGCACCGCCCAGGGAGCCAATTCGCTGATCGGCGATTTTTCCGCGGAATACAGCATCACCCAGGATGGCAGGCTCCGCTTCAAGGCGTTCAGCCAAAGCAATGACCGCAACCTGAACATGGTGGACCAGGCACACACCACCCAAGGGGTGGGGTTGGCCTATCGCCAGGAATTCAATACCTGGAAGGAGTTTTTCCACAAATTGGGCCGGATGTTCCGCCGGAAGAAGCCCTGACGAACCAGGGGTTGACGGGGCCTGCCCGCGGGTTTCGCCTCACACGTCCAGCTCGTGGCCCATCTTCAGCTTCTTGGTGAGCAGGTACTTGTGGTTGTACTCGTTGGGCGCTATTTGGATGGGCACGTTCTCGGTGATCTGCAGCCCATAACCGATCAGGCCGCTGCGCTTCTTGGGGTTGTTGGTCAGCAGGCGGATCTTGCGCACGCCCAGGTCGTGCAGGATCTGCGCACCCACGCCGTAGTCGCGGGCATCCATGGAGAAGCCCAGCATCAAGTTGGCCTCCACCGTGTCCGCGCCCTGCTCCTGCAATTTGTACGCCTTCAACTTGTTCACCAGGCCGATCCCGCGCCCCTCCTGCTGCATGTACACCACCACGCCCCGGCCTTCGCGCTGGATCATTTCCATGGCGGCGTGCAACTGCGGGCCGCAATCGCACCGGCGGCTCCCGAAAATATCGCCCGTGAGGCAGCTGCTGTGCATGCGTACCAGCACGGCATCTTCCGGCTTCCAGGTTCCCTTTACCAAGGCCAGGTGCTCTTCGCCGGTGTCCTTCTGCCGGTAGGCCACCAAGTGGAAATCGCCGTAGTCGGTGGGCATGTTCACCTCCACGATGCGTTCCACCGACCGCTCGGTGCGCATGCGGTAGGCCACCAGGTCGGCGATGGTGATCAGCTTGAGGTTGAACCGGCGGGCCACCTCGCGCAATTCCGGCAGGCGGGCCATGGTGCCGTCGGCGTTCATGATCTCCACCAGCACCCCGGCAGGCTCCAGTCCGGCCAATCGGGCCAGGTCCACGGTGGCCTCGGTATGCCCGGCGCGCCGCAGCACGCCGCCATTGCGGGCCTTCAGGGGGAAGATGTGGCCCGGCCGGCCCAGATCGGCGGGAGTGGTGGCCGGGTCGATCAAGGAGAGGATGGTCTTGCTGCGGTCACTGGCGCTGATGCCGGTGGAGGTGCCGTGCCCGCGCAGGTCCACGCTTACGGTGAAGGGCGTTTGGTGCAGCGCCGTGTTATCGTGCACCATCAGGTCGAGGCCCAACTGGGTGCAGCGCTCCTCGGTGAGCGGGGCGCAAATGAGGCCGCGCCCATGGGTGGCCATGAAGTTGACCACCTCGGGGGTGGCATTGCGCGCCGCCGTGATGAAGTCGCCTTCGTTCTCGCGGTCTTCATCGTCCACCACGATCACCAGTTTTCCCGCCTGGATATCGGCGATGGCGCTTTCAATGCTGTCAAACTCCGTGTCGCCCATGTTTTCCTGCCGCCCGTTGGGGGCGCGTGCAAATTTACGCCAATGCCCCCGCCCTTTCCATGGCGGCCTTACCGGGCCACCGGGCCCATGCTTGCGGATGCATGGTTTGGGCCTTCGGTTTGCGCCGCCGGTAGGGAAGGGCCGAACATCAGGCCGTCCAACAGGTTGGCAGCGGATTCCCAATTGAAGGAACTGCGGACGAATTGCAGGGCATGGTGTGCAAGGGCATCCCTTTCCTGGGGATTTTCCAAGAGGCGCAGGATATGGTCGGCGTATTCCTGGGGCTCATGGCCGATGAGGATCGAGGTACCCGGACTGGCGCCCACCGCATTGTTGGCCAGGTCCGACGATACGCAGGGCATGCCCATGGCCATGGCCTCGAGCAACTTGTTCTGCAGGCCGGTGCCCAGTTGCATCGGGGCCACAAAGACGTGTGCCGAGGCATAGGCCTGGCGGATGTCCTTCATCCAGCCGCTTACGGTCACCTCCGGGTGGGCCGCTGCCAACCGAAGGATCCGCTGGCCGGGGTCCACCCCCGCGATGAGCAGCGTGGTGCCGGGGCGTTTGGCCTGCACCAGGGGCAGCACGCGCTGCACCAGGAACAGTACGCTGTCGATGTTGGGCGGATAGTTCATGTTGCCCGTGAAGAGCAGGTCATGTGTTTTTTCCTTCCGCTGGGGTGCGAAGTATTCGTTGTCCACCCCGTTGGGCACCACCACCACTTGGTGGCGGTCCGGGTGGTACAGGAGGTCGCGGTCCTGGGCACTGATGATCACCTGGTGGTCGAACAGGTCGAACATCAGGTTCTCGTAGCCGATCAACCTGCGAGTTTCGGCTTGCAGCACCGCGCTGAAGGGGAAGGGCGCTGTTTCCGCCCTGCGTTCCATGCCCTTGCTCAGGGTGTCCATGTAATCCAGCGTTTTGGGCAACTGGTAATGATGCCTCACGTATTCGGTGGTGCGCACCAGCTGGCACAGCACGTGGTCGGGGCGGAATTCGGCCACTACGCGGTCCAGTTGCCGCTGGGCATGGCCGTGGTGGAAATAGCTGACCTGGAAGGGGAGCCTTGAGAACGGCGCGGCGCAAAGGCGAAGCAGTAACCGCCACCAGGGGATGTACACCACGTGCAGGTGCTTGAAGTACCCCCGGAGGTGTGCCTCGTCATCGGCCTTTACGCGCTGGTCGCTGAGGCAGAAGAGGAATACTTCATGCTTTTCGGACAGGCGCTTGACCAAATGGAAGGCGCGCAACTTGTCCCCTTTTTCCAAGGGGTATGGCATCCGGGATAGCACGACGAGCAACTTCATTTCCGCTTCAGGGAGGCATAAAAGGCGAGCAGGTCCTTGATGATCTCGACGTTGTTGTGCTGCTGTTTGACCAATTGCGCGGACCGCCGCCCGATCTGCCCGGCCAGCCCGGGGTTGTCCAGCACGGACTCCATTTGCGCGATGAATTCCGCTGCGGTATCGGCGATCAGGATATTGTGGCCGGGCTTGTGCTTGATGCCCTCGGCCCCAATGGTGGTGCTGATGATGCACTTGCCCATGGCCATGCCCTCAATGATCTTCACGCGCATGCCTCCCGCGCTGAACAGGGGCACGAGCATCACATGGCGCTTGGCGATGTAGCGGTCCGCATCCGGCACGCGGCCCACCACGGTGGTGCCGGGCAGCCGTGCGCGGATCATGTCGCGCGGCATGCGGTTGCCCGCCAGGTGGAGCTTGGCCGCAGGATGGCTTTGCAGCACAGTGGGCCACACATGGCGCAACAACCAACGGATGCCTTCCTCGTTGGGCAGCCAATCCATGCTGCCCAAATGGAAGAAGATGGGCGGGCCTTCCGGCTCGGGGAATTCATATTCCCCGGGCCACACGCCGAAGGGGATCACCGTGATCGGGCACGGGCTGCCGTGCGGTTCCATCTGCGCGGCGTCCGCTGCGGTAATGGCGGCCACCCCGTCAACCAGCGCGAGCACGTCCTGCTCATACTGCTTGAGCTGGCGCGCCAGGTATTTGCGGTACGGTTTCTTGAAGATGTTGCGCTCCCCTTGGGCGATGCGTTCCTGGATCGCATGCTCCATGTTGTGCGAGCGCAGCACGATGGGGGCCTTGGAGTACCTGCGCAGGGTGGGGATGTAAGGGGTGACGAACAAGCTCTCCAAATGGATGATGTCAAAGGATTCCTGGGAGAGCAATTGGATCAGCCGAATGTCCATGTCCGGGGAAAAGAACCGGCTGATGTTGTAATTGTCGGCGGTCACCAGGTCGGTGAAGGCGTCCACGACGTTCAGGGCGGTGTCCACGAACACCCCCTCAATGGCCGTTTGCTTGCGGTACGCCGCGGGGATGGCCGCCACCTTCAAGGGGTGCTTGGCCGTACTGATGCACAGCACCTTCACTTGGTGGCCGGCTTCCAGCAGGCCGCGCGTGATGTTGTGCATGGCCTTGGTGCCGCCGTCGATGGGCGGGTAGGGCGGCTTATGGCACAATTGCAGGATGCGCATGGCGGGGCTTGGAACGTGGGCGGATCCGCTCCCGGATGCGATCATACGCATCGCGGTCGAACAAGGGGCTGTCGGTTGCGGCTTTCCAGGTGATGAACATGCCGATCGGGAGCAGGACCAAGGTACTGATCCACATGCCGGGCCACGCGGGCAGATCACCGGCCTTCACCATCTGTTCAGTTGAATAGCTCAGGATGTGGAAGACCAGGAAGAAGAGGATGGCAATGATGGCGGGCAGGCCCATGCCACCCTTGCGCACGATGGCGCCCAATGGCGCCCCGATGAAGAAGAACACGATGCATGCCCCGGCCAGCACCAGTTTGCGGTGCCACTCCACCTGGAATTTGGCGATCTGCCTTTTGCGGTCCGCCTGCTCAAGGGCCATGCGGTCCAGTTCCTGGATGGTTTGGCGCACCTGCTCCGCAGCGATCGGGTACCAGGCGGTAGGCGCGGCCTTTTCCGGGGTATCAACGTACAGGCCGCCGCCATGGCCCGGCGTACCGGTGGGGCCCTTGTCCCGCATGGGGAATAGCCCTTCCTTGATCTGTCGTTCCTGGTCGTCGGCCCGCTCTTGCAACCGCTTCCGCAGGCTGTCTTCCACATAGGCCAGCTGGCCCAAGGTGAGCATTTTGTAGTGGTCTTTGAACAGGTCCTCGTCGGTGCGTTTCATGCCCATGCCCGAGAGGTCCATGTGGATTTCCTGCCGCAGGAAGCTCCCGCGCAACAGCGGCAGCCCGCCGGCCAAGTGCGAGGGCCCCTCACCCTGTTCATCGTAGGTCCTGCCATGTTCAAGGACCAGCACCAGAAAGCGGTTGTCGGTGCTGCGGCCCATGGTCCCTTTTTCGGCGCGCAGCACGGTGCGGTTGGCCTGGAACGGCTTGCGGTGATCGTAGATCAGCACGTCGCTGAGCTCGCCGGTGCGATCATCCTTTCCGCCCACCCGGATGGAAAAGCCGTCTATGCCGTTGTAAAACACGCCGGGCCGCAGGTTCAGCGCGGGCTTCGCGCGGGTAACGTCCCACAGCAGGCTTTGGAACTTGAGGTTGGCCACCGGCAGGACATTGTTGCTGAAGTAGAAGGAGAACAGGGCCAGGCCAAGCACGAAGACCACCAAAGGTGACAGAATGCGGAACAGGCCCAGGCCTGCGGAGCGCATGGGGGTCAGTTCGGAGCGCTCGCCCAATCCGCCCATGGTCATGATCGAGCTCAGCAGCACGGCCAAAGGCAATACCGCGGGAACGAAGGCCGAGGTGGCGTAGGCGATCAACTTGGCCAATACGTCCCACGGCAGGCCCTTGCCCATTAAGTCATCCACCCATTTCCACAGCCATTGCATGCTGAAGAGGAAGAGCACGATGAGGAAGGTAACGAACAAGGGGCCCCAGTAGACCCCGATGATCATGCGGTGCAAACGTTTCATGCACGGTGTGCAAAGATCGCCCCCGGGCCCGGCATGGGCACAACCGGGCACGGGGCGTTGCACCAGGTCAGGCGCCCAGCACCCGGATCAGGGTTTGTACCTGGGCTTCCCAAAGGGCTTTTTCCTCCATCAGGTCCTGCGGCCAGGCATGGTCGGTCACCACTAGGCAGGTTTCATTGGTCATGCCGTCGATCCGTATCCGCAGCTCGAAATAGGCGGCGGGGTCCTCCTCCAGGTCTTCCACCCAGCGGAAGCGGATGCTTTCCCCGTAGCGCTGGCTGATGCAGTCCGCCTGTTCCTGCTCATCCCCCCATTTGAAGGTGTACCTGTTCTCGTGCATGTCCACATCATCGCAGAACCACTCGCTGAACCCGCTGGGAGTGCTGATCAGTTCATATAAGGAAGCCTGTGAAGCATTGAGGTAGAACTCCAACTGGTAACGTTGCTTCAAGGCTTTCGGGGCAAGCGGTGCGGGCTTCGGTGCCGGTACCACCTTGGCCGGCGCTTGATGGGCCGACTTCCCGGCGGGAGATCGCCGTTGCAGGTGTTTGTGCACCGGGGCTTTTGTGGCGTTCGGTGTCTTAAGCGGTGCCTTCTTCACTTGGGGCTTTGTTGGCGCCACCTTCTTTGCCGCCTTTCCGCCCACTGGTGCCTTGGCAAGAGCCACCTTCTTGGGCGAAGTTTTCTTGAACGGGGCCTTGTTCGCGGGGACCTTCTTCGCCACCTTGTTTTTGGCCGCTGTTTTCTTGATCAACGTCTTTTTCGCGGTAGCTTTCTTCGCCGGAGACTTCTTGGCCGTGCCGGTGGCCCGCTTCTTGGGCGTGGCCGGTTGGGCCTTCTTGGTGCTTGCGGGGGCCTTGGCTGCCCCTTTGTTGTCCATTGCCTTTCGCACAGGCATCGCCTTGGCCGTCTTCGGCTTGCCCTTGGCCACACCCTTGCCTGTTTTTGCTGCTTTGCTCTTGGATTTCTTTGCTTGATGCGCCATGGGCGGGACAATTTTTTGGGGTTGCGGGGAAAGATAAGAAGATACACTTGGCGTGCAAGTGGGCCGCTACGCCACCGACATCCTGGGGCGCGCTATATTCGCCGCCCGAATTGGCGCGGTAGCTCAGCTGGTTAGAGCGCAGGATTCATAATCCTGAGGTCGAGTGTTCAAGTCACTCTCGCGCTACTCCTACAGGTTCCGGCCCTCCGAGCACCCGCTTGGGGGGCCTGCTCGTTACGGGCTTGTCGGACATTGGGGGGCAGGCGGGGCTTGCCGACCGGGGCGCGGGGCTATCTTTCGCCCATGTCCATCACCCTGGTGATCATCGCCGTTACGGTGGTGGTTTCAATGGCCGCACTGAACAATATGGCGTTGTTTTCACGCTTGCTGTTCCAACCGTTCATCATCCATGAACAACGCGACTGGTACCGGTTCATTACCCACGGGTTCGTGCATGGGGGCATGCTGCACCTGCTGGTGAACATGTACGTGCTGTGGATGTTTGGCACTGCGGTGGAGCAGGCTTACGCGCAGATCACCGGCAGTTCGCCCTGGCTTCCTTATTTGGTGTTGTACCTGGGCGGTATCGTGTTGAGCTCGCTCCCCGGGTATTACAAGCACCGGCACGATCCGGCCTATCGTGCGGTGGGCGCCTCCGGTGCCACCTCGGCCGTGGTGTTCTCCTTCATCCTGCTGCATCCGGATACCAAGCTGATGCTCATTTTCCTGCCCATTCCGCTGGCGGCTTGGATCTTCGGCGGGCTGTACTTGGCCTATGAGTGGTACATGAGCAAGAGGGGAGGGGACGGTATCGCCCATGATGCGCATTATTTCGGGGCACTGTACGGTATTGCCTTTACGGCGGTATTGGCCCCGGGGTCGGTGCCGCGGTTTTTCAACCTGGTGGGCCTTTGATCATGGGGCGGGGCGGGCTTTTCCTGGATCGGGACGGGGTGATCAACCGCGAACGGGGTGCACACACTTGGCGCATGGAGGACTTCGAGCTGCTGCCCGGAGTTGCCGATGCCGTGAACGCAGCACATGCGGCGGGCCTGCTGGTGGTGGTGGTCACCAACCAAAGCGGGATCGGCCTGGGCCTATACACGCATGCGGACGTTGAGCGGTTGCACACATCCCTCGCCGAACGTCTTGCCCAAGCGGGTGCCGACCTGGATGCGATCTACTATTGCCCGCATCATCCCACGCAAGGACGCTGCTTGTGCCGCAAGCCGGGAAGCCTGCTTTTTGAGCGGGCCATCGCCCGTTTCGGCATCGATCCAGGCCGGTCACTGATGGTGGGCGACCGCCAACGCGACATGGACGCCGCCGCAGCAGCCGGGATACGGGGGGTGTTGGTGGAGCCAAACACCACCTTGTTGCCGGTGCTCATTAAAGAAGGTATGACCTCATGGAAGCCTATGTGAACCTGAACGGCAAGATCCTTCCGGCGGGCCAGCCGGCAATAGGATTGAACAACCGCGCCTTCCATTATGGTGACGGACTCTTCGAAACGATCAGGGTGGTGGACGGCCGCGCATGCTTCCTGGATGCCCACTGGGCCCGGTTGACCGAGGGCTTGCGCGTGTTGCGCATAGAGATGCCGCCCCTGTTGGACCGCGAAGGGCTCCAGCGGGCGATCGGCGAACTGGCTGAACGCAGCAAGATGCCCCATGCACGGTGCCGGCTCACCGTGTTCAGGGATGCGGAAGGGTATTACCGGCCGACCGGCAATGCAGGTGCCTTTGCCTTGGAACTGTTCCCTGTGCCCCATGAAACCTTCATCCTGAATGAACGAGGGGGCGTGGTGGACCTGTACCCTGGAATGCGCAAAGCAGTGAACGTGCTTTCGGTGCACAAGACCTTGGGCGCACAGCTGTATGTAATGGCCAGCCTTTGGTGCATCGATCACCACCTGGATGACTGTCTGGTGCAGAACGACCGGGGAAACATCATCGAAGGAAGCTCGGGCAACATGTTCATCGTCAGCAACGGGGTGTTGTACACTCCTCCGTTGAGCGACGGGTGCGTCGGCGGGATCATGCGCATGCAGGTGATCAATTTGGCCTTGGAGAACCGCATCAAGGTGTATGAGAGTTCACTGAACCCACAGAATCTGCTGGTGGCCGATGAGCTGTTCTTCACCAATGCCGCATTGGGCGTGCAGTGGGTGGCCGCGTACCGCACCAAGCGTTATGGCCACCGCATGGCCTTACGCCTGCAGGACCTGCTGGTGGAGAAGGTGCGGACGTAGCGCGGCGGCAACGTGATCCGGTCGTGCCTGCCGCCCCGATCACATGCAGGCATCGGACCAACTCAGGCAAATGCACCAGCACACCGGACCGACGCTTCGGCAGTGCCGGGCATTTGTGCTAGTTCAAAGAGGGGTCCTCGGGGAAGTTGGCCAACGGGGCGTAGCGGGGGCCCATCGAACGCAGCACGCGTCCCCACAACGTCTCCGGCGGCCCGTTCATCACCAATTGCTTGGTGGCCGGATGGATCAACCACGAACGCTGTTTCACTTCGCTTCCCAACTGACCGCCGTTCCATCCGCTGTATCCTACGAAGAAGCGCACGTGCTTCGCCAATTTGGGTGCGGCGGACAACATGTCGCGCAGCTGCCCATAATCGCCGCCCAAGTACAGGTCGCCCACCACCGGCAAGCTGCCCTCGATCCGTTTGCCCAGGGTATGGAGAAAAAAGAGATTGCTGCCTTGCACGGGGCCTCCGATGCCCACGGGTGAGCTGAGCTTGGGCATGTCTTCCATCAGGTCCGCAACGCCCATGCCCGTTGGGCGGTTCAGCACCAGGCCGAAGGAACCTTCGTCGTCGTGCATGCACAGCAGCACCACCGACCGGTGGAAGTACGGGTCAGGAAGGAAAGGGCCGCTCACCAGGATGGTTCCTGGCGCGGGCGGCATCGGATTGGGCGGGTCCAGTTCCAATGGATCTTGTGACATGGTTGGGGCAAGGTAGTTCAACCCGGCGCTACTCAATCTACCATCCCTGAATGCGATCGGGAGTTGGGCCCGCCGGTTGCCCGTACCTGGCTCCTCGGGATCATGGCGCAGGATAACTTCGCCGCAAACCGAACACGGCACATGGGCGAAGAACGCATCATCAAAGGACACGATGACTATAAGAGGTCGTCGTTGAGCGAAGCGGAGGCGGGCAGCGATCCGCTGCACCTCTTCATGAAGTGGCTGGACGAAGCGGAGCAGGGAGGGATCGCCGATCCCAACGCCATGGTGGTGTCCACCGTGGGGAGCATGAGCATCAGCAGCCGGGTGGTGTTGCTGCGCCAAGTGGATGAACGCGGGTTCGTGTTCTACACCAATTACAACAGCCGCAAGGCCATGGACTTGGAGCGCGACCCGCGCGTGGCGCTCAACTTCTTTTGGCCCCGGTTGGAGCGGCAGGTTCGTGTGGAAGGGAAGGCTGAACATTTGCCCGCCGCAGAAAGCGATGCCTATTTCGCCACCCGTCCGCGGGAAAGCAGGATCGGTGCATGGAGCAGTGACCAGAGCCGCAGCGTGGCCGATCGGGGGGCAATGGAAGAAAGATTCCTGCGATGGAGCGAACGCTTTGAAGGAGCAGACGTTCCCCGCCCGGAGCATTGGGGCGGGGTACTGGTTCGGCCGGTGCGGATCGAACTGTGGCAAGGGCGGGCGAACCGTCTGCACGACCGCCTGGCATACGAACGCTTCGGGGATGGAAGTTGGCAACGCATGCGGCTGCAACCGTGAAGCACGCATGCAACGGCCATAAAGCAGAAGACCCCCGATCGCTCGGGGGTCTTTGCTTCTGTAGCGCTGATGTGCTTACTTCTTCTTGGCAGCGGCCTTCTTCTTCGGCGCAGCCTTCTTGGCAGCAGCCTTCTTCTTCGGCGCAGCCTTCTTGGCAGCGGCCTTCTTCTTCGGCGCGGCCTTCTTCTTCGGCGCGGCCTTCTTGGCGGCGGCCTTCTTAGCGGTGGCTACCGTGCGCTTGGCAGGACGGGCCTTACCAGTGCTACCGGCGGTGCGCTTACCTTTCTTCGTCTTCTTATCACCTTTACCCATGATTTGGAGTGTTTAGGATTTGATCCAAATGTATCCGCGTGCTGGTACGCGAACATTCCTCGACAGGTTCCATTTCTCCACGAAGGCATGTTAAGAACCGTGGTGTTGTTCCATGCAAAAGCAATGCTTCATGTTGATCGATCGCAGATCGATGCCGCGATGAAAGTGGCGCCAATACTGATGGATCAGCGCACATTGAAGTCCCGCGCGATGAACGCGGGAAAGTCCTGCATTGATCCCAACAACAGTGCAGTGCATTATTGAAACACCGGCATCCGAACTACGATGATGCGTGAATTGAACAGTGCATTTGTTCTTGAACACGGCCATCATCAAGCACATGGAAGATCGAATAACAGGCATCCTGCCGCGTGTGCGGTGATGCTGGAAGCACGGATGAGAAGGATGCGCGTGTGTGGTCACCATCCCTGCGCGCAAGGATGTGGTGCATGACTTTGTATGCACAGCTTGATGGAATGCCGCATGTCCGTGAACTGCTCAGCCGTGCACAAGGGCCGTGATGCGCGGCCGCATGCATGACGCATGGTACGCACGCATCGTGCAATGATGCCGGCGGCATGCTTGCATCTTAAGTGGTATGCAGGTTCAAGCCAATGGAGCTTGATCGTCGTTCGGTCGATCCAGTCTTCCCTCGATCTCCCGTGCTGACTGCACGGTTTTTCTCGCCCATGAAAGCTTGAGCTCGTCGAGCTCCGCCTGCGTCAAGCGCCAGGGCACTTCACTGGCGCGCAGCCGCTGCATCACCGTATACAGTGTGATGGCCGCCGAGACCGAGATGTTGAAACTCTCGGTGAATCCATACATGGGGATGCGCATGAACAGTTCCGCCTGGTCCAGGATGGTGCTGGTCAAGCCGGTGAGCTCGGTGCCAAAGCAGAAAGCCAGCGGCTTGTCCAGGGGAATGTTCTCTGGCGTCACATGGTCCGCACGCGGCGAAGTGGCCACGATGCAATAGCCCTTTGCCTTCAGCGCCTGCATGCAATCCAATGCATTGTCCTTGCCGCGATCGCGGTAGCGGATCATGTCGATCCACTTCGATGAACCCAAGGTGACGTCGGGGTTGACGGTGTACTTGTTGCGGTTCTCGATGATGTGGACGTCCTGCACGCCGGTGAGGTCGGCAGTGCGCACCACGGCGCTGGCATTGTGTGGTTGGTAGATGTCCTCCAGCACCACGGTCACATGCCGCGTGCGTTGCGGTGCGATCCGGTTGAACAGTTGTTGTTTGTTCTCCGAGATGAACGCGGAAAGTTGGGCATACCGTTCGGCTGGGTTGGGCATGGCAGTGATGACTGTGGTGCAAAAGAAAAGGTCCCCCGTTGATGGGGGACCTTTTCAATGTGGAAAGGGGGATCACTTCACCTTCTTGGCCAGGTCGGCGCCGGCCTTGAACTTCACCACCTTCTTGGCAGCAATCTTGATCTCCTTGCCGGTTTGCGGGTTGCGTCCCTTGCGCGCGGCGCGCTTGGCTACGCTGAAGGTGCCGAAGCCCACCAGGGCCACGCGGTCACCCTTTTTCAGGGCCTTCGTGGTGTTGCTCACGAAAGCATCCAAAGCACGCTTGGCGTCAGCCTTGGAGATTTTTGCCTCAGCAGCGATTGATTCAACCAGTTCAGCTTTGTTCAGTCCCATGTTCGTTTGGTTTTTGGTGTTTGTTTTGAGGAACACGCACAAATGTATCGGCAAAGCCGCTGCTGGCAAGGGTTTCCGACGCACCACCCCGGAAATGTTGAAAAATGGGGGTGTTTGTTCATAAGTCGCCCGCTTTTGTACTGATAGCAAGGGTTTCAGGGGAAGCCGCCAAGCACTTTCGATGAAACGTGCAACACGGTTCGGGCATGCACTTATTCCACCCTTGCGGCCGTGCGGTCGCGCAAGCCGTTGAGGAAATCTGCGCAGCTCATGGCGCGCTTTCCCTGCAACTGCAGTTCGAGCACCTCCACGGCGCCACTGGCGCAATGGATGAGCATCCGCTCATTGGAAAACTCCACCGTGCCGGGATGGCTGCGGTGGTGCCGGGATACGACCTTGGTGGCGAGCACCTTCAGTTGTTGCCCCGAATGGATGCCCTGTGCCCAAGTGGTCCAAGCGCCAGGCGAAGGCGCAAGGCCGCGTACCAGGTTGTGCACATGGTCCGCATTCACGGCCCAGTTGATGCGGCAGTTGGCCGGTGTGAGCTTGGGTGCCTCCTTGCGGTCATCGCCCACGAACGCATCTTGCCGCAGGGGTTGCGCGGTACCGTCCATGAGGTCTTTCACGGTCCGTACCAACAGCCCTGCACCAATGGCCATCATGCGGTCGTGCAGTTGGCCTGCGTTTTCGTCGGGGGCAATGTGGATCACTTCACGCAGCAGGATGTCCCCGGTGTCGATGTGGTCATTGATGAGAAAGGTGGTGAGGCCTGTGCGCTCCTCCCCGTTGATCAGTGCCCAGTTGATCGGGGCGGCACCGCGGTAGTTGGGCAGCAGTGAGGCATGGAGGTTCACGGTGCCGCGTTTCGGCTTTTGCCAAACCTCACGGGGAAGCATGCGGAATGCGACCACTATATATAAGGATGCATCCAGGGCGTCCAGTTGGGCGAGAAACTCCTGGTCCTTCAGGTTGCTTGGTTGCAGCAGGGGTAATCCCAGTTCCAGTGCGCGTTGCTTAACGGCGCTCATGCGCAGTTGGCGTCCGCGGCCCGCCGGACGGTCGGGGGCGGTTACCACTGCGGCGATCTCCAGTCCGGCACCGATCAGGGCATTGAGCGGGGCTACCGCGAACTGCGGCGTGCCCATGAACAGGATGCGGTTGTTCATGCAAGTATGCGTGGATTGAAATGAAAGCGGTAGGGCAGCAGGGCATCCACACCGGCGTAATCCACGCCGATGCGCGGTCCGGTGATGATGGCTTCCTGCGGAACAACGATGTGGCGTTCTTCGATCCAGATCAGGTTGCCGAGCAGGTCGGCCCCGTTCTGTGAAGTGCGTATGCCGAGCGCTTGGGTCAGCGTGCCGGGGCCGCCAGTGGTAAGCGTTTTCGTTTTTCGCCGTTTGAGCATGGTGGCCAAGCCTTCCACCGGATGGATGGCGCGGACCAGCACGGCGTGCGCCACGCCCTCGGCGTTGGTCACCACATTGAAGAGGTGGTGGATGCCGTAGCACAAATAAATGTAGGCATGGCCTGCCTGGCCGTACATGATCTTGTTGCGGGGCGTCACCTTTCCTCCGTAGGCGTGCGAGGCCCGGTCCACGGCACCCATGTAGGCCTCTGTCTCGGTAATGATGCCTGCGGTGGTCACCCCGTTGACGTGCGTGACCAGCACCTTGCCCAACAACTCGCGCGACACGGCCACTACGTCGGGGCGTGCATAGAATGACCGTTCCAATTTTTTGTTCATGTGTTTGTTCCGCCTGCTGGTCCGACCCGTTCGTCCAACCGCCAACGCAGCGGTGGCTCCTGCACCAAGCCCGCCTTGTCCATGGCCCGGCAATTGTCGCACCGTCCGCACCGCTCCAATGAGGGCTGGCCGAAGTAGCGCAACACGGCGGCTTCGCGGCAGCCGCGTTCACGGAAGGCATAATCCAGCATCGCCTCCAGGCGATGGCGCGCCCGTTCCATGCGCAGTTGCACGGCGTGCGGCTCCAGGGCCAGTTGGGCGGCATCGCGGCGCGGCATCAGCAGCGTGGCGGTGGGCAGGTCTTTGCGCGGTTGGTGGAAGATCAGGCCGTCGCGTCCCATCTCGCGCAGCAGGCTGCGTACGTGCTCCACGGATTTGCCCAGGAGTTGGGAGATGCGTTCCTCGTCGATGATGGCGGGCTCCTCGAACAGACCGCCGTACATGCGTAGCAGCACCTCCAACAGCGGGCCTGTTCGCGCGTCCTCCACGCGCATGCGGTGGATGGTGTCGCCGGATGCACGGATCATCACGCGGGTAGGGTTGTGTGCACCGTCGGACAGGGCGAGGTCGCCGTTGAGCTCAAGTGTTTTCAGGGCGCTGTGCACCTTGCCTGCCGGCAGGGCGGTGCGTTGGGCCAATTTCGGCAGATCGAGGTCATAGGCCTCGTACTGTCCGGCGCCCAGTGCGATGCGGTGCATGTCGGCAAGCGCTTGGTACACCCTGCGCACCTCGGCAAGTGAAGGAAAGGAGGCCTCGAGCCGCTCGCGCAGTTTGCCTTCGTCGGAGGAGTGTGCCAGCAGGAAGGCAAAGGCCAGCTGGCCGTCGCGCCCGGCCCGGCCTGCTTCCTGGTAGTAGCTCTCCATGTCGGGTGGCGGTTCCAGGTGCACCACGCACCGCACGTCGGCCTTGTCGATGCCCATGCCGAAGGCGTTGGTGGCGGCCACGTAGCGCACGTTCCCCGAGGCCCATTCCTGCTGTACGCGGTCGCGCTCCCCGAAGCTCAGGCCGGCATGGTAGGCTGCCGCACGTATACCGTGCTGCTGCAGGAACTGGGCCGTGCGCACGGTTCCGCGCCGGTCGCGCAGGTACACGATCCCGGTACCGGGCACGTTCGCGGCGATGCGCAGCAGGCGGCCCAATTTGTCCTCGCCGCGGCTTGTCCAGAAGATCAGTTCGGGCCGGCGGAACGAACCATGGAGCAAGTTGGGTGCCCGGAAGGCCAGCCGCTCCATGATGTCCTTCGCCACCTCCGGCGTGGCCGATGCGGTGAGCGCCAATACGGGCACTTGGGGATGTGTTTCGCGCAAGGCGCCGATCAACAGGTACGCCGGCCTGAAGTCGTAGCCCCACTGGCTGATGCAGTGCGCCTCGTCCACGGCGATCAAGCCCAAGGGCATGCGCGGCAGCCGGGCCTTGAAGAGTTCCGATCCGATCCGTTCGGGTGAGAGGTACAGGAAGTCGAGCTTGCCCATGGCGGCGCTCTCCAACGCATTGTCGATCTCCACCGGTGCCATGGCGCTGGTGACCGCCACGGCGCGCACGCCCAGTGTGCGCAGGCGCGCCACCTGGTCCTTCATCAGCGCGATCAATGGCGATACCACGATGCACAGCTTGCCCATGGCCAGTGCGGGCACTTGGAAGCAGAGGCTCTTTCCGCCGCCGGTGGGCAGCAGCGCCAGGGTGTCGCGCCCCTCCATTACGGAGCGCACCACCTCCTCCTGCATGGGGCGGAAATGCTCGTACCCCCACGTCCCGCGGAGCACGGCATGGATATCTCGCGGCATCGGCCCACAAGGATACGGGTCTTTCACCCGGGCTATGCCCGCCGAAGGGTTTACCTTTGGCACAAACCGCATGGCCATGATCAGTACTGCAACAGAGATCGATATTCAACGGGTGAAGCAATCACGTCTGCCGGAAACAGACTTGGCCAACCCGAAGTTCGGACGTGTGTTCACGGACCACATGCTCGTATGGGATTTTGCGGACGGCACCTGGCAGCGCCCGCGCATCATGCCGTTCCAGGACTTGGAGCTCAGCCCGGCCACGCTGGTGCTGCATTATGCGCAAACCATATTCGAAGGCATGAAGGCTTACCGCAGCCAGCAAGGCGACGTGAGCCTCTTCCGGCCGCAGGCCAACATCGCGCGGATGAACCGGAGCGCCAAGCGCATGTGCATGCCGGCGTTGCCGGAGGACGCTTTTCTGCACGGCCTGAAGGAGCTGGTGCGCATGGATGGCGGCTGGCTTCCCAGCGGCGAAGACGGTTCGCTGTACATCAGGCCGTTCATGTTCGCCAGCGATGAGTACATCGGCGTAAAGCCCAGCGAGGGCTACCGGTTCATGATCTTCATCAGCCCGGTGCGCGCCTATTACCAAGAGCCGTTGCGGGTGAAGCTCGAGCTGGAATACAGCCGTGCCTTCCCTGGTGGCACCGGGGAAGTGAAATGCGGGGGCAACTATGCAGGAGGGCTCTATCCCTCCAAGATGGGCCAGGATGAAGGCTACCACCAGCAACTGTGGACCGATGCCATGGAGCACAAGTACATTGAGGAAAGTGGCACCATGAACGTCTTCTTCATCATCGACGGGGTGCTCACCACGCCCAGCTTGGACGGTACCATTTTGCCGGGCATCACCCGGGACAGCATCCTCACCATCGCCAAGGACAAGGGCATGCCCGTGGCCGAGCGGAAAGTGACGGTGGATGAAGTGGTTGCCGGGTTGCGCAACGGAAAGGTTTCCGCGGCATTCGGTGCGGGCACCGCCGCCACCATCGCCCCCATCAAGGTGATCGCCTACAAAGGCGAAGACCTGGAACTGCCCGACCTGGGCGCGGACAGCGAGGTGCACCGGTTGGGCCGGATGCTGGACGACATCCGCAAGGGGCGCACCCCGGACAAGTACGGTTGGGTGGTGCACGTTTCCTGAACATCCATCATGGTGCCGGAAAGGCATCGGGAACAGGCAGGACCCGCCCCGGAAGTTCCCGGCAGGCCGTGGGCGGCAGCTTTGCCCTGGGTATCGGCCTTTGCGGTGGCCATGGGCTTTCTGGAAGCTGCGGTGGTGGTCTATCTGCGCGCCTTAGCGTATCCGGGCGGGTTCAGTTTTCCGCTTCAACCATTGGACGGCCAATTGGTGCTCACCGAGCTTTTGCGCGAGCTGGCGACCTTGGTGATGTTGATGGCGCCGGGTGCGTTGTTAACGCCCAGGCGCATGGAACGTTTTGCCTGGTTCTGCTGGACGTTTGCCGTGTGGGACCTGGCGTACTACGCCTTTCTCAAATTCTTGTTGGGGTGGCCGTCCAGCCTGCTGACATGGGATGTGCTTTTCCTGCTGCCCACGGTTTGGGTGGGGCCGGTACTGGCACCCTGCATGGTTTCAGTGGGCTTGATGGCGTTGGCCGCGGCCATCCTCCGGGGCCGCAGCAGGGTGGCCGGCTTCGGGCCTTCGCGTTGGCAGTGGGCCATGCTCTCGGTGGCCGGTGCCATTATCCTGTACACCTTCATGGCCGGCCCGGTGGATCACTTGCTGGCGGCCGCACCCGCGCGCATCATGGGGGCTACGGCCATGCCTGCCTTGGCCGGTTACGTGCCCTCGCATTTTTCCTGGCCTTGGTTCCTGTTCGCATGCGCCCTGGCTGCCGCTGTGGTGGTGGTGATGTTCCGCCAAGGCCGTCCAAGGGCCGGCGGGTAGTGCGGCACGGCCCTGTTCACCGGCATGGTCACACCTTGCTTACCCGGGCTTTTCCAGCCTTGGTGCGCCCCTGGTGCGGATCGTATCCAAACAACTGGTTGTCCTTGATCATGTTGTCCACGTAGGGAGGCACCAGGGATTCCCAGCCGGGCTTCCCTTCGCGGATCATGTGCAGTACGGCCTTGCTGAAGATGTGCAGCACCTGGGGGTCGAAGGTTTCGATGTCCACCATGCGCTTATTGCTGATCAGGTAGTCGTACAGTGGCCTCAGCCGCGGGTGGATGGGCATGTTGTCCAGGGTCATCAGCGGTTCCTCGTCACTGGGCTTGCTGGGGTACACGTACATCTTCAGGTCGCGGGTGAAGAGGATGCCGAAAGCTTCCAGCATGCCGCCGTTGAGGTTGCGGTAGTACTTTTCATTGAACACCTCGATCAGGTTGCTCACGCCCATGATCAAGCCCATGCGAGCCTTGGTGTAGCGGCTGAAGTACTCCACCAGTTTATAGTATTCCTGGTAGTTGCTGATCAACACGGTTTGGCCCAGGGAACACAGGATGTCCGCCCTGTCGATGAAATCCTTTTCGTCCACGGCTCCGCTGTCGGCCTGCAGGTTGTTCAGGGTGATCTCGAAAAGCACTTGGAGGTTCATGCGGTCCACACGCTGTTCCTTGATGAACATGTTGTAGCCGTTCATGATCATATCGATGTTCACCTTGGTCACCGGGCGGAAGCTTCCCCGGATGGCGAGGATGTTCTTCTTGTAGAGCACCTCGGTGGCCTGGAGGTTTTGGCCGTCGGGCCCGAAGATCACCGCATCGGTGTAGCCGCGCTTCACTAACTGCAGGCTCAGCAGCCGGTTGTCCACTTGGCTGAAGTCGGGCCCGTTCATTTGGATCATGTCGATCTCCACCACGTGCCGGCTCACGTTGTCGTACAGGGTGGTCATCATCTGGTCCGGATCGTCGTAGTGGAAACAGCAGGCGTAGATCAGGTTGACGCCAAGGATGCCGATGCTTTCCTGCTGCAGGTTGATGTCCGGGTCGTGCAGGCGGATGTGGATGATGACGTCGTTGGTGGGCCGGTCATGTGCGGTTTGGAAACGCACGCCCAGCCAGCCATGCCCGCTGTGGGGCCGTTCGTAATTGCTGCTGGCCACGGTGTTGGCGAAGCTGAAGAAGCGCTTGGAGGGGTGGTCCTTGCGGTCAAGCCGTTCCACGATCAGGCCGTATTCATGGCGGATCATGTTGCGCAGGCGGCTTTCGCAAACGAAGCGGTTGCCCGGTTCGGCGCCGTAGATGGCATTGCTGAAGTCCTTGTCATAGGCGCTCATGGCCTTCGCAATGGTTTGGGAGGCCCCGCCCGCACGGAAGAAGTGCCTTACCGTTTCCTGCCCCACGCCGATCTCCGCGAAGGTGCCGTAGATGTCCGGGTCGGCATTGATCCGCTTGGCCTTCTGGTTTGCGCTGAGCTGCACCCTGTGCTGGTCGCTATTGGTCATGTCGTAGGCCGGGCCTGCTGCCGGCAGTGCAAATTTACATGGCACGGGCGGCGGGCGCCATGGGAGGCCTCCGCCATTACAATCCCACCTTTTGCAAGGCCTTGATCCCCGGGTCGCCTAAGCGGATGCCCAAGGCGAACCGGCCGAAGCCGTAGTTGGTGGCTAAGTTGAGATGTTCGGCAATGGCCGTGGTGCTGTAGTAGTAGGCGAAGGTGAGCGCCGCGTACCACCGGTCGCCGTTGTACCCGGCGCCGATCTTCAGTTCCGTCACTGCGCCGATGCCGGCCCCTTGGGGCTTTTCCGGCCCTGGCACGTTGATCACCTGTTGTACATAGCCCAGGCCCGGCAACAAGGCCGCATGGAGGAATCCCTTTTGCCAAAAGGTGAACGTGTGCGTATAGCCGATGGTGACGCCCAGCATGGTGCGTTCCAGCGCGTTGAACCCGGAGGCCAATTGGAAGGTGTCCACCAAGGCTGGGCTGAGGATGGAACTGTCTGCGGAAACCACGGAACGCCAGCCCGAGAATCCAAGTACGAAGGTGCCTGCGCTTTTCTTCTGGCGTTCCACCTGGAACAAGGCGGCATTTTGGCTGAAGCGCTTCTTCCTGCCCAGGGCATAGTTGACCGAGAGCATGTAACTGTTGCTGGAGATGTCGCCGCGCGTCACCGGCTGGTCACCCGGTTCCCATCCCGGTGTCCATCGCTGCGGGTCGTTCAGGTAATAGCCGGTGGTCCGGTTCCAAAAGCCCCGTGCCCACAGTCTTCGCCCGGTATAGCCCAGGCCGAAGCCCCGCGATCGGCTCTCGCCCAGGGCGGGATCTTGGTCGTCCAATGCCGGAATGTTGAAGGTGGCCTCGGCACTGAGCCATTTGAAGTTGAGGCCCACGCCATATTGCTCGGCATTGTTGGCCGAAAAGGAAAGATCGTCGCCCGTGTCCTGTTCAATGTCCACATCCACTGATTCATATTTCACCAGCAGGGAAAGCGTGAGGTTGCTCCGATAGCTGGACACGTAATTGGTGTCGTAGTTGGGCACCGCGTTCGGGTCGCCATTGAGCATGAAGCGCAATTTCTCGCCCACCTGGGCATGGCCCAGCAGGGCATACGTGCACAACAAGGGCAAAACAACCTGTCGCATGTGCCAGCAAGTTAGTTGAGCCCGGGGATCCCGCGGTCATCCCCAATTGGGGGGATGCGCCATTTATACCAATTGGACTTTCAATATCAGCCTATCTGCTTGCTCTTTTTCCGCATGGCTTCTCCTTGCCATGCCTTCAGTAGGCACCGCTACGCAACGCCCGTCACGGATCGCCCTACGAAAAAATAGCTGCGCATCTTTGGCCGGAATTGAAAGTCCAATTGGTATTACCGGGCAGGGCTTTCACGCAGCGCAGCCTTCCCCACGCGTTTTGTGGTGATGTACCAATTGCGGTCGGCCTGCAGGGTGGTGGTACGGGCGCGGAGCCCGTGGGCGGGTATGCTCCACTGGTCGCTGATCGGCACTGTGCGCTGCTCGCCGTTCGCCAGAATGCCCACCGGCATGACGAGACCATTCACGCAGTTGGCGAAGCGCACGTACAACTGGCCCCGGTGTACCGTCCATTGCAGTTCGGGCACATGCGTGGTGCGCAGGTACTGGTCGAAGATCCGGGAGAGGTCGATGCCGCTGTATGCGCTGATGAATTGCTCCACTTGTGCACCGGTTACGACGGCCTGGTGGAAGCGATGGTTCATTTCGCGCAGCATCGCTTTGAACAGGCTGTCATCCGCCATGATGTGCCGGATGGTATGCAGCATGTTCGACCCTTTGTAATACATGTCCGTGCTTCCTTCCTTGTTCACCCCGTACGGCCCCTGCACGGGAATGTCATTGCGGATGTTCTTGCGCAGCCCGACCACGTAATCTTCGCCTGCCCCTTTGCCGAAGCGGCATTCGGTGTACAGGGCCTCGGCGTAGTTCGCGAAGGCTTCATGCACCCACATGTCGGCAATGTCGGCGGTGGTGATGTTGTTGCCGAACCATTCGTGCGCGCTTTCATGCACGATGATGAAATCCCACTTCAATCCCCATCCGGTGCCGCTGAGGTCGGTGCCGGCATAGCCGTCCTGGAACCGGTTGCCGTAGGCGATGGCGCTTTGGTGCTCCATGCCCAAGTGCGGTGCTTCCACCAGTTTGTAGCCGTCTGCCGGGAAGGGGTAGGGGCCGAACCATTCCTCCAAGCAGTGGATCACCCCGGGCACTTGCCGGAAATGGTCCAGTGCCTTTACCTCGTTCCCGCGCAGCACCCAGTAGTCCAAGGTGAGCTTGCCATTTTCTGCGGGGCATACTTCGCCCAGGAACGTGTACGGCCCGATGTAAGGCACCAGGTTATAGGCATTGATCGGGCTTTCCACCGCCCAGTTCCATGTGGTGGTGCCGTCGCCGTTCTTTTTCGTGCCGCGCAGCCGGCCGTTGCCGATGCCCTTGAGGTGTTCCGGCACGATGATGTGCAATGCCGCGCTGTCGGGCTCGTCACCTTGGTAGTCCTTGCACGGATACCATACGCTGGCGCCTAAGCCTTGGCATGCCACGGTGGCCCACGGTTCGCCGCTTTCGGTCCGCGTCCAGGTCCACCCGCCGTCCCAGGGCGGGTTCCTGGCTTCGTGCGGCTTGCCGTGGTAGAAAACCTTAACGGGGAAGGTGCTTCCCGCCTCTACCAGGCCGGGGAAGTCCACCCACACCACGTTGCCGTCGCGGGTGAAGTGCAGGTTTTCGCTGCCCCAGCCGGTTTCATCCATGGCGGCGGCGAGTTCGGCCTTGATGCTGTCCACCACCAAGGGTTGTTGCAGGTCGATCTGCATGCGCTGGCCTGCCGCAAGGGTGGTGATCGTGATGATCGTTTCTCCTTGGATGGCCTTGTTTCCCAAGTCGGGCCGCACGCGGACATCATAGTGCCCCACATCCCACCAGGCCCGGAACGGACCGTTGCTGCCCCGCAAGGTGTCGGCGCGGGTAAAGCCCGAACCGTGCTGCAGGGGCTGTGCGGCCATCGGTGCCGCCCCCAGCAGTGCCAAGGCAAACGTGAAATTCAACCAACGCATCGGCCAAAAGTAGCGAGGCGCCAATTGGATGCGCGGACCGGTGGTTGTGGCAAACGCCGGCCCGTGATGGGGAACACCCGCCTGATACGGCAGGTGATCGGGGCTTTAATGCGCACCGGGTGTTGCAGCCTATTGCGCCAAAGCCTCGCCGTGCAGGGGTTTATGCCCCGGCTGCCCCGCTTGGCATGAAGCATGAGCCATGAGGCATGAACTCAAAAACAATAAACAAATGAACACGACAAGCGAAAGGATCCAAGGAAACTGGAATGAACTGAAGGGCCAACTGAAGCAACAATTCACGCAACTCACCGACCAGGACCTCAACTATGTGGAAGGCAAGGAGGAAGAGCTCTATGGAAGGTTGCAACAAAAACTCGGCAAGACGAAGGACCAAGTACGTGAGCTGATCCAAAAGCAACAGGCGAAGGCCACACCGCAGGTCCACTGAACGCAAACGGAAGGACTGGGCGGGAAGGGGCGCGGAAGCGCCCCTTCCCGTTGGTTACCACCCCGTTATGCAACCAGGTCGGCGGCACGCTTGGCAACGCGTATGCCCACCGCCACGCCAATGCCGCCCAATCCAGCGGCTACCACCACGTGCGGTGACAGGTGCTCCACCGCAGTGGGACCACCGTGTTCACGGAAGCCCATCACCCCGCTCCATCGGTGCTCAATGTGGAACGGAACACCCGGAATGATGGTATCGCGCAGCAGTTGCTCCAAGTTGTCCTGGATCAGGGCGGTGGTGCCGTCCTCCATGGTGGTTTCACCGCTGAAATCCAGGTGCCTTGCACCGCCTAACAGCACCCGTCCATCATAATCGCGGATGTAGTAATAGCCCTCGGCCATGTGGAAGGTGCCCTTCAGCTTCAGCCCCGGGATGGGGGAGGTGATCAGCATTTGCCCACGGCCGGGCACCACGTCGCTGCCAGGCACCAAGTTGCGGACGTACCCATTGGTGGCGATCACGGCTTGGCCTGCCTTGACCACGCCGCCGCTTCGCAACTGCAGTTCCATGCCGTTGGCTTGGTCGTGCCAGCCATCCACTTCCGTGTTGAACCGGACGTCCACCCCGGATCCCTGCACCCGATGCAGCAGGGTGCGCATCAGTCGGCCGCTGTCCACCGCCCCTTCCAGTGCGTTCCAGGAAAGATGGGCCGCATGCAGCCCCAAGCCGCTTAAGCGGTCGTCCGCCCAGGAGAACACATCGCGGCTGAAAATGCCGTGCAGCAGGCGGTTCAGCTCTGGAAGCCTTTCCGCCACGCGGGGATGCAGTTCGGAGCCCTCGCGGAAGAGCTCGTACCCGCCCACGGGCTCGTAGCCGATGGCTTCGTCCCCCAGTGTTTTGCGCAGCTCGCCCAAGCCCTTCCAACGTTCCTCCACCCGGCGCAATGCCACGTCCGCACCTTCGTTGTCCAGGTCGAACATCAGCTGGCTAGGGCTGCCGAAGCAGGCAAAGCCACCGTTCTTTACGCTGGCGCCGCTGGGGTGCGGGCCGCGTTCCAACACCAGGATCCGCCGGTGCGGGTCCTGGGTGCGGGCATGCAGGGCGGTGAAAAGCCCGGTGATACCGGCGCCCACCACCACCAGGTCGGGGTTCTTCACAAAGGAGCGTTCCTCCCAAATACTGTTCATGGATGCCATCGCCACAGGTGCGGGGCCAGGTATCTTGGCCGCGCCGCCAAAGATGTCCTAAATTGCGGCATCTTTTCCAAGCCCCTGCCAAGGAAAACCTGTATGGCCGACAAGATCACCACCCGCCTCTTGCGCACCATTCTTTTCGGCTTGCTGTTGATCGCCACGGGCATCCTACAGGCCCAGATCGACAACGTGTACGTGTATGGTACCGTGAAGGACTACAATACCGCCAAGAAGCTGGACGGCGTCACCGTCACCGTGTACAAGGACGGTGCGGTGCTCAACTCGGTGGTCACCAGTGCCAACGGCAAGTACGAGTATAACCTGGACTACGGCTACGACTACAAGATCGTTTTTTCCAAGCCCGGGATAGTGGGCAAGAACGTCTCCATCAACACCAAGGGCATTCCCGACGAGGACCGCCAAGGCGGCTTGGCCATGAACGTGGAGATGACCCTGTTCCAGGACATCCCCGGGATCGACTATTCCATCCTTCAGCAGCCCATTGGCAAATCCAAGTATGACCCCTCCACCGGCATGCTGGCCTGGGACCTGCAATACACCGAGCAGATGCGCGCCGAGCTGCGGAGGCTGGAGAACGAGTACGATCAGAAGAAGAAGATGGAGGCCAATGCCGACGCGGCCTTCCAAAAGCTGCTGGACCAAGGCAACGCCGCCATGGCGGCCAAGGATTACAAGAAAGCCGTGCAGTTCTTCACCGATGCATTGGGCATGAAGGCGGGCGATCCCATCGCCACGGCCCGGCTGAGCGATGCGAAGATCAAGCTGGGCGAACTGGAGCGCGCCGAGCAGATGGAGAAGCAGTACGCCGACCTGATCAAGGAGGCCGATGCCCTGTTCACCAAGAAAAGCTACGAGGACGCCAAGGCAAAATACACGGCGGCACTGGGCGTGAAGGAAGGGGAGGCCTACCCCAAGCAGCGGGTGAAGGAATGCGATGCCTTCATGGCGGACCTGGCCGCCAAGGCCGAGGCCGACAAGAAGCTGAAAGAGCTCAACGACAAGTACAATGCGGCCGTGGCTGCGGGCGATGCCGCGTTCAAGACGGCCAAGTATGAGGAAGCCAAGGCCAAGTTCACCGAAGCGGGCGGCCTGAAGCCCGATGAGAAATACCCGCCGCAGCAGCTGGCCGCCATTGCATCCAAACTGGATGAACTGGCCAAGAAGGCCGAAGCCGACCGCTTGGCCAAGGAGCTGGACGACCAGTACAACGCGGCCATCAAGGCCGGTGATGCGGCCTTCAAGAGTGCCACGTACGAAGAGGCCCGCACACAGTACAACGCGGCGTTGGGCATGAAGCCCAAGGAAAAATATCCTACGGACCAATTGGCGGCCATCGAAAAGAAGCTGGCCGAGCAGGCTGCCAAGGCCGAAGCCGACCGCCAGGCCAAGGAGCTCAACGACCGGTACAACGCAGCGATCGCAGCGGCGGATGCCGCGTTCGGCAGCGCCGATTATGACCAGGCCCGGACGAACTACAATGACGCGCTGGCCATCAAGCCCAAGGAGAAATATCCCACGGACCAATTGGCGGCCATCACGCGAAAACTCGATGAGATGGCCAAGAAGGCCGAGGACGAACGCAAGGCCAAGGAACTTGACGGGAAGTACAATGCCGCCGTAGAGGCGGCCGACGCGGCCCTGGCACAGCAGAACTATGATGCCGCCAAGGCCAAATACAACGAGGCCCTGGGCCTGAAGCCGAAGGAGAAATATCCAGCGGACCAGCTGGCCGCCATCGCCAAAACATTGGCCGACAATGCCCGGAAGGCCGAAGAGGACCGCTTGGCGGCCGAGCGCGATGCCAAGTACCGGGCCGCCGTCGATCAAGCCGAGGGCCTGTTCGCCAAGCAGAAGTATGAAGAGGCCATCGCACAATTCCAGCAGGCCTCCGGCATCAAGCCCGATGAGGCACTGCCCAAGGAGCGCATTGCGGAGATCAGGGCCTTGGTGGACGACATGGCCAAGGCCGCCGCTGCCAAACGCAAGCAGGAGGAACTGGATGCGCGCTACAACTCACTGATCGCCGGTGCGGACAAAAACTTCAAGGCGAAGAAGCACAGCGATGCACTGAACGATTACAAGGACGCTTCGCAACTGAAGCCCGATGAGCAGTATCCGAAGGACCAGATCGCCGCGATCGAAGGCTTACTGGATTCAGCGGCCAAGGAAAAGGCGGAGAAGGAACGCTTGGAGCGGGAAAAGGCCGAACAGGACAAGCAGTACAATGCGTTCATCGCGCAGGCGGACCAGGATTTCAAAGCCAAGAATTATGATGCCGCGGCCAATGGCTATACGTCCGCTTTGGAGGTGAAGCCCGGGGAAAAGCACCCCACCAGCCGCTTGGCCGAGATACAGGGACTGCTGGCAGCCCGGGCCAAGGCGGACAGTTTGCAAACGGCCGAACAAGAACGCTTGGCTGCGGAAGCCAGGCGCAAAGCCGAGGAGGACAGCATCAAGGCTGCGCGAGATGCCGAGGAACAAGCCCGCTTGGAAGCTGAGCGCCGCAGCAAACTGAACGCGGAACAGGAGCTGGAGGCCCAGTACAACGATGCCATCCTAAAGGCGGATGCAGCCTTGCGCAACAAGGCGTGGAACTTGGCACGCGAAGGGTACAACGAAGCCTTGGCCATAAAACCCAAGGAGAAGTACCCCAGGAAACAATTGGCCGCCGTGGACAAGGCCGAGGCCGATCAGCTTGAGGCGGACCGGAAGGCGGCCGCTGATGCGGAGGCAGCACGCTTGGCCGAAGAGGAGCGCTTGCGAAAGGATGCGGAAAAGAACAGTGCACAGCAAGCCGAGCTCGAGCAGGCCAGGCAAGCCCGCGAGGCACAGCGCGCCCTGGATGAGCGCTACAACAGTGCCATCCTGCAAGCGGACAACGCCATGGCCGACAAGGATTACACCGGTGCGCGTGACTTGTATGCCCAGGCACTCGACATCAAGCCCGGCGAAACATACCCGGAAGTGAAGATCGGACAGATCGCCAAGTTGCTTGAAGAGCAGGAACGCCAGCGACGGGAAAAGGAAACCGCGGAACAACGCGTGGCGGAAGCCAAACCGGCAAACTCCGGTCACCAAAGCATGGACAACCGCAAGGAGCAGGAGGCCGAGGTGTTCATGCGTGAGGCACGCGAACGCGAGGAAGCGGAAAAATACCTCCGGATCAAACGGCAGAAAACCGCATTGGAGGAACAAGCAGGCACTTATGCCAACCAAGCGGAAGACCGGCACCAGGCTGCACTAAAAGGCAACGAGGATCTGCGCGGCACCGGCCAGGGCCTGTACCGGGGTGACGATGCGCTGAGCAAGCGGAACGAGGAAGAGCTTGAAAACTTCCGCAGAAGCTTCCAGGAACGCAGGAGCCAATGGGCTGAGCGGGGCGTGCAGCAAACCGGCGAAGCCCGCACTGCCGTGGAAAACAACCAGGCCGACCAGCGGCAACGCGCCATTTCGCTCAACGAAATGCACGATACCGGGGTGCAGACCGTGCTGGATGAACGCCGATCGTGGCTGGATGCTCAGGCAAAGCTGGCCCAAGCCGGGAGGGACCGCAGCGTAACCGCCAAGGAGCAGTTGGACGAACAGGAGAGCAGGGCGGCCCAACGGATCGGCGACCTGGATGCATTGGCCCAAGGGCGGCAGGAGGAGGTGGAGCTTGCCAAGCAGCGCCAGGAGGCACAGGAAAGGCAGCGCATGGCCGGCGCGTCCAACAGGGGGATGGCCAACTATGAGCAGCTCGGAACGATCGCACCGAACCAGAAAAGATCCTTTAACGACTATTCCCGCAACGACCTCGCCTCCCAATATCCGCAAGGGGTTACCGAGGAGAGTTACACCGAAGGCAACAAGGTGATCATCAAGCGGGTGGTCGTTCAGGGAAACAAAGCCGACGAGTACAGCAAGGTGATCGCCAAGTGGGGCACGTTCTACTTTAAGAACGGCCATAGCATTTCCGAGTACATCTGGACGTTGAATACCGAGCAGTAGGCCCGGTGCCCTTCCATCCCTCCGGAGGATTCGCCAACGGGGCCTGGCCGCCACCGGTGCATCGGTTGAAATAGATGCCGCAAGGCAGGCCGGAAGATGCTTCCGGGGCACGATCTTTGCCGGGCATAAAGGATCGTGCATGCTTCGTGCAGACACGCCGATCCAACCACTCCAGTTCACCAATCCGGAACCAGAAATGGCCAAATGGACCAAACGGCTGCTGCTGGCAGCAGGGATATTGATCGTATTGCTCTTGGCTGCCGCAGTGCTCATCCCCGTTCTCTACAAGGACAAGATCGAGGCGGCCGTGAAGGAACAGGTGAACAAAACCCTCAATGCCACCGTGAACTGGGGAGCATGGGACATCAGCCTGTTGCGCAGCTTCCCCAACGCCTCCGTGTCCGTGGAAAACGTCAAGGTGTGCAACAAGGCCCCGTTTGAGGGGATCTGCCTGGCCGACGTGGGCGAACTGCGGGTCACCATCGGCATCATGAGCCTTTTCAGCGACCAGATCAAAGTGAAGGACGTGGCCTTGGTAAAACCGGTGATCCACGTAAAGGTCCTCAAGGACGGCCGTGCCAATTGGGACATCACCCTGCCGGACAGCACCGCGGCCGAACTGCCTGCCGATACGTCCACTACCCGCTTCAATGTCGCCCTGAAGCGGTACAGCATCACCCAGGGGCACATCATCTACGACGACGAGAGCCTTGGGATGTTCCTCGATCTGGACCGGGTGGAACACACCGGAAAGGGAGATTTCACGCAAGACCTCTTCACGCTGGGCACCAGCACCACTTCGGAAAGCACCACCGTGGTATACGACGGGGTGAAGTACCTGCGTAACGTGAAAGCCGACGTGCAGGCCGACATTGAAATGGACCTGCCCCGCATGAAATTCACCTTCAAGGAGAACAGCGTGAAGGTGAACCAGCTCGAACTGGGCCTGGACGGCTGGGTGGCGATGCCCACGGACGACATCAGCATGGACCTCACTTGGGCGATGAAGAAAAATGACATCGGAGCGCTGCTGTCCCTGATCCCTGCCGAGTTCGCGGCCGACATGAAAGGCGTGGACATGTCCGGCAAGGCGGCGTTCAGCGGTTACGTCAAGGGCATCTACAATGAGCAGTCCATGCCCGGGTTCGGGGTCAACATCAATGTGGACAATGGCCGCTTCAAGTACCCCGACCTGCCGGCCAGCGCTGAAAAGATCTTCGTGGATGCCAGCATCCAAAGCCCCCAGGGAAAAGACCTAGATGGCATGGTGGTGGACCTGCGCCGCTTCGCGGTTACCCTGGCCGGCAACCCCGTGGAAGCACGCATGCACTTAGCCACGCCCATCAGCGACCCCAATGTGGACGCAGCCTTAAAAGCCGATCTGGACCTGGCCAACCTGAACAAGGTGGTGCCCTTGCCCAAGGGCGATGAACTAACGGGAAAGGTGAAGGCCGATGTGGAAATGGCGGGACGCATGAGCGATGTGGAAGCCCAGCGCTACGAAAAGTTCAAGGCGCAAGGCCAGCTCGCCCTCAGCGGCATGAACTACCGCAGCGACTCCCTGCCCTTTCCGGTGGCCATCCGATCGCTCATCTTCCAGTTCAGCCCGAAGTTCCTGGCCTTGGCCGAATTCAACGGCAACCTCGGCAAGAGCGACGTACAAGCCAGTGGCCGGTTGGACAACTACCTCCAATGGTGGCTCAAGGACAGCACCTTGGCGGGCACCTTCGACGTGAAGAGCAACCGCTTCGACCTGAATGAGCTCATGGGTCCGCCCGCAACTTCGGCCGCCCCGGCCACCGCGGCCGACACCACCCCCATGTCCGTGATCGAGGTGCCCAAGCACATCAACTTCACCCTCACCGCCGCAGTGAAGGAAGTGCTCTATGACAACCTTCGCCTCAGCGATGCCAAGGGGGCCTTGCACGTGCATGACCAACGTGTGGACCTGCGCGGAATGGCCTTCAACATCTTCGAAGGCCGGATCGGCATGGATGGCACCTACAACACGCAGGATGCAGCACGCCCCTTGTTCGACATGGACCTGGACGTGGCCAATGTGGACATCAGGGAATTGGTGGATGGGGTGGAGATGGTGCGCAACATGGCCCCCATCGCCAAGAATTGCACCGGCAAGCTCTCCACCACGCTCGCCCTCCAAGGCGGATTGGATGCCCGCATGGACCCCATCATGGGCAGCCTCAAGGGCCATGGCACCTTGAAGACCAAGAATGTCGCCCTGGTGGATTTCAAGCCCCTTGTGGAGTTCAGCAACGTGCTGAAGATGCCCCAATTGGCCACGGCCAAGGTGCAGGATGTGGATTTCAGCTACGACATCCAGGACGGCAAGATGATCACCAAGCCCTTCGACGTAAAGATCGACCGGCTTACCGCCAACGTGGGCGGCAGCACGGCTTTCGAGGACCAGGCCATCGACTACACCCTGAAGACCAAGGTGCCCAGCGACATGTTCGGCCCCGATGCCGGGCAGTTGGTCATGGGCCTGCTTGGGCAAGTGAACAAAGCCATAGGCACCAGCGCACAATTGCCCGCCAACATCGACCTGACGGCAAAGATCACCGGTACGGTGAACAAGCCCGTGGTGAAGCCTGTGTTCGCGGGCGGCAAGGACCTGAAGGAAACGGTGAAGGAGGAAGTGAAGCAGCAGCTGAACGAACAGATCGGGAAGGCGAAGGAAGACGCCATCGCCAGGGCGCGCGAGGAAGCGGCCAAGCTGGTGGCGGAAGCGCAAAGGCAGGCGGACGATGTGAAGGCCAAGGCCCGCAGCGAAGCCGCCAACGTGAAGGCACAGGCGTACAAAGCCGCTGACGACCTGGTGGCCCAGGCCAACAACCCCATTGCCAAAGCCGCAGCCAAACTGGCCGCGGACAAGGCCAAGCAGGCTGCGGACGACAAGGAACGGCAGTTCCTCAGCGAGGCCGACAAACGCGCCGATGCATTGGTGGACCAAGCACGCAAGCGCGGTGACGCGTTGATCGAAAAGGCGGAGGCCACGGATACCACGGTGAAGTAAAACCCGCGCGCGGGGCAGGTTGCGCGTTGAACAGTAGGTTTGGGCACAATGACCAAAAGGATGCGCCGCGCCGGGCACGTTGTTGCACGATGGGCGGGAATGATCATGCTGGCGGCGGCTTCTTTGGCCACTGCGGCACAGGACGGGGATCCCGGGCCTTGCGATAAGCCTTCGGACAAAAAACTGCTCAAGCGGTTGAGCGATGCGGAAGCCACCAAGAACCCCGGCGAGCGCCACCAGAAGCTGAAAGCCTTGCTGGAGGAGGCGCCCGAATGCATGGAATGCCTGTTCCTGACCGGGGAGAGCGGGTACCAGCGCGCCAAGGCGGGCGCGGGAAGCTTCAATGCCAGCATCAAGTACCTGGAGGATTACCTGCGGCAATGCCCCGCCATTTACCGGCGGGCATACTACATGCTCGGCAGCATGTACTATGCACAGGAAAGGTTCCCCGAAGCATCAGAAGCTTTTCAGAAATTCATGGACTTCCAGGCTGCCGAGGGTGCCCAACACGATCCCGAGGATGAGCAACGCGCCAAAGAAGTGGAACGGCTCATGCCCGAGTTGGCGTTCTACAGGGATTTCTTCAAGGACCAGCGGCCGTTCAATCCCTCCGTGCTCAAAGGCGTGAGCACACCGGCGGATGAATACCTGCCCATGTTCTCACCCGACAACGAGCTCATCTTCTTTACCCGCATCAGCAAGCACCAGGCCCTCGGCGATCGCTTTGCCCGCGAAGTGGAGGAATTGACCGAGGCGCGCAGAAGCTCGGTGGCCGGCGAATTCGACAAAGGCACCGCCCTGCCGCCCCCCTTCAATACCGGCGACAGCTATGGCGGGGTGACCGTCAGCCTCAACAACAAGGAACTGTTCGTGACCGTGTGCAAACCGGTGACTTCCGATTACAAGAACTGCGACATCTACAGCACACATTACACCACCTATGTGGATTTCGGCACAGGCCACCAGGCGTTTCGCTGGAGCGAGCTCCAAAACCTGGGGCCCCACATCAACACGGACGACGGGTGGGAGAGCCAACCCTCGCTGAGCGCCGACGGAAAGACGCTCTTCTTCGCCTCCTTGCGCCGCGGCGGCCAAGGCATGGATATCTACACCAGCCAGCGTAACGCCAAGGGGGAGTGGGGGAAGGCCATGCCCTTGCCCGCTCCCGTCAACACCGCCGGGGATGAAAAGGCGCCCTTCATGCACAGCGACAGCCACACCCTGTATTTCGCCGCCAGGCCGCCGCGCAACGAAAAGGGGGAGGAAGATGTTGGTGCAGGCCATCGTGGTATCGGGGGCTATGACATCTTCTACAGCCGCCTGAACGAGGATGGTTCCTGGTCCGAACCCAAGAACTTGGGGAACCCCATCAATACGCCCCAGGATGAACATGGCCTGGTAGTAAGTGCGGACGGCCGCACCGCTTACTTCGCCAGCAGCCGCTTCAAGGGTGCCGGCGGATTGGACATCTACGGATTCGAACTGCCCAAGGACGCCCGCCCGCAGGAGATCCTCATTATGAAGGGCAATGTAAAGAACGAGGACGGCGAGCCTGTGGCTGACGCCACCGTGTCCATTACGTATATGGATACGCGCAAAACCGAAGTGCTGAAAGTGGATCCCGCGGACGGCCAGTATGCGGCCGTGCTCCGCCTGAAAGCCGGGTCGGATGTCATTGTTACGGTGAAGAAACCGGACCATGTGTTCGACAGCCGCTCCTTTGGCATGGAGGATACGGTGCGGAGGGGCGTGGCACAGGTGGACATGAAGCTGGAGAAGATCGCAGTGGGCCGCGATTACCGGGTGAACGACATCCGCTTCGCCACCAATAGTGCCGAGATCACGGGCGCAAGCCGCTTCATCCTCGACGAGCTGATCGCCTTCCTGCGGGAGAACCCCAAGGTGCGTATCCAGGTGCAGGGCCATACCGACAGTGTGGGCGACCTGGATCGCAACATGGTCCTTAGCCGCGACAGGGCCGGTGAGGTGGTGCGCTACCTCACCGCTGGAGGTGTCCAAGCATCCAGGCTCTCCAGTGAAGGGTTCGGCCCGACCAAACCCGTGGCCCCCAACGACAGTGAGGAGGGTAGGGCACGGAACCGGAGGACCACCTTTGTGATCACGGCCAAGTAGTGCGTGGGGCGTGCGATGCGAGGAACGCGGCCGGATGCCTATTCCTCCTTGCCCAAGCGCTTGGCATTGGCCTTCATGCGCAGGTTGAGCAGTTCCACCAACGTGCAGAAGCCCATGGCCGCATACAGGTAGTTCTTGTCGATGTGAAGGCCGAAGCCGTCCAGGAACAGCACCACGCCCACCATGGCCAGGAACACCAGGGCCAGCACCTTCACCGTGCCATGCGTGTTTACGAAGTCGCTGATCAGCTCCGCGGCGATCAACATGATGATCACCGCGATCACCACGGCAAGCACCATGATCAGCAGTTCATTGCTCATTCCCACGGCGGTGATCACCGAATCCAGCGAAAAGACGATGTCCAGCATCACGATCTGGAACACGACCATGGCCACCGAAGTGGCGGTCTTGTGATGGCCATCCTTCTCCTTGATGAACTCCACTTTGTGCCAGATCTCGATGCTGGCCTTCCAGATCAGGAACAGCCCGCCGGAGATCAGCACCAGGTCCTTGCCGGAAATGGGCAACGACCCAATGTGGAACAACGGATGCACCAAGTGCATGATCCAGCTCAAGGTGAACAGCAACATGATCCGCGTGATCAACGCGAAGGCCAGGCCGAGGCGGCGTGCCTTGGCCTGGTGCGCGTGCGGCAGCTCGCCGCTGAGGATGCTGATCATCACAATGTTGTCGATGCCCAGCACGATCTCTAAGGCCGTGAGCGTAAGCAGCTGCACCCAGCCCTGCGAGGTGAGGAGGATCGAGAAGTCGAACAGTGATTCCAAAATGGTGGGGGTAAGGGGCGGCGAAATTACCGAAGCGCCGCAATTCCGGTCATGGGCGGGTCGGACCCGGGTAAAGGGCGTAGATAGTGATGGTCACGTTGCGGTTTACCGGGTTCAGCCAATGCATCGTACGGTCCAGCAGGCCAGGCTTGGCTTGGCCGATCAGCTGCATGGGCCCCAACGCCGCTTCCATGCGGCCCACGCGCGAGGCCAGGTCTTCCGTGCCGAGAAAGAGGGCAATGTTCGCCCGGGGGGCCGGGGCCACCTGATCCGCGAATGCCCTGATGTCGGTGCCGGGGTCCGTGAGGAACTGCTGGGTGATGTCCCATTTGCCCAGATAAAACAGCGGTAGCATCGGCGGGTCGCCCTCCACGGTATCCTCGATGATCACCCCTTGTACGGGCCGGTTGCGCAACATCAACATGGCCTCCACGCGTTCGCGCTTGCTGGAGCTGAAGGTGAGCGGTACCAGCAACAGCAGGTTCAAGGCCCAGGTCCACGCCATGACGCCCTTCCACAGCTGGGGCCGCTTATGCCACCAAGTGCTTTGTTCCCGGTACTGCTCCCAGGCGGTGTAGCCCAACACTAGCACCAAGGGTACGATGGAGAGGATGAAGCGCTCCTGCTTGTTGGGGAAGAGCGAATGGAAAAACAGGAAGCTGAGCACCGCCAACCAAACGGCGAAAGGCTTGGGGCGCTTGAAGAAACCGAAGAGCACCGCCAGGGAGAAGGGCGGAATGAACACCCCGGCCAGCACCAGCAGGTAGTTGTACCAGGGCTGGTTGAAGTAAGTGGTGGAGTTGGCCAGGTTGTAGCGCACATATTCCGTGAGCTCTGCGAAGGGGCGCCCCCAGATCAGCAGGTCGATGCCGCCCTGCACCAGCGCGATGGGTGCGAGCATGCCCAGGCCGAACAGCACCATGCCGCGCGGGTTGCGCTGCAACAGCAAGGCCAGCCCGGCGCCGGCCCCGAAGAAGACCGTTTGAAAACGCAGGTCCACGGCCAGCCCGGCGAACATCCCGGCCATGAGCAGCGCCCGGGGCGGCGGTGTACCTGCCTGGCGCACCAGCCACCAGGCGCTCAGCATCAGCGGGGGGATGGCCACCATTTCCACCAGGTTGCGCACCGAGAGGAAGGGCATGAAGAAGAACAAGGCCAGCAGCAGCCCGCAGCGCCAAGCCGTTTCCGCGTTGGATAGCCGTAAGGCGATCCGGTAGCCTACGCGCACAGTGATCAGGCTCCATAGCGCGTGCAGCAAGCGCACCAGCACCATCTTCCATTCGGGGTCTGATAAGCCGATCAGGCTGCACAGCTTGAAAAGCACGTAATGCAGCCCGGGGTACAACATCATGTGCCCGGTGGGAGTGGGTGTGCCGGACTGGTTCCACGGCAGCCAGTTGTTGTAATCGAAACCGTCCACCCAGCTTTGGGCGGCTTCGATCATCAGGAAATGGTCGTCATGTGCGAAGTATCCCTCGGAGAAGAAAGCCGCGAGCAGTCGGGGCACCAAGGCCAACAGGGTGAGCCAGAACAGCGGTCGCTGTTTCAGCTTGGCGAACAGCTCAGGGAGGGTCATGCTGAAAGAGGGGGCAAAATAGCCCTTGGCCCGGGCATCACGGAGGCCGCTACATTCGGCGCTGATGGTGACCGTGGGCCTTTCCTTCACCGCCCGTTGGCGGCAGGCCTTGGCAGCTCCGTGCTTTGTACGCTTCTTGGCCACAGGCCTGGCCATGGGCGTGGCCGTGGTGTGGGCGCTGCCGCATTACTTCGGCTGGGTGGGGCAACGCCAAGGCGTACTGCCACCGGAGCCGCTGTTGGGCTTTTGGGAACCGCGTCCGGTTTCCATGGCCACGTTCCTGGTGCTCTACGGCGTGTTGCTGCTGGTGCTGGCAGCTGTTTCCGGCAGGCCCGGGAGGGTGCTGCGCGGCCTGTACGCCTACCTGCTGATGATGGGCTTGCGCATGGCGGCCATGGCGCTTGTGGCGTTGGAGCCGCCGCCGGCGATCATCCCCTTGGTGGATCCGGTAACACAGCTCTTCTATCCGGGCGGCACCCCGTTCCTCAAGGACCTGTTTTTCTCGGGCCACACGGCCACCTTGGTGCTCCTGGCCCTGATGGCGCCCGCCGGCCATGCCCGTTGGCTTGCCGCGTTGGGCGCAGCAACGGTGGCCGTGTTGGTGCTGGCGCAGCACGTGCATTGGACCGTGGATGTACTGGCTGCAGTGCCGGCCGCCTGGTTGGCATGGGCGCTCGCCGGCCGACTGCTGCGCAATTGCTCGGCAACCGTTGACCGCACCCCTGTATGATGTAGGGCTGATGGTCGCCAACAAGTACGCCCCCGGTTACTTTTGCACTCCTTCCTTTTCCCGCATGAACATCCTGGTCCTTTCGCGCAGCGGAAAACTCTTTTCCACGCGCCGCATCGTGGAAGCCGGCCGGGCACGCGGCCATGATATCAGCGTGGTGGACCACGTACAATGCGACCTGGTGATCGCACGTAAGGACCCCCATGTAATGTACAAGGGCCAGCGGCTGGAAGACGTCGACGCCATCATACCGCGGATCGGTGCGAGCGTGACCTTCTACGGTGCGGCTGTGGTGCGCCAGTTCGAGGCCATGAAGGTCTTCACCACGGTGGAGAGCCAATCGCTGGTGCGCAGCCGCGACAAGCTGCGCAGCCTGCAGATCCTCAGCAAAGCCGGGGTGGACATGCCCCGCACGGTCTTTACCAACTACAGCAAGGATGTGGCCATGGCCGTGGAACACGTGGGCGGTGCACCGTGCATCATCAAACTGTTGGAAGGCACCCAAGGGCTGGGCGTGGTGCTGGCCGAATCCAAGAAAGCCGCCGTGGCCGTGGTGGAGGCGTTCAATACGCTGAAGGCACGGGTGATCGTGCAGGAATTCATCAAGGAAGCGAAGGGCGAGGACATTCGCGCCTTCGTGGTGGACGGCACCATCGTGGGGGCCATGCGCCGCCGCGGAAAGGAAGGGGAGTTCCGAAGCAACCTGCATCGCGGTGGCAAAGCCGAGTTGATCGACCTCTCGCCCGAGGAGCAGGAAATGGCCGTGCATGCCGCGCGCGCCCTGGGCCTGCGCGTGGCCGGGGTGGACATGATCCAAAGCAGCCGCGGACCGCTGGTGCTGGAAGTGAACGCCTCACCGGGCCTGGAGGGCATCGAGCAGGCCACGGGCAGGGACATCGCCGGGGAGATCATTGCCTACGTGGAGCGCAATGTGGCCGCAGGCTGATGCGTGCATTTCCCATGGGGAATACCTTTGCGGCCACTTAATTCCGAGCCCTTTGCAATCCAAGATCCTCATCCTCGACCACGGTTCACAGTACACCCAGCTCCTGGCCCGCCGGGTGCGCGAACTGGACGTTTATTGCGAGATCCATCCGTTCAGCGCCGCCGGCCGCTTTGCCGGGGATCCTACCGTGAAAGGCGTGATCCTCAGCGGCAGCCCTGCCTCCGTGTTCGATCCCGGTGCCCCGGACACCGACATCAGCGGCTTCCAGGGCAAGGTGCCCGTGCTGGGCGTGTGCTACGGCGCACAATTGCTGGCCAAACGCGCCGGTGGCCAGGTGGTGCGCAGTGAAGTGCGTGAATATGGCCGTGCCCTGCTGGACAACATATTCGTGCAGGAGCCCCTGTTCGCGGACATCCACCCCGGATCGCAGGTGTGGATGAGCCACGGCGACAGCATCCTCCAAGCGGCGGACCGCATGGTGATCCTTGCCGGCACGCATGCCGTGCCCGTGGCCGCTTTCCAGTTCAAGGGCGAGCAAACTTTTGGCGTCCAGTTCCACCCGGAAGTCTTCCATTCCAACGACGGCCTGAAGTTGCTGCGAAATTTTGTCATCGGCATCTGTGGCTGCCCTGCGGACCACACGCCCAAGGCCTTCGTGGAGGAAACCGTGGAAGCGTTGCGCCAGCAGCTCGGCGATGACCATGTGGTGCTGGCCCTCAGCGGTGGCGTGGACAGCTCCGTGGCGGCGTTGCTGCTGCAGAAAGCCATCGGTGACAAGCTCCATTGCATCTTCGTGGACAACGCCCTGCTCCGCAAGAATGAGTTTGCCCAAGTGCTGGAGAGCTACCGCACCATGGGCCTCAACATCACCGGCGTGGATGCGCGCGAACGCTTCCTTGCCGCGCTGAAGGGCCTGGAGGATCCCGAAGCCAAGCGCAAGGCCATTGGCCGTACCTTCATTGAAGTGTTCGATGCCGAGGCCAAGCGCATCACCAACATCAAGTGGCTCGCACAGGGCACCATCTACCCGGACGTGATCGAGAGCGTGAGCGTACACGGGCCCAGCGTCACCATCAAAAGCCACCACAACGTGGGCGGCCTGCCCGCGCGCATGAACCTGAAGGTGGTGGAGCCCCTTCGCTCGCTCTTCAAGGATGAAGTGCGCCGCGTGGGCAAGTCCCTTGGGCTGGATCCCGCCATCCTGGGCCGCCACCCGTTCCCCGGTCCGGGCTTAGCCATCCGTATCCTCGGCGAGATCACCGCAGCCAAGGTGGCCCTGCTCCAAGAGGTGGACCATATCTACATCCAAGGCTTGCGCGAGGCCGGGCTTTACGACCAGGTGTGGCAGGCTGGGGCCATCCTGCTGCCCGTGCGTAGCGTGGGTGTAATGGGCGATGAGCGCACCTACGAAAATGCCGTAGCCCTGCGGGCCGTAAGCAGCACCGACGGCATGACGGCCGACTGGTGCCACCTGCCCTACGAATTTTTGGCACGGATCTCGAACAACATCATCAACCAGGTCAAGGGCGTCAACCGCGTGGTGTACGACATCAGCAGCAAACCACCAGCCACCATCGAATGGGAATGATGCGAAAGTGGTTCTTCTTCCTACTTGCCGCGTGCATCGGCCTCGCCGCCGAAGCCCAGGAGGTCCGCACGGTGAACGGGGAGAAGTACCTTGTGCACACGGTGGAAAAGGGGGAGACCTTGTTTGGCCTGAGCAAGCACTTCGCCGTGCCGTTGGACGCGCTCACGGAGGCCAATCCGGCTGCCGCTGAAGGCTTGAGCATCGGCCAAGTGCTGCTGATCCCCGTGAAGGCCCAGTCGAAGAAGGAACTGAAGAGCGCGCCCGCTTTGGCCAACGGAGAGTTGCTGCACACGGTGGCGAAGAAGGAGACCATCTACGGCATTGCGCGCAAATACGGTATCGGGCCGGAGGAGCTCAGGCGTTGGAACCCGGATCTGGAACACGGGTTGGTGGTGGGCATGGTGCTCCGCATCCAAGCGGCCGCCAGCGATGCCGCGCCACCCGTTGCGGTACAACCCGCAGCCATGGACAGCGGCAAGTTCCACTGGGTGCAGGCGGGCGAGACGCTCTATTCCTTGGAGGCACGCTTCGGCCTTGAAAGTGGTGCGATCAAAGAGGCCAACGGCGGATTGCCCGAGGGATTGAAGGCAGGCACCTACATCCGTATCCCGCGTGCCGTGGAACCCGGATCCGCCCAACCGGCCGATAGCGGGGTGGTGGCACGCCCCGAGCCTGGCACCGTGCTGCACATTGCCTTTCTGCTGCCCTTCTCCTTCGAGGGTGATTCACTGGGCACTGTAGGAGCGGAAGAGCGGATGGGAAGCACCACCGAGGCTGCCGTGGAGTTCCGTGCGGGCGTGGACCTGGCCTTGGACACCCTGAAGGCCAACGGGCTCAATGCCGAGGTCCACGTGTTCGACACGGGCATGAAGCCGGAACAATGGAACAAGTTGTTCAAGAGCGACGCCATCCGGGGCATGGACCTGTACATCGGACCCTTCCACCGCGCGGCCATTGAAAGCTTGGTGAGGGTCTCTGGCGGTACACCGGTGGTATGCCCGGTGCCCCAAAGTAACAAGGTGGTACTGGGCAATCCCACGGTGAGCAAGGCGGTCAGCGGTCGCGCGGACCGGCTGAAGCTCATGGCCCGTTACGTGGCTTTCAAGCATGCCCGGGACAATGTGATCCTGCTGAAGCCGGACATCTTCGCCGAACGCGAGATCCAAGGCTTGGTGATGCGCGAGCTGCAGGAGGCCCTGTTGCCGCAAAGCGGGAAATTGCGGGACAGCCTGCTCGTAGTGGCCTGTGGGCGAAGGGATGTGGCAGGCGTTGTTGGGAAATTGGACCCGGTGAGACCGAACATCCTGGTGGTGCCCAGTGAGGACGTGGAGTTCATCACCACCGTGGTGGGCAAGTTCGCCGCAATGGTGCCCAAGTATGCGATCACTGTTTACGGCATGGACGCGTGGTCATCGGTGAACACCCTGGACGTGGGCGCGCTGGTGAAGCTGAACGTGCACGTGCCGACCAGTAGCTACATCGACCACGCCTCGCCTGCGGTGAACAGTTTCCTTGCCGCCTACCGGGAGCGGTTCCACAATGAACCGGGCGAGTACGCCTTCCTGGGATACGACGCGGCCCGCTACTTCATCGGTGCACTGATGCGCTTCGGCAGCGGCTTCCCAAAGCGGTATGCCGAAATGCGCACCGATGGCATCTACCTGGATTTCCGCATGGCACACATGGGGCCGGAAAATGGGTGGAGCAACTCGGGCGCAATGATGCTCGAGTACAACGGGCAGGGCTTGGTACGGGCCAAGTGAATTCCGGCGCGGCCAAAGCCTCAGCGCAGCCAGCGCCGCTCCATGACGAATGTGCCGAACGGCAGCAGAGAGGCCACGCCCACGCCGTAAATGCGTTCGCTGGGCCACTTTACCCGGGTGAACATCGGCACGGCGCAAACGATGTACCCGATGAACAGGATGCCGTGCACCCAGCCCGTGTACTTCACCATCAGCGGAAGGTCTGCCCAATACTTGAGCGGCATGGCAATGAAGAGCAGGACCAGAAAGCTGATGCCCTCGAGGATGGCTACCCAGCGGAAACGTTGGATCGTGGGGGTGTGTTCGTTCATAGCGGCCGCGAAGATGGGCGATCGCCGGGGATCAACGGTCATGCAACGGCAAGAACAACAGGGCAAACGCATCTAAACAGGTTGATAGCATTGGGTTTTGTGCGACGCCCTTCGGGGTCGAAATTCTCTTTATACCGAATGTACTACGCTATATGACCCCGTTGGGGTCAAGCATTGGATCGGTTGCGGCATCCCGAAAGTGCTAAGCCCCTTGCCCCAGTCTTGTGGAGATCATGGAAGCGCACTTTGTGACCCCGTAGGGTGTCACACAGCGTAGTTGTTGGAGTTCTGCGGGGATTCGACCCCGAAGGGTGTCGCACAGGCGAGAAGCCTTAGCATTGACATAAGATGCGTTTGCCCTGGCAAGAACAACCGGCCCACGGGCTTGCCAGCTAAGTTTGCCCGATGCGGGGAAAGGGCTTGTGGTTAGTCTTCTTTGCGCTGGCAGGTTTGGTGCTGGCCACGGTCGGCTTGGTCGTGGGCAGTGCCGATCTTTCCTTGCATCAGGTAGGGGAGGCCCTGGCCGGAAGGGGGGAGGAAACGGTGCGCATGATCGTGCTGCAGGTGCGCCTTCCGGAAGTGCTCACGGCCGCTGCCGCGGGGGCTGGGCTCGCCGCTTCGGGCCTGTTGATGCAGACCACGTTCCACAATCCCTTGGCCGGGCCCGGCGTGTTGGGCCTCACGGGCGGTGCGGCGGTGGGCGTGGCTTTGGTGATGCTGGCCAGCCCCTTGTGGCAAGCGTTGCCGGTTTCACGCGACCTGCTGGCCATGGCCGCCGCACTGGCCGGCGCCATGGCTGTGCTGCTGTTGATCACCGTTGCCGACCGCCGGGTGGGCGATGGCGTCACCCTGTTGATCCTCGGTGTGATGCTGGGCTACCTCTGTTCCGCATTGATCAGCGTGTTGCAGGCAGCCAGTGAAGCCGGTGCATTGAAAGGCTTTGTGTTGTGGGGCATGGGTTCCTTCGGCACCATGGGGCTGCACCGCCTGCCGTGGCTGCTGGTGCCCGTGGCCGCGGGCTTGCTGTTGGCGCTTACCTTGGTGAAGCCGATGAACGCCCTGTTGGTCGGGGAGGAGCATGCCGCCAGCATGGGCGTGGAAGTGAGGCGGGTGCGGCGCACTTCCGTATGGGTGACGGGGCTATTGGCGGGCACCATCACCGCCTGTTGCGGCCCCGTGGCCTTCCTGGGCCTTGCCGTACCGCACGTGGCAAGGGCGTTCCTGCGCACGGCCGACCACCGCCTGCTGATGCCGGGAACCATCCTGCTGGGGGGCACCCTGGCATTGGCGTGCGACCTGGTGGTGCGCATGCCCTGGGCTGGAGGCATGCTGCCGCTAAATGCCGTAACGAGCTGGCTGGGGGCGCCCGTGGTACTGTGGGTGCTGCTCAGCGGCAAGAACTGGTTCCGCAGATGAAGGAGGCATGGGACCCGTTGCAAGCCCGGGACCTGGCCATCGGCCACGCAGGGAATGTATTGGCCGACCGGATCAACCTGTCGCTTCCCGCCGGGGAATTGACGGCCTTGCTTGGCGTGAACGGCGTGGGAAAGAGCACGTTGCTGCGCACCTTGGCCGGCTTGCTGCCGCCCATGGGGGGGCAGGTGCTCATAGGTGGTTCCCCGGTACAAGCACTGAGCGCGCATGAACGCGCCCGGCGCATGGCGGTGGTGCTTACCGGAAGGCCTGCAGGAATGCTCGATGTGGAAACCGTGGTGGCCCTGGGCCGCCAACCATGGACCAACCGCTGGGGAAGGATCACGCCCGCCGATCGCGCGGCGGTGGACCGGGCCTTCGACCTGGCTGCTGCACAGGACCTGCGGCACCGCACGTTGGCCACTTGCAGCGACGGGGAATGCCAGAAGGTGCTGATCGCACGTGCCCTGGCCCAAGACACCCCCGTGATGCTGCTGGACGAGCCCACGGCCTTCCTGGACCTGCCCAACCGCGCCGCCGTGGTGCGCATGTTGCGCGGCATTGCACACGGGCAGCGGAAGGCCGTGCTCTTTAGCACGCACGACCTCCAGTTGGCGCTCGACCTTGGTGATCGCATGATGCTCCTGTGCGCCGGTGGGGCACTTTGGCAAGGCACCCCGCAGGAAGCCATGGCTTCAGGCGTGCTCGCTCAGGCGTTCAACGGCAGCGGAGTGGTGTTCGATGCCGCTACCGGCACGCACCGCTTTACTGGTTGATCGCCATGATACCAGCTTGAACCACAAATTGGTCCGATCCCGCTGTGGCGGGACAGGTTTTGCTTGCTCCTTTTCCGCATTATACCCTTTCGCCATTCACAACCACCCAAACTTCCGCAGGAGACCCCAATGTCATTAAGTTAAGGGACTATTGGTCCACGTCTTTGCATCCATAAAGCCAACCGGGACTGCGGGTCAAGCCCGCAGTGACGTACAAATCTTGGTGGCGCCGCAATTTTCACGTCATGGCGGGCTCGACCCGCCATCCCGGCTAATTGAGCAACGCATTCACCCGGCTCAACCTCCACGGCCCATAGGCTTCCAATCAGTGCCACGACTATTCCCTACCTCCCTTAACTTAATGACATTGCAGGAGACGCTGCGGCAACCAAGAACGGATCAGGCGGATATGCATGATGAAAGGGTATTACTTCCCCGGGTGCCCAGTACCGTGGCTATGGCTACGCCACAGGCCCCCGGATCGTCCTGCGAAGAATTTGCCGCGATCTTTTGGCCTGATTTGTAGTTCAAGACGGTGTAAGTGTTTATTACGCATCGGCGAAGAATGGAAAAACCCCGGTGCAGGCACCGGGGTTCTCCAGCCACGCAAGCGAGGCACTATTTCTTCAGCAGGTCGCGGATCTCCGCCAGCAACTTCTGGTCTTCGGTAGGCCCGGCCGGTGCCGCAGGGGCCTCCGGCTTCTTCATCTTGTTCACGGCCTTCACCACCAGGAACATCACAAAGGCGACGATGATGAAATCAATGGTGCTTTGCAGGAAATCGCCGTATTTCACGGCCACTTCCGCAGCTCCAGGTACGGTCACTGCACCGGCGGCATCCTTCACCTCCGCCACTTCGCTCCTCAGCACCCATTTCAGGTCCTGGAAGTTCACCTTGTCGGTCAGCAGGCTGATCAGCGGCGATACAATGCCGCCTGTGAACGCGGTGACCAGCTTGGTAAAGGCGGCGCCCATCACAAAGCCTACGGCGATGTCGATCAGGTTGCCCTTCATCGCAAATTCCTTGAACTCCTTCAGCATGCCCATGTTTTTGGTGGTTTGGTTTAATGGTTTCTTTCGGGGGACCGTTGGGTCCCTGGCGCGTGCTCACTCCGCCTTGCCTTCTACAGGCTCCTTGGCTGGGGGAGTTGCTGGCCGCAGTTCTTGGCGCAGTTGCTTGAGCTGGGCCTCCAAGCGCCCGATCTCCTGGCGGGTCCGTTCGATGGAACGTTCCATCTCCTTGCGCATGGCTTCCCCGGCAGCGCTCTTGAAGCTGAACTTGCCCATGTTCTCCTCGCTCTGCCTCACCTCGGCGTGCAGCTCATCGATCTTGCGCTTCACGAAGCGTTGTTCACGTTCGATGCGCTCCTTCCCGTCAGGTGCGGACGCAATGTCCTGCACGCGGCTTTGGAAGTGCATCCGGCGACGCTCTTCTTCGTTGAGCTTCAGTTGGCCGTACTGTTTGTCCAAGGCTGCCCGGTAGCGGGTGCTCAACCGCTCGTATTGCTTGGGTGACACGTGGCCGCCATTGATCCACCGGGCACTGAAGGCCTTCAGACTGTCCATGTCGGCGTTCCTGTTGCCGGTGAGGCCGAAGGCTTCGATCTCGCCGATCAGGTCCTCCTTCACCTTGGCATTTGCCGCCTGCTCGGCATCCTGTTGTTCGAAATTGGCGCTGCGCGCCTTGAAGAACCCGTCGCAGGCAGCCCTGAAACGTGTCCAAAGCCGGTGCTCATCGCGCTGCCCGGCGCTGCCCGCTTCCTTCCATTGCTGCTGCAAGGCTTTGATCTTGTCCGCAGTTTGGCGCCATGACGTGCTGTCCATCAGCTTTTCCGCCTGGCCGATCAAGGATTCCTTCCGGTCGCGGGCGGCCTTGTACTGCGCCTTCAGCGTGCCGTAGTATGCGTTCTTCTTCTCGAAGAAGATGTTGCATCCGTCGCGGAATTCCCGCCACACGCGCTCGTTGTCCTTCTTGGTGGCGAAGCCGATGTTCTTCCAGGCGTTTTGAAGTTCCAGCACCTGGTCGGTCAGGCTTTTCCATTCGTTGGAGGAGTTGCCTTCCACCAAATTGGCCAGTTCCCTGACTTTTTCCACCAAGCTTTCCTTGGCCTTCAGGTTTTCATCGTGTTCGGCACGGCGCGCCTTGTAGTAGTCGTTGATGCGGTCGTACACCGCCCGGGTGGCATTCCAGAACGCATCGTTCACCCCTTCGCGATCTTCCTTCGTCACGGGCCCGATCTGGTGCCATTTGTCCTGGTATTCCTTCACCAGCACTTCCGCCTCGCGCACGGTGTCCACGCGCTGCACGGCCTCCATGTCCGAGACCAACGCTTGCTTCAGCGCCGTGTTCTTCCTTAGGTCGTGGTCCCGAAGGTCCTTGTATATGCGGATGTGGTAAAAGAACTCCTCGCGCAGTTGGTTGTATTCCTGTTGCAATTCCCGGAAGTTCTGCTGGGGAATGGGGCCGGTGCTGCGCCATTGGTCGCCCAGTTCATTGAACCGCTGGAAGGCATTGCCGATGTTCTCCTCGTTGGCGATCAACTCGCGCAGTTCCACCATCACCTGCTGCTTGGCGGCGAGGTTGTCGCTTTCTTCCTTCTGGCGCTGGCGGCGCAAGTCGTTCACTTTGGTGTTGTACGCGTCCAGCAGTTGCTTGAACTTCTTGTCCTCTTCACCGGTCAGGCGTGCCGACTCGATCGGTTGAGGCTTGGGCTGTGGCTGCGGCAGCTTGGGCTCTAGCGCCGGGGGCGGACCGATCCGCTCCTCCTGTTCCGGCACCACGGCTTCGGAGGCGGCCTCGGCTTCCTGGGCTTCTTCGGCGGCTTTCGCCTCGGCTTCCGCCTTCTCGGCCGCCACCAAGCCTTCGAAGCTCTCCTTCAGCTTCTCCACTGCCTCGGACAACTCTTCCACTTCGGCCTGCCCGAGCAGTTCCTCCATGCGTGCGATCAATTCACTTTTCGATGCCATGCGGTAGTTCCTTACCCTGTTGGTGCGGGTTGAGCGACCAAATATAGAAGGACGGAGCCAGTGCGCCAGTGTGCGGCAAGCGGCCGGCCAACGCGGCAAGCGGCCATGCTGCGCCGCGGAAGGTACTTTTGCGCCACCGCTCCCGCGCACATGGCCCCCTGCGTCCACCTGCGGCGCCGAGCGATCATGGAAGCGCAACGGAAGCCCGGGATCGGATGAGGATGAAACTGAAATTGGAATCGGACCGGCCTGCGGATTACCTCGGAGCGATACCGCCCGTCATTGAGTGGGCGACACCCGTGGTAAAGGAACAGGTGGAGCGCATGATGGCCAGTGCGCCCAGCGACCTGGAAAGGGCGCGGCTTGCGTTTGAGCTGGCGCGCGATCAGGTGGCGCATTCATTCGACACGGGCCATGGGGTGGTGTCCATCAGTGCCGCGGATGCCCTGCGCAATGGCGAGGGCATCTGTTTCGCCAAAAGCCATGTGCTGGCTTCGCTGTTGCGGGGCATGGGCATCCCGTGCGGGTTTTGCTATCAGCGGGTGTTGCGCAAAGGGACGGTGGAATCGGGTTATGCACTGCACGGATTGAACGCGGTGTATCTGAAGGACACGGGATGGTTCCGGGTAGACCCGCGCGGCAACAAGCCGGGGGGCGACAGCCGGTTCACCACGGACGTGGAGCACTTGGCTTATCCGATCCGCCCCGAATTGGGTGAGGTGGATTACCCGAACGTGTTCATTGCGCCCTTGCCGGCCGTGATCCAGGCGATGGAGGATGCCAAGGATTGCCACGAGCTGTTCTGGAGCCGGCCTGTGCAGCTTTGATCGGCCGGATGTGCGGCGCGCCGCACCATGCGGTGGCCAAACGGCGAAGCCGGGGCATGCACGCATCATCCACGTGGGTCCGCAAGCCATGCCGTTCCAAGAAGGAACGTTCCAGCACATTGGCCTGGGGCGGCCTGCGAAAAAGATCTGGTGCGATCGGTGGCGCTACTTCCCTGCGGCCTTCTGCTTGAACGCCGCAATGGCCTTCCGTGTAAAGTCGGACAGCACCAGGCGGCCGCTTACGGCAGCCCGTTCCGGCAATAGCGTATCCCACGCTTCGGTGCCTTGCCAAAGGATCGCCTTCAGATCGGCCATGGCCGCCGGGCTGTAGCCGGCCAGTTCGCGCGCATGGCCCGCCACGGCGGCGTCCAGTCCGTCCAGGTCGCTGAAGCATTCGGCATATAATCCGTGTGCACGGGCCCATTCCGCCGTGCGCCACACGGCCGGGGTGGTGCTCATCAGCCCGAAAGCTGCTTTTCCCACCTTGCGTTCCACGGCGGGGCCCACCACGAAAGGTCCGATGCCGATGGCCAGCTCGCTAAGCCGCACCGCCGCGCTTTCATGCGCATAGCACAGGTCCACGGCGGCGGCCAGGCCCACGCCGCCGCCCACTGCCTTGCCCTGCACCCGGCCGATGACTATGCAGGGCGCCGTGCGGATGGCATTGATCACCAAGGCGAAGCCGTTGAAGAAGGTCAAACCTTCCGCTTCGGTGCCAATGGCCACCAGCTCGTCAAAGCTCGCACCGGCACAGAACGCCCGGTCACCATCGCTGCGAAGGACGATCACCCGCACATCCTTGCTGCTGCCCGCATCCTTGATCGCACGGGACAACTCCAGCAGGATGGCGGCCGGCAAGCTGTTGCTTTGGGGATGGTGGAAGGTAATGGTGGCAATGCCGTTATCCGTGGAAGTTCGTACGTATCCGTCCGACATGTGTGCGATGGTTGGGCCGCGAAGGTCGGAACCACGGAACAAACTTGGCCCCGCCGGGAACGGTGGGCCGGAGCCACCGCGCGGCTCAGCGCCCCAGGATGAATACGCAGGGCCTCTTCCCCAAGAGGGGCACGGCATTGCGCCATGCCTTCACCGGGCGTGTATGCACGCTTCCCCCGGGTTGTTCCAGGTCTATGGCGATGCAAAGCAGGCGGTCGCCGCTGCACGTGGCGAGCAGATCCGCAAGCAGGGCATCATTGCGGTAGGGGGTTTCAATGAACAGCTGGGCGGCACCGGTCTGCCGGGCCTGCTGATCCAATGCCTTGATCATCTGTTTGCGTGCTGCGGCCTCCCTCGGCAGGTAGCCATGAAAACTGAACTGCTGCCCGTTCAAACCCGAAGCGGACAGCGCCAACAGAAGCGAGGAGGGGCCCGTGAGCGGCACCACGGCCACCTGCCTCCGGTGTGCCTGGGCCACCAGCCTCGCACCGGGGTCGGCGATGCACGGCATGCCTGCTTCGCTGATGATCGCCGCATCCCTTGTGCCCAGCAGTTCCGCGTAACGGGCAATTTCCGCGTCCGGGGTGTCCTTGTCCAACACGTGCATTTCAATGGCGTCCAGGTCGATCGCCCGGGAATGGCGGCGGAGCATGCGGCGCGCTGTGCGCATGTCCTCGCAGAAAAACAATCCGATCCGTTCGGCCAAGGCGATATTGGCGGGGGGCAGAAGTTCGGTTCCTCCGGCCTCGCCCAACCACACGGGCAGCAAGTACAGGGTTCCTTTAGATGTCATGGGCCAGCTCATCCACCAAGGCGCCTACCGCCTCTTCCAGCAACCGGAAGACTTCAGCGAAGTCCGCGCTGCCGCCGTACCACGGATCGGGCACATCGCCGCCGGCGTGGCCCGGGGACCAGTCGAGCATCAGGCGCACCTTGCCGGCCAGGGCGGGGGAAGGTGCCAGCTTGAGCATGTCCGCCATGTTGTGGTGGTCCATGGCCAGCAGCAGGTCGAACCGTTCAAGATCGGTGCGGACCAAACGGCGGGCGCGCAAGTCGCTGATGTCCATCCCATGCTTGCGCATCTCGGCTTGGGCGCGGGGGTCGGGTGCTTCCCCGATGTGTCCGCTACCGGTGCCGGCAGAATCGGTCTCTATGTGCAGGCCGCGCTGTGCCGCCAGGTGGCGCAACAGGCCTTCTGCCATGGGTGAACGGCAGATGTTGCCCAAGCAAACCAGCAGCACCTTTTTGTGCGAAGAAGGGGAGACCATGGCGCAAAGAACCGCATTTCCCCCGGAACCCCGCCAGGGTTATCGGGTCTTATCCACGCACCTGGCGGCACATTCACACACTGACTTGAACTACGTACCTCGCTTCGCCGAAGGCTTCGCAAAGGCACAGTCCAGACGGATGAACACGGATCGGGGAAGGTAGCTTTCCTTGGTAGATGGGTCCGTGATCCGTGTTCATCAGTGTCCATCCGTGGTTTGAATTCTATTGGAAGCCGCGCCCGCAGAGCGCGTTAGACCCGATGGCCCTGCCCCGCCAAGGCCCGTTTTCCGCTCGGCCGCGTGCAGCATACCCGTCCGCGCACCAATTGCCCGCCCCCGTATCTTCGCCGCCGATGCAGGCGCTCACCATCCTGGAGTCCACGGCTTTCGACCTCACCGTGCAGCGCCTGTGCCACCAACTGATCGAAGACCGGGGGCATTTGGGCGGCACGGCCTTGGTGGGCCTGCAGCCACGCGGCGTATTCTTCGCCCGCCGCCTTCGGCGGGAACTGCTGCGCATCACGGGTGAAAAACAAGTGGCCTACGGCGAATTGGACATCACCTTCCACCGCGACGATTTCCGCCAACGGGCGGTAACCGCCATCCCGGCCACCACCGACCTGGATTTCAGCGTGGAGGACCGCCGCGTGGTGTTGATCGACGATGTGCTCTTCACCGGGCGCAGCATCCGTGCAGGACTGGATGCCCTGCTGGCCTTCGGCCGACCCCGCTCGGTGGAACTGATGGTGTTCGTGGACCGGCGCTTCAACCGCGAACTGCCCATCCAGCCGGATTATGTGGGCCGCTATGTGGACAGCCTGGCGGGCCAGCGCGTAAGTGTGGAATGGCAGGAAAGCGACGGGGTCGACCGCGTCCTGCTTCAACGAACTACCCCATGAGCGAGGTGTTGGGCACGCGGCACTTGCTGGGGATCGACGACCTCTCGGCCGCCGACATGGAGCTGATCTTCCGGACCGCCGACGGGTTCAAGGAGGTGCTCTCGCGGCCCATCAAGAAGGTGCCGTCCCTGCGCGACATCACCATCGCCAACCTCTTCTTCGAGAACAGCACCCGCACACGCATCAGCTTCGAGCTGGCGGAAAAGCGATTGAGCGCCGACGTGGTGAACTTCAGCAGCAGCACCAGCAGCACCAAAAAAGGTGAAACCCTGGTGGATACCGTGAACAACATTCTCTCGATGAAGGTGGACATGGTGGTGATGCGCCACCCCGACCCGGGAGCGTGCATTTTCCTGAGCCGCCATGTGCAGGCGCGCATCGTGAACGCCGGTGACGGCACGCACGAGCACCCCACGCAGGCCTTGCTGGACGCCTACAGCATCCGCGAAAAATTGGGACGTGTGAAAGGGGTGAAAGTGGCTATTGTGGGCGACATCCTGCACTCGCGCGTAGCCCTCTCCAACGTGATATGCCTGCGCAAGCTGGGTGCCGAGGTGATGCTTTGCGGGCCCACCACCCTGATGCCCCGCCATGCCAGGGAACTGGGCGTGCTGGTGTCCCACGACCTGAACGAAGCCCTGCGCTGGTGCGATGTGGCCAACATGCTCCGCATCCAGCTGGAACGCCAAGCAGGCGACGGATTGGCCTATTTCCCCTCCCTTCGGGAATACAGCCAACTCTTCGGACTTGACCGCAAACGCTTGGAGGCCGTGGGAAAGCAACCGGTGATCATGCACCCGGGCCCCATCAACCGCGGTGTGGAGATCACCAGCGAGGTGGCCGATGGCGGCAACAGCATCATTTTGGAACAGGTGGAGAATGGCGTGGCCGTGCGGATGGCGGTGCTGTTCCTGCTGGCCGGCGGCATGGACCGCACTGCCAAGGGTTGAGCGGAAGATCTTATGATCGGACACATGGTGAAAATTTCACATGCGCGCCGGGTTGCGGTATCCAAGCCTGATTATCTTTGACCGCAGTGCTTGAAAAGGCAACGCACATGAACTTCACCATCACCACCAAAGACAAATTTGCCCTCGTAGTTTCCAACGTGGACAAATTGGACACCACCTGTGCGCCGGAGTTGAAAAGCGAGCTGGTCTACCTGAACAAGACCGGCATGCGCAACATCATCATTGATCTGGCGAAAACACGCTATTGCGACAGCTCCGGCCTCAGCGCGCTGTTAGTGGCCAACCGCCTGTGCAAGGGGGTCAACGGCACCTTGGTGATCTGCGCGTTGCAGGAGCCGGTGATGAAGCTGATACAGATCAGCCAATTGGAAAGCGTGCTCTCCATCACACCCACGGTAAACGAGGCCACGGACCTGCTGTACATGGAGGAGATCGAGAAGGACGTGAAAAAGGAAAACTGAAAAGCATGTTGAGAACACTACTCCTGGCCGGTTGCGCCGCTATTGGATCCCTCGGTTTTGCCCAGTGCGTGCCCAACAGCATGTATGCGGACAGCGTGTACGGCGTTTGGCCCGACACCATCACCAATTTCAGCAGTGGAATGCAGGGCGTGTTCTACTCGGACACGCTGCAGATCCTGGTGCCATCGGATGCCGGCTTGATCGTTCCCGGCCTTTCGGGTATCACGGTGGATTCCGTGGCCTTGGCACAGGTGAACGGCTTGCCACCGGGCATCACCGCGGTTTGCAATTCGCAAACCAACGGCCCTTGCACGTACATCACGGGGCAGGTGGGCTGCGCCCTGCTGGAGGGCACGCCCACGCAAACCGGCACCTTCAACATCACGATCCAGGTGGTGGGCTATTTCCAATTGGGCGGAACCCAGCAATACCCGGTCTCGTTCACCGGATACCGCATTGTGGTTGGCGACAACACCACGGGCATGGGGGATGTGACCCCGGCCAAGCTGGGCCGCGTGCAAAATGTGCCCAACCCGTTCGTTGAACGGACCAATATCGAATTCTCGCTCTCCAAGTCGGCACCGGTGAAAGTGAAGGTGTACAACTTGGTGGGCGAAAAGATGTGGAGCCGGACGGTGCAGGGCAAGGCGGGGTTGAACCGCGTGCCCTTCGAGCCTGCCGGGTTGGAGAACGGCATTTACATCTACCGCGTCGAAGCGCCCGAGAGCAACTACACCGGCCGCATGATGGTGAACCGTTGAGATGGCCCCGATCCCACTGGAAAAGCCTCCGTGCCAGCGGGGGCTTTTCAATTCCATGGCCGATGCGCTTTGAAGTGACCACGCTGGGCACGGGTGCGGCACTGCCCGCCAGGGGGCGCTACCCCTCGGCGCAGTTGCTCAACGTGCATGAGCGCCTGTTCCTGATCGATTGCGGGGAGGGCACCCAAGAGCGCCTGCGCATGGCCCAGGTGAACATGGGCCGCATTGCCCGCGTGATGATCAGCCATTTGCACGGCGATCACTACCTGGGCCTCATGGGCCTGATCAGCAGCATGCACCTGCAGGGGCGCACCGCGCCATTGGACGTGCACGGGCCCGCTGACCTGCGGCAGGTGATCGACCTGCAATTGCGCGTTTCGGGCACCTTCCTGCGGTTTCCCCTGAAGTTCCATCCATTGGAGCATCGAAGCGGCGCCTTGGTCTTCCAGGACGACCGTGTGGAGGTGGCGGAACTGGCGCTCAAACACCGGATCGACAGCACCGGCTTTCTCTTCCGCGAAGCAGGCCTGCCCCGCAAGTTGATCAAGGAAAAGGTGGAACTGATCCCCCACTATGCACGCCAAGCGGTGAAGATGGGGCAGGACTTGGTTTTACCCGGCGGCGGTGTGGTGCCCAATGAACAGTTGACCGCCCCTCCGCCCAAGCAGCGTAGCTATGCCTACTGCTCAGACACGGCCTTCCTGCCGGAGCTGGTGCCCTTCCTGCATGGGGTGGACCTGCTCTACCACGAGGCCACCTTCGCAGCGGCGTTGGCGGACCGTGCCAAGGAAACCATGCACAGCACGGCCGGGCAGGCTGCCACCATCGCGCGCGAGGCCGGGGCGGGACAGCTCCTGCTCGGTCATTTCAGCTCACGCTACAAGGATGTGCAGGTCCTGTATAACGAGGCGGCAGCCATATTCCCCAATACCCTGATGGCTTGCGAAGGGTGCACGTTCCAGGTGGGGCCCGTGCACCACGCCGATTGATGGGCGCACACGGCCCGGGCAGCCAGTGCAAGCCGGGGTGTGAACAACGGGCCGGTCTTAGGGCGCTGCCCGGGGAGTGGAAGGTTGGATGCTGCCATGGACAGGGATGACGCTTGGCCATGGCCCGGATGTCACTGGCATCATGTACATTAGCGGCATATTTGGGATCATTCTAAACAAGGGATGGCAGTACGGACATTGATCGCGGACAAGAGCGAGATCGCGCGGGTGGGGTTGCGCGGGATATTGGAACCGGTAGCCCGCATTGCCATTGTCGGTGAGGCGTGCGACACGGCGGCCATGTTGCGGATGATCCCCGAACTGCAGCCGGACGTGGTATTGATCGACCATACCTCGGACGGGTTCGGGGCCGAAGCGGTGCGCGACGCCCTGCGGCGCAATCCCCGCACCCGCTTCATCGCCATCACGCCCAGCCCGTCGCAGTCCGCGCTGATGAACGCCTTGCGCGCGGGGGTGTGCAGCTACATCAAGAAGGATTGCGGACGGGAGGAGATCATCGATGCGGTGCTGCACACGGGCGACGGGCAGAAGTTTTTCTGCGGGAAGATCCTGCGTGCCATCCGCGAGGCCTCCTTGGACGTGGACAACCTCTTCGGCGAGGCGCTGGATTGCGCACCGGTCACCCTCAGCGGGCGCGAGGCGGAGATCATCGGGCTGATCGCCGAGGGGTATTCCTATACCCGTATTGCGGAGCAACTTTGCCTAAGCGCCCATACCATTACCACCCACCGCAGGAACATCATGCAGAAGTTGGGCGTGAACAATACGGCCGCCTTGGTCCTTTATGCGGTAAAGAAAGGCTTGGTGAGCCCGAACAAGTTCGTGTTCAACGCTTGATCGACAAAGGAGCGCACCAAGCCGTGGCATAACATGGCATTGCTCATCGGCGATATCGGTGGCAGCAGTTCACGGTGGGCCGTGATCGACCGCGATCGGCAGGAAGTGGCGGCACAAGCCCTGCCTGGGTTCAACCCATCAACTGGTGATCCGGCCGCCTTGCAGCATGCACTGGCCAAGCTGGCTGTAGGCACCAAGGTTGACGGCAAACCTTTGGAGGTGGTGGCATACGGTGCGGGATGCGGCCATCGGCAACGGGCCCAGCGCATGCGGGAAGCCTTGGAAGCCGTGTGGCCGCACGCATTGGTGCAGGTGGAAACCGACCTATTGGGGGCTGCCCGCAGCCTCTACGGCGCGGAGCGCGGCCTTGCGCTCATCCTGGGAACCGGCATGAACACCGGGTATTATGATGGCCACCAGCTGTACACGCCGTTGCCTTCCCTGGGCTTTATCCTGGGCGATGAAGGCAGCGGGGCCGATATCGGCAAGCACTTGCTGCGCGATGCCTTGTACGACCTGGTCCCCGAAGCGCTCCGCAGTGCACTGTTTCCCCAAGGCGCCGACCTGCCGGGCATCCTTCGGGAGGTTCACGGGCCCACCGGGGCACAGGCGTATGTGGCCTCCTTCACGGCCACACTGCAAAACCACCTGCATGAACAGTATGTGCACGACCTGCTGGCCTCCCGCTTCTTTGCGCTTTCCCGGTTGATCGCCGGCTTCTTTTCGGCGGCCGAGCGTGCCGAGGTGCGCGCCGTGGGATCCGTGGCCCATGGGTTCCGCAACCTCTTGGAAGTGGCCATGGACCACCGCGGGATGAAACTTACCGCCGTGGCGAAGGACCCGATGCCGGGGCTGCTCCAATACCACCAAGGACAGGGCCTCCGCTGATCGCTTGTTCGCCCAGCACCAATTGCTGCAGCTCGGCAAAGGCCCGCTGGTTTTCCTCCGAACCGATCATGGAGAGCACACGTTGCTTTTCCACGGCGGTGAGGTGCCAACTGAGGCTGATCTCACCGGCATTTCCGAACCGTAGCGGAAAGTCCACCACGTCCAACGGTACCGGCATCCACAGGTCGGCGGTCTTCAGCGCCAGGTCGAAATCCTGGTCCTGGATCCGGATGAAATTGTCGTATACGCCTTCCACCGGTGCGGTCAACCGGCTAAGCAGCGAGCCAGCGGTGGGCTGCACCTTCAGGTCTTGCTGCTTGTCCCGGATCACCAGCACCACCACGCGGCCCACGTTCTCCTTCAGCCAATCGTGGTAGGTGCGCAGGAAGGCCAAGGTGGTGCGGTAGCCGTAGTTGTCCCGTGCGCCGGCGTCCATTACGCGCATGGGGGGTGCGCTGGGCAGGGTGACCACCGGGGTGATGTAGGGGAAGGTGGCGTTCATGCGCAACGCGCTGGTGAGCTTCAGGTTGCCGGGGTCATGGTTGGTGAACAACCGTTGGAATTCGATGCTTTCCGGTTCCACTTCGGCATGTACCGGCCCTTGGGGCTTGATGTTGGTGAGCCATGCCGCGGGCAGTGCGCTGATCACCAGGCGCCGTCCATCGTTGACGATGGCCGGGCTCAGCACCAGCATGGGCGTTTCGGCCCGGCGTTCCGCAGCGGCCATGTCCCGAAGACGAATGTTCAGCAGCCCACCGGTAAGCGCGTCCAGGCGCGACTCGAAGGCATAGCCCCGGTCCAGTGTATAGGTCCGTCCCCCGTCGTGCACCTTGCGGTAGCGGATGAACATGTCGTTGGTCACCAAGCTGAACGCCACGGGGTTCAACAGGTCCTCCGCCATTCGCTCCAAGTGCTGCCGGTCGTCGGGGTCCACGGGTTTTCCTTGGTCGGCGGCCAAATGCAGTTGCCGGTAATAGGTAGCTCCGATCAACCCGCCACTGCTGCCGGTCAACAGGGCTGAGCGTTGCATCAGCTGACCGTTGAGCAGGCTGTCGGCCACTTGCAGGCAGCGGAAGGTCCACAACATGGCGCGGGAACCTCCGCCGCTGGTGTTGATGATCACCAAGGGCGGCTTTTCCCCGGCATGCGGCAGCTCTTGGTTGTTGCGCAGCCATTGTTCGAGGGTGGCGCGATGGGCCTGGGCATCTTCCTGGGCGGTGCGCTCATCGGTGGCCATGGCGTGGATGACATCGCGCGTGTATGTGGCCGGCGGGGCGGAGTAATCAATTCCGTAGGCCTGGGTGTCATACAGGAAATCCTGGGTTTTCAGGCTCAACAGGTTCAGCACCACCACCACAGCGATCCCAAGGGTGACCACCCAGCCCTTCACCCAACTGCCGATCGCACTGAAGAGCATGAGCGCCATGGTGAACAGCAGGAAGATGCTCGCACCTGCCGGGATGGCAAAGAACGGCCTGGTGCTGAAGGCTCCCAAGGCGATGAAGGTGACCACGGCCACCACCTCGAAGATGCTCGCGTTGATGTGGTTCTGCCACAGTACGCCGCGCAGCAGTTCGCGGTCGTAGTGCTGGATGCTGCGGGCCAGCTTGATCTGCAGCGGCCAGGTGAGGTAGGTCTCCACCCGCCATTTGCGCGTGCGCTGCTCGCGCCGCAGCCACCGGCTTGCCTTGCGTTGCTGCTGCCGCAGCGGGGGTACCATCGGAATGATGTCCTCCATCACGGGCTCGGGCCGGAAGGCGTCGCCGTCCTTGGCCAGCACCTTGTGCACATCGGTGTTGGTGCGGGTGAAGTAGAGCAGGGCGATCAACAGGAAAAGGCCGATCCCGACCAGGAAGCCCAGCAAGTGCATCGCCGTGTCCAGGCCGGAAACAAGCTCCTTGGTCAGTTGGAGCTTGGCCGAGCACCAGAGGTAGGTGAGCACGAAGGCTGCGGGGATGATCCCGTTGTTGATGTTGAACTTCAGGAAGGGGCGCGCCAAGGTGGCCACGAAGGGGAAGCGGTAGGCATGGCTGATGTAGGTGAACAGGTTGAAGGCCGTGATGAACCCGCCCAGTGCGAACCCCAGCAGCATGAAGGACCAGATGTCCACCGTGCCGAAATACTCCGGGTAGAGGAAGATGTACGGGATGCCGTACTTCAGGCCGATGCTTTCAGTGATGAACCCGAATAGCAGCAGCCAAGAGAGGACCATCATGTGGTTCTTCTTCAAGTGAAGCACCACCAGCTGGAACGGGAAGAAATAGAGCACCCGTTCCGTGATCTGCCGGAGGCGTGCCTTTCGTATCATGGCCGGAAATGGTTTCTAAGTGCCACGCGAACAAGATAGCAGTTCCAATGGTCGCCCGTTTGTACGCAGCGGCCTATAATTTGGCCAAGGTGGCCTGCATCACCTCCTGTTCGATGGCCTCGGCCCGGGCCTTGAGCCCATCGGCTTCCTGCATCACCGTGTGCCGGAACTCCTCGTCGTCAAAGCCCTTGAAGTTGGTGCGCACGTTCAAATAGGCCGCCAAGGCTCCTGTTCGTGCGCACATCACGCCCACCCCGGCATCGCTGATGCTGCTGGGCATGCCGATGCGTGCCATGGCCTGTGCAACTTCCATGCTGGCCACGCAAACGCGCAGGGTTTCCAACGGGGCCAGGATGGCGCCCTTGGTGGCTTCGTGCAGCGCGGCCTTCCGGGCGGCCACTTCTTCAGGGGTGTGCTTGGGCAGCTGCAACGCCTGCATGATCTGCTCGTAGGCACGGGTGTCCTCGTCCACCAATTCAAGCAGGCGTACGCGATACTCTTCCGCCTTCACGGCCCACTGGCTGAACTCCTCCCAACGGTCGTCCCAGCCGCGCTTGTTGGCGCTGAGGTTGGCCACCATGGCGCCCAAGGCAATGCCCATGGCCCCCACAATGGCGGCCACGGACCCGCCGCCGGGAGCGGGTGTTTCACGGGCCGTTTCCTCGGTGAAGCGATCAAGGCTGAGCTGGACCAACGGGCTTGCGGCAGGGTCCTCGAGCTGGTACTCGATCACCTTCTTCCGCGGATCGAAGGGGGCCAGGTCGTCCAGCCCCAAGGATTTCACGGCGATGAGGACCTTGTCCCGCTCGGGGATGCCCAAGCTGCGCTGTTGCCTCCGCAGGAAGAAGTCGGCCGCGTCCAGCAAGGCCTGCTTGGGGATCAGGCCGACCAGTTCGCTGCCCGTGACGCGGATGCCCCTGGAGGCGGCGCTTTTGCACGCCTCATCGAACGCGATGTGCACCGGGGTCACGTCGATGTCGTTCAGGTTGAGCGACACTTGCGCCACGCCATATTCCTGGATGAACCAGCCCATGCCCTTCACCTTCTTCAACTTACCGGGGATCATGACGGGATGTCCGTGCTCATCCTTGATCAACTTGCCGGTGAGGGTGCCGCCCTCGCGTTTGGCCCTGCCGCTCTCGCGCAGGTCGAAGGCGATGGCATTGGCGCGGCGCACGCTGGCCGTGTTGAGGTTGATGTTGTAGGCGATCAGCACCTTGCGCGCGCCCACGGCGGTGGCACCGCTGCGGCGTACGCTGTCGTTCCAAGCGGCGGGCCCGAAGTCGGGTTTCCATTCGGGGTCCGCCAATTTCTTTTCCAGTCCTTCGTATTCCCCGGCTCGGTTGTGGGCCAGGTTGCGCCGCTTCTCCTCGCGGGCGGCCGCCTCGTAGGCATACACGGGAACGCCCAGCTCGTTTCCGATGCGCTCGCCCAAACGGTGCGCATAGGGCACCAGTTCCTCCAGGGTGATCCCGCTGATGGGCACCAGGGGGCATACGTCCGTGGCGCCAAAGCGCGGGTGCTCGCCATGGTGGGCGGACATGTCGATCAATTCCTGCGCCTTCCTCACCAGGCGGAACGCTGCTTCGCAAACGGGCCCCGGTTCGCCTACGAAGGTGATCACGGTGCGGTTGGTGGCTTTTCCAGGGTCCACGTCCAGCAGGCGGACGCCTTCCACGGTTTCCACCACGGCGGCAATGGCATCGATCTTGGCCCGGTCGCGGCCTTCACTGATATTGGGAACACATTCGATGATAGGCATTTCTACAATTGGTTTTGGCGGTGAAGTTAGCCTTGGGTACGCGCGGCAGATCACATCCCCCAAGTGTTGCACGTCCTGCTTCCCGGTGGTCACGGCCATTGGGCCATCGCATCCTGTGGGCGCGAAGGCCCCGGGCCCGTATTACGTTACGTGCGGCAGCAGCATGCTGGCCACGTTGTTGAGCAGGTGCAGGAACACGGCGGTCCAGATGGAGCCCGAGTTGGCCCGGGCATAGCCCAGGAACACGCCCAATGGCAGCACGTACAGCAACAGGATGTACCAGTCGTACTGTTGGTGCAACATGGTGAACACGCCGGCCACAATGGCCACCGAAACGTGCTTGTCCAGCAGGTGGCGCAGAGACCCGTACAGCAATCCGCGCAGCAGGAATTCCTCGAACAGCGCGGGCATCAGGCCCAGGCCGAGGAACAGCAGGGGGTAATTGGTGGCCGAGCTGAGCACCTGGCGCATGAACTCGCTGTCCATTTCGGGCAGCAGGAAGGTGATGGCCTCCAGCGCCGCGAACACCACCAGGAAGAATCCGGTCCACAGGAACAGTGAGCGCAGCGTGGGCATCCCCAGGGCGAGAAAATGGCCGGTGCGCTTGTTTTTCCAACGAAACGTGATCCACAGCAGCAGCAGCAGGCACACGCCGCCCGAGATCAGGCCCACAAGGGCCAGTACGTCTCCGTGCAGGCCCACCTGCTGCCACCGCTCCTGGAAAGCGGGCGTGTCCAACAGGGCCAAGCTGAAGCCTTGTTGGGCAAGTGCAGGCGAGAGGGCTATCACGCGCCAGATCATCACGGCCAACTGCATGAACATGAAGACCATGAAGACCAGGGTGAAATAGAGCAGCCCGCGCGCCATTTCCAGCCCCGGTGGCCGGAACAGCGATGGATCAAGCTGCGGTTTCTCCTGTGCGGACGGTTCTTCCATCGATGATCACGGTGTCGATATGGTCCTGGCCGAAGGCATACGGAAGGTAGGCCAAGGAGGGCACGGGTTTGGTGATAAGGCAACTGGCCCGTTTGCCCACGGTGAGGCTTCCAAGTTCTTCTGCCAGCCCCATGGCTGCCGCAGCGTTGATCGTGGCCGCCTGAACGGCTTGCTCGGGCGACATGCGCAACTTGATGCAGGCCAGCGCCACCACGAAGTTCATGTTGCCACTGGGCGTGGAACCGGGGTTGTGGTCGGTGGCCAAGGCCACGGGCAGTCCCGCTTCGATGAGCTCCCTGGCCGGCCCGTACGGAATGCCGAGAAAGAACGAGCAGGAGGGAAGCAGGGTGGGGATGGTCCGTGTGCCGCGAAGGGATTCGATGTCCGCATCCTCCATCACTTCCAGATGGTCCACGCTCAAGGCGTTGTGTGCCACGGCCGCCTGTATGCCGCCCATGGAACTGAACTGGTTCACGTGCACCTTCCCCTTTAGGTCGTGCTTGTTGCCGGCCTCCAGGATCAAGCCCATTTCCTCCGCGGTGAAGTAGTTGCGTTCGCAGAAGCAGTCCACGTACTGGGCCAAGCCTTCCCCGGCCACCTGCGGGATCAGCTGCTTGATGATGAGGTCCACGTAGCCTGCGCGGTTGTCCTTGTACTCGGGCGGAAGCGCATGGGCGGCCAGCAGGGTGGTGCGTACTTGCAGCGGAAGGGTTTTCTTGAGCCGTTGGGCCACGCGCAGCATCTTCAGTTCACTGGCGGCATCCAGCCCGTACCCGCTCTTGATCTCCACGGCCACGGTGCCTTGGTGCATCATCTCCTCCAAGCGGGCCTTGGCTCCTGCGTACAGTTCCTCCTCGCCCATGGCCCGGAGCTTGCGGGCGCTGTTGAGGATGCCGCCTCCCTTGGCCGCGATCTCCTCATAGCCCAACCCGTTGATGCGGTCCACGAACTCGCCCTCGCGCGGCGCGGCGAACACGGAGTGGGTATGCGGATCGCACCAGCCCGGCAGCACATAGCGGTCCGTGGCGTCGATCACCTCCAGCCCGTTCCAGTCGCTGATGCCGGGCCAGTCCTCCTCGGTGCCCAGGGCCGTGATGACGCCGTTCTCGGCCATCATCCAGCCGTGCTCCAGCATGGGCAGCTCCGCCATGGATGCACCGGCCACGCGCAGGGTGCCCTTGGGGTGGGTGCCCACCAGCGCCTTGGCGTTTTTGATCAACAGCCTGTTCGCTTCCATCGCCCGCGAAGTACGGAACCACCGGTGGAAAATCCATGGCCCTTCCTCCCGAGCCATCGCGCCGATGCTCAAGGGGTTGATGGCGTGGCCGCAAAACGGGCCGACAGGTCCGCCTATCCTGAAAGGCGGTACGCCATTGAAGGACGGCCCAGGTACGAGGGCTCTTCCGGAGCCGTTGCCGCTGGCCTTCCCGCAGGGGGCTACCGCGTTTCCTTGGGCGGCGCCTTGTAGGGTTTGCCCCGGTCGTTGCCGCGCATGTCCACATCGCGCTGGTAGCGCCATTGCCCCTTCTCCCACGTGTAGCTGTCGTAGGAAAGGTCCGGCGCCATGAAGGCGGGCTGGCCTTCCAGTTCGGGACGCGTGGCGGAAAGGTGGTCCATCAGCACGGCCTTGCGCAACGGCTCCCAGCGCAGCAGCATGCTGCCTTGGGCGGTGAAAGCGAAGACATCCCGCAACAGGCGCTGCTTCTTCCCGGTGAACAAAGGCGCCCCGAATTTTGGTGTGGGCCCTGAAAGGCTGAGCACCTCGATCACCTTGCGGGTTTCCACCATGCTGTATCCCTTCCAGCCGAGCAGGGTATAGTAGGTCCGCCGGCCGTCCTGCACGGGGATCATTTCGTAGTACACGGCCCCGTACCAGTTTTCCGGGCCCAACTGTGCCGTGGCCGGCTTGGCGATGTGGTCCGTCATATCGCGCAGCCCGTACAGCGCGCTTCCGCTGCGCTTTTTCACCAGCAGGAATCCTTCATAGAGGAAGGACCCGTTGCTGTAGGGCACGTTCCAGGTGAAGAGGCGGAAGGTGCCGTCCGGTGCATCGATGTGGCTGATGGGCACCCCGGTGAAGGAAGCGGTGAACGCGCTGTCCGACCCCAGTATCGCGCCGAGCTCCTGTTTCACCGCTGCGTTTGCGCTGTCGCGTTGCGCATCATTGGCGGCCGCACCCAACGCCTGCAGATGGCTGGCCAGCCCGCCTGTGCTCTCCCCGGCATGAACTTGGCCAAGCACGGGCAGTGGCAGCAGCAGCAGCAGCAAGGGGAGCAGCGATGGACGGATCACGGTGGATGGAACGTGAGTCAACGTGCAAAAGTACCTGCCGCACCGGCGCAGCGGACGCTGGTGTGCAAATGCACTTTGCCGCCTGCGGTGTTGACAAGTGGCACGGCTGTTGGTCAAAGCGCCTTCCGGGTGCCGGTAGTTTTGGCCATTCGCGATGAAACGGATTCTCTTGTTGCCTGTTCTGTTGATGTTGGGCCTGTTCACCATGGGTGGAGGCCCACCGGTGCGCACCCCTGGCGGCGCGTTGCCCGCATTCCTGGAGCGGCCCAGTCCGTGGGCCGATTCCGTGTTTGCCACCCTCAACTTGGACCAGCGCATCGCCCAGCTGATGATGGTGGCGGCATACAGCAACAAGGACGGGAAGCATGCCGACGAGATCGAGCGCTTGGTGCGCGACTACAACATTGGCGGGCTCATCTTTTTCCAGGGAGGACCGGTGCGCCAAGCGGTTTTGACCAACCGCTTCCAAGCGGCCGCGCGCACGCCACTGCTCATCGGCATGGACCTGGAATGGGGCTTGGCCATGCGCTTGGACAGCACCTTGCGCTTTCCCAAGCAGATGGCCTTGGGCGCGATCGGGGACGATGCCCTCATTGAACGCATGGGGGCGGAGATCGCACGGGAGATGAAACGGTTGGGCGTGCAGGTGAGCTTCAGCCCCGATGTGGACGTGAACGTGAACCCCGCCAACCCCGTGATCAACGAACGCAGCTTCGGCGAAGGACCTGAATTGGTGGCGCGCAAGGGGATCGCGTACATGAACGGACTGCAAGGAGGCGGGGTGATCGCCACCGCCAAACATTTTCCCGGCCATGGCGATACCGACAAGGACAGCCACAAAACCCTTCCCTTGGTCGGTGTCTCCCGGCAGCGGATGGATAGCGTGGAGCTGCTGCCCTTTCGGAGGTTGGTGGATGCCGGGGTGTCCGCCGTGATGGTGGCCCATTTGGAAGTGCCTTCGCTGGACAGTACCCCGGGCCTGCCCAGCACCATGAGCAAGGCCATCGTTACCGGGTTGTTGAAGGAGGGGCTTGGCTTCCGGGGGCTGGTGGTCACCGATGCGCTCAACATGAAAGGCATCGCTAATGCGGCCAAGCCCGGCGAGATCGAGCTTCGGGCCCTGCTGGCGGGCAATGACATTCTGCTCTTCCCGCAGGACCCCGTGAAGGCCATGGTGCGCATCCGCCAAGCCGTGGACAGTGGGGAGGTGCCCGTGGAAACCATTGATGCCGCCTGCCTGAAGGTGTTGCGCGCCAAGGAATGGGCGGGGGTGGGCCAGCTAGGGCCGGTGCGGATGGAGGGCTTGGTGAATGACCTCAATACGCAGGAAGCACTGGCGTTGCGGCGCGAGCTGGTGGCCGCGTCGCTCACCGTGGCGCGCAACAACGGTGTGCTACCGATCCGCGCCACGGATACCTTGCGGATCGCCTCCTTAGTGATCGGTGACAGCCTGCACAACCCGTTCCAACAGAGCTTGCAGCGCTATGCCCCCGTTGCGGAACTGCGGTGCGACAAGATCCTCAATGCGGCCCAGTCCAAGGCACTGCTGGACAGCTTGAAGCAGTACGACCTGGTGATCGCCTCGGTGCACAACACCTCCTTCCGGGCCAACAAGGAGTTCGGAGTGCCCCAGCTCACCTTGGATTTCCTGCGCCGCTTGGGAGATCAGCAGGCGATGGTGTTCACCCTCTTCGCCAACCCCTACCGCATGGGCACGGCATACGGCGCACAGCGTTGGAGCGCGGTGGTGGTAGCTTATGAAGAGCATGCGGAAGCACAGGATCTCGCGGCCCAGCTGATCTTCGGGGCGCTGCCGGCCACAGGGACCCTACCAGTAACCGCATCGGCCTATTTCAGGGCGGGCCAGGGCGCGCAACTGCCCGCCATCGGGCGCCTGCGCTACGGGTTGCCCGAAGAAGAGGCCATGAAAACGCGGGACCTGCTGCGGATCGACAGCTTGGTGCAAGCAGGGCTCAAGGCCGAAGCCTTCCCCGGAGCCCAAGTCCTGGTGGCGCGCAACGGCATGGTGGTGTGGGACAAGGCCTATGGGTCGCCGACCTACGCGGGCGACAGGCCCGTGAACAACGACGACATCTACGACCTGGCCAGCATCAGCAAGGTGGCCGGCACCACCTTGGCCCTGATGAAATTATCCGATGAAGGCAAGGTGGATGTGGAGAAGACGCTGGGCGATTACTTGCCGGAGATCAAAGAGCAGTATCCATACCATGCCTCGCTGCGGCTGAGCGAGATCCTGGCCCATCAGGCAGGACTGAAACCCTATATGCCCTTCTTCCGGAAGTTGATGGAAAAAGGCCGGTTCAAGCCCGGGGTGATGGCCACCGTGCCCGATGAGGTGCACGACATGTGCGTGGCGGACGGCATCTACGTGAACCACAGCTACCGCGATTCACTGGTGAAGTGGGTCCTGGAAACCCCTACGGCCGAGCGTGGCAAATACGTATACAGCGACATGGGCATGTACCTGCTGATGCGGGTGGTGGAGCGTGTTTCCGGCATGGCGTTCGACCAGTTCCTGGAGCGGAATTTCTATAGGCCCCTCGGCCTTTCCACCATGGGCTTCAATCCCTTGGAACGCTTTCCCATCGGGCGCATCATGCCTACGGAGAACGATACTCTGTTCCGCAGGGAGCTGGTGCGCGGCCACGTGCACGACCCCGGTGCCGCCATGATGGGGGGCGTGGCGGGCCATGCAGGCTTGTTCTCCAACGCCAACGACCTGGCCGTCATCATGCAAATGCTGCTCAATGGCGGCACGTACGGGGGGCGGCGCTACCTCTCGGCTGAAACCATACGGCTATTCACCGCCTGCCGTTACTGCACGGGTGATCCCCGCAAGGAAAACCGCAGGGGCTTGGGCTGGGACCGCCCGCAGGCCCCCGGCACCCCGGGGCCCAGTTGCGATGAAGCCAGCGCCTCCAGCTTCGGCCATACCGGCTTTACCGGCACCATGGTGTGGGCCGACCCCGCCAATGCCACCGTTTACGTGTTCCTCAGCAACCGCGTATACCCCGATGCCGCAAACAAGAAGCTGCAGCAGATGAATATCCGTACCCTGGTGCAATCCGTGGTGGAAAGATCGGCGGCCCTGCCGCAACCGCAGCAGCCGGGCACCATGCGCAATTAAAGGAAGGGCGCTTGGCTGGATCGATGAAAATTCCGACATTTGCCACCCCTTAACGAAAAGGGACCTAAAACATACGCGACATGCCGACCCGCATCCGCCTTCAGAGAAAAGGCAAAAAAGGCAGCCCCTACTATCACTTGGTGGTGGCCGATCAGCGCGCCCCGCGCGATGGTAAGTACATTGAACGCATTGGTGCTTATAACCCCACCGTGGCCCCTGCCCTGGTGGAAGTGGACCGTGAAAAGGCCCTGTCATGGCTCCAAAGCGGCGCGCAGCCCAGCGACACCGCCCGCGCCATCCTTAGCTACACCGGGGTGATCTACAAGAACCACCTGCAGAACGGCGTGAAGAAGGGGGCCTTCGACCAGGCCGAGGCCGACCGCCGCTTTGAGGCTTGGTTGAACGAGAAAAATGCCAAGATCGAAGCCAAACGCACCAACCTGATGGGCGAGGCGGAGAAGACGTACAAGGAGCGGATCGCCGTGGAGACCAAGAAGTCCCACGATCGTGCCGATGCCCTCAGCGCCAAGTTGGCCTCGATGATGGCTGCACCGGCCTCCGAAGGAGAGGCTCCGGCCACCGATGAGGCCGCCGCCGGTACTGCCGATGAGCCCGCTGCCTCGGGCGACGCAAGTGCCGAGCAGCAGTAACAAGCACCGCAACAACCGGTATACAGGCCCGGTCCCTTGCATGGGGCCGGGCCTTGCTTTTTCCGGCGTGCCGCGGGGCGGTCGATCAAGGTGGGGGGCTTGCTTGCTACCAAGGCAGGAGAAGCTCCCCTGTGCCTTTGCGCAAGAACCGGACTTTCGCTCCCGAGCTGCCATTTTGATTTCGGGCCGTAGTAGAAATCCTGCTGCATATTCCGGGTATGATCACCCTGCCTCCCAAGCAAAGGCCGGTTCCTTGATGCTTCCCAGGTAATTTTGGCCACCGATGGAGACACGCACCTTGCGCTACTTGGGATGGTTGGGGAAACCGTGGGGCCACCGGGGCGAATTGGCCTTGAACATCGAAGCCGCCGGTTCGGGCGTGTTGGACATGGAAGTCCTTTTTGTGGAGCTGGACGGCTTAGGCGTACCTTTTTTCGTGGCCGGCATGCGCGAGGTGCCCCGCGTGGGCACGTTGGTGAAGTTTGAAGACATCGACGATCCGCAAGGCGCGGCGTTCATGGTGAACGCCAAGGTTTATGCCCCGCCCGGGCACGCAAAGTCCGGCATCAGCGAGGAAGAGGAACAGTGGAGCCCGGAGGACTTGCTGGGCCTGCAGGTGGTGGATGAGGAGCACGGCCCCTTGGGCGAGGTTACCGCCATTGAAGGCAGCGACGACAACCCGGTGATGGTGATCCGCTCCGAAGGCAGTGAAGTCATGGTGCCCATCGTCGATGAGCTGATTAGCGGCATTGACGAGGCGACGGGCCAACTGGTGGTGCGCACCCCGCCGGGCCTGGTGGAATTCTACCGGCGCGGTTGAGGCGCAGGGCCTTCACCGCTTATTGCGTCCAGAAGATCTCCTTGATCACCGGGTCGCTTTTCATCCGGTCCACCAAGTGCTGCACCTTGGCCACTTCGCTGTTGTCGAACTTCAGTTGGAAGACGAACTCATCATCGGACCGCTCCACGCTGAAGGATTGGATGTCCAAGCCTTCCTTGTGCAGCAGGTCGTTGAGCAGGGTGGCGTTGTCCGAGCCCTTCTTGGTGATGATCTCCAGGGTGATCTGCTTGAATTTCCGCAGGTAGGCCTGCTCCAAGGGTTGCAGGGCCCAGAGGATGAGGATGGCGATGATGGTGGTGGCGCCTGCGGCGAAATACAGTCCGCCGCCCGTGGCCAATCCAATGGCGGCTACGGTCCACAGGCCTGCGGCGGTGGTAAGGCCGCGTATGGTGCCCGAGCCTTGCTTTACAAAGAGGATGGTTCCTGCGCCGATGAAGCCGATGCCGCTGACCACTTGGGCCGCTATGCGCGAGGGGTCCAAGGTTACATTGGGCTGCCCCAGGATGTCGGCGAACCCGAAGGCGGAAACGATCATGATCAGGCAGGCGCCCACGCTCACCATCATGTGTGTCCGCAAGCCCGCCACGCGGTTCTTGCGCTCGCGCTCCAGCCCGATCAGTGCACCGAAAAGGGCGGCCAGCGCGAGGCGGATCAAGATCTCCTTTGGGTCAAGCATAGTGGTTTGGAGCCCCGCAATTTACGCCGTGCCCCCGGCGCATGGTCACGTCCGTACTTCCACTTCTTGCTCTTTGAACGCGACACCCAGGGTGGCCAATTCATCCAGGATCGGGTCGTAGAGTTCCGGCTTCACCGGCAGCAGCACGCCACGCCCGCCGACCTTGCCGTTGAGCAGCAGCTTGGCGCCGATGGCCATGGGCAGGCCCACGGTGCGCGCCATGGCGGTGTGCACCGTGTCCTCGCCGGTCACCGCCAACGAGGCGTGGATCTCCTTGGTGCGGCCGTTCGCCCGGAAGCGGAAACGGTGCCACATCACCAGCAGGTCCTTGTCGCCAGGCTCCAGTTTCCACTTTTCCTCCAGCAAGCGTTGCAGCGTAGCGGCCGGTGACAGGCCATCTTGGCTCAGCGTACCGCTTCCGAAGAGGCCCAGCCAGTCCAGCTTGGCCAGCACCGTGCCATCCGGCGGCAGGTTCAACGCATTGGCCACGGCGCTTCGCACATCACTGCCGACGGCATCCTCCGGAAGGAAGGCCGACGTGAATTCCGCCCAAGTGGCGTGCGCGGGCAGTTCCATGGCGAAGCCGTCCTCCGTGCAGCCCAATTGCACCAGTGCGTCCCACGCCTCGCAATAACCGCTTTTTCGCAGCGTGCCGCGCTTCATGGTCGGGATCCCCGCAATGCCGTACATCTCGCGGTACTTCAGCGAATCGCGGTTGGCATAGCCGTCGTAGGCTCCCAAGCCGGGGATGTCCACGCGTACGGTGCGCCGGAACAGCTTGTGGTAGGGGATGTACTTGATCCGGGCCTCGTGGATGTACCGCGCGGCGGGGCCTTGCCCGGCGAGCACCACGTTGCGCGGGTTCCAGCTGAATTTGTAGCCCCAGGGATTGTTGTCGCTTTCCGGCGCCACCAGTCCACCGCAATAACTTTCGAACGCTTCGATCACGGCACCCTTCGCGTGCAGCCCGTCAATGATCCGCATGGCGCTCATGTGGTCGATGCCGGGATCCACGCCCATTTCATTGAGCACCACCAAGCCCGCCTGCTTGAATTCCGCGTCCAGTGGCCACAGCGCGTCGGGCACGTAGCTCGGGGTGATCACGTTCTTTTTCAACCGCAGGCAATCCTTCAGCACATCCATGTGCATGAAGTGCGGCAACATGCTGATCACCAGGTCGTGCTTCGCGATCAGCGCCGACCGGGCTTGTGCGATGCTGGCGTCCAGCTCCACTACCTGCGCCACGCCTTCACCTCCCTGAACCAATTTTTCCGCCTGGTGCAGGTCGCGCTCCGCCACGGTGAGGTGCCATTGTTGCTCGCGGGCATGTTGGATGAGGTATTCGATCAAGGAGGAGGCGGAGCGGCCAGCACCGAGCAGAAGGATGTTGCGCATGGGGGATGAAAAACAGATGATCTATTGGACCGCAAAGTTGCGGCACAGCGATCTATTGGCGCACCGGAGGTGGTGCTACCAACCTCCCTCCAGCACTGCGGCTAAGCTGGAGCGCATCACCAGCAGCATTCCCGGGTCCATGCGGTTACCCGGTGCGAAGCGTTGGTTCACCTCCAGCTCCACGCCGATGTAATGCTTCGGGAATTTCCTGCGCAGCGCCGTGGGGAACCCGTCCGAGATGCCTTTGTACGGCTGGTTCATGCGTACCCTGAGCTCGGGCCGCTCTTGCAGGATCGCCTTGCGCCATGCGGCGCAGAAGGTCTTTTCGGCTGCCCGTGACGGGTCGTACAGCAAGCCTGCGTCCATGGTTCGCTTCTTGCCGTCCAGCACGGGGGTGAAACTGTGGACGGCCACATGAACCACTTCACCGCCGGACCGGATGCGGTCCTTCACGAGCTTCTCGACCGCGTCCCGGTAATTCCTGTATTGGCCAAGGAGTTCCTGTTTCCGTTCCGCAGGCAGGTTCTTGGTGAACTCGGAGAACAAGCGGGGATGGTTTTCCGACCGGTTGAATTCGATGCACAGGCGTGAAAGCACATTGCCCATGCTGGCCATGGCCAGCGGGGCCAGTGCGTTGAAGAGGTCCAACGCACCGATGTCGTAGCCTCGATGGCTTTTGAGGACGTCTTCATGTCCCTTGAAAGCGGGATCCAACCAAACGGGATGGGAGTTGCCGCCGTGTTCGCAGGTCAGAAGCAGGGAGCTCATGGCAGTTGCCGGTCCTCTTGCAGGCACTGGGCCAGTTCCTTGTACACCGCAATGATCCGTTCAGGGCTTGGTTTGGTGCCGGTCCTGGCGAGGATGCGCTTGGCTAAGCAGCCATGCTTGAGGATGTGCGCAATGCACGCACGGGCTTCGGCACCCATGTCCTGGCCTACTTCCGCAAGAAGGTGCTCCCACAGTTCGTTGGCCGTGGCTTCCGACTTGTCCAAGCCGAACATCAGCAGGAAGTCATGGTTCCTGATGCGTGCCGCTCCGGCCTGCTTGATCACCTTTTTGAAGAGCTTCAACAGGTCCTTGTGGTGCCATGCGCGTTGCACGTACTGGCTCGCCCAGCGCCCGTCCACCAAGGCCTTCAGGGTTTTCACCACCAGTTCGGCGATGGCCAGGTCGGCTCCCGGGCATTCCTGGATGTCCACCACGCGGATCTCGATGGCGCCGCGGTCAAAGCGGGCAATGGCGCCGCGCGAGTTGGCGAACTGGTGGTCCATGATGCCCTTGGTGTCGAAGGGTGCGAGGGCTTTGCCGATGGGGGCGAAGATCTCGCGGTAGTATTCCTCCTCGGTTAGCACGGCCTCGGGGATCAAGTGGCCCATGAGCTGGGGCAGGCGTTCCTGGTGGTGCAGGTAGGCCTCCATGCGTGCATCGAGGAATCCGGTGGGCTTGCCGTCCAGGATGGGGGAGCTGGCGCTGAGCGCGGGAATGATGGGCAGCACTAAGCGGATGGCGGTGTGCAGTTTGCCGAATTCCTCGTCGTTGGCGAAGGGCAGGTTGAGGTGTACGCTTTGTAGGTTGCTCCATCCGTGGCCCCGGCAGTCGAAGATGCGGTTGTACAGCTCGTACACATCGTGGTAGTCGTGCGCCCACAACTTGGTTTCCGTGAAGGGGTCGAAGAGCGGGTGTGCGGCGGTGGGCAGCAGCATCAGGTTGCGTTTGGCCAGCAGCGCGTTGATGGCGCGCACTTCGGATGCGAATTTTTCGCGGAACGCCGGGATGTCCGCCGTGGGCTTCGCGGTCTTCATCTCCAGCACGTGCGCCACCAGTTCATTGCTCCACTCCACATCGCCACGCTCCACGTCGCCGGTGATCTTCCCCGTCACGTCCTTGAACAACAGGTCCACGGTGGGGCTGGCGCGCAATGTTTCACGGTCCACCACCATGTATTCCAGCTCGATGCCGGCCACTTCGAAGAGGCTGAAAGTTTTCTGCTCGCTCATGGTTGGGGGGCGGTGTTGGCTTGGGGGTCGGCCGGGGCGATACCGAACTTCTTTTCGATGGAGCGCTTCAATGAGCCGATGATCCGGCGGTAGATCTCATCGCCTAGTTCCACGTCTTCCACGCCGTGGTCGATGTTGGGGCATTCGTTCACCTCGATCACGTAGGCCTTCCCGTCGCGCTCCTTGATGTCCACGCCAAAAAGGCCTTGATCGCCCACCATGTGGCGCACGGCTTTCAGTGCGGCATCCATGATGTGCTTGGGGCACTCGGCCACCTTCACGGTGGCGAAGTCGCCGGTTTCATCTTCCTTGCTGGCGCTGTTCCAATTGTAGATCTGCCAGTGGCCGCGCGCCATGAAGTACTTGCACACGTAAAGGGGCTTCCCGTCCAATACGCCCACGCGCCAGTCGTAGTCGCTGGGCATGTATTCCTGTGCGATCGCGAGGTCGCTTTCGGCCAGCACCTTGTCCAGAATGCCTTCCAGTTCCTCCGGTGTCTTTGCCTTTTCCACTCCGATGCTGAAGGTGCTGTCGGGCAGCTTGATCACCACCGGGAAGCCAAGCCGTCCACCCACCTGGTGCCGGTTCTCGCTGTGCACGATCATGGTGTGCGGGGTGGCGATGTGGTGCATTTCCATCACCTCGGCCAAGTACACCTTGTTGTTGCATTTCAGGATGGCGTCGGGTGCGTCGATCACGGCCAATCCTTCGCGCTGGGCACGCCGTGCCATGCGGTAGGTATGGTTCTGGACGTAAGTGTTCTCGCGGATCAGCAGGGCGTCGTACTCGCCCAGGCGGTCGATGGCGTCAGGCCCGATGATGTCCACCCGGAAGCCCATGCCCTCGGCCGCCTGCCTGAACTTCACGATGGCTCTTTTGTTGGATGGTGCCGCCTTGTCCTCGGGGTTTACCAAGATGGCCAGGTCATACGCGCTCTTGTCCTCGCGTGCCGAGTCGTACCGCTTTTTTCCGAAGTACTCCGAGGCGAACCGCTTGAGCAGGGGGATGTGCTCCTCCTCAATGTCTTTGTAGGCCACGGGCCGCACCGAGCGGAGCTCCCATTTTTCGCCCTTCACGAAACGTGCACGCAGCAGTGGAGCCTCGAAGGACTTGTAGAGTTCGCGTGCGAGCTTGTCATAGCGCGGGTTGACGTTCCGGCCGAAATAGACGCTGAGGGTGAAGTCGTGCTTCTCCTTGTGCTGCAGACTGTGCTGGATCACCTCGTCCAAGTCCCGTGAAAACACCTTCACCATGCGCGGGTTTTTCAGGTCGAGCAGGGTTTTGGCGCTGGGGATGGCTTTTTGTCCGCGGGCCTCGGCCAGCAGGCTGACGTAGTAGCCGCGGCTTTGGTAGGCGAAACTGCGGGCCAGGTTGAAGATCCGCGTGTTCTTCAACTGGGCGAAACGGGGATCGGTGAGGTAGTCTTTGCTGGAAACGACTTCCACCCCCGGGGCGCCGAGCTTGAAGATCCTGGGGTCTTGCACAACGATGAGCTTTTTCATTTCCCGAAGGGGGTAGGCGAAAGGATGAGCAGGTTTGCGTCGTAGGTGACAATGCCGAGCATGATGCTGTTGATCAACCGGCCCACGGGCACTTGGTAGGTGCGCCCTTCGGCCATCGGGTTGTCATGGTAGGGATCGGCCACGAAAACGCGCTTGTCCTCCATGCCGCTGAGCACCACGAAATGGCCCATGGGTTTTCCGCGCAGGTCGTGGTACACGCTGCGCCCGCGCGAGTCGCTGTACTCGCGTTTGCTTTTGTACAGGTAGGTGGCGCTGAGGCCCGCCAGCACGGGCAACCGCCGGCTGAAGTAGGAGCGCAGCAGGTCGGGTGTGGGGTCGTCGAAGCGGATCTCGCCGCCGTCCTTCAGGAAGCGCGAATAGGCCAAACTGGCCACATGCAGCCTCTTGCCCTCCTTGATCCGTGTTTGGGCGATGAGCTTCTTGCGAAGCTCCGCGGGGCGCAGCCCGTCCCAGGAGGGGTCGAACACCCGCAGGTTGTAGCTGTACAGGCGGGCATGAAACCCGTGGTTGAGCGCGTGGATGCCCAACAGCACGGCCAAGGTTCCGCCGCTTTCGAGCTGGTGCACCTCGTCGATCACCTGTTGCAGTGGCCAACGTTGGCCAAAATGGCGGTATACGGCATGCAGGGCGGTGGCGCCGCATGTATCATCATCGGGCTGTGCCTCGATCGGGAAATTACGCATGGATCGGTGCCGGATGCTCCCGCGGACCTTGGCAAAGGCGATGCTGGGCTGCGCAGGGAACCGGCGGTGCAAAGATCGGGCGCGTTGCGGTGAATTGTTCCCTTGCCCTCCCGGGCTGGCATCAACAGTGGGCTGTTCAGATGCCTGCCACCCTTTGCCTACGGCAGAAAGGCCTCCGGCGGGCGGAACATGCGCGGCAGTTCGGTTTGGGGGTCGAACGGCATGACCAGCCAAGGCGGCGCCAGGGAGCTGCGCGCGATCAACCGGCCTTGTATTTCCAGAACGTCCAAGGTGACGGGTGCAGGCCGTGTGCGGTCATGGACGCGCAGGGAGTACAAGGGAACGGCATTCAAGGTATCGGCGGGATCGGCCAGGGAGTGGCCGTAGTAGTGGGAAAGTGCCCGCAAATACTTGCCCACCTTCATCGTGTCGGCAGGCTGGCCGTTCGCTGTCCATCCGTTGTCCGTCCGCTCCAGGCTCCAACTGGTGCCACCAGGGAAAACGAAGGTGAGGCGGTCCCAGTTGGCGGGGTTGCCGTTGGCCATGGGCTTGGGGATCCATCCGGTGAAGGACAGGCGCATTTCCTCGGCAAAGAGGCCGGGGACCAAGTAGACGTTGGGGTCGCCTTCCAGCATGACGGCCGTGGTGGGCCCGCTGGCTTTCAGGCTGAGCGACCCCGTACCGGCCGAAGCATTGCCGACGCGCAGTTTGGCCCCGTTCAGCACCTGGGGCGAGCTGAACACGGCGGCCAGGCTGTCCGTGAGGGCGTAGCGTTGCACGATGGCGGGGTCGTTTCCGGCCACGGCCGCAGTGCGTAGGTCGGCCAAGGCGGTGAACAAGGTGTTCAACGGGCGTTGGAAGGCGTGCGTAGTGTGCGCCCCCTGCTGTACGGACCAGCCGTTCGCATCACGCCTGAAATGCAACGGGGGCATTCCCGTTTGGGCAGGTGGTGCAATGTCGAACTCCGCCAGGTTCGTGGTATCCACTTGAAGCAGCTCCTGGCGAAAGCTCCGGTCGCCGCGCTGCCGCACATCTTCCGAGCTGAGCCACCACAGCAGCCCCAGTCCGGCCGCCAGCACGGCGGCACCGATGACCTTGACCTTATCTGACATGGCCGGGCAACATGCGCCGCTTGCGTTGGCTGCTTCGCCATTGGCTGCGCAGCAAGCCATACAGCAGGACCACGGAGATGGGCAGCAGCAGGTTCATCCATTTCAAAGCCGTGCGGCGGGCTTCACCCGGGTCGGCAATGGGCCTGTATTCCTTCTGCTTCCCGCGGATGGACAGCAGTGCCGTGTTGCGCATCACCCAATCGGCCGCGTTCACCATCAGGTCCAAGTTGCCCTTGGGCAGTGCCACTTGCTGCCCGCCTTGGTCTCCGGTGCAGAAGTTGCCGTTGCCGAACACCACTAAGCGGCCGAGGGTGGTATCCATCGGTGCCACGGCCGCACCCACTGTTTGGGGGCCATCGGGAAAGTCGGGCGGTGCCCATTGCTTCCGGAGGTCCACCGTCAAGGGGACGGCAAGCAAGGCGCTATGCTTGCTGGTGCTGATGATGGGGCTGAATACCAACTGGCCGCTGTCACCAGTGAACGTGATCGGCGATGCGAACTGGAACATCACCAGGTCCAGGCCGTGCGCGACCGGATGGCGGCTGAACGTATTGAGCAGCGGGTAATAGGGGAATGGGATGGCGATGGGCTGCCCGATGGTGCTTTGCACCACGCTCACTTGGCCACAGCGTTCATCGGCCACCACATTCGGCCCGATGCGCAAACCGTGCCCTTCGAGCCAAGGTCCGATACCGATGTCGCGCATGCCCACTTCGGCCGTGCGGGCCAGATCGGCCTCCACCGCACCGTAAGCCAGCACCACGCCATGCCCCTTGGCCATGTATTCGTCGATCCGGAGCAACTGGCCTGGGGGGATGCTGTCCCTGGGGTCGATCACCAGCAGGGCGGTGAAGCGCTCATTGATGGGGAACGCTTCGTAGATGGCCGTTGCCTCCACATCATACTGCGCACCGAGCTGAACCGCCAGTTCATCCAAGGCGCGCAGCGATGGCTCCCGGTGGCCTTGCACCACGCCGATCAGGGGCTTCTCCGTCCGGGTCAACTGGGCAATGGCCGAGCTCAAGGTCCATTCCATGCCGGGCCCCGCCTCCAATGCCGGGATCACGGTTTGCTTGTTGCCCATGCGCAGCACGGCACCCATCAACACTTGGATGTTCTCGCTGCGGTCCTTCCGGCGGGTTTGCGCCAGCAAGGGCCTGATGCCCTCGGAGACGGCACGTGCAGCCAGCTCCTCCGATGCACCGGGGTCCAGGAACTCATAGGCGAGCTTGCCGCCGGAGCGCTGGGCGTATTCGGCCAGCAGGTCCTTGAAGTCTTGGCGGGCCACGGCCATGGCGGGCGGAAGCTCCTTGGTGAAATAGGCGGTAACGGTGACCGTCTCGGGCAGGGTGCGGATCAGTTGCAGGGTGGCGGGGTCCAGGGTATAGCGCCGGTCTTCGGTCAGGTCGATGCGGAACTTCCATTGCTGCGCCAGCAGATTGAGGAAGACGCCCGCCAGCAGCAGCAAGGCCGGGACGAGGATGGCGGAGGCGCGTTTGGTCATCCTTGGCGGAGGGTGGGGCGCGCCAACCGGTGGCCGGCCAGCAACAGTGCGGCAGCGGAAAAGGAAAGAAAATAGACCAGGTCGCGGCTGTCGATCACGCCGCGCGCCATGCTTTCAAAGTGTGTTCCGGTGCTGAGGTAGCGGAAGAGTTGGCCGATGGTGCCGGTGAAGTTGGCGGCCACCACCGAGGTGCCGAAGTGGAAAACGGCCATGGCCACCAGGGCGATCACGAACGCAGTGACCTGGTTGGTGGTGAGGCTGCTGGCTAAGATGCCGAGGGCGAGGTAGAAGGCGCTCATCAGCAACAACCCCAGGTATCCGCATGCCACCGCACCGTGGTCCACCGGCCCCAGCGCGGCCACGGTGGCATAAAAAGGCAGGGTGCATAGCAGCGTCAAGGCGATCAAGGCCAGGCAGGCGAGGAACTTGCCGTTCACCACTTGCTGGGGTGTGGCGTGGCGGGTGAGCAGCAGGTCGATCGTGCCGCTCTTGCGCTCTTCGGCAAGGGTGCGCATGGCTAAGGCCGGAATCAGGATGAATAGCGACCAGTTGGCCACGTTGAAGAAGGTGCTCAGGTCGGCTTGGCCGCGGATGAAGATGTCCGTGCCGAACCACCAGGTAAAGAAGCTGCACACGCCCAGGAACGCCGTGATCACTAAGTAGGCCATGGGCGAATCGAAGAAGGAGGCCAGTTCCTTGCGGGCGATGAGCAGGGTTGCGCGCATGCCTTGCTTCACGGATTGGTGGCCCCGCGGAATACATCCTCGAGGCTGTTTTCTACCATGCGCAGTTCGCCCATGCGCAATCCATGGGCCGCACAGGCAACGGCGATCGGTGCACCGTCCCCGGTATCCATCGATACCGTGTACCGGTGTTCATCCCCGCCCACGGGGTCTGCGGACGTCACGCCTCTTATAGCGCGCAGTACCTCCAGTATCTTTTCCGCCGGAGCTCCGGCGACCTTCACCAGGAAGCGGGGCACGCCCAGCCCCATTGCCGTCAGTTGGGCGGCCGTGCCGTCGGCCACGATTCGCCCTTTGTTGATGATCAGGATACGGTCGCACACGGCTTCTGCCTCCGGCAGGATGTGGGTGCTGAAGATCACCGTGCGGGTGCGGCCCAGCGCTTTGATCAGGTTGCGCACCTCGATGATCTGGTTGGGGTCCAAACCGGTGGTGGGTTCGTCCAGCACCAGCACCGCCGGGTCGTGTACCAATGCGAAGGCCAGTCCGGCGCGCTGGCGGTAGCCCCGGCTCAGTTGGCCGCAGCGTTTGTGTTTTTCGCCTTCAAGGCCGCAGGCATCCACCATTTCGCGGATGCGCCCGTCGACGCGTGCGGCCGGCACTCCTTGCAGGCGGGCACCGAAACGCAGCAGGTCCAGCACGGGCATGTCTAAGTACAGCGGATCGGATTCGGGCAGGTAGCCGATGGTCTTGCGCAGGTCCAAGGAACCGGGCGACATGGTGCGGCCGTCGATCAGCACCTGCCCCGCGTCAGGCGCGATCAGGCCGCAGACCATCCGCATGGTGGTGGATTTTCCCGCGCCATTGGGGCCCAGGAGCCCCAGTATTTCACCGGGCCGCGCCGTAAAGGAAATGTCGTCCACGGCGGATTGGCGGCCGTAGCGCTTGGTCAGGTTCCGGGTACTGACGTCCATGGGTTGCCGGATCTTGGGCCAGGCGCAGGCCCGTCCCTCAAACGCCCTTCACGCGGCGCTCGGCTTCTTCGCGGGCCAGGCCCTCGCGGATCATTTCAAGTGCTTGGGCAATGCGCCGCTTGCGCGTTTCCTCCTTGCGCCCGTCGCCCACCCATTCCTCATAGTCCTTCCGCACGGCTTCGCCAAAGTTGGCCCAGTTGGCCCATGCGGAAGGGTCTTTGCGCAGCACGTCCTCCAATTCGGTGCTGGCGGCATCCTTCCCCGAGGCGACGGCCAATTTCCGGTTGGCGGCGGTGGCCTTGTGCACCAAGGAGGTGAACCCGGCCTCGCTGAACGCGTCACCTTCGCGGAGCTTCACCGTGCGCCCGGCCTTGGCATCATCGCAGGGCTCGTACGGCAGGCGGGTGGATTTGAAATGCGCCCCCTTGGGGAAGTGCACGTTGACGCTGGTCTTTGATGCCGAGATGTTCAGCAGGGGTTGCGAAGCCAGGTCGAAGTGCGGGCACTGCCCGCGCCACACCTCTTCCACGTCGCCGCTTGCGGCGTGCACGAGCTGGCGCAGGCGTACCATCAACTTGCGCTGCCATTCCGGGTGCTCGGCGATGTACAGATTGATCTGTTCGGATGAGAGCATGATGTTGGGTTGTGAGGTGGCGAATTTGCGGTTTATCGGCGACTTCCGTCGCCCATCTCGATCAGCACCGGGAAGGTACGGTCTTTTCTGAAGTCGGGCGCACCTTCCAAGCCAAAGAGGCCATCGCCCATGGGCCAAACCGCATCGGCGTCGAAGTAGCCGCGCCGGGCGCCGTCCTGCAGCACCACGGTCTCCTTGTACGCCCCGCCATTCCGGAACTCGGCCATCAAGGCCTCCTTCGGCTTGTCGATGGGGTCCACGGGCTGCTTCTTCTTGCGCAGCTCGATGTTGGCGGCCGCATCGTTGTAAAAGAGGAAGAGCAGGTCTTTGTGGACAATGGAGAAGGCCTTGCCCGGTCCGTCGTTGGTGAAGCTCATTTCGCGGGGCACCTCGGTATACCACTTCATGGCGCCTTCCGCATCCAGTTCCATCACGTGAAAGGTGCCGTTCACCCATTCCGTTTTTTCCACCTTTTTGCCGCTGAGGTCGCTCACCAAGTGGGATTCCATGCCCGATCGCTGGGCCACCACGTACATGCCGTTGCCGCTTTTGGCCCAAACATGCTCCAGGCGCATATTGGTCTGCAAGCGTTCCACTTTCTTCACCACCTGCAGGTTGAACGGGGTGCGCGCCGCCGGGGCCCATTTGCCCGCGGAAGGGTCCAAGGTGGTGTGGAACACGCCGATCGACTCGTTGCGGTTGGCTTCATGGTTGGAATAGATGCCGCCGCAGGCGATGGTTCCCCCGGGCAGGAATACGATGTCCGCCTCCTGCACGAAATCCTTCTTGCCCAAGTCCAATGGGAAGGATTGTTGGCCGAGGCTGTCCAAGCGGTACAGGCTGTAGGAGTAGCCCACCACGTCCTTGGTCTTGGGATCGGCGTCGGTCACGTTCTTGATCAGGTACCACGCCGCCCCGTTGGCATCCACCGTGATGCTCACCACCTCGGTTCGCACGTTGGAGAATTCCTGGGTGAGGGTTTTGGCCCAAATGGGCTTCATGTCACCGTCCACCATGATGCCCAGGATGGGTGCGCCCGCCTGGCGGGTGGTGGAGGAAGGGGTGAGGCCGATGAGCATGTGCTTGCCGTCGCCGGCCACGGTGGTGGTGAAGCCCATGGTGGTGCCGGGTTTGAAGTATTCCCGGGTCTTTCCGAAAAGTGCATAGGGCACCTCGGCCACCAACGAGGCTGCCTTGCCCGTAAGACTTCGCGGGTTGAGCACCTGTTCCATCAACAGCAGCTGGCCGTGCTCGGGGTCAGGCTTGGTGAGGATGACGCGGAACTGCTTGTTGAACGTTTCGATGGTTTCCATGGCCACCGGCCCGATGCCCCACACGAACTTGGGCTTGTCCCGCTTGATCTCGGCCAGCTTGTCCGTGCTGATCACGAACAGGCTCCATCCCAGTTCGGCATCGGAAAGACCGCCTAGCGCGCTTTTGCCGCCCAAGGTTTTCAAAGCCACGAAACTTCCGGCATCGCCGTAAACGGTTTTGGAGAGACCCAGTTCACGGTCGGGCTGGGCGCCCAGATCGGCCTTCACTTTCACGCGCACCTTGGTTTCCTGTGCCTGGGCGGAAAACAGGGTGGCGGTGGTGAGGCATGCAACGGCAAAAGAGCGCAAGGGGACCATGGTGGACATGCAAATGTGGCAGGTATTGAAGAGGTGAATATAGGTGGCTGGTTGGATCAGGCCCGCTCCAGGACGGCCGCATAGCCTTGGCCCACGCCGATGCACATGGTGCAAAGTGCGTACCGTTTGCCGGTTTGCCGCAGTTGCAGCGCGGCGGTGTGCAGCAACCTGGCTCCGCTCATGCCCAGCGGATGGCCCAGTGCAATGGCGCCGCCGTTGGGGTTGAGCCGCGGATCATCATCGGCAATGCCCCAGGTGCGGGTGCACGCAAGGGCCTGTGCGGCAAAGGCCTCGTTCAGCTCAATGATGTCCATCTGTTCCAAGGTAAGCCCTGCGCGCTTCAATGCCACAGCGGTGGCCTGCACGGGGCCAATGCCCATGATGCGCGGCTCCACGCCGGCCACACCGCTGCTTACCATGCGGGCCAAGGGCTTCAACCCATGTGTCTTGATGCCCGCTTCACTGGCCACGAGCAAGGCGGCGGCCCCGTCGTTCAGGCCGCTGGAATTGCCGGCCGTTACGCTGCCTCCCTTGCGGAACGCGGGCTTCAGACCGGAAAGTACTTCCAGGGTGGTGCCGGGTTTCACGAATTCGTCCTGGTCCACCACAAGCGGGTCCTGCTTGCGCCGGGGAATGCTTACCGGGGCGATTTCCTGCGCCAACCGGCCCGATCGCAGGGCTGCGGCGGCTTTCTGCTGGCTCCACAGGGCGAACCGGTCTTGGTCTTCGCGCGTGATGGCACGTGTCTCCAACAGGTTTTCCGCTGTTTCGCCCATGGCGTCAATGCCGTACCGTTCCTGCATCACGGGGTTCACGAAGCGCCAACCGAAGCTGCTGTCGTAGAGCTTGGCATCGCGCCCGTAGGGGGTGCTGGTCTTGCTCATTACCCACGGACCGCGGGTCATGTGCTCCACGCCCCCGGCAATGAACAGGTCGCCCTGTCCGGCGGCAATGGCGCGCCCGGCCTGCACGGTGGCGCTCATGCCCGAGGCGCAAAGACGGTTCACTGTTTCGCCCGGCACGGTTGGAGGCAGGCCCGCCAGCAGCAGCGCCATGCGGGCCACGTTCCGGTTGTCCTCTCCGGCTTGGTTGGCGCAGCCCAGCACCACGTCGTCAATGGCGGACGGGTCCAATGCGGGGTGCTTGGCCACCAAGGCACGGATCGCGTGTGCGGCGAGGTCGTCGGCACGGATGCCGGACAATGCCCCGCAAAAGGAACCGATCGGGCTGCGTATGCCGTCGATGATGTACGCCTGGTTCATGGCGCAAATGTCGGGGTTGCCGCGAAACCGGGCTTTTGCGCCGCCGCCGCTACTTTCGCCCGCATGGATGGAGGGGAGCTGGCCCGCCGCGTGGTGGCCCGAATGATGCAGGAGGACGCCTTCAGCCAATGGCTGGGCATCGAGGTGCTGGACGCCTCACCCGGTGCAAGCCAGCTCCGCATGGCCGTGAGACCGGAAATGGACAATGGCTTCCGTGTTACCCACGGGGGCATCAGCTATTGCCTCGCCGACAGCGCCTTGGCGTTCGCGTCAAACTCCCACGGCATACACGCGGTTTCCATCGAAACGTCGATCTCGCACGTGAAGCCCGTGCGCAGCGGTGATGTGCTCACGGCCAAGGCGGAAGAGGTAAGCCTCAGCACGCGGATCGCGGTATATCACGTTGCGATCACCAATCAAGAAGGCACGGTGGTGGCCTTGTTCAAGGGCATGGTGTTCCGCACCGGCAAGCCGTGGGAATTGGAATAGGGGAGGTCCGGCACTACTTCCTTCTTCCCTTGCGATGCAACGGCAATACGTACTTAGCCAAGTAATCTTCCGCGTTCAGCACTTCGAGGTCGCCGAAGTGGAAGTCGTTCCTGTCGTAAGTAACAATGCAGGTACACCCTGCCAGTTCGGCCGAGTAGTACTCAAGGCCGCCCTCAAAGTCCAGTACCTTTTTGTTGGCCACGGTCCGTTTCACGGCTTCCGGCCCCACATCGGTCATCTTCAACTTTTCCGACAGCAGCGCCATTTTCTTCAAGGAGGGGCGCAGTCCGTTCTTTTTCTTGGAGAAATGTGCGCCGATGGCCATGCACAACGGCGACGTGTACACCTCGAACCTGCGGTCGTCGCACAGGCTTAGCACGCGGGCGCACCAGCTGTACCGCGGATACTCATTGCACAACACGCTCACCAGGATGTTGGCATCCAGGAAAATGCGCTGCATCACCGGCGGCTTTCCAAGTAGTCCTTCCGAACGCCCTTGCGGCTGTTCTTGCGCACGTACTGCACTTCGCCCTCGCTCACCGCACTGACCCAATCCGACACGGGAAGCTCATCCAAGCTGCGGTATGTGGCGTTGCCCACCTTGCTGAGCAGGAACTCCGTGAGGCGCGACAGGCTGATGTTGTTGGCATCGGCGAAAGCCTTGGCTTTGCTGATGACATTGGCATCAAAACTCAGGGTGACCTTGGCGTCCATCTTGGAATGAGTTTATACGCCAAATGTACGCATGTTATACGTACAAACAATTCCCGTGGTCATTATTTGAATGGCTGAATGAGGCTTCGCTCGAGGAAACCTCTATTAACCCCAAGCGGATAGCCGGACGAGGACTGCTTGCCGCAAGTTGGTGCGAAGCGCCGATGCCGCTGAAATGGGGTTATTAGAGGTTCCCTCAGGACCCGGATTATGCAGTAGGGTTCGTTGCGAGGATCGAAATCACAACGGCAGCGCGGCTTTAACCGAGAAGGAATAGCCCAAGCTATTCTGACGAGGGGAAAGCCGGTGAAACGTACGCTGCCGCAGCGATTTCGGGCCGTAGTAGAAATCCTACTGCATATTCCGGGTCAGGAGAGCTCCTTCTCCAAGATGCCTTCGTGCTGCAACAGCCACTTCTTGCGCCACAAGCCGCCTGCATAGCCGGTCAGCAAACCGTCCGAGCCCATGGCCCGGTGGCACGGTACCACAATGAGCAAGGGATTTACCGCGCAGGCTTGCCCCACGGAGCGTGCTGAACCGCCCGCCATAGCGGCCAAGGCCGCGTATGTGGACGCCTGCCCGAAGCGGATCTGCCCCAACCGCTTCCAGATCTGCCTTCGATAGGGAGAACCCACCCAATACAAAGGCAGGTCGAACTTCTTTCGTGTGCCGGCAAAGTAGGCGCGTAGCTGGATCACCGCCTCCTGCAGCACCCGGGGTTGCTTGCTATGCCTTCCCCTGCCTGGGTTGTTGAAGGTGACGCGTGTGATGAGCTCCCCGTCGCTCTCCACCCACAGCTTGCCAATGGGCGTGTTCACTGCAGCCAAGTACTGCGGCCTGAACAATTCAGGCTGCAGGGTTTGTTGGAAGCGCGCCATGCTGGATGCGTTGTTCCCAAATGTAATGGAACTGCGGGCCAATGCCGCACGGCGTGCACGGTCTCAGGCGCTTCGGCCCGCGTCCAACACCCCCCGGTGGGCCACATCCACCACAAATCGGCCATGGAGGAACTTGCGGCCGAGCAGTACTTGGAACTTCATGTCGCTGCGGTCGAACAAGGTGAACTGGGTCTTCACCGTGTGCCCGTTCAGGCGGACCGGCGTGGAGATGAGGTAGCGCTCGGTACGCTGGCCGGTACTGCTTTTCACCGTTACCAGGCTGAACTGCTTGAAGACGACCTTGGTGCGTTTGCGGCCCATGGCGAAGGTCACCACCAATTCGGGGCGGCCGCTGCCGGTGCGCAAGGATAGCTTTTGATAGTGCAGCGCACTGCGGAAGGCGCCCGTGTCCATTTTCGCCTCCACGCGCTCCACGCCCAATTTGGGAAGCGCGATGTATTCCGACCGGCCGATGGTCACCTTGGATCTGGCCATTTGACCCGCAAGATGGACGTTGCCGCACGATGGGCCCACCTGCCCCGGCTGAAAGTTTCCGGCAGGGCCTGTTGAAAGCGGGCTCCTACAAGTGCATGAACTCCTTCTTGGCCAGCAGCTCCTCCTTGGTTTCGCGGTGGGCAGGGTCGTCCACGCAGCAATCCACCGGACAGACGGCGGCGCACTGCGGCTCGTCGTGGAAACCGGTGCACTCGGTGCATTTGTCCGGCACGATGTAATAGATGTCCATGGCGATCGGCGGCATCGCCTGGTCGGCATCGTAGCTGTTCCCGTTGGGCATGGTCTGTATGCCGTGCAAGCTGGTTCCGTCACTCAGGCGCCATTCCGCGCCGCCCTCATAGATGGCGTTGTTGGGGCACTCGGGCTCGCAAGCTCCGCAGTTGATGCATTCGTCCGTGATGATGATAGCCATTGGAATACGGGTAATTTTGCGGCTCTGCCGACCACCCGATCATCAGTGGGGCGCAGCGCAGCGCGAACAAAGATACCACCAGGCCACATCATGCTGGAACCCGCCGCATCAGCACATGCCATTCGATCGGAGGTTTTCAGCCAATTGGGCCGGGCCTTGGCCAGTTTTGCATCGAAGGCACCATGGCCGGGCCATTCCATCGGGCTGACGGAAGCCGAGTATGCCGCTTTTGACGCGGCGATCGAAGCGGCCCATGTGCGCAACGCCTGGTTTACCGCAGCTGAGGTGCGCCATGCCTTGGGCGCACTGGCAGCCATGTTGACGCCGGCGGACATGGGTGAATGGTTGGGTGCCTACCCCGCGCTGGGGGCGGAGCGCCACATGCGCACGGTGGGCATCATCACGGCGGGCAACATCCCCTTTGTGGGTTTCCACGACCTGTTGTGCGTGCTGTTGTGCGGGCATTCGGCCAGGGTGAAGCTTTCCTCCGACGATGCGGGCCTCACCCCGGCGTTGATCACCCTGCTGGCTGGGCTGGATCCTGAACTGGCCCGGCACGCGGGCCTGGTGGCAGGCAAATTGGGCCCTGTGGATGCCGTCATCGCCACGGGAAGCAACAACACTGCGCGCTATTTCGCGCATTACTTCGGCCACGTGCCCCGCATCATCCGAAAGAGCCGCAACGGCGTGGCCGTGCTGGACGGCACGGAGACCATGGATGAACTGGCGGCCCTTGGCCAGGATGTGTTCCGCTACTACGGCCTGGGATGCCGAAACGTGGGCAAGGTGTTCCTGCCCATGGATTTCGACCTGGACCGCCTGTTCGGGGCGTTCTTTCCTTGGGCGGACATCATCCGGCACCACAAGTACGCCAACAACTACGAGTACAACCGGGCCGTGTGGATGCTGGACCGCGTGCCGATCACCGAAAACGGTTTCCTGCTGATGAAGGAGGACAACGCCTTGGCCAGCCCGGTGGCGGCCTTGTATTACGAGCGGTACGCGGACCGGGTCGCCGTGGAGGCGCGCTTGACGGAGCAGCGCGAGCAGGTCCAGTGCATCGTGGGACATGGCCACTTGCCCTTCGGTACCGCGCAGCAGCCGGGCCCTGGCGAGTATGCCGACGGTGTGGATACGATGGAGTTCCTGCTGGCCTTGGGCTATCAGGGGACGAAGGTGTAGCACCCCAGGTCGCTTTGGTCGCTGGGCCTGATCACCCCGTCCAAATCGTACGTGGCTTCGAGGTCGGCACCAAAGGGATCAAAACCCTTGTTGCGCACAAAGGCATTTTCGTTGAGATGGAAGTTGCCGCCCGGCGCATCCTGGAACCCGGGGCTCTGGTTGCGGTACACCGAGGTCTGTTCGAAGCGGGCAGGGTCTGAGGTGGAGGCCGTTGTGCGGAAGAGGAAGTTCTTGAAGAGCAGGTTGGGAGGCAACTGGTTGTCGAAGGCCAGTTCGAATTCGTTGGCGTTGTTGCCGTCGATGATGCCGTTGCGGAACACGCTGGTCTCCACCTCGCGCACCTGTACGGTCCCGCCCATGTCGCGGAACGCGTTGGTCATGATGAAGGCGGGCTCCTGCCGCACGTCGTAGCGCCAATAATTGGCGATGGTGCTGTGGTTAAAGGTGTACTTGCCGCCGCCGGTAAGGGCCACGCAGTGCTGGCCGCAATCGGCCACCAGCAGGTTGGTGCTCTGGATCCGGAAGTTCTCTGAAAGAATGCCGGCCGCCGAACAATTGCGGATGCTGACATTGTTGAGCACCAGGGTGTTGCCCGAGGTGGGTTGGCCAGGGGCAAAGATCCAGCTCTGCGGTTGCAGGCCCACCAAGGCGTTTTTGATGTCCACGTGGTTGAGCACGTTGTCAGCAGGCCCGTCGTTGATCCAAATGCGATCCCACTGCCCTGGCAGGTCGGCATACATCGGTTCCAACCGGTCGCCTTGGAAAGTGATGCGCTCTTCGGCGGAGCCATTGGCCAGCATGGTGCCTCCCCGGTACACCCATAGCCCGCCGCCGCCGTGGAAATAAACACGCACGCCGGGGTCAATGATCAAGGTGCAACAGCTGTCCACCACGGCATAACCATAGATCACGTAGGGCTTGTCATTGGTCCAGTGCACGGTTTCACAGATCTGCTGCCCCAGGCTGTCGTATCCCCCCGCGATATAGCTGAAAGCAGGGAAGCCCGCTACGTGCTGGTCCGGCCGGTAGAAATGGGCGTTCTGGCCCCAAGCGTTCAAGGTCACCTGTTGCCCGCTTCCGTTGGTGTTGAACAGCACGTGGTCCTCGATCACGAACGGCGTGTTCTGCCCTCCGGGGCCGAGGGTAGCCTCCACGAAAATGAAGATGCTGTCGCCTCCGGCAATCTCCACTTGGCTGAAGCTCAAACCAGGGCTTCCGTCCACATTGAGCCGGAAGGGCGAGGCGGACCCACCTTGCAGGGCGATGTCCACCCGCACGCCGTCGCTGTTGGGGTTTCGGGCGGTGAACCGCTTGGTAACGGTGCCCACGGTGGTAAACACGGTGTCGAAGAGGATGGAATCCTGGGAGAATTCCAATTGGATGCCGGAAGCATCGGTGAAGAGCTGGTCGCGGCGGCAGCCGGGGAGCAGTGCGGTCAGCAGCACCAGCGGTAACAAGGGGAGAAGGAGCTTTTTCAAGGTGGGCAAAGATGGGGTGGCCGGTTTAACTACGCCACGAGTAGCGGATCATTGCCCGGCCGCCTGGGCACTATGTGGACACCGGTGCACGTACCGAAACGGTTTTTGCCTACATTTGCGCCCCGTTAGCCGGACGACCGGCATCGACAACCTCCGATCCAGATGAAAAAAGGCATCCATCCCGAGAATTACCGCTTGGTCATCTTCAAGGACATGAGCAACGATGACATGTTCTTAGGCCGAAGCTGCGCGTCCACCAAGGACACCATGAAGTGGGAGGACGGCAATGAGTACCCGCTGGTGAAGCTGGACATCAGCAGCACGTCGCACCCGTATTACACGGGCAAGATGATGCTGGTGGACACCGCCGGCCGCGTGGACAAGTTCAAGAAGCGCTTTGCCAAGCATGCCGAGATCAAGAAGGCAGCACCTGCGGGCAGCAAGGCAAGCGAACCGGCCGAATAAGGAACCCCGGGCACGAACCGATACTGAGCCGCTTCCGTTGCCGGAGGCGGCTTTTTTCGTCCTGTTTGGAAACTAAGCTTACTTTCGGCTTGATGCTTGCCGAAAGTGCAACCCGGAAAAAGGGCTGTTTGGAATGCGGGGAACCCATCCAGGGGCGGACGGACAAGAAGTTCTGCTCCGATGCCTGCCGCAACCTGTTCCATTACCGGGCCAACAACGCGCCGATCAACTATGTGCGCAACGTGGTCAACGCCCTAAAACGCAACCGCCGCATTCTGGGCGAGCTCAATCCCGGGGGGAAGACCAAGGTGCACCGGGATAAACTGGTGGAACGCGGGTACAATTTCATGTACCATACCAACATCTACCGCACCAAGGTGGGCAACGTTTACGTGTTCTGCTTCGAGCACGGATACCTCGAACTCAGCGAGAACTGGTATGCGCTGGTGCGCCGGGACGAATACTTGGAAAAGGCCGGTGATGGCCAGCCCTGAAAGGAGCGGGGGCCGACCGCCTCAGCAGCTCGCCCAAAGGAGCAGTATCACCAGGCCCAGCACGATCACCGCCAGCAGTACCGGCCCGCCGATCTCGTTCTCTTCCGCTTGTTCGGGGAAATGTCCTTCCTGGTCGTGGCCCGCCATGGCATAAGTGTTTTGGTGCGGCGAATATAGGGCAGCGGGCCAAGGCCGCATCCAACCCCTTCGCCGTGTTCAGTTCAGGCTGAAGGTAGGCTGCCTGAGCACCATGCGCGCGATCACTGCACTTTCGTTGCGCCGCATGCGCCGCACCATCGTGCGGTAATGGTCGTCCAATTCCTCGTCGCTCATGTGTGACAGGTCCGTGTATACGGCCATGTTGCGGCGGCTCTTGAGGATGAAGGTGATCTTGTACTTGCGTGTCATGGCAACCGGGGGGATTGGTTCCGATGGTAAGACGCTAGGCCACGGGGAATGGATGCCTGCGGCGGGAAGGGAACGACGATGGGCCTTGGTTTCACGGGAACGGTGCTTGTTGGACAACCATCGGCAGCCATGCTCCACACGGGGATCGTGGATTGTCCGCGCTACGCTGCGGACTATCCAAAGTGGGGAAGCTCCATTGAAAAGCCTTGGCTCGCTCCGCTCACCGGGCTTTTTCATGCGCCGCCTGCACACGGGGATCGTGGATTGCCCGTGCTACGCTGCGGGCTATCCAAGGTGGGGGAGCTCCATTGAAAAGCCTTGGCTCGCTCCGCTCACCGGGCCTTTTCATGCGCCGCCTGCACACGGGGATCGTGGATTGCCCGCGCTACGCTGCGGGCTATCCAAGGTGGGGGAGCTCCATTGAAAAGCCTTGGCTCGCTCCGCTCACCGGGCTTTTTCATGCGCCGCCTGCACTTCAAGCTGCGCTTGGTTTGGCGGCGCATGAAAAAGCCCCTGCAACGAAGTTGCAGGGGCTTTTCACTGGTCGGGGTGAGTGGATTCGAACCACCGGCCTCTACGTCCCGAACGTAGCACTCTAACCGGGCTGAGCTACACCCCGTAGCCCACTTAAGGGGCGGCAAATATAGGTGCTTGGCCAAAGCCCGCGACGACATTATTACGGAACACGGTCGCGTTGATCGCCGATCCCCTGTCCGCACTACATTCGCGCCCCGTAAGCGGGAGTAGCTCAGTTGGTAGAGCATCAGCTTCCCAAGCTGAGGGTCGCGGGTTCGAGTCCCGTTTCCCGCTCAAGGCCCCGACCATCCATGGATCGGGGCCTTCTTGTTGGGCATCGCGCCGTTCCGGCACGGATCATGTGAGGGCCGGGCCAGCGTCTGCCGCAGCTTGAAAAACGCTATTTTGCCGCCGTGCAGGAGCGTACGCAAGCAAGGCCTGATGGGCTGCTCCGTTGAACGGGATTGAACGATGCAGATGGAAACGATGAACGTGCTACGGGCCGGTGCAAAGGGCCTGATGCTGCTGGTCATGGCAGCGAATGCAGCCACGACGGCCACTGCCCAAGGGAGCATCGTGCTCAATGGCGGCTTCGAGATCGTGGTGAAGGAACCCACCACCTTTGACCAGCTTGGCCGTGCCGACGGCTGGAACAACGTCACGCTCGGCATGGCCGAGCTGTTCAGCAAAAGCGCCACGGTAAAAACGGTGGGCATCCCCGACAATTTCTACGGCACCATGGAACCGTTCGAGGGGGACCATTATGCGGGCTTCATGGCTTGGAAGGACGACCAGCGGTCCAATTTTGAAGGAGGCCCCGAAGACCCCTTCAAGCCTGGATGGAACGCCTACTCCGAGTACCCGATCACCGAGTTGCCGATCACCCTCAAGGATGGCGTCACCTATGAAATCAGCTTTCAGGTGGCCTTGGCGGGCAACAGCGACAGGGCCGTGGCAGGGATCGGGGCATTGGTTTCGCCCTTGAACCTGCGCTACCCGAACCGGAGCTTCCTGGGCGAGCGGCCGCAGGTGGTGGCTGATAAGGTTCTGGAGGAACGGGGAAAATGGGTGGAGGTGAGAGGGCGGTTCAAGGCCGACGGCGATGAGCGCTTCCTGGTGATCGGCACCTTCCCCACGGCCATTTTCCAAACCAAGCGGATCATCGATGGACTGGACAACCAGTATGCTTATTATTACTTGGATAACGTCACGGTGACGGAAGTCACCCCGGACACTGATTAAAACCGAGTGCTTTATCGGTTACCTTTGCGGCCCCAAAAAAGAGGCGGGAGCCGAAATTCGGCTTTGACAAACCGTAGAACCAAAACGAGCAGATCATGAGAAACCGATACGTCGCCGTGGTAGCCGGCATGTTCATCACCATGGGCGTGCTGGCCCAGGGCAAGGGAGAGAACTTCTTGAAAAACGGAGGGTTCGAAGACCTTTCCAAGCCGGTGACCACCTGGCAGCAGATCAACCGGGCCACGGGCTGGAGCAATCCCAACACCGGCAGCGCCGACCTGTTCTCCAAAGGGGCCAGCCCCAAGACCGTTGGCATCCCGGACAATGACTTAGGCACGGGCACAACCGCCTTTGAGGGGGAATCGTACGCAGGCTTCGTAGCCTACAAACAAGCGGTGCGCAAGAACTGGAAGCACATCCTGAACGGCCAGGAGGAGGTGACCGAGCCTGCCTACCAAAGCTATTCCGAATACGTACAGAGCGAACTGACCAGCCCCCTTGTCGCCGGGCAGAAGTACGATGTCACCTTCCACGTGAAGCTTGCCAGCCACAGCTCCAGGGCCGTTAACGCCATTGGCGCCTACCTGTCGCCCATTCAGCTCGGCTATCATAACAACGGCTTCCTGCTGGAGAAGCCCCAGGTGTCCGCCTCCAAGATCGTGAACAACAAGCAGGATTGGACCGAGGTGACGGGCACGTTCACCGCGGACGGCACTGAGAAGTACATCATCATCGGCGCATTCATCAATGCCGGGTTCGAAAGCGAGAAGGTGGCCGGCGGCCCTGACAACCAGCGGGCCTATTACTACCTGGACGGCATCAGTCTGAAGGAGCACCCCGAGGAAGACCGCGACGGCGACGGCGTGCCGGACAAAGTGGACCGCTGCCCCGACGTGGCTGGCCTGGCCTCACTGGAAGGCTGCCCCGACCGTGACGGAGACGGCATCGCCGATGACATGGATGCCTGCCCCGATGTGGCCGGCCCTGCTTCATTCAACGGCTGCCCTGATACCGATGGCGATGGGATCCCGGACAACCTTGACCGCTGCCCCACGGCGAAAGGCCCTGCCAGCAACAACGGCTGCCCCGAGATCTCCGAGAAGACCAAGAAGCTCTTTGAGAAGGCCCTTACCGGCATCCAATTCGAAACCGGAAAGAGCGCGATCAAGGCTTCCAGCTACTCCATCCTCAACCAAGTGGTGGACGTGATGAAGGAGAACTCCACGTATGATCTGGAGATCCACGGGCACACCGACAGCCAGGGCGATGATGCCAAGAACCTGAAGTTGAGCGAGGACCGCGCCGCAGCCGTGCGCACCTACCTTGAAGGCAAGGGCATCAGCGGCGACCGGATGAAGAGCTTCGGCCACGGGGAAACCGAGCCGGTTGCGGACAATGCCACGGCAACGGGCCGTGCGAAGAACCGCAGGGTCGAATTCAAAGTGACCTTCTGGCGCTGAGCCGGAGTTGGAGATCAATGCGGAGGGCCGTCCATGTGGACGGCCCTCCGTTTTTTTGGCCGCTGCTTTGCGGCCCTGCCGGGCTTGAGGAGCAGCTAACCGGCCATGGGGGCATCCACCCATGCCACACGGCCCGTGCGCTGCGCCACTTCGGCCCAATGCTCCACGCGCAGGTCGATGCACACGGTGGTGCAAGGCGACAGGTGGCCCGGGCATCCGGTTGCCAAGTGCTCCACCAGCTCGCTGAAGCCGGGGTTGTGCCCGAAGATCATCACGCGGTTGTGCGCATCGGGCAATGCGCGCAGGATGGCTTCCAGTGCGTAAAGGTCGGCGTGGTAGATGTTGCGGGTTTCATGCACGGGCATGTTGCCCAAGGCGGCGGAAAAGAAACGGGCAGTGGTGAGCGCCCGCTTGGCGGTGCTGCTCACGATGGCATCCACGGGTTCCTTCCGTTCGGCAAAGCGTTCGGCCATGCGTGCTGCATCCAGCATGCCCTGCCGGCTCAGCGGGCGGTCAAAGTCCTGCTGGCCGGGCCCTGCCGGATCGCTTTTGGCGTGGCGGGTGATGTAGATCGTTTTGATCGCAGTCGTGTTTGAGCAACGCGAAGTTGGGCGATCAGAAGCCAAGTCCCAAGCGGCGTTCCGCAAGCATCACGCCTTGGCAAGATCCTTCAGGCCGCCGAGAATGGAAAAGAGCAGCGCATTGGGGTCGTTGCTCACGCGCAGCGGCACTTGAACGGATTGTGCATCACTGAACTGGTTCTTGTTGGCCATGGTCTTGCCCACGTGCAGGAACAGCGTTTCCGGGTAGGAACCCGTGAAGAGCAGGTCCAGCGTGGCACCGCCGTTCACGCGCAGTTCAAAGCGGGGATAATGGCTCACGGGATCCTTCCATGAGGTGACTTCCTCCAGAGTGTGCCCTTCTTTCAGCAGGTCGCTGCGCCATTCGTCCATCACATAATGCAGCACGTCCTCCACGAAGATTTCCGGATCAGTGGGCAGTAGCAGTTGCTGGTGGTCCATGGGTGCGAGCAGGCGTGCATGCGTTTGGCGCAAGGCGATCAACAGCTCGTCCAATTGGGATGTCAAGGTCATTTCTCGTCCTCTGGTTCGATCGCAAACTATTCCCCACATCCATGCGTGGGCCACTTCAGCGGAACGGGTTATGCACGATCGATCCAACGATCTACGGAAAGGTGAAAGTGGAAAGGTGAAAGCTGAAATGTGAAAGTGGGAAGCTGAAAGCTGAAATGGAAACCTGAAACAAAGCATACTTCCATCCTGTGATCAATTGCACGTCCCCAACAGCCAATACAGGATAAGGAAGATCACCACGGTGCTGACGCAACCGCCGCCCAGCTTCTTGGCGCCGTAGCCGGCGATGAGGGCGCGGAGGAATTTGTTCATGGGTGGGAGAGTGGGTGAAAGATAGGCAAGGACGCAGTTGTCAGTTGTCAGTTGTTAGTTGTCAGGCGGTGCCACGAACAACGGGCAACTGGCAACTAACAACGGATCCCCATCACAACGCCACCCGCTGCCCCTCCACGATGCGCTTGAAGGGCTGCTTCACCGTGCGCATGTCCAGGATGTCCACGCTGATGGGCAGGTCGCTTTCCATGAAGGCATGGCGCAGGTTGCCCTTGGTGTCCAAGGGAAGCTCCTGCTTGTCCTCGATGGCCAGATCGAGGTCGCTGAATTTTTGGGCGGTGCCCAGTACACGGCTGCCGAAGGCCCACACCTTGGCACCGGGCACGTGCTGCGCAAGGATGGCGCGTACCATGGCGAGTTGATCGGCAGCAAGGTCAAGCATGGTATTCCTTCAACGCAGTGAGCAGCTTGTTGGTGTCCTTGACGAAGTCCTTCAGCAAGGCCACCACTTGGCGTGCGTTGGCCTCATCGTAGGTGTGGCTGGTTAGGTTCCTGCCATCGTGGTAAGTGAACCAGCGCGCGGGGTCTTCGATCAGGGAAGATCGTGCGGCCAATCGAAACAATTCACGCCTCGGCAAGGCCGACAATCCGCTCTGTCCGGCCCATTCCAAATGACGTTTCATCATCTTCCACGCAATCTCGTACGTGAACTCGAACCGCTTGATGGCGGCATCGCGCACCACCTCGTCCTCAAGGTCCATGCGCGTCACCTTCCGCAGGGCGGTGAGGGAGCGGCGCAAAGGGGAAAGGTCGAGCTTGGCGGGTAGCATGGGTGGGCGAAAGTAGCCTTGGGCAGAGAGTTGTCCGTTGTCAGTTATTAGTTGTCAGGCGGTGGCTCGATCATCTGACACTGACAACTGACAACCAACAACTGACAACTGACAACTGACAACTGACAACCAACACCTATCCCTCCCCCCCATAATGCCTGTGCCTCTTGTACCCCGCATCGGGCCGCTCCATGTACGCATCGATGTAGCGCTGGAAGGAAGGGTTGGAGGGCACGATCAATTGCACGCCGATGAAGCACTGCACCCACGGGTCCTCATCGGGCTGGGTATAGATCACGTAGGCGGAGAGCTTCATGCCGTGGTCGATCAGGTTGGCCAGCGTGCGGTTCTCCATCATGGGCAGGTAGCCCAGCTTTTGCCCTTGCCAGTACACGGCCACGGCATCGGGGTCGTGCTCGCTGTCGTACTCGCGCACCAGGTCCAGGTCATCTTCGTCCTTGATCTGCGCCAGCACCTTGGGCCCATCGTGAAAGCGGAAGCCCTTCACGTAGCCGTCCCAGGCGTGGAGCAGCTCGCATTCTTCGGTCCAGTCCAGCAGGCCGGGCTGGTGCTGGGCGAGGAGCTCGCGCGGCGGCAGCGTGAGCAGGGCAGCAGAGCCGAGCAGGTTGCGGAGGAAGGTGAGGCGGTTCATGAAGGCAAGGTACAGGAAAATGGCGCGACGGCATCCATGGCGGAGGGAAGGTTATAGGGGGTAGATATAACCACAGAAGGTTATTTTGTGCCCATATAACGAATGGAGGTTATTTCAGCTACATTCGGCCCATGGCTCAACGATCGGTAGCCGTGCTCACCGGGGATATTGTGGGCAGTACGTCCGTGGGGAGCAGGGCGCAATTGCGCAAGGCGATGCTCGAAGCGTTCGCGGCCCTGTCCAGGAAGGGCGGGGGGCTGGTGCGGCCGTTCGAGGTGTACCGCGGCGACAGCTTCCAAGGCGTGATGGACCCGGTGCAGGCCCTGCATGCGGCGCTATTGGTCCGTGCCCGGCTGCGCCAGGGTTTTTTGGCTGTGCCGAAATCGGTTTCCAAGGGAAAGCCCAAAGGGCCTGCCCGTGCAGCAAGCGCATTGGCAAGCCTGCCGGATGCGCGCATCTCCATCGGCATCGGCACGGTGTCCTTCCGGTCGGCCAAGGTGATCGAATCCGACGGGGAGGCCTTCCGTGCCTCGGGCCGGGAGCTGGATGCCCTGGCGCGCACCGGCGGGCGGTTGGCCATCAGCACGCCCTGGGAGGATGTGGACAAGGAGTTCGCGGCCACTGGGAAACTGCTGGATACGTTGGTGGGCTCTTGGTCCGCAGCATCGGCACAGGCCATGTTCCTCCATCTGTCCAAGGGCCTCAACCAGGTGGAGATCTCGGCGAAGCTGGGCATCTCGCAGCCCGCAGTACACAAGCGCATGGCCGCTGCCGGCCTGGATGCCGTCAATGCCGCGCTGCACCGCTATGCGGACCGCATCGCGCAACACCTGGCCCAATGATCCCCGGCGTGGACGTGCTGCTGCGCCTGTTCATCGCGCATGTGATCGGCGATTTCCTGCTGCAACCGCGCCGCTGGGTGGAGGACCGCAAGGCGCGGCACCTCCGCTCACCCGGCTTGTGGTGGCATGGCGCGGTGCATGGGCTGTTGGTGCTGTTGGCCATCGGCGACCTGCAGGGATGGTTCCCGGCCTTGCTGGTGGCCCTTGCGCACGTGGCCATCGATGTTTTCAAATCCTACCGGAACGGTGCGGACACCAAGTGGTTCGTGCTGGACCAAATGCTGCATGCCGCCGTGCTGGTGGCCGCCTGGTGGTGGGTGGTGCGCCCGGAAGGAATGGCCGCGCCGGGTGAGCTTCTCACCGATCCCCGCATCCTGCTGGTGCTGCTGGCGGCGCTGCTGGTGATGCGCCCCACGGCCTTCTTCATCGCCATCTTCACCAAGCGTTGGACCGCGCATTTGGGCGATCAAGCGGACAACCTGCCCAACGCTGGCCTGTGGATCGGCATCCTGGAGCGGACGTTGGTGCTGTTGTTCATCCTGGTGGGGCACTTGGAGGCCGTGGGCTTCGTGCTTGCCGCCAAGAGCGTGTTCCGCTTCGGCGATCTGCGAAACAGCCCCGACCGCATGCGCACCGAGTACGTGCTGATCGGCACGCTGCTCAGCTTCGGGGTGACCATTGGCATCGGGCTGCTGGCGCGGGTTGGCCTGGATGCATGGGCCTAAGCCCGGTGAGCACTCAATTCATCGCACCTGTTCCTCTTTGCAAAGTAGCACACACTGGGTGCTGCCGGACTCCAGTCCGGCGAGAAAACCCGTTGTGTGCTACTTTGGGCTACTGCCCGGATCGGTGCGTGATGACAGAGGAAATGGACGATGATTCCGATATATCGGGAACTGGTGGGGATGCCAGGCCATCGGCCCGAAGACTGATGGAGAAGAAGGCACCCGGCTATGGCCGCTTGGGCAAAGGGCTGAAGGCAGCCGGAAACTCCGGTGATCCGGTCTGGTGGGATCGGGGCTACCACCCGCATTTGGAAAGCCCTCGTCTGATCCAGCACGTTACGTTCCATTTGGCCGACAGCCTGCCGAGGGAAGTGGTGGAGAAGATGGCCGCGGAACTGGAACGTATTCCGCCATCGCTTCGTGACACAGAGAAGGAAAAGCGGGTTGCGGCATACCTGGATGCGGGCATTGGCAGTTGCGTGCTGCGCATTCCGGAAGTGGGCGAACTGGTGCAGCAGACCATTCTGCACTTCCATGGCGAGCGCTATACGCTGCATGCCTGGTGCGTGATGCCGAACCATGTGCATGTCCTTTTCCAAGTTGCGGAAGGTTGGACGATGGGCAGCATCATAGGTTCGTGGAAGAAGTTCACGGCGCGGAGGATCAACATCTACTTGAAGGAACAAGGGATGGGTACGGTGCCAAGGGGTGTACTCGCCGGGCAGGAGCCGGGTGTACGTGGCAGACTGGAGTCTGGCTTACCGCCCGTTTGGCACCGCGAATATTTCGACCGGTACATCCGCGACAATGGGCACTTCGAAACTGTAGTGAGCTACATCCACAACAACCCGGTGAAGGCGGGGTTGGTGAAAAGGGCGGAGGATTGGCGGTGGTCTTCGGCCGGGGCGGGGAAAGAGGGGTAGAAGTAATCCAACAGCCGGGTAAGCCAGACTCCCGTCTGGCGCATGATCCAACAACGTGGTAAGCCAGACTCCCGTCTGGCGCAGAAACCCGGTTGTTGGATTGCATAGAACCGGTGCCGGACGGAAGTTTGACTTGCCGACGGCTTCCCCTCACACCCCCGCAAAGAATTTCTTCGCCATCCGCCCATAGGCCACGATCAGCGTGCGGTCCAGGCCGAGGTCCTTGCGGACGATGAGGAGGTTGTTGCATTCCGGCGTGATGGCCTTGCCCGCTGCGAGCTGCTTGTAGGTAATACCAATGTGACATTCAAACCAGTTCAAAGGACGATTTGAATGTCTATAGTGGTATGTGCCGTGTGTACAAACAAATGGTCGGATAAGGCGAAGCTGAAATCGGACCATGTTGTTTGTCGCAACGGTAAAAGGTACTTGATGTGCTCCTCGCTCACCACGATGAAGTAGGCATGCGGCCAGGGGTGATCGCCCTTGATGTCGTCCATGCTGAATTGCCCGTTGGCCGGCTTCCTCTCCATACTGGCGATCAAGGCCAAGGATTTCGCCATGGAAATGCCCGGCCATAACGTGTTGGGAAAACACGTGCGCGGCACGGGGCCGATCGGCGCCGAGCATGTGGCCACGAACAAGGCGGTACGCCAGAGCATGTTGCAACGCGGCATCAAGCCGGAGTCACTGCCGCCCGGCGAGGACGTGAAGAAGGTGGAACGGCGGTTGAAGAGCGAGGCGAAACAGGTGGCGAAAGGGGCCAAACGGCTTGGGGGAAGGAAGGTTTGAAGAGATACTGGATCTCTTGAAGGGATGAGCAGGTTCACCGCTTCACCACCTTCCGTGCAACAAGCATTTCGTCCACCTCAAGCCGCAGTTCGTACAAACCAGGCGCCGGTGCCTGTCAGTTGGCTGTTGCTGAAGTTGAAGGTCATTTGCTGCGTACCGGGCACCAAGCTGGTGACCTGCACGGCGAAGCCGCTCCGGTAGCGGCCGGGCCAGCGGGCGGAGGCGAGCTGGATGAGCAGTTGGGTCACCTTTAGCGCATGGCGTTGGCTTGCACAGAACACAATGCTCTTGCCCAGCTCGCCGGTGATGGGGTCCGAGGCGGCGTTCCCCTAAAAGGCGTTGCAGAAGGCCAAGTTGCTCTCCAGCAGAGCCTGCTTCCGTTATCACCGGCCCAACAGAAATCGTGACCCGATTACACAGACATCCCGGCGTAAGCCGATCTTCAGCAACCCGCGCACCTGGTCAGGGAAGCTTACAGGGAGGCCAGTCGTTCGACAAAGTACATCTCCAATTCCCCCTTGCCCTTGGCCTGTACTTTGCCGCGCGGGGTGAAGGTGAATGCGAGTGAATGGGAGTTGGTGAGTGGCGAATGGTGAATACCGTCCTTGTCCGTTCCATTCGCCATTCGCTCTTCGCCATTCACCAAGCGGTATGTCGCCCCGCTGATGTTCACCCGGCCCACCTCACCGCTGCTCTCCATTCGCGAAGCCGTATTCACCGTATCGCCCCAGATGTCGTACTGGAATTTCTTCACGCCCACGATGCCGGCTACCACGGGGCCGGTGTGGATGCCCACGCGCATCTCGAAGCAGGGCTTGCCCGCTGCTTCACGTTCGGCTTTGCGCCCCTGTATGAACTCCTGCATGTCCAAGGCTGCTTCCACCACATCGGCCGCGCTGCCGTGCTTGTCGCGTGCCAGTCCGCCGGCGGCCATGTAGGCATCGCCGATGGTCTTGATCTTCTCGATGCCGCGCGCAGTGATGATGGCATCGAAGGCTTTGAAGCACGTGTCCAACTCCGCAACGAGTTCCTGCGGTGTGAGCACCTCGCTCAGTTCGGTGAAGCCCTTGAAATCGGTGAAGAGGATGGTGGCCTGCTCGACGTGACGAGCCTCGGAGGAACCCGTGTTCTTCAGTTCCTCGGCGACTTCCGCCGGCAGGATGTTCAGGAGCAGTTCTTCACTGCGCTTCTGTTCCTTGGCGATGCGCATGCGTTGGCGCAGGATGACCAGCGCGACCGCAAGGAGGCACAGCGAGAAGATGAGCATGAAGTTCCGACGTGTGCGTTCCTTGTTCACCGTGTAAAGCGCCTTGGCCTCGATACGGCTCGTCTCCGCCACATGGGCCAGACTGTCGGAGAGCATGCGCTTACCGTACTCGCGATCGGCCGCCATGCGTGTCACGGCATTTGCCGAGGCCATGTCATGCAGCGTATCGGCCAGTTGTTGCACGCGTAAGCTCCACTTCAATGCCTCACCTGCCGCCCCGGCTCCCTGATACGCCCGCATCAGGCAATTGCAGGCCTGCTTGTCCTGGCGCAAATGATCGTAGTGGCGCGCCCCACCGGGCAATGCACCCCGGCATTGCCGTACGGCCTCTTGCCACCGTCCACGCCTCAGCGCGATCTCTCCCCGCAGGATCATCGACGGGATGTCTCCGGTCAGTCCTGCACGTGCGATGCTGTCCAGCAGGTTTCCAGCAGCGGCCACCTCGCCAAGCGCCAGGCGGGCCCGCGCTTCATCCACGGTGCTGGAGAGCGCATAGCCGGCTGGCAATGCGAACACGCGCGCAATGGCGGTGGCTTTGCGTGCCGCTGCCAGGGCTTCGCCCGCCCGACCGTTCTCGTTGAGTGTCCCGGCCAAATTGGAGTAGCCCATGTATGCCCTGAAGTGGAAGCCGAGTGAATCGCTCAGCCGTGTGGAGTGTCCATAGTACTGGCACGCTTTGTCCACGTCGCCAAGCTGGTCCATGATCATGGCCGTCTTCTCATACGCGATTGCGAGGGCTTGCCAGGCGTGGTGCTTCTCACCAAAGTCGATGGCCCTGTAATACGCCACAATGGCCGGCACCCAGTCCTGTTTGAAAAGCAGCACGCGCGCTTGCACCTCGAGGCTTGCGGCCAACTGCAACGGAGTGGTCCGCTCGTCGAAGCAAGCCAACGAAGCCTTTACCAGCGAGTCGGCGAGGTCCAGGTCCAACTGGTTCACCGCATAGAACAAAGCGCCCCGCTGCAGCACCTCGCCGCGTTCGTGCGGTAAAAGGACAGGGCTCAGTTGGATCGCCTCGTTGAGCCGCGATCGTGCGGCGACCATGTCCGCACGCTGCTCGCTTTCAATGGAAGAAAGGAAGATGGCCAGCACTTCGCCGCGCTTCCATCCCAATTTGCGGGAAAGATCGAGGGCCGTTGGTATGTATTCCGCATGAACGGTGCGGTTGGCCACCGGCACCGCTTTCGGCGCCGCCACAGGCAGGTCCGCCAAGGCCAGCAACGTAAGCACCTTGTTGGTATCGTCCCGTTGAACACGCAATTGCCGGAGCAGGGAATCCATGCGGGCCTGCACGGCACCGTCTGTGGTAGGTGTATCCGCTTGTGCGATGCAGGTGCTGCATGCAACCAGCCAGGAAGCAACGATGAACAGAAGTGCACGCAGGTGGCCCATGGTACGTTTCCTCTCAAAGGAGGGGCAAGGTTCGGCGGCCCGCCCGGGAATCGGAACCCCCTAATGAGGTGGATGGTCAAATGTACTTGCCGCTGAGGGCTGGAACACCACCCCGACGAACTGGAATTCCATCTCATGGGCCCTTCCACGCTTCATCCTCATCCTCGCCGCCCCAGTCCTTGGCCAAGCTGGGTTCACTCGCGTTGGTGAGCGAGGCCGTATCGTCCAGCAATTCGCGAAGGATCTTCTTCTTCTCCAGCTTAGAGCATTGCTGCAACCATACCATCACTTGGGTGATGGTAATCGGAAGGTTGTGTTCGGAGGCTTGGATGGCTGCTGGGTGGATAGGAAGGTAGCAGCCGGGGCGCAGTTGTACGATGTCAGTTGCCAGGCTCTGCCACTAACAACCGGCTACTGGCAACTGACTGACAACCGGCAACTGGCAACCGGCAACTGCCCCCCCTCACCCTCACACCGCCGTTCCCTTCTTCCGCTTGGGCTTCTCCACGCCGTTCTCCACCGCTTCGTCGGCCAAGGGTTGGCGGAACACGACCTGCCCGTCGAAGGTGTCGATCACCATGGGCTTTTCGGCCTCCACCTTGCCCTCAATGATCCAGCGGCTCAGCTCGTTGAGCAGTTCCTTTTGGATCATGCGCTTGATGGGGCGCGCGCCGAACTGCGGGTCGTAGCCGGTGTGCGCGATGTGGTCCACCAGTTCCTCGCTGGGGGTGAGGAGCATGTCGCGCTCGGCGAGCTTGTGCATCAGGGCGTCCAGCTGGATCTTCACGATGGCGCGTACATCCTCGCGGCTCAGCGGCTCGAACATGATTACCTCGTCGATGCGGTTGAGGAACTCGGGGCGCACGCTCTTGCGCAGCAGCTCCATCACCTGGTCGCGGGTCTTGCGCAGCACTTCGTCGTGGTTGCGGTCGTCGATCTTCTCGTAGTTCTCCTGGATGATGTCCGAGCCGATGTTGCTCGTCATGATGATGATGGTGTTCTTGAAGTTCACCACGCGGCCCTTGTTGTCGGTGAGGCGGCCGTCGTCCAGCACTTGCAGCAGGATGTTCCACACGTCGGGGTGTGCTTTTTCGATCTCGTCCAGCAGCACCACGCTGTAGGGCTTGCGGCGCACGGCCTCGGTGAGCTGGCCGCCCTCATCGTAGCCCACGTAGCCCGGAGGCGCACCCACCAAGCGACTGGTGCTGTGGCGCTCCTGGTATTCGCTCATGTCGATGCGCGTCATGGCGTGCTCGTCGTTGAAAAGCACTTCGCTCAGCGCCTTGGCGAGTTCGGTCTTGCCCACGCCGGTGGTGCCTAGGAAGATGAACGAGCCGATGGGCCGCTTCTCATCGCCCATGCCCGCGCGGCTGCGGCGCACAGCGTCGGCCACGGCGCGCACGGCCTCGTCCTGGCCTACCACGCGCTTGTGCAGTTCGTCCTCCAGCTTGAGCAGCTTCATGCGCTCGGTCTCCAGCATGCGGGTGACGGGAATGCCCGTCCAGCGGCTCACCACTTCGGCGACCTCGTCCACGTCCACTTCCTCCTTGATCATCTTGTTGGATGACTGCACGGTGGCGAGTTCCTCCTTGGCCTTGGCCAATTGGTCCTCGGTTTCCTTCATGCGGCCGTAACGGATCTCGGCCACCTTCTCGTAGTTGCCTTCGCGTTCGGCTTGGGCGGCGTCGAACTTCAATTGTTCGGCATGGTCCTTGGCTTCGTTGATTTTCTCCACTAAGCCGCGCTCGTGTTCCCAGCGGGCCTTCAGCACATCGCGCTTGCTGCCCAGCTCGGCCAGTTCCTTGTTCAGTTCGGCGAGTTGGCCTTGGTCGCCTTCGCGCTTGATGGCCTCGCGCTCGATCTCCAGCTGCATCACGCGGCGGTCCACTTCATCGAGCTCCTCGGGCTTGGAGTTGATCTCCATGCGCAGCTTGCTGGCAGCCTCGTCGATCAGGTCAATGGCCTTGTCCGGCAGCTGGCGGTCGCTGATGTAGCGGGTGCTCAGCTCCACGGCGGCGATGATGGCGGCGTCCTTGATCAGCACCTTGTGGTGGCTCTCGTATTTTTCCTTCAGCCCGCGCAGGATGCTGATGGCGTCCTCGCGGCTGGGTTCTTCGATCATCACCTTCTGGAAGCGGCGCTCCAGGGCCTTGTCCTTCTCGAAGTACTTCTGGTACTCGTTCAGCGTGGTGGCGCCGATGGCGCGCAGCTCGCCGCGGGCCAGGGCGGGCTTCAGGATGTTGGCCGCGTCCATGGCGCCCTCGCCGCCGCCCGCGCCCACCAGGGTGTGGATCTCGTCGATGAAGAGGATCACGCTGCCTTCCGCGCCGGTCACTTCCTTCACCACGGCCTTCAGGCGTTCCTCGAATTCACCCTTGTATTTGGCGCCGGCGATCAGCGCGCCCATGTCCAGGCTGAAGACCTGCTTGTTCTTCAGATCGTCGGGCACGTCGCCGCTCACGATGCGCTGCGCGATGCCTTCGGCGATGGCGGTCTTGCCCACGCCGGGCTCGCCGATCAGGATCGGGTTGTTCTTGGTGCGGCGGCTCAGGATCTGCAGCACGCGGCGGATCTCCTCGTCGCGGCCGATCACGGGATCGAGCTTGTTCTCTTTCGCGAGCTGGTTGAGGTTCTTCGCATATTTGTTCAGCGCATTGTAGGTCTCTTCCTGGCTTTGGCTGGTCACCTTGCTACCCTTGCGCAGCTCCTTGATCGCCGCGATCAGGTCCTTGCGGTTCACGCCGCCGCCCTTCAGCAGTTGTGCGGTGTTGTCGCTGCCTTCCACCACGCCCAGCAGCAGGTGCTCCACGCTGGCGAACTCATCGCCGAATTCGTTCAGCGAGGCCAGCGCGTTGTTCAGCACCTGTCCGCTTTGGCGGCTCAGCACCATGTCGCCGCCCTGCACTTTGGGGTAGCCGTTCACGATGCGGTCCAGCGCCTGCTGCAAGGTGCCGGTGTTCACATCGAGCTTCTTCAGCAGGAAAGGCGTAACGTCCTGGTCCACTTCCAGCAAGCCCTTCAGCAGGTGGCCGGTCTCCACTTGCTGGTTCTTCAGCCCGGCTGCAATGGTCTGCGCCTGTTGGATGGCTTGTTGGGAACGGATGGTGAATTTGTTGAGGTCCATGGGTGGGATCAGTTGTCGGTTGTCAGTACACAGTTGTCGGTTGTCAGTTGTGAGTTGTTGGTCGTACTGCCCTGACAACTGACAACTGACAACTAACAACTAACAACTAACAACCATTTGCGGCTCATCAAGCCCCGCACCGTGAAGGTACAACGGAACAACTGGCAGTTCAGCGCGGTTCGCCAATGTCAAAAAGTCCAGCAGGGGCGGGGTGTTGCGGACGGAATGGCGGGGAACAAGTCCCATCAAGGTCTCGTGGAGCTTGGTCCCATCAAGGTCTCGTGGAGCGGACCTTGACGCCAGGAGATTTCTTGGCCGCCTTAACGGGCTGTCCGCTGTGGCTGCTTCGGCTCAGCGGCCGTTGTTGCCGCTGCGGTGGCTTCTCCCGGGCTCGTGACCCGGGACGGTCGCCTCCTCGCTGGCACAACGGCTAAGCTTCGCCTTCAGCAGGCCGCCGCTCCCATCCCTGGCGGAGAGCGGTACACATGCTTGTACCGATAGACCAGGTCCCTTCGCTCGCGGCCTTGATTGCTGTGCCACAGGAAGCCAATCCCTCACAAGTACACCACCTTCACCCGCACCCGCATATCCCCTTCCACTACAAAGCTGGCTTTCTTGAAGTTGGGCCGGTTCATCGGCCCTACTGAGGTGTAGTTGGAGAAACCGATGCCTTCCTTGGGCAGGAAGAGGCCCTTGTCGATCTTGCCGTTCGCGTCCTCATCGTGCAAGATGTTCACGGCGTAGCGCCCCGATGGCAAGTTGATGAAGGTGTAAGTAGCCTTGCCATTGTTGATCGGTGCGGTGCCCAACTTGTACCAGTGCTCATAGTGTTCATCGGGTATGGTGCCGTCGCGATCGTACAGGGCGAACTGCACGCGGCCCTTGGCGTTGCGCAGGTGTTCCACTTCCACGGTGAGCGTTGCGGTGCGTTCCGCCCATCCCACCGGGGAGGCTGGGGCAATAGGGAAATGAATGCTGGTTTGCGTAGCGGCCATGCACAAGGCCAAGGCTGCCACCGTGGTTGCGATCATGTCCATCGTTGATCCGGTGTTTCGGGGTTCACAGGTTGAAGGCTACGGTCGCACTTCCGTATTCCAGGGCATGGCCACCCCGGAAAGGCGCGGTGCGCATCTTCTGGGCTAGCTTGATGGAAAGCTTTGGCCGTTCGTACACCACCCCAACTTCGGTGAAGGCACTGATCCGCTCCAACTGGTCCTTGCCAAGGGTGTAGCCATCCTCCGAGGCGGTGATGTGATGAATGATCCCGCCTTGCAGCAGGGCGTTGTAGTAGATCACCCGGGCGGTGGGCCGCATCAACAGGTAGAGCTGGTGCTTTATTCCCCCGTTGCTTGCTTCGGAAGGTGCATCATACGGGCTGCGCACGCGGCCCATCCGCAGGCTGAAACCGGCGCCCATGGCATCGTACAACGTGCCTACGAAGGCATCCATGATGCCCGACACGATGAGCTTGCCCGGCACGTTCACCACTTCGCGCTCCACCTCGAGGTTGTAGTTGAGAATGAGGTCGTTCGGCACCTGGTTGCCCCAGCCTTCGGGAATGGTGTAACCGATGGCGCCATGCACCCAGGTCTGGGCTTGGTCGGCCATGCTCAGCGGGCCCGTCACGCCAATGTTCATCTCCGTGGCCACGGTCATCCGTTTGGTGCAGTCCATGGAACGGAGCGAGTGGATGGCGAAGAGCGCGCCGGCGTACGGCCGGTCATCGGGCTGCACCTCGGCAATGTCGATCCGCGAGGGCGTGAACATGTGCTGGGCGAGACCCCAGCCGTAGCGGTTATCGTCATCCGCTACCTGTAGCAGCACGTGTTGCAGGAAGTTGCGCTTCTTCGGGCGGAAGAAATACTCCACCCGCACCCCGTTGGTGTAGTAGCGGTCGGTGCCGTCACCCTTGAAAATAAGGTAGTCGTTGTCCCACGCCACTTGCAGCGACGGACTAGCCTGTGTTTGGGCACTTGCAGCCAACGGCACCAGGGCTGCGAGCATGGCGGTGGCGATGATCCCGTTCATGGCCTGCCGGACCGGTTTTCACGCGGTGCGTGTCCGTTTGGTGAAACGCTCCTTCACTCTATCCACCACATAGTACACCATGGGCACCAAGAACACGGTAAGGGCCAGCGAGGAAAGCAGGCCTCCGATGATCACCCAGGCCAGGCCGTTCTTCCATTCGGCGGCGGTGCCGCTGGCCAAGGCGATGGGCAGCATGCCGATGGCCATGGAGAGGGTGGTCATCAGGATGGGGCGCATGCGCTCCTTGCCAGCGATCACCAGCGCCTCGGCGTAGTGCTTGCCCTCAGCCTTCAGTTGGTTGGTGAAATCCACGATGAGGATGGCGTTCTTGGTGACCAAGCCCATGAGCATGATGAGGCCCAGCAGGGCGAAGAGGCTGAGCTGGCTCATGGAGAGGTTGAGCGCGAGGAAGGCACCGATGGCCGCCACGGGTATGGCGAAGAGCGCCACGAAGGGGTAGATGTAACTGTCGTAGAGGGCCACAAGGATGAGGTAGATGAGGATGAAGGAGATGAGCAGCACTGAGCCGAGCGCGCCGAAGCTTTCGTCCTGCCGCTTGATGTCGCTGCCCCAGGCCATGCCCATGCCATCGGGCAGCGGGTGGTCCTTGATGTAGGCCACCACATCATCGGCCACGGAGCCCGAGGGCCTTCCTAATGCATCGGCGGTGAGTGTTACGGCGGGCTGGCGGTCCTTGCGTTCCAGCAGCGATGGCGCGTTGCCGCGCTGGATGTCGGCGAACTGGGACACTTGCAGGGGCATGCCCATGGGGTTCACCACGGTGAGCTGCTGCACGTCGGCGAAGTTGCGGCGGTCGAAGCGGTCCAGGCGGATGCGCACGGGGTATTCGGTGCCGGCCTCGGTGAGGGTGGCATCGTCGTTGCCGGTGAAGGCGGTGCGCAGGGCCAGGCCCGTGTAGGCCGTGTTGAGGCCGAGGCGCTGCATCTTGTCCGCATCGGGCACCACTTTCCATTCGGGACTTCCTTCCTCCACGGAAAGCCGCACGTTGTCCGCGCCGGGGATCGCTTGCACCACGCCTTTGAGGCTGTTGGCGGAGGCCATCACCTCCTCGCGGCTGCGGCCGCTGAGGGTGATCTCGATCGGTGCGGTACGCGGCACTAAGCCCAAGGCCATCATGGAGATGTTGATGCCGGTGTGTTCCTTGGCAAGCTCTTCGCGGAGCTTGCGCATGAAGGCCTCTGTGGCCACGTTGCCGATCTCTTTCTTGGGCTTTAGCTGCACGGTGAACTCGCTCTTGTTGGCCGCGCCCACGCCCAAGCTGCCGATGCCGGTGCTGGGCCCGCCCACGTTGCTGAAGAGGGAGGCCACCTCGGGTTGTGCGAGGATGTAGGTGCCGATCACGCGGGAGACCGAGTCGTTGCGGGGCAATGCCGTGGCCTTGTCGAATTCCAGCGCGAGGCGGAACTTGCCCTGGTCGCCGGTGGTGATGAGTTCCTTGCCGATGATGTGCTGCTTCATCATGGCGGCGGTGCCCGTGAAAAGCAGCAGCACGAAGCCGATGAACAGCAGCTTGTGGCCCAGCACCCATTGCAGGGCACGCCCGTACCATTGGATGAAGGCTTCCAGGCCGCCCTCGAACCACAGCAGGAAGCGGTTGAAGGCATTGACGGGGCGAAGGTCTTCCTTGGTGCCGATGCGCGAGGCTAACCAGGGGGTGAGGGTGAAGCCCACGAGCAGACTGGTGAGCGTGGAGGTGATCACCACCACGGAGAATTGCTTGAGCATGTCGGCCACGAAGACCTGCAGGAAGAGGATGGGCAGGAAGACCACCACGTCCACCAAGGTGATGGAGAGGGCGGCGAAGCCGATCTCCATGCGGCCATCGAAGGCGGCGCTGCGCTTGGGCTTGCCCATGTCCAGGTGGCGCTGGATGTTCTCCAGCACCACGGTGGCATCGTCCACCAGGATGCCGATGATGAGCGACATGGCCAGCAAGGTCATCAGGTTGAGGGTGTAGCCCAGCAGCCACATCATGGCGAAGGCGGTGATGAGCGAGGTGGGGATGGCCACGGCCACGATGAGGGCGTTGCGGAAGCTGCGCAGGAAGAGCAGCATCACCAGGGAGACGAGGATCACGGCCAGGATGAGGTCGAAGACCACGGAGTTCACTGCGGCGATGGTGTTGTCGGTGCTGTCATCGGCGATCACGAACTGCACGCCGGCCGCGCGGTTTGCCCGCTCCATTTCCTGGAATTTCGCCCGCACGGCCTTGGAGACATCAACGGCGTTGGCATCGCCTTGCTTCTTGATCAGCAGGCCGATGCCTTGTTGGCCGTTGTAGTAGCTCACGGAGCTGGCTTCCTTGGTGCCGTCAACCACTTCGGCAAGGTCCTTCACATACACCGGACTGCCCTGCACGGGCATGGCCACCTGCACGTTGCGGATGGCTTGGAGCGATGTGAATTTGCCTAACAGGCGCACGGTGCTGCTCTGGTCGTCGGTCTCCACGCGCCCTGCGGGCAGGTCGATTCCGGCGCGCTTGATGGCCTCCACCACCTGCTGCAGCGGCACTCGGTACAGGCGCAACTTGTCGCGGTCCACCTTCACCTGCACTTCACGCTGCTCGCCGCCCAGCACGGTGATCTCGGCCACGCCCTTGATCTGCTGCACTTGCGGCAGGAAGTCGTCCTTCATGCGTTGGAAGAACACCGTGGGCGGCAAGGTGCTCATGGCGCTCACTGACATGATGGGCAGGTCGTTGGGCGATACCTTGCTCATCACCGGGTTGAGGATGTCCGCCGGCAGGTCTTTGCGGATGTTGTCGATGTAGCGCTGGGCATCCTGCATGGTGCGGTCCAGGTCGGTGCCGTACTTCAGGTTGGCGATGATCACCGAGGCATCGGGCAGTGATTTGGTGACCAGGTAATCCACGCCCTCGAGGTTGGAGAGGGCATCCTCGATCTTGCGCGATACGGAGGTCTCCACCTCGTTGGGCTCGGCGCCGGGGTAGCCGGTGCGGATCACCACCACGGGTTGGTTGAAGTCGGGCATGAGCTCATAGCCGAGGTTCATGTAGCCGATGATGCCCAAGAGCGCGAAGACGCTGAAGAGCACGATGATCAGCGAGGGCCGCCGGATCGAGATCTCTGTGATGTTCATGGCCGGATCGGTTTACTGCATTGCCACATTTGCACCGTCGTGCAGGTCGATGAAGCCGGCGGTGACCACCACGTCGCCGGGGGCAAGGCCGTGTGTGATCTCCAACCTGTCGCCCACATGCGTTCCCGTGGAGACAACGTGGCGTACGGCCTTGCCGTTCTTCACCAGGTACACCTCGGCACGGCCTTGCTCCATCATCACCGCGCTGGTGGCTACAAGCACGCCTTGTTGCCGTTCGCCTTCTTGCAGGTACACGCGGCCGAACATGCCCGCACGGATGTGGCCCTCGGCGGCGTTCTTCACCCGCAACTGCACCGGGTAATTGTTGGCCGGGTCGGCCTTGGCGCCCACGAGCACCACGGTGCCCTCCAGCGGAATGCCGGGCAGTGCATCCGCAGTGACACGCCATGCCTGGCCTTCCTTGAACCCGGTGATATCCGCTTCGGGCACGCTGACAGTGAAGCGCAGTGTGGCGATGTCGGTGATCTGCACCAAGGGCACGCCCGGTGCTGCGAAGGCACCCGCCTCATTGAACTTGGCCGTGACCACTCCGGCAAAAGGGGTCCGGATGGTGGTCTTGGCGATCTGCTCCTGCAGGGTGGCGCGCTGCACCTGGGCCGTCCGCAGGCCCATTTCGGCTTTTTCCAATTGCACGCCTTGCACGGCATCGGCCTTGGCCAGCACGGTATATCGGTCCACATCGCTTTGCAGGCCGCTGATCTGTACTTCCACGCCTTGTAATTGCAGGCGCAGCAAGGAGTTGTCCAGTTGCACCAGCGGTTGGCCTCTGCTTACACGCCTGCCCACATCCACCAGCACCTCCGCGATCTTGCCCTGCACCTCGGCGCTCACCTTGCTCTCGCGGTCCGGCTCGAAGAGGCCCACGTACGAGCGCCCTTCGCCCAAGGGCTCCAGCCGCAAGGTGTCCACGGCCACCGATACGGGCTTCGCACTGTCGTAGTGGAAGACCAGCGCCTCCGCCGTGCGCTTGTTGTGCGCTAAGCGTACGAACACCAATACCACCAGCGCTACCGAGAACCCGATGATGATCCACCTGCGCTTGCTGTTCTTCTGTTCCGCGTCCATTGTCCGTCAGTTGTTCGTTTGCATGAGGTTGCCCGTTGCCGCCTTCAGTTCCAGGTCCGCCTTCAGGTAGTCCACCAACGCGGCGAGCTGGTCTTGCTGGGCGGTGCGCAGGGCATTGTCCGCCAGCAGCACGTCGGTGAGCGAGGCGGTGCCTTGGGCCTGCTGCAGAAGCGTTTGTTCGTAGATCCTTTGTGCCAGGTCCACCTGTTCCAAGGTGTTGGCCACGGTGGTGCGCGCCAGCTCCCGCTGCCGTTGGGCGGTGGCGGTGCGCAGGGCCTGCCGGTCATCCAGCAGCTTCAACTGCAGTTCGCTGTTGCGCAGCTCCAGCCGCTTCCCGGCCATCTTCCGGTTGATCACCGTACCGCTGAACAAAGGCCAGGACACTTGCAGGCCGGCCATGCTCACCGGATGGAACTTCAGGAAGTCGTTCGGTGGCTTGTCGTAGCCGAAGCCCATGGTGCCATAGCTGCCCATCAGGTTCACCGAGGGCAGGTAGCGCGACCGGCCCAGCGTGCCAAGTTCGCTGCGCACCAGCTCCGTCCGTGTTTGCGCCAGGCGGTGTTCCACGGTGGTGGCGGGCAGGTAGCCCGCATCCTGGCCCATGGCTATGGCGGGGTTGATCTGCAGGTCGCGTTCCAAGGGCAGGCCCATGGCCAGCTTCAGCGCATCAAGCACTTGTGTGTACCGGCTCGCGACTTGACCGCGCTGGGTGGCCAATTGCGCCACTTGCAGTTCCACGCGGCCTACATCGGTGCCGGTGGCCAGCAGTTGTTCACGCAGCAAGCGAACGTTGCGCAACAGCTTGCCGGTGTTCACTGCATTGCTGTCCAGAAAGGCTATTTGGTGGTGCAGGACCTGTGCGTTGCAGTAAAGCGTGGTCACCTCTTGCACCACTTCCTCCCCGGTCTTGCGCAGTTGCAGTGCTTGCAGTTCGGCGGCCACGCCGGCCGTGCGGATGCCCCCGAACAACTGCGGGTTGTACAGGGGCCAGGCCAGCTGCACGTTCGCGTTGATGTTGTGCGGAACGCCGAATTGCACCTCCTTGAACTGCCCTTCGCCCGCCATGGGAGTGAAGGTGCTCAGGGGCATGAACTGGTAGGGCAGGTCAATGGACCAGCGGTAGTCACCGTTGGCGGTGAACTTGGGAAGCCGGTTGGCCTTGGCCTCCTTCAGGCGCTCCTCGCCCATCTCCACCTGGTTGCGGCCGATCAACAGTTCGGCGTTGCGGGCCAAGGCGGTGTCCACGCATTGTTGCAGGGAGAAGGGGGCCTGGCCAAGAGCCGCGCCACCAACCGCGAGGAGGATGAGGGCCAAACCAAGTTTGCGAGTATTCACTAACATTTTTGGGCAAATTTTTTGAAGCTATCGCCGTAGGGTTCCGAGCGTTCGTTCCCGTTGATCCCCCGCATACCGTTCCGATTCCATCGTTCCGCTGCCTTGTTCACTTGCCGGTTTCCGCCATTTTCAGGATGCCCTCCAGCACGGCCTTGCCGTCCTTCGCCAAATTGGCCTTGTGCCCGCCCAGTTTCCATTTCATCACGGCCAGCCGCATGCTGCCCAAGATGATCGTGGTGAGCGTGGAAGCGCCCACCAGCTTGCCGTAATGCCCTGCTGCCTGGCCCGCCTCCACGTTGCGCCTCACGTGGCCTTGCATCAGGTCCATGATCTCGGCCACCTTGGCGCTCAGGGCCTCGTCGAAGTGAAAGATGCTCTCGGCGAAGATCACGCTCACCACGGCGGGCTTCGCCGCAAAGGCCTTCAGCTGCGAATTGAAGATCGCGCGCAATTCGGCACCTTGGTCCGTATACGGCTTGGCAAGCACGTCGTCCAAACGTGTCCTCATCTCGCTCATGAAGTAATCCAGCAAGCCCAGCAGGATCTCATTCTTCCCTTTGAAGTGCCGGTACAGCGCGGGCTCCGATAGATCGAGGTCCGCCGCCAGGTTCTTGATCGTCAGTTGCTGGATTCCGTGCGCGTCGATCCGCGCCGTAGCGGCTTCCATGATCTCGATCTGGCGTTCGGTGAAAGGTTCCATGGGGAAGAGGGGAGCGGAGTGTTGACCTTGGATCCGGGTGCAAATATAGTTAGTGAACACTAACATCGGGAAAATGTTTTGAACCATGCTTCAAGGCGTATTCCATGGAGGTTTCATGAACGGGCTGTCCGCTGTGGCTGCTTCGGCTCAACGGCCGTTGTTGCCGCTGCGGTGGTCCCGGTGCCCTGAGGGTCTCGAAGGGTACCTCCTCGCTGGCACAATGGCTACGCTTCGCCTTCAGCAGGCCGCCGCTCCCATCCCTGGCGGAGAGCAGCTACAGCGCGCTGCAAGTGCGGAACTGCATTTACCCGCGTTGCAAACGCGGACGAGATGTGTTTTTGTTGCGCACTTCAAGCGCGGAAGTACATGCCCTCCAATGTAAGCGCGGGCGAGAACAGCGCCTCGGTCAAAGCGCCTATCAAGTCTTGATCAGCGGCACAGCATACGAGCCGAACTGCGGGTCCGACGTAAGCAGGTGCATGCCCTCATGCTTCGCTTGGGCAATGAGGATGCGGTCGAAGGGATCGCGATGGTGCAGGGGAAGTGAGGCAAGATCCATGATATGTCCGGGCTTGATGTCGAGGAGTTCGAAATTGGCCTGCTCAATATCACGGAAGAAGCCCTTGATACCGTCGGTCAACTGGAGCTTTCCCAAGCCATGCTTGATGGCCACCTCCCAAACGGAAGCCAAGCTGAGGAACCGCTCATGGTCCGGGTCCACCAGCAAGGGGCGGGCGGTTGTCGTGATGCGCGGGTCGTCCAGAATGAACCAAAGGAACACATGCGTGTCAACCAACAACTTCATTCCATGTATGGCTTGAAGTCGTCCAAAGGAGCATCGAAATCATCCGCAATGACGATGCGTCCTTTGGCCAAGCCAGGTACACCGCCACGCCGTGGCCCCTCCTTACGCGGTTTGTTCCGTTGAAGAAGAAACTCCAAAAAGTCGATCAATTCCTTGCGCAACTCGGTCGGCAAGGATTCGATCTTCACGAAGAGGTCGGCGGTGGACATGGTCCGGGGTTCTTGTCCGCTAAGTTAAGGGTGCCGCACAAAGTCCCATCAAGGTCTCCAGGGCCATCGGGTCTAACACGCCCTGCGGGTGCGGCTTCCAATAGTATTCACACCACGGATGGCCACGGATGAACACGGATCACGGACCCACCTACCATGTAAAACCACTTTCCCAATCCGTGTTCATCCGTGTGGATCCGTGGTTAAAGTCAATGTGTGAATGTGCCGCCAAGCGCGTGGATAGGACCCGATAGCCCTCTCAAGGTCTCGCGCTTTGCAGGCCGAAGCAATTCGCGAAGGTTTGCAGCGGACCTTGACGCAGGAGAGTTCCACCTCATCACTCATCAAGCCTTGATCAAGGGCACATCATACGCGCTGAACTGCGGGTCCGACGTAAGCAGGTGCATGCCTTCGTGCTTCGCTTGGGCAATGAGGATGCGGTCAAAAGGGTCCCTGTGGTGATGTGGAAGGGTCCGGAGCAACAGGATATGTTCCGTACGAAGCGGCAACAAGTGCAAATGGAATTCCGGGAATGAACGGACAAGTTCCTCTAAAGGTAAGGATGTCCATCACATGTAATCCTTGAGGTCAACCAACGGCGCGTCGAAATCATCCGCAATGCGGATCTTTCCTTTGAACTTGCCGAAGGGGATCGGCTTGCGATCGGGCTTCTTTTTCGGACCACGTTTCAACAAGGCATCTATGAACGCTTCCGCCTCCTTGCGTAACTCGGCAGGCAAGGATTCGATCTTCAAGAAGAGATCGGCGGTGGACATGGCCCGGGGTTCTTGTCCGCTAAGTTAAGGGTACCGCACAGAGTCTCATCAAGGTCTCGCGAAGCGGACTCGCTGCTCAGGGCATTTATCCTGTCCAATCAAACTTCCTGTCATCCCCCGCTACATTCGCGGCCATGGATTTCGCGCCCATCGCCGCCGGTGACCGCACCGCCTTTGAAGCGCTCTTCCGCCTGCACTACCGGCCGCTGTGCGGCTTTGCCATGGGCTACCTCAAGGACATGGACCAGGCCGAAGACCTCGTGCAGGACCTCTTCTTCCGCCTGTGGCTGGACCGCGAAAAGGTGAACATCACCACCAGCACCAAGGCCTACCTTTTTACTTCGGTGCGCAACCGCAGCCTCAATGCCGTAAAGGCCGGGGCCCGCATGCGCGTGGTGAACGAGGAGATCGACGACCTGGCTGCGGTGGATGAATGCTCCGAGGACGAGCACACCGAGCGCATCGCCCGCGTGCAGGCCGCGATCGAGCAGTTGCCCGAGGAACGCCGGAAGGTCTTTAAGCTGAGCCGCTACGAAGGGCTGAAGTACCACGAGATCGCCGAGCGGTTGGGCATTTCCATGAAGACCGTGGAGAACCAGATGGGCAAGGCCTTCAAGACCCTACGCGAGGAACTGGCCGACCTCGTGCCACTGCTGCCGTGGCTTTTTTGGATAGGCGATAGGGGAGGATGGGGGAATTGAACGGGATGATTGTCATTATGGGAGATAGAGGACTTTCCGATGTCCAATGTCTTATGCAGGATTGTAGCATGGGACATAGGACAGTCCCAAATTCGATGAACCTCACGCACTGATGGCCCACACGCCCTCCATACCCAGCGAGCTCCTCGCGCTTTACCTCTCCGGCGAAGCCGATGAGGAGCAGCGCGGCGCGGTGGAGGCCTGGGCTGCGGAAGCACCGGCGAACGCCGATGAGCTGCGGCGCATGCGCGAACTGTGGGACCTCGGCGGCCAAGCCGTGGACGTGCCGGAGGTGGATGTGGAGGCCGCTTGGGTCCGCCTGGAAGCCCGCATCGCCGATGCCGAAGGCAAGGGGCGCGTGCGCTCCATCGGTGTACGCACCTGGCCCCGCTGGCTTTCCGCAGCGGCCATGGTGGCCATGCTGGTGCTCGCCGCCCGCTGGTTCTTCCAGCCTATCAGCACCACCTACCTTGCCCAAGCGCAGCCTGAGCAGATCCTCCTGGCCGACAGCAGCCGCACAGTGCTTTTCCCCGGGTCCACCTTGAAAGAAACCATGGGCAAGCAACGCGCCATGCAGTTGGAAGGCCGTGCCTACTTCGAGGTGCGCCGCGATGAACGAAGGCCGTTCACCGTGGAGGCCGGTGACCTGCAAGTGACCGTTTTGGGCACGGCCTTCGAAGTGGCCGACTATGACACGGCTGCCTTCGCCACCGTGCGCGTGCGCACCGGCCATGTGCGCGTGGTGGCCGGCACCGATACCGTGGAGCTGCTGGCGGGCGACCACCTGCGCTACGACAAGCAGCGCCATCTCTTGGAACGCCGCCCGGCACCACCCATGGAGGTCTATGGCCTGCGCGTGCTGAAGTTCGAGGGTGCGCCCATGGCGCGTGTGGTGGGGCAGTTGGAGAACCTCTACCAGGTGCGCATCACCATGGGCAACGAGCGCATCGCTGATTGCCGCCTCACCGCCGAGTTCAACGATGAGCCCATCGCCGGTATCCTGGATGTGATCGCACAAACCTTCGGCCTGCAATTGACCAAGGATGCCGGCACCTATAAACTGGATGGCGATGGCTGCTGAGGCTCGTGAACATGCCGCCCAGGTCCGCTGTGCTGAACTGCCGATGCGCAGCACTTGCCGAAGCTCCGAGGGGCCTGTTCAGGCCAGTGCTCAGCACCTGTTGCGCCTGCAGTCGAATTCGGTGTGCAAGGCCATGTGCAACGCCCTTCGGGGTCGAACGGCTTCTTCGTTGGTTGCAACGTTCTGTGACCCCTCCGGGGTCAAGCTTTTCAATTGGACCGTACTGTATCAGAGGACTTCCCCTGTCGTTGTACGTTCTCATGAAGACGTTGATATCACCGTGCACAGCGCACCATTGCGACCCCGGAGGGCGTCGCACAGCGTTGAACATTGCATTCAGGGTATTACGACCCCGAAGGGTGTCGCACATGGCCGTTTTTCCATACAGCGCTTCTTCTTCTTCACCCTTATCACCTTCTTCACCTCTTCCGCTTTCGCGCAATCCGCGCTGGACCGCCGCGTCACCATCCATGCCGAACAGGTGCGCCTCTCCCAAGCCTTGGAGCTGGTGGCCAAGGACGCCGCCTTCAAGCTCAGCTACAACGCGGCCGTGGTGCCCATGGACAGCGTGGTCTCCATAAACGCGGTGGAACAGCCCGTGGACCGCGTGCTGCGCGGCCTGTTGCCCAAGCGCACCCAGTGGAAGATGAGCGGCCAGCATCTCATCATCACCGGTGAAGCCGGGGCGCGGCACCGCTTCAACAGCAGGGGCCGCGTGGTGGATGCCAGCAGCGGCGCACCCATCCCGCGCGCCAGCATCCTCGATGTGCAACGCGGCAACGTGGCAGGCAGCGGCCCCAGCGGTGATTTCAGCGTGGAGATCTCCGGGGAACTCGACCGGACGCCGCTCCGCATCGCGCGCCAAGGCTACCGCGATACCGTGGTGTACGTACCGCGCAACGCGGATGCGGGCCGCGTGGCCTTGAGCCCGTTGACGCGCCTGGAATACCTGGAGCCCATCTGCCTCAATGACCGCTGCGGCGTGGAGGAACTCGGCGTGGCACGGCTCCTGGTGCCCACCGCACAGTTGCAGCAGAACGCCAACCTCGGTGGCGGCGAGCGACGCAACGCGCAGCTTTCACTCGTGCCGGGCGTCAGCACCAACGGCCCGTTGGCGGCCTCCATCGTCAACCGCGCCTCCTTCAATGTGCTGGGCGGATACGCACGCGGCGTGGACGGTGCGGAGATCAGCGGCGGCTTCAGCCTGCTCTCGGAGAATTTGAACGGTTTCCAAGCAAGCGGCGCGGCCAACTTGGTGGGCGGGCGAACGCGGGGGGTGCAGGTCTCGGGCGGCTTCAACCACACCATGGGCTCGCTGTACGGACTGCAGTTGGCGGGCGCATCCAACACGGTGTGGGACACGCTCAGCGGCGTGCAGGTGGCCGGTGGCGTGAATGTGGTGAAGCGCGGCATGCACGGCACCCAAGTGGCCGGGGCCGTGAATGTCACCCTCGGCGATCAGGACGGCGTACAGATAGCGGGTGGCGTGAATGTGGCCCATGGCGTGGTGCGCAAGTCGCAGGTGGCCGGTGGGCTGAACTATGCGCGCAGCGTGCAGGGTGCGCAGGTCGCTGCCGGTGCCAACGTGTCGCTCGGTGAGGTGGGCGGCGGCCAGGTGGGCTTCGGTGCCAACTACGCCGGCTCGGTGAGCGGGGGCCAGTTCAGCTTCGGTGCCAACGTGGTGCCCGGAGAGGTGAGCGGCGGCCAGGTGGCCTTCGGCCTGAACTATGCACACCGCGTCACCAAGGGCCAGTTCAGCTTCGGGGCGAACATCGTTCCAGGCACGGTGGAAGCGGGCCAGGTGGGCTTCGGCCTCAACTACGCGCACCACGTCACCAAAGGCCAGTTCAGCTTCGGCGCCAACGTGGTGCCCGGCACGGCCGAAGGCGGGCAGGTGGGCTTCGGCCTGAACTATGCGAATGACGTGAAGGGCGGCCAGTTCACTTTCGGTGCCAACGTGGTGGCCGATACCGCGGAAGGCGGCCAAGTGGGCGTGCTCAACTATGCCAGGCATGCCCTCGGCGTGCAAGTGGGCATCCTCAACCTCAGCGACACGCTCGCCGCCGGGGCCGTGGGCCTGCTCACCATCTCGCGCACGGGCTACCACCGCGCGGAAGTGGTCGCCAATGGCGTGATGCCCTTCGGGATCCAGATGCGCACCGGCACCCGCCCCTTCCACAACATCCTCGGCTTCTCACCGCCCACTACGCCCGATGGCCGCTGGGGCTTTCTCTACGGCTTCGGCACGGAACCGCGCCTGGGCAAACGTTGGGCGCTGAACATCGACCTCACCGGCGAACAGGTGGTGGAGCAGGAGGAATGGGTGGATGCCTTGAACATCCTGGGCCGCTTCAGCATCAGCCCCGGCGTGTACTTCGGCGATCGCTTCATCCTCTCCGCCGGGCCGGTGCTGAACACGCTCGTCAGCGATCTCCGCGATCGCGACACCGGCGTTTACACTAGTACACTTCCACCGCAACAACCGCTATTCACCGATGGCCTCGGAGGAATGCAGATCAACGGCTGGATCGGCTGGAAAGCCGGAGTGGGAGTGAGGTTTTGATCGTGTTTGGTGCGTAGTTCGTAGTGCGTGGTTCGTAGGACTGCCCTACGAACTATGCCCTACGCACTATGCCCTACGAACCACGAACCATTCCCCTCAACCAAAAATTTCCAGTTCCCCAATAGGGGTATCCCGTCCCCGCATTGTCATAGGGAAAACAAACCCGCAACAATGCCCTTCAGGAACCTCTTTGTACTGCTCCTCCTCGCTCTCGTCGCCACACCGAACTTCGCACAGGACACCACCGACGCCCCCATGCGCACGCTGCTGGGCGATGGCCGCAAGCAGCACAACGGCGGCTGGGGCGCACCCACCGCGCACTACACGCGCATCCTCGACCACGATGCGCTCTTAGTGGGTGCGCGCGGCGGTTGGCTCATCGACCACCGCGTCACCATCGGCTTTGCCGGGCACGGCTTGGTGACCAACGTGCCCAACAAAGCCTACGACCAGCACCTCATCGACCAAGGCGTCCAACTGCGCCGCCGGAGCAGCCTGTACATGGGCTATGGCGGCCTGTTCATCGAGCCGATCATCGCCTACCGCTCGCCGGTACACGTTTCGCTGCCCATTCTCATCGGTGCCGGTGGCGTCACCTACGGCTACAACCACGGCTATGATCCCGCCGACCATTCCGGTGCGCCGGAGCACTGGGACGACCGCGACTGGGATGCACAAGCCTTCTTCGTGGTGGAGCCGGGCATCGAACTGGAGCTGAACGTGATCCGCTTGGTGCGCCTCGGCTTCGGTGCCAGCTACCGCTACACCAGCGACCTGGACATGCCCGAAACGCCCAAGGACGCGTTGCACGGCATCAACGCCGGGGTGAGCATCAAAGTGGGCTGCTTCTGAGGCTATTCAACACCGTACTGATGAACCACCTTCGTTCACTTTCCTTAGTGTTGTTGTGCCTGCTGACAGGATTTGACGCATTTGCCCAGTCCTACACCCAGACCGTGCGCGGCACCGTGCAGGACGCCGACACCCGCGAAGCCTTGATCGGCGCGGTGGTGGCCGTTTCGGGCACCGAACCCCGCATCGCAGCCACCACCGACCTCGACGGGCGCTTCACCCTGGCCAACGTGCCCGTGGGCCGCATCGACGTGGAGGTGCGCATGATGGGCTACGACGACCTGCGGCTCACCAACCAGCTGGTGAACAGTGCCAAGGAGCTGGTGCTCACCATCCGCATGCAGCAGGCACTTACCCAGTTGCAAGCCGCGGAAGTCACCGGCAAGAAGGACCGCCAGCAGGTACGCAACGACATGGCCTTTCTCAGCGCGCGCACCATCGGCGTGGAGGAGACCTCGCGCATCGCGGGTGGCATCAACGATCCCGCCCGCATGGTGGGCACCTTCCCCGGCGTGGCTGGCGACCCCGGCGGCAACAACACCGTGGTGGTGCGCGGCAACAGCCCCAAGGGCGTGCAATGGCGCTTGGAAGGCGTGGAGATCCCCAACCCCAACCACTTCAGCGATGACGGCAGCACCGGCGGCCCCATCAACGTGCTCAACAGCGACATGATCGACGACAGCGAGTTCTACACCGGCGCCTTCCCCGCGGAGTACGGCAACGTGTACAGCGCCGTGTTCGACATGCGCCTGCGCGACGGCAACGACCAGAAACGCGAATACACCTTGAAGGCCGGCGTGATCGGCACCGACCTCACGGCGGAAGGCCCCATCCCCGGCACCAACGGCGGCTCCTACCTCGCCAACTACCGCTACAGCACGCTCGCACTGCTCGATGGCGCGGGCATCGTGGACTACGGCGGCGTGCCGCGCTACACCGATGCGGCCTTCAAGATCAAGCTCCCCTCGGCCAAGCTGGGCACCATGGAGCTATACGGCATCGGTGGCCGCAGCGCCATCATCGACGAAGACCGCGGCACCGAGGGCGACACGCTCTTCTCCCGTGCCGACGTGGGTTCCAGGATGGGCGTGCTGGGCCTGGGACATACCCGCACCCTGGGTGAGCACAGCTTCATTTACACCAACCTCTCGCTCAGCGGCAACGGCAGCGGCACGGACTACACCGAAAGCCCCGCGCCGGGTGAGAGCGCACAGGAACTGCGCCATGAGGACGACCTGGCCAAGTGGACCTGGCGCCTCTCCAGCACCTTGAACACGCGCATCAATGCGCACCACAAGCTGCGCTCAGGCATCATCATTTCCGCCGAACAGTTCAGGATGTACTCCAACTCCTGGGACCCCGACCGCGACCGCATGGTGGTGAACCTGGACCGCACGGGTGAGGGCAACACCGTGCAGGCCTTCACCAGTTGGCGCTGGCGCTGGAACGAACAATGGACGCTGACCAGCGGCGTGCATGTGCTCCACTACGACCTCAACAACGCCACCAGCGTGGAGCCGCGCATGGCCCTGCGCTACCAGCAGCGCCCGGACCGCGCCTTCACCCTGGGGGCGGGGCTCCACTCCAAGACCGAAGCGCTGATGACCTACCTGGCGCAGGATGTGGATGCCGAAGGAAGGATCATCACGCCCAACGAACACCTCGGACTCACCCGTGCTGCACACCTGGTGGCCGGCTATGAGCAGCGCCTTTCGGAAGATGTGCAGTTCAAGGGGGAAGTGTACTACCAGTACCTCTACGACCTGCCCGTGGAGAACGATCCCGCCAGCGCGTTCACGGCCAACAACATGGTGGAATGGTTCACCAACAAGCCGCTGGTGAACGAAGGCACTGGCTACAACCGCGGCGTGGAGCTAAGTGTGGAGAAGTACTTTACCCGGGGCTACCACTACCTGGTCACCGCTTCCTACAGCGAGTCGAAGTACAAGGCGCTGGACGGCCAGTGGCACAACTCGCGCTTCAACATCGGGCCCGTGGCGAACGTGCTCGCCGGCAAGGAATGGGAGCTGGGCCCGGCGGACAAGGACCGCACGCTGCTGGCCGGCTTCCGCTGGTCGGTGCAAGGCGGCCAGTACTACACGCCGATCGACCTGCAGGCCAGTATCGCCACCGGCGAGCAGCAGGACGGCACCCCCGTGTGGAGCGAAAAAGCCGGTGCCATCCACAAAGTGGACGTCGTGGCCAGCTACCGCGTGGGGCGGCCCAAGGTGAGCCATGAGTTCAAAGCCGATGTGCAGAACGTGCTGAACGCGGACACGCCGGTGTTCTACTACTACGACCAGCGTACGAAGACGATCAAGGATTGGCCCCAGTTGGCCGTTCTGCCGGTGATGCAGTACACGCTGCGGTTCTGAGCACGCGTTGATTCACGATGCCAACCACAGCGCCAACGCCATCACCACGCCGGAGACCAAGCAGGTGAGCGCGGTGTAGCCCAGGATGTCGCGCATCTTCAGCTTGGCGATGGCCAGCACGGGCAGTGCCCAGAAGGGTTGCAGCATGTTGGTCCACTGGTCGCCGTAGGCCACGGCCATGATGGCAATGGAGGGGTCCACGCCGAGCTTGGCGGCGGCATCCAGCATGATGGGCCCCTGTACGGCGAACTGGCCTCCGCCGCTGGGCACGAAGAAATTCACTGCTCCGGCCGAGAGCAGGGCAAGCACCCCAAAGGTGTGCGTGTTGGCGATGGCGACGAAGGCGTTGGAGAAGAGGGCGATCAGGCCGGTGGAAGCCATCATGCCCATGATGCCGGCGTAGAGCGGGAACTGCACCAGGATCTCGCCCACATTGGCCGCAGCCTCGCGGGTGAGGTGGATCAGCTCAAAGGGGTTGCGCACCAGCAGCAGGATCAATGCGAGGAAGGTCCAGTTCACCAGGTCCAGCGTCATGCCGCCGCCTTGGCTGAAGTGGATGGCGATGTAGGCGGCAAGTGCCAGTCCGATGATCAATGTGGGCAAGCGAGAAGCATCGATCCGGTCGGCTGGCGTAACGAGCTCATCCTCCCAAGCCGTGCGCGTTTCGGAGGCCACATCTGTCGGCAGTTCCTTCATGGCGGTGCGTTTGCGCGGTGCGATCAGCCAAAGGGCCACGGCGCAGGCGGCAATGCAGCCCAAGGCCGCCAGGATGTTCCACGTAGCGAACGTAGTGCGTGCAAGCGGCACCGTGTTGCCGTCCATCACCTCGGCCAAAAAGGAACCGGGCGTGGCCGCAGTAAGCGGACCGCTGCCGCTGTAGCCCATGTGCCACACCACGAAGCCCGAGTAGGCCGCCGCCACCAGCAGGGGAAAGTGCGCGGGTACGCCTTTGTTGCGGAGCTGCACGGCGGTTTCACGCGCTAGCAAGGCGCCGGTCACCAGGCCCAGGCCCCAGTTGATCAGGCTGGTAAGCGCTGCAACCGTGAAGACGAACACATAGGCCGTTTCCGCCTTGGCCGGCACCCTCGCCAAAGCCACAAGTGCTTTGCGCACCGGGCCGGTGTTGGCCAGCATGTGCCCCAACAACAAGATCAGGCACATCTGCGCCATGAACGCCAAAAGCCCTGAAAGCCCGTTGCCCCAGCCTTGGATGATGTCCACTGCGCCGGCATCGGTGAGGAACAAGGCCATCAGCGCCACCACCACGGTGAGCACAATGGCGAAGGTGAGCGCCGAGGGGATCCAGCGCTCGAGGAAGTGCAAGCGTGCCGGTGGGGAGGGGTCAGCCATGTTGCGCTTGTGGGGAGCGGTGAAAAATACAGTCCTCTCAGCCGTCCGCGGATCCACTACGGGATCGGCCAAGCCTCCTACACCACCCGCCGGATGGAATGCAGTCGGTGGGTATGCTGCTGTTCCGCCTCGTTGAAGATGCCTTCTTCATCGAGCCGGTCGATGCGCACGCGGCCCGAGGCGTGAAGGATCTGGCGGTTCTCCAGGACGATGCCCACGTGGATGATGCGCCCAGCGGGGTTTTGGAAGAAGGCAAGGTCGCCGGTGACGGATCTGGCCAGGGAATCCACGGTGGTGCCTTGTTCGGCCTGTTGCCATGCATCGCGCTGGAGGCGTTTGCCCCCGGCCAGGAAGAGCATTTGCGTAAGCCCGGAGCAATCCACGCCGAAGGGGGAGCGGCCGCCCCAGAGATAGGGCGTGTTCATCCACTGGTCTTTCAGGGCCAAGATGCGCATCACCGCTGTGCCATTGGGTTGTGCGGTGGTGCGACCGGGAAATGACAGTTTTTCCTGGCCGATGTGGAACCGGCCTGCGGAATAGGAGGGGAGCACCGCACCGAAGGGCACCAGCATAACGCCGTTGGAAGTGGAGACGTGCACGAACTGCTCGATGGAGCGCACGGGTTTTTCTTCCGGCGGATCCGTGGTCCACGCGATTTGTTTGTTGTCCGCCCAACCCTCATAGCCGTCGTGGTGGAAACGCAGGCGGGTCCACTTGGGCTGGCGCTCCAGCACCTGGGCGGTTTCACCCAACAGCCATTGGGTAACCTGTTCGGCGCGGTCGTCGGGCTCGCGGCGCACGGGCACGATGCCCAATGGGCAGATGGCGATTTTCTCCACGTTCATGGAGGCGAAAATGCGGCTGGCCGAGACGTGGACGCAGGGCGCGTTTACCAAGTTTTGCGCGGCGGGCCGTTGATGGCGCACTGGGACGGGGAATATGAAGAAGGGCCGGTGGAGAAATGCTCTCCACCGGCCCTCGGTTGGTTGCTTTTCCGAGCCTAGAGCGCTTCGATCACCAGCGCACTGGCGCCCCCCCCGCCGTTGCAGATGCCGGCTGCCCCGTATTTCTTGCCGCGCTGCTTAAGGGCATGCACTAGGGTGACGATGATGCGGGCACCGCTGCAGCCCAGCGGGTGGCCCAGCGAAACGGCGCCGCCGTTCACGTTCACCTTGGCTGGGTCCAGGCCCAGCAGCTTGGTGTTGGCGATGCCCACCACGGAGAAGGCCTCGTTGAGCTCCACCAGGTCGATGTCCTCCATTTTCAGCCCGGCCTTCTTCACGGCAACAGGCACGGCTTTGGCCGGGCTGGTGGTGAACCATTCCGGAGCCTGTTCCGCATCGGCGTAGCCGATCACCTTGGCCAGTGGTTTCAGGCCAAGGGCCTTGGCTTTTTCCGCGCTCATCAGCACCAGGGCCGCAGCACCGTCGTTGATGGTGCTGGCGTTGCCCGCGGTCACCGAGCCGTCTTTGGTGAAGACCGGCTTCAAGGTCTTTAACTTCTCGAAGTTCACGTTCTTGTATTCCTCATCCTCTTCAACAACGGTGTCGCCCTTGCGGCCCTTCACGGTCACGGGCACCACTTCCTCTTTGAAGCGGCCCTCCTTCCAGGCGGCGGCGCTGCGGGTGTAGCTCTCGATGGCGAACGCGTCCTGCTCTTCGCGACTGATGTGCTTTTCGGTCGCACACAGGTCGCCGCACACGCCCATGGCCTTTTGGTCGTACACGTTGGTGAGGCCGTCACGGCCAATGCCGTCGATGAGCTTGCCATCGCCGAAGCGGTAGCCATAGCGGCCCTTTTCCACATAATAGGGGGCCATGCTCATGCTTTCCATGCCGCCAGCCACCACCACTTCGGCATCGCCCAGCAGGATCTCCTGGGTGCCGTAAATGATGGCCTTCATGCCGCTGGCGCACACCTTGTTCACCGTGGTGGCCGGGATGGTGTCAGGGAGCCCTGCAAACTTTGAGGCTTGGCGCGCGGGAGCCTGGCCCACGTTGGCCTGCAGCACGTTGCCCATGATCACATCGTTCACCTCTTCCGGCCTTACACCGGATTTTTCCACGGCGGCTTTGATGGCGGCGGCGCCCAGCTCGGTGGCGGGCACGGTGGACAGCGCGCCCCCGAAGGAGCCGATGGGGGTGCGTACGGCGGAAACGATGACAACTTCACGGGCCATGGCAAGAATGTTTGAATTGGGCCGCGAAGGTACGGAGCGGGGAGGAGGGCGGAAGCAGGGGGGCGATGGACGCGGATGGACACGGCCAAGCAGCCGTGTCCGTCCGCGTCCATTGGTGTCCATTGAACGCAGTAAGAACAGAGGGGGGGATTGCGCGAGGCGCGCTATCCTGGAGGGGGGGCTTCACCATGCAAACCGGCTCGCTCCGCTCCCCGTTTGTTCGTTCCGGGGATCACTCCAAGCTGCGCTTGGGGGATTGCGCGAGGCGCGCTATCCTGGAGGGGGGGCTTCACCACGCAAACCGTGTCGCTCCGCTCCCCGTTTGTTCGTTCCGGGGATCACTTCAAGCTGCGCTTGGGGGATTGCGCGAGGCGCGCTATCCCGGAGGGGGGAGGCATCACCACGCAAACCGTGTCGCTCCGCTCCCCGTTTGTTCGTTCCGGGGATCACTTCAAGCTGCGCTTGGTGATCCCCGGAACGAACAAACCGCCCGCCTTTCGGCGGACGGTTTGCGTGGTGGCGGAGAGGGGGGGATTCGAACCCCCGGTACAGTTTAACCCGTACGGCAGTTTAGCAAACTACTGGTTTAAGCCACTCACCCACCTCTCCGTGTTTCGGGCGGCAAATATAGCCGCATGCCCCATACTTCGCGATCCCGGTTGGATTCGAACCAACGGCCGCCTGCTTAGAAGGCAGGTGCTCTATCCAGCTGAGCTACGGGACCAAGCCGCGAAAGTAGGCCCCTCGGCCCTTGGATAGAGACCTTGGGCCGGGCATTCAAACGAAAGGGCCACCTCCGGAGAGGTGGCCCTTGGCCGGGCTTGTCGGGGCGGCCAGATTCGAACTGACGACCTCCTGCTCCCAAAGCAGGCGCGATACCGGGCTACGCTACGCCCCGAAAACGGGCTGCAAAGAAAGGGCTTTTTGGCTCGCCTTTGCGGAATGCCAATTTTGCATAGGTCGGCCGATGTAAATACTTGGCAGTACCCGTTCGCGTTTCTTTACTTCAAATTCCCGAACCATGAGCGGATCCACCACGCCCGAGAACCCTGTCCAACAGCCCATCTCCACAACTCAGCCGGTTGGCCGCATGAGCTGGCTGCGGCGATCGATGACCTTTCGCGCTGCCGTGGTGGCCATACTGGTGCTGCTGCTGTTGATCCCGTTGTCCATGGTGCAGGAGCTGATCCGCGAGCGGGAATACAGGAAGCAGGAAGCCATGGATGAGGTGAGCGCCACGTGGGGCCGTGCACAGACCATCACCGGACCATGGATCAGTGTTCCCTATTCAACGAATGAGCGGGTGCAACTGGACAATGGACGCAGCGAGATGCGGGAGGTTACGCGCTATGCGCACTTCCTTCCCGACGCGCTCGATGCACGCGCCACGCTGGATCCCGAGAAGCGGCACCGGGGCATCTATGACGTGGTGGTGTACAAGGGGCACATGGTGCTGCAGGCCACTTTCCCGGCCATGAACGGCTTGTTGCCCACCACGGCCCCGGCGTTGCGATGGAATGAAGCAGCACTGTGCATAGGCATCACCGACCTGCGCAGCATCAAGCAACAGGTGAAGGCGGAACTGCAAGACGGAGCGCTTTCGTTTGAACCGGGCCTTTTGACGGATGATGTAGCTCCTTCCGGGCTGAGCGCCGCCATACCCATGGACAGTGCGGGGCTCGGCCGGCCCTTGAGCATGAAAGTGGTGTTGGAACTCAACGGCAGCGGCAGCCTCAAGATAGCGCCTGTTGGAAGGAACACATCGGCCACCATGCGGTCCACCTGGCCCGATCCCAGCTTCCAAGGGGCATTCCTGCCCGATAGCTCCAACATCTCCAAGGACGGGTTCAGTGCGCATTGGAGCGTGCTCCACTTGAACCGCCCCTATCCGCAGGAATTTACGGGGTTCCGGTACGCGGAACTGGATGCCAGCACCTTCGGCACCGACCTGATGCTGCCGGTGGACGAATACCAAAAGAGCACCCGGGCCACCAAGTACGGGCTGATGCTGATCGTGCTGGTGTTCCTGGTGTTCTTCTTCGTGGAGGTGCTGCAAAAGCTGCACATTCACCCGATCCAATACCTGCTGGTGGGGTTTGCGTTGTGCATCTTCTATACGCTGCTGATCGCGCTCAGTGAGCACATCGGTTTCAGTGCAGCCTTCGTGGCATCGGCCGTGGCGGTGATCGGCCTGGTGGTGTTCTATGCCCGGAGCGTGTTCGGCCAAGCCAAGGCCACGCAGTTGCTGGGCTTGGTGATGCTGCTGGTGTTCGGCTTCATGTTCACCTTGATCAACCAGCAGGACTATGCGCTACTGATCGGCAGCATCGGCCTGTTCATCGTGCTGGCGATCGTGATGGCCGTGAGCCGGAGGATCGATTGGAACGGAGCAGGGGAATAATACCATCTTGAATCACGAATCAGGCCAAAAGACGCGGGGCTAATTTTTCACAGGACGATCCGGGGGGGCTGTGGCGTAACCATGGCTACGCCACTGGGCACCCGGAGAAGTAATGCGGAAAAAGAGCAAGCAGATTGGACTAATTTGTGGTTCAAGCTGGTATAAAAGCCGATGAGCGAAGGGATCGTCGGCTGTGGAACGGGATCGTCGGACATTCCGGGCGGGTGGTCGAATTGTTGATCAATACCTGCCGGGAGGGGTGGACATGACTGGTTGCAGGGACAAACTTCGCATCCCCTTTTTAGCGAAGTAAACCCGGTTACTGCACCTCTGCCCATGCGCACGCTTTTTCTGCTCCTGCCTGTCCTGCTTGGATATGGCCAAGCACATGCCACGGACTACTACGTTTCGCCCACCGGCAACGATTCGAACAACGGCACCTCGCCCGGCACGGCTTGGAAGACGATCGACCGGGTGAACCAGCTGTCCTTCACCCTGCAGCCAGGCGACAAGGTGCTCTTCCAACGGGGGGGTACCTGGCGCGGCGAAGTGTTCCTGGGCACCAGCGGCGCGGCGGGCCAGCCGATCACGGTGGGGGCATACGGCAGCGGGCCCAAGCCGATCATCAAGGGGAGCAACCTGGTGGGCGGCTGGACGGTGCACCAGGGCAACATCTGGAAGGCCACCGTGGCGGCCGACAAGTTGGCCCAAGTGTACGTGGGCGGCCAGCGCATGACCCCGGCCCGCTACCCCAACAGCGGCTGGCTGCGCAACACCCAGGGCGGCGGCACCCAGCTGCAGAGCAACGACATCACCCAGCCCAACGGCTACTGGAACGGGGCGATCTGCGTGCTGCGCAGCTCCAGCAGCTCCTTCGATACCCTGCGGGTCACCAGCCAGGTGAACGGCACCCTGCACTTTGCCGGCAGCACCTTCAACCTGGGCAACGAGGCCTGGGGCTTCTTCATGCGCGGCAAGCTCAGCGAGCTGGACAGCCCGGGGGAATGGTTTTACGACAAGGCGGCGCAGCAGCTCTACCTGTGGGCGCCCGGCAACGCCAACCCCAACAACTTGGAGGTGGAGGCCGCCGTGCGGCTGTACGGGGTGTGGTGCACCTGGCACCGCCACCACCTGAGCGTGAAGGACCTGGACCTGCGCCACCAACTGCGCGCCGGGGTGTACGATGAGGACGCCGACCACGTGGTGGTGGATGGCTGCTCGTTCAGCCAGCTCTACCACGCTATCCTGACCGGGGGCACCAACGGCACCTACATCAACAACACCATCCGGGACACCTATGCCACGGCCATCCCGGCCTTCGGCAACAATGCGCTGATCGCCTACAACACCCTGAACAACATTGCCGTGGTGGACGGCGATGGTGAGCACCAGTGGGGCTACTTCGGCATCCGCGCCGGGGGCTACGGCACGGTGGTGCGCGGCAACCGCTTAGACACCATTGGCTACATGGGCATCACCAGCGGGCTGGACCAGTTGATCGAGAAGAACGTGGTGCGCCACACCATGGCCACCATGAACGACGGCGGGGGCATCACCCTGGACGGCAGCGACGGGCTGGTGATCCAGGACAACATCGTGGGCGACCCCATCGGATCCTGGCAGAACGGCTCCCCGCCGGTGGCCCCGCACAACGTCCCGATGGGCATCGGCATCTACTTCGGCAACACCTCGATCAAGAACACCACGGTGCAGCGCAACACGGTGTACAACTGCCCGCAGTACGGCATGTACGTGGACCACACCATGGTGACCACCGGCGTGCAGGTGAAGGACAATACCTTTTTCAACAACGGCACCGGCTATGCCGCCGGGGCCCAGCTGGCCATGGCCGACTACTCCAACGCCATCGGCGCCGGGGCCATGGCCCCCTACCATGTGCCCGCATACAACGACGTGTACAGCGGCAACGTGATGTACTCCCTGACCAAGGACCAGCCCTGCATGCTGCAGTACCACTGCTACAGCGCCACCCCCGTGGTCTACGGCTCCTTTGCCAACAACCGCTACTTCAACCCCTACAACGAGCTCAGCATCAAGACGACGAACTTTCTCGACGGCTACCAGAACCGCGCCTTCACCCTGGAGCGCTGGCAGGCCGAGAAGGCCACCGACGCGGGCAGCACGCGCAGCCCCCTGCGCCTGAGCGCATACAGCACCGTGCAGGAACTGGGAAGCAATCTGGTGGCCAACGGCCAGTTCACCAACAACGTGAACGGCTGGACCGGCTGGCCCTCCAACGCGCAGGTGAGCCACGTGACCAACCGCCTGGACAACGGCGCCCTGAAGGCCAACCTGCCGAACAACAGCATGTACCCCAATTTCACCCTGGAGAACCCGGACCACTTTCCCATCCAGGATAACGCGTGGTACCGCGTGCGCTGCAGCCTGCAGAGCGATGTGCACGGGAAGCTCACCGTGGGGGTGAAGGGCGAGGCCTCCATCGGCAACCCCTACACCACCTGGCAATGGGACGTTCCCTTCAGCAGCGAGCGGCGCGACCTGGAGATGTACTTCCAGAGCAACGTGAACGACCAGGCCTGGATCCTGTTCTCCAACCCGTGGACCGATCCCTATTACTTCCTGGACAACGTGGAGGTAACCCGCGTGCAGGTGCAACCCTTGGACCCCTTGGAGCGCCACAAGCTCTTCGTGAACGATCAAGCCACCGCACAAAGCTTCCCCTTGCCCGAAGGCTGCTGGAAGGACCTCGACGGCAACCTGCTCAACGGAAGCATCCCCGTGCCGCCCTACTCCTCCAAGGTGGTGTACCTGGATGATGGGCCGGATTGCGATGTGGTGGCGCCTGTGGGCGGGGTGAAAGTGAAGATGATCTTGGGCGGGGCCATGGACCCCACCATCGGAATGATGCGCGACGACCTGCGCCAGCAGGGCTTGGTGCCGGCCACCGAACCCTACACCGCCTTGGGGTATTCCATAGAGAACACAGGCGCAGCGGCGGCTACGGCCGTGATGCAGGCCACCGGACCGTTGGCGGTGGTGGATTGGGTGCTGGTGCAATTGCATGCGGCCGCTCCCGCCTACACCTTGCTGGGAACCCGGGCCGCCCTGCTGTTGCGGAACGGCAAGGTGGTTACGCCAACAGGCAACGACCTGATCACGTTCAATTCCACCACTGTGGGCCGGTACCTTGCCGTGCGGCACCGCAATCACCTCGGGGTACTGTGCACCACCGTGCTCACTGCCGATGCCATGGTGGACTTCACCAGGTATGACCTGCCGGTTTACGGTGATGATGCACAGACAACCATCGATGAGCGCAAGTGCCTTTGGCCGGGCGATGCCACAGGCAATGCCGAGGTGAAATACACCGGTGCCGGAAATGACCGTGATGCCATACTGGACGTGCTGGGCGGCTCGGAACCCATTACCGTGGTGCCCGGATACCTGCGTGAAGATGTAAACCTGAACGGGTTTGTGTCATACACGGGAGCGAACAATGATCGCGACATGGTGCTACAGGCCATTGGTAGTACGCTTGCCACCGCGATCCGCCACGAAGCAATGCCCTGACCGGGCGCGGCCTCAGATCACCCCGATGGACGTTGTGGGTAGCCAGCCAACGGCACCACTGGGCAACCGCACCTCCTGCCATTCCCCTTGGTGGTCCAGCAGGTCCACCTTGGTGCCTTGGTGAAGGATGAACAAGCGCGTGGACCCTTGGCGGGGTTCGCCCAGGATCTCCACCGAAGGGGAAAGGATGATCGCTTCGGAGCGTTGTTCCACGTTGTGCACGCGATAGGCCGCCAAAGCCGCCGACGCCACCGATGCCACCAACGCGATCCCTGCTGCACCATACAGCAAGCGCTTGGCGTAGGTCGGCCGGATCAGCAGGCCCGCTCCGGCGAAGAAGGCCATCAGTATACTGGCCCAGATGGAGCGACGGGCCCATTGGTCCACGTCCTTGCCCCCCTGCAATCGGTCCCAGGCGGAACCGAGCGTGAAGGCGGGCCGCTGGTTCATGCGGTCCACCACCTTGGTGCGCTCCATGTCCAAGTTGGCCTGAACGTCCTCCGCGCCCGGTGAAAGGCGCAGCGCTTTCTCGTAGTACAGGATGGCCCGGGGGAAGTCGCCCAGCTTGCTGTAGCAATTGCCGATGTTGTACAACAACCCCGCCGAAGTGTATTCGGTATTTATGGAATCATACAGGGCCAGTGCCTGCTGGTGGTGGCCCTTGGCATAGGCTTCCTGGGCTTGGTCCAGCAGGGCTGCCGGGGCGTTCCGTGCGGTTAGGGGCAAGCTGAGCGCCATCATCAACAGGGGGAGGAGAAGCCTTTTCATTTGCGGTACCGTGATTCGATGCGGCTGATGATGGCCACCGCCTCGTCGTAGGCTTGTTTACTGGGCTTTTCCACGATAGGGGCAAAGCGGGCCATTTGTGCCTCGTTGATCAAGGCGATGTATTCCGCTGCCGTCCGCCCCTGGTCCATCTGCCCCAGCTTATCCTGGATCATGGCGGCGTTCACCTCGGCCACCCCCAAGTTGAACTTGTCCGCGAAGTAGCCTTCCATGGCCTTGCCCACGGCGTCGTGGAACGCGCCTTGGTCGTTCTTCTCCAAGGCGGTTTGTGCTGCGGCCAAGTGCTTCCTGGCCACCCGGTCGGCCCCGCGCCGCCGCTGCCCTTGTGCGTCACCCATGCGCTGCTCACGGCGCCGGTGCCAAAGGAAGGTCAATAGCAGCAAGGCCGGCGGAAGGGTCATCCCCAGGATCCATGCCGCGGACCCGTACAGGAACTTTCCTCTGGGGCGCAACTGCAGGTCACCGGTGCGGATATAACGGATATCCGAACCCAACCGCTGCACGTCCACTTTGGGGGAGGTGCCGCCGGTGGTGGCCGCCGCCGCATCGCCTGGCCCCACGCTGAAGGACAGTGGTTGCGAACGCAGTTCCTTGTAGCTTCCCGATGCCGGGTCGAAATAGCTGAAGGTCAAGGAGCCGAGATCGTATGTGCCTTCGTGCCTGGGAATGATCACGTACTGGTACTCCCTGCTGCCGCTCATGCCGCTGCCGTTCACCGTGATCTTGTCGCTCACCTTTGGGTCGTAACTGTCAAAGTCCGGCGGCAGGTTCAGCTTGGGGGCGTCCAGCAGCTTCAGGTTGGCGCGGCCGCTGAAGGTGAGGGACAGGTCGATCGCCTCGTTGGCCTTTACTTGGCCGGATGGGGCCGTTACCTGCAGGCGCAGGTCACCGACGGCACCGGAAAAATCGGCCGGCTTGCCCGAGGGCAGCTCCGCCACATTCACATCCACTGCATTGCTTTGGATGCGTACGGGTGTTCCGCTGCTGAAGAAGCTCGGGTTCACCATGTAGTTCAGCGTCATGGGAGCTACGGTGAGCTTGCCGCTGCGCAACGGGATGAGCACCTGTTTCTTGAGGATGGCCACGCGGTATTGCACGCCGTTGATCGTTCGCAACTGGGCTTCCCAATTGGTGTTCCCCAGGTCCACCTCCTCTGCCCAAAAGCCGTTGAGCTTCGGCAGGTCATAGTCTTTTGGTTGGAGCGAGTTGTAGCGCGAGAACAGGGTGTAGGTGGCCACGAGTTGTTCACCCACGAACGCTTTGTTCTTGCTCAGGGAGATGGTGCAGAACAGGTTGGGGTCCCGCTGTTGCGCCTTGTCAATGGCTTGGTTGGAGGTGCCGCCGGAAGCCCCTTTGCTTACCTTGATGGTGATCGGCACGGTCTTCAGTTCACTGTTGCCGATGCGCACGGTGGAAGGCCCAATGGTGTAGTTGCCGGGCGCCGTGGCAGTAAGGTGCCAGGTGCGGGTGGTGCTTCGGCTGGTACGCCCGTTGATGAACGAGAAGTTGCTGCTCTCCATGGGCCCTTGCATCACCACCAGGCCGCCCATATCGGGGGTGGACATGCCGCCGCCGGCGGAGGCATTGGTGAGTTCGATGCTCAGCTTCACGGGTTCGCCACTGGCGATCTCATTGCGGTCCACAGTCGCCTGGAAGGTGATCTCCTGGGCCTGCAGCAGGAAGCCGGATGCGGCTATCCATGCAGTAAGTAGGGCGCGGTAGCTCATGTCTCACCAATCCTTTTCCGGCGGGGTGGCAGGCTTGGGTTGCATCAGCTGCCTCACCTTGTCCTGTACGTCCTGCTCTTGCTGTTGCGCAGCATCCAACATGCGTTTAGCGTCCTGCGGGTCGATGCGCTCCTGCCGTTGCTGTTCCTGTTGTTGCTCCTTTGGTTGATCGCCTTGCTGCGGATCGTTCTTGTCCTGCTGGCCCTTGTCTTGTTGGTCTTTGCCCTTCTGGTCCTGCTTGTCCTGGTCCTTTTGGTCCTTGTTGTCCTGGCCACCCTGCTGTTGCTGTTGCTGCTGTTGTTGGGCCAGCTTCTTTTGTGCATAGGCCAGGTTGTAGCGCGTATCCGCATCGTTGGGCGATCGCTTCAGTGCTTCCTTGTATGCATTGATCGCTTCCTGGAAGTTTTGCTGCTTCATCCAGCTATTGCCCAGGTTGTGGTACGCGCGCGCCTGGGCTTGCGGGCCTTTGGCAATGGAAGCGGCATTCTCGAAGGTGCGCTGCGCGGCAGCCGCACTGTCCTGGCGGTAATGGGCATTGCCGAGGTTGAACAGCGCGCGGGGGTCTTCCCCTGCGTGGCTGTAGGCATCGATCGCTCCGTTCAGGTCGCCCTTGGCGTAGTCGTTGTTGCCCTTGCGGATGGAGCGGTCCACTTCCTGGGCGGGTGCGCCCCCGATGGCCATGGCCAGCAGCAATGAGGCGATCAGGCGTTCCATGGCATGAATTTAATCCATGATACGGAAAGTTTCCGCTCCCCGGTGAGCAGGCCGGCCACCAGCATGGCGCAGGCTATGGCCAGGAAGTACTGGTAGCGGTCCTCGTGGCCGGCAAAGGTGTAGGTGCCCAGGCTGCTCTGGTCCATGCCACGCAATTTCCGGACCATGGCCTCCACGCCGGTATGGCCTGCAGTGGCTTCCACAAACTCGCCGCCGCCGGCTTGGGCGATGCGCATCAGGGTGGCGGGGTCGAGCTTGGCGATCACCGTTTGGCCTTCGCGGTCTTTCTTGAAGCCCATCATGCGCCCTCCCATGCGGATCGGGATAGGTGCGCCCTGCCGGGTGCCGAGGCCGATCGTGTTAACAACGATGCCTTCCTCGGCGGCCCGCATAGCGGCTCCCACGGGGTCATCGTCGAAACTTTCGCCATCACTGATCACGATGATGGCCTTGCTCTTGGCGGCATCGGGCCCGAAGCTCTTGCGGGCTTGGTCGATGGCGGCACCGATCACCGTGCCTTGGGTCCGCACCAAATTGGGTCCCAGGGTATTCAGGAAGATCTTGGCAGCCCCGCGATCGGCGGTGATGGGCATCTGGGTGTAGGCTTCGCCTGCGAACACCACGATGCCGAGCCTGTCGCCGCCCATGCGGTCCACCAATTGTGCAAGGGCACGCTTGGCCACCTCCATGCGGTCCGGCTTGATATCCTCGGCCAGCATGCTGTTGCTCACGTCCAAGGCCACCACCACGTCCACTCCCTTGGTGGCCACTTCTTCCAAGCGGGTGCCCATTTGCGGGCCGGCCAGGGCGAAAATGGCGAAGGAGAACCCATGCCGAAGCAAAAGGAACTTCAGCGCGGAGCGCCAGGAGGAGATGCCCGGAACCATGTCGCCGATGAGCGCATCATCGCTGAAGCGGCGCAGGGCGCGGTTCTTCAACCCGAGGCCGGCCAGGTAAAGGGCCACCAGCACGGGCCCGGCGGCCAAGGCCCACAGCACCTCCTGGCGTTGGATCCGGAACTGCGGCAAATACCGTGAAGCGGTGAGCAGGAACGCGATGCCCACACCCCATGCCACCACTTCGGCGATCAGCACGGTGGTGGCCATGGCCCCGGTGCGATAGGTGTTTGGTGTGCTCATGGGGTGGTGCGCAACCAGGTGCTGCCAAGGAAGAGGGAAAGGAAAAGCAGTGAGCATCCGGCCAGCAGGGGGCGGAAGTATTCGTCGGTGCGGCTGCTGTGCTCGGTCACCTTCATGCGCGTCTTTTCCAGGCGGTCGATCTCCTGGTAAATGGCGCGGAGTTTCTGTTCGTCGGTGGCGCGGAAGTAGCGCCCGCCGGTCATGTCCGCCATTTTCTGCAGCATGGCATCGTCGATGTCCACGTCCACGTAGTCGTATTTGTACTGGCCGTTCGGGTAGATGGCCACCGGTGAAAGGGCTTTGCCGCGCGTGCCCACGCCGATGGTGTACACGCGCATGCCCAGTTCCTGTGCGATCTGGGCAGCGTCCAGGGGCTGGATGCTGCCGGCGTTGTTCATGCCGTCGGTCAGCAGGATGATCACCTTGCTTTTGCTGGTGCTTTCGCGCAGACGGTTGATGGCGGTGGCCAAGCCCAGCCCAATGGCGGTGCCTCCCGTGATCAGGCCGGTGCGCGCTTGCAGGAAGAGGTTCTTCAGCACGGCATGGTCGGTGGTGAGGGGGCACTGCGTGAACGCCTCGCCTTCATATACCACTAGGCCGATGCGGTCGTTGGGACGGTCGTCGATGAACTTCATGGCCACGTCCCGGGCGGCATCCAGGCGGTCCGGCTTAAAGTCCTTGGCCAGCATGCTGGCGCTGTAATCCATGGCGATCACGATGTCGATGCCTTCATGGGTGACATCGCGCCAGCTGTCCTTGCTCTGCGGGCGGGACATGGCCAGCAGCATGAGCCCCAACCCCAGCAGGCCCAGGTTGAAGGGCAGGTGGCGCAAGCGGGCCAGCAGGTCCATCGGCCCGTTCTTCAGCAGCTGCAGCGTGCTGAGCGTGGCATGCGGCCTGCGCCGATCCCTGCGGACGACGTACCAAATGGCGAGCACGGGCACGGCCAAGAGGCCCCACAACCATGCGGGCGTGGCCAGCTCGTAGTGCTGCCGGAGCCACCATGTCCCGGCGGCCAGCGCGGCATGTACCGCCACCAGCAGGAGCAGCAGGAAGAGAAGGTCACGCGAGCGGCGCATCGTTTCCGGTATAAGCTGTTTCCTGCACTAAGCGGATGGCGCTGGCCATGGCCTGCTCGTTCTCGGCGGGCAGGGTGGACCACTTGGCGAACTTCACCATGTCGGCCAAGCGGAGCAGGGGGGCAAGCTGTTCCTGTTGGCCCCGGGGCATGGCGCTCATGCGCAGGCTGGCGAGGATCTCATCGGTGGTCTGCTCCAAGGCAGGCACCTGGAAGCGTTCCTCCACGTAGCTGCGCAAGATCTCCGTCAGCCCGATGTAATAGGCCTTGGTGCGGCCCTGCTGCCAGAGTTGTTGTTGCTGCAGTGCCTCCAGGGCCAGCAACGTGCGCACATGAAGCGGTTGCACCGGTGGCGGTGGAGCCACGGGCTTGGGCCGCCTGGCACGCTTGTACAGCACGATGAACAATGCCGCGAGGATGGCCACGGCCGCTATGCCGCCGGCGATCCATGGCCAGTGCTCGCGCAGCCAATCCACCAAGCTGAACGGCAGGGTATAGATCTCCTTGATGTCGCGGAAGGCCTGCGTGGTGTCCACGGCCACGGTGTTTACCGTGAGCAGGAGCGCAGCGGTCTCCAGCGTGTCGCCATTGATCGTGAAGCGGAAGGGCGGGATGGCCCAATACCCCGAATCCCACGAGGTGATGGTGAGCGTGCGGACCTGCTTGAACAGAAAGGGATCGTGCTGCTTGTCGGGCAGGATGGTGTCCACATGGCTGTCGTGCAGCACGGGCACCTTGCCGGTGAGCGTGTCGCCGATCTGCGGCCATTGGATGTTCACGGCTCCGTGGTCGGCCCGGTAATCCACGGACAAGGTGACATGGGCCTGTTGCCCGATCAGGATGGAGGAGCTGTCCAACGTGGCCACCGGTACGATGCCTTGCGCATGTAGCAACGGCGCGGCGGTCGCGCAAATGCACGCCAGGCCCAAGGTGATGACGGGCCGGGCGGGGCCCCATGATGCCGGCAGCCTGCTCATCGCTTCTGGTCCCGTTGCCGGAAGAGGTTCATCAGGGGTTTCACATAGCCTTCGCGCGTACTGATCACGGCATGGTCCACCCCGGCACGGTGCAGGGCGTCCCTTGATCGGGCTTGGTGCTTGAGCGCCTGTGCCCTGTAGTGGTTGCGCACGGCCTTGTTGCGGGTGTTCACCCAGCGGGCCTCCCCGGTCTCGGGGTCGCTGAATTGCACCAGGTCCATGTTGGGCAGTTCCATTTCCCGCGGATCGGTGCAGCGGAGCACGACCAGGTCATGCCTGCGGTTGGCGATCTTCAGGGCATCCCCATAGCCCTCGTCCATCAGGTCGCTGATGAGAAAGGCGATGCTGCGCTTCTTGATCACGTTGTTGAGGTACTTCAATGCCCCGCCGATATCGGTACCCCTTCTTTGGGGCTTGAATTCCAACAGTTCCCGCACGATCCGAAGGATATGGCTGCTGCCCTTCTTCGGGGGAATGAACAGCTCCACCTGGTCGGTGAACAGGATCAGTCCCACCTTGTCGTTGTTTTGAATGGCGCTGAAAGCGATGGTGGCACAGGCCTCGGTGATCAGCTCGCGCTTGAGTTGGCCCACCGTGCCGAACTCGCCGCTTCCGCTCACGTCGGCCACCAGCATCACCGTAAGCTCGCGTTCCTCCTCGAAGATCTTCACGAAGGGGTGCCCCAAGCGGGCTGTTACGTTCCAATCGATGGTGCGCACTTCATCGCCCGGCACGTACTCGCGCACTTCACTGAAGGCCATTCCGCGGCCTTTGAAGGCACTGTGGTACTCCCCGCTGAAGATGTGGTTGCTCAAGCCGCGTGTTTTCAGCTCGATCAACCTCACCTTCTTGATGAGGTCCTGGGTATTTCGCTGGGTGGCCATTTCGTTTCAGTGGGCAGCAAGCAGCGGGCAGCGCGCGGCGGTACCGGATGCCGCATGCCACCTGCGGGCGGCTGCCTGGCTCAGGGCACTTCAACAGTATTGAGCACCTTGCCGATGATCTCGTCCACGCGGATGTTCTCGGCTTCGGCTTCATAAGTAAGGCCGATCCGGTGGCGCAGAACGTCGGGGCAGACCGCACGGACGTCCTCGGGGATCACATAGCCCCGGCGCTTGGTGAATGCGTAGGCCTTGGCGCCCATGGCCATGTAAATGCTGGCCCTGGGACTGCCGCCAAAGCTGATCATCTGCGCGATGTCGGCCATGCGGTGCTCGCCCGGTTGCCGCGTGGCATGCACGATGTCCACGATGTAGGATTCGATCTTCTCGTCCATGTACACCTCCCGCACCAATTGGCGCGCGTTGATGATGTCCTGCGGATGGATCACCTTCTGCACGGCCGGGCGTGCCGTGGCGCCGGTGTTTTGCCGGATGATGTTGCGTTCCTCCTCCTTTCGCGGATAATCCAGGACGGCCTTCAGCATGAACCGGTCCGATTGGGCTTCCGGCAAGGGATAGGTGCCTTCCTGCTCCACGGGGTTCATGGTGGCCATCACCAGGAACGGCTCGGGCAGTTTGTACGTGTGCGACCCAATGGTGACCTGCCGCTCCTGCATGGCTTCCAGCAAGGCACTTTGCACTTTGGCAGGCGCCCGGTTGATCTCGTCCGCAAGGATGAAGTTGCTGAAGAGCGGACCCTTCTTCACGGTGAATTCCTCGTTGCGGGGGCTGTACACCATGGTGCCCACCAGGTCGGCAGGCAGCAGGTCGGGGGTGAATTGGATCCGGCTGAAGCCCACGTCCACCACTTCGCTCAGGGTTTTGATGGCCAAGGTTTTGGCCAGCCCGGGCATGCCCTCCAGCATGATGTGCCCGTCCGCCAACAAGGCCACCAGGAGCTTTTGCACCATGTCCTTCTGCCCCACGATCACCTTTTGCATCTCACCGTCGATCAGGTCGACGAATGAACTGGCCTGCTGAATGCGCTCGTTCAGTGCCCGCAAGGTGTCCGATGTGGAGGCAGGGGCAACCGTTGCCGGGTTCTGTTCCGTGTTCATTGAAAACATTTCTGCGAATGGCTCGCAAAAGTGCCGAGATCGGTGCGTTTCTGCCGGGTTATTGCACTTAATTTGCAGTTAAGATGTGTTAACCGGCCGAGGCTGTTTTTCCAGTGGTTACGGTGGTTTGGGAGGATCTGCAAGTGTTTCGCAACCCTGGGGGAAGTCGGCCGCGAGCTGAACCGGGACCGCCCCTCAAGAACGCGCCACATGGAACTGCAACGCCTGATCGAACATTCGCGCAGTTCAGCGCTGGCGCGTTGGTGGCTGAATGCCGCCCTGCGACGGATGATCCCCTTCAACCGGCCCCACGGGTTCCGTGTGGTGCCGATGCCGTCCGGGGGCATCCGGGTGGTGGTGCCCGCGCGGCGCACCAACCGCAACCACATCAAGGGGATCCATGCGTGTTGCTTGGCCACCGCTGCCGAGCTGTGCAGCGGCCTGGCCTTGATGGAGCACTTGGACCCTAAGCACATCCGGATCATCATGAAGTCGCTGGCCATGGAGTACCACTACCAGGCCAAGTCAGGTGCCTATGCCGAGTATGCCCCCTCCGCCGAGGAGTTGGAAACCCGCGTCGCCGGGCCACTCCGTGCGGGCCAGGCCGTGTTGCATGAAGCCGAGGTAAGGGTGTGCGACAGCCAGGGAAAGCATGTGGCCACGGGCCGTATCACGTGGCAGATGAAGCCTTGGGACAAGGTGCGAACCCGGGTGTAACCTAGCGGGTTCCCTGCACTTTCACCCCGGAGAGGCTGTACACGAAGTACAGGTCGATGTAAGGGCGCATGTTCACCGGCATGCGGCGGTTCTTCGCCACCGGTACGATCAGCAGCGCCTTATTGTCCCATTGGGCACCCAAATAGGCTTTGTACTTGGTGAACCGTTTCTGCAAGGGATAGCGCTTCTCCAAGTTGTCCATGCCCTCGGGCCAGTTGCGTTCCGTGCTTCGGAATACCACCGCGTCGATCTCCGCCGGGCTCATGCCGGCGTCCTCCAAGGCTTTCAATCCGGCGCTGTCGGCTTCCAGGTCGTAGGAGCCGAAGAGCTCATCGGCCTTCACGATCTTCACCTTGGGGCGATGTGCCCACGCGGGGCCGCGGCTTACCGTTGGGCGCTTCTGGGGATTCCCTTCCACGTTGGACAGGGCATGTTCAGGCAAGGCCACGAAAAAATCGCCCAAGGGCCGCATGCCTTCCGGCATGTGGATGTTGTTTCTGGCCGGCACCATCAGCACCTCCTGCTGGTCGCCGTTCAGGTTGTACGCACACAAGCGAAAGCACACGTAATTGGGGATGTACGGTGCATTGGCGGCCCGTGCCGTGTCCGTCCGGATCCCTTCCGGCCAGTTCTGCCGGTTGCCGAAATCCAGGATGGTCTTCAATTCTTCCTCATTGAATCCGGCACCCTGCAAAGCATCCTGTATCTCCTTCGACTTGCGCAGGTCCGGCGCCGCATCCAGCGCGGCCACTTCCTTGATCTGTACCTGTTGCTGTGCGAACAAGGCGGGCAGCAGGGCGAAGGAAAGCAGAAGAAGCAGGTAGCGCATGGGCAGTGGGCTTACGAGGTGGCACAAAGGTACCAGGCAAGATATCCTACGTGATTAACCGTATCAGGGTTCCAGCCACGCAGCATGCCTTGCGCAACCACGCCTTCCCATGGATGTCCGAACTTTGCACCATGTTCAACTGCAATTTCGCTGTGGCCACCGTTCTGATGCTGGGCTGCCTTTCCGCCTGTACGGCACCGGAAGCAAACGGGCAAAGCGCGGTGGATGCACAAACACAACCGGCCATGGGCTTTCACCAATTGAATGCGACCGACATCAACGGCCACCCGTTCGACCTCACCCGTTTGAAGGGGCATAAGGTACTGGTGGTGAACACCGCCAGCGAATGCGGGTTCACGCCGCAGTACAAAGGGCTGGAAGAGCTGTACGAGCGGTACAAAGGCACCGGGTTCATGGTGATCGGCTTTCCCAGCAACGATTTCGGCGGGCAGGAGCCGGGGGATGAGAAGCAGATCGCCGCATTCTGCACGAAGAATTATGGCGTCACCTTCCCCATGATGGCCAAGGTGCACACCAAGGGGCCGGACCAAAGCCCGGTGTATGCATGGCTCACGCGGAAGAAGCTGAACGGCGTGCTGGACAGCGAGGTGAAGTGGAACTTTCAGAAATATCTGATCGATCAGCAGGGCCGGCTGGTGGCCATGTACCCGAGCGCACAGGAGCCCCTGAGCGAAGCGATCATCAACTGGGTGGAAGGGAAATGAACAACGAAGGCGTAGACATCCTCTGCATCACGGCACATCCCGATGATGCGGAGATCGGCATGGGGGGCACCTTGCTGCGGCACATCCACCAAGGCCGGTCCGTGGGTTTGGTGGACCTGTCGTCCGGGGAATTGGGCACGCGGGGTTCGGGCGAGATCCGCAGGCAGGAAGCCGAAGCATCGGCCCGGGTGATCGGTGCCAAGTTCCGCTACCAACTCGGCCTGCCCGATGGCTTTTTCGAGATCAATGAGGAAAGCCTGCTTAAGGTGATCACAACCATCCGAAGGCACCGGCCCCGGGTGGTGTTCACCAACGCCGTCCGCGACCGCCACCCCGACCATGGGCGCGGCTCCAAGCTGGTGTCGCGTGCATGTTTCCTGAGCGGGTTGCGCCGCGTGATCACCGCGGATGAAGGGCAGGAACAGGAAGCCCACCGGCCCGTGTCCGTGTACCACATCATCCAAGATCACTGGATCCACCCGGATTTCGTTGTGGACGTAAGTGATTTCTGGCAGCGCAAGATGGAAGCCCTGGCCTGCTTCAAGTCGCAGTTCTATGATCCGACCAGCACCGAGCCGGTGTCACCCATCAGCGTGCCCGAGTTCCTGCCCACTTTGGAAGGACGTGCCCGGGAAACAGGCCGCCTGATCGGAACTGCCTTTGGGGAAGGGTTCACCGTGGAGCGCGCTCCCGGGGTAAATGATGTGCTGGAGCTGCGTTGAACGACCGTTGCGCGGGGTGCGCCTAGTACACCAACTTCACCAGCTCTTCCGCGCCAACGCCGTCAAGGAACTCTTCGGCCCGTGCCTGCTGCATAGCGTGCAGCAGCTCCTTCGGTTGGTACCGGATGCCCGTGATCGCCCGCTCCAGCTCGCCGATGTCGCGGCTGCTGAAAAAATCGCCGTAGAACCTCGCCTCCTTCACCACGCCTTTCTCCACGAACAGGCGTGCATCCACCTCGCCGATGGCGAAGCGCTGCACCCGTTGCAGGTTGAAGGCCGGTGATCGGCCATAGTTCCAGTCCCAGGACCGGTATTTCGCATCGGCCAGTTCGCGCACCTTGTTCAGGTCCGCTTCGCTTGGGCGGTACGTAGGAACTGCGCCAGGCTGGGGAAAGAGGTGCTTGAGCAACGCGGCCCGGAAATGTTCCATGTCCACCGCATCCGGGAGGTATTCGCCGATGTTGGCCACCCGGCTGCGCACGCTTTGAATACCCTTGCTTTGCAGCTTGCCGGGCTTGGGTTTTAGCGCGCCCACCACGTCTTCCATGCGCGAGCGGAACAGCAGGGTGCCGTGGCTGAACATCCGGTCGCCGCGCACGGCCTGTGCGTTTCCGCTCACCTTGCGCCCTTCCACCAGGATGTCGTTGCGGCCGCTCAGCTCCGCAGGCACGCCCAGCTCGTTCAGGGCTTCCACCACCGGCCGGGTGAAGGCCGCATAGTTGTTGAACTTGGCCTTGTCGTATTTGCGGATGAAGCTGAAGTTCAGGTTGCCCAGGTCGTGGTATACCGCCCCTCCGCCGGAAATGCGCCGCACCACCTGGATCCCCTTCTCCTGCACATAGTCCGCATTGATCTCCTCGGCGGTGTTCTGGTGCTTGCCGATGATGATGGCCGGTGCGTTCACATAGAAAAGCAGATAGTCTTCGTCAATGGGCACGTTCACTAAGCAGTATTCCTCCAAGGCAAGGTTGTAGGAAGCATCGTGGCTGCCGCCGTTGTCAATAAAAAGCATGGTTGATCCGGAATAGCGGTGCGAAGTTACCCTCCGCCACAGGCGCATGGGCAGCTACAGGGATGAACCGCCTAATACAACAGGCTGAGCATTGGTTCCACAGCCTGGCCGGAATGATTGACGCCCCACGTTGCAAGTACTTCGTGGATGGAATGGCGTTGGTACCGGCAGTTGACCAGCATGCCGGACAACCCTCCCAAGTCAACCCTTGTTTCAGCAGTGCAGTGGAAGAGGACTTCTTTGATGCGGCCCTTTTCCACGCACACCCGTAACTGCACTTCCTTGCCGTTGATGGTGCCGGTACGCTCCATCGCAAACGGCGGCGATTCCGCATAGTTCCATTCCCAGGTGCGGTACTTGGTGTCTGCCAGCTGCCGCACTTGGGCCAGTTCATCCGAGGTGGGTAGGTAATGGCGCACGGGGTGGGGGAGCAGGGCCTCTGCCAAGGCATGGCGAAGGTCATCCATGGAGAAGCTGGCGGGAAGGTGGTCGCCGGCGTTGCCCACGCGGCTGCGGACGGACTGGCGGCTGTGCGAGGAGAATCGGCCCGGCTTGGGGCGAAGGACCGGGGAGATCAGCTGCAGGTCCGAACGGAAGAGCAGGGTGCCGTGGCTGCCCAAGCGCCCCTTGCGCATGGCCTGTGCGCTGCCGGAGATCTTGCGGTCGCCCATGAGGATGTCGCCGCGATGATTGAGCACGGCGGGCACGCCCATGCCTTGCAGGGCCTCAGCCACCGCGCCGGTGAAGTGCGTATAGTTGTTGAAGTACCGGCTGTTGTGCGGGCGCAGAAAGCTGAAGTTGAGGTTGCCGTGGTCATGGTACACGGTGCCTCCTCCGGAAATGCGGCGCAGCACGGGGATCTCGCGTTCATCCACCAGGTCGGTGTTGATCTCCTCCCATGCGTTCTGGTGCTTGCCGACGACGATGCACGGATCGTTCACATAGAGCAGCAGGTAGCCCGGCTCCATGGGCAGGTTCAACAGGCAGTGCTCTTCCAGGGCGAGGTTGAAGGCCGGGTCGGTGCTGTTACCGTTGTCGATCAAAAGCATTGCTTCCAAGTAACATCACCTGCCCGCTGCCCATTGCCCACTGCTCGCTGCATCTCCTGCCTGCTCTACTTCCCCGGCTGCACCACCTCCACCCATTGCCCGCCATTCCGTGCGGTGATGGTGTTGTCGTACATGGCGGAGCAGGTGGTGCTGGGCAGGTGGAAGCGCCCGGTGTAGGCGGCGTTGAGCAGCACGCGGTAGGTGGCGGATTCCCCGGGGGGCAGGTTGAAGTAGGTCATTACGCGGTCGTCGCGGATGTCTTGGTAGTTGAAGGCGCTGTTGTGCAAGGCTTCTTCGTTTTCTTCCAATCGGCTGTTGCGGATCTCCCATCCGCTGGGGAACACCTGCGTAAGCGCAAGCTCGCGGTATTCGCCCCGGGTGCCGGGGTTTTTCACGGTTACCACGGCCATGAAGTCGGTGCCTTGTTCGAGTTCCCCTGGATCGAGGTGCTTGCCTCCCATGGTCTGGTATTCCACCAGCATGGCCAGTCCGTTGGCAGCGGGCTGTTCCTGGCCGGCCACGGGGATCCCGGTGCGCACCAACCGCAGGTACATCAGGTTATTGCCGGTGTTGGTGATGGTGGCCTTGCGTTTGCCGTCGGGCATGGGCAGGTTTATCCGCACGATGGCCTTGTCGCTTGCACGGTTCTCCGTTTTGCCGTTCACCAGGGCGGTGAAGTGCATGGTATTATCGAGCCGGTCCCCGGCGGCAAAACGGCTGACGGCAAGTAGGGCCCAGGCCGTGCTTTGTGTGCTGTACCAGGTGTCGCTGCCCAGGTCTTGGCCGATCTGTTTCACCAACTGGGCGGCACCGGCCTTGTCGTCCATGCGCATCAGCGCTTCGGCGATCACGGCTTGGTCGCGCAGTTCGCTTCCGTAGGTCCAGGCCATTTCGCGGTATGCCTGCACGTTGGTGTTAAGGTCCTTGATGGTTTCGCGGGCCACGTCCTTGCGGTTGTTCACGGCGTAAGCGGCGGCGAGCATCCATCGGGCTTGGTCGGAAAGCCCGGGGGTGGTGCGCAGGCGGTTCATGGCGCCGGCCTCTGCGCTGTTGGCCAGGGAGAGTACATACAGGCGGTAGGCTTGGGCGAGCAGGTCGGCGCTGCGGCTCCACCCGTCATGGCCGCCGGGTGCCCAGTCCCGGGCCTGCTTCCGGGTATAGGCAAGCCAAGCTTCCTTCACCCCGGTGGGCGGATTGAAGCCCTTGCGTTCTGCTTCTACCATGAAGTGCCCTGCGTAGGTGGTGGTCCAGTTGTCCGGATCACGGTCGCCTGGCCAATAACCGAAGCCGCCGCTGGTGGTCTGGAACTGCTTCAGGCGGTCCAAGCCGGCCTGCACGTTTTGGCGCATGGTGTTCACGAAGGCGTTGTTCAACTCCATCACCTCAGCCAGGTACAGTTGGGGGAACGCCTTGCTGGTGGTCTGTTCCAGGCAGCCGTGGGGGTAATCGACCAAGTATTGCAAGCGGCGGCCCAGGTCGAGGGGCGGCAAGGTGCTCAGTTCCAAGTAGGCGCTGTTGGTGCCTGCGATGCCGAAGGCTTCCGGTGCGCCTTCCCATGCTTGGCCCGGCTGGAGAAGCGCTTCCGCCACGTCGGTTTGGGGCTGGCCTGCTTGGCGCACATCGATCTCGATGGTTTGTGTGGACCGCTCACCGGCTCCTTCCGCAGTGATGGTAACCTTGCCCATGCCGATGCGGTCCTTGAGCTTCACCCGGAAGGTGGCCACTTGCTCTCCGGGCTTGTTGAACGTTAGCGTGTTCTCCGTTCCGTCTTCAGGCGTGAACAGGTCGTTGGCATTCAACGAGAGCTTCACGTTCTTCACCTTGGGGTCCATGGCGAAAACGGTGACCGGCAGGTCCACGGTTTCGCCAGGGCCTACCACGCGGGGCAGCGTGGCCAGCAGCATCAACGGCTTGCGCACGGGCACGGCTTTTTCCACGCTGCCGTATGCGCCGTCGGCGGTGCTGGCCACCACCATCACGCGCACGCTGCCCACGTAGTTGGTGATGGTAAAGGAATGCGCGGCTTTCTTGCCCTTGGCCAATTTGAAGGGGCCCACGAAGCGCACCACGGGCTTGAAGCGCTGGGCCTTGGCGGCTTGGGCGGGGTCCACCTGGTCGCTGCCGCCCAAGGCCAGCACGCGTTGCAGGCGCTGCCCGAAGGCGCCGATCACGTCGTCGTACAAGTCCCAAGTGCGTACACCCAAGGCTTCCCGCGCATGGAAGTAGCCCCACGGGTCCGGGGTCTTGAAGCGGGTGAGGTCCAGCAGGCCCTCATCCACAATGGCCAAGGTATAGGTCATGGCCTTGCCGTCCTTTTCGGCCACCTCCACGGTGAAAGGCTGGTCGGTCTTGAATTCGGGCGCGCAGGCGATCAGCGGTGCAAGGTGCGTGGCGGGGTTTTCCACGAAGATGGGGATGATGCCGTAGAGGCGGATGGGCAGGTCATTGCCGGGGCTTCCCGGGCCTTCGTCGGGGCCGGTGAGGGCATGGGGTTGCACCAGGGTGACGCAGGCGTAGATGTTCGGCACCATGTCCGCCGTGATCGGGAAGCTGTATTTCGTCTCTTTGTCCTTCACCTCGATCCATTGTGCCTGCAGGATGCGGCTGCCGCTCTCCAAGCTCACCAAGGCGCGCCCGTGGCCGGAGCTGGGGATGGTGATCTCGCAACGGTCGCCCACGGTGTACTTCTCCTTGTTGCTGTTGAAGCGCAGCATGGCCGCCGCACTGCTGGCCTCGCGCCGGCTGCGGCCGCTGTACCCCGGCCAATCCATGTACATGAAGGCGGCAGCAGCGTGCCCGCTTTCCGGATCGATCAGGCGGATGATGAACTGGCCCCATTCCGGCTGGTTGATGCGCAGCTTGAAGGTGGCCCGCCCTTGCGCATCGGTGGTCAACTGCTCTTCTTGCACCACGCGGGTGCTGGGCCTTGACATGTAATTGCTCGGCTCGTCCATGTCGCCGCTCCACCACCAGTGGTTGTCGGCCTTCACCACCTGGGCGGTCAACTTGTGCCCGGGCAGGACCTTTCCGTTGGCATCCACGGCCAGGGTGTTGACGTGGTACGTGGTGTCGGTGTAGTAGGTGCCCCATGGGCTGCTGCTTTCGGGCACTTGCAGCCCGGCATAGCTGGCGTACGGGTAGTAGGAGAGCGTTGCGCGGTCCATGCTGGCCTCACCGCCGGCCTCGAACACGCGCGTCACCACGTTCACGTTCACGGCCGCTGGGGCACCCGTGTGGAGCTTGGGCTGGAAGGGGAAGCTGACCTTGCCTTCGCTGTTCAGCCGACCATCGAAAAGAGTGGTCTCATCGGTGTTCAGGTTGCTGCCCAGGTCATCGAAGGTGAATTTGTCCAAGCCCTTGAATTTCGCCCCGGCCCGGGTGAAGCTGGTTGTAATACGCACCTGGAGGTCTTTGGCAGGCGCACCATGCAACCAGCTGCTTTGCACCTTCATCTCGCGCCGGTCCAGCACGGTGAGCCGGTCCCCGCCGGGGTCCATCAAGATCTTCAGGCGGTTGGGCTTCACGGTTTCGATGCGCAAAGGCTTGTGGAACGAGGTGCCGCCCACGGTTACCCGCGCGGCCCAAACTCCGGTGGGGGCATCGGCATCGGTACGGCAGGGGAAGGCGTACGTGCCGTCGGTACCGGTCGTGCTCACGGTGCGGTACTGCAGGCGGCCCATGGGATCGCTCAGTTCAAAGGCCACCGGAATGTTCTTCGGCAGGGCCTGCTTGCCGTCCGGTTCCAGCATGAAAGCCAGGAAGAGTGAATCGCCCGGCCTCCACACGCCCCGCTCACCGTAGAGGAATCCCTTCAGGCCTTTGTCCACGGTTTCACCCTGCACATCGAAGTTGCTTACGCTTTGCGAATTGCCGTCCGCGAGTTTCAGGTAGCCGCGCTGGGCACCTTTGGCCGCCGTAAGCAGGAAGGGCTTGTGCGGGGTATTGGCCACGGAAGCCAGCCCGTCACTGCCGGTTTTCACGGTGGCCATCACGCGGCGTTGCAGGTCCAGCACCTTCAGTTCCACGCCGCCCATGGGCGCCGTGGTGCGCAGGTCGCTCACGGCCAGCAACAGGGATCCGTCGTTGCCCCGCTTGGCGATCAGGCCCAGGTCCGAGGCCAGGACGTTGCGCTGCAAGGCCATGCCTTTCTCGCGGAAGTAGCTGGCCGTACAGGGGTCGTCACGGTCGCGCCAATAGTAGGGCTCGCCGTCCTCGTAGTCGTTGTCGTAGAAATATCCGTAGGGGGAATCCCAGGTGTCGTCGCTTGGCTCAGCCGGTCTTGCGGCCATCAGCGGCTCGGCGGGGACGGTGCCTCCCGCGCAAGGGTAGGTGGAGTAAGCCCTCCGGAATCCGATGATGATGCGGTAGATGGCGCCCGGCTCGGTCCTCATCAATTTGTCCAGGTCCAGGTAATAGCGCTGCCACTGGCCCGTGCGGATGCCGTCGCTGCCGCCCAACGGCAGGGTCTTGGTCATCACCAGCCGCCCCACCTGGGTGAGGTTGTCGTCCCCGTCCATGTCGTTGACCTGCAGGAACTGCGGCACGTTGTCGGCATAGATCTTCACCACGCGCACATCCACGGCATTGAGGTTCACCGCTTCGAAGGGGAAGAGCAGTCCGTCGGTCCCGGGCAAGATGTTGCCGGTGCCCACGGCGCGCACATCGGGTTTGGCCTCTTGGAAGAACAGGTCCACGTTCAGCTCGCTCCCCAGCAGCTTGCCTGCGGTGTTCTTCAAGCCGGCGGCCACAAAGGCACGCTGCTCACCGGTAAGGCGTTCCAGCGGATACAGGATCAGTTTGTTGCCGGAAACGGCCGCCCGCACGGCCTCAGTCTCCAGGATCCCGGCAAGGCCTGCGAGGTTTTGCGCGGGGTCGATCGGATCGCTGAAGAGCAACGTGGCGCTCTGCTCACCTTCGGAGGTGGTTGTGCTGCGGACCAGGCTGAAGTTGCCCAGGGCGGGAATGTCCACGTTCAGGCTGCCCTTTTCCTTGCCGCCGATCTTCCGTTCGTCCCACGTGAATTCCACTTGCCCGGCCTGCTCCCCGCGCTGTACGCTGTCGGCCACCGCGCGGTGCTGGGTGCCGCCCGGCTCATGCTCCCAGTTCAGCTTCAGCTTGCGGCCGTTTTGCGAGGCCGTGACAGCTCCCTCCAGGTCCTGCCCGGTGGCATCATCGCTGGTGAATACGGCCATCACCACGCGCTGCCGCCGCAGGTCGGCCGGAGTACTTGGGTACATGTCCTCCAGGTTCAGCTCAATGCCCTGCTCATAGGTGTTCACCGCGAATTTGAAGTCGGCCAGGTTGCTTGGTACTTCTGCCAGGCTCTCCAAGTGGAAGGTGACCCGGTATTCACGGCCTTGCGCCAAGCGCTCACGTGGCCGGAATGCGAGGGTGCGGCCATCCTGCCAAGCCACGGAGCCTTCTGTGGCAGGGGCCAGGCTGAAAAGCTTCTGGAGGGTGGCCTGTGAGGTGTCCTTCAACGCCAAGCCCTCCGCTAAGCGCACCTGCACCGGGGCGCGTGCGGAAATATAGCCCGTGGTGAACCCAGTGATATACGGTGCGAACGCATCATCCGGGCGATCGGCCGGTCGGTTCCCCGTGCAACCGGCGAGCAGGAGAAGCACCGGAAGGCAGAGCCATGTGGGTCGGGCAGGAAGAATGCACATGATGGGTGGAGGTTCCGGGTAAAAGTAACGGAACCACCCTTGGGCAACTTGCACGGGCACTTGAAAAAGGCCGTACGATGGGCTACTTGCCTTGTTGCAGGCGTTCGGCGTCCTCTGCCAGGATGATCCTGCCGTTGAGATCGCCCACCACGAAGGCATCGGCGAACCCAAGGTTTTGCAGTTCCTTGCGCGCTTCCTCGGCTGCCGCCCTGGTGGGATATTCGCCATAGAGGTAGCGGACGGCGTTGACGCCTGGCACCGGTTTCACGTTGCCGAGCTCCACGTACTTGCCCATTGTTTCCATGGGCACATTGCCGGCAAACGTGCCTACCTGTACGCGGAAGGAGAGGGTTTTCACATCGATGCTTTCCACGGGGATCCGGGACAGGTCCTCGGGACCGGAAAGCTGGGCCCCGGCCTCGGTGATCGATACCCGCTTGCCGTCCTTGAAAGCTACCAGGAATGCGCCCTCGAAGCCGTCCAACAGCATGTTCACCTTGTGTTTGGCCGCATCGTTGATGTCCGTGAAGCTGCCGGTGTAATAGCGGGTGAGGCCGTCCTGGTCCTTCAAGGTCACCAGGTCGGTCACGTTCCTGAAGATGTTCTCGGACAGCCGGTAGCGGAAGGCGCCCAACTGAACGCGCACCACCACTTGGCCCGGTTTTTCCGGAGCCGGTTCCACCAGCTTCGTCAACACTTCCTCCTCACGCGGAGTGATCCCTCCGCTCGGCAGGTCGAGCAGCTTGCCGTCCTGCTCCAACATCACCACGCTTTCAAACCCTTGGCCTTTAAGTTGGAGTTGGCGCTTGATGGCGTCGGGCAGTGCTTCATAGTTTCCTACGATGTAGAAGGTGGTGTCGCCGCGTTCCACGGTGCGTACATCGGGCAAGCTTAGGATGCGCTGGATCATCTCCTCGGAGATGCCTTCCACCTGGGCGCCCACCTTCACCACGTACGCCCGCATCACCGGTATGGGCGGCCGTTTCACCACGGGTTGCCCCACGGGCCCGAAGGATTCCACCTTGCTGTACACCATCGTCACGTTTCCTGAATCCAAGTAGTTGAGGTAGGCGCGCAGCAGTTCATCGTCGCTGAGTGTTACGCCTCGGGCGTTCACCGGGGCCCCGGGAAGGGTACCTGCCTCATCGTCCAAATGGTCGGGCACGCCGTCGCCGTCGCTGTCCAGTGGGCAGCCATGGGCGTCCACGGGGGTGCCGGGCGGTGTGTGCGGGCACCGGTCGTTCCAATCCATCACGCCATCGCCGTCCTCGTCGTCGTTGAAGGCGATCACGTCCATTTGTTCGGGCGTGAGGCTCGGCTTGTACTTCTTCTGTTTGGGCTTGGTGCTGATCGCATAGCCCACGGAGAAGGAGGTGAAGAGGAACCGGTCGTTGCGGTCGTCGCCCTTGCGGTTGCCGATGCTGCCCGAGGTTACCCCGTCGATCAGGTCCGTGGCGGCGAAGTGCATGGTGGCGCCGATCCGGGCATCAAAGCCATGGGCCAGGTTCATCTTCACGCCAACGCCCACCGGCACGGCCCAGGTTTGCTCGCGGTACTTGCCGAAGCCGTCCGGATTGCTTTCGCGCACGTCGCTTTCGTAGCTGTAATCGCGGTGGATCTCCACGGCATCCGCAGCGTTGGGCGCATCCTCGGCAATGTCCCTGACGGTGCCATCGCTCCAGTAATGGTAGAACCGCCCCTGTGCATCCTTCAGGTCCGTTTTGGAGAGGAATTCCAAGCTCTCAAAACCGATGCTCACCCACGGCTCCACCACGCGCTTCGGATTCAGTAATTGGTGGAAATTGTACGTCAACCGCATGCCGCCGGAGGTGATGCGGGACTCGAAATTGAGGTTGCGAACCAAGCTGTGCTCGTTGGCGCTCAGTTTGCCGTGCAGGGCGTAAAGGCCCACTTCCAGCCATTCGTTGATGGGCGTGGAGACACGGAGCTCATAACCGATCCGCGAGACCAACGGGCTGTATTCCTTGCTTTGGAAACCCACGTCCCCGTAAAACCCAAGCATGCCTGTGCCCAGTGCGAAGGAAGGCTTCAGCTGCACCCGGGCACTGTCTGCAGGGGCTTGCGCCAAGGAAATACCGGCCGTGGCCAATGCAATGAACAAGCCCGTTGGGCGTGTCATCCATGGCGTGGCGCGGAAACGCATGCTTCAGGCAATTGGGGGGGCGAACTTCATTGCACCCATTGTTGCTTGCTGATCATCAAGGCCTCTTGCACCGTGATCCGCTCCCCGTGGTTGTACGCGGTAACGAAGGGGCCGGGGAATTTGTACTGGGCATCCACATAGGCTTGGCGCTGGTCGCGCGCAGCGGCGTAACGCTCAAAACGCCCTGTTACGTACTTGATCCAGCCCTCATGGTGCTCAATGCTGAAGTCGCCATTGTAGTTGTGGCGTTCCATGAAGTAGGACTTGCCCACCTCGCGGTGCGCAGCCGTGATCTGCACCTTGTAGAGTATGCCGGTCTCCGGTGCCGGGGTGCTTGTGGCGGCGGGTGTCTTTGCCTGTGCCGTAACGGCTGGTTGTTCCTTGGCAATGGCTTGGGCGTTGCTGCCGCTGGCCGTGGTGGGTTGCTCGGTGGGCTCGGGTTGTTTCTCTTGCACGGCGGGTTTATTGGCCGGCACCTGGGCCACCACGGCATCCGCCGCCATGGTAAAGGTGGAGCTGCCCACGAGGGCCCTTTGGGTCAAGTCGTTGAGCAGGTACCCGAATTCCCCGTTCAGGGTAAAGCTTCCTTGTGCACCGGCAGGGGCGATCAACCGGTAGGTGACCTTGAGCGTGTTCTTGGAGGGCAGGTTCAACCAAACGAACTTGGCCACCCGCCCGCTGGAGCTGAAGATGGCATCATCCTTTTCCATGGCCACTGCGGAGAAGCCAGCGGGAAGGTTCTCCTGCAACTTGCCGAAGCCCCGGAGCAATCCCTTGTTGATGGTGACTTCCACCGTGGCTTCGGTGGGACCGGTCACGTTCACCGTGCGGATGGCACCGACATCGCCGGGGCCCACCAGGGTGGGCAGTCCGGGTGTGTCGGTGACGGCGGCGTCCGGAATGGGGGAGGATTCAGTTGCGTTGGCCACGTCTTCCAAGGACGCCGCGGGTGCTTGCGGCACGGGCTCCGCCTTGGGCTGTTCGGTGATGACCGCGGGTTCCGTTGCGGGCTTGGCGGCCACGGCGGTGTTGCTGATGGCAATGGTGGCGGGTGCCGCATCAACGGTCATCCGCTCGTTGTTGTCGATGTACGAAAGCCGGGCGGTTACGGGCAGTGAACCGTTGGCAAAGGCATCGGCTTTGAGGCTGTAGCTCACCTTGAACGAAGGTTGTGCAGGCAGCGCCATCCAAATGAACTTGGCCTTGCCGTCCGCGAAGGTGAACGATGCACCGCGGGTTTCGATGGCGTTGGCCGTGAGCCCGGCGGGCAGATCGATCTGCAACTTGGCGAAACCACTGATCTGGGCCTTGTTCACCGTCACGGTCACCTTTACCTCGGTGCCGGGCTCCATCCGTGCGGGCAGGTCTTGTTGGATGCTGACATCGCCGGCGAAGATGATGTTGAAGAGGAGCAGTCCGGCAAGATTGAACAGGGTGAAGAGTTTGATCATGTGGCCAGGGTTCGCGCGTAGTTTCAGGGAGCAGCGCGAGCAAAACTATCCCTGTGCCCCTCCTTCGTTCCGCGAATCGCGGGCATCTTCCAACACCGCTGTGTTGAAGAGCACGGGGATCAGCGGCGTGAAAAGGTGGGGGCGTGCTCAGCCGAAGATCTCCCTTTCCAGGAAATGCGCGGTGTGGCCCCGGCCCATGTGGGCCACTTCCTCGGGTGTTCCCGCAGCCACGATCCGTCCTCCTCCCTCTCCGCCCTCGGGGCCCATGTCGATCACGTGGTCGGCCACCTTGATGATGTCCATGTTGTGCTCGATGATGAGCACGGTGTTGCCTTGGTCCACCAGCCTGTTGAGCACATGGACCAGTTGCCGGATGTCTTCGAAGTGCAAGCCTGTCGTAGGCTCATCGAGCAGGTAAATGGTGCTGCCCGTTTGCTTGCGCCCGAGCTCGCTGGCCAGCTTGATGCGCTGCGCCTCGCCCCCACTGAGGGTGGTGCTGGGCTGGCCCAGGGTGATGTAGCCCAGGCCCACATCCTGCAGGGTGGCCAGTTTGCTGCTGATGGCCGGGATGTCGCTGAAGAGTTCCATGGCCTGCTCCACGCTCAGGGCCAGCACATCGGAGATGGTTTTTCCCTTGAACCGGACTTCGAGCGTTTCCCGGTCGTAGCGTTTGCCCCGGCACGTTTCGCAGGGCACCAGCACATCGGGCAGGAAGTTCATGGCGATGGTGCGCACCCCGGCGCCCTTGCACGTTTCGCACCGGCCCCCCGGCGTGTTGAAGCTGAAGCGGCCGGGCTTGTACCCGCGGATCTTGGCGCTGGGCAGCGCGGCGAAGAGCTGCCTGATGTGGTCGAAGAGCCCGGTGTAGGTGGCCGGGTTGCTGCGCGGGGTGCGCCCGATGGGGGATTGGTCCACTTCGATCACCTTGTCCAAATGCTTCAGTCCTTCAATGCTGGCATAGGGCAGGGGATGCTTCTGCGCGTGGTGGAGGGCCTTGCCTAGGATCGGGTACAAGGTGTCATCCACGAGCGTGCTTTTGCCGCTGCCGCTTACGCCGGTGATGCAAATGAACGTTCCCAGCGGCAGGACCAGGTTCACATTCTTGAGGTTGTTGCCCGTGGCGCCCTTCAACCGCAGCACATGGCCGTTGCCCTTGCGCCGTTGGGCGGGCAGCTCGATACGCTTGGCCCCGGTAAGGTATTGGGCGGTGAGCGAAGTGCCCTGCATCAGTTCGCGCGGTGTTCCTTGGGCCACCACGCGGCCTCCGTGCAGTCCGGCCCCGGGTCCGATGTCGATGATGTGGTCGGCATGGAGCATCATCTCCTTGTCGTGCTCCACCACCATTACGCTGTTTCCCCCGTCGCGCAGCTCGCGCAGGCTGTTGATCAGGCGGTGGTCGTCACGCATGTGCAGCCCGATACTTGGCTCGTCGAGGATGTACAGCACGCCGGTGAGCTGGCTGCCTATTTGCGTGGCTAAGCGGATGCGCTGTGCTTCTCCTCCGCTGAGGGTGCGTGCACTGCGGTCCAGGGTCAGGTATTCCAACCCCACGTCAAGCAGGAATTTGCTTCGCGACACGATCTCCTTCACCACCTCGCGGGCGATCAGGGCCCTGCGCTCATCCAGCTTTTCCGGCAAGGCCGCCATGTGGTGGTGCAGTTCGTCGATGGGCATGTGCGCAAGCTCGGCGATGTTCTTGCCGGCAATGCGGAACCACCTTGCGGTTTTCTTCAGGCGGCTGCCTTCGCACAAGGGACATTGCACCATGTGGGTGAACTGCTCCGCCCATTTGCGCGCCGTGGGCGGTCCGTCCTGGGCCTGCTCAAGAATGAAGGGGATGATGCCGTCGAACTGTACCGTGCGCGCGCTCAGCCCCGCCTTGCTGGGTATGCGCAGCGGCTCGTCCAGGCCGTTGAGCAGGGTGGCCAGCACTTCGTCGTCCACTTCCTCGAACGGTGTGTTGAGGTCGTGCCCGTGCTGTTCCAGCACGGCTTCCACCTGCCTGAAGATGCCGCCGGGCTTGTACGCCCCCAAGGCCGGTATGGCACCCTGCTTCAAACTCTTCCTGCGGTCGGGAATGATCTTTTCCGGTGCGGCCTCGGTCACTTCGCCCAGCCCGCCGCAGCGGGGGCACGCACCATAGGGACTGTTGAAGCTGAACAGGTTGGGTTCTGGCTCCTCGTAGGCGATGCCGCTTGCCGGGTCCATCAAATGGCGGCTGAGGTAACGCGGTTGGCCCTGGCCATTGGCCTGCATGGCCATCAGGTTGCCCTTGCCGAATTTCAGGGCGGTGTTGCAACTCTCGCGCAGGCGCTTGGATTGGCTGTCGGAAACCTTCAAGCGGTCCACGACCAGTTCAATGTCGTGCACTTTATAGCGGTCCAGCCGGGCACGGGCTGAGAGGTCGATCACCTGGCCGTCCACCCTTGCGCGCAGGAATCCTTGGCGCAGCAGTTGTTCGAACAAGTCGCGGTAGTGGCCTTTGCGCCCGCGCACCAGCGGGGCCATGATCAGCAGGTCCTGCCCTTGGTGCTCCTTCAGCAGCAGGTCGCCGATCTGCTGGTCGGTATAGCGCACCATGCGCTCGCCGGTGATGTGGCTGTAGGCCTCGCCGATGCGGGCGTACAGCAGCCGCAGCAGGTCGTAGATCTCCGTGATGGTGCCGACCGTGCTTCTCGGGTTGCGGCTGATGGTCTTTTGCTCAATGGCGATCACGGGGCTCAAGCCGGTGATCTGGTCCACGTCAGGCCGTTCGATGCCGCCCAGAAACTGGCGTGCATAGGCATTGAAGGTCTCGATGTAGCGGCGTTGGCCCTCGGCATGGATGGTGTCGAACGCCAGTGAACTTTTCCCGCTTCCGCTCAAGCCCGTGAGCACTACCAGGCGGTCGCGCGGGATGCACACGTCCAAGTTCTTCAGGTTGTGCACACGCGCTCCGGCAACTTCGATCATGCCGTCACCGGGCTCTTCCGCCCGGCGATCCCGCACCTCCGGGTCTGTTTCAATCATCATCATGGGCCGCCTCGTCAAAATCCTTTGTTGGCAGCAACACTATGTAGCTCTTTCCGGATTGGCCGTTCAGCGTATTGTCACGCAGCCAGGGGTTCAACAATTTGAGCACCTTGTAGTTCGTGCCATTGGCATTGGCAAAGGCATTGAGGTCGCCCACCGGGGTTTTGACCTCGGTTTTTTGGGTACGGTAGGGTGGATACAGGTCTTTTTGCCGCAGATGGAATCCGTACCGCTCGGGATCGGTGATGATGGACTTCATGGCGAGGATGCGGAACACGTAGCGCGAAGTTTCCTCGGGCAACAGCAGGGCGAAGTAGTTGTTCTCCTTTTGGCGGCCGAGCTGCTTGTCCAAGTTTCCGCGGCCCAGGTTATAGCTGGCGGCGGCCATGGCCCACGAGCCGTGGCGGGCATAGGCTTCCTTCAGGTAGGTGCAAGCCGCCTCGGTGCTGCGCACCACGTTGTAGCGCTCATCCACCTCACTGTTCACCTCTAAGCCCAGGGAGATGGCGGTTTCCTTCATGAACTGCCAGTAGCCGGCCGCACCGGCCGGGCTAACCACGTTGGTGAACCCGCTTTCCACCAAGGGGATGTACTTCATATCCTCCGGAATGCCTTCGCGTTTGAGGATGGGCTCGATCACCGGGAACCAGCGGTTGGCCCGTTTGTGCGCAAGCAGTGAATTGCTCTGCCAATAGGTGTTCACCAACAGTTCGCGGTCAAGCCGTTCGCGCACGTCGAGCAGTTCCATCGGTACGCGCTCCCCGCAGAAATCCAGCTGGGCCGGCAGGTTCAGGCTGAAGATGTTGTAGCTCTCGTTAAAGCGCCTTTGGTGCACCAGGTCGGTTTCACCATCGGTTGTGCTGAAGCAGAGCACCTGCACCGCCACGGCTCCACCGGCGATCAGCAGGAACATCACGAAGCTTTTGGCAAGAAGCGGTTGAAGCGCCCTCATCAGGCTACAAAGGTCGGTCGATCCGGCGACTTCTCGTCAGCCCAAAGAGCGAACCGAACACCAACAGGCCGTAACCCGCATAAAGCAGGGTATGCCACGACTTCCAAACGGGGATGTAGCGCAAGGCAATGAAGCCGAGGAAGGCGGAGATCAGGCCGATCCCCCCGAAGACCATGGCCACTTGCGCATCGGTCAGGCCGGCGTAGCTCAGGTGGTGGGTGGTGTGGTCTTTGCCGCCAATGAAGGGCGAGCGCCCCTTGGCCATGCGGTTGATGGTGACCGTAGTGGTATCGGCCAAGGGAAGGATGAAGACCACCAAGGTGATGCAGATCTGCCGCCAGGGTTCCACCGCCCCGTCCAGGGAAGTGCCGTTCCAGAAATACCGGATGCCGACATAGGCCAGCAATACCCCCAGGAATTGGCTGCCGGTATCGCCCATGTACATTTTGGACGGGTGCCAGTTGAAGAACAGAAATCCACCCAGGGCGCCGCACATGGAGATCATCAACACGGTGTTCACGTCGGCGGCGGACCTGGTGGTCAGTTGAACGGTGAGTGCTGCAATGAGGATGGCCAAAGAGACCAGCGTGGTGATGGCATCCATGTTGTCCAGCATGTTGATGGCGTTCATCATGCCCACCACCCAGAGGATGGTGAGCGTGCCGTCCAACACCGGAACGTGGAACAGGGTGATGCCTGTGTTGGTGGCCAGCAGCACCGCGCCACAGCCCACTTGGGTGAGGAATTTCAGCAGGGGACGGGTGTTGTACGCGTCATCCGCCAGGCCCATGAGGAATCCGAGGCCGGTGGCGGCAAGCAACCCAAGCAATTCAGGCTGGAACGGGTCCTGTTCGGTCGGGAAGACCACATTGTACACGGCAATGGCGAACAGGAAGACGATGAAGAACCCGATTCCCCCGAAGGCCGGGGTGGAGGAAGCGTTCCAGCGCACCATCACAGGTGCATTTTCCCGGATGCCGAACGTGCGGAAGAACCGCATGAACACCGAATTCACCAGGAGGGTGAACACCAAGGCCAGGAAGAACAGCCCGGAAAGCAGGAAAAAGAGCTGGTCGGATGAATACATGGCCCTAAGATCCCGCCGCAAAGTCACGATAGTACGTGCCCTGCAGGTCCTTGCTGCTTACCACCGGATCGTCAATGCCCCAAGGGATGTTCAGGTCCGGGTCGTTCCAAAGAATGGTGCGTTCGGTTGCCGGGGCATAATAGGCGGAGCACTTGTAGGTGAACACAGTATCGTCCTCCAAGGCAAGGAAACCATGCGCGAAGCCCTCGGGGATATAGAGCATGTCGTTGGCAAGGTCGTCCAAGCGAAGCATGAAGTGCTTGCCCCGGGTGGCACTGTCGGGCCTGAGGTCCACGCATACGTCCATGGCCGCACCTTTCACCACCCGTACCAGTTTGGCCTGGGTGTGCGGGGCCATCTGCAGGTGGAGCCCGCGCAGCACGCCGGCCTTGGATCGGCTCTCATTGTCCTGCACAAAAGGCGCGGTGATCCCTGTCTTCTCCGCGAATTCCTTGGCGTTGAACGTTTCCATGAACCGGCCGCGTTCGTCCGCGTATGTTTTTGCACGAAGGTGCAGCAGACCGGCCATGCCCGTGGGAAAGACCTCGATCATATCTTGTTCAGGAGGTTGGTGAACCAATTTCCATCGGCCGGTTTGACCCGGTCTTCGTAATAGCCATATCCGTACCCGTAGCCGTACCCGTAGCCGTACCCATAGGTGTACCCGTATTTGTTGCGGTCCACGTCCACGCCATTGAGCACGGCGCTCAATCCTTTGATCTGGTTTTCGTTGATCAGCCGGTCCACATTTTGGACGAACGCCTTCTTCGAGTAGTCGGCCCGGAAGATGTAGATCGGGATATCCGCCTTTTGGATGATCGACACACCATCCGTCACCAGTCCCACCGGAGGGGTATCGATCAAGATCACGTCATAGGAAGCCTTCAGCTGTTCCACGATCCCGTCCATGGCCTCGCTGATGATCAGTTCGCTGGGGTTGGGTGGTACGGGGCCCGCGGTAATGAAGTCCAGCCCGGGCAGATTGCTGTGCTGGATGCAATTGGCCACCTCGTCCTTGCCGATCAGCAAGGTGCTCATCCCGCGCACGTTCGCCACCCCGAACCCGAGGTGGATCTTTGGCTTTCGCATGTCCAGGTCGAGGATGACCACGCGCTTGTCACTGAAGCTGATGACCCCTCCGAGGTTGATGGCAACAAAGGTTTTCCCTTCCCCTGAAATGGTGCTGGTCACGGCGAGCACCTTCGGGCCGGGGGAGTTGTCCACGAATTGCAGGTTGGTGCGGATGCTTCTGAAGCTTTCGGCAATAAGCGATTTGGGGTGTTTGTCCACCAGCAGTTGGCTCACGGGGATCTCCTTCTTGTATTTGGGCACCATGCCCAAAATGCCCACCGATGAGTTGCTCGCCTTGGCGATGTCGTTCAGCGAAGTGATGTTGCTGTGCAGGATATACTGGACCAGCACGATGATCACGCCAAGAATGAGGCCGGTGAGGATGTACGTGAGCATCACCACGCTGCGGTTGGGTGAAACCGGCATGGTGGGCAGTACGGCGGATTCCAGCACGCGGTTCTCGGGAACGAACCCAGCCTTGCTGATCCGGTACTCAATGTCTTTCTCCAACAACTGGGTATAATACTTCTCGTTGATGTTGAACAGCCGCTCGATGCGGGCATAGGCGAGTTCCTTTTCGGGTAATTGGCTGAAGCGCTCTTCGTACTCGGCCAACTTCTTGTTGTAGTCGGCCATGCGCGAGGCAAGACGCTCGCGCATCACGGCAATGCTTTCCAAGATCAATCCTTGTTGAAGCTCGATCTGCCGCTCCAGCACCTGCAGGTTTTCGTTCTTTGCGGTGGCTTCGAAGACCATCGACTCGCGATCTTGAAGCAGCTTGCCCAACACGCCGATAGCATCCTCCAGTGTACTGGCCAGTTCGGTTCCTGCCAACAGGGGCCGAAGCTGGTACACGTCCATGTGGCCTTCATCCTCCCGGGCCGCATGCTCAACCTCCTTCAGCAGGTTGTCCTCCATGCGGAGCTTGAGCAGCTGGTCCTCATATTCATCGGACCTGGCCAGCAGCAGCGGGGTGAGCTGCTGCATGTCGGAAACGCGGTTGTCGCGCTTGAACATGCCCAGCTTCAGCTCGCTGTCCCGCAGTTCCCCGAACACCGTGTCCTTCTGTGTGTCAATGAAGCGGATGATGCTTTCAGCACTTTCGGATTTGCGCTGCACGTCATAGGTGATGAACGCATCGCCCATGGCCTGGCACAGGTCCCGTGCCAACTGCGGGTTGTTGTTCTTGGCCCCTATTTGGATGGTCTTTGCATTGGGGTCAAGGACCGAAACGCTGATCTGGTCGGCCAGCATGTTTACCAAAGTGCGCGTGTCGTTCAGCGTGAAATAATGTTGGCCCCGGTCTTGCCCGGTGGGCCAGTCTTGCCGCGTGGTGTTCTCTATGCGCGCCTTGAAGTGCGGTGTGCTGAACGCCTGGCCTGGCGTGATGCTGAGCACCACGGGAGTGTTGCCCATCGAGTAGGAGATCTCCAAATTGCCGTCGCCCAAAGGGGAAATGTTGATGGGGCGACCCAGGATGGCGGCATCAAACACGTCCACCTGGCCTACTTGGTAAAAGGATTGCTTGTAGCGCTCCTCTGTCAGGATCTGCCCTCGGAAGTAATAGCGCACCTTCAAGGGTAGCAGCTCCACGGCCTTGCTGATGAAGAACTTTGACCTCAGCAGTTGCACGTCCGCCGGCAGGTTGTTGTCCTCCATCAATGGCGTGTTCACCTTGAGCACGGTTTGGGCATTGTTGGTCTGGCCCACCTGGATCACCACGCTGCTGGCGTAGACGGGCGCGGTGTAGCGGAGGTAGATGTATGCCGCGCCGAAGGCCAGCAGCAGGCACATCACGATCCAAATGAGGGACCGCTTGACGATGTACAGGAACAGGCCGAGGTCGAACTCGTTGCTGAAGTTGGTGATGCGGTCGCGGTAGCTGTCCATCTGGGCAGCCCGGTTGCTCACATCGTCGTTCAGCATGTTTGTGGCCTATTGGAAAGAGCGCACAATGCCCAAAACCAGCACCGTGGTGGTCAAAAGGGTGATCAGCGGGGTGATCTCCTGGAGTACGCCGCGGGCGATCTCGGGCTTGGGCTGCACGTAGAGGATGTCATCCGCCTGCATCACCACATCGGCATAGGCCAGGTTTTGAATGTCTGACAGATCGAATTGGTACACCCTGCGCTTGTCTCCCTCCAAGCGGAACAACTTTACGTGGTGTACGTTGCCCCGATTGGCAACCCCGCCGGCCTTGGCCAGTACCTCAAGCAGGGAGGTGTTGCTGTTTTCCAAGGCCACCACCTTGGCATCGCCGCCCCCTCCGGGGAAAACAACCACCCGGCGGTTGCTCACGTTCAGCAGTACGAACGGCTTTTGGTAGTACGTGGCATATTGTTCCTCGAGCATGATCTCCGCTTGCCGCACCGTCAATCCCCCCACCTGCACATCCCCGACCACGGGCAGTTTGGCATGGCCATCCGGGTAAACCGTGTAATAGAATTGCATGCGGTTGGTGGAGGTCATGGACAAGTTTTGCTCATTGACCATGTCCACCATCTTGAACCCGTCGTTGGCGTACATCCGGAAGGAAAGGATGTCATCCGGCTGGATCTTGAACTCCCGGTCCTGCCGCATCGTGTCGGACACGGTGTCGAACTGGAAATCGCGCGGGGTCCGGAACATGATGTCGCGGTTGATGGCACAACCGGTGAGCAGCAACACGGCCAGTCCCAGCACGATCGATGATCTTCCCATTCCTTGCGGATTTCGCGCAAAAGTAGCCATCGGAGGCGCGTAGCTCAACCAAGCAGGCTTGAATACAATGCGGCCGTTTCCTTGACCAATCGCTTGTAATGGAACCGTTCGCCTACTTGTTCCCATCCTTGCGCCGAAAAATGGCTGCGTAGTTCGCCGTCCTCCACCAAGCGCAGCAGGTTGGCCCCGAAGCCCGCCACATCGTTATTGGCGCTCAGCAAGCCGGTAACTCCTTCCAACACCACGTTCTCAATGCCCCCTACCCGGGTGCTGGCCACCGGCTTCCCCGCAGCTTGGGCTTCGATCAAACTTACTGGTGTTCCTTCGTTGTGGCTGGTCAGGGCAACCACGTCCATGCCCGCATGCACGATGTCAATGTCCTTCACCCAGCTGGTGAATGTGATGTCCGCCCGGTCCACGACAGGCTTTCCGTTCACCCCATGGCCGAATTGATGGCCGTTGAAGGCGGGAGCATGCGCCAGGGAGAACCCGAGTGCTGTGGCTTGCTGTTCAATGGATGCCCGTTCACCGCCGTCGCCCACGATGAAGGCGCGCACGCGCTTTCCGGTATGCTCCTGCACGTGCTTCAAACCCTTCAGGAAAAGAGCATGGTTCTTGACCGGTACCAAGCGCCCGACGATCCCGATGGCAATTTCATCGCTCTCCACGCCGTACACCCTCCGGAATAGCGCCCTTTTGCCAGCTTGGTCCTCTCGGAATTTCCCAAGGTCGATGCCCAAGGCGATGACGGCCACCTTGTCTTCCCGGCAGATCCTGTGCTCTTCCACCAACTCCTGCTTTTGCCGCTCGCTGATGGCGATGATCCGCGAGGACCGGTTCGCCAAAAAGCGTTCGATGTTCTTGAAGATGCTGGTTTTCACCGGTCCGAAATAGCTGTGGAAGACGTGGCCGTGAAAGGTGTGGACAATGCCTCTTACACCCATGTCGTAGGCGGCCATCCGCCCCACGGCCCCGGATTTTGCGGCATGGGTATGCACGATATCCGGCTTGAATTCCCTGATCACCTGCTTGATGCGCCGGTATGCGGCCAGATCTTGCCACGGCGCTATGGCCCGGTGCATTTCAGACAGGATCATGGCGTTAACCCCCAGGTCGTTGAGGATGAATTTGCTGCTCTCCTCCGATTTTTCGGGTGGCCCTCCGATCAATAGCGTTTCAAATTCCGGCTGCATGTATTTCGCCAGAAGCCCCACGTTGTGGGTAGGACCGCCCAAATTAAAGCGGTTGTTGATGTGCAGGATGCGGGGCATGGAACCAACTGGCACGGTGGGGTAGGCCGGGGGCAGTGTTGATTAGACGAAGGCAAATGAAATAGTTGCCCGGTACTTGGCTGCAAGGAAAGGGGTCATGGGTGCAATGTAGCGTGGACCATCAGGTCTGAACTGAGGAACCTGAGCCAACCGGGCACGCCCTGGGTGCGGCCCAATTGCCGCGCTGCCCGGATGGACAAACCCGGAAGCAGCCGGTTGAACGGGAAGATCGTGTGGTTGAGCGCATCCCAGCGCATGATCCGGAATTTCGGTTCGAGCATGGCCCGGATTGCCGGGTACGTGTACTTATGGATCTGCAGTCCGCTGGAAAGGACGTTGCGCCCAGCCGGGTCAGGCTTTACAAAATGCTGGGCCAGGCTCCGCATCCATGAGTCCAACGATGACCGATTCGTGAACGTGGCGATGAACCGGCCGTCAGGATGCAGATGACGTGCAATGAAGTCCAGGTTTTTCTCCAGTTCATCCCGGCCCATGTAGGTGGTAACGCCAAGCATGAAGATCGCATGGAACCTCACCGGTCCGAGGTTGTGCTCATACACCGGGCCGATGTATTGCTGCGCCTGCGGCACGTTGCTGTGCGCAAGCATGCCCGCACTTACATCGGTGGCCAGGAATTGCATGGATGGGAAGCGCGTGATGAGCTGGTCGTACAGGTCGCCCGTACCGCTTCCAATGTCCAATACGTTGCAGTCAGCAAGGTCCAGGCCATCAACGGCCTTGTTCATCCGCTCCTGGAAGTAGTACCGGTGGAACCGGTCTTGGCCTTGGTACCGGCTCCCGTATCCGGCGCTGATCCGGTCGAAAAAGTCAATGGGGTCGGCCGCCCCTACCGGTGGCTGGTGCCGTGCGCGGCCCATGGGCCCCGCATCCGGCCCTGCGCCTTGGGACGTTCCGGTCATAGGTGGATCACCTCCCCGTACGCCGCTGCGGCCGCCTCCATCACGGCCTCGCTCATGGTGGGGTGCGGGTGCACGGTTTTAATGATCTCGTGCCCGGTGGTCTCCAGCTTGCGCATGGCCACGCACTCGGCGATCATTTCGGTCACGTTCATGCCGATCATGTGTGCGCCTAACAATTCGCCGTACTTGGCGTCGAAGATCAGCTTGATGAAGCCGTCTTTGGCACCGGCCGCGCTGGCCTTGCCGCTGGCGCTGAACGGGAATTTGCCCACCTTCAGCTCGTAGCCCTTTTCCTTGGCGGCCTTTTCGGTGTAGCCCACGCTGGCCACTTCCGGCGAGCAATAGGTGCAGCCGGGAATGTTGTTGTAATCCAGCGGCTCGGGGTTCTTGCCCGCGATCTTCTCCACGCAAATGATGCCTTCCGCGCTGGCCACGTGTGCCAGGGCCTGGCCCGGGGTCACATCACCGATGGCGTAATACCCTGGAATGTTGGTGGCCCCATAGGCGTCCACGGTGATCTTGCCCCGGTCGGTCACAATGCCCACTTCCTCCAGGCCGATGCCTTCCAGGTTGGACACGATGCCCACGGCGCTCAGCACCACGTCGCACTCGATCACCTGCTCGCCCTTGGCGTTCTTTACGGTCACCTTGCAGCCCTTTCCGCTGGTATCCACCTTGGTCACCTCGCTCTTGGTCATCACCTCGATGCCCTGCTTCTTGAAGCTCCGCTCCAGTTGCTTGCTCACCTCCTCATCTTCCACCGGCACCACGTTGGGCATGAATTCCACCAGGGTGACCTTGGTGCCGATGGCGTTGTAGAAGTAAGCGAATTCGCTGCCGATGGCGCCGCTGCCCACTACCACCATGCTCTTGGGCTGGGCAGGCATGGACATGGCCTCGCGGTAACCGATCACCTTCTTGCCATCCTGTTTCAAGGCCGGCAGTTCGCGGCTTCGTGCACCCGTGGCGATGATGATGTGCTTGGCTTCGAGCACCTGTTTTTTGCCGTCAGCACCCGTTACCTCCAGTTTTTTTCCGGGCTTCAGCACGCCGGTGCCCATGATCACGTCGATCTTGTTCTTCTTCATCAGAAACTGCACGCCGTTGCTCATGCCCTTGGCCACGTCGCGGCTGCGTTGCACCACGCCCTTGAAATCCACCGAAGGTGCGCCCACGGTGATGCCGTAGTCTTTTGCATGGTTGATGTACTCGAACACGCTGGCGCTCTTGATCAACGCCTTGGTGGGGATGCAGCCCCAATTGAGGCAGATGCCGCCCAGGGATTCCTTTTCAACAACGGCGGCCTTCAGGCCCAGTTGGCTGGCACGGATGGCAGCCACATAGCCGCCGGGGCCGCTGCCGAGAACGATGATGTCATAGCTCATCTGCTGGTGATTGGGATTGGTATGGATCAGGGCAGGCGTTATTACCCGCCGGTCGTATTGCGCGGCGCGAAGGTAGCAGTGCGGGGGGAAGCGTCGAAGCCTGCCCGGCACATGTGTGGCGCATGGGCATGACGGGCGTGGGTTTGCGCTGTTTTCAACGATCGGCCCGGGGGATTTCCTCCCCGTTGCCGGGGCCGAGCGCAGGAACTGCATAAATTCGGCGCAACCAAATCTGCACTAAACATGAGCGACGCAACCCAAACCATGCCGGCCTCACCCGGCCGCCCCACCTTGCTCACCGTGATCTGCATCCTCAGCTTCATCATGGGGGCGTGGGGGGTGATCAGCGGCATTCAGAACCTCACAGTGGATCAAACAGCCGCCTTGGATAAGGCACGTGCCGAAATGGAACAGGCCCGTGCGGACCTTGGGGCCCAAGCAGAAGGGCTGCCCGGCCGTATGCTGGACAGTGCCATGGAGTTGGCGGAGAGATCCGCCGCCAATGCCAAGTCCATCGGCATCTCAGGCATCATCCTGTCCCTGCTCAGCCTCTTCGGGGTATGGCAAATGTGGAACCTTCGCAAGAGCGGGTTTTGGTTGTACGTGCTGGCTTCCATTGCGGCCTTGGCTGTACCCATCATCTTCCTGGGAGGAAGCATGATGGCCCTGCTCTCCGTGGGCTTCGTGGGCTTCTTCTCCCTGGTGTTCATCATCCTGTACGCGGTGAACCTGAAACACATGCACTGACCGGTACCAAAGAACGAATAACCCGGAAGTCCCCCGCCGTTCGGGGGACTTTTCGTTGATTCGCGGCGTGGAAACCCAATTGAACCTGCCACGGCCGGATGCACGGCCGCGAACGCTCACATGGCTGTGCGTAGCGAGCTTCGCCAACCAAGGCCTGGTATTCCCATTGTATTTGATGGGGGCCTTCATGGCGTACATCATCCGCGACCTGCCGCCGGATGAGGTCGCCGACATGGTTCGTTCGGCCTATGCGGCCTTTCTGCCTCCGGCCCAACAAGATGAGGCGGTCGCCTACGTCGATCTGCTGAAGGCCCACGGTGTGGCACTGATGGCGGTGTTCGCCTTGCGCACGCTGGCCCGCTTCATCGGCACCCTGCGCATGTGGCAAGGCCGGAAGGACGGGTTCCACATATACACCAGTGCCCAGTTGCTGGGCATGCTGGTGCCCATCCTCATTGCCGGGCCCCGCACGATCAACTTCCTGGGCTTCTTGTTGGCGATCAACTGGTGCTACCTCTACTTCATCCACCGCAAGGCCCTGCGATAGTTGGGGCCGGGCCGCTCAACGGCAGGCGATCCCGCTGATCTCCACGTTCACCCCGCGCGGCAGCCCCTTCACGGCCACCGCCTCACGCGCGGGCGGAGCATCCTGGAAGTACGTGCCGTACACCTCGTTCACCGCCGCATAATGATCCATGCTGCTCATGAAGATGGTGCACTTCACCAGGTGCTCAAACCCTAACCCGGCCGCTTGCAGCAACTGGCCCAGGTTGTCCATCACTTGGCGGGTTTCCTCCGTGATGCTTTCCATGCGCAGTTGGCCGGTATCGCCGATCAACGCGATCTGGCCACTGAGGAAAACCAGGCCATTGGCGTCAATGGCCGGGGAATAGGGGGCCAATGGTTTGGCCGCCCCTGCGGGGATGATGGGCTTCTTCATGGCCGCAAAGATCGCCCGCGCCCGCCCATGATGCAGCCTTAGCTTTGGCCCCCAATGGAAAACACCGAGCGCCCGCTGATCCTTGTGACCAATGATGACGGCATCTTCGCCCCGGGTATTCAAACCCTGGCGCAGGAAATGAAGGCCTTCGGCAAGGTGCTGGTGGTGGCCCCGGACAAGCCCCAAAGCGCCATGGGCCATGCCATTACCATACACAACTTCCTACGGCTGCGCAAGGTGGAGTTCATGGAGGGCGTGGAGGCGTACAGTTGCACGGGCACCCCCGTGGATTGCGTGAAATTGGCGGTGTACCAGATCATCAAGGGCAGACCCGCATTGCTGGTCAGCGGCATCAACCATGGCAGCAATTTGAGCATCAATGTGCTGTACAGCGGTACGATGAGCGCGGCGGTGGAAGGGGCACTGGAAGGCATCCCCAGCATCGGTTTCTCCCTGATGGAATACGGTATAGATGCCTCCTTTGTCCACACACGTGCCGTGGTGCGTTCGGTTACCGCCAATGTGCTACGCCATGGGCTCAATAATGGATGCTGCCTCAATGTGAACATCCCGGCGGCCGCAGCAGGCCCGCTCAAGGGCGTCCGCATCTGCCGGCAGGCACCAGGCCATTGGGCAGATGCCGTGGAATGCCGCCACGACCCCGCCGGCCACGACTATTACTGGCTCAAGGGCGAATTCATCGCCAAGGACCAAGAACACGATACGGACGTGTGGGCTACCAGCCACGGATATGCCAGCGTGGTGCCTGTGCAGTTTGACATGACCGCCCACCAGGAAATGGAGGTGCTCAATACCTGGGACCATGCGCTTTGACAAGGTGGCGTATGGCTACATCCTGGGCATCATCACACCGATCGCAGGGCTGCTGGCCTATTCCGCCTTTGCCGTCACCGTGCTGCGGCCCGAACTGGAGCTTGATTTCCTGCTGCGGGAAATGCTTTTCGGCATCCGCGGCAACATCGCGCCCACCCTGTCGCTGAGCGTGCTGGCCGATGCAGGGCTGTTTTTCGCATTCGACCGCTGGCGCATGCTCAAGGCCATGCGCGGGGTGATCGGGGCCATGCTCACCTATGGCGCAGTGATCGTGCTGCTGTTGCTGCTATGGGAAAGAGACTTTATGTGATCGCCGGCGAGGCCAGTGGCGACCTGCACGGGGCCAACCTCATCCGTGCCCTGTACAGGCGCGCGGGCAGCGAACCACTGGCCGTGCGGGCTTGGGGGGGCGACCGCATGCAGGCCGCTGGTGCCGAAGTAGTGAAGCACTACCGCGATCTGGCATTCATGGGCTTCACCCAAGTCTTGTTGAACCTGCCCACCATCCTGCGGAACATCCGCACCTGCCAGGAAGATATCCTGCGCTTCAAGCCCGATGCGGTGGTATTGATCGACTATCCCGGGTTCAATTTGCGCATCGCCAAATTCGCCCGTGCCCGGGGCATCAAGGTGTTCTACTACATCAGTCCCCAATTGTGGGCATGGAAGGCCGGGCGCATCAAGGCCATCCGGCGCGATGTGGACCGCATGTTCGTGATCCTGCCCTTTGAAAAAGATTGGTACGCCGAGCGGGGCATGGACGTGGAGTTCGTGGGCCACCCGCTATTGGACGCCATCGCGCAGGAGGAATTCGGGCAAGCGCTGGAAACAGGCAAGGACCAGCGCCCGGTGGTGGCCCTGCTTCCGGGCAGCCGCATGCAGGAGATCCGCCGCATGTTGCCGCAGATGCTCCAAATGGTGGAGCACTTCCCCGGGCACCGCTTTGCCGTTGCCGCCGCACCCTCGGTGCCGGAGCAGGCATACCGCGGCCTGATGGCGGATGTTCCGGCCGTTCTGGTGCAAGGGCATACCTACGCACTGCTCAAACAGGCCACTGCAGCATTGGTCACCAGCGGAACGGCCACCTTGGAAGCCGCACTGATCGGCACGCCCGAAGCCGTTTGCTACGGTGGCAATGCCCTGAACATCTGGCTGGCCAAGCGCTTCATACGGGTGCCGTTCATTTCCTTGGTGAACCTGATCATGGGGCGCGAGGTGGTCCGCGAACTGATCCAGCACGGCATGCGCCCGGCGGAATTGCGCCACGAACTGCACCGCTTGCTGAACGATGCGCAGTACCGCTCGCGGATGCAGGGGGACATGCGGGAGCTAAGGGGCAAGCTGGGCGGTACCGGTGCTTCGGCACATGTGGCCGATCGGGTGTGGATAAGTCTGTAAACCGCACCTCGCGCCGAAAAAAGGTGCCGATAGTTTCGCACCGCCATGTACCGCACCTTCTTATTGCTTTCCGCTTTTCTTCCGGCAGCATCCGCGCATGCGCAATACGCCGACGTGCGCATCGGCCTGTTCAGGGAATCACCCAGCCGCCAGGTGATGGTCATGGGCGACGGCGGGCCGCTCTCCATTTGGGTGGATGGGAAAAAATCCGCCGAGCTGGCCTCTTCCGACGGGGTGGTGCTCAAGTTCTCCGATGCAGGCGTCCATGCCCGCTCCCTGATGTTGGACTTCACTGCGGCGAAGAACATCACGTTCCGGTCCGCATCGGGCCGGGGGTTCCGCTTGCGGAACATGGCGCCAAAGGGGCCCGAACGTGCCTACCCCGGTTCCTTGGAGGTGAACCGGGCCGGCGGAAGCCTGCAATTGGTGGCCACCGTGCCCCTGGAGGAATATGTGGCCGGCGTGGTGCAGGCCGAAGCCGGAAAGGACCACTGGATGGAGTATTACAAGTTGCAGGCGGTGAGCTGCCGCACCTATGCCCTGGCCAACAAGCGGCGGCACGCAGGGGAGGGCTTTGAGGTATGTGATGCCGTGCATTGCCAAGTGTTCCATGGCCGCAACCGGGTGGACAGCATCCGCCAAGCGGTGGCCCTCACGCGCGACCTGGTGGCGGTGGACCCGGACATCCGCCTGATCCACGCCACCTTCCACAGCAATTGCGGGGGCGAAACCGTGAACGCCGAGGACGTGTGGAGCAAGAGCGAGCCCTATTTGGTCAGCACCTTGGACACCTTCTGCCTGCACGAACCCCATGCCGTATGGGAAAAGAGCATGCCCCGGGCCAAGTGGCTGGGCTATCTCAGCAAGGCGTTCGGCGTGGACACCGACGACAGCAACGTGGTGGCCAGCGTCACCAATTACCAGCCCGACTGCCGGGACCTTTACCTGGCCAATATCGCGCCCGGGATCTCCTTGGTCCGCCTGCGCAAAGACCTGCACCTGCGTTCAGCGTACTTCAGCGTGAAACCCGATGGAGACCAAGTGGTCCTGTCCGGAAAGGGGTTCGGCCACGGTGTGGGGCTCTGCCAGGAAGGAGCTATGCACATGGCCCGCAATGGATATGACTACACCACCATCCTGCACCACTATTTCACCAACGTACACTTGGTGAAGCTGCAAAACCTGGATTTCTTCCGCGACGAGGGGCATTGAGCGCATAGGCTCAGTCCTCCTGTTCCTCCCGCTCCGCGCGCTTGCGGTCCTTTTCGGCCTGTGTGGGGAACCGCCACGCAACCTGCACGGAATAAACCACATTGTGCGAACGCACCAAACGGTCGAAGGTGTTGAGGCTGCTTTGCCCGCGCAGTTCGATCAGCCAGGGCCCCACCTCCTGGCCTAAGCCCACCCCGGCGCTCCACTGGCCGCGGTTCTGGTTCGTGCTGGGTGAAAATGTGTATTCCGACTTCAATTCGCCGTACTGGAAGTTTTTCACCTTGCCGTGAAGCAGGTAACCGTACATCAGCCCGCCGCTCAGGTACAACCCCTGCGGGTCCGGGTTGGTGCTCACTTTGATCAATAAGGGAAGTTCAAGGTAGTTCAGTGCCACCGAAGTGCGCGTCTTTTGCACATTGTCCACCGTTACACTGCCCTTGCCGATGTACATCGGCTCGATCAGCAGGCTTACCTGTTCGGTGACCGGGGCTTCAAAGCTCCAGCCCGCCACGGGGCCCAGCTTGGGTTGGCCATTCCATTGAAGGAACTTCCCGAAGGTCTGCGTGCCGATCCCTCCACCCACCTTGGGGCCATTGCGCGAGCCTTGCGCAAAAAGTTGCGGGGAGCCGGGCAACTGTGAAACCAGAACGGCAAGGAGCAACACACGCTTTCCCATCGGCAATAAGATAGCGGCAAAGTTGCACAAGGAATGGTAAGCAATCCGGTTTGGCCATGTCAGGCTATGCAACTCCTTGCCGCTCAATGAGATTATGAGGCACCCGCCGAGCAATTGAAGTTGTTCGTCTTGACAAAAGATCGATTCGTCGACAATTTGCACCACCAATTGCAACGATCATGTGGCCTGTAATGACCCTCACGCTCCTGCTTCAGCTTACCGATGAGGAACAGCTCTTTGCCCAGCAAGTGCAGCCCGCGGTAGTTCCGCAGAAGCAGGAAATCCCGGCGCCCGCTACGGTTACCGCCGAGCAGGAGACCTGCGCTGAATGGCCGGATGCGCCCTCCACAGGCTGCTAACCCCAATGGACCGGCGGGCAGACCGCCGGCGGTCGGAAGCCCTGGCACTTTCCTTGCTGTGCCGGGGTTTCCTTTTTTACCGCTACGGCGATATTTGCACATGGCACAACGAGAATGGCCCCGGACATTGTTCGTTTCCTTGGCTATCCTAACGTCCTGCACCGGGCAAGCTCAATGGGTGTTTGAAGGCGACACATCGGCAACTTGGCAGCAGGCCATTCACCGATATGCGTTCCTGGATTCGATCCATGGAGGCGCCAAGCTCACCACCATCGGGCACGACGACGACGGCCATCCGATCCACCTCTTTATCCTAAGCGACGGCAGCGGCTTCACCCCGGACAGCATCCGTGCCGCCGGAAAGAATATCCTGTGGGTCACCAACGGCATTCATCCCGGCGAGCCGGACGGCATCGATGCCAGCCTGATGCTGGCCCAAGCCCTGCTGGAAAGCGACCAGCTCATGGGCTTGTTGGTGAACACCGCCGTGTGCATCGTGCCGGTATACAACGTCAGTGGCTCGTTGAACCGGGGCAGCTTCAGCCGCGCCAACCAGAACGGCCCGAGGGAATATGGCTTCAGGGGCAATGCCAAGTACCTTGATCTCAACCGGGATTTCATGAAAATGGATTCCGAAAACGCACACACCCTGGTGGCGGCGCTCACCGCATGGGACCCCGACATCTACTTCGAAACGCATGTGAGCGATGGTGCGGACCACCAGTACATCATGGCGTTGATGGCCACCCAGAAAGACAAGCTCGCCAAGCCCTTGGGCGATTTCATGACCGGCACCCTGATTCCGGGCCAGTATGAATGGATGCAGCGCAAGAACCTGCTGATGTGCCCGTATTTCGAAACCACGGGCGCCGTGCCAGAGGATGGCTTGCAAGGGTTCAACGACAGTCCTCGATATAGCACCGGACACGCCGCACTATTCAACCGGATCGGCATTGTCAGCGAGAGCCACGTGCTGAAGCCCTTTGCAGACCGTGTGAATGCCACCTTCCAGTTGCTGATGGGCACCTTGGCCGTGATGGACCAGCAGCCTGAAGAACTGCGAGCAGCACGTGCGGCAGCCCAACAGGCCACCGCCACGGCTGCGGAATTCGGCCTCAACTGGCGTTTGGACACCATGGCGGTGGAGAGCCTGCCGTGGAAGGGATATGCCGCGTTGACCGAGCGGAGCCGGGTAACAGGCCTTCCCCGGATCCGGTATGACCGCGGCAAGCCCACGGAAACCACTGTGCCATGGCGCAATTCCTATGTGCCGTCGTTGAAGGTAGCCAAGCCCAAGGCCTACATCGTACCCGGGCAGTGGCGGGAAGTGATCCAACGGTTGCGGTTGAACGGCGTGCACATGGAAGCCATGGCGCACGACACGGTGCTAACCGTGGAGCAGGATAGCATGGGTGCATTCGCCACCGTGCCCATGGCCTATGAAGGCCACTACCTGCACCGCAACATCCACGTGGTGCGCAAACGGATCCGCAGCACCGTGCATGCCGGCGACGTGCGGATCCCCATGGGCCGGCCCACCGACCGGTATGTGGTGGAAGCCTTGGAAAGCCGGTCCGACGATGGCTTTTTCGCATGGAATTTCTTTGATGCCGTATTGCAGCAGAAGGAATGGTTCGACAGCTACGTCTTTGAAGACCAAGCTGCCCGCCTGCTTGCCGACAACCCCGTGCTTGATGCGGAATTCCGGCGCAAGCAGGTCTTTGATCCCTCCTTTGCCAAGGATGAGGAGGCGCAATTGCTGTGGATCTACCGCCATTCACCGTGGATGGAGCCCGGTTATCGGAAATACCCGGTGCAGCGCGAGGTGGAATGAGCGCGGCTTGTATCATTGCGGAACATCACCACAACGGCATGGACCTCCACGATCTCGGCATCGGTGCCCGCGTCAATCACCCCACCATGGGCGCGGGAGTTGTATACGACATGGACCCGCGGACCGTCCATGTGTTCTTCAAGGACCACGGGGAACAATCGATCTCCCGCTCGTTCGAAGGCTTGCAGGTGGTTGCACCGGGCGTGGAAGTGGAGCCCGAGCCACTGGACCTGGACCATGTGCGCGACGCCTTGCGCGAGGTGCTGGAGGAAATGCAAGCTCCGCAGCGGCCCGTGGAACTGGCACGGCGCTATGAAGGCGGAACATTGGAGATCAAGCCGCGCGATGCCTCCCTGAAGAGCAAGGAAGTGCCCATCGAAGACTTCTTCCACAAGATCGTGATGATCCGTGACCGGTTCCGCGTGCTTGAACAGAAGCTCAACGCCCACACCGGCATCAGCGAGCAGGACAAGGTGGAGCTCCAACAATACATCACCCGCTGTTACGGCAGCCTCACCACCTTCAACATTCTCTTTGAGGACAAGGAAGACCAGTTCGTTGGGCAGAAAGGGGAAGGGTAGTTGCCCACTGCACGCTGCCGCTGCCCACTGCCACTGCCAGCTTCCGCCAGTTCCTGCTGCCTCCTGCCCCCGATCGTTCACAACTCATTCCCCATTCAAGAAAAAAGAACGTACCTTCGGACCACGAAAGCGTTCTTTGTCAGCCGTGAGCTGATCAACACACAGCCCACACAGGCCATAGGTTCTCAAAACCAACATTTCTTCCTCAGGGTTGGAAGATCCAAAGGGCAAGGGCGGGCCTCGCCGCCTTCGGGCGGTATCCCCCGGGAACATCGAGGATTACCGACCCCTTTCTGTCCAACCCGCTCATGTGATCCATGGGTTTTCTGAACTCGGTCCTGTGTGGGCTTTTTTTGTGCCCGCTGATGTGGCACTTCCTTTGCCGAAAGTGATCGAACATGTCGTCTCCAGGTCTTGAACTGCCCGTGATGGAGGCGTTCCTTACGCTGCAAGGCGAAGGAGCCTACACCGGACAGGCTGCGTACTTCATCCGTTTGGCGGGCTGCGATGTGGGCTGCTCCTGGTGCGATGTGAAGGAAAGTTGGGACGCGGGCCGCCATCCGGTGATGTCCGTGGAGGCGATTGTGGCCGGCGCCTTGCGCCACCCTGCGCGCATTGCCGTCGTTACGGGCGGCGAACCGTTGCTGCATCCCTTGGGGCCGCTTACCCATGCCTTGCGTAAGGCAGGGTTCCGTACGCACCTGGAGACCAGCGGTTCTTCGCCGATCAGCGGGGAGTGGCACCATGTCTGCTTCAGCCCTAAAAAATTCAAGGCGCCGGTTCCGGGCTTTCACGCCTTGGCGGATGAAATGAAGGTGGTGGTCTTCAACAAGCACGACCTGAAATGGGCCGAAGGACATGCGGCGTTGACGCGCCCGGACTGCATGCTGTACCTGCAACCCGAGTGGGGCAAGCGCAGTGAAATGACGCCTTTGGTGGTGAACTACGTGATGGAGCACCCGCGTTGGAGGGTATCCCTGCAAACGCACAAATACTTGAACATCCCATGAATTGGATCACAGGGCAGGGGAGCGGCGTTCGCACCGGTGCCATGGTATTGGCCCTGCTGGCAACCCTGCTGGCCGATGTGGCCACCGCACAATCCAGCCGTTACACCACCACCAGCAGCAAGGCGATCAAACTATACGAAGCCGGGGCCGAATGCATGCGCCTGCGGAAGTGGGACTGTGCGGAAGGCAACCTGAAGAAGGCCGCCGCCGAGGATCCGAAGTTCATCGAGCCGCGCATCTACCTCGGCGAGATGTACGAGCAACGCAATTTACCCAAGGAGGCCATCGCCGTGTACCACGAGGTGCTGGCCATCAACCCGACCTACTTCCCGCCGGCCGCGCTGCACTTGGCGGAACTGGAGTTGGGCCAGGGATCGTACAATGAGGCGCGCAAGCACTTTGCTCTGGCCATGCAGTACGACAAAGACCCCCAGCGCCGGCAACGCGCCCAGCGCGGAACCGCCAATGCGGACTTCGCCGAACGGGCCATGAAGCAGCCCGTGCCCTTCGCCCCAGTGAACCTGGGCCCGGGCGTGAACACCAAGGATCCTGAATACTTTCCCGCCGTCACCGTGGATGACAGCACCTTGATGTTCACCCGCTTGATCAAGGACGACCGCTCCGCCTACGGGGTGCAGGAAGATTTCTTTGTCAGCCATAGGCAGAAGGACGGAACATGGGGGGCTGCCATGCCCATCTCCACGGTAAACACGGTGGACAATGAGGGGGCCGGAACACTGACCCCGGACGGTCGTTTCATTATTTTCACCAAGTGCGCCGGGGCGGACGGGTCCTATGGGCCGGGGCTCAAAGGCTTGGGCAGTTGCGACCTCTTCATTAGCCGCCGTGTAGGCGATCGTTGGAGCAAGGCGCAGAATTTGGGCGCCCCGGTGAACAGCCCCAGTTGGGAAAGTCAGCCTTCCATGGGCAGTGACGGCCGCACGCTGTACTTCCTCCGCGGTGCCCGATCGCGTGATGGGCAGCAAAACACCGACATTTATGTCAGCCGCATGGGCGACGATGGTGCCTTCAGCAAGCCCGAACTGCTTGGCCCCAACGTGAACAGCCCGGGCAAGGAGGAAAGCGTGCAGATCCATCCCGATGGCAAGACGCTCTATTTCAGCAGCGATGGACGGCCCGGCATGGGCGGCTTGGACATCTACATGAGCCGCATGCAAACGGACGGCACCTGGGGGCCGGCCATGAACTTGGGATGGCCCATCAATACCGGCGGCGACGAGAACAGTGTGCTGGTGGACGCCAGTGGCAGCCTGGCCTATTTCGCCAGCGACCGCGAAGGAGGGTTCGGAGACCTGGACCTCTATGGCTTCGAACTGTATAAGGAAGCACGCCCCACACCGGTTTCCTATATCCGCGGGAAGGTTACCGATAAAGCCACCGGCAAGGCCTTGGAGGCTGATGTGGAATTGTTCGACCTGGCTTCCGGCAAGTTGGCGGCAGGCGCCATCAGCGATCCATTGTCCGGCGAATTCACCGTGTGCCTGCCCACCGGGGTGGACCATGCGCTGAACGCCTCCGCGGAAGGCTATCTCTTTTATTCGCGCAACTACAGCTTCGCCGATATGCAGGGCACGGCGCCATACCAATTGGACGTGAAACTGTCCAAAGTGGCGCCCGGCCAAAAGATCGAGCTGCGCAACATCTTCTTTGAAACGGCAAGCTATGCCTTGCTGCCCACCTCCACGGTGGAATTGAACAAGCTGGGGCAGTTCATGAAAACGTCCCCCGCGGTACGGATCGAAGTGGGCGGCCACACGGACGATGTGGGGAATGATGCCGCCAACCAGAAATTGAGCGAGCAGCGCGCCAACGCCGTGCGCGACTTCCTGATCAAGCAGGGCATCGACGGAGGCCGCGTGGTGGCCAAAGGCTACGGCGAAACCAAACCCGTGGCCACCAACGACACCGACGAGGGACGCGCACTGAACAGAAGGACGGAAGTGACGGTGCTTTGAGCGCCGTGATGCCCACCTTTGCCCCATGACGATCCAGATCTGGTCCGATGTGGTGTGCCCGTACTGTTACATCGGCAAGCGTGAGTTTGAGCGGGCGTTGGCGCAGTTTCCCCACCGGGAACAAGTGCAGGTGGAATGGAAGAGCTTCGAGCTGGACCGCGAGGCACCGGTGCGCAGTCCCGACGACATGTACGACCACTTGGCCAAGAAGTACGGCCGTACACGCGAACAGGCCAAGGAAATGGTGGCCGGTGTGGTGGAGCGGGCCCGCACCGTGGGGTTGGAGTATAACATGGACAAGGCCGTGATGGGCAGCTCTTTCGATGCGCACCGCCTGATCCAGCTGGCCAAGACCAAGGGGTTGGCCGATGCCGCCGAGGAACGCTTGTTCCAAGCCCATTTTGTGTTGGGTGAGCACATCGGCGACAAGGCCGTGCTGCAGGCCATAGCGGAAGAGATCGGCCTGGACGGCAACGAGGCGGCGGAAATGCTGGCCGCAGATGCATTCACGGAAGCGGTGGAGGCCGACGAGTATGAGGCGCAGCAGATTGGCGTGCGCGGTGTACCCTTCTTCGTGCTGGACAATAAGTACGCAGTGAGCGGGGCCCAGCACAGCGACCACTTCCTGGGGGCCCTTGAGCAGGCTTGGCGTGAGCGGACCGCTAATTGACGGTTCGCAGGCAGCCGCGCGGTCAGTTCGTTACCAATTTCAGGCCCACGATGCTGGCCACCAGCGTGAAAATGAAGAACAGCCGCCCAATGTCGGCGGGTTCCTTGAACACCAGGATGCCCATCAGTGCCGTGCCGATGGCGCCCACGCCGGCCCATACAGCGTAGGCCGTGCCGATGGGGAGCGAGAGCGAGGCGCGGTGCAGCAGATACATGCTCAGGCATACGCTGATCGCAAACCCGCCCCACCACATCAGCGCGGTGGTGCCGGTTGACGCTTGAGCCTTGCCCATGCACGTGGTGAAACCCACTTCGAACAATCCGCCAATGATCAGGATGATCCAGTTCATGGGGCAAAGGAAGCCCGGTTGCTGGGAATGGACGGAACCGGCCCCGAACTTTGTGGCACCGCATGGCCAAGCACAGTTACCTCCGTGATGGCCGGGCCCCCGTACCCGTGGATGCCCGCGTCAGCGAGCAAATGAGCCGCATCCGCTCCAAAAACACGGGCCCTGAGCGCATGTTGCGGAAAGCCTTGACGGACGCTGGCATACGAGGCTACCGCTTGAACTATGCCAAGGCGGCCGGCAAGCCCGATATAGCCTTTGTAGGCAGGAAGGTGGCCGTGTTCATCCACGGGTGTTTCTGGCATTGCTGCCCCCACTGCCAGCCCCGGCGGCCGAAGACGCACCGGGATTTTTGGGAGGAGAAGCTGGACCGCAATGTGCAACGCGACGAGCGGAACGTGCGCGCCTTGCGAAAAGCGGCCTGGCGGGTGGTCACCATCTGGGAATGCCGGATGCGGAAATTTCCGGAAAGCCAAGTGAGGCGCGTGGAACGGGTGTTGGAAAGGCAAGGGTAGCAATGGGCTCTTTGGTGCTCATTGCCCGGCGGGTTTCCTGCGCCGGAAGATCCGGCTGAGGAACCGCTTCTCGAAATTCCAAAAGAACCGGAACTGCCCGAACAGGGTGCCGTACACCAGCAGAAGCACGTTGTATACGGGCAAGATCAACAGGTAGTAGAGGATGGAGAACCAAAACGGTTGTTCCCCTCCCTCCGTGAAAAGGGCAACCACCGGACGTTTCAGGAACATCACGGTGAAACCGGTGCAGGTGAACACCACCAGGATCAAGATCACGCGGGTCGGGCCCACGCCCCAGCGCTGGCCCAAGCGTTGCATCCAGCCAGGCCGGGAAGATGGTGGTGGTTCGTTCATGCGTGGGGCGAAGTTCGCGCTTTCAGGGATGAATGCGTGCGATCGTTCCCGATCCGAATGCGGTGCAAGCCCATGGCCCGCAGGCAGCGCTCGATTCATCCGGGCGACCAAAGGCGTTACAAGTACAGGCTGAAAACGAGGGAGGGCGAAAGTTGCCCTTCGCCCTCCCTTGATCGGCAAGCCCTTGGTCCGATCACTCTTTCCACTTGGCGATGAAGAGGTTCGTGTCATGGTCTTGGCCTCCGCGATTGCTGCTGAACACCAAATACTTGCCATCCCTGCTGAACACGGGGAACGCGTCGAACATGTCCGAGTTCGTCAGGCGCTGCAGGTTCTGCCCGTCCATGTCGATCATGAACAGGTTGAAGGGGAACCCGCGCTCGGTGGCGTGGTTGCTGGCGAAAATGATGTGCTTCCCGTCCGGGTGCCAATAGGGCGCCCAATTCGCCTTGCCCAAGTTGGTGATCTGCTTGGCATCGCTGCCGTCGGCGTTGGCCACAAACACCTCCATCTGGGTGGGTTGCACCAGCCCCTGCTTCAACAGGTCCTTGTATTCCTTTACGTCCTCGGGCTTGGTGGGCCGTGAGGCACGCCACACCAGTTTGGTGCCGTCAGGGCTGAAGAAGGCCCCGCCGTCGTAGCCCAGATCGTGCGTGATCTGCTTCACGTCGCTGCCGTCGATGTTCATGGTGTACAGGTCCATGTCGCCATTGCGCATGCTGGTGAACACGATGCGGTCACCTTTGGGCGATACGGTGGCTTCGGCATCATAGCCGGGCGTGTCGGTCATGCGCTTCACTAGGTTACCCTTGAGGTCGCTCACAAAAATGTCGAAGCTGGGATAGATTGGCCAGGTGTACTTGCCACCGGGCACGTGCGGGGGCACCGGAGGGCACGCCGTGTCGCCCAGGTGGGTGCTGGCAAAAAGAACCAAGCTGTCGCCTGGCAGGAAGTAACTGCATGTGGTGCGCCCGCCGTTGAGGCTCACTTGCTGCGGCTTGTTCGCCAGCAGGTCATCGGTAAAGGGGTTGAAGACATAGATCTGGTCGCAGGCTTCGCCCCATTTGGGCACGGTAGCCTGGAAAACGAGCTTCTTGCCGTCGAAGCTCCAGTAGGCCTCGGCATTATCACCGCCCGAGGTGATCTGGCGCAAGTGCTCAAAGTGTTGCCGTTCCACGCTGTCGATCAGTGCATCCGCGTTCCAGAAGGCGCTGTCCGGCTCCCCGGCGGCGGCTTGCACAACCGGCGGTGGGGTGGTGGTAGGTTCGGAAGGACTGCCGCAGCTGAAGAGCGCGACCAAGGGAAGAAGGGCAATTGATTTGTTCATGGTTTGAAATGGGGCGCGAAATTATCCGTCGCGCCGTGGCAATTGTCAGGCTTGGGCAAGGTTGTGCGGCCAGCGGGCACGAGCAGATGGCATCCTTCCGCGATGACCCATCGGTGCGGGGGGGAGGCCGGACGGCGGAATGTTGAAAAGAACCTGGCTGAGAAGTTGACAATCACCCCATTAGTCTTCAATTTCGCACGACGAATGACATTTCATTTTCGACTAATTGAAAAACCGTTTCCCATGGCAAGGATGTTTTTTGCCCGGATCCTCTTAAGTGCCTTGGTTGTTTGCACCTGTTCCTTGAGTCGACTTGCTGCACAAAGTGTCCCAGCCGGCTTTAATGACGCCGTGGTGGTTAGTGGCTTTACCGAACCGGTGGGGTTCACCTTCGATGCGAACAACCGCTTGTATGTGTGGGAAAAGTCCGGCAAGGTGTGGATTGTGGAGAATGGCGTCCGCCTGCCAACGCCGTTGATCGACATCAGCGAGGAAGTGGGCAATTGGCGGGACCATGGCTGCCTGGGTTTTGCCCTCGACCCCAATTTCCTGTCCAACGGGTACCTCTATCTGCTTTACACGGTGGACCGGCATTACCTGATGAACTACGGCACCGCATCGTACAACGCGGCCACCAACGAATACTTCAACGCCACCATCATGCGCTTGACCCGCTATACGGCGCAAGGTCCTGCGTTCAATACCGTGAACACGGGAAGCCGCCATGTGCTCATCGGGGAGACGAGGAAAACCGGCATTCCCATGCTTTACGAATCACACAGCACAGGCGCGTTGGTCTTCGGGAAGGACGGCACCTTGCTGCTCACGGTGGGGGATGCCGCCAGTTACAACCTGGTGGACGTGGGCAGCGAACCGCAGACCTATTATGCCCAAGCCATGGCCGATTCCATCCTGCGCCCCGATGAGAACGTGGGGGCCATGCGGGCGCAAATGGTGAACAGCATGAACGGCAAGATGCTGCGCATCGACCCCGCCACAGGCGAAGGAGTGCCCAGCAATCCATTCTTCAATGCCGCGGAACCCCGTTCCCCGCAAAGCCGTGTGTGGGCCTTGGGCCTGAGGAACCCATACCGGTTCACCTACCGCCCGGGTACCGGCAGCACAGATCCCTCGGCAGGCAATCCCGGGGTATTCTACATCGGGGATGTGGGGTGGAGCAGCTACGAGGAAATGGATGTCTGTTATACCGGAGGCCAGAATTTCGGCTGGCCCATTTTCGAGGGCATGGAGCAGAATGGCGGCTATTCGATCGCGCGGGTGCAAAATCCGGCAGCCCCCAATCCGTTGTACGGCCAAGGGGGGTGCGGCAAATCGTGCTTTGATTTCCAGGACCTCATTGCCCAGGAAACCCTCAACCACCCCACCGGCCTGCCCAATCCGTGCGACCCCCTGCAGTTCATCCCGCCGAACATCCCCGTGTTCTCGCACACCCGGCCCGTGATCGATTGGGCGCACGGGAACCAATCCCGTTGCAGCGCCTTCAACGGAAATACCGCCGTACAGTACGACCTGGACAATCCCCAATCGCCCGTGCCAGGCCCGCGTTTCGGAGGGAACGCCTCCGTGGGGGCCACCTTCATTTCAGGCACTGGCTGGCCAGCGGGCTATCAAGGCAGCTACTTCATTGCCGACTATGCCGGTGCATGGATCCGCCGGGTGGTGATGACCTCGGACAACAAGGCGGTGCAAGTGGCCAACTTCGCGTCCAACATGGGGGCCATTGTATGCTTGCGCGAAGGGGCGGATGGCGCCTTGTGGTACGTGCGCTATGAAACGGGCCAAATACGCAAGGTGTCGCCCTTGGGCGTTACCAACCTGCCCCCCGTAGCGGTGGCGGGCCAGAGCGTGCTCTACGGACCGGGGCCCTTGGCCGTGCAGTTCACCGGGAGCAACAGCACCGACCCGGAGAACGGGCCACTTTCGTACTTGTGGGATTTTGGCGATGGCGGCACCAGCACGGCGGTGAACCCATCGCACACCTTCACCGCGTCCCCGGGGGTGCCCACCGTGTACACGGTCACCCTCACGGTGCGCGATGACCAGAACCAGGCGAACAGTGCCACCATCAAGGTAAATGTGAACAACACGCCGCCTTCAGTGGCGATCACCAGTTTCCCCGAAGGGCAGCTCTACCCGGTGGGCAAGGATACCACCATCGCGCTGCAAGCGGCCGTAAGCGATGCACAAACCCCCAACGCCCAGTTGGTCTTCGCATGGCAAACCGTGTTGCACCACAACATCCATGTGCACCCCGAACCGGTGGACAACGCACCCTCCACCTCCACCATCATCTCCGGTGTTGGCTGCTATGAGGATCCGTTCCATTACGAAGTCAACCTCACCGTCACCGACCCCGGCGGGCTCAGCACCACGGTGGTGCGCCACTTGTACCCCGATTGCGACCGCATTGCACCAACAGCGGTGATCATAGCCTCCAAGTCGCAAGGATTGGTACCGTTCAACAGCACGTTGGATGCAAGCCAAAGCATGGATAACGGGACCGTGGTGGATTACCAGTGGGATTTCGGGGATGGCACCTTTGCTTCGGGCCCCGTGGTGGCCAAGAACTTCACCGAAACGGGCGAATACCAGGTAAAGCTCACGGTAACCGATAACATGGGCCTGAAGTCAACCGCGCTTGCCGTGATCCGGGGGTACAACATGGACCCGCCGCAATGCGTAGGTGCAACGGGAAGTGTGCTGCGCGAGTATTGGACCGGCATCTCCGGCGGCACGGTGAACGCCCTGCTCAACAACGCCAATTACCCCGATGCGCCCACGGGCTCCACAACCCCTACCACCATTCGCGGGCCCGTGAACTACGCGAACAATTACGGCACGCGGATGCGCGGCTACATCATCCCGTCCACCACCGGGCTGTACAGCTTCAACCTCACCTGTGATGATGCCGGCGTATTTTACCTCAGTCCCAACGCCGCACCGGAGCTGAAAGAGGCCATTTGCAGTGTGCCGGGCTACACCGGGGATACGGAATACAACAAGTACCCCGCGCAACAAAGCGGGAGCATTAACCTGGTGGCGGGCAAGTATTACTACTTCGAGCTGTTGCACAAGGAAGGCAGCGGGGGTGACCATGTGACCGTTCGTTGGACCCGCCCCGGAAACCCGGTCTTGGCGGAGATCGGCGGAAGCAACGTGGCACCTTGGCAGGATTGCGGGCCGAACCTCACCCTGCGGGCGGCCCTGGGCGGAGCTTATTCAACGGCAAGCGGAATGATGCGCGACGACTTGCGCGTTCGCGGAGCCATCCCGTTGCAAGAACCCTATACGGCGCTTGGCTACACCCAGGCCGGGGGCGGAGGCGGTGAAACGGTGCAGGCGGCCATGTTGGGCGTACAGGGAAAGAACGCCGTGGTGGATTGGGTGCTGGTGGAGTTGAGGAGCAAGGTGAACATGGCACAGGTGGTGGCCACCAAGGCGGTTCTGCTCCAGCGCGACGGCGATGTGGTGGCAACCGACGGCCGCTCGCAGCTGATCTTCAACGTTGCCCAGGACCTGTATTTCGTGGCCTTGCGGCACCGGAACCATTTGGGAGCCATGGCCGGCATGTGGGTGCAGGTTGACAAACGGGGCCTTGTGCTGGATTTCACGAAATCGTCCATGTCAACATACGGCTCAGGGGCGCAGAAGGAAGTAGCCTCGGGTATAATGGCGCTTTGGCCCGGTAATGCCTTGGGGGACGGGATGCTCAAATATACCGGGTTGAACAACGATCGGGATGCGATCCTCTCCAAGCTGGGAGGCGGTTCCCCCACGGCCCAAATTTCCGGCTATCACAAGGAAGACCTCAATTTGGACGGCCTGGTGCGTTTTACAGGGGCCAGCAACGACCGGGACCTGGTCTTGCTGAACCTGGGCGGCCAAAGCCCTACTGCTGTGCGCATGGAGCAATTGCCCTGATCGGAAGCTATTCCTGGAAAAGAGAAGCCGCCCTTGGGAGGCGGCTTCCTTGTTCCGGGGTGCAGGGGTCAGTGTACGATCCGGTCGTAGCTGCAAACTACCGAGGCGATCCGGATAGCGTCCCATACCTGTTCTTCCGTGGCACCGAGGCCGATCAGTGATGCCTCATGGCTCTTGACGCACTGCTCGCAGCCGTTCACCGCGCTCACGGCCAGGCTCATCAGCTCAAAGAGGTGCTTTCCCGTGGCCGGGTTCATCATGATGTTCATGCGCAAACCGGGCCGCAGCTCCTGATATTTCTCCTTGCCGGCGAAGTGGCGGAACCGGTACAGCACGTTGTTGGCGGCCAAAAGACTGGCACAGGCTGCGGCTTCGGCGGTTTCCTCCACGGTGGCACCGGCCTGTTCAGCCTGGGTGCGAAAGTGGCCCGTGAGCAGATCGTTCTTCTGGTTGGCCGCAACGCTCAAAGCCAGCAAGGCGGCCTCCTTATCGCTCAGATGTGCGCTTTTGAGCACGGCCTTCAAGTTCAACTTCAGGTCGCGTGCATAGCGGGATGCCGTGCCGCCCAACAATTGCAGGGCGGCGTTGGCATGTTCCACCGGGGCTCCCACCTCTTCCAACAAGGCGGCGGTGCCTTCCTCATATGCGGTCATGGCCTGTTCCATGGTTAGTTCAGGGTGGCTTCGCCCTTGGTCCAGTTGCAGGGGCAGAGTTCGTCGGTTTGCAGGGCGTCCAACACGCGCAGCACCTCGTCCACGCTGCGGCCCACGCTCAAGTCGTAGGCGCTCACCCAGCGGATCACGCCATCGGGATCGATGATGTAGGTGGCGCGGTAGGCGACCTTTTCATCGGCCGTAAGGATGCCCAATTCCTCGGAGAGGCTCTTGCTGGTGTCGGCGAGCATGGGGAACTTCAGGTCCTTCAGGTCGGCGTGGTCGCGGCGCCAGGCGGCGTGCACGAACTCGCTGTCCGTGCTGGCCCCGATGAGCTGCGTATTGCGGTCCTTGAAGTCGCCATGGGCCTTGTTGAAGGCGGCGATCTCCGTGGGGCACACGAAGGTGAAATCCTTCGGCCACCAGAACATCACCGTCCAGCGGCCCGGCGTGTTGGTGAGGTCGTCGCTGCTCAGTTCGGCGAACTCCTTGCCTTTTTCGATGCTTACGCAAGCGGTTTTCCGGAAGATCGGGAAGGTGCTTCCCAAGCCCACCATCCGCTGGGGGGCTAATTGTACTTGTGCATTGGTTGCCATGTGTGTGGTGTTTTTGCCCATTTACGGGGCGGTTGATCTTTTATCCTGCGGCAAAGGTCGCGAGTGCGAGGTCATAAATCAAACTGAATGTTTCTATCGTGTCATAGATAGATCCAATGAATGCCTTATCTTTCCGCCCATGACCATCCAACAGCTTCAATACATCGTGGCGATCGACGAGCACCGCCACTTCGGCCGTGCTGCGGAAGCCTGTTTCGTGACCCAGCCCACCCTGAGCAGCATGGTGAAGAAGTTGGAGGAGGAGCTTGACGTGGTGCTGTTCGACCGCAGCCGATCGCCGGTTGTTTCCACGGCGGACGGGGAAATGATCGTGCAACAGGCGCGTGCCGTGCTTAAAGAGGTGGAAGTGCTGAGAACCATGGCGGACAGCACCCGGCAAGACCAGAGCGGCGACCTGCGGATCGGAATGATCCCCACGCTGGCGCCGTACCTGTTGCCCTTGTTCCTGGGCGGCCTGCTGGAGCGGTATCCGGGCATCCGCTTAAGCGTGGAGGAACTCACCACGGCCGAGATCATCGACCGCCTGGTGCACGGCCGCTTGGATGTGGGGTTGCTCGCCACCCCGTTGGGCGTGGCCGGGCTCAGGGAGGAACCCTTGTTCAATGAGCGCTTTCTGCTCTATGTGTCACCGCAGGAAGGTATCGGGCGCAAGCAGTATGTGCTGCCGTCGGAGATCCATGCGGACCGCCTGTGGCTGCTGGAGGAAGGCCATTGCCTGCGCTCCCAGGTGCTGGACCTGTGCCAGTTGCGTGAACGCGGGGCGGCCGGAGGCCGGTTCGCATACGTGTCCGGTAGCATCGAAGCCCTGATGCGCATGGTGGATGCGCAGGGAGGGCTGACCGTGGTGCCCGAGCTGGCCACTGTTGGCATGCCACTGGCCCGGGAAGCAGGGGTCAGGGCATTCAAGGCACCCGTACCGGTACGTGAGATCAGCCTGGTTTCCTACCGGCATAGTGTGAAGGGGCAACTGCTGCAGATGCTCAAGGACGCTGTTCAAACGGCCGTCCGCCCGCATTTGAAGCGCACCACCGACCCTTTGGTGGTACCCGTCGATGTGGCGGTGTAGCAAGGAAGTTAACTTTCCTTTGGTGGAATTGAAGCGATGAAGTATCTTCGCGCCCCCATTCCAACAACGTGATGGCTAAGAAAGGAAAAGGAAACCGCGTACAAGTGATCATGGAGTGCACCGAGCACAAGAACTCGGGGCTGCCCGGCACTTCACGCTACATTACCACCAAGAACCGCAAGAACACGTCCGAGCGGCTGGAGTTGAAGAAATACAACCCCATCATGCGCAAGATGACCGTTCACAAAGAGATCAAGTAAGCCATGGCAAAGAAGTCTGTTGCATCCATGAAGAAGGCGGACGCCAAGGTGTTCGTCAAGGTCATCCGCATGGTGAAGAACGCCCAGACGGGCGGGTACCAGTTCAGCGAACAGGTGATGCCCGCCGATGAGGTGGACAAGGCCCTGGCCGCGAAGAAGTGACCGATCACGCATAACATCGGGAAAAGGCTTCCTCCTTGCGGTGGGAGCCTTTTCTCTTGAAGGACAATGGCTTTTTTCGGATTATTCGGCTCCAAGGAAAAGAAGCAGCAGCTCGATGCCGGGCTGGACCGCTCACGCACTTCGCTGTTCGGCAAACTCACCCGCGCCATTGCGGGCAAAAACACGGTGGATGATGAGGTGCTGGACGCCTTGGAAGAAACCTTGGTGACCAGCGACGTGGGCGTGGAGACCACCTTGAAGATCATCGACCGCATCCAGGCCCGCGTGAAGCGAGACAGCTACCTGGGCACGGCCGAGCTCAACGGCATCCTGCGGGCGGAGATCGCGGAATTGATGCGGGATTCGGCCGGGAGCGCGGAGCCTTTCGCCGTACCAGGCCCCAAACCGTACGTCATCATGGTGGTTGGAGTGAACGGGGTGGGCAAGACCACCACCATCGGCAAGCTGGCCCATGCGTACAAGCAGGCCGGGAACAGCGTGCTGCTCGGGGCTGCGGACACCTTCCGCGCCGCCGCCGTGGACCAGCTGAAGATCTGGAGCGAGCGCGTGGGCGTGCCGCTGGTGCAGCAGGGCATGGGCGCGGATCCCGCCGCCGTGGCCTACGACAGCGTGGAAAGCGCCAAGGCCAAAGGCACGGACGTGGTGATCATCGACACCGCAGGGCGCCTGCACAACAAGGTGAACCTGATGAACGAGCTCACCAAGGTGAAGCAGGTGATGCGCAAGGTGGTGCCCGATGCCCCGCACGAGGTACTGCTGGTGCTCGATGCCAGCACCGGCCAAAATGCCATTGAGCAGGCGCGCGAGTTCACCAAGGCCACCCAGGTCACCGCGCTGGCGCTTACCAAGCTCGATGGCACCGCCAAGGGCGGCGTGGCCATCGGCATCAGCGACCAGTTCCAGGTGCCCATCAAATACCTCGGCACCGGTGAGGGCATGGGCGACTTGCAGGTGTTCGACAAGACGGCGTTCGTGGAGAGCCTTTTTGGCAAGGGCTGATGGCTTCTTTCCTCTTTGGACGTTCCAACGACGGGAAGCCGCCAACAGAGGAAAGCTTGGTGCCCAAATTTTTTTCGCTTTTGCGCGAGGGCATCAGTGCCGCGCAGTTGCGGCGGGATGCCGTGGCGGGGCTGGTGGTGGGCATCGTTGCCCTGCCCTTGGCCATTGCGTTCGGCATCGCTTCGGGCGTAACCCCGGAGAAAGGGCTCATCACGGCCATCATCGGAGGGCTGGTGGTCGCCGTGTTCGGCGGTAGCCGTGTACAGATCGGCGGGCCCACTGGCGCTTTCATCATCATTGTGGCGGGCATCATCGCCCAGCACGGGCTGGATGGGTTGATCATGGCCACCTTCCTCGCCGGCATGCTGATCATGCTCATGGGCTTCCTGCGGGCGGGAAAGCTGCTGAAATACTTCCCCCACACGGTGATCGTGGGCTTTACCGCCGGTATTGCCGTGGTGATCTTTTCCACCCAAGTGAAAGACCTGTTGGGCTTGCCGGTGCAACAGGTGCCCGCGGATTTTGTGGAGAAATGGGGTGTGCTCGGGAAGAACCTTGCTGCGCTTGATCCGGTGGCCACTGTATTGGGTCTGGCCTCCCTGCTGCTATCGCTTTTTTTAGGGCGCTTCACCAAGCTGCTTCCGGGGCCTATGGCCGCCATACTGGTGTGTACGGCCGCTGTGTATTTCCTTGACCTTCCCGTGGAAACGATCGGCAGCCGTTTCGGCGCGATTTCCGGTTCTTTGCCCGCACCCGCGTTCCAAGTGCCCAGCCTGGCCACCTTGCGGGAGCTGATCAACCCCGCCATTGCCATTGCATTGCTGGGAAGCATAGAATCCCTGCTCTCAGCCGTGGTGGCGGACGGCATGATCGGCGGGCGCCACCGCAGCAACATGGAGCTGGTGGCCCAAGGTGGCGCCAACATGCTCAGCGCCTTGTTTGGCGGCATCCCGGTCACCGGGGCCATTGCCCGAACGGCCACCAACGTGAACAACGGGGGGCGTACCCCGGTGAGCGCCATCGTGCATGCGCTCACCCTGCTCGTGATCATGCTGGTGGCGGCACCCTTGGCCGCGCTGATCCCCATGGCCTGCCTGGCCGGCATCCTGGTGGCCGTGGCCTGGAACATGGGCGAATGGAGCTATTTCCGCAGTGCGATCAAGGGCAACCGCTATGACCTGGCCGTGCTCATGACCACCTTTCTGCTCACGGTGATCTTCGACCTGGTGCTGGCCATTGAGGTGGGCATGGTGCTGGCGGCCTTCATCTTCATGAAACGGATGGCCGATGTCACCGACCTGCGGCCGGTGCTGGCCGAGGGTGAGGCTTCCACCACCCGTGCGGTGGACCGCGAACTCAAGGGCTTGCCCAAGGACATGCTGGTGTTCGAGATCACCGGACCGCTGTTCTTCGGGGCAGCGCTGCGCTTTCAGCACGTCATGAAGGAGGTCAGCGACAAGCACCGCGTGGTGGTGCTGCGCATGAAGTACGTCCCGATGATCGATGCCACGGGCATCAAGCGCCTGGAGGACATGGTGAAAGGGATGCAGGCGCGACACCGCAGCGTTTACCTGACGGACTTGGTGCCCGCCGTGGAACGCGAGCTGCAAGGGCAAACCTGGTTCACCCCGGAACTGTGCGCGAAGAACCTCGCGGAAGTGCTGCGGAAAATCGGGCGCTGAACGGGTGAAAGCCCGATCGTAAGCATGATGGGGCGAGTTCCTTGGTTCACACCGGGAAAGGCTCAAGGGCGGCCGGCCGCTGTGGAAGGGGTACACCCCGTGCAACTGGTGATGATGAACTCCGTGCGGCGGTTCATCTGGTGTTCCTCCTCGGAGCACTCCACGCCATCGGCGCAGCGGTTCACCAACTGGCGCTCGCCATAGCCCTTGCAAGTGATGCGGCCCTGACTGATGCCCTTGCCGATCAAGTATTGGCGGGAACTTTCCGCTCGGCGTTGGCTAAGCGCATCGTTGTAAGCCGTGCTGGCGCGGCTGTCGGTGTGCGAGCGCAGGTCGATGGTGAGGGACGGGTTGGCGAGCATCATTTCGGCCACCTGGTCCAGCTCAATGGCCGCATCCGGCCGGATCTTGGCTTCGCGGTAGTCGAAGTAGATGGGGCGCAGGTTCATGGCCTTGGCCATGTCCAAGCCGGTGGTCACCGGGCTCAAGCTCGTGCCTTCCGGGCCCATCAGCGCCTGTTCCAGGAACATGAGCACCCGGAAATCCACATCCACCGTGCGCGACAGGTAGCCGGGCTTGGTGAATTTCACCTCATAGGATACATCGTCGCCGTAGCGTTGGTATGGGATCTGGCCCCTGGTAATGCCCATGGCGTCCGTGGTGCCGGTGAAGAGCAGTGTGCCGGTATGCTTGTTGCGGATGGATACGTCCACCCCGGCGAGCCATTCATCGGTGGCGGCATCGCGGATGATCGCGTTCACCGGCAGGTCCATCACGCTGTTCAGGTAGATGTCCGGCAGCTCCGTGTCGCTGTACGGCGCAATGGTGATCTCATCATACTCCAGTTCAGCCTGTGGGCCGCCGGACACGGAAATGGAAACGGAAGCGGCTTCGGACGGGGCTTGCACCTCGTACGTGCCTTGCTCGCTCGTGGTAGTGCGGGCGATCTCCTTGCGCTCCCGGTTGAGGAGGCGTACCGGCAGGAAGGGCACTGGCTTGCCGTCGGCGATATCGAGCACGCGTCCGGCCCACTTGCGCTTTTCCTCGGGCTTGCTGTGCATGTGGAAGAAGTACAGGTTCTCGGCGCCCAAGGCTCCGCCCCGGTCCGAGGAGAACATGCCCAGGCCGCCTTGCTCGTCCAAGCACAGTCCGAAGTCATCTGCGGCGCTGTTCACCGGTGCGCCCACGTTCTCCGAGATGCCATGGCCGTTGCCACGAATCGCGCTTTGGAAGAGGTCCAGTCCGCCCAGGCCCAAGTGCCCGTCGGATGCGAAGAAGAGCGTGTTGCCATGGACGAAGGGGAAAAGCTCGTCGCCTTCCGTGTTCACTTCAGGCCCGGCATTCACAGGTTCGCTCCATGGTGTTCCAAGGCCCTCGCGATCGCAGTACCAAATGTCCTTTCCCCCGAGCCCGCCCGGTTTGTCGGTGGCGAAGTAAAGCCGGCGTCCGTCCGGCGTCATGGCGGGATGCCCCACGGAATAGGCGGGATTGTTGTAGGCGAACGGGCGTTCACGGCCCCATCCCTCCGCAGTCCGCTCGCGCACGATGATCTGCAGGTTGTTCACACCGTCCTTGCTGGTGACGCTTCTGCCTGCGTTAACGTTGTTGCGGGTGAAGTACAGCTCCCGCCCGTCCGCACTGATGATGGCATTGCTCTCGTGGAAGGAGGTGTTGATCCCATCGGCCATGGGCACCACGTTTTCCACGTTCCCGTCTTTGTCCACACGGCCTTGGAAGAGGTCCAGAAAGGGCATGCCGTTCAGGCTCTGTACGTGCTTCACGGATAGTTTTTCCGGGCGGTTTGAAGCGAAGTAGAGCGTGCGGTCCTTGATGAAGGGGGAGATCTCGCTGTAAGCGCCGTTGATGTTGACCGGGTCCACCTTGTGGCTGATGCCCTCTTTTTCCATGATGGCGGCGACCTGTTCCACGGAATTCTCCTTGAGCCGGGCGCGGCTGTCATCCGGGGCAAGCTTGCCGAAACGCTTTAACCAGATGTCGGAATCGGCATATTGCCCACTGGTGCGCAGCAGTTCGGCATAGCGGTACATGTCCTCGCCAGTGGCTTCGGAAGAGGCGGCCACTACGGCATACCAGCGTTCGGCATTGGCGGCATCGCGCAGGGTCCAGTAGCAATCGGCCAGCCGGCGTGCATGTTCGATGCTGCTGGCATCCTTGCGGAACGCCTGTTCGTACAGTTCAATGGCTTCGTGGTAGCTGTAATCCGCGTAAAGCCTGTCCGCTTGGCGCAAAAGACCATCTTGAGGGAATGCCGCCCAGGGAAGGAGCAGGCACAGGATGATGGAGAACGGCCTGGCGCGCATGGTCAGAAGTAACGGGGAGAACGGATCTTGTCGCGGGTGAACACCGGGGCGTAACTGATCATGACCTCATGCGCCCCGTTGGCGCGGCGGTTGAGCAGGCTGATGCCCATGTCGTAGGCGTAGCCCACACGGATCTGGTTTGTGGCTTGCAGGGCGAGGATGCCGGTGAAGCTGTCCCCGTAGCGGTATGCCGCACCCAGGATGAATTTGTCCTGCAGGAACACGGTGGCCGAAACATCACCGCTGAGCGGGGCGCCCTCGGACGCTTTGATCATGAGCGAAGGCTTGAACTTCACCGTGCCCATGGGGAATACATATCCGGCGGTGAGGAATACGTGCGTGGCTTCCTGGATGAACTGGGAGCTCATGCCGTCCTGGCTGTAGCGGCCTAAGTAGTTGCGCAACAACTTCGGGACCGAAAGGCCCACATAGCCTTTTTTGGACCACAGATACGCCCCGAACCCGAAGTTGGGGCAGATGCGCCCGCTGATGTCCGCTTGGAACGTGGGGTCGTTGGGGTCGGTATTTTCCACCTTGCTGTTGGCCACATAGGCGTGGTTGATGCCTGCGTTCAAGCCCAGGGCCAGGCGGGTGTTCCCGTTCACGCGCATGCGGTAGGCGATGTCCGCGAACGCGCTGGTGGTGTAGGTGCGTCCGATGCGGTCGTGCGCCAAGTTGCCGCCCAGGCCGATCGTTCGGGCATTCAACGGACTGTGCAATGACAAGCTCTGCGTGGTCGGAGCCCCTTCAATGGCCGCCCATTGGACGCGCGACAAGGCTGTGGCATTGAGCACATCGGCGCTTCCTGCATAAGCCGGTTGTATGGCCATCATGTTCCACATGTACATGCTGTACATGGGGTCCTGTTGGGCCGTGGCCGTTAAGGCCAACGAGGCAACCACAATGGCGCTCAAGATCCGCATGGCGCGGTTTTGTACGTGGGTGGTGCTCATCGGTTCAGTTGGAGGTAACCGGTACGGACATCACCGTTGCCCAAGGAGAGCTGGTAGAAATAGGTGCCCGCGGGCAGTTCACCGGGCATGGCACCGCCGGAGGTCACCTGGCCATGCCAATCGTTCAGGTATGGCGCGGCTTTGTAGAGCAGGCTGCCCCAGCGGTTGAGGATCACCACGTCGTTGGCCGGGTAGTATTCCAACCCCTGGATCACCCAATTGTCGGCGATGCCGTCGTCGTTCGGGGAGAAGCCGGCGGGGATCACCAAGGGAGGCTGTGGTTTCACCGTGTTCACCAGGGCCGTGCAGGTGCTGGTGTTGCCGCTGGCATCGGTCACGGTGAGCACCACTTGGAACTGGCCTTCCCCTGCAAAGTGGAGGGTGTCAAGTTGCAACGTTAGCGGACCGCTTCCACAATTGTCGGTGCTGCTTCCGCCGATGTCCGCTGCACTGATCGTCACTTGCCCCGAAGGATCCAGGTATGCGGTGATGTCCTGGCAGATGGCCGTGGGCGCAAGGGTGTCCAATACGGTCACGAGTGCTTCGCAAGTGGCCGTATTGCCCATGTTGTCGAACACGGTGAGCGTAACGGGATTTGTACCCAGGTCGACGCAGCCGAACACGGTTTGGCTGGCGGTCATGGCGGTGATGCCCGCATTGTCAAAGCTGCCGCCGTCGATCTGCTGTGGCGTGATGCTGGCGTTGCCGTTTCCATCCAGGTAGATCGTTGTGTTCTGGCATTGGGCCACCGGAGGCGTGTTGTCGATCACCGTGACCGTGGAACTGCAGGTGCTGCTGTTGCCGCTGGCATCGGTTACGGTGAGCACCACGGTGTAAGTGCCGGTGGCGTTGAAGTTGGATTGGCTCAGGCTGTAGCTGAGGCCCCCCGGGCAGTTGTCCGTGCTGTTGGCACCGATGGTCGCCCCGGTGATGGACACCTGGCCTTGGTTGTCCAGCACCACGGAGATGTCCTGGCACACGGCCATGGGGGCAATGGTGTCCAGCACGGTAACCGTTGAGAGGCAGAAGGCCTGGTTGCCTGTATTGTCCGTCACGATCAAGGTGACGTTGTTCGCCCCCAGGTTGTTGCAGCCGAAATCAGTTTGGCTCGCGCCCAGCGAGATGGTGCCGCCCACGTCATAGCTGCCACCGTCGATCATTTCCGGCGTGATGCCCGCATGTCCGTCGGGGTCCAGGTAGATGGTGGTGTCCTGGCAAACGGCAACGGGGGCCGCATCATCGTTCACGGTAACCGTGGAGGTGCAGGTGCTGCTGTTGCCGCTGGCATCGGTCACGGTGAGCACCACGGTGTAGGCGCCGGTGGAACTGAAGGTGTACTGGCTGAGGCTGTACGTAAGGGCGTTGCCGCAATTGTCGGTGCTGTTGCCGCCGACCATCGCACCGGTGATGGTGGCGGTGCCATCGGGATCAAGGCCCACCGTGATGTCTTGGCATGCTGCTGCCGGGGCAATGGTGTCCAGCACGGTAACCGTTGAGAGGCAGAAGGTCTGGTTGCCGGTATTGTCCGTAACGATCAGGGTGACGTTGTTTGCCCCCAGGTTGTTGCAGTTGAAATTGAGCTGGCTGGCGGAAAGGGTGATGGTGCCGCCGATGTCATAACTGCCCGCATCGATCATTTCGGGCGTAATGGTGGCGGCACCGCTATTGTCCAAGTAAATGGTGTCGTCCTGGCAAATGGCGATCGGAGGCGTATCGTCCGTTACGGTGACCGTGGAGGTGCACGAACTGCTGTTGCCGCTGGCATCCGTCACCGTGAACACCACGGAGTACGTGCCGGTGCCGGTAAAGGTGCTTTGGCTGATGGTGTAGTTCAATGCACTGCCGCAGTTGTCCGTGCTGTTCGCACCGATCATCGCGCCTGTAATGGTGGCGGTGCCATCCGGGCCCAGGCTCACCGTGATGTCTTGGCACGCGGCCACCGGGGCAATGGTGTCCAGTACGGTTACTTGTGCCAAGCAGAATGATTGGCCCCCGCTGTTGTCCGTTACGATCAGGGTCACGTTGTTCGCCCCAAGCTGGTTGCAGCCGAAGGAGCTTTGGCTTGTGGACAGTGTTACCGGACCTTGCAGGTCATAACTGCCGGCATTGATCATTCCGGGGTAAAGGGCAGCATTGCCGTTTTGGTCCAGGTAGATCGTTGCATCCTGGCAAATGGCCACGGGTGGTTCATTGTCGATCACCGTTACCGTTGAGGAGCAGGTGCTGGTATTGCCGCTGGCATCGGTTACCGTGAGCACCACGGTGTAGGTGCCCGTTGCATTGAAGGTCGTTTGGCTCAATGCGAAGTTGAGGCTTCCCCCGCAATTGTCCGTGCTGTTGGCCCCGACCATGGCAGGGGTGATGGTGACCGTTCCGCCGGCCCCCAGGTTCACCGTGATATCCTGGCAAACGGCTACGGGATCAAGGGTGTCCAGCACCGTGACGGTGGTGGCACAGAAGGCCATGTTGCCGGAGGCATCGGTGCCCAGCAAGTAGGTGGAGTTGCTTCCGAGCTGGCCACAGTTGAAGGTGCTTGGGAGGGTGAACAGGCTAAGCGTTCCACTGTTGTCCGAGCTGCCGGCGTCAATGTCGGTGGCATTGAGGACGGCGGTGCCATTGTTGTCTATGTAAATGGTGGTGGGCTGGCAGAGGATCACGGGAGGCGTGTTGTCGATCACCGTTACGGTGGAGGCGCAAGTGGAGGTATTGCCATTGATGTCGGTCACGGTCAGTGTTACTGGGAAGTTTCCTGCGGCAGTGAAGGTGGTGGGCGATGCAGTGATGCTTGCTATGCCGCAGTTGTCCGTGCTGCCGCCATTGATCATGGCCGCCGTGATGCTCGCCTGGCCACTGGCATCCATGATGACGGATACGTTCTGGCAGGAGATCAGCGGAGCTTCCGCATCAATCACCGTCACGGTGAAGGAGCAGCTGTCTGAAAGGCCGGAGGGATCGGTTACGCGGTAGGTGACCGTTGCGGTTCCGGCGGGGAACATACTGCCGCTTGGCAAGCCGGCTGTCAAGACCAGGTTGCTGCCGCAGTTGTCGGATACCACGGGCATGGGGTAGTTCACGGTTGCTGAGCAGAGGCCTGGGTCGTTGTTCACGATGAGGTTCGTAGGACAGGTGATGGTGGGCGAAAGGGTGTCCGCAACGGTTACCGTGGATGTGCAGGTTGCGCTATTGCCGCTTGGGTCGGTTACGGTCAAGGCCACAGTGTTCATACCTAGGTCGGTACAATCGAAAGTGGATTGACTGATGCTCATGCCTGCGATGCTGCAGTTGTCGGAGGAGCCACCGTCCAGATCAGCTGGAGAGATCGTGGCTTGACCAGCGGCATCCAAGTACACGGTCAAGCTTTGGCAAACGGCATTTGGGGGTGTGTTGTCCGTCACGGTCACCGTGAAGGAGCAGATCGACGTATTGCCCGCCGCATCGGTGGCGGTGTAGGTCACCGTGGTGGTGCCCAAGGGGAAGGTGTCGCCGCTGTTGTGGTCGCCGCTGATCGTGGCGCCGCTGCAGTTGTCGCTGACGGTGGGCGCGGTCCAGGTGGCCACGGCATCACACCCCGCACCGGCGCTCAAGCTGATGTTGCTCGGGCATCCGCTGATCACCGGGTCGGCATCGTCGGTCACGGTCACCGTGAAGGAGCAGATCGATGTATTGCCCGCCGCATCGGTGGCGGTGTAGGTCACCGTGGTGGTGCCCAAGGGGAAGGTGTCGCCGCTGTTGTGGTCGCCGCTGATCGTGGCACCGCTGCAGTTGTCGCTGACGGTGGGCGCGGTCCAGGTGGCCACGGCATCACACCCCGCACCCGCGCTCAGGCTGATGTTGCTTGGGCAACCGCTGATCACGGGATCGGTATCATCGGTCACGGTCACCGTGAAGGAGCAGATCGACGTATTGCCCGCCGCATCGGTGGCGGTGTAGGTCACGGTGGTGGTGCCCAAGGGGAAAGCGTCGCCGCTGTTGTGGTCGCCGCTGATGGTGGCGCCGCTGCAGTTGTCGCTGACAGTGGGGGCGGTCCAGGTGGCCACGGCCGTGCAGGCGGCCCCGGCGCTCAGGCTGATGTTGCCGGGGCATCCGCTGATCACCGGATCGGTATCATCGGTCACGGTCACCGTGAAGGAGCAGATCGACGTATTGCCCGCCGCATCGGTGGCGGTGTAGGTCACCGTGGTGGTGCCCAAGGGGAAGGTGTCGCCGCTGTTGTGGTCGCCGCTGATCGAAGCCCCGCTGCAGTTGTCGCTGACCGTGGGCGCGGTCCAGGTGGCCACGGCCGTGCAGGCGGCCCCGGCGCTCAGGCTGATGTTGCCGGGGCATCCGCTGATCACCGGATCGGTGTCATCGGTCACGGTCACCGTGAAGGAGCAGATCGACGTGTTGCCCGCCGCATCGGTGGCGGTGTAGGTCACCGTGGTGGTGCCCAAGGGGAAGGTGTCGCCGCTGTTGTGGTCGCCGCTGATCGTGGCGCCGCTGCAGTTGTCGCTGACGGTGGGGGCGGTCCAGGTGGCCACGGCATCGCACCCCGCACCTGCGCTCAGGCTGATGTTGCCCGGGCATCCGCTGATCACCGGATCGGTATCGTCGGTCACGGTCACCGTGAAGGAGCAGATCGACGTGTTGCCCGCCGCATCGGTGGCGGTGTAGGTCACCGTGGTGGTTCCGATGGGGAAGGCATCGCCGCTGTTGTGGTCGCCGCTGATCGAAGCCCCGGAGCAGTTGTCGCTGACGGTGGGCGCGGTCCAGGTGGCCACGGCATCACAGCTGGCATCCGCGCTCAGGCTGATGTTGCTCGGGCATCCGCTGATCACGGGGGTGAGGTCGTCAAGCACGGTGACCGTAGCTGTACAATCGTTGGTCAATCCGCCGTTGTCGGTCACCGTGAGTGTTACGGTCACGGTACCGATGTCGCTGCAATCCACGGAACTGGGCGAAACCGATGAGGTAATGGTGCCATCGGGGTCAAAGCTGCCGTTGTCCACCAGGGCCGTGGTGATCGTGGCGTTGCCTAACGCATCCAGATACACGGTTGCAGGCTGGCAAACGGCCACAGGCGGTTGGTTCTTGGCCAGGGCTGCCGAGAATTCGGACGTATTGTTCGTGGCTATGTTCGTGGCGGTGGCGGTCACAACGTGCCCATCGGTCAGGCTCACTCCTGTGAGCACCGCCGTGAAGCTCGCGTCGCCCGCTGCATCGGTGTTCGTGCCGAAAGATCCGAGATAGTTCGCACCCTCTCCGTATCCGCTGGGATCGGCCGCGGGGGAGGAAAAGAATTCAATGCGGAAATCGCCTGAGGCGGTACTGTTCAAGGTGCCGACAATGGTGGTGTTGCCGCCCACCGTGGTAGCCGTGGCCAGCACGGGGAAGTTCTGCAGGGCGTTGGGTCCGCTGTCAATGTCACCAAGGTCATTTACCGTAACACCGTCATCTCCGAGGTCAATGCCCAACCCGGAGTTGTCATGGATTGTATTGCCAAGTAAGGTCACCTGCTCGACGGATTGGATCGTAATACCGGTGCCGATATTGGAAGCGATGGAATTCCCTTCCATTGATCCGCCACCGATCATGATCGGGGATAGCGTACCAGCTGCCACATGGATTCCTCCGCTCTCAGTACCGCCTCCATTGCCAAGTGGGTCGCCACTGGCGTCCAGGCCGATCACATTGCGTTGGATAGTGGTTTGCCCAACATCCGACAAATAGATGCCTCCACGGCTGGTACCTGCTCCGCCACCGGGACTGCCTGCCAGGGTATTTCCGGAGATCAGATTGTCTAGGATCTGCGTGTTGTCGGCCCCATTCAGTACAACCACCCCGAACCCTCCATTGGAGAGGGCTGCGGTACCGCTTGCATTCGTGCCGATGTAATTATTCCTGACGGTGTTTCCAGATGTTGAAATATGGCGGATATTGATACCGTAATCACTGTTGCCGGAGATGACGTTTCGTGCCGCCACGGTGGCGCCACCGATCATGTTGCCCCAGGTTTCCTCGTCCAACCGGACTCCGTTCTTGCTATTGCCTAAAGCAGCCGTTCCGCTTGCATTGAGGCCGATGAGGTTGCCTGCCACAACGTTGTTGGAACTGCCGGTATCAGTGATATGTATCCCGAACCCGTCATTGCCGGAAAGCAGGTTGGCTGCACTGCCGCTAGTTCCTCCAACTGTATTGTTTGCCGAAGAGCCACTCAGCCGGATCCCTGCATCGGCGTTCGGTATGGCTCCCGCCCCATTTGCATTGGTACCGATGTAATTCCCCGCAATGGTACTGTTGCTTACATCAACGAAAAGGATTCCTTGCCTCCCATTGCCGGAAATAACATTCCGGGCGGCTGGGGCGGTGCCTCCGATCAGATTGCCGTTGCTGTTTTCGACCCTGATGCCGTTTCCGCCGTTGGCTGATGCTGCTGTTCCAGCGCTGTTCAGCCCGATCCAGTTGCCCTGGACAATATGGTCATCTGAGTCATCGATCTTGATGCCGGCGTATGTGAATTGATTGATCACCATCCCGAGAATGGTACAATTGTTCGCAGCGATCGTGAGCCCGTTCACGGTGGAGTTGTTCCCATTAAGCTCCAAGTGCAGAACAGCGTTGTTTCCCACAAGCAAACTGTTCGCAGATGATCCCGGCTGCGTGTAGCCATCAATCCGCACCTGTTCCGTAATGGTGGGCAGAGTGCTCGCCAGAGTAATGGTCTTCACCCCTGCACCGGGAATGTTGAACTGGATGGTGTCCGCGCCCGGCGTCGCATTGGCATCCGTAATGGCTTGACGCAACGATCCGGGACCGTTGTTTCCTTGGCTCGTTACGGTGAAGATTGCCGCCTCGGCCTCCGGGGCGAAGGCTCCGGACAGCAGGAGAACGACTGCTCCGAACGCAAGCAGCTTGTTTCTTGTTGCACCAAAGTTGCTCACGGGGCTTGAGGTCATCTCGGTCGGCATACACCTGAAGCGCTATGCCAATCGCGGAGCTTTCGACTGGCTATTTGCCATAGGTGGAGCTTTATACTGGTTTCGTCGATATAAGTTGCGGTTGCGTCGATGCCGCGCCTTGGGGCCATGCCACATGGGTGCTTCATTCGCCATGGGGGCGTTCTTTCCAAGGCAGGTTCAGCACACTAACGCAGTCAGCGGCAACACCCCAAGGGTGCGCCACTGCACAAGGATCGCTGAAAAAGGACGCTTCGGATGTACCCGGTTCAGACCACCGGAACCCCGGTCCTCACATGGATCGGCATGCCGGTCAGCTCGATGAACGTCTCGGCCGCTTCCTCCATGAATTCATCATCTGCTTCGGTGTACCAGGCCACGTGGAATTGCTTTCCGGCATCCTCCCCGCGCTTGATCTCCATCAACAGCAAGTAAATGGCCTTCAGGGAGCTTGAGTTGAAATAGGGCAGGTTGAACTCGAACGTGCACAGCTGGGGAAGCGCATCGAGGTTACGGTCCAGCCACTCCATGATGGGCTTGAAAAAGTTGTTGGCATTTTCCGGTATGGAACTGCCGGTTACCAAGAACCGCGATTGTTCCGGTGAGAAGGAAACCGCTGGCGTATTGGCGGTGGCCGGGATGTTCAGTGCTTCCATGGCTTAGGCTTTTTGCCGGGTCAACGGCGCTGATACTTCCGAGCGGCACAGGTAGGTCCCATTGGTTTCCGGTTCTGCGTAGGCCCGGATGCTGTTGCCCACCTTTCGGGCGATTTGCAGCATGCCAAGCCCGGCACCGCCCTTTTCACCGTAACCCTCCTCGGTCAGTTGCTTTCTGAAGGCGTCGGTGATCTCCTCGGGGCTCATGCGGGCAATTTCACCCACGGACTTGAGCAGGCGCTCGGCATCGGTACCAATGGCGCGGTTCGTTACCCGCACCACCAATTCGCCGCCGGCAATGTGCCACGCAAAGTCCACGTCGCTGCCCACGTTGTAGCGCTGTGCATTGTCCAGCAATTCCAAGGCCACGCCAACGAGTTTCTTGAGGTCGTTGCGCGGACCCAGGTTGCACAGGGCAATGCACTGCAGCAGGGTGATCAGCTGGATACGGACCTCGCTGCTCAGCTGACCCTGGTAGTCCAAGAGGCTTTTGTCCATGGTTGGGGGGAGTGTTTGTAAGGTGATTATGCTGCGTAGCGCATGCCGATCAGGAGCACGTCGTCCGTCTGCGGCCGGCCGCTCCTCCATTCATCAAATTCGCGTTCCGCTTGGGCCTTTACGTTGGAAAGTCCTTGGGAGGAGGTTCGCTCGATCAGTTCGGTGAGCCGCTTCATGGAAAACTTCTTTCGCCCATCCGGCCCGCCGAATTGGTGGATGATCCCGTCGCTGAACAGAAAGAACGAGTCGCCCGCCAGCAGCTCGATCCGGTGTTCCGTATAGCCCTCCGTGCGTTCGAACCGGTCATCGCCCAAGGGCATCACGTCACCCTTGAAACGTTCCACCTTGCCATTGCGCAGCAGCAGCAGCGGCAGCTGGGCACCGGCATAACAGAGGTGGCCGCTTGCCCGATCGATCATGCACAAACCGATGTCGAACCCGTCGTTCACTAAAGCCTCCTCTCCCCGTGCACGCATGGTTCTGCCCACATGCCCGTGCAGCAGGTTGAGCAGTTCGGCGCTGCCTGCGTCAGGGTACTCCGCGAGCAGGTCGTTCAAGCCGTAGTAGGCAATGAAGGTCATCATGGCCGCAGGCACCCCATGCCCGGTACAGTCGATGGCAGCGATCACCAACCGGTTGCCGACGCGCCTCACGAACGGCAGGTCTCCGCTCACGTTTTGAAGAGGCCGGTACATGAAGAAGCTGTCCGGAACCAGCTCCCGCAGGGCATGTTCGCCCGGAATGATGGTGGATTGAATGGTGCGCGCGTACTCCAAGCTGCTTTCAATGTCCTTGTTGCGTGCGTCAAGCTCCGTGTTGATCGCCGTGATCTTCTCGTTCTGCATGCTGACCAGCCTCTTTTTCCGCCGGGCCACCAGCCAAGCCCAGTACATCCATCCGGCAAAGCCGAAGCCGGCCACCGCCACGGCAATGATCATGTTGCGCATGGCCTCTTGCCTGGCCTGCTTGGCCTTGATGGCTTGGCTTTCCATTTCCGTGGCCTTGTTCTGCTGCTCCAGCAGTTCCAGGCTGCGTTGCTGGTCGCGCTGCTCGGCCTTCATGCGGGAAAGGTTCAGCGTCTGCATCATGCGGCTGTTGTCCAGGTCCTTGATCTTGCGCTCCTGCCGCTCGCGTTCCAGGGAGGCTTGCACGAGCAGCAGCTCCCGCTTGGTGCGTTCACTTACCATGGCCGCTTCGCGGGTGGCAGCTTCCTGAAGCTGTTTTTCGTAGATCAGCAAAGACATCTGCTTTTCCCGGTTCTCCGCGTCCAGCGCGAGTTGTTTCAGGCGGGTCTCCTTGCGTTGTGTACGGTCGAGCAGGTCGGTTTGTTCCCGCTCGATGCGTTGCAGACGCAGCAGCTGGCTGTCGTGCTCGGCACGCTCTTGGTTCTGTTTCCGTGCCATGCGTTCCTCAATTTCCCCGGCACGGCGCTCATATTGCCGCGATTCCTGATCCAGGTGCATGCGTTCAAACACCGCCGCCAGTATGCCGCACGCCTCCGCCTGGTCTTTGTCGCTGTGCTGTTCCTCGGCATTGGCCAGGGCCTCAAAGGCCGCGGCCTGGGCTTTGGCCAGGTCGTTGAAGCTGAAGTTCACCGCCGCTTCGGTGAGCAGCACGCGCGGCAGCATGGCGGGCAACTGTGCCTTGGCCACTTGGCGCTTGGCGTCCGCCAGGGTGAGGAATGCCGCATCGCGGTGCCCGGCGGCTGCCATGGCATGCACCACGTTGACCGTCATGTTCAATCGCACTTCGGGCAGGTCTTCCACCAGGATCAAGCCTTGGTTGTATGCTTCAATGGATTTTTCGCGTTCCCCCAGCCGGTTGTACAGTTCGGCTTTGTTGTTTGCGCAGACGGCCGCGTCCTGGGCGCGATCTTCGGCAATGGCCATGCGCATCAGGCGCTCCTCGGTGTCCAGCGCCTCCGCATTCCGGCCAAGTGCTGCTTGTGCGGAGGCCAAGTGCGCCAGCAGGCTGTATTGCAGGTCCTTGTCGTCCTGGGCGGCTTTGCCGGCAAGTGTGCGCTGGCAATAGTCTTCAATGTCCTTCGGGGCCAAGATGCCGGCGTTGGCGGCAAGTTCCACCAGCAGCATGCTGGACGGGGCGACCTGGTCCGCAGCGGTGCTCGTGCGGGCTTCCTGGAGGTGTTCCAAGGCTTTTTGCGGATGGCCGGCCGCGACGTACAAGCTGGCCAAGTAGAGCAGGGCATTGGTCCGCAGGCTGCTGTGTACGGTGCCGCTCACCAAGGTGGCCCGCACTGCGGCGCCAATGGCATTCTCCATGTCGCCTTTGGCCTTTTGGGCACGGGCAAGCTCCAGCAGGCCGCGGGTCTGGTCAAGGTCCTGGCCGTTCTTTTCGGCTTCGGCACTACCGAGCGTAGCGTATTCCACCGCATTGCGCAGATGGCCTGCCAACCGTTCCTTGGTGGACAGGTCAATGAGCTTGGCTGCGCGTTCCTTGCCCGCGGCGGGCACTGCTACGGAGGAAATCAGTGGTTGTTCCTGCGCATGGCACGGGGCCATGACGAACAACATGGCGGAGAGGATGAAACCGGCGGTCTTTATCCCCTTCATCGCACGAAGTTGTAGGAGATGCCTAATTGCCATTGCCTGCCGTTGAGCTGCAGCGGGAATTGGCCCAAGTTTTCAGGGCTCACGATCTGTTGGGTGGTATCCAGGATGTTGCTGCAGGCCATGTCAATGGACAAGCGCCGCTCCTTGTCCGGGTGAATGCCGATCCCTGCAAAAAGCAGCGCCTCGTCGGTCGTGGTTTCCCGGGCCGGCTCGCCTTCGCCCGTGTAGCGCAGGAATTGGATGCCGCCCTGCCAGTTGCCCCTGCAGCGCAGCGTAAGCCAAGAGGCGGCTTCATAGCCGATGGCACCGATCAACCGTACCGCGGGAAGCCCCAGAAGACTGGTGGCATCGCCGGGTGCATCCGTGGCCGAACCGGTGACGCCGACCATCCTTCGCACCAACCCTGCTGCTGCCAGCAGGCTTACCCGCTTGGTTTCTATTTGCAGGCGGGCGTCGATGCCTTCTGTCCCGATCGGTGAACCGTTCCGGTACACCATCCGTCCGGTGCTGTCGATCGCTGCCATGATCGGATCCGTGATCGTGGTCTGGTAGATGTTTCCCGTGATGCGCACCGCTTTGCCGATGCGAAGGCCCAGTTCGCCCTCCAAACTGCTGAGCTGCGCACCCAGCAGGCTGCCGGGCACTGAAGCATGGTCCAAGTTGAAGAGGGACGGGATCCGGTACGACTGGCTCCAGCCGATTTTTCCGTGGAACCTTCCCACTACGCTGGTAAAGGCAAACCGCGGAGCTCCGAAAGTGCCAGCCAAGGAATGCTGCTCTTGCCGGTAGCCGGCCAGGAACACGCCTACCTTGCTGCGCCAGCTGGCTTCCGCCAGCCACGCCATGGAATGAAAGGGGATGGCGTTGCTGCCATCGAAATGCCGGGCCAGGGTATCATGCCGCTGCTCAAAAGCGCTGGCTTGCAAGTAGCCGTCCACGCCCGCGCGCAGGGCCAGGCCTTCAACCGGCTTGTAGATGAAGATCGCCTCGGCGGAAGTGGAGGTGCTTGAGGTGTTGGCGGAAAGAAGCGCTGCCGAAGCCGTGTTGATGTAGTTCCAGGGAGCCTGTTCCGAATGGCCGGCCCGCCAGTACAGCTCCAAACGTTTGACCAGGGCAGCCCGCTGCTCCAGGCCGAACACCATGTTGCGCTGAAGAACGGCATGGTCTCCCGTGCCGGGATGGAACCGCTCTTCCATGTATGCGGCGCTGGCCTTCAGGCTCTTCCAGCGGTATGCAAGTTGGAAGCCGTTGGAGGCGAAGCCGGTGCTGTCGGCCGCGTTCATACGGGTGCTGTCGGGAAGCAGATAGTTTGCGTTGCTGCGGGTGCCGGTGCTCCGGCTGATCAGGAAGCTGAGGTCCTGCTGGCCGCTGAGCCGATGGGCACCGCTGGCAGTGGTGGCGGCATACGCGTGCTGCCCGTTGGCGAAACCGGTCTGCACGTCGACCGCGCTGCCCGTGCCGTGCTCGGCAGTGCGGGTCACGATGTTCACCACGCCCAGCGCCGCCATGCCGCCGTGCATCACAAAGGATGGCCCGGCCAGAATCTCAATGCGTTCCACGTTGGCCAGGGGAACCCGGCTGTCCAACGCGAACGACCCGTTATCGGCTTCATTCAGCACTTTTCCGTCCAGCATGAACAGGCATTGGCCTTCCATGGCCCAGTTGCCGTGGATGCCCGCACCAATGGATGCATCGCGGCCCAAGGCCGTGGACATTCCCGGGACCAGCATCAGCGCTTCCTGCAGGTTGCGCACGCCGTACGCTTTTAGTTGCCGGGATGTGATCACCTGTACTTGGGCCGGGGCCTCCCGTTCATCGCGGGCCTCCATGTCCGCCAGCCGTGTGGTTGCGTAGTACGTTCGGGCATCGCTGGAAGTGCCCAGCAACGAACGTGGGTCCGCTTCCAACAGGCGTTGCTCTTCCGGGCTGGGCGTGAACTGCCCTTGTGCCGCAACGTGGAATGACCACGAAAGCGCACTGAACAGCGCCAGCCATTTGAATGCGGCGGGATGAATAATCGAAGGAGAACCCTTCATGCTGGCCCATTAATCGGATTTTTACCCGCTTTGGTTACGCATTGGTCGTTCAAATTGAACTGCTCATGGGCAATTCCACAGGGTTGCCCAGGAACTGCTCCGATCATGTGCCTCATCACTTGAACACCCGGAGCATGCCCATTTCGAGACCCTGCTTCGGCTCTGCCCAATTGGTTGCAGGTACCGGATGTGCCGAAGGGCACAGGGCCATCGGGCCTGGAGTCCGCAACTGGCGGCTTAAATTGAAGTTTCGACGGATTGTTAGTTGAAAGTTGTTAGTTGTCAGGACCGATCCAACGCGTTTTCAAGGTACTCCGCAGTTCAGCGGGGGCAACCCTAATACCTGGATTATGCAGCAGGGTTCGTTGCGAGGGTCGAAATCACAAGGACAGCGCGAGTTTCACCGAGAAGGAATAGCACAAGCTATTGTGCCGAGGGGAAAACCGGCGAAGCGTACGCTGCCGCAGTGATTTCGGGCCGTAGTAGAAATCCTGCTGCATATTCCGGGTAATATGTGGGCGTAGGTTCAAGCTCAACGAATTGGCCACCGCGCGCCGTTTACCGGGCCAACCCTAATAACTGACAACGAACAATTGGTAGCGATCGCAGGCTCAACGGGCGGTTCAGACCCTATGGCCCTGCGAAGGGCACTGCTTCTCCTTTCTCCCAAAGTACCTTTGCGCCCCTTCATGAAAGCCAAAACCCTCCGCCCCACCAAAGTGAACGTGGTCACCCTGGGCTGCTCCAAGAACGTGGTGGACAGCGAGGTGCTCATGGCCCAGCTGCGGGCCAACCACATCGCCGTGGACCACGAGGCCAAGGGTAGTGACCATAACGTGGTGGTGATCAACACGTGCGGATTCATCGAGAACGCCAAGCAGGAAAGCATTGATACCATTCTGGCCTACGCCGAAGCCAAGGACAAGGGTTTGGTGGAGAAGGTGTACGTTACAGGATGCCTCAGCCAGCGCTATGCACCGGAGCTCAAGGATGGGATTCCACAAGTGGATGCCTGGTTCGGCACCCGGGACCTGCCCAAACTGCTCAAGACCCTCAACGCCGATTACAAGCACGAACTGGTGGGGGAGCGGCTGCTCACCACGCCGGGCCACTTTGCCTACTTCAAGGTGAGCGAGGGCTGTGACCGCAAATGCTCCTTCTGCGCCATCCCGCTCATGCGCGGCGGCCACATCAGCGTGCCCATGGAAGACCTCGTGAAGCAGGCCGGCAAGCTCGCCGCCAACGGCACCAAGGAGCTCATCCTCATCGCACAGGACCTTACCTACTACGGGCTTGATCTCTACGGCAAGCGCAACCTGGCCGAGCTGCTGGCCCGCCTCAGCGACGTGGATGGCATCGATTGGATCCGCCTGCACTACGCCTTCCCCAGCGGCTTCCCCATGGAAGTGCTCGACGTGATGCGCGACCGCCCCAACATCTGCAAGTACCTGGACATGCCCCTGCAGCACGGCAGCACAAACATGCTCAAGCGCATGCGCCGCGGCATCACCCAGGAGAAGACCGAAGCCTTGGTGGCCGCCGTGCGCGACAAGGTGCCGGGCATCGCCATCCGCACCACGCTGATCGCGGGCTTCCCCGGGGAGACCCAAGCCGACCACGAGGACAGCCTGCGCTGGATCGAACGCATGCGCTTCGACCGCCTCGGCTGCTTCACATACAGCCATGAGGAAGACACGCATGCCTTCACCATGGAGGACGATGTGCCCGCCGAGGTGAAGCAGCAACGCGCCAGCGAGGTGATGGAACTCCAGGGCGGCATCAGCTTCGAGCTCAACCAGGCCAAGGTGGGCAAGGTGTTCAAGGTGCTGGTGGACAAGGCCGAAGGCGGCCGCTACTACGCCCGCACCGAGCACGACTCACCCGAGGTGGACAACGACGTGTTGATCCCCATCTCCGCGGGGCACCTGCGCATTGGTGACTTTGCCGACGTGCGCATCACCGAAGCGCGCGAGCACGAGCTGGACGCCGTGCCGGTCTAGCAGGGCAAACGCATCTTCCTTGCAGAGCCGAGCTCCATGTTCGGAAACCATTTGCGGGCGGTGGAAAAAGCACCACCGGATCTTGGCCGGTGCATGTGCCGTACCTTCAGCGTAATTGTCCTTCGCATCCAACCGGCGCATGGCGGTGCCATTGCCGGTTTGTTGCCGGGCCTTCAGCCCTGTACCGTGCATTGGTTTGACCACGGCGGGCTGAAGGCCCGCCAGCATGCCAGCCCGGGGCGAAGCTCCGGGCTGGCATGCGCCCCATGTGCCGAGCGCTGAAGGCGCGGCACAGGCAATTCACGTCCCAACCTCCGGTTGGGCCGGCGTCAGGCCTACTTGGATGCGTTTGCCTGGCCTGCATAGTCAGGGCCATCGGGTCAACGCGCCCTGCGGGCGCGGCTTCCAATAGTATTCAAACCACGGATAGACACGGATGAACACGGATCACGGACCCACCAACCAAGCAAAACCACCTTCCCGATCCGTGTTCATCTGTGTGGATCCGTGGTTAAAGTCAGTATGTGAATGCGCCGCCAGGCGCGTGGAAAAGACCCGATAGCCTTGGCCGGTATGGTCCGTTCCCGCCGGGTATGCGCATATTTGCCCCTATGCGTGCCTGGTGGTCCGTTGCAGCCCTTGTCTTGTTCTGCTCCACTGCGGAGGCGCAACATTTCATCGATCTGTCCAAGGTCGATCGCCTCGTCGTTCCGGAAGGCATCTTCCTGGATTCCGTGATCGCCAGCTTCAGCGACAGCGCCAGTGTGGGCATGGTGATGAAAGGCATGGGCAACCGACGGGTACCGGCGTACATGGCCAATGGTATCCGGGCCTCGGTGCAGGGGCTGCTCAAGCAAGGTGAAGCCGCTCCGGGTGTGCTCCACTGCACCATGCGCATCAATGCGTTGGAGGTGGAGGAGCTGGCGGAGTCCTTCTCCGAGAACTGTTATTGTGGACTGAACTTCGAACTGCTGACCCGGACGGACAGCGGCTGGTACAGGATCTTCGACCGCGCGGCGACCACCATGCTGAAAGGTGGAATGGATGCCACGGCCCAACAGGAGGCCAATGTGGCCGCAGCATTCGCCAGGGGCTTGGCCGCGTTTTCGGCTGCCCGGCAGGCCGGCCAGCTTGCCCGCACCTCCCTGCCGGCACCGCCCAGGGCCGGTTTCTTTGATGGGGCCGACCGCAGCTATGCGGTGCTGGAAGCGGGAACACCGGCCCGTGGCATCTACGCCAGTTACCAGGATTTCCGGGACCAGCGGCCCGATACCACCGTCGCGTTCACGCTCAAACCGGCAGGGGCCGATCGCCAGGCCATGCCGTTGATGAAGTTGAAAACTGACAAGGGCGTTCAAGTACCGGAAACGATCTGGGGGGTGAGTGATGGCCGCCAAGCGTACATCAACTTCGGAGGAAAGTATCTGGGTTTGGACCGGTCCGGCCGGGCGTTCACGTCGGAGTATTCGATACAACCCGGCAGCACGGCCGTGGGGGTTGCCGTCGGGGTGTCCTTCGGACTGATCGGTGCGGCCGTGTACATGGCCTCCACCGCCTCCACGCCCCGTGCTATTCCTGTGGAACTGGACCTGCTCACGGGCACGCTCAAACCCGTGAAGGCCATACGCGAGAATGCCGCACCCGCGGCGGCCACCAGTGACCACCTCTTCCTGTACAGTCGCTTTTCCGCCGTGGATACCGTGCTGGAGATGCTTGTCTACGGTGGGCATGAAGCCGATCTGCAGGCCGATGGTTATCGCCGGTTGGCCTTGGTTCCACGGCCGGCCCCCGTTCCCGTGTCATTCCGAGTGGGCTCAGGGGAGCCGGTGACGATCCACATCAATGCCGCCACCACCAGTTCCGATCCGGTGGTGTACTTGGTGAACGTGCGCAAGGGCGACCGCATTACCGTGGACAAGGTGAACAGCGAAATGGCGGCATCCATCCTCCGCAAGCTGAACCCTGCCAAGGAAGTGAAGTAGCTGGCGGGTGCGCCTACTTGATCTCGCCGGCCGCCTTCCGTCGCGCCTTCTCCACGTCCCAAGAGCCATCGCGCTTGGCCGCGAAGAAGTCACTGATCTGCTTGCGCTGCGCATCGGTCAGCCGGGCATCGGCATGGGTCCACGTGTAGCTGTCCAGCGGCATCTCCTTCTTTTCCATCATCTCCATCACCTCCTTGGCCTGGTGGTCGCGCTGGTAGGCGGGCACCGTGCCCCACGTGGTGGCGTCAAAGTGCTTGCGGCCATCCGTGATATGCTGCGCCAGCCACCAGTTCACCGGGGTGATGTTGGCGTACCACGGATAGCGAGGTTGGCCGCTGTGGCAATCGTAGCAGGCCACGCGCAGCACGCCCTCGAGCTCCGCAGTGGGCTTGGTCAGTGCGATCAGGTCCGATGCGGGGTCCACGGGTTCGGCTACCTTCGAGGGGCGGATGAGTTGCGCCAGCAGGATGATCGCGGCAAGGATGTACAGGAACCTTTTCATGGGCTTGGCATATTGAACACCGTCCAATGTAGCGGGACCGCATTTCCCCGCCGTTGATTTTCCTCAGCGCTTGTCGATCTGCAGCACAATGGCCAGGGTGTTCCTTTCCGCAGGCACCTTCGCCCCGAAGGTTTCCCCTTCGGAGTAGGCGGGTGCATCCGCTTCAGTGAGCTCATCGCCCAGCACGGCCGCCAATTTCGCGTCAAGTCCTTGTGCCCCATTGGCCTTCATCGCCTCGTTGATCTTCGGGTAGTCCAACGGCTGGTTGGCCACCAGAATGGCCATCACGTCCATGTTGCCCACTTCGTCCGCGGTCAAGCTTTGATCATGCGGGAACACGCGGGTGCCCGTGATGCCGCAATAGGGCGAATGCTTGGGCGTGTAGGGGAACAGCACGTAGGTGCTGCCATCGGTCTCCAGCCCGAAGAGGTAGGTGTAGCACTCGGCGTTGTTGGTCACCTCGATCTTGAAACGGTCGCCCTTGCGGATGGGGGAGATGGTGCGGAACACGCGCCCCTGCTCGTGCTTCAGCGCGATGTGCTGGCCCGTGGCCTTGCCCTTGGCGTCCACCTGTGCCAAGCCGAAACGGATGTCGTATTGGGCGGGCTTCACGTCCACGCCTTCGCCCTGCGGATACACCGCATAGGCCTCCTTGGCGAAGTGGTCGAAATCGCGGTAGCGTATCCAGGCGATGCCGTTGTTGCCCCATTCCGGGCCCCAGCTGTTCATGATCTGGAAGGCGCCACCCTCGGCTTCGCCTTGCACCTTGTAATCGTCGTAGCCGATCACACACATGGCATGGCCGCCGAAGCCCTGCATGCGGTAATCGTTCTGCGTGGGCGTCCACAGGTCGCGGCCCTCCATGTCCTGCATGAAGCTGCCGCCCACCATCATGCCGATCACCACGGGAGCACCTTGGCTCAGCTGCTGCTTCATGGCCACCATGTCCGTGCGCTGGTCGTCCCCGTTGTAGCTCAACCGTTGGAACCCTTTGATGCGGTAGGGCAGGGCCCGTTGCCTTTCACCGGCCGTGGGTTGCTTCTGGCAACTCTGGTCCGTGTAGCCGAACTGGCTGAAGGGCAGCACACCCCCGGCCTTCATGTTCTCCATGGCGCGGAAGATGTACGAGCCTTGGCAGTCGTTGCCCAGCTTGATCTGGTTGTAGAGGTAGCTGGGGCTGAAGACCGTGGCGTTGGCTGCTGTGCCGGTGGCTTGTGTTTGCACGATGGAGCGTGCCGCATAGGCGCTGGCCCAGGCCACGCAGCTGCCTTGTTGCCCTTGGTTGAGGCGCTTGGGGGCGTACTGTTCCAGCGAGATGCGCTCGGGCAACGGGGCGTTCACATTGTCCGCCAGGGGTTCATACACCTCGGCCTTGTCGTACAGTGCCGGATCGAAGTTGGCGCCGCGCACGGTGAGCAGCTGGCTGATTGCATCGCTGGCGCCGCCGCCGGAGGTGGTGCCGCAGTTGCTGCCAAAGAAGTAGTAGAGGCCGAACAGCACCAAGGCCACGATCAGCAGCTTGGGCCGTTTGATCAGAAAGCCCAGTAACAGCGGAAGCAAGCTCCCGAGGCCACCACCTCCGCCGCCGGAGGGCCTGTTGGAAGGAGGACTTGGACGTTGGCCATCATAGCCCTCATCGGGCGTCATTCGAATTGGCATGCGGATCGATTTGGGCAGGAAAAGTAGCAAGGTCGGGAAATAGGGCACGAATTGCGCCCCCGCCTGGACCGTAATTTCGCCGGTCCATGCAGCGCATCGCCATTTCCTACCGGGACACGGGCCGGTTTTCACAGCTTGTTACGGACTATCTGGAAGATGCGCCCCCCTTGCGGGAGTTTTACCGCGAGCGCCCCGATGTCCATGGCCTCCAGGCCGCAGCAACGGCCCGCAGCTTCGATCCCGCAGCGCGGATGGTGCTGTGCGAAGTGCTGGAGAAACAGTATGCCGGGATGGACGTTGGTCCACAAATACGCGCCAGCCTTCAAGCACTGCGGAAAGACCGGGCGCTAACGGTCACAACCGGCCACCAGCTAGGCCTCTTCACGGGGCCGCTGTACGTGCCGTTCAAGATCCTCAACGTGGTGCGCCTCGCCCGGCAATGCTCCACCCCGGAACGCCCCGTGGTGCCTGTGTTCTGGATGGCCACCGAAGACCACGACCGGCCGGAGATCGATCATGCCTGGGTGAACGGCACCAAAGTGCAATGGCCCGGTGCCACCGCAGGGGCAGTGGGCCGCTTGAAATTGGATGGCATCGGACCCGTGCTGGAACAAGTTGATCCCCTGCTGGGCATGGGCAGCCATGCGGATGAGCTTCGTGCGCTGCTGCACCGGTGTTACCGACCGGAACACGACCTCGCCACGGCCACGCGACTTTTTGTGGATGCACTGTTCGGCCGCTTCGGGGTGGTCGTCATTGATGGTGATGATCCGGCGCTGAAACGGGTCTTTGCGCCCATCATGCGTGAAGAACTGCTCAACAATGTGGCTGAGCGTACTGTTCATTATGCGGACCAACGCTTGGCGGCACATTGGAAAACACAGGCTCACGCCCGTCCGATCAACCTGTTCTACCTGCGCCCTGGCAACAGGAGCCGCATTGAACTGGAAGGGGATAGGTACCAAGTGCTGGATGGCGGGCCTTCGTTCAACCTCGATGAGCTGCTCGCCGAACTGGATGCGCACCCGGAGCGGTTCTCGCCCAACGTGTTGATGCGCCCCGTGTACCAAGAGGCCATTCTGCCCAACATCGCCTACGTGGGCGGAGGAGGGGAACTCGCCTATTGGTTCCAGTTGAAATGGCTGTTCCAAGCCTTGCAGGTGCCTATGCCGGTGCTGATGTTGCGCACCTCGGCGGCATTCCTCGCGCCCAAGGACCGGGAGCGGATGGGAGAGCTTGGGCTCACGCCGAAGGAGCTGTTCACGCCGATAGACAGCCTGCGCAAGCGCGTGGCCAAGGAACGCGCTTCGTTCTCCGTGAGCCTCTTGCAGGAGAAGGAGAACGTGAAGCGCTTCCATGCGGATCTGCAAAAACGTTCGGCAGCGGCCGACGCCACTTTGACCGGCATGGTGGCGGCCATGGAGCAACGCGCCTTGCGCGGCATCGACCGCTTGGAGGAGAAATTCGTTCGCGCGGCAAAGCGTGAACAAGAACTACCCTTGCAGCGCTTGGAAGGCATCCATGAACGGTTGTTCCCGGGAGGCGGGCTGCAGGAACGCAGGGAGAATTTCATGCCCTGGTATGCCCGGGAGGGCCCGGCATTCTTTGATCGACTGCTCGCGGAACTCGACCCGCTGGACCCGCATTTCAGCGTGCTGCCCGCATAGCCCAAGCGGACGGCTGTCTCACAGGAACGCTTCCTTCAACTTCTCCAGCATACGGCGCTCATGTTGGCTTTGGCCTCCGAACGCATCGGCCACGGCCTGGGCAGTACGCGTTACCATGTTCCGTGTGCTGGCGTCGAACAGGTCCGATTGTTCGGTGCGGACCTGCAAGAAGCGCTCGAAAGCTTCGTCTGCGGGCATGCCGGCGGCGTTCGCATGGTCAAAGCCGATCTCGACATAAAAGGCCAGGTCCGTGCCCGTGGCATCCTGTCCGGCTTCCACGGGAATCCATTGTTGGCGCACCAGCTTCTTGAGCTTGGCCGATTCTTCGGATGAAACACGGCCGTCACTTGCCGCAATGCTGTAAAACAGGTGGCCGAGGCCGGCGTACATCTGCTCCTTGGGATTGTTCATCGTGCTGTGTGGTTTGGGTGGTTTAATTTCTTCCGCTGCGCTGCCTTTCATGGAAAGGCGGGGTGCGATGCAAGGTGGACATCATCCCGAAACCGGGAAGTGACAATTGTTGCTTTTGCAGTGAGGCTTCCGATGCTACCTTTCGCAACACCACCTGCCATTGATGAAACATATTCTGTTGCCCACGGACTTTAGCGATACGGCCCATAAGGCGGCCACTTTTGCCATGGGCCTTTTTGGCACCGAAGCTGCGCGCTACACCTTGCTCAATGCCTACCTCAAGCAGGCTTACCGCAACCCCCTGATCGGCCTTCAGGTGGATACGGAGCGTGCTTCCCACCTGGGCTTGCGGCGCGAGGAAAGGCGCTTGCGCCGGCAGATGGGCAAAGTGCGCATCGCCCTGCGGTCCAACTCCAGGCCGTTGGCGCAGGCCATTGCGGAAGTGCATGCCGAAAGGCCGGTGGACCTGGTGGTCATGGGCACCCAGGGCGAGGGAAACTACGGGCTGGTAGGGCGCAATACCACGGCGGCCGTCACTTCCACCGCGTTGCCGCTGATCGCCGTGCCGGCCCAATGGAAGCCGGTGAAACTGGACCAGATCCTGTTTGCCGATGACGGCCTTGAGGATACCGAGGCCAGTTTGCTTCCCATGCTGGAGATCGCCCGTACCACTGGCGCGCGCATCACCCTACTGCACGTGGATGCCGGAGCGGACAACGACGGGCAACGTGCAAGACTAAAGGCCATGCTGAAAGGCATTCCGCACAAGTTTTCCACCGTGGAGGGTGGCGATGTGGCCAGAACATTGGAGCACCTCACACAGGAAGATGGTGTTGACCTGATGGCCGTGGTCCGGCGGCAGCGCAATTTCTGGGAGCGCCTGTTCCAAGGCAGCACCTCCAAGCGCTTGGCCATGCACACGACCGTGCCGCTGTTGGTGATGCGCGGCTGAGTTCTGTTCCTCAATAAACCAGGCGCGTACTTGCGGTGCGGTTACCGTCCGTGAGGCGGATCAGGTACACGCCGCGGGAAAGATGCCCCAAGGGCAAGGGGGCCAAGCCTCCGGTGGTGAGGGTGGAAGTGCCCACCACCCGGCCGGCAGGGTCGATGACCTCCAAGCTGCTGCCCACGGGAAAATTGTGCAGCACGTAAAGCTCATCATCCTGGTATAGCACGGTGGGCGTTGTTCCGGTCTTGCCGTTGAAGAAGACGGGGACCACTTGGCTCAGCGTGGAAGTACCGTCGAGATCGGTTTGGCGCAGCCGGTAATAGCTCCACCCGCTCAAGGGCGTCCGGTCCACATCGGCGTAATGAATGATCGATTGGCTGTTGCCCGCACCGGCCACTTGGTTGATCACCCTGTACGCCGAAGCATCCGCGCTGCGTTCCACGGTGAAGTGGTCGTTGTTCAATTCACTGGCCGTGCTCCACTGCAGGTCCACTACGCCACCGCCGGCCGTGGCCGTGAAGGACAGCAGTTCCACGGGTAGCGGGTTGTTGGTGCTTTCCGAGGCTAACGTCCAGTAATTCGCGGACTGCGCGAACAAGCTTTCCACCAAGGTAGTGGAAAGGGTGCCTGCCGTATTGTTGCCAGTCACGTTGAACGCACCCCGGTCGATCCATTGGGGAGGTAATGTGCTTTCGCTCCAATAGGCGGTACGCAGGGTGGGCAGGTTGTCCACGATGCAGCTTTCCGGATCGTCCCAACTGAGGGTTACCCGGGCATTGGGGCTTCCCGCACTTCGATCGATACGCCAGTATTCGCAATCGCTCACGTGGTTGATCTGCGGCCACTGATGGTCCCAGCCGATGTTATCCTGTGCCGAGGCATTGAAATACTCGCCGGTGAAAGCCACGCTGCCACCACCGGTGATGCCGGACAGCGAAGCAGGGCGGTAGCTGTTGCCCTTGCCGACGGGGAAGATGAAGTCGGTGTTGCCGATCCGTTGAATGGGGCCGTGTACAAAGCTGGCGTCGCTGGCGCCCACTGCCGAAGCACCGTTCATCAGCGTAGGCAAGGCTGCGGTGGAGGAGAACATGCGCCCTTGGGTGAAGTCCAGTTCGTGGCGGACAAGGATCGGGGCTGTCAGGTACACGTCGCCACTAGGCTTGTTGATCCGTAGGTCGTAGAAGTATTCGCCACTATTTGCGTTCTGGATGTATTGATCGACCGTGCCGTTCAGCACCACCGTGCTGTACACATCTAAAAAATGGAGTTCGTCTTCTTGGTTGATGAAATTACCGCCCAAGTTCAGCGTGCCGGCGTTGGGCGGCCCGGCTTGCAGGCCCAATCGGCTCCCGAAGCCAATGGTCAGGTTGCCGCTGGCATTGATCTGGCCTCCACCTGCGGTTGCTTGCAGCATGGTGTTGGTGGCCCCCGGGCCTGAACCGTTTAGTTCCACGGAGCCAACACTCAGGGTGGCATTGGCCATCACTTGGTCGGTGAGCCCATTGCTCGTGGTGTTTTCCACCTTGAACAGGCCTGCTACCTGAAGCGCGCTATTGTCCCACACGCTCAAGGTTTTGATCACATCGGATCCGCTGAAATGCTGCCACAGCGAGGCGCACGTGGCAGTGCCCCCCGGATTCAAGCCCGGGCTGATGCCAACGTAGCAATGGCGGATCGCCGTGGCGTTGATCTCCACCGGGGTGGTGATGTCCGGGATGCGTGCATCATCCCAGTTCTTGCACTCGAACCAGTCGGTGTTGATCGCCCCGCGCCAAAGACCGTGCGTCATGGTGCCGGCGATGATCGGTAGGATGGGTGCAGTAAGCCAGATGTAGCCGGAGGAACTATACAGGGGGCAACTGGCATAGGAATTCCAATTGGCGGCATTTTCTATCCGGATGATCCAGTCGCGTTGGCTGGCCGCGGTGATGGACCCCGCGTACTTGTTGAAATCGGAGGCCAAAGTGGGGGCCATGCTGAAGCATTCCACCCCCGGGGGAAGATTGCTCTGCTGATTGCCTTCGGGAGCATCGCATGCAGCGGTCCAAGGTGGGCTGGGGTTGGTGCTGAAGGCGAAAAGAATGGTGCCGGTGTAGGTGGCATTGTTGGCGAGCGCAGTGCCTGGATTCCACGTGCCCCCTTGCATGAAGAAGAGTTGGTCGCCCCCGTTGTTCAGGGCCATTTGGGTCCCCCCGATGCCGATATTGGTGCAGGTCCAAGCTGCATCGGGCGCCACCGAGGTCACATTGGTCGGGCCGGTTTGGTTTTGGATCCGGAAGGTGATCACCTGCCCCGCCGGGATGGCGGTCCCTGTCCGTTTCATGCGCACCGTGCCTTCCCGGTTGCCCCACTGGCCGGGGTTGCAACGTTCATAACCGTTGTCCGTGATGATGATCTCCGTGCCGTAAGTGATCTCCTTGAAGCAGAAGAAGCTAACATAGTCGTCGCCTGCCGAGCCCGGCGGACTTTCACAGGCGTTGTTGTTGGCGTTCACTCCCACAATGGCCAGGTCGCCGGGATTGAACAATGCCGGGGGCGAGTTGATGTCGCCAATGAAGAGCGTGGCACTGGCATTGGGCCCGATTACGATGGACGGGTCGCTGGCCGCCGTGATGGTAAAGGTGACCTGCTCCGTGGACTCCGTCAGGGCGTCCGTGAGCGGCGTGACGGTGAATGAACCACCGGTGGCACTGCCGCTGAATGGCCCGATGATGAAGGTGCCTGATCCGCCGACCGGGTTGGTGGTGTAGTCATTGCCAGCTCCATATACCGCACCAGGCCCGTTGGTCACGGTGATGGTAAGGGTGAAGCCGCTTGGATGGGGCATGGAGAAATTGATGTTGAAGGTCTGTGCGCCGCCCCCTTCCAGCGCACTGATACTGGTGGTGCCGAAGCTCACCTTGGGCACATAATCGTTTTCCACAATGGTGAACTGGTGCGTGGAGGCTGCCCCGATGGAGATGCCGCCGGTGGTGCCTGTGATGCTGAAGTCAATGGTTTCGTCCGCTCCTTCATCCACGGCATCGTCAATAAGGTTGATGGTGAAACTGGCCGCAGTGGCGCCTGAAGGCACGCTGATGGTGATGGTGGTGGGGCCCGCCGGCGTGGTGGTGTAATCGTTGCCCGCTCCATAAGTGGCCGTACTGCCGCCCCCGATGGTGATGGTGATGGTACCCGCGGCCACGGTGGCCGGGCTGATCGAGAGGTTTACCGCGGCTGTGCCCGCCCCCTCGGAGGCAGAGCTCGTTGCCGCAGTGAAGTTCACCATCGGGCCGGAGATGATCCCGGTGAGCTTGATGTCATCGATCCGGTATTGTGCGGTACTGTTCTTGTCAAACTTGATCCACAAGGTTGCTGTTGATGGTATCGCACCAGTGGCCGTTACCAAGGCCCACGTGTTGATGCTTGGCACATCCGTGAAGGAAAGGGCCGTGTAGGTAATCCCGTCCGTGCTCACGGAAACGTTCAACGAATTCGCCGGATTGGCATCTCTCCTCAATCCGAAGGAGAGCGTCAGGCTGCTATAACCGTTGGAATTTATTCCTGCGATAATGTAGTCCTTGAAATTCCCGCTTGAGGTGCCCATGAACACGTTCCCCCCGCCCGAAGCCCCGGTGTAGCCACTTGAGGCATTCGAAGTGCGCACATCCGTATTGACCGTGGAGGAAAAAGCGATTGGTGCGCCATTCTGCCAACCCGTGTACGCGTTCACCGAGGTGGTGCTCGAGGGAGTACCCATGTTCTCCGCGAAAATGGTCACCTGCGCAGGTGCTGCGAAAGCCATGCACAAGGTCGTACCCAATGCTGCACGCCTAAGGGCGCGCAAACCGATTTTGCAGGCGGAAGGCCGAAGGATGCCCATTGTACCCACAAATATCGTCAATCCTGCCAGCTTTGGTGCAGGGGAACAGCACCCCGGGGTGGATAAAGTTTTCAGCGCCGGTTGAAAAGCTGAAGCTCCGCTACGCCGGGATGGCCGCCCAGCCCGGCAAGGAAGGGAGCTTCCGCTAGGCCTGGCAGGCGGATGTGGCCCTCACTCGGTTACCCCCGGCTGGAATTTGGCCCGGGGCGTAAGGATGGTGAACACCGGTTCCCCATGGCCATAGCTGCACTTGGGGCAGGGTTTGCGCGTTTCGCGCTTGAAGCGGTGGCCGTTGGTGCACTCAAAGGCCTCGGATAGTACGTTGGGGTCGTGCAGGTGCGGCCCGCCTGGGCCCGGTGCGGAGGCCGAATAGCCCAGGTCAGTGAGGGTGCTGCCGCGCAGGTAAACAGTGGAGGTTTTGTTCTTGGCTTGGCATTCGGGGCAGAGCATTTCTTCAAAGGGATTACCGTGTCCGATTTTGGCTGAAGATACCAATTTGCGGAGAAGGCCAAGGCCGCGGGCATTGGCCAGCCGTTCAGCACAATGGCAATCCCGGTCTGGATTCCCGTTGGATGGGTTGGGCGCACCGCCAATAAGAAGGCACAGGAGTCGGCATGTGCGCTTGGTGTAGTTTCGGGGCATCCAACAAACCTGTTCCGCCATGCGGAAGAACTACTTGATCGCCTTTTCTGCCGTGGTGATGGCCGTAGCTGGAGCACACGCCCAACCCTTCCAATACGGCTGCCACTACTTCCGCAACCATCCTTCCGCGCCTGCCGCGCCCACCCCCGCCCAACGCGCCCTGATCGACGACATCATCGCCCGCAGTGACACCTTCGACATCTTGCATTACGACATCGCCATCGACGTTACCGATTATGCCGGGCAACAGTTGAAGGCCGCCACCACCGTGCGCTTTGTTCCCTTGATGGCCAATCAGTCGTTCATCCGCTTTGAGCTGTGGGACCTGCAAGTGGATTCGGTCATTTCATCCGAAGGTCCACTCGCCTTCAGCCAGGACACCATGCACTTGCGCGTGAACTTCCCTGCGCCGCCGACAGTAGGGGATACCGCCGAGCTTACCGTATACTACCACGGCCATCCGCACCGCGACCCGGACTGGGGCGGGTTCTATTTCGAAAGCGGCTACATCTACAACCTCGGCATCGGCATCGCCTCCATTCCGCCCAATTTCGGCAAGGTGTGGTACCCCTGCTTCGATTCATTCGTGGAACGTGCCACCTACACCTACCATGTGAAGAGTGCTGGCACCTTCCGCGCCCATGGCCAGGGTGATTTCCTGGGCGAGGTGCAATTGGGCGGCGATACCGTGATACGCTCCTTTGCCCTGGACCAGCCCATCCCCACGCACCTCTCGGCCATTGCGGTGGCGGACTACCGCGATAGCAACTATGTGCACACCGGGGCATACGGTGATGTTCCGGTGCGCCTCACGGCCAAGCCGAACAAGCTGGCGGCCATGGCGGCTAAAATGGTGGACGTGGGCGCCGCCATCGACGCCTGCCAGCACTGGTACGGACCCTATGGGTGGCAACGCGTGGGCTACGTGCTCACCACCGATGGCGCCTTGGAGATACCCACCAACATTGCCTACCCGGATTTCATGCCTTCGCAAAGCGTGCCGCAGAACAGGGCACTGCTCACCCATGAGCTGGGCCACCACTGGTGGGGCGACATGGTGACCCCGCGCACCCAGCAGGACATGTGGCTGAAGGAAGGCCCGGCCGAGTACAGCGGTCACTTGGTGGAGGAATGGTTGGGGGGGCCTGCTGCCTTCGTGAATGCCGTAAAGGACAACCAGCTTTATGTGCTGAAGAATGCGCACATCCAGGACGGCGGGTTCCAGCCCCTGTCGCCCATGCCCGATCCGTACATCTATGGCCTTACCACCTACTACAAAGGTGCTGCCGTGATGCACAACCTGCGCGGCTACCTCGGCGATACGCTGTTCAGCCAAGGCTTGCAGGCAGTACAGGCCGCCCATGCGTACTCCACCTTGGATGCTGCCGGGTTCCGCGATGCCCTGGAGACCGCCACGGGTTACGACCTGCACCCCTTTTTTACCGACCAGGTTTTCGCACCGGGGTTTTCCGTATTCGTGGTACAGAACATGTCCTCCCAGCCGAGCGGGGCCGAATGGAGCGTTGATCTGCAGGTGAGGCAAAAGCTGCGCGGCACCACGGTGTTCCACCAGCAGGTGCCGTTGGACATCACCTTGGTGGGGGCTCAAGGGCAACAGCAGGAATACCGGATGACGGTGGGTGGAGAGTACACCGAGCTGGCGCTGGCCTGCGATTTTGAACCGGTGATGGCGGTGCTCAACGGGCATAACCGGCTTAACCAAGCGCGGATGGACTTTGAACGCACCCTGGTGCCTGGCACCACCGCGCCACAATCGCAACCCCGGGTCGATTTCCAGATGTACGTGGTGCAACTGCCCGATACCGCACTGGTCCGTTTCGAGCATATCTGGGCCGCGCCAGAGGAGGATCTGGGCACCGGTATCGACGAGATCAGTGGTTCACATTACTGGATCGTGGATGGCCTCTGGCCCGAAGGAACCCAGCTGCAAGGCCGCCTGACCTATGCGGGACAATCCCCAAGCTCACTGGACCATGATCTCTTGGGAACGGACGAAACGGGGGTCATGCTGCTCTATCGGCCGGATGCGTCCGCTCCATGGGAGATCTATGCGGACCAGACCGTGAGCGCGGGGCCGCTGACCAATGGGTCAGGCTACATCACCCTGGACGTGCTGCGGCGCGGTCAGTATGCATTCGGCAAAGGCACCTTCGTGGGCGTGGCCGAAGCAGAGCCCACAAGTACCGTGCTGCGGGTGTTCCCGGTGCCAGCCTCGGAGCGGTTGCAGGTTTCGGCGGCCCGCATGCAGGGCCTGTTGCAATACACGGTGTACAACATCCAAGGGGGCATTGAAATGCAGGTGTACAGGAACGTGGACCAGGGCGGCACGGTGGAAGTGGATATATCGGCCTTGGCGGCGGGCACCTACACGTTGTTGGCACGCCCACAGGGCGGTGGCCAGGGTGCACGCACCCCGTTCGTGGTGGTTCGTTAGCGGACAGCCTTGGCGCGCGGATGGAAGCGCATGATGTTGCTGCGCAGGTACTCGCGGTCCAGATGGGTGTAGATCTCGGTGGTGGTGATGCTGGCGTGCCCCAGCATTTCCTGCACCGCGCGCAGATCGGCGCCACCCTCCACCAAGTGCGTGGCGAAGGAATGGCGGAAGGTGTGGGGGCTGATCGCCTTGCGGATCCCCGCTTTGGCGGCCAACGCCTTCACCAGCTTGAATACGGAAACACGCGAAAGGGCGCCTCCGCGTGCGTTGAGGAAAAGCACATCCGCAGCTTTGGGTTGTGCGGGCAAGTGGATCCGCTCCGCAGTGCGGTAAATGCCTATTTGGTGCATGGCCTCCGGCCCGATGGGCACTAAACGCTCCTTGTCGCCCTTGCCCACCACGCGGATAAACCCCTCCTCGAAATGCAGTTTGCTGATGTGCAATCCGCAGAGCTCGCTCACGCGCAATCCGCAGCCGTACAGGGTTTCCAGCATGGCACGGTCCCGGTGGGCAAGCGGCCTGGCCATGTCGATGGCCTGTACCATGGCGTCGATCTCCTCCACGGAGAGAAAGTCGGGCAGGTGCCTGCCGGTACGCGGGCTCTCCAGCAGTTCGGAGGGGTCGGCACTGATCTGCCCATCGATCAGCAGGCTTTTGTGGAACATCCGTACCGCGCTCAAGAGGCGCGCTTGGCTGGTGGCCATCAAGCCCTGCTTGGCTTGGGCGGCCACAAAGGCCTGCAGATCTTCCAGCTGTAAGGCCTGCGGGGCGATGGCGGGTTGTTGCGCTTCGGCATAGGCACGGAGCTTGCCCACATCGCGCAGGTAAGCCTCCACGGTGCGGGCGCTCAATGCCCGTTCCAATTTAAGGTAGGTGCGGAATCCCGTCAGGGCATGATCCCACTTCATGCGGCAAAGTTCCGGCACGGGCACACGCCACAGATCCGCCGCAATGCCCATTTTTGCGCATCGCCATGCTGATACGCATCATCAACGGACCCAACCTGGACCTCGTGGGCACACGCGAACCGGAGGTGTACGGCACGCTCGCCTTCCCCGATCTGGTGCATGAGTTGCAGCAGGCCTGGCCGGACCACCGGTTTGAACTGTTCCAAAGCAACCACGAGGGGGAGTTGATCGAGGCCTTGCGCGCAGCGGATGTGGAAAGCCAGGGGGTGGTGCTGAACCCCGGCGGTTACACCCACACCAGTGTCGCCCTCCGCGACGCCTTGGCGATGTTGAAGGTGCCCGTGGTGGAGGTGCATTTGAGCAACCTTCATGGCAGGGAGGATTTCCGCCTTCGCTCGCTCACCGCCGTGCACTGTGCCGGGGTGATCAGCGGTTTTGGCATGGAGGGCTACCGCTTGGCGGTGGATCACCTCCTGCGCCGCCAAGCCTGATCGAAGGCGCGTGCATCCAACTGGCCGAAGGTGCGCCAACCCTTGATGTAGCGGTCGAAGGCGATGCTGCGGTGGTACATGCCGGTAAGATCGGTGTTATGCGCAACGCGTTCCAGTTCCCTGCGGTCGCGGAGCAGGGCGGGCAACCAGCAGTAGAATTGGCCGTGCGCGCGGAACACTTGCCAAGCGTGGGCTGCATGGCCTTCCAGCAGGAACTTCAGTGCGGCAAATCCATCGAGCACCAGGCGGTGGAGGATGCGTGCGAAGATCCAGCGCGACCGCAGGTGCTTGGTGAGCACCGCCAGGCTGTTGCGGAAGTTCAGGAAGGTTTTGCGCGGATGCCCGTAGCCCAATGCCCCGCCACCAACGTGGAAGGCCGTGGCCGAGGCCGTGTAGCCGATCGTCCAGCCTCGGCGGCGCAAATTCCAACACAGGTCGATCTCTTCCATGTGGGCAAACAGGCGCGCATCAAAACCACCGGCCTCGCGGAATGCTTCTGCGCGGATCATCAGGCAGGCGCCGGTCGCCCAGAACACCTCGCGGTCATTGTCGTACTGGCCGCGATCCTCCTCCGTGATGTCGAAAATGCGGCCGCGGCAGAACGGGTAGCCGTTGCGGTCGATGAATCCACCGGCAGCCCCTGCATGTTCAAACCGGCCCCGGTGGTCAAAGCTGAGCATCTTGGGCTGGCAAGCCGCCATGCGGGGGCGTTGTTCCATGTGGCTGCGCAAGGCCCCGATCCAACCGGGGGTAACCTCCACATCGGAGTTCAGCAGGATGAAATACTTCGCATTCACCTGCTCCAACGCAGCGTTGTAACCGCCCGCAAAGCCTTGGTTCTCCGGCATGGCGATCACTTCCACACCCGGTTGGTGCTTGTGCACCCAAGCGATGGAATCATCCGTACTCCCATTGTCGGCCACGATCACCCGGGCATCTGCCGCACTGTGGGCCACAACAACGGGCAGGAACTGATCCAGCCAACGTCGACCGTTCCAGTTGAGGATCACCACTGCCGTATCCATTTTCCGCTGCTGTGCGAGCAGGCAAAAATGGTGATGCGCCGGTCTCCGCGGTCCCAAAAGACCTGAACGGCGGGTTACCGAGGCCTGCGGGTCGGAGCGCTTCCTCCACCACCACCTGGCGAGGCAGGCCTGCTGATCGACGGGGAGGGTGTGCGCATCTGCGGTGCAGCTGGCCTGGATGGCGCCGGGGAGGTGCGCGGTGCCTCGGGTTGCCGCATGATGTTCCGCCGCTGCTCCTCGTAGCCCCTGAAGTCATTGACGCGCTGTTCCCCGCGTGACCGTTCCTGTTGAATGATCCAAGGGTTGTCGTTGCGGTTTGTACCCGGCACTTGCTGTGGAACGCCCGGCCTCTCCCGGCCAGGCAGCGTATTGTCCCGTTGTACCGGTGGGGCCGTTTGCGGCTGGGCTTCCCGTTGAAGGTTGCCGGAGCGGTCCAAGGTCCCATTGGGCAGCGGCGTTTTCCCGCCGGGTACCTGGGCGGGCACGGCATTCCAGCGCCCTTCATACAGCTGTTCCGTGCGTCCGTTCTCGGTCCGGTAAATGTTGCCCTTGCTATCGGTGAAGTAATCGCCCTGCATGGGCTTCATGGTGGCGTTGTTCCTGTCTGCCAAGCCTGTGGCAGGGCGCTGCACTTGGCCTGTATTCCGGTCTTGCGCGGGGCGCGCTGCCTGGGCTGCGGTAACGCCGGGTACCCGGTGGTTGTTGTACAGGTCGGTGCGGTTGGCCGCGATGGCGTTGCCTATGGAACGGCCGTTTCCGCTGCTGCCCGACATGCCTGGGCGATGACCGTAATAATATCCGTTCCCGTGATGGTCGGGTTTGTACCAATGGCCATACCAGGACGGGCAATAGCCGTATGGCCCCCACCAACCCCAGGAGTAGGGGCGGTAGTAGCCGTAGTAGTTCCACGAAGGATAGAACCAGCTATATCCCCAGGCGGCCCCGAACCCCCAGCCGTACCATGGATTGTAATACATGTTGAACCCCCAGGTGTACGGGCGCGGGTACCAGTAGGCCCCCCGCCACGGGTCGTAGTAATAGCCGGTACCGTAGATCACTACGCCGGACTGCACGTAGCTGCCCAGGTAGCCGGGCGTGTAGCCGATGTATACCACGTCGGGCGTGTAGTCATAGATATACACGTAGCGCACCCGGTAGGCCGGGTCGGACGGGGGGATCTGGTTCACTTCCGCAGGCACTTGGGTGCTCACCGTCCAGGGACCGTCCGGCGTGCTGCCTTCGTACCACACCGCATTGTCGCACACATGGTACGATCCGTTGATCAACAGCACCGTTGTGCTCGCATTACGCGCCGAATACACAGAGGTGCCCGCGATCCGTTCAAACTTCGGGGCTCCGTCGTAGGTCGCGTTCACCGTGGCGGAGCGGCGGTCCACTTGGGCGGTTTGGGGAATGCTGGCATCGCGTACCGCTTCCCGTGCAGCGGGGGTTCCGGCCACGTGCGCCAGAATACCGTCCTTGGCCGATCCCTCGGGTACCTGGGCGAAATCCGCAGGCAGGTCTTCCGGCGCCACATAGCGCCAAGGCCCGTTCCGGAGGTCTTTGGTGGCGTACCAGCGGCCTGAGGCCAGGAAGTAGTATTCCTGTGTGGGAATGTACATGAACAGGTCCTTGTCCGTGTTGGTCACGTACATCAATGAACTGTTGTCATAGGGCTGCATCTGTGGGGCGCCGTTCACGTCCAGCAGCACGGCGGGCTTGGTGCTCACCACCACTTCAGGGATGATGCCGTCCGTGCGTGGGGTCGCCTTGGCGGTGTCCACTTGCTTGGCCAAAGCATCCAAGTAGTCGGGGGCTTTCTTTTGGTAGGCCCAAGGTCCCTGGATGTTGCGTGCAGAGAACCAAGTGCCTGAACCGTAGAGCCAATTATCGCCGCCCTTCGGCCGCACGACCAGGAAAGGCGAGTTTACAATGCGTTCCAATTGGGGCGCCGCCTGGGCATATACCGGGTCCGCGTTTGTTGCATTGGATTTCACTGGCTCATAGATGGGGTCGCCATCGATGTACAGCAGGATGGCCGGCTTATCCTTGTAAATGATCGCCGGAGGCGCATTGTCATAAGAGGCGGTGCTAAGCTTTTCCTCCTCCAGGGCTGCCACCATCCAATCCATGGCGACCGGAGCTGCATGAGCAAGGATGCCTGCTGACAGCATGTCCTTTATCCGGGCGACCTCCGCAGCGTCCGTGATGCCCGGGAAGCGCGCATCGGTCACTTTGAACGAGGTGAGCGTGCCCATGCGGTTGCTCCGGTCCACGGCCAATACCCCGTTGCCCCAGATAGCCCCGAAAACCGGTGTGTTGTCACCGCTGCGTTGCAGCGCCACAGCGGCCCGTGCAGTAAAGCTGGTTCCATCAAAGGATTCAGGCTGCGGCTTGAAGACCTGCACTTGGTCCGTGCCTGAAGTGAATACCAGGGGCCAGCCGTCACCGTTTTCCTGCGCAAGCGCGGAACTTGCCATGATGAGCATCAACGGGATCCAGGCCAGGCGGACCGGTGGGACATGCAACTTGTTCATCTTTCCGTGGATTATCAGTGCATTTCCGCCAATTTTCATGCCAAGGTTGAAAGGTGCCGATCGGTGGATCGGCCGATAATAGGTGAAGATACGGATACCCCTGCCTCGGTGATCAACCGATACGCTCCAGCCGCACCACGTTTTCCACGTGCGCCGTTTGGGGAAACATGTCCAACGGTTGGATGTGGGTGATGCGGTAATCCTGTTTCAACAAGCCAAGGTCACGGGCCTGGGTGGCCGGGTTGCAGCTCACATAGACCACCACGGGCGGGGCCATCTCCAGGATCCTTGCCACCACCGCCTCGTGCATGCCCGCGCGCGGCGGGTCGGTCACCAACACATCGGGCTTGCCGTGGCGCGCCACGAAGGCGGCGTCCAGCAGGTCCTTCAGGTCGCCTGCTTTGAATGCCACATTGCCGATGGCGTTGAGCGCCGCATTGGCCTGGGCGTCCTTTACGGCATCGGGCACGATCTCGGCACCGGTCACCCGCGCACAATGCCTCGCAAGGAAGAGGGAGATGGTGCCTGCGCCACAGTACAGGTCATACACGTGTTCGCCACCTTTCAGTCCGGCCAGTTCGCGCACCAACTGGTACATGGCCAAGGTCTGTCGCGGGTTCACCTGGAAGAAGCTCTTGGCGCCGATGCGGAACTGCAGGGGCGCGAAGCCTTCGTCCGGCAGCTGCTCAACAACATGATCGCGGCCGTGGAAGGTATGGATCTCCAAGTCCCAGATGGTGTCGTTTTTCTTCGGGTTGATGCACCAGAGCAGGGAGGTGATGCCGGGGAATTCCGCCAGCAGGGCGTGCAGCAGGAGTTCCCGGTTTTCCCGCTGTTCATGGCCGAAGGCCAGCAGTACCATGGTTTCGCCGGTGGTGGTGGTGCGGATGGTGAGCGTGCGCAGCCAGCCTTCGTGCCGCCGGATGTCATAATGGCTTAGGCCGTGGCTGGCGCTGTACGCGCGGATGAAGTTCCGGATGGCATCGCTCGGGGCAGGTTGCATCCAGCATTCGGAAATATCCAGCACCTTGTCGAAGCGGCCCGGCAAGTGGAACCCCAAGGCCCGGCGGTCCGTGAAGTGCTCCCCGCTTTCGAGTTCTTCCTTGCTGAACCAGCGCTGTGCGCTGAACGAGTACTCCAGCTTGTTGCGGTAGAACCGGTCTTCCGGGGAGGCCAGGGCAGGCGGTACCTCGGGCAGCTGCAGGCCGCCGAGCCGCTCCAGGTTGTCGATGGCCTCTTGGCGCTTGAAAACGAGTTGGGCCGGGTAGGAGAGGTGTTGCCAAGTGCAACCGCCACACGTGCCGAAGTGCTTGCAGAAGGGTACCGTGCGATCCGGTGAGGGCCGCACCAAGCGGACCATTTCCGCTTCAGCGTGGCTTTTCTTCTTCCGGGTGATGCGCAGGTCCACCACGTCACCGGGCACCGCACCGGTGATGAAGACCACCAATCCGTCCACCTTGGCCAAGGCCTTGCCTTTGGCCGCCCAGCCGGTGACGGCGATGTTTTCCAGAAAGGTATCCCGTGGATCTGCCATGGTTGCGCAAAGGAATGCACGTGCCGCCAAAGGTCAACGGGGTACTGCCCGGGTACCCCGGTGCCTTTCCGGCTACTGCCGCTTAAGCTTGCCGGTGCGCCACGCTTGGATGAACTGCGCCCAGGCGATGGGGTTGAACAAGTTTACCGTGGGCGCCATGCCCTGATTGTAGATGCGGGTATTGTCCAACGCACTTTGGTAATGTGCGGCCAGTCCTGCATCGGGCGGCAGGTTCTCCATGCGCTGGATCGCTTCGGCGCTGTTCAGGTGCCGCAGGGTGCGCTGGTACTCGCTTTCGGTGAGGTCCAAGGCCATGAACGCCTCGCGGAATTGCTCCTTGCTGGGCCACGGATAGACTTCGAGCGGCCGCAGCAACACCGTGTCAGGCATCAGCACGTGGATCATCGAATACTTGTTCCCGTCCAGGGAATCGGGGATCGTATAGCTCCCGCGCTTGAACCCCACGGCTGCGAATTCAACAGTGTCACCCGTTTGCGCCACGAAACTGAAGTAGCCATACACATCACTGATGGTGCCCCGGTAGCTGCCCTTGGTGAGGATGCTGGCGAACGGCACCGGTTCCAGGCTGTCGCCGGTAACCACTACTCCGCTGAATTGCACCAGCTTGCGGTCCGGCTTGGATTGAGCCCACAGGGTGCACGCGAACAACAGGCATATAAGCAGGGAGAGCGTCCTCATCCGCGCAAAGTTAACCGGCCCCCGTCCGATCCCGTGCCGAAAGAGCAGGGCGCTTTCCCGCCTCGGGATTGCGCGCTTCTGACCGTGCACTACTTTGGCTCCATGAAATCCCTTCGCACCCCTTTGGCTTTGCTCCTGTCCGCATGCGGAACGGCTGCGTTCACCCAGATCACCATTACCCAGGCGGACATGCCTTCCGCCGGGGATACCGTGCGATACAGCAATACCACCACCACGGCCGACGCAGCGACCACCGGTGCGGACCACACCTGGGATTTCAGTGCGCTGGAGCCCGGGACGGAGGGGGCGGACACCATGGTGACGGTGGGGAGCACGCCGCTGGCCTACCAGCTCTTTTTCAACAACTCCCTGCTCTACCCGGAACACAAGGCCAACTTTGCCATGCGTGGCGCGAACATCGGCATGCAGGGATTCTCGCTGAGCAACCTGTTCGATTACTACAAGAACAATTCGGAAGGCTTCCGCAACGTCGGGTTCGGGGCCAACCTCAACGGCCTGCCCACCTCCACCCAACGCAACCCCGTGGACTGGATCTACCGCTTCCCGCTGAATTTCGGTGACCAGGATACATCCATCAGCCACTTCCAGGTTTCCGTGCCGCTGTTGGGCTACTTCGGGCAAGACCAAATACGGTACAACGAAGTGGACGGGTGGGGTACGCTCTATCTGCCGACCGACACCTTCGAGGTGCTCCGGGTCAAATCCCGCATCCTGCGCACGGACACCGTTCACATCGACCAGTTGAACATGGGCTTCTCCGTGCCTGAGCCGGAAACCGTGGAATACAAATGGATCGCAACGGGCATGGATCAGCCTGTTCTCCAAATCACCACCTTGGGCGGGGTGAACACAGTGGTGCGTTTCCATTACGACCCGGAGGACATTGTTACCGGGGGGGCGGCGGTGGCTGGCCCGAAGGTGGTGCGTGCGTGGCCCAACCCTGCGTCCACCGTGCTGCATGTGGAGGGCATGGGAACCGGTGAACTGGTGCTGCTTTCCGGTGATGGCCGGGTAGTGCGCACCTGGTCGTCGAAAGGCACAAGGGCTCAATTGGATGTTTCCGACGTGGCCCCGGGTGCATATGTGCTCCGCGCGCTGGGAAAAGGAGCGGTGCAGCACGTGGTCATCGCCCGGTGACCTCAACCTGTGCAGGGTTATCTGGCCAGCTTCGTCGCATGGAGGGTGCACCATTGGCATACGCCGCCGGCATCGCCTTCGTGTACGGCCAATATCAACGGATGCTGTTCCCCAAGCTCCGCTGTGATCCGTAGCAACACCTGCCTACCCTCTTCAGCTTCCTGTTCCAACGGGCTGCCATCGTGCACCGGCCATCTCAGCAGCAGGGCCCGCCAGGCATATTGCCTGGTGAAGGCGGCCACATAGCGGGCCTTTCCCAATAAGCCGGGGCCAAACCGCCGGGCCTGCGCCAGATGGCCCACTTCATGGGCCAGGTGCAGCAACCAAGCGTGCGTGGAGCGCAGACTTCCATCGCCCAACCCCATTGGGTCGAACCAGCCCGGCGTGAACCAGATGGTGCGCCCAACAGTAATTGCGCCGCCGCGATGGGCTGGATACCACGGTGCGTGCAGCCAGTTTGCATGCGATGGGCGGATGCGTGCTGCGCGCAGCACGTCACAGTCCACATCGCTCACCGCATGGAGCAACAGGACCGATGCCTCGCTCAAGGCGCCGTTTGGAAGAACCGGGCCGTGCATGGTGTGCGGTGTGGGTGCAAAGAAACAACCCGTGCAACGGCGGTGTCCACCTGTACCTTCGCGGCATGGCGGGCAACAGCTTCGGAACGCTCTTTCGGCTCACCAGCTTCGGGGAAAGCCATGGCGCGGCCATTGGTGGTGTGGTGGACGGCTGCCCGGCCGGGCTGAAGCTGGACTTGGCGGCCGTGCAGGCGGAGCTGGACCGCCGCCGCCCTGGCAGCACGCCGTTGGGGACCGCACGGCAGGAGAGCGACACGGTGGAGTTCCTCAGCGGCGTGTTCGGCGGAGCCACCTTGGGCACGCCCATCGCGTTCATCATCAGGAACAAGGATGCACGCGGTGCTGATTATGACCATCTGAAGGATGCTTTCCGCCCGGGCCACGCGGACCTGACCTGGGAACAGAAGTTCGGATTGAGGGACCATCGGGGCGGGGGAAGGGCCAGTGCGCGCGAAACGGCCGTGCGCGTGGCTGCGGGCGCCATCGCCCGCCAATTGCTGGCAACCGCTGACATTACCGTAAATGGTTGGGTAAGCCAAGTTGGTGCGGAACGTCTCGTAAGGCCGTACAGGGAACTGAAGTTGGACCTGGTTTACCGAAACGACGTGCGCTGCCCCGATGAGAACACAGCGGCCCGCATGGTTGCAGTGATCGAAGAGGCGCGGGCCGAAGGGGATACACTAGGGGGCAGGATCTCCTGCGTGGCCCGGGGAGTGCCGGCCGGCTTGGGCGAGCCCGTGTTCGACAAGCTGCACGCCGACCTGGGCAAGGCATTGTTCAGCATCAATGCGGTAAAAGGCGTGCAGTTTGGCAGCGGGTTCGACGCCATTTCATTGCGCGGGTCGGAACACAATGATCCCTATGTCCTGAAAGCGGGCGCCATTGGCATGGCCACCAACCGCAGCGGTGGTGTACAGGGCGGCATCAGCAATGGGGAGGACCTGCTCTTTGACGTGGCTTTCAAACCCGTGAGCACCTTGATGAAACCGCAGGACAGTGTGGGACGTGATGGCCGTGCCGTGGTGCTGGAAGGGCGGGGGCGGCACGACCCGTGCGTGGTGCCGCGCGCAGTGCCCATTGTGGAGGCCATGGTCTGCCTGGTTTTGGCCGATCATTGGCTGCGGCAACGTACGGCCCGCGTTTGACAAGGCTATTTCATTGGTGGGTTCCGCTTGTCCAAAGCCTTCACTAATTCCACCATCTGGTCCACGTCCAACTGCTTGGCCACGATCTTGCGGTCCTGGTCCACCAGGAAAAAGCGGGGTGTGCTGTACACATCCCAAGTGTCGGCATAGTTCAGGCTCTCGATGGTGGTGTACTTGGGGATGAATTTCCAAGATGCGGTTTTGGCTTCTTTGAACACATGCCAGGTCAGGCCCACGTTGGTCCAGTCCAGGTCGTTGGTCTTGATGAACGCCTTCCAGTCGTTGAACAGGGTGCTGTCGGTGGCCTTGGCAACGGCGTAGACTCCCACGCCCAGCGGTTTCAACTTCGCCTTCCAGTCTTCATGGATCGTGGGGAGCACCTTCTTGCAGTGGCCGCAGTGCGGATCCCAAAAGATGATGAACACATACCGCTCGGGCATCTTGTACATGCTGACCCAATTGGCTTCGGTGGTATCCGTCAGAATAATGTCCCTGGCCTGCGCCCCGATGATCAACGGTGCTTCCTTTTTTGCCCTTTCGCACAGCTTTTCCAGCTTCTCGGCGGACATCCAGTTGGCGCGTCCCTTGCGGTCGCCGTTGTCGCAGTAATAGGTCTTGGCCATGTGCACGAAAACGGCGTCCATGCCCATCACGTCGCTGGTTTCGTACTTGTAGGTGATGCCGTTGACGGCGAACTTGAAGAGGTCGCCCCCGTCGTCCATGCGGTTGATCAGGTCGTCGGCGTAGTGGTTGATGGTATCCGGGATCTGCGGGATCACCTTGCCGATGTACTCGTCGAAACGGTTCTGGAACACCGGGATCCTCAGGTTGCGCGGATCCTTCAGGTCGGTATTGTCCCAAAAATGGTGCCTGTAACTGTAATAGCTGGCCGCGCTGTCCAAGGTGCCATCTGCCTTGTACACCTCGGTATTGGCCGGTGCCATGCTCATCTTCACGATGTAGCCCGCAAGGGTGTTCGGGTTGTTGGCCACCAGTTCTTTCTGGTAGTTTATCATGGCCGAATCCAAGCCCTTCAACCGTTCCTTTATTGCGCCTTTGGCAATGGGGTCCGCCGTGGCTTCCATCTTCTGCCGCAGTTTCTCGGCCTCCTGCTTCTTCTCGCCGAGGAATCGGACATAGCCTTGGAACAGTTGGTTTTCCAACGAGCGCTCCACGGTCAGATGCTCATTGAGGGCAGCCGTATCGCTCTTCATTTCCACCACCGGCTCCCCTGCAAGGAACTCGAAGTATTTGGGCCCCGGCACCACCACGGCGTATACGCCCGCCTTGTATCCGGCCGCCTTGTTGAAGACGGCCACTCCTTTGGCATTGGCCACGGTGGTGTCGGCATAGTAGAGCTTGTTGCCGAAGTAGTTGGCCAAGTAGATCGTGTCGTTGGCCGTGCCTTCGATGGTGAACTGCATGCGCTGGGGCTGCTGGGCGGAAACGGCGGCTGCACAACCGAGGAAAGCGGCAAGGAGAACGTTGTTCTTCATAGGTCCAAATGTATTGGGGGGTGTGGGGCCATGGTGCCCGGCTTAACGATCGTTTTACGCTTTTCAACACCGATGTGCGCGGCGATGGGCAATCCTCGTGCCGGACCTAAACCTGTACGGTCTTGAATTCGTTGGTCAGGTGGAAGATGATCTCCGGGTTGTTCCGGCGCTCCAGGTCGAGCATGTACGCGGAGGGAGCCATAAAGACGGGGTTGTCGTCCTTGTCCCGCACGATCTGTGTGGATTTGATGCGGATGAACGCATCCAGTGCGCCTTCATCGTCGCTGGTGATCCAACACGCCTTGTGCGCTTGGATGGCCTGGAAGGAACAAGCGGCGCCATACTCATGCTCCAGGCGGTAGCGGATCACGTCGAATTGCAGTTCGCCCACGCACCCCACGATCTTCTTGTTGCCCGGCTGCTGGGTAAAGAGTTGTGCGACTCCTTCCTCGGTGAGCTGCCGGATGCCCTTCTCCATTTGCTTGCTCTTCATCGGGTCCAGGTTGACCAGCTCGCGGAAGAGCTCGGGCGAGAAGGAGGGGATGCCGCGGAAGTTGAAGTTGGCGCCATCGGTGAGGGTGTCGCCGATCTTGAAGTTGCCCGTGTCGAACAGGCCGATCACGTCGCCGGGCCAGGCCTGGTCAACCAGTGTCTTTTGGGCCGCCAGAAAGGCCGTGGGATTGGCGAAGCGCAATTGTTTGCCCAACCGTACGTGGTGGTAAAAGGTGTTGCGCTTGAACTCTCCGGAACAGATGCGCAGGAACGCCACACGGTCGCGGTGGTTGGGGTCCAGGTTTGCGTGGATCTTGAACACAAACCCGCTGAACCCGCGGTCCTGGGGTTGAACCATGCCCTGGTCCGTTTCACGCGGGCCCGGTGGGGGAGCGATGCGCACGAAGGTTTCCAACACCTCGCGCACGCCGAAGTTGTTGAAGGCGCTTCCAAAGAACACCGGGGCTAGATGGCCGGAGCGGTACGCCCCGAGGTCCAAGGGGTCGTACACGCCGTTCACCAATTCCACCTCGTTGCGCAATTCCCGGGCCAGGTCGCCGCCAAGCAGCTGCTCCAACTGCGGATCCTGCAAGCTGTCCACCTGCACCACGGACGCTTCTTTTTTGGTTTTGATGGACTCGAAGAGCTTGAGGTCCTGGTCGTACAGGTCATATACCCCTTTGAAAGTTGCGCCCACGCCAATGGGCCAACTGAGCGGGCGCACCTTGATGCTCAGCTTCTCTTCCAGTTCGTCCAGCAGGGAGAAAGGGTCGAGTCCTTCGAGGTCCAGTTTGTTGATGAAGACGATCACCGGGGTGTTGCGCATGCGGCACACTTCCATCAGGCGCTCCGTCTGGGGTTCCACGCCCTTGGTGGAATCGATTACCAGCACCACGCTGTCCACGGCGGTAAGGGTGCGGTAGGTGTCTTCCGCAAAATCCTTGTGGCCCGGTGTGTCCAGCAGGTTGATCAGCACCCCTTGGTATTCAAAGGTCATCACCGATGTGGTGACCGAGATGCCTCGTTGCCGCTCGATGTCCATGAAGTCGCTCGTGGCACCCTTGCGGATCTTGTTGCTTTTTACCGCCCCGGCGGTTTGGATGGCCCCCCCATACAGGAGGAATTTTTCCGTAAGGGTGGTTTTCCCGGCATCCGGGTGGCTGATGATGGCAAACGTGCGCCGCTTGGCGATTTCCTCTGATTGGCCCATGGACTGAAAAAGGGCTGCAAATTTAACTTCGCGGCCCATGGCCGGGCCGATGGTTGTTCAAGGCCGGTGCGGGCGGGGCGCGAGTGATGCACCAAGCGGTTAATTTTCGCACCTTCAAACAAAAATCCGGCTACCATGAAAAAGGCGATCCTCATACTCCTGCTTTCATTGCCGTTGTTGGTTCCGGCGCAACAGAATCCCGTCCGCATCGCTCTGCACACGTGGGCGACGGGGCTGAGCAAGCCGGTATTTGCCACCCATGCCGGCGATGAACGGCTGTTCGTTGTGTTGCGGCAAGGAACCATCCGGATCGTTGCGGATAGCATGCAAGTGCTGCCGGTACCGTTCTTGAACATCACCCCGCTGGTGCAGAGCGCCTCCAATGAACAGGGCCTGCTCGGCCTTGCGTTCGACCCTGGTTATGCGGACAACGGCTACTTCTACGTCTACTACACCCACGGCAGCGGACCTGGTGTCAGTCGCATCTCGCGCTTTCAAGTCAGTGCCGACCCCAACGTGGCTGATGCATCCAGCGAAGTGGTCCTATACACTGTGCCACAACCATTCACCAACCACAATGGGGGATGCCTGCAATTCGGCCCCGACGGTTACCTCTATTGCGGTTTTGGGGATGGTGGCGATCAGAACGATCCGCAAGGCAACGCGCAAAACTTGGGCGCGGCCTTGGGCAAGATGATCAGGATCGATGTTTCCCAGCACACCGACACCTATGCCATTCCACCGGACAATCCCTTTGTAGCTACCGCTGGGGCGCTGCCCGAGGTGTGGGCCAGCGGCTTGAGAAACCCGTGGCGGTTCAGCTTCGACGCCCTTGCCGGTGACCTTTGGATCGGTGACGTGGGCCAAAACCAGTGGGAGGAGGTTGATTTTTGGCCAGCCGGGAACAACAACGGCCCCAATTTCGGTTGGCGCTGCCGGGAAGCCTATATCCCCACGCCAGGTGTCAACCAGAGCGGTTGCGCCGCGTTGGGCCCTTTTGTGGAACCCGTGGCGGCATTTGATCACGGCCAGCAGGGATGGTGCTCGGTCATCGGAGGGTATGTGTACCGGGGAACGCGCTTCCCGCACCTGTTTGGCAAATACATCTTCACCGATTATTGCAACGGCGACTTTTTATCCTTCGGCGAAAACTTCGATGTGGACACGCTCTTGCAAACCGATGTATATGGATTTTCAGGATTTGGGCAGGATGCAGCGGGTGAGTTGTACGTGACCGATGTTGAGCACAACCTGGTCAAGAAGGTCGTGGATGCCTGCCCCATGCCCGATCCAGAGATCGACTTTGACGGAGCAACACTGACAAGCACCGCTGCGGATTCTTGGCAATGGTACCTGGGTGGTGTGGCCATAACCGGAGCAACGGGAATGAGCTTTGAGCCCGTGATCGACGGAATGTACCAAGTGCTTGCGTCATTTGGTGACCCTTGCACGCTCTATTCAGAGCCTCTTCAAGTGGTCGTTACTGGGCTATCCGGCCCGGAAGGGTTTGGACCATCCGTTTTTCCCCAACCCGCCAGTTCATCAGTGCAGGTCCGTACCGAAGTGCCTAGCCGGGTGGAACAGGTCGTTGAGCTGTTCGACATGCAGGGGCAGGTCGTTCGCACGGTGAAATGGCCGATCGGGGCAGTTGAGGTTTCCGTTCACCTTGCGGGTTTGGCAGATGCCAGCTATATGCTGCGGGGCAGCCATGAAGGCGTACCGTTGTGGACACGTACGGTGCAGTTGATGCGATAGTCCTTGGTGTCGGTATTAGGACGGGCTGGTTCCCGGATAAGCGGCAAGTTCAACCATGAAGCTTTTGCGGTATGTGTCGTTGGGGCCGTTTTGATCGCTCAGCTTGTTCTTCGGGTGGGTGAAGTGACCGCCGATGATGTCGCCGGGTTGGGGAAGCACGGATGGAGATGGTTGTTCACGGCAGAGGGATGTGGCCCATTGCGCATCAGGTCTGGGCGGGCGCTCGGCGAACGGACCTGCATGTAGTGCACGGTGCCTCTGGTGGCCACGGGGCTGCGCTCATCCGGGAAGGGCTTGCAGTGCCCGTGCCGTGGTGACGGCCGCGTCTGCAGGGGCTTTCCTCGTTCATCTCGGTCGATGGGTGTGCATCGGCCGGTAGCTCTCCAGCGCTGTTGAACTGGCCTATGCATGATGATGGTTGTAATACCAGCTTGAACCACAAATTAGTCCAATCTGCTTGCTCCTTTTCCGCATTACTTCTCCGGGTGCCCAGCGCCGTAGCTATGGCTACGCCACAGGTCCCCCGGATCGTCCTGCGAAGAATTTGCCGCGCATCTTTTGGCCTGATTTGCAATTCAAGATGGTATAAGGCGGACCTGGTACCTCTGCGTGGGGACGCATAGGGTAGATCCGAAGCAGCCTTCACAACCATCGCATAACACACGGCCAGTGCCTGTAAAGGGTTTGCAGCAGCGCCTAACCTTGGACCGAACCCATGCAGTACATGGATCCAGTACTGGTGCACCGGATTCCCCGGCACACAGCAACATCGCCTCGCAGAGCGGTTGGATACAACACAAAGGGGCCGCCCTTTTGAGGCGGCCCCTTCGTTTAGTATGGGTCGTTGGTTACTTGATGATGCTAAGCCGCTGCACGCTGTGCTCACCGTTCACGGTGATGTTCACCATGTACACGCCGGTGGCGATGTCCTTGGGAAGTTGCAGGATGGTGCTGAAGCGATCACCGCTGTTGCCGAATTCCTGGGCAAACACCTGTTTGCCGTAGATATCCTGCACGTCCACGGTGATTTGTTGGTCAAGGTCCTGAATGCCGTCAATGCTCAGGTTCACCTGTCCGTCACGCGCAGGGTTGGGCCACAAGGTGGCATTCCCCATGGTCGGCACCGCCATTTCGCCAAACACCGGGCTGTTGTTGATGGTGATGTCGCAGGTGTTGCCACAATAAGTCCCTTCAACGCCGCTGGCGGCCACTTTCACACGCACTTGGTACGTGCTTCCGTTTACCAAGGGGGGAGCCTCCGCTGCACTCCAACCGAGGTGGAGGATGTAGGTGCTGCGGGTGAACTCATGGTCGTAAAGCCCTCCATCACCGGTGATCCAGAACGTGTACGAGGTCGCTGCACCCACCGGCTTTGCATAGATAAAGCTGTACGGGTGGTTGAAGATGCGTGTCTCGTTGCAGGAGTGGCCGTAACTGGGTGCCTCGATCAGCTGGGTGCAAAGCACGGTCTGCGCAATGCCCATGCCCAGTTCGCAGCCCGCGCCGAAGTGTGCGCTGGCCAAGGGGCCATCGCGGTCGGTGCGCACGCGGGCAAAGTACACTACACCAGGTACCAACGGCTTGGTCGTCATTTCATGGAAGCCCACCCATTCGTGCGGACGTGCGATCCGGCGCACATAACCCGCATCGGGATCGCTGAACTCGAACTGGTACTGGGTGGCGCCGACCACCTTGGTGGCAAACACCTGTCCATAATAGCCATAGGTGAAGATGCCGCACGAGGTGGGCTTGATCCTGGCCGGTCCTTCAGGCAGGCAGAAGCTGTGGCTGCTGCCATACGCGGCGGTTGCGGATGGCGATGCGGGGGAAACTGCACCGGAGGCGAAGGCATCCTGCAACAAGAGCCTGCCACTGGTGGTTTTCAGTTCCCACCCACCGTTGGAGATGCCGTCGCCAAAGCTGTCCATCAGGCGGAAGCCGTAACAGGCCGGGTCATTCGTGGTTCCCAAGCAGGCCGTGGTGCTGACCGTACTGTTGTTTTGACCTGCAGAAAGAGCGCCCGATGCGATGGTGGTACCGCCGTCGTTGGTGATCACCCAGCTCAGCTGGTCGGCTTGGCCATCAGCATGGATCACGACCACTACTTCGTTGCCGGTGCAAGGCCCCGAGCAGGGTTCCAGCCCGGTGTTGCCACCCACGCAGGTTGCGCAGTTGTCCATGTAGGCGGTTCCGCCCCAATCACCGTTGCAGTCCTGGGTGCAAGGTGTTACGCCGGTGTTGCCACCGGTGCAGGTGCCGCAGTTGTCAAGGGAAGCCGTTCCGCCCCAGTCGCCGTTGCAGTCCTGCACGCAGGCTTCCAGTCCGGTGTCGCCGCCCACGCAGGTGCCGCAGTTGTCCACGAAAGCGGATCCGCCGGGCACTCCGTTGCAGTCGCTCACGCAGGGTTCCAGCCCGGTGTTGCCACCCACGCAGGTTGCGCAGTTGTCCATGTAAGCGGTTCCGCCCCAATCACCGTTGCAGTCCTGGGTGCAAGGTGTTACGCCGGTGTTGCCACCGGTGCAGGTGCCGCAGTTGTCAAGGGAAGCCGTTCCGCCCCAGTCGCCGTTGCAGTCCTGCACGCAGGCTTCCAGTCCGGTGTCGCCGCCCACGCAGGTGCCGCAGTTGTCCACGAAAGCGGATCCGCCGGGCACTCCGTTGCAGTCGCTCACGCAGGGTTCCAGCCCGGTGTTGCCACCCACGCAGGTTGCGCAGTTGTCCATGTAAGCGGTTCCGCCCCAATCACCGTTGCAGTCCTGGGTGCAAGGTGTTACGCCGGTGTTGCCACCGGTGCAGGTGCCGCAGTTGTCAAGGGAAGCCGTTCCGCCCCAGTCGCCGTTGCAGTCCTGCACGCAGGCTTCCAGTCCGGTGTCGCCGCCCACGCAGGTGCCGCAGTTGTCCACGAAAGCGGATCCGCCGGGCACTCCGTTGCAGTCGCTCACGCAGGGTTCCAGCCCGGTGTTGCCACCCACGCAGGTTGCGCAGTTGTCCATGTAAGCGGTTCCGCCCCAATCACCGTTGCAGTCCTGGGTGCAAGGTGTTACGCCGGTGTTGCCACCGGTGCAGGTGCCGCAGTTGTCAAGGGAAGCCGTTCCGCCCCAGTCGCCGTTGCAGTCCTGCACGCAGGCTTCCAGTCCGGTGTCGCCGCCCACGCAGGTGCCGCAGTTGTCCACGAAAGCGGATCCGCCGGGCACTCCGTTGCAGTCGCTCACGCAGGGTTCCAGCCCGGTGTTGCCACCCACGCAGGTTGCGCAGTTGTCCATGTAAGCGGTTCCGCCCCAATCACCGTTGCAGTCCTGGGTGCAAGGTGTTACGCCGGTGTTGCCACCGGTGCAGGTGCCGCAGTTGTCAAGGGAAGCCGTTCCGCCCCAGTCGCCGTTGCAGTCCTGCACGCAGGCTTCCAGTCCGGTGTCGCCGCCCACGCAGGTGCCGCAGTTGTCCACGAAAGCGGATCCGCCGGGCACTCCGTTGCAGTCGCTCACGCAGGGTTCCAGCCCGGTGTTGCCACCCACGCAGGTTGCGCAGTTGTCCATGTAAGCGGTTCCGCCCCAATCACCGTTGCAGTCCTGGGTGCAAGGTGTTACGCCGGTGTTGCCACCGGTGCAGGTGCCGCAGTTGTCAAGGGAAGCCGTTCCGCCCCAGTCGCCGTTGCAGTCCTGCACGCAGGCTTCCAGTCCGGTGTCGCCGCCCACGCAGGTGCCGCAGTTGTCCACGAAAGCGGATCCGCCGGGCACTCCGTTGCAGTCGCTCACGCAGGGTTCCAGCCCGGTGTTGCCACCCACGCAGGTTGCGCAGTTGTCCATGTAGGCGGTTCCGCCCCAATCACCGTTGCAGTCCTGGGTGCAAGGCGTTACGCCGGTGTTTCCGCCTGCGCAGGTGCCGCAATTGTCAACGGAAGCCGTTCCGCCCCAGTCGCCGTTGCAGTCCTGGGTGCAAGGTGTTACGCCGGTGTTTCCGCCTGCGCAGGTGCCGCAATTGTCAACGGAAGCCGTTCCGCCCCAGTCGCCGTTGCAGTCCTGGGTGCAAGGCGTTACGCCGGTGTTTCCGCCTGCGCAGGTACCGCAATTATCAACGGAAGCCGTTCCGCCCCAGTCGCCGTTGCAGTCCTGGGTGCAAGGCGTTACGCCGGTGTTTCCGCCCGCGCAGGTGCCGCAATTGTCAACGGAAGCCGTTCCGCCCCAGTCGCCGTTGCAGTCCTGTGCACAGGGTACCACGCCGGTGTTTCCGCCTGCGCAGGTACCGCAATTATCAACGGAAGCGGTTCCGCCCCAGTCGCCGTTGCAGTCCTGGGTGCAAGGTGTTACGCCGGTGTTTCCGCCTGCGCAGGTACCGCAATTATCAACGGAAGCCGTTCCGCCCCAGTCGCCGTTGCAGTCCTGGGTGCAAGGCGTTACGCCGGTATTTCCGCCTGCGCAGGTGCCGCAATTGTCAAGGGAAGCCGTTCCACCCCAGTCGCCGTTGCAGTCCTGGGTGCAAGGCACATTCCCCGTGGTACCACCAACGCACTGGTTGCAGTTGTCCAGATAGGCTGTACCGCCCGGCACACCGGCACAATCCACGCTACAGGGGCCTACTTGCACAGGGCCGCCGATAACATTGCCTGTGCGATCCCAGCCGTTCATTGATAGATAGAAATCTCTGTTATTGGCTCCTGTGAAGGCATCATTGCCCAACGTGAATGTCACGCAGTTCGGCGCCGAGTAGGGAATTGTCGATACGGTGAACCATGTTTCCACAGGGAGTGTGGCCCCGCATCCTTCATCATCAAATGGGCCCGGATCTGTGTCCAGTCGCGTCAACCCGAACCCGTTGTACGTGCGGTAGGCCATGCCACTGTTGGTGACCACGGCTTCCGGGTCAAGGGGCCAGGCCGGGCAGAATTCAACGCCGCCGCCCAAGGCCGCACCGGCTGAGGCATCATACCGGATGGTAACCGTCAAGGCGCTCAATACCCCCCCGAATACTTCCGTCGAATGCAGCATGATCTGCAAGTCCAGCTTGTTCGGTTGGGCACTGGGCACCAGACGGATATCCACGGAGGTGGGTATCATATCGGCCCCAAGGCACATGCAACCGCCGCTATTCATGATCACCACGTCGTTGGTGGTGTATGGCCTGTTGTCATCGCAGGGGTCTCCTACGTTGGCCGCCATGTTGGGGCATTGCTGCGCCTGTGCCATGAAACCGAAAAGGAGGAAGACAGCCGCAAAAATTGGCTTGGTCCATGGGGGAAGGGTCTTGCGTGGTCTCATCTGGGTGGGTTTTAGATGTTGGATTTCATCGGCGCAAAGTAGGTAAGCTGAAATGAAAAGGCAATTGTTCCTGTTTTTTTCCCTATTGCGGCCATGGGACGGGGTGAGTTGGCAATTAGGTTCGGTAGTGGATTGAGCTTGGGAGTCTTGCAATTCCGCTCTTCCGGGCCCAATGGCCGAACGACCCTATTTCTTGAATGGGGCCTTCGGCCGTGATAGAATCTCCCCGCCATCCCCATTGACAACTCGGTACATCGCCCCAGCACACAGGGCCGCCCGCCGGGCGGCCCTGTGGCTTAGTGGAGTAGGGCAACTATTTGCTGACCACCACGTGCTTGGTCCATGTCTTGCCACCGACGATGATCTGCAGCAGGTAGGTGCCGTTGGCGGCATTGCCCAGCTCGATCAAGCTGTTGACCGCACCGCCTGCAACAGGTAGTTGGGTGCCAATGACCATGCGGCCGGTGAGGTCCACCAGGAGCACATCGGCGGTGGTGAGCCCGCTGTCCAAGCCGCTCAGGGCCACGTTCAGGTGCTGCCCGTTGTTGGGGTTCGGCCAGAGGTTGAACTCAGGCTGCCCTTCGGTCTGCGTCAAGCGTATCCCCAAATTCGGGCTGTTGTCGATGGTGACATTGCACACGTTGCCGCAGTAGGTGCCCTCAATGCCGTTCACCGTCACCCGCACCTGCACCTGGTAGGTGCTCTGGTCCTGGAGCGCCGGTGCCTCGTCAGTACCCCAGCCCAGTGCCAGGATGTACGTGCTGCGCACGAACTCGATGCCGCTGTTGTAGTTGCCGTCGTCACCGGTGACCTTGAAGGTGTAGGTGGTGGCGCCGGTCACGGGTCTGGCATAGAGGTAGTTGTAGGGTGCGTTGAAGCTGCGGGTCTCGTTGCAGGAGTGGCCATAGGCGGGTGCCTGGATCAGCTGGGTGCACTGCACCACCTGGGCGATGCCCAAGCCGAGGTCGCAGCCCGATCCCCAGTGTGCGCTGGCCAAGGGGCCTGCCTCATTGGTGCGCACGCGGGTGAAGTACACTACGCCGGGCACTAATGGGCTGGAGACCATCTCGTAGAACACCACGTAGTTGTGCGGGCGTGCGATGCGGCGCATGTAGCCGGCGTCGGGGTTGCTGAACTCGAACTGGTACTGGGTGGCACCGGTCACCTTGTTGCTGTAGACCTTGTCGTACATGCCGTTGGTAAACACGCCGCACTCGTTGGCCATGATGCGCGAGGGCCCTGCGGGCAGGCAGAAGTTGTGGCCGCTGCCGTAGCTGGGCGTCTGCGTGGACCCGGAGGGTGAGGAGTAGCCGTCGATGCTGCCGTCGAAGAGGTCGCGCAGCAGCAATCGCCCGGAGGTGGTGCGCAGCTCCCAGAATCCGTTGCCGTTGTTGCAGCACAGGCCGTCGCCATTGTCGTCGTACAGGGCCAGGCTGTAGCAGTTGCCGTTGTCGGTGGACAGGCAGAGGTTCTCGCTGTACAGGTTGTTGGCCAAGGGGTAGTACCCTCCGGTGGCCACTATGCTGAAAGCCTGGTCGTAGATCTCCCAGTAGAAGAAGCTGGCGTCATTGTCCGTTTTGATCTTGAGCACTACGGGTTCTCCGCTCACGTCGACGAGGATGCTTTGGCTGTCGTTGGCGGGCATGTCGTCGGCCACTCCGTTGGGCATGCTGGTGGACACGGCCAGGGTTTGGCCGGTTCCGGAGACGGTGGGCACGGTGGGCAGGGTGACGTTCACCGATTGGCCGTAGGCCAGGTTGCCCGTCCAGTTGTAGGTGTGCACCGGTCCGCCGCTCAGTCCGTAGTTGATCTGCACGCTGGTGAGGTCGTTGTCACCGTTGTTCAGCAGGGTGACCTCCGGGGCCATGGTGGAGCCGCAGAGCAAGCCCGGGGCGGGGGAGAGCAGGGCGGCGATGGAGGCGTCGTTGTGTGCGGCGTGCTCCAGCATCAGGCCGAAGGTGCCCGCCACGCCGGAGCTGCCGTTGTTGTACACCAGCAGCAGGTAGTTGGAATTGGGCGCAAGGTCGACTATGTTGAACCCATCCGCATCAGTGGTGACGGCCACCTCATCTTCGGCCCCCAAGTTATTGCAGGCACCACTGAACAAGGCGAAATTCAAGGTGGTGGCGCTGTATTGGGCATCGGATCCATGGTCGACAACGGAGAGCAAGGCATGGCTGAAGTCGCCGGTGCTTAAGTTGAACCACACGCCGCTCACGGGCATGGCTCCGCTGGCCGATGTGGGGCCGTCCACGGTGGCGCAGGCGTTGGTGTAGGTGGCCGGGGTGTTGCTGCCGTCGCGCAGGTGATTGGCTATGGAGGTGGCACTGGCACAAACGTCATTGGCTTGGGGTGGGCAAACGGCACCGCAGGATACGGACAATGTGTACGATCCCTCTTGCGCACCGGCACCGTGCACCGCGATCCAGTAGGTGGTTCCCGTGGTGGTGTTGATGGTCACCTCGCTACTGCCGGTGGCGCAGCCTGGGCTGTCGTCGTTCATGGCCGTGCAGGCCAGGCTGGCGCAATCTGCACCACTGAACACCGAGATGCGGGTGTCGAAGTCGGCATTGCCGCAGGTGCTGAAGGTGACCGCATTATCGCCGGTGGCGGTATACAGCCACCAGTTCTGCCCGCCGCTGCTGGCCGGCCCGTTGAAGGGGCATGTGCTGCCGGGCATGCTGGGCGCTACGCCCGTGGTTTTGCCCGGATAGCTCTGGCCGCATTGCACCGGGAATGCGGTACTGCACGTGTTGTGTGGCGGGATCACGTTGAGCATATAGTCTTCCGCCTCGCTGTTGTCGTTATTGCCGCACGCACTGGGGGCCGTCGAATTGGTCGCTCTGATCCGCATGATGGTGGGGCCGCCAGCCGCGTTCTGTGGCACGGTAATGCCCAACGGCGAGCTGCTGGTAATGGCTTCACCCAACAACACGAGCCCCAAGTCGTAAGATTCTGAGGCATCGAACACCCCGCTGTGGTCCCAATCGATCCAGGCGGTGATGTACGCCAGGGTGAACCCTGGGGCATTTGCCGTTACGGTCAAGGGATAGCTGTCACCGGCGTTCATCACGGTGGTCAAGTTGCTGAAATCGCTATAGGCCGGGGCCGAGCTCGTGCTGTTGTCGATGGTGCCCAATTGTACCCTGGTGATCCCGGTGGCATCATTGCTGTTGGCAGTGACGGCACAATAACAGGCGGCGGCAAACGGGCTTGGTGAGACGGTTACCGGCGTACTGATCCCGTCCTGCCCGGAACACGTGACCACCACGCGGTACCAAGTGGGCACGGTTGCACTGGTAACTTGCGTAGGAGCTGTGCCCAAGCCGTTGTTTGCATAGGAGCCGGCCAAGCCGGTAGTGCTGCTTTGCCATTGGTAAGTGAGGCCCAGGTCCGCGGAATTGTTCTGCATGCCCAAGGTGAACGGAATGCCCGGGCAGGGAATGGCCGTGGAGGTAGTGGTCAGGCCCGGTGCCGGTGTACCGCTGCAATAGACGGGCACGATCACGTTCACAGTATAGTCTTCCGCTTCGCTGTGGTTGATGTTGCCGCAAGCGGAGGGCGCGCTGCCGCGCCGTGTCCGGACCCGCATGCGGGTGTTGCCGCCCAATGCGGTGCCGGGTACGGTGATGTTCAATGGCGAAGCACTGGTATAACCCTCTGCTTCACTGCCGAAAAGACCGGCGTTCAGGGTGCCCAAGGCATAGCTTTCCGAGGCCTCGAACGTACCGTTCTGGTTCCAGTCGATCCAGGCCATGGCCGTATTGGTCGGGCTCCCAAATAAGGTGCCGGTGGCCACCACCTTCACCGATAGCTGGTAGGAATTGCCCACCACCACGTTGGTGATTTGTGCGGTGAAATTCGAATAGGCCGGGGTAGCCACCGATGCGTTGCTGATCTCATTGAACACCACCTCGGTGATGCCTGCGGCGCCAGGCGTATTGGCACCAGCGGTACAATAGCTCTGTGATCGTGCCAGTTGTGGCGTGCCCAACAGCAAGGCTAACGACCAAAGCACAGCCTTGGCAGAGCAGCCTGGATGCACAATGGGGGGTATTGTTGTCTTCATCTTCCGGTTGTTTTTGAACGAGTTCCTTGGGGAGGCTTTGGTTTTCAACGAATGGTCAAATCCTATCGACGAATGTTTCCCGGGATTCGATGAATGCAATATTATGATCTTTGAAAGTGCTTTGTCAAGCAAGGCCGTTCCCATCCGGTTGGTAAATGCCTTTCCATCGGCTGGTGGCAGGAGCCGTGCTACCCCCACCTGTTTCATTGGAGGTGATTACATCCGTGCAACTAAGCCGGAAAGCGGTAGGTGTTGCCTGCCAGCCTGGGGTTGCCTTCCTTTGCCATTGACCATGCTTCACCTCCAACTCCCCACCGACCCCCGCTGGGCGGCCTTCGCCACACAAGACCTCCGCACCCTACTGATCGATCATGCGTGGTGCGAGCACAAAGCAGCCAGCAATGCCTTGGCTATCATCGTGCGCAATCCCGGCTTGACCAGCTTGGTGAGGGAGTTGTTGCAGATCGCACAGGAGGAAATGGCGCACTTCGGCATGGTGGTGGAACGCATTGAGGCCCGTGGGTGGGCATTGGAGCCGGAGAAGAAGGACAACTACGTGAACGAGTTGCTGGCTTTCGTGCGCAAGGACGGCAGTACGGAAGAGCGCTTAGTGGACCGGCTGCTCTTTTCCGCCATGATCGAGGCGAGAAGCTGCGAGCGCTTCAAGATGTTGTCGGAAACGGTGGAGGATGCAGAGCTGCGCACCTTCTACCGGGAATTGATGGAGAGCGAGGCAGGGCACTACAGCACGTTTATCGGCTTGGCCCGGCAATACGGAGGCCGGGTGGACGTGGATAGCCGTTGGAAGAAATTCCTTGCCTATGAGGCTGAAGTGGTGGCGCGCTATGGCACGCAGCCGGAAATGCACGGTTGACGGGAAGAGACGACCGCGCCAGCAAGACGAACGCCATGGACACCATCAGGGAAGTAACCGCCGAATGCTTGTGCATCGGCGACGAATTGCTCATTGGGCAGGTGCTCAACACCAATGCCGCCTGGATAGGGCAGGAACTGGGATTGGCAGGCATCCGCACCGTGCTGGGCCGTGTGGTGGGCGACGACCAAGCCACCATTGTGGACGCGTTGCGGACCACCCGTACGGATATCGTTTTGCTTACTGGCGGTTTGGGGCCAACCAAGGATGATGTCACCAAGCGTGCCTTGTGCGAATTCTTCGGCACCCGCCTGGTGCGCAACCCTGAAGCGGAGGCACGGGTGGTTGGACTTTTCAGCCGGTTGGGACGCGATCCCGGGAGGATCCAGCCGGCGGACCTGGCCCAAGCGATGCTGCCCGAGTCCTGCACTGTGCTGCCCAATCTGCTCGGTACGGCCAGCGGCATGTGGTTTGAAAAGGATGGGCGCGTGTTCGCAAGCCTCCCAGGGGTTCCCTACGAGATGCAGGCGATCATGCACGGGAGTGTGCTTCCGCGCTTGCAGGGCATGTTCAGGCCGCCGGCCATAGTGCACCGCACCATCCGCACCACAGGGATGGGTGAAACACCCTTGGCCGAGCGGCTGTCCGATTGGGAAAGTGGATTGGAGGGGGAAGGCATCAGGCTGGCCTACCTGCCTTCACCGGGCCAGGTAAGGTTGCGCCTGAGCAGTTATGCCGGGAAGGATGCGGCGTTCACCAGAAATAGGGTGGACCGGCAAGTGGAAGCGCTTTACCGCCTGATACCGGAATTGATCTTCGGGGAAGGTCGCACCGAGTTGGAAGAGGTGGTTGGTGGCTTGCTGCGGGAATCTGGTCAGACCCTTTCTTTGGCCGAAAGCTGCACAGGTGGTTTCCTCAGCCACCTGATCACTTCGGTGCCCGGCAGTTCGGCCTACTACATCGGCGGAGTGGTGAGCTATGCCAATGCGGTGAAGATGGCTGAATTGGGCATCCCCCGCGATATGCTGGAACTCAATGGTGTGGTGAGCGGCCCGGTTGCGGAACAGATGGCCATGGGGGTGCGCACAGCCCTGAAGAGCGATTGGGCGGTTTCCACCACGGGTATCGCAGGTCCTGACGGAGGTACCCCGGACAAACCGGTGGGCACCGTTTGGATAGCGGTGGCAGGCCCGGACGGGGTGGTGAGCGAGCGGGGCGTGTTCATGGGTACCCGCGACCTGGTGATCAGCCGGGCTGCGACCGCCGCGCTGAACATGCTGCGCAAACAATTGATCTCGGCTCCACGAACGAAGGGGTAACCCAAGGCCCTGCAAGGCGGAGGCGCGCGAGGGCGAAGGGATTTGTGGGCGACATGGGCCTTTCACCGTAAATTCAAGCTTTTTCCTACATTTGCAGCCCGAAAACGCAACGCCATGTCACGCATCTGCCAGATCACCGGAAAGCAAGTTGTCACGGGCAACAAGGTGAGCCACTCCAACCGCAAGACCCGCCGCACGTTCGTGCCCAATTTGCAGGACCGCAAGTACTTCATCCCCGAAGAGAACCGTACGGTGAGCCTGCGGGTGAGCGCTGCCGGCATGCGCACGATCTCCAAGTTGGGCATCGCCGAGGCCATCAAGCGGGCCAAGGCAAAAGGCTACTACAACGCCTGAGGCTGCCCACCCCATTGAAAAAAGGCACCGGTCCCGGTGCTTTTTTTGTGCCCATGGCCTGCCTGGGGATGCGAATACCTTTGGGCCATGCGTGACAAGAGCCTTCGGTATTTCCTGCTGGTGAGCGTGGTGCTGGCCATGCCGGCCATGGCGGGGCTGTGGCAAATGGGACGCTTCCACTTTCACGTGGCCATGAACAGTTGGCACAGTGCGTTGCTGGATGGCACGTTCCTGGTGTTGACCACCATGGCCAACGGCTGGGTGGCCGTGGCCGCAGCCTTGTTGCTATTGCTGGCCAATTGGCGGGCGGCCCTGATGATGGGCCTGTCCACCGGTCTGAGCGCTCTGTTGACCCAGTTCCTCAAGCGCGCGGTGTTCGACCTCGATCGGCCCTCGATGTTCCTGGGGCAGATGCCGGGCCTGCAGTTGGTTTCCGGCCTGGACCTGCACCAGCATTTCAGTTTCCCCAGCGGCCATGCCACTGCGGCGTATAGCATGTGTGCGGCAGTGGCCGTTGTGATCGGCCGCAGGCCACTGGCGATGGCCTTGGCCGTGCTGGCCGCCCTGATGGCTTTCTCACGGGTGTACCTGTCCCAGCATTTCACCGAAGATATCCTGGCCGGGGCCGCCATCGGTTGCACCGTTTCAGCCGGCGTGTACTACCTGCTCTACAAGGGGCCGTTGGCGGCGAACAAGGGGCTGGACCGCTCTCCCGTACGCCGCATCAGAACCAGTAGCGGACGCCAATAGCCCCGCTGACATCGAAGGAGGTTCCGGGCAGCAGGTCCAACACCGGCACCAGTTCCAGGAAGATGTCCACTGGAGCCTTGTCCGGCAGATAGGCCAACCCAACGGGGAACCGGACGCCCAAGCTGGTGCGGCTGCCATCGTACCGGTGCCATCGCCCATGGTCCCAATAACGGTCACCGTTCCAGGAGCGCAGGCGCAAACCCGGGCCGTAGTATAGCGGCATGCGTCCTTTGCCGAGCTTGATCAGTTCCATGTTGTGGAAGAGGAGGTCGGCATGCAGGCTGAGGTACGCCCGGTCGCGGACGGACCAGGCCACGGCACCGTCGATGGCACGGTCGTTTCCGACCCAGCCCTTGACCGAAATGCCCGTGGGTTCCCCCAGGATGATGCCGGCCCCGAAGCCGCTGGATTGTGCGGTGGAAACGGATGCCGTTAGCAGGGCCAGCGCCAATGCTGATGGCTTAATGACGTTGTGCAAGTGGTGTTTCATCCCTTTTCAAAAGCAGCCCCTCCCTTCCGGCCGGAAGGGAGGGAAAATGATGTGGCCGAGCTCTCCGCCCTGGTCGCTACCCTTCGGAGGGCGTGGGCACCACCAGCACACTGAACCGGTTGGCGCGCAACACATCATCGCTGGTGCTGCCCAAGAACGCCTTGGCCAAGCCCCGCCGTCCATGCGTTCCCATCACGATCAGGTCCACGTTCAACCGCTCGGCTTCGGCCAGGATGGTTTCCGCCGTAGAGCCCATCACCATAATGGGCTGGGCTTCCACCTTTTGGAGGGTGAGGTCGGAGATGATCTGATGGAGCTTGGCACGTTCTTCCTTCAGCGCCTCGGCCCGGATGTCGCGTATGTATTGGGGGCCTGCTTCATACCCCACAAAGTCGGGGTCGGGGTCGGCCACATGCAACAACCACAGCTTGGCATGGCAAGCAACGGCCAGTTCAGTGGCCTGCCGGAGCACCCGGGCTGTATCGGCCCTCAGCTCAAGGGCGACAAGGATATTCTTCATGTGCCGGAGGAATGTAACGGCCAAGTTAACCACTGGGCCGCAAACAGGAATGGCGGCACCAGGGCCGCCATTCGTCATGTTTGCAAGGTTAGGCTTCCGCCGGTTCCAGTTCTGTTGCGGGCTTCAGCACCAAACGGTCGTAATGCTGCTTGCGCAACTTGCCGCTACTTTGGAAGAACCAGTCGATCAATCCGTAGTGGTACCCGCGGCGCAGTCCGCTGTGGTGGGTGCCGAGCAGCTTCTTCTTGCCGCTAAGCTTTTGGAGCGTACGGGTCAGAAAAGTTTCCACTTCCGGTTTGGACAATTGCGGTTTGTAAACCTTCGCCCAGGTAGTCGCCGCATCCAACAGGTCCTCCTTGGGGAGCAGCAGCCCGCGGTCGGTGATCGTGTCGATCACCATCTTGTCCCATTCGTTCAGCTCGCGTTCCTTGCGTTCGCGCTTTTTAGGCCTTCCAGGCTTGCCTGCCACCTTGTTCGTGCTGCCTTTGGGGCGTCCCGGCCCGCGTTTCACCTTCACTTCCTTCACCCCATCAGTCGCTTCCTTTCCATCGGTGCCGGATCCACCACTGACCTTTTGCTGTTTCAAATCTTCGATGGCGGCTTTCACCAGGTCCAATTGATAGACAAGGTGCCGACGTTCATTGCGGTAATGCGCCAAAAGTTGGTCGATGTTCTTCTCGTTCAGGCGTCTTTTTGCCATTAGTTCAGGTTTATGGAGCAAAAGTACAGTTCACCGAAGCGAGTTTCTGAACGCAATACCAAGAATTTGCAAATATTTCCATCAATTATTGCATTTCCACGGAAATGAATTTTTCATCTGCCGGTCCAAGCATTCTTCCGATCATAGATGCACGACCACCCTGACTTTCGACCAATGATGTTATTTCATCCATAAACAGAGGATTGCAGGCGACGAGCAATCCTCCGCTGGTTTGTGGGTCGTTCAAGATCAACAACGGTTCCATGCCCAACTTTCCTTCGACGTGTTGTGCCAGGCTATTCCAATTTCGAAGGGCACCGTCCGCATAACATCCCTGCTTGACGTATGCCGCACTCTCGGGGATCACGGGCACATCGGCATAATTGATCGTGGCGGCCAAGCCGCTGCCCTTGCACATTTCAAGTAAATGGCCCAGCAGTCCGAACCCGGTCACATCGGTAAGGGCATGCACTCCCTCCATGCGGCCCAGCATGGCGCCCACCGCATTGGGGGCGACCATCAGGTCGCGCGCTATGTCGCCGTGTTCAGGGCGGAGGATGCCCCGCTTTCTGGCAGTACTTAGGACCCCGACGCCAATGGGTTTGGTGAGCAGCAGCACATCGCCCTCACAGGCAGAGTCGTTGCGCTTCAGGTGGCGGATCTCCACTTCGCCGGTGACAGCCAAGCCGAAGAAAGGCTCCGGCGCATCAATGGTGTGTCCGCCGGCCAGGGGAATACCGGCATCAAGGCAAGCCTTCCGGCCGCCGTCCACAACCCGGGCAGCCAGTGGCGCACCGAGCTTTTCCAAGGGCCAGCCGAGAATGGCCACGGCCATCAGCGGCTTTCCGCCCATGGCATACACATCGCTCAGGGCGTTGGTGGCGGCAATGCGGCCGAAATCGAAGGCGTCATCCACAATGGGCATGAAAAAGTCGGTGGTGCTGATCACCGCCCGCCCGTCGCCGATGTCGTACACGGCGGCATCATCACGGGTTTGGAAGCCCACCAGCAGCTTGGGGTCGGGCATGCTGCCTATGGCACCCTTCAGGATCTTCTCCAGTTCATTGGGCGCGATCTTGCAGCCGCACCCAGCGCCATGGCTGTATTGCGTCAGGAGCACAGGCGGTGGTTGTTCATTGGTCATCTTCAAGGATGTGTTGGGCCAGGTCTGCCACGGACAGGTTTGTGGCGGGGATCCGGCGGATGCCCTCAGGGGGGCGGTGGGCCAAGCCCCGGCGGTAGGTTTTGTCGTAATAGGCCAAGGTGATCTCAGCCACCTTCCCCAAGTTGTCATTGTCCAAGGCCTCCAAGGCGGCCTTGGTCCATTGCGGCCCAAGGCGTTTCTGGATCCTCAGCACCGCAGCTGCAAGTTCCTCCTTGGGAAGGAAGCCGTAGTCCTCCACCAAATTTCTTGCGCGCTCAGTCAGGGGCAGGTCCACAAAGGTCAACGGGGCGTTGCGCATCTGTAGGAAGAAAGCATCGGGTATTTTGGCGTGGCCCACCAGTTGGCTTTCATCTTCCACCCATACGGGCCTGCCGAGGTTCATGTGGCGGAGCCCTGCCCAAATGAGGTTTTCGAACTGCTCGGTGGATGGTTGTGCCGGTTGCCCTATGCCACCGAAGGCCGATCCCCTGTGGCGCGCCAAGGCTTCCAGGTCCAGCACTTGCGCACCTTGCTGGCGGAGCTGCTGAAGCAAACGGGTTTTCCCGGTTCCGGTGAAGCCCCCAAGGACCTGCAGGTTCCAAGGTTGGCCGATGGAGGCGAGCACGTGGTGGCGGAAGGCTTTGTAGCCATGGGCCAAAGTGGCCACGTTGACATACCCGGCTTTTTCAAGAAGCCAGGCCACGCTGGCACTGCGTTCGCCGCCACGCCAGCAATGCACGGCCACCTTCCCCCCGGGGGCGATGGACCGGGCTTGCTCCACCAGGGTGGCCAGTTTGGGACCCACGATGCGCAAACCTTCCAACATGGCGGCATCGCGGCCTTGTTGTTTGTAAAGTGTGCCCACCGCCGCCCGTTCGCCATCGCTGAACAAGGGAAGGTTCACCGCACCCGGGATATGCCCCTGGGTGAATTCACCCGGTGAGCGTACATCCAGCACCGGCACGCCGGCCTCCAGAAAGCGTTCGATGGGCAATACCGTTGGCACGGCCCGAAATTACTGGGAACCCGATCGATCCACCCTGCGGAGGCACCATTGGGCCTTGATGGCAGCGGGCGTCACCTCGGGTTGTTGTAGTTTTCCATCACCTCCTCGCGCTTGAGGCCGCCATCGGAGGCGCCGGGCACGATCTGGTCCAGCCACCGGCTGTTGTTGATCTCCCCGGGCATGTCCGAAGTCAGCAGGGTCCAGCACGTGGTGGAGCGTTCAGGTTGGTAAAAGACGAAGCGGCGGTCCGAGTAACGGCCGGACCGGTAGTAATGCCAGATCATGTAGGGTACCACGCCGGTTTCATTCCTTCGGTCCACCACGGTGTTCGGGGCCCCATAGCGGAGGTAGATGTACCCCTGGTCGCTCTGGAAGCCGCGCATATTGCGGCAACCGTAGTGTTTATTGGCGTACTGCACCGCCTGCAGGTAACGCTCCCATGCACTTTTGGGGTCGGTAGGGGCACGGTTGTACCAGAACGCATAGATCACTTGGCGCATCACCCCGGGGTTGCGGTTCTTAGCTTGGTCATCGATCATTTTCCGCTCCAGGTCGTCCGCAATGGGCCGCATGGAAAGGAGGTACTCGGCCAAGGTGTCCACGTCGGTGAACGCATCGGTGAAATTGGGCCCTAGCGCCCCATCCATGATGGACCCGGGGTCCAGCACAATGGGGTTGTTGCGTTGGAAGAACTGGGTGCGGCGCTGCACGAGCGAGTCATTGCGGTCCCGCAGTTCAACGGCCAGCAAGTAGTTGCCGGTGGGGAGCTTGCCGATGCCGAACTCCAGCGCCATGGGCACCACCGTGTCCGCGGTGAGGCGCTGGACGTGCCTGAAGTTGCCCACGATGCCGCCGGCCTCGTAATGCTCTATTTGTGCGACCCCCAGAAAGGGGCCTTGGCTTCCGAAGCGGTCCAAGGTTCCGTAGGCTTCGGAATAAATGCCCATTCTGTTTTCCTCAGCGGGAAAGTACGAACCGGGGAAAGGCACCACTTCACGTCCATCCAGTTGCTTCCGGGTGAACATGATGTCGGAAAGCGTGGCATCCCCGCTACGGGCGGCCACCACCAAGGGCAGTTCCACGAAGGTGCCGGCGGTATCGGCCAAGTTGGCATCGTGGAGCCTTACGGTAACAACATAGGCCCCGGGGCTCAACAGGAAGCGCTCCTGGAAGGTGAAGTCTCCTTGGAGCGTATCCGAGCGTTCGGGCGAGGCCACCTGCACTTTGCGGAAATCAACGATGCCTCCATCGCGGCCCACGGTGATGAGCGCATCCACCTTGGCCTGCACAAATCCCCGGTCGTCCATGGCCCATACTGCCGTGCTGCCGAGGACGGAGATGTTCACGTCCACCAGTTCGCCCTTGCCAGGTTCGTGGAATCGTTTGGTTTCCACCACGGCATCAAGGCGGTTTTGCGCATGTGCCCATAGGGTGAGCAAACAGGCCGGGAGCAGGAGGGAGCGGGCGGTCATCGAGGACCAAAGTTAGCCTTCATGCTGCTGTTGTATCCGCCGTTGCCCGTAGAGTAGGCCCCGTTGGCCCGATCGCGCCGCCGCCGCAGGTCTACCTTCGCGCCCCGAGATGCGCAACCGGCTCTACATCGATGACACGCGCCAACGAGTGCGTTCGGGCCACCCGTGGGTGTACGGCAATCAAGTGCTGCGCATGGACGGCCGTCCGGCGCCCGGTGATGTGGTGCAGGTGTTCGACGTGAAGCGCGGCCCTTTGGGGCAGGGTTACTTCAACCCGCTGTCGCAGATCCGGGTGCGTATGCTCACCAAGGACCTGGATGAGCCGATCGATGCGGGCTTTTTCAGGCGGAAGGTGCAGGCAGCATGGGACCTGCGCATACGCATGGGCCAACCGGCGAGCTGCCGGGTGGTGTTCGGTGAAGCCGACGGGCTGCCGGCCTTGGTGGTGGACAAGTTCAACGATGTGCTGGTGGTGCAGACCTTGGCACTTGGCATGGACCGCTTCAAGGCGGAAGTGGTGCAAGCACTGCGCGAAGTGGTGCAGCCACGCGGCATCTATGAACGCAATGATGTGCCCGTGCGGGAAAAAGAGGGACTGCCGCAGGTGAAGGGCTTCATCGGCGAAGCTTTTGATACACGGTTGGAGATACGTGAAAATGACCTGCTCTTCGCCGTGGATGTGGCGGAAGGGCAGAAAACCGGGCATTTCCTGGACCAGCGGCTGAACCATGCGGCCCTCGAACACATGGCACGGGGAGCCAAGGTGCTGGATTGCTTCACCCATACCGGTGGCTTTGCCCTGCATGCGGCCAAGTACGGGGCTCGTGAGGTGCTTGGACTGGATATCAGCGCCGATGCCGTGGAGCTCGCCCGGCACAATGCCCGGTTGAACGGCTTGGAGGGCACGTGCCGCTTCGAGGCCGTAAACGTGTTCGACTTCCTGTCCTCGCCGGCGGCGGCGGGAGGGCCGTGGGATGTGGTGGTGTTGGACCCGCCGGCTTTTGCCAAAAGCCGTGCCGCGCTGGACGGCGCCCTGAGGGGTTACAAGGAGATCAACTTGCGTGCCATCAAGATGCTGCCGCCGGGCGGATTCATGGTCACTTGCTCCTGTTCACAGCACATGGTGACCGATTTGTTCCGCCAAACCATTGCCGATGCCGCCAAGGATGCACACCGCGAGTTGCGCGAAGTGTACAGGGGCGGACAGCCCTCGGACCATCCCGTGCATTGGTCCATTCCTGAGACGCACTACTTGAAGTGTATGGTGCTGCAGGTGCTGTGAGGCCCGCCGTTCATTGGCCCGGATCGGCCTTGGGCGCTTTGCGCCGCCGGAATGGCAGGCGGGGCACCCGCAAGTGCACCTTCGCCGGGGCCTTGTCATCACCAAGCAGGTAACCCCAGGGTTTCAGCGTGGGTATTTCGTCGAACACGAGCTTGATCATGCCGGTGATGGGAATAGCGAGGATCAGGCCCATGAACCCCCACAAGGCTCCCCAGGCGATCAAGGCGACCATGCTGGCGAGCGGATTGATGCTTACGCTGGAGCCCACCACCTTGGGGGTGATGAAATTGTTGTCCATGAACTGCGTTACGGCGATCACTGCCACCACGCCCAGGGCAGCCGTGGCCGAATCCTTGGTGAGCAAGGCGATCACGACGGGGATCAGGGCGCCCAGCCAGGGACCGAGGTACGGGATCACATTGAGCAGCGCCGCCGTGGTGCCGAGCAGGATGGCGTATTCCAGGCCCAGCACCAGGAATCCGATGGAATCCAGCACGGCCACGAAGACCATGACGATCAGCACGCCCCTGATCCACTTGCGGGAAAGCAGGGCAATGTTCTCCACTACGCGCAGCACGGCACCGTCTCGGTTGGTGCGCAGGCGGGAGAAGAACTCGCGGAAGCGGCCCTTCATCAGCAGCAGGAAGAAGGTGATGATCGGGATGATCACCGCCGTGGCGAATGCCGCACCCGTGGCGGCGAAAAGCTGGACTGCCATGGTGGCTCCCCGCTCGGCCAGCTCGGCGAGCTTGCCCTGAAGCCAATCCACCTGCCGGTCCTGCGAAATGGCGAAGCGGCCCTCAAGATAGGCCTGTGCTTCACCCACCTTGCCCATCAGGGCAGCTTCAAGCCGGGGCAGGTCCCGGCCGAAATGCGCATACTGGGCGCCGAGGAAGGCCAGCACGCCGAAAAACAAAAGCACCAGCAGGATGCAGCTCAGCGTGGCCGCCAGCCACAAGGGGATGCCCCTGCGTTCCATGGCTTGGCAAAGCGGAAGCAGCAGGAAAGTGAAGATGCCGGCCACGAACAACAGGATGAACAGGTCTTTGGCCAGAGCCAGGACCGCTACTGTGCCGATCAGCGCCAAAAGCACCAGGACATAACGCGCCAATGGATCCGTGATGCGGCCGTGGGGCGGGATCGGTGGGGTGGGAGGGCTCACGGGCAGATGGGCTTGGTTCAGTTCCGGAGGTCTTGTTCCCTTGCCGCACGCCGTTGATCGAGGTGGTTGCGCAGGCGGTCAAGGCTCACCCGTACTTCCGAACCGATCTTCGCAAAGGGCACGTGCTGCAACCGGTCTATCAAGGCTGGGGCCACTAAGCCCAGCGCGAAGAGCCCGGCGCGCCGCATCCAACCGCCGCTGCCGGAACGCATGGCCAAGCTCAAACCACCGGCCACTCCGCCGCGCCCGATCATCGTGCCCAGCATGCTGTGTGAAAGCACGCCGTTCATCGCATCCCCCAATGCCTCCTTGGCAAGCCTCTTCCGGAATTCGGCGCTACGCAAGGTGGTATAAAGGTCTTCGAGCCGTGCTGCATGGCCGTCGCGCAGCGAGGTCACGCGTTCCTTTTCGGCGTGCAACTCGGCCAAGCTGGTGAAGCCGTCACTCTTCCCCATCACGCAGGATCGTATTGACGAAAAGCAGGGTAATGCGTTTGCGGATCGCGTCACGTGCCACAAAGTGCAGGATCAGGAACAGGATGAAGTAGATGCCGCCTACAACTAAAAAACCCCAAGCTGTGCCACCGAGCATCCCACCGATCCACAGGGCCAAGGCCCCATTGGCAAAGAGCAGCGCCGTCAAAGCCGCAAAAGCTGAGAGCATCATGCCCACCGTAGTGCCCAAGGCGCTGCCCACCCGCTCGGAAACGGAAAGCAACATGACCTGCTTTTGTGCTTCCCAATAGCCCTTGGCTTCAGCTGCTGCTGATCCGAGAAATCCGTCAAGGTCGAGGTCCTGCCCCGACCGATCACCAGGCCCACTGCCAGCTTTTGACGATGCTCCGGAGATCATGGCATAAAGCTAAGCAGCAACTGCAAAGGCGGCCTCGATGGTGTTCCCAAGTGCTGGGCTGCCGGTCAATTGTTGATCACTTGGTCCGCGCTGGCGGCCGTGGCCGATCCACCCCTCGGGCGGCCCTTAATGTCCTGCTTGATCCGCTCCTTGAGGTCGGTGCCTTCGGTAGCCATGAAAACCAGGAAGTCCTTGATGTCGGCTGCGGTCATGTGGGCGCGTTCAACAACGGTGTTTCGCGTGTTGCGCCAATGCTCGAAGCCGTGGTCCAGCAGGTCTTCCACCTCGTCCTTCACCTCCCGGCCTTTCTTTTTCAGCCGTTCACGTGTTTCCTTTCCCGAACGTGGTGCCAGTAGAATCCCGATCGCAATGCCGGCAGCCAATCCGGCTGCAATCCCCAGAAACGTGCCTTTGGTGCTCATTAGTTTTTGAATTGCTTTCCATCACCATGGAAATACAATGCCAAATTCCGGCATCTGCACTTTTGACAGGCGTAGCGGCGGCGCGATGATGGGATGAATGCACGGCCCGTGACCTGACCGTGGAACGATCTCCCCATGGAAGGGGCTGGTGGTGGCCCCGTTACACCGGCTGGCGCCTTGAGGCAGGCTTGCCAGTGAACATCCGGTCGCGCAGCGAATAACTATGGCCCTTGGAAATGATGTGGATGCGCATGCCTTCGATGCTGAATACCTCGCCTTCCTCCACATCGGCGAGGTCCGAATAGCTGATGTCGTGCCCGTCAAACAACATGACCTGGCCACTGCCGATCGTTTCCAAGTGTTCCCCTCCGGACACCACCACGCCGGTGTCTTCGCCCAATCCGATGCCGATGGCGGTGGGGTTGCCCGAGATGCATTGTGTGAGGCGGCTAAAGCGGCCCCTGTTCACGAAGTGGGTGTCGATCACCACGTCCGCGATGAACCCCAGGCCGGTGGTCATCTTCACGCCGCCCTTCACCAGACCGGTGGCGCTTTGCCCTTGGTAGATCATGGTGCTGCTCATGCACATGGCCCCGGCGCTGGTGCCGGCGATCACGAAGCCTTCTTCCTCCTGGTAGCGCCGCTTGAGGATCTTCAGAAAGGCCGTGCCGCCGAAGGTGGTGGTCAAACGCAATTGGTTGCCGCCACTGATCATTACCCCACCGGCTTCTTCCAAGCGTTTTTCCATCTCCGGTCCAACATCCATCCGCTCGCGGATGTCCAAAACGTCCAGGTCGGCGACCCCCAATTTGCCGAATGCTTCCCGATAGTTCTGGGCCACCTCATCGGGTATGGAGCTTGCCGTGGTGATCAGCGCGATGCGCGCGGAAGGGCCGCCCATTTCATCCACCACCCTACGCAGGATGCTGGATTCAATGTACGTGCCGGCGTCCGTCCCGTTCTTGTCGTTTCCGTTCCCTTTATCCTCCGCACCACCGATGGCGATCAGTCTTCCTTTGGGCGTCATATCCATGTGCCTGTGTTTGGCCCCCCCGGATGCTGCAACCCGAATTGGTTGTGCCGGGGCAGCGGGGCAAACTTAAAGGCCCCGGTCCAGTGGTACGGCGAGGTGCCGAATTTGTTCAACAGCGTCCTCTTCATACATTGACCGCCGATCAACCCCCATTCCCCATGCGTATCCTGGAACTCAAGGCCATGCGCGGCCCCAATCTTTGGTCTGTCAACCGGCAGCACCTGATCGTGATGCGGTTGGACATAGAGGGGCTGGAGGAGCGCCCCACGGACAAGATCCCGGGGTTCTTCCAGCGCATGAAGGACCTGCTTCCGTCCCTGTATTCACACCGGTGCAGCGAAGAGCACGAAGGCGGCTTTTTCGAGCGGGTACAGCGCGGCACCTGGATGGGCCATGTGATCGAGCACATCGCCTTGGAGATCCAAACCTTGGCCGGCATGGACACGGGTTTCGGCCGGACCCGCTCCACCGGTGACCATGGTGTGTACAACGTGGTGTTCAGCTACATTGAGGAAGCCGTGGGCCTGTATGCCGCACGTGCCTCGGTGCGCATTGCGGAGGCCTTGGTGGCCGGTGAAGGGTACGACCTTCAGGAGGACATCCGGCGCATGCGCGAGCTGCGCGAGGAAACGCGCCTCGGCCCCAGCACCGGCTCCATTGTGGAGGAGGCCGCCCGGCGGGGCATCCCCTGGTTGCGCCTGAACGGCCAAAGCTTGGTGCAGTTGGGCCATGGCGTGCACCAGAAGCGCATCCGGGCCACGGTCACCAGCCGCACCAGCAACATCGGCGTGGAGATCGCCTGCGACAAGGAAGAGACCAAGCAGTTGCTGGAGAGCTATGAGATACCGGTGCCCAAAGGGCGGGTGGTGCGCACGGAGGAAGGCCTCGTTGCAGCATTGGAATCTGTGGGGTTCCCGTGCGTGATCAAACCCATTGGCGGCAACCACGGGCGCGGGGCCACCATTGGCATCAAGAACTTGGAGGAAGCGACAGCTGCGTTGGCCCTGGCCAAGGAGATCAGCCGAAGCGTGGTGGTGGAAAAGGAGATCAAAGGGCTGGACCATCGCCTGCTGGTGATCAACCACAAGTTCGTGGCCGCGGCCAAACGGACCCCTGCCTGCGTTGTGGGCGATGGCAAGCACACCATCACCCAGTTGGTGGAAGAGCTCAATAAAGACCCCCGCCGCGGCTACGGACATGAAAAGGTGCTCACCCAAGTGGACATTGACCAGCACACCCTGGACCTGCTCCAGCGCAGCAACCTCACCCCGGACAGCATTCCGCCCGCGGGTGAAACCATGTATTTGAAGGCCACCGCCAACCTCAGCACGGGTGGCACGGCCACGGACGTTACGGAGCTGGTGCATTCCTACAACATCTTCATGGCCGAGCGCATCTCGCGCATCATCGACCTGGACATCTGCGGCATCGATATCATGACCACCGACATCACACGCCCCCTCAATGAGTGCGGTGCCGTGCTGGAAGTGAACGCCGCACCTGGCTTCCGAATGCATTTGGACCCCACGGAAGGTTTGGGGCGCAACGTGGCGGAACCCGTGGTGGACATGCTCTTCCCGCCCGGAACACCGAGCCGCATCCCCATCATTGCCGTTACCGGCACCAATGGAAAAACCACCACCACCCGCCTGATCGCGCACCTCATGCGCAGCCACGGGCACAAGGTGGGCATGACCTGCACGGACGGTGTGTACATCATGAACCGCATGCTGATGAAAGGTGATTGCACCGGGCCGATCAGCGCACAGTTCGTGCTCAAGGATCCCCTGGTAGACCTGGCGGTGCTGGAGACTGCGCGCGGCGGCATGCTGCGCAGCGGCCTGGGCTTCGAGAGTTGCGACGTGGGCATTTGTACGAACGTGGCAGCGGACCATCTCGGTCTGAAGGACATCAATACCGTGGAGGAGCTCGCCCAAGTAAAGGCCATCGTACCGCGCAGCGTGCGCAACGATGGCTACGCCATCCTCAATGCCGATGATGAACTGGTGATGGCCATGCGCAAGCAGTGCCAAGCCAAGATCGCCCTGTTCAGCCTGGATGAATCCAACCGGTTGATCCGCCAGCACTGCAAGCTGGGCGGCCTGGCGGCCATCTATGAAAACGGCTTTATTACCATCAGCAAGGGTGAGTGGAAGCTGCGCATTGAAAAGGCCGTGAATGTGCCGCTCACCTTTGGAGGCAAGGCCGTTTTCAACATCCAGAACATCCTGCCTGCCGTGCTGGCGGCATATGTGCGCGGGGTGAAGGTGGAAGAACTGCGCGAAGCATTGAACACCTTCGTGCCCTCTCCTGCACAAACTCCCGGCCGCCTCAACCTGTTCCAGTTCAAGAACTTCCAGGTGGTGGTGGATTATGCGCACAACCCGCACGGCTTTGAGGCCCTGGGCCGCTTCCTGGCCAAGGTGCCCGACAGTCCGAAGGTGGGTGTGATCGCCGGGGTGGGCGACCGCCGGGATGAGGATACGGTCACCCTAGGGCGGCTCAGTGCGAAGATGTTCGACGAGATCATCATCCGTCAGGACCGCAACCTGCGCGGGAAGAGCGACGATGAGATCATCGCCTTGATGGTGAAGGGCATCAAGGAAGTGGATCCCGGCAAGAAGTACACGATCATTAAAAAGGAAGAGGAAGCAATCCGGCATGCCATCGCCACGGCCAAACCCGGCAGTTTCCTCACCCTGTGCAGCGACGTGGTGCCGGATGCCCTTGCCTTGGTGATGAAACTGAAGGAGGAAGAGGATAAAGTGACCTTCAGCAAGGACGATATTCCCAACCGGAACAAGGAGCTGGTGGGGTGAGGCGTTGAGAGGCCAACCGCACGCGGCCCCCGTGGATGAGGCACAGCCGGGCCCTACTATGGTGAATGGAGGAGGCCACAGTGGGGAAAGCACCTGGGAGGGGGCCACGTAAATGTGGCGAATACCACCACTTTCGCCGCCAGCCACAGGAACTTATTTCCGCAATGCCCGCACCAATAGAATGAGCAGAACGGCGCCAGCCGTTGCGCAGATCAACTGGCCGATGGCATTGGTGGTGGCCAAGCCCAGGATGGCATATATCCAGCCGCCGAAGAGGCCGCCCGCCAAGCCGAGGATGATGTTGACCACCAGGCCGTAGCCTTGGCCCTTCATGAGGCGCCCGGCCAGCCAGCCCGCCACGCCACCGATGATGAGGCCCCAGATCAATCCCATGATGATGCTACGGTTTGTTCACGGCATAGGTACAAACAGAAAGGCCCCGCACAGGCGGGGCCTTCCGAAAAAGTTGGGGGTGTTGATCACTTGGACTCCACCGCTGCAGCCTTCTTGGCCTTTGCTTGGGGCTGGGCTGTTTCCGAAGCGGCAACGGCCATGCGCTTTTCCTTGATGCGGGCGCTCTTCCCCCGGCGTTCGCGGATGTAGTAGATCCTCGCACGGTTCACATCGCCGCGTTTGTTCACTTCGATCAGCTCCAGGAACGGGGAGGCGATCGGGAAGATCCGTTCCACGCCCACGGAGCCGCTCATCTTGCGCACCGTGAAGGTGGCAGTGTTTCCGCTGCCCTTGCGCTGCACCACGACGCCTTGGTACTGCTGGGTTCTTTCCTTGTTGCCTTCGCTGATGCGGTAATGCACCGTAACGGTGTCACCCGCCTTGAAATCCTCGTGGTTCTTCACCGGGGCCCAGGTCTTCTCGAGTTGCTTGATCTTGTCCATTGTGCGCAGCAGTTGATCGGCGGTCACCCCGCCGTTTGGGGGCGCAATATTACACAAATTCCCCTGCATGGCTCAGGGCCGGGGTCATTTTTCGTCCAACAAGCCCGGTCGGCGTTGGCGCGTGCGTTCAAGGCTTTGCTGGTGGCGCCATTCCGCGATGCGGGCGGCGTGGCCGCTAAGGAGCACGGGTGGCACGGCCCACTCCCCATAGGCTTCCGGCCTGGTATAGGCCGGGGGAGCGACCAATCCGTCCTGAAAGCTGTCCGAAAGGGCGCTCGTTTCATCGCCGAGCACCCCGGGCAGCAGGCGGATCAACGCATCACTGAGCACAGCTGCGGGCAGTTCCCCGCCGCTGAGCACATAATTGCCAATGCTGATCTCGCGGTCGATCAGATGTTCGCGCACGCGCTCATCCACGCCCTTGTAATGCCCGCACAGGATGATGAGGTTCCGCAGGGAACTCATGCGGTTCACCAAGGGCTGGTCCAGTAATTCGCCATCGGGGCTCATGTAGATCACCTCATCGTAGGTGCGCTGGTCCTTCAGCCATGTGATGGCCTTGTGGACTGGCCCAATGGACATCACCATGCCGGCGCCTCCGCCGAAGGGGTAGTCGTCCACCCGCCGGTGCTTGTCGGTGGAGAAGTCGCGCAGGTCATGCACCAGAACCTCGGCCAATTTTTTCTGTTGGGCGCGTTGCAGGATGCTCTCGTTGAAATAGCTGTCCAACAGGCGTGGCAGGGCGGTGAGGATGTCGATTCGCATGGCCCGCGAAAGTAGCGCTTGGTGCGGCTTCCCTTGGTACATCGGCCGTCGTGCATACCTTCGGCATCGATCTTGCGTAGAAGCACGAACCAAATCCTGCACCATGATGAAAAGGCTTTTGCTTGCTCCCCTGTATGCACTTCTTGCCATGGCCTTCCTGGCAACTGCGCCAGCCCGGGCCCAGAGCAAGCCGTACGATGACTTACTGGTGAAATACGTGGACGAGAAATACGAAGACTGCCTGTTCAAGGCGGAGCGCTATACGCAGAGCGACAAAACGAAGAAGGATCCGCTGCCATACCTGTACATGAGCATGTGCCTCTACGAGATGAGCAAGATCCCGAAGTACCAGGAGATGGATGACTACAAGAAGGCCGACCGGGATGCCTTGAAGTGGGCCGAGAAATACCGGAAGAAGGACAAGAACATGGAGTTCTTCCACAATTACGAGGATTACTGGGCGGAGCTGAATACCATGGCCCAGGAGAGTGGAATGAACCTGTATGAAGCGGGTCCCAAGGAAATGAGCAAGGCCAAGCGGTATTTTGAATCCATGACGCGCTATTATCCGGAAAACCCCGGTGCGTGGCTGATGCTGGCGTTGACCGAGTACCAAAGCAATTTGGTGCGCGAAGGGGACGAGGACCTGAAAAAGTACCGGGCGGCCTTGGACGGTGCCGGGAGCATTGGGAGCCTGCCCCCGGACCAGCAGAAGCTCATGAAGAACGCCCTGATCCACTACGCCGATTACTTGAATGGCAAGGGGAACAGCAGCGGAGCCCGGGCAGCGCTGGAGCTTGGCAAGGATTTCTTCATGGACGACCCTGAATTCAAGGGTGCCTACAACAGCCTCCATTAGTGCAGGGCGGCGGGTGCAACTAGGCCCGCTGAAGGACGGCATGAAGCATGTTCAAGCTGCATAGCGAAGCGATGAGGAGATGGGTGATGGTGCTGCTGCTGGCCGGATGTGCCGCAGGCAGTTACGCGGGCCGCTTGGAGAAAGCCTTTGCCGCACTGGGGGAGTACGATTACTTCAAGGCGCGTACCCTGCTGTTGAAGGAAACCGGTAAGCATCCGGCGGCGGCTTGGTACGGCCTGAGCGTCATCACGGGCAGGGCGGACAATCCGTTCTTTCAATTGGATTCCAGTTATGCGGCGGTCCGCCGGTCCATGGCGGCCTATGCGCTCTTGGATGCCAAGGGGCGCGGCAAAGCCGCCAAATTAGGCGTGGATTCCGCTGCGATCGGCTCCCAACTGAACCACATCGCGGGCATTGCCTGGAAACAGGTCAGCGACCTCGATCGCCTGGAAGCATACCAACGCTTCATAGATGCCTATGCCGGCAGCAACCTGGTAGACCAAGCCATGGACCGGCGCGATGAACTCGCCTTCCAGGAAGCCAAGAAGGCCAATACCTCTGTGGCTTACGAGGCCTTCCTGCACCAGTATCCCGATGCGAAGGAGACCTTCAGCGCGCGGACCAGGCTACAGGAAGCCATTTACCGCGAGGCTACTCCAACGGGGGCGATCGCCGAATACGAAGCGTTCATCGTTGATCATCCAAGCAATACACATGTGCGGGACGCCCAGGACATGCTGCTCAAGCTGAACACCCCGCACAAGACCCCGGAGGAATACGCGGCCTTTATCCGCAGGTATCCCGGCAATCCCAATGTGTCCGACGCGTGGCGCAGCATGTACGACATCTACACCCGCGAGCTCACCGTGGCCAATATCACGCGTTTCTTGAAGGAACACCCGGACTATCCGTTCATTGGCGAGTTGATGAACGACTACAAGGTGGCCAGCCTCGTGCTTTACCCGATCAGGCAGGGCGGCTTGTGGGGCTTCATCGACAACAGCGGCGTGGAGCGGATCAAGGCGGAATTTGATTATGCCGAACCGTTCATCCATGGGCAAGCCCAAGTGGGCCTGTCGGGCCGCAACGGCTCGGTGAACAAGATGGGCAGCCCCGTGATCCCGATCGTGTATGACGATGTGATGGATTATGGCGAGGGAATGGCAACCGTGGAACTGAACGGCATGCAGGGAGCCGTGGACCGGAACGGGAAGCTGACCGTGCCGCTGGCCTTTGACGAGGTGGGCGAGTTCGACCATGGCATGGCCGCTGCCTCAAAGGGAGATCGTTACGGATACATCAATACGGCAGGCAAGGAGGTGATCCCGTTTGCCTATGATGGGGCCATGCGCTTCCACAATGGATTGGCCGTGGTGGTGCTGGACAACCGGAGCGGGGTTGTGGACAACAAGGGAGAGTGGGTGGTGCCCTGCCAATACGATTGGGTGGAGGGGTTCATGGCCATGCCCTTTTCACGCGTACGCCGGGACGGTTACATGGGCATTATCAACCGGTTCGGCGATGAAGTGCTTGCCGTTGAACATGACCATGTGGGGCCATTCAAGGACGGCTTAGCCTTGGTGATGGACAAGGGGAAGTGCGGATACGTTGGGTCTGGCGGCACCTGGGTGATCCCCCAGCGGTACGAAGGCAATGCGCTTTCCATCAACATGGGCGACTTCCGCAACGGCCTCGCCCGTGTGCTCTCGGGTGGCAAATGGGGCATGGTGGACACGTTGGGCAACTGGGTGATCCAACCACAATACGCGGATATTGGCGTATTGGAGGGCGGATTGATCCCGGTGAAACGCAAGAACAAATGGGGTTATATCAAGCGCAGCTTTGCCAACGTGGTGGAGGCCAAGTACGATCAGGCCTGGGAGCTTCATGAAGGTTATGGCAGGGTGGAGGCAGGGGCGCTTTTCGGATTGATCGACAGCACCGGCACCGAGGTGATCAAGCCCCGTTACACCGCCTTGGGCGACGTGGCCAATGGCATGCTGGTCGCCACTGGCGCACAGGGTACCGGCGTGCTGGCCCCTTCCGGCAAAGTGCTGGTGCCGTTGGAATATGATTCCGTTGTACCGGTGGACAAAGGCATGGTGAAAGTGACCTCAGGAGCTCGTTTTGGCTATGTACGCACTTCCGACGGCAACTTCCTGTGGAAGGAGGACGGGTTCGGGGAGGCTTCAGCGGACTAAGGTTACGCTGCCTTGGCGGTGTACCTGCTGTACGCCCATGGATGTGGTGCCCCGGTAGCGGAGGTCCCATACATACACTGCAACGGGTGCCTGCTGTCCATGGCTGGTTCCATCCCATCCTGCTGCAGGATCGTTGCTGGTGAACACCACCTCGCCCCACCGGTTGAAAATCTGCAAGGCCCACTGGCCAACCGGATCGGAAACGATGGCGGAAAACACATCGTTGATGCCGTCGCCATCGGGAGTGAAGGCATTGGGCAGGTGGACCAATGCGCTGCATTGCCCCTCGTGAACGGTGATCGTGTCTGCGGCCAGGATGCAAGGCCCCGTGGCCGATACGAAGTAGGTCCCCGGCATGTTTACGCCCAGTACGGGCCCGATGGAACCATCGCTCCAAGTGCAGGACGCGCCGGAAGGGGCCAAGGCGGCCAAGGTGATCGGACGTCCGGGGCAAACGACCGTGTCCGGGCCAAGGTCCAACTGGTTGAACACCGGCAGAAAGGTGACCTGCACGGCATCGCTGGTGCTGCACCCGTCCAATGCAAGCGTTGCGGCATAGGTGCCGCTGGAGGTCACTGGTAATTCGCCTCCCGTTGCTCCGTTGCTCCAGGTGATCTGGGCGCTGCCGGGGTTCAAGCTGAGCAGTACCATTTCCCCTTCACAGGGCCAAAGATCCGGCCCGAGGTCAACCGCCGGAAGTTCCACGTAGGTTACTTCCACCGAGGATTGCGCGGTGCATCCGCCCAAGGAAATGGTGGCCTGATAGCTGCCCGCTTCGCTAATGACGCGTTGCGGTGCTGTGGAGCCGTCGTTCCACAGCACCGCAGCCCCGGGCATATCGATGTTGATGGGCCACACCTGGCCGGGGCAGAGCGTGGTGTCCTGCCCCAGGCTGAAGGAGCCCAGGTCCACGTAAGCCACGGTTACATCGGCGGACGCCGTGCACCCTTGGCGGTTGACGGTAATGCTGATGCTGCCCGGGCCATCCACCAACAACGAAGGTGCAGTGCTGCCCGTGGACCACAGGTAGGTGCTATTGGGTTGTTGCACATTGATGTTCCACGTGGTGCCAGCACACAGTGTGGTGTCCCCGGGAAGTGGCAACAACGGTTCGGGCAGTTCGCCGATGATGATCATGTCGTCCGAAGCGCATCCGTCCGCCGAAACCGTTACTTGCCATTGGCCCGGCATCAGGTAGCGGAGGGGCGATGTGTTTCCATCGTTCCAGAGATAGATGCCGCCGGGAACCGCAACATCCACTTCCAACTGGCCGGAGGCACATAGGTTGGTGTCCGGGCCTAGTTGGATCTGGGGCAGTGGGATTTCCTCCACGAGAATACTGTCCGTGGTGGTGCATCCGTTCTGCGTGGATTGCGCCCAGTACATGCCGCCTGTCGTGATGCTGCGCGTATTGCTTGTGGACCCGTCATCCCACAAGAGGCCGCTTCCTTGGGCCGAAAGCAGGAGCGGCGAACCCGTGCAGAAGCTCGTGTCCGGGCCAAGGTTCACAAGGGGAGCGGGACTTACCGCCACATGCACGGAATCCGAAAAAGAGCAACCCGCCACAGTGGTGGCGGCAATATAGGTGCCTGTGCTGCCCACTTCTATCCAAGGAGCGGATCCCTGATATGCCCCGGACCATTGGGTGATGCCTCCCGGTATGCCCGCATCCAGCAGGATGGTACTGCCTGAACAGATCGTGGTGTCCGGGCCCAAGTCGAATCCTTGGGCGGACAGGTAGGCCACCTGCACGGTATCCGATGCGGCACATCCCTCCGAAGTGGTGGCTATCACGGAATATTGACCAGGGACACTGACCGTATATCCGTTGTTTTGGGAACCGTCCTGCCACACGAAGGTCACATTGGGCACCGCTGGTTGCAAGAACAGGATCTCACCGGGGCACAAGGTGGTATCGTGGCCCAGGTCCACCTGCGGCGTGGGGATTGCGGTCAATAGGACCGTGTCACTGGTGGTGCATGGACCCATGGATACTTCCACACTGTATGTTCCTTGGACGGCGGCTTGGATGGCTGGCGAAGTGGCGCCAGTGCTCCAGAGATAGGCCGATGCACCGGCGGTGGAGGCATCCAGCAGCATGGTGCTCCCGGTGCAAAGCAGGGCGTCGGGACCCAGGTTGACGATGCCCGGTGTGGCGACGGCCACATTGATCCCATCGCTTGCCGTGCATCCGTTTGCATCGGTCAGGGTGAGCGATACCTGCAGAGCGCTGCTTACTGTGATGGAGGGCGACGTGCTTCCCGTGCTCCACGCATAGGTGGCACCTGGCTGGAACGCATCCAACACCATGGATTGCCCAGGACATAGTACCGTATCCGCGCCGAGGTTGACGGTAGGGAGCGGGTGCTCCCCAATGTGTACCTGGTCGGAGGCACTGCATCCGGCCACGGTTACCTCCACTGACCAATCACCGCCGCCCACCGTGATGGCGGATGTGGTGGCCCCGTTGCTCCAGAGGTATGATGCACCTGGCAAGGTGGCATCCAGAACGGCAACACCTCCCGGACACACCATCAGGTCCGGCCCGAGGGAAACTGCTGGAATGGGGATGCTGGACACCTCAAGGGTATCGCTCACCACGCACCCGTTCAGGGTGGTCTGCAACCAGTACGTTCCGGTTATGCCTACGCTGATCGAATCCGTTGCGGCGCCCGTGCTCCATAAATAAGTGGCGCCAGGTACCGTGGTGCCAATGGCCACCGAAGCACCGGCGCAGACCGACAGGTCCGGCCCCAGGTCGACGCTTTGCAGGGTGAAGTTGGTCAATGTTGCTGAAGCGGCCACGGTGCAACTGGCCACGGTCACATCGACGGAGTACGTGCCTGGTTGGTCCGAGGTGAGCGTGGGTCCGGAAGTGCCGTTGTTCCATAAATAAGTTGCACCCGGGGTGGAAGCATCGAAGGTGGCCACGGTGCCCGGGCAAACGATTTGATCTCCGCCAAGGTCCACCGTGGGCATGGGATCTACACTTACCACGACCGCATCCTGCGCAGTGCAGCCGTTCAGATCCACGGTTACTTGGTAACTGCCCGCCGAGGTGGCTGCGAAGGTGCTGCCGGTGCTGGCGTCCTGCCACTGGTACGTGGCGCCCGGTGTGGTGGCATCCAGCAATAAGCTTTCCCCGGTACAGATGGCCGTGTCATTCCCCAGGAATACGGAAGGCACGGGTTTGTAGGCCACGTGCAGGGTGTCTGATGCCCGGCAGTTGTTGGCGGTGACGTCCACCCAGTAGGTGCCAGGTTGGGAAACAAGAAACGTGGGAGCCGTGGAACCGTCCTGCCACAAGTAGGTGCAGCCGGGGCAGAAGGCGTCTATTGACAGGGTGGTGCCGTTGCACAGCGCAGTGTCATTGCCCAGGTCCACTTGGGGCAACGGGTTGAATGCAACGTCCACCTGGCCCGAATTGGAGCATCCTAGTGCGGTAACGTTGACGCTGTAGCTTCCCGCTTGGGTTACCTGGAGACTTGGCGCGGAACTGCCGTCCTGCCACTGGTAAGTGGCGCCCGGAACGGTAGCATCCAGGTTCAATACGCTCCCGTCGCATAGGCTGGTATCAGGGCCGAGGTTTACGGCAGGCAAGGGGGTTACCGCCACATGTACGGTATCCCTCAAGATGACGTTGGCGCTGATGTTGATGTCATCGATGCCGAAGTCGTCGCCGATGCCATCCGCGGAAGTGATCTGTATGCACGCGTTCACACTGGTTTGGCCGGGCCCTGCCGTCCAATTCACCGAATAGGGCTGCCACCCGGCTCCATAGGAGGGAAATGTGAGGTCGGGCCAATTGGCCAGCACACCGTCCATGACCCAAACCATGCGCGCCGGCAGTTCGTTGGTGAGCGTCCGGCCCCAGAAGCTCAGCGTATAGGTTTGCCCCGGGCAGCAGCTGATGGTTTGGCACCATGCGTCCACCACATTGTTCGCCCAGCTGGTATACCCGGAATTGCCGATCAGGAAGTTGCCCAGCCCGGTACCTTGAAATTGGTTGTGGTACCAGCTGGCGTTGGGGCCCACGGTGTAATAGCCCTCATTCTGAACGGAAACCAGCGAATAGATGAACTGTGAGGAAAAGCCGGTGTTCCCAAGGGAGAAATCACCGTTGTACACCAAGTTCCCGCTGGGATAGGTCACCTGGCACCAGTAGTCGCCCGCCGTGCTGACGGTAATGTTCTGGGTTGTGGCACCGTTGCTCCACAAGTAGTTTGTATAACCCGGTGGCCCGGACAGCGTGGCCGATGTGCCCTGGCAGATGGTCACATCGGGTCCGAGCTGGATTGAACAGGTCGGTTGCGCCTGCCCCAGGGCAGCCAACAGGATGGCCAGGGCCAAGGCTCCTCCTTGGTATGTGCTACAATGCTTCACGCAGTATCAACTGGTCGGGCTGCAAATTTCAACCCCTGTCGTTCCGTGCCGCAACCGTGGCGCCAGGGGTTGTCCACGATGCCGTCAACACCCTGTTGACTCCTTGGTACAGCTTCTCGGTAACCGTATCGAAATGGAGACGCAGCAACTCGCTCACACGTTGGCTGCGTTCGCCGCTGGCAGCGTTGTGCACGATGGTGTTGAAGCACAGCAATCCGCCGGATGCCGTGCACTTGCGGAGGTTGGCGATGAAAGGCTCCCCGTCCACGCCCGGTGCGAGGTCCAGTTCATGGCAAAGGTCCACCAGCACCAGGTCGTGCACTTCTTGGTGCGTGCCGGCGAATTCCAAGGCATCGGAACAAATGATCCGCAGGTCTTTCAGGCGGTCCACATGGAAATGGGTGCGTGCCAAGTTCAGCATGGCAGGGTCGCCGTCCACTCCGATGATCGGCGCCCTGAGCCCGATCTCCTTGCGCAGGATGTGTGCGGAACTGCCTGCGCCAAAGCCCAGCAGCAGGATGGACCGCGGATTGCGCTTTGCAACATTGGCGTCATCAAGAACCTGTTGCCAGATCGCATGCAGGTTTCCGTAGCTCTGGTTGGCGTTGTTGCTGTTCACCACCAAGAGGCCCTGTTCCCATACCAGCTTCAGGGGGCCGTATTTTCCTTGGCCCTCCCATTGCGTCACGGGCCAAGCGTAGCTCAACAAACTCTTCAGAAACGACATGGTGCAAAGGTCGCCTTTGGCCACCAGCTATCTTCGCGGTCCCGGATCATTTTGAAGCGCCTTTCGTCCATCACCCGCTACAAGCTGCGCAAGTTGCTGAAGTATGCCCTGGTAACGGCCGTTACCGGATCCGTGCTGATGCTCTTCGGTGGACAGTCGGGCTGGAGGCTGGCCGGTGCATGGGCTTTATTGGGGGTGTGGACCGGCGTGCTGGAGGAATTCCTTTTCCGCAGGCGGTTCAGGTCGCTGGCCATACCCCTGCAGCTGATCGGCAAGGCCCTGGCGGTGAACCTTTTCACCATTGCGGTGCTGGCTTTGGCCTGGTTGGCCGCGCACGGCCACTCCATACCGGGCACGGAACGGTGGCACTTGCCATTGGGAGATGTGGTGGAGGCGGTGGGCATCTACCAGTTTGCGCTGCAGGTGGTCGCGATCACGTCCGTGGCGATCTTGGTGGTACAGGTGGAGGAGTTCATGGGCCGCCGCTTTTTCATGGGCTTCCTGCTGGGCTGGTACGACAAGCCGCGGATCAGTGAGCGGGTGGTGCTCAGCATCGACCTGGTGGGCAGTTCGGCCCTGAACGAACGCTTGGGCGACCTGCTTTATTTCCGCTTTCTGAACACCACGCATTCGCTGATGACCGATGCCATCCTGCGGCACGACGCGGAGATCCACAAGTACGTGGGCGACGAGGTGATCTTTACCTGGAGCATGGCCGCAGGCACGCACGGTTTCAATTGCGTAGCCCTATACTTCGATATCCAGGACCGGATCGAGGCGCACCGCCCGCGGCTGATGCGCGAGTTCGGCGTGGTGCCCGAATTCCGCGGCGGTTTGCACGGGGGGCGGGTTATTACCGCACAGGTGGGCCACATCAAGCGCGCCATCGACCTCAGCGGCGATGTGATGAACACCACCAGCAGGGTGCAATCCATGGCGAAGAACCTGCACGTGGGCTTGGTGGCCACCCAGGAAATGTTGGACCGGATGCCCGGTGTCGCGGAACATTACGACATCGGCGAGCCTGTGGGATTGCGCCTGAAAGGCGGCAAGCGCGAACTGCCGGTGCGGACGGTGGCAAAGAGGTCCGGTGCGGGGAAACCCCTTCGGACGGGCGTACGCGATGCCATGGCTGCCACATTGCTGGTGGCCATGTTGGTGCCGCAACCTGCTAGGCCGCAAGTACCGGTACCGGTGATCACGTCGTACGGCCATCTCTCGGTTTTTGAAGGCGGAAGTTTCCGCGAACTGGAAGCGCGCAGCCCGCAAGCCGTGTACCAAGGAGGGGATAAGCTGGCTTACATCAGTAATGCGAACGACTTCAAGCTCTTCCATCAAGGCAAATTGACCACCCTCGAGCGCGGCGAACGGGTGGACGTGGCCACTTCCAAGCACTTGATCGCCTGGCGGAGCGGGCCGGCATTGCGTATTCCCGGCAGGGAAGGAGCCACCACCATATGTCCGCGCGTGGGCCGGTTCACCGTGGCCGATAGCGTGATCGCCTTCCAGGACCTGATGCAGCATGAACTGAAGGTGCATTGGGGCGGGAACACCTTTCCTGTTGCCGACGTGCTGCTGGATACGGAGGTGCTGTGGAAGAGCGGGTCCAACACCTTGTTGGTGTACGACACCGGCAGGCGGCGCGTACTGCTCTTTTATCGCGGGCAATTGTCCACCCTGTGCAACGGCTCGGACCCCAACCGGTCGGCCGCCGGCGGCGACGTGGTGGCGTACATGGATGAATACGACGACACCTTCCGCATATTCGACAAGGGGAGCGAGTACGAAGTTGACGCCTTCGCCCCGGCAAGTTTCCAGGTGGGCGAAGGATTGGTGGCATACGTCAGTTCAACCGGTGCTTTCCGGTGCTACCGGAACGGCAGCATGTGGGACCTGATGGACTTTGCCCCGGACGAATACTGGGTGCGCGACAGCGTGGTGGTGTTCCGCGATGGAAGCCTGTTCAAAGTGTTTGCAGGCGGAGCGGTGGAAACGTTGGAGCGCACCATGCCCGCCCAATGGACCGCCGTGGGTACCCTGGTGGCCTGGTTGGACGAAAGGGGCGTGCTGAAGGTGTTCCACAACGGCAAACAGCGGCCGGTCAGCGGGGAAGCAGGCATCCGAGAGTATCACGCATGGCCGGAAACCGTGGCGTACAAGAGCAACAGCGGCGACACCAAGGTGTGGTGGAACGGCAAGCTGTACAGCCATTATTGAACCCGGGGCCGGGGAGGGTACTTCGGAGCCGGGTTGCGCAGAGGCGGGCAGGGGCGGTCACGGCTCATGCGCCCTGTGCCAGCACCTTGCCCCCTGATCCACCTCACAACCGGTACGCGGCCAAGGCCCCGGCTATCTTTGCACCATGCAATTCCGGGTGGTCGCAGGCGTGGGGCTGGGTCTGTTGTTTTCCATGCTCCCGGCATCCGAAATGCTTGCCCAACGCTTTCAAGTGCTGCTTTCAGGGAAGGTGACCGAGCTGTATTCCGGAGACCCGCTCAAGGGCGTGCTGGTACGCGTGCTGAAGGCCGGCCAGGAGGACATGCAGCAGATCACCCGCAACGACGGGGCATACAAGTTTGAATTGGAACGCGGCTGGAAATACGAGGTATGGTTCAGCCGCAAGCACATGGTGGCCAAGCATGTGGTGATCGACACCCGGGAAATCCCGCCCTATCCCGATGTTCCGTTCTACGAAATGGACCTGCAGATGACCCTTTTTGCATGGCTCGAAGACATGGACCTCACGGTCTTTGAGGAGCCGCTGGGCATGGCCGGATACAAGCAAAGCGTGCGCAACATGAGCTGGGATACGCCTTACACCAATCAAATGCGCCCCGTATTCTCCAAGGTGATGGACGAATATGAAAAGAACTCACGGGGCTATTACAAGCGGCGCGACCGTCGCAACCAGGAGACTTATCGTTGAGCAGCCCGTTCAGCTGCGGTGAAGGCGGCCGTCAACTTCACCGCCTCCACGGCCGCGCGCACGTCGTGCACCCGCAGCAGGTCGGCACCCTGCCGCAAGGCCAAGGTATTGAGCACCGTGGTTCCGTTCAAGGCTTCTTCGGGGCTGGTGCCCAATAGCTCATTGATCATGCGTTTACGGGACAAGCCTGCCAGCACCGGTACGCCCAGCTGCTTCAACGCACCCAAACCTTGCAGCAGGCTGAAATTGTGCCCGAGGTCCTTCCCGAAACCGAACCCGGGGTCCACGATCACATCGGCAATGCCGGCCTGCCGGGCGGCCAACAGGCGGCTGCTGAGGACCTTCACCACCTCTGCCACCACATCCTTATAATGGGGTGCCTGCTGCATGGTGCGTGGCGTGCCCTGCATGTGCATCAGGATATACGGCACCTGTAGTTGCGCCAGCGTGGGCAACATGTCCGGGTCGAACAGTCCTGCGCTGACGTCGTTCACCAGGGCGGCACCGGCTTCCACCGCCTCACCGGCGATGGCCGCACGCCAGGTATCCACGCTGATCAAGGCCTTCGGGTATTGCCGGTGCAGCGCCTCGATCACGGGGATCACCCGCTTGCGCTCCTCTTCAAGGGGCACCTCCGGGGCACCGGGCCGCGTGCTGGCCCCGCCCACGTCCAACAGGTCCGCGCCGTCGGCCAGCATGTTGGCGGCCCGTTGCAGGGCATCGGAAAGGCCATCCGCACGCGTGGAAGGCACGAACGAATCCGGGGTGATGTTCAATATGCCCATCACCAGCGGGGGCTTCAGGTGCACCAAGCGGCCTTGCACGGACCACACGATATCTTCGCCGCCGTTCATCACGCCCCAAAGTTGGCATGCGGGCAGTTCCCATGGAAAAAACCCTTCTTCAGTACGATCGCGTGGTTGAGGCCTGCATGGGCTTGTTCGCCAAGAAAGCCAAGGACTACGGCACCGCTTGGCGGGTGATGCGCATTGCTTCGCTCACGGACCAGGTGTTCATCAAGGCCCAGCGCATCCGCACCTTGCAGCAGACCGGGCAGGGCAAGGTGGCGGAAGGCATTCGTCCGGAGCTGGTCGGCATGCTCAACTATTCGGCCATGGCCTTGGTGCAATTGAAGTTGGGTGTGGCCGACGCACCGGACCTCAGTGCCGGGGAAGCGCTTGCGGAAGTACGCCAGGCGGTGGCCGCAGCACGTGACCTGATGGTGCGCAAGAACCACGATTACGGGGAAGCTTGGCGCAACATGCGCATCAGCTCGCTGGTGGACCTGATGCTGGTGAAGCTCCTGCGCATCAAGCAGATCGAGGACAATCACGGCAGGACCTTGGTGAGCGAGGGCATCGACGCCAATTTCCTGGACATCCTCAACTACGCGGCATTCGCATTGATCCTGATGGATGAGCAAGAAAGCTCAGCGCCCGACCGGTGAGAAGGAATTGAACATGGCCTCCGCCATGTACAGGTTCTCCCCGAAAGTGTCCGCGGGTGCGAGGTAGGTCAGGATGTAGGAGCGGCCTTCGCCGTGCATGACTTCCTCCATGGCCAGAATGCGTATCCCCCCTTCCTCGTACGCATATTCAACGCGGTCCGGAACGGTCTCCATCCGCCCGTCGTTCCGCAGGACCTCCACCTTCCCTTGGTGCAGGCCTGCCGCCACACGCTGCTCGAAGGAAGGTGCATCACCCCGGAAGCCGACCACCGATATTTCCACCGGCCTATCGTGGCGGCGGAACACCACTGCGGTATCGGTTCCGGACGGCACCCGCGCCCCCCACGATCCCGGGTGGTTGATGATGAACTCCTCGGATTTCCATGTCTTCCACGTCGGAACGGTGTCCTTCACGATGCGGGTGACCACCCTCACCTCCTGTGCCTGCACGGTGGAAACAAGGAAGAGAGGGGAAAGAAGCAGGATGCAGGTGATGTGGCGGAGCATGGTCAAGTGGAGTAAGACCGTGCCAATATCGGCATCAAATTGCAATGGACAACCAGGGTGCGCAATGATGCCAACAAATGGATGTTTGCAACCGGCCCATCCTCCTTGTTGGGGCAGCTCGCCCGTAACGGAATTTTACCGCTTGGGTGGTTGCCCATCAATCCATGCGCAAAAACCGATCGGTCCTTATCGCCTTGCTCACCGCACTGCTGTTCACGTGCGGTGAGGCGTACGCCTCGCGCCTCCGGTTGAACGGCCAAGTTGCCGACCTGTCCGGCCTGAAGCCGTTGGCCGGTGCACGCGTTCGCATTTACAAGGACGGCAAGCTGTGGCGTGAACAGGGGGCCAATATGCTCGGCAGGTACATGGTCCTTTTTGACAACAACCATGACTATGTGGTTAGGGTGGATGCGCCCGGCTTCCAAGGCAAATGCTTCACGCTGGAAACCCATGGACCGGAGTGGCAGGGCGACCGCAGCGTAAGCCACTTGGATGTGGAGATCCGTTTGCCGGCCAAGGAGAAGGGCATCGACCTCTCCTGGTTCGACCTGCCGCTGGGCATCGCCCATTTCGAACCGTCCACCGGTTTTACCCGCTGGAACAGGACGTACGAACAGAACATATCGGCTGCCACGCGTGAAGTGATGGACCGTTATGCCGGATACACCGGCCCAATGACCCTGACCGGCGCTGCAGCGCGGATGCAGGCGAAACAGGCCCATTACCGGCTTTGATGCCGTAACGCCCGTGCTGCCTTCGATGTTTGCAACCTTTGCCAAGCGTTGCGGAAGGCGCATGGCATGGAGCGCTAAATTCGCGCGGACGAACCGGTTCCGAAACCATATTCAGAACGACAAGAGCAACCTGACTCCATGCGAATTTTCCTGCTGATCTGCCGTATCCTGGTCGGAGCCACATTCATCATCAGTGGCCTGATCAAGGCGAACGACCCCTTGGGCTTCAGTTACAAGCTGGAGGAATATTTCGCCGAAAGCGCCCTTGGCCTTCCTTGGTTGGCCCCCTATGCCGTGGCTTTGGCCATGATGGCCTGCCTGGCCGAGGTGGTCCTGGGCTTCGCCGTACTGGTGGGCGGCCGGATGAAGCTGGCCACTTGGTCCCTGTTGGTGCTGACGCTCTTCTTCGGCTGGCTCACCGCCTACACCGCCACTTGTGACCCCTTTTCCAAATACGAGGTAACGGTGAACGGCATCACCGAACTGCGGGATGTCACCTGCGTAACGGATTGCGGATGCTTCGGCGATGCCATGAAAGGCTCGCTGGGCAGGCCCATGACCCCGTGGGAGAGCTTCGGCAAGGACATGATCCTGCTCGTGTTCGTATTGCCATTGTTTTTCTTCCGCAAGCGCATCACGTTCAACAAATGGGGCGATGACCTGGTCCTGCTTCCTTTGGCCGTGCTGCTGCTGGCTTTCTACTGTTGGGTGTTCGCCTGGTGGTTCCCATTGCTGTTCACCTTGGTGGTGCTGGGCGGCTACCTGCTGATCAAGCGGCTGGTGGAAGACCCCAAGGGAGAGTGGGCCACGGCCGCGTGGGTGGCCTTGGCCACAGTTGCCTTTATGTGGTACGGACTGGCCCACCTGCCCTTGCGTGATTACCGCCCGTATGCCGTGGGCAGAAGCATCAGTGAACAGAAGTTGGAGGCAAAGCCCCCGGTGAACCGCACGTATGTGGGCTACCGCAACAAGACCACCGGCGAGGTGAAGGAATACAACACGGCCGAACCCTATCCGTGGGACGACCCCAATTACGAGCATGTGCCCAATAGCACCCGTGTGGAAGTGGTGGAACCGGGCATTGCCTCCCAGGTGCAGGACTTTATTCTGTACAATGCCGATGGTGACGACCTCACCGAAGAGGTCCTCAGTGAACCTGAACCTGTGCTGTTGGTAGTGGCCAAGACGATCGGGCAAACCCGCACGGATTGCCAACCGGCCATCAACGCCTTGGCTGCGGAGGCGATGCAGGCGGGTTGGAAGGTGTACGGGCTCACCAGCAGCGGCTACGATCAAAGCGAAGAGTTCCGGCATTCCAACCAGAACATGTTCGAATACCTCACCTGTGACGAGGTAACCCTGAAGACCGTGATCCGCAGCAATCCGGGCGTCGTACTGTTGCAACAGGGCACGGTGCGCGGAAAGTGGCACTGCAACGATGTGCCCTCCTTCCGGAAGGCTGCCAAGGCCTTGAAGTAGGAAAGGTTCTTCAGGGGCGGTTGTTGGCAAGCTTCTAACCGCCCGTACCGCTGCGCAAGGGAGGAACGGATATTTGACGACCTGAACGGGAAAACCAGGAGGACAAGATGAAAACCATTGTTGCCGGCAACTGGAAGATGCACACCGATGCCGGCTCGGCCGATGCACTGATCAATGATGTTGCGGCGGGAACGGCCGCAGGCGCGGGTGACGTGCTGGTGATCGTAGCTCCCCCTTTCCCGTTCCTGAAGGCGGCGGTGGACCGGGCGCGAACAGTGGATCATGGTGGAAAGGCACCCGGCATCCTCGTTGCCGCACAGAATTGCCATGAGGAGGAACAAGGTGCATTTACCGGCGAGGTGAGCGTACCGATGCTCAAGTCATTGGGGGTGGGCGCGTGTATCGTGGGCCACAGCGAACGGCGGCAGTACTATGGTGAAACGGATGAGGTGGTGGGCCGCAAAGTTGTGCAGCTGTTGAAGCACGGACTGATGCCGATCTATTGTTGCGGCGAACGACGGGACGAAAGGGAACAAGGGCGCCACCGCGACGTGGTGTCCAGGCAGTTGAACACTGCACTGGGCGGACTTCCAGCGCAGGACCTCTCCCGCGTGGTGGTGGCCTACGAACCAGTGTGGGCCATTGGCACCGGCGTGAATGCCAGCCCGGAACAGGCGCAGGAAATGCATGGCTTCATCAGGAAGGAACTTGCAGGGTTGGCCGGTAAAGCAGCCCTTGATGTGCCGATCCTGTACGGCGGTTCGTGCAAGCCGGACAATGCTGCAAGCTTGTTCGGGTGTCCGGACATCAACGGGGGGCTCATCGGCGGGGCTGCATTGTCGGCCGCAAGCTTCACCGAACTGGTGCGCATCGCCCAACGCTCCAAAGCCGTGTCGTGATGCCCTACATGGAGATCGACTTCATAGTGGATCCCACGGAGCCATGGCGGGACCTGTTGATGGTGGAATTGATGGACCTGGGCTACGAAGGTTTTGAGGAAACACCCCACGGTTTGAAGGCATATATCCCCGTGGAGCACTATCGCTCCCCGGACTTGGAACGACTTCCTATACTGCACAACCCCCACGTATCGCTCCACCGCAGTGCACGGCAGTTGCCGGAAGAGAATTGGAACGCCCGCTGGGAAAGCGGGTTCCAGCCCATGGACGTGGAAGGCCGGGTCCGCATCAGGGCGGAATTCCATCCTTCCGTTCCGGACGTGGAGCATGAACTGGTCATCACCCCTCGGATGGCCTTCGGCACCGGCCACCATGCCACCACGCGGATGATGGTGCGCTCCATGCTGCAGTTTCCCGTGGAGGGGCAGTATGTGTGCGACTTGGGCTGCGGCACGGGCGTGCTGGGGATCTTGGCCGAGCGCATGGGCGCACAGGCAGTGCTGGCCATCGATAACGACCCGGTTGCCGTGGAAAATGCCCGCTACAACGCCAGGGTCAACCATTGTGAGCGGTTGGTTGTGGAAAAGGGGGATGCCCGGTTGGAAAACAGGGCCGGGTTCGGCACTATTTTGGCGAACATCGAACGGAATACTTTGATCGCCGCGATGCCTTATTTGGCCAAGGCGCTGCGCAAGGATGGACACCTCCTGCTCAGTGGCTTCTTAACGGATGACGCACACCTGTTGGATGCCGCCGCCATGCGGCAAGGTCTGGCCAACGTGCAGGTCATGGCGGATGGGGAATGGGCATTTTCACGATGGGTAAAGAACGAAAGCCCCGACCAATGACCAGATCAACTGCCGCCACCGTGGCGTTGGGGCTTCTGTGCCTAACCCAGGCACGGCTGCAAGCACAGGTTCCGGTGTTTCCCAATGATCAAGCCGCCTACCAAGGCGCGATCACCAAGTTCCTCACCGAAGCGAACAGGAAGGAGGCAACAACATTCCTCGAGGGCAGCTTCGTGCCTTTCTGGAACGGTAGCTTCATGCACAGTGCCCTCAGGGACCGGGTGGTGTCCGTGTCCAATGTGATGGGCAAGAAACGCTTCCAGGCATTCCCTGATTTTATGGACCTGCTTTCCACGGTCGTGGCCTTCCAAACCAAGGGGCATTCCCCGGCCGAGCTGGACGCATGGCTGCAAGCATTGGAGCAGGCGGGTAGATCCTCCCGGAAAAAGGACCTGGAGGAAATGCTGGGGTTCGGCAAAGGGCTGCTGGCGGAAAATATCCTGTACCAGGCCACAGCCACCAATTGGCACACCCGGTCGGGCGGGTTCATCTTCAAGTATGACCAAGGCCCCCAGGTGGAATACAGTTCCGTGGACCTGGTGTGGTCTTCCAAGACGGACAGTTCAGTGATCTTCGCGACCAGTGGCGTCTTTCATCCCCTGGAGCAGGAGTGGAGGGGCGTTGGGGGAACGATCAATTGGCAACGTGCCGGACTTGACGTGCGAAGCACCTATGTGAAGTGGGCGCATCCATATACTCTGTCGGTGAAGGCTGCCGAGGTGGTTGTCGATAGCGTCAAATTCACCGACCCCTACTTCAACGAGGTGTTGCTGGGCAGGGTGAAGGACAAGCTGCGGGCCAATGTCACGGCCGCCAAGGCCGCCTATCCCCAGTTTGAAAGCTACGACCTGCGCAAACAGATCAACGAGATCGTGCCCGGCGTCGATTTCGAGGGTGGCTTCTCCATGCAGGGAGCCAAGTTGCAAGGCTATGGCACACGCGATGAACCGGCCACGCTCATCTTCAAGCGCGAAGGCAGGCCCTTTATCGTTACCACCGGCCTGGCCTACACCATCGAGCCGGACAAGGTATCCAGCGAGAACGTGGCCATGGTGATGAAGCTCGACAAGGATTCGATCTTCCACCCCAGCGTCACCCTGCGCTTCATGCGGGAGAAGAAGTTGCTCACGATGATCAAACCTGACGAAGGATTGTCCAAGGGGCCCTTCTTCGATACCTACCACAAGTTGGACATGTATTTCGAGGAACTGCGATGGAAACAGGGCGACCCGCTGGTGCAACTGGGCAACATGCAGGGGTCCACCCAAACATCCACGTCCTTCGAAAGCTTCAACTATTTCGAGAAGCGGCGCTATGTGGCACTGATGGGCATTGATGCCGTGCACCCGCTGTCACGGGTACGCGACTACAGCAAGCAGGTCGGTGATGAATTCAGCGTGCAGGACTTTGCGCTGTACACCAAACTGCAGGTGGGGCAGGTGAAGCTCATGCTGATCAACCTGGCCAACATGGGCTTCTTGGAATATGACGCCGAAGAGGAACACGTGAAAGTGCTGCCCCGCCTGAAGCAGCACATCCTTTCCAGCGCGGGCAAGGTGGATTACGACGTGCTCCAATTCAACAGTAACAGCCCGGATGGATTGAACGGCACCATCAACCTGTTGAACAACGACCTCTCCTTGAAAGGTGTCTCACGCATTCAGCTAAGCGATTCACAGGATGTGAAGATCTACCCGTCGGAAAAGCTGGTCACCATCAAGAAAGACCGTGACTTCAGCTTCGGCGGCGTGATCAAGGCCGGAAAGCTCACGTTTCACGGCAAGGAGTACTTCTTCCATTACGAGCCCTTCACCATCGATCTGTTGAATGTGGACAGTGTGGCCTTCCTGGCGGACAGCTTTGAGCCGGATGACAACGGCAACTACCGCTTGGTGAAGGTGAAGAACGTGTTGGAGAACGTGGCGGGATCCCTGGAAGTGGACGCGCCATCCAACAAGAGCGGACTGCACCAGAAAACCTATCCTGATTTCCCGAAGTTCCACAGTACTCGGGAAAGCTTTGTCTTTTATGATCGCAAGGCGATACAGAAGGGAGCGTACAAACGCGACGGGTTCTATTACAAGAGCGACCCGTTCCTGCTGGACAGTTTGGACAACTTCACCAACAACGGCCTGCGCTTCGATGGCATCTTAGTGAGCGCGGGCATCTTTCCGGACATTCGTGAAACCCTGCGCCTGCAACCGGATTATGCCTTGGGGTTTGTTCGGCCCACCGGGGCGGGCGGCATGCCGCTGTATGGCGGGAAGGCCAAATTCGACCTGACGGTGAAGCTTGACAACCAAGGCCTGCATGGAGAAGGTGACCTGGACTTCCTCACCACCATGGTGCGGAGCAAGGACCTGGTGTTCACCCCGGACACCACCTTCGGCATGGCGGACACCTTGTACAACGCCGCCTCCGCCAGTGCCTTGAAAGTGCCCGGCGTGCAAGCGTCGCAAGTGTTCATCCGATTGGAACCGGCGAAGGAGGTGCTGCTGGCACAAACCAAGCAAAGCCCGATGCGCATGTTCGATGGCCAGGCTTTCCTGTACGGCAAAACCGAGCTGCGGCCCAAAGGCATGACCGGCGCGGGCCTGGTGGATTTCACCAATGCCACGCTCAGCTCCAAGCTGTTCAATTTTGAAACCATGAGGGTGGGGGCGGACACCAGTGATTTCAGGCTTACCGAAGGAGACACCACGGCCATCGCCTTCCGCACCGATAACGTGAACGCCAACGTGAAGCTGGACGAGCGGGTGGGCGAATTCGTCAGCAACGGCACCGAAACAAAGGTGGAATTCCCCTACAACCAGTATATCTGCTTCATGGACCGGTTCAAGTGGTACATGGACCAGGGCGACATTGAACTGGAAAGCGACCGTACCGCCACGGCGGGCAATGAAGACCTGCAGCTCACCGGCAGCAACTTCATCAGCGTGAACCCACAGCAGGATTCACTGCGCTTTATGGCGCCCAAGGCCCGCTATGACCTGAAGAAGCACTTGATCACGGCCAACGAGGTGCAGTACATCCAAGTTGCCGATGCATTGATCGCCCCGGACAGCCTGCGGGTGCGCATCGGCCGCAATGCCAAGATGGACCCGCTGGTCCGGGCCACGGTCACCGCCAATTTCGTGAACAAATACCACACCATCCATGACGCCACCGTGAACATCGCCGCCCGTCGGCAATACAGCGGCACGGGGATCTACGACTACAAGGATGAGACCGGCAAGGTGTTCACCATCAACATGGGCAACATCAATGTGGACACCACCTTCCAGACCTATGCCCTGGGCCGCATCCCGCAGGATGCCTCGTTCCAGCTGAGCCCCGCCTTCGATTTCTTCGGGGACGTGAAGCTGGAGGCCACCAGCAAGGAGCTCACCTTCACGGGCAACACGCGCATCAAGCATGACTGCCCCGGCATCACGCGCAATTGGATGGGCTTTACCGGCAAGATCGATCCCATGGAGGTGTTCATCCCCGTGAGCGATTCGCTGATCGATGCCGAAGGATTGCCGGTCGGCACGGGCATATACATGACCAAGGAGGACCCGTTCAACACCTACGGAACATTCCTGAGCCGCAAGCAGGACAAAGCCGACCGCGACATCATCAGTGCGAAGGGATTGCTGTTCTTCGACAAGATCCGCAAGGCTTATCTCATCTCCAACAAGGACAAGATCCGTCAAAACAATCTGCCGGGGAACTTGGTGGCCCTTTCCACCGTGTCCTGCCTGCTCTCCGCAGATGGGCATATCAACCCGGGCGTGGACCTTGGGCAGGTGGCCGTGGATGGCTACGGCACGCTCGAATACAAGGGGGAGCCGGCCTCTGTTACCGCCAAAGCCACCTTGGTGATGAATTTCCCGTTCTTGGACAATGCCTTGGATAAAATGGTGGCGGAGATCGCTGCCTACCCGGAACAGAAACAGGTGGACCTGTCGAAAACGCCGTATGAGCGCTCCCTGCGGGAGATGCTCGGCAAGGAGAAGAGCGACAAGTTGATCAGCGAGCTCAGCATCAAGGGAGAGATCAAACGCTTGCCGGATGAATTGATCAGGCCCTTGGTGTTCTGCGATGTGAACTTGGCATGGAACGCTGCGGACGAAGCTTGGCAGAGCACCGGGGACCTTGGCTTGGCCACCGTGCTCAAGAAGCCGGTGTACCGCTACCTCAAGGGGAAGGTGGAGTTCCAGCGCAAGCGGAGCGGAGACGCCATGACCGTGCTGTTGATGCTGGACGAGCAAACCTATTGGTTCTTCCAATACACCCGGAACTACATGTACGTATACAGCAGCAACGCCGAGTTCAACACCCTGATCGCCGACCTGAAGGACGATAAGCGCCGCTTTGCGGGCAAGAAGGACATGCCGGACTACCAGTTCATTCTCACCAACAAACGCAAGGTGGACGACTTCCGCGACCGCTTTGGCCTGTGACCATGGAATTCCCCTGGACATACAGCATTGCGGCCATGGCCATCGCCTATCTAAGCGGGAGCATTCCCAGTTCCGTGTGGTGGGGCAAGGGATTTTATGGCATCGACATTCGCGAGCACGGCAGCCACAATGCGGGGGCCACCAACACGTTCCGCGTGCTCGGCCCCAAAGCGGGCATTCCAGTGCTGCTGTTGGACATCCTCAAGGGGTTTCTCCCCGTGCGCCTGTTGCCTTTGTGGAGCGGCTCGGAGCTTTATTCCGATGCATGGACACTGTTGCGCGTGCTACTGGTGGCGGCGGCGGTTCTGGGCCACTTGTATCCGGTGTTTGCGGGCTTTCGTGGGGGAAAGGGCATCGCCACTTCGCTGGGCGGCGTGTTGGCCGTGCATCCCGGTTCGGCATTGATCTGCGTGGCCGTGTTCTTTGCGGTGTTCCTGATCACCCATTACGTGTCGCTCTCCTCGTTGGCCGCCGCAGTGGCCTTCCCCTTGGCGATCATGTTCGTGTACCGTGAACCGAGCCTGGTGATCAGGATCTTTGCCCTGTTGCTGTGCCTTACCGTCTTTTTCACCCACAGGCAAAATATGGTGAGGCTGTGGAGGGGCACCGAAGGGAGAATGAACCTTTTGGGCCGATCAACATCGTGATGATCATGCGCTGCCGACAACGCCTCCTGCATGCCTGTGTGGCCACCCTAATGGCCGGGGTGCCGGGCGCGGCGGTCCATGCGCAAGGAGGCGACAAGGCACTGATGGCCAATGCCGATGTGCTCTTTGACAAGGGGGAGTATGCGAAGGCCTATCCCATGTACTCCCAATTGGTGAGCCTTGCCCCGCAGGACCATGTCCTTAATTACAAGTTCGGTGCGTGCACACTATACGGCGACAAGGACAAGGCCAAGGCAACCGGCTACTTGAAATATGCAGTTGGTGGTGCGGAAACACCCGTCCTGGCGTGGTACTTCCTCGGTAAGGCCTACCAATTGGACTACCAGTTCGACGAAGCCTTGGCGGCCTACAACCGCTTCAAGGGAACCGCGGACAAGAAGCTCCTGGCCCAGTTCCCCGTGGAGGCGTTGGAGCAGCAGTGCCGCAACGGAAAATACCTCCTCAACAACATCAAGGACATCGATGTGATGAGCAAGGTGGAAGTGGCCGCCCAGGATTTCTTCAGGTTCTATGACCTCAGCGACATTGGCGGCAAGATCGTGGTTGCTCCGGAAGAACTGCTGAGCAGCTTGGACCGGAAAAGCGCGGATCGGTCCTTGGTGTATTTGCCGGACAACGGTGGCCCCATTTACTTCAGCAGCTACGGCAAAGACGGTAAGACCGGAAAGGACATCTATCGCACCCAGCTCCTGCCTACCGGCGGCTATGCCGCCCCCATGAAGCTCGCCGGGTACATCAATTCGGACCAGGATGAGGATTATGCCGTGATGGCGCCCGATGGGCGAACGTTCTATTTCTGCAGCAAGGGGCATAACAGCATGGGCGGCTATGACGTGTTCAAAAGCACATACGATAAGGGCATGGACGTGTTCAGTGCACCGGAGAACATGGATTTTGCCGTGAACACCCCTGCCGATGAAATGCTGTACATCGTCGGCCCTGACGGGCAGCAAGCGTGCTTTGCCAGCGATCGCGACAGCAAGCAGGGCATGGTGAGCGTTTTCCGCGTGGGGACGGATCAAGTGCCCATCAACATCACGGTCTTCAAAGGGGTTTTCTCTTCCACGATCGACCCGGGTGAAAAGCAGGCGCGCATCATCGTGGAGGACGACCTCACGCGAAGGCAGGTGGCGGATGTGCGCACGGATGCACAAGGCGGATATGTGCTCGCACTGCCAAAGGCCGGCAAGTACAAGATCCTGGTGCAGGCGGGAGGGAGCGGGCCCACTTATTTGGGCACTTTGGAAGTGCCGCAAAGCTCAAAACCACAAGCCTTCAACCAAGAGATAGGCCTGGTGAACCGGGCGGGTGTGGCAGTGGATGTAAAAAGCCATTTCGACCAGCCCTTGGACGCGGACATCATGACCTTGGCGCTGGAAGAAATTCGCAAGCGAGCCCGCCTGGACGTGACCGGCAAGGGTGCCACCGCACAGGCGGCAGCACCCTCTTCCGAAGCAAATGGCAGTGGGGATCCGCTGCAAGCCGCCGGTTTTGATGGGACGGTGACCATGAACGGCGCCATGGCCTTGGCACGGGATGAAGCTGCTGCCTTAGGTGAATATGGGCGCGGGCAGGAGAACATGGCCAAGGGCGCCTGGGCACTGGCCCAAGTGAACGCCAAGGCCGCTGAGGAACAGTCGGTCTTGGCGGCAAATTTGGTGGGGCAAGCAGCCTCGGCAGCCGGAGCGGTTGAGAAACGGGCATTGATGGAACAAGCGGCGTTGGCCCGTCAACGATCCGGGGACGCCCGGGAACGGGCACTGGCGGCCTACCGGGCGGGCAATGAGCTTGCGGAGGCAGGAGGACGTACGGCCAAGCAAGCAGCCGAGGCCGAGGCAACCAGCAGGGAATTGGAAAAAGCACAAGCGGCTAAAGACGTGGCAGCCACTACTGCGGCACTGTCAAAGCTCAAAGCCGCCATGGACCAACGCAAGGGACCACAAGCCGCTCCCGATGATCTTGAGCGCATGCGGAGGGCGGCCACGGAAGCGGCGGAGGTGGCGGAAAGAGCCATGCGCCAAGCGACCGCGCAGCGGGAAGAAGAAGGCTTGCTCCAAGACCGGGTAGCCCGCTTGGAAAAGGAAGCCGCCCAAGCCAAAGGCCGCAAGAAAGAGGACCTCCAAGCACAGCAGGCAGGGCTGACGGAGCAATACAATGCCCTGCATGCAGAGGTGGAGGAGGCCTTCGCCAAAGCCAGGGATGCGGAGGAGGCGGCCACCGTGGCCCGTGGCCAGGCAAGGCTGCTCGAACACTTGCGCCAAGCGAGCAGTGCTCCCGCAGCAACATCCTCCACGCCTCCAGGTGGTGGCATGGAGCAGCGGCTTGCCCAAGTGAAGCAGCGCAATTCGAACCTGGCCATAGATGTGATCTACTTGCCGCTGGCAGCTGCCACCCCGCAGGAACGTGAGCGCCGCATGTTCAATTGGGGGGGCGGGGAAGCAACCGCGGGCATCTTCCAAATGCCCGGCACCAGCCCGAGCGAAGTCGATGGAGGCGTTGCCCGGAATGGTGAGGGTGGCCTAAACCGCGAGCCTTCGCGATCCGGTGCCGGACAGGACGTAGCGACCGTACCGCATACCGGCAATGAGGAACCGGATTCCGTTGCATCGCAGGATCATGTTGAGGTAGGACGGCAGCCGGTTGCCGATGCAACGACTGAAACCACGGAAAGGGCCGCCACGCGCAAGGAACCACTTGCCACGCTGCCGCCTGTTGGCCGGGAGCAGGAGGCCAAAGAGGCAGATGCCAAAGCGGAGGGAAGGACAACGAACAGTGAGGCGCAGCCCGGGCCCGGATCGGTGAAAACGGAGAACAGGGCAGAAGCGGGCCAGATCGCGGGAACAACTGGGGCAACTGCCCAGTTGGCTTTCCAGGATTCCGGCCGCACCGGACTTCCCGGGCGGGAAGGTCAATTGCCGGATGAGCAAGCATTCCTGCTGGCCAACAAGTTGGCCGAGCTGGAACAGTTGCGCAAGGCCTCCAAGGACCGCACGGTCATCGACAGCCTGGACCGTGAGATTTCCGCCCAAAAGCAACAAATAAAGGACCTCAACGTCGCCAAGGAAAATAAAGACGGGTCGAAAGCCTTGGCAAACATGCATCAGTACCGTTTCCTCGATTTTGATCTGGCGGTACTGGATTCCCAATTGGTGGAGGATGTGCATCCGGGCTTTTTCTTAGCCCGGCAAGGGATTCTCGACGCGCCCGGCACGGCGGGGGAAAAGGCTGCCAAACTGCACGCACTCGAAACGCAGTTGATGGAACGCATTGATGCCCGCATGCAAGAGGCGTTGGCCACCATGGAAGAATATCCCGATCGTTCCGCGGAGGTGCTGCCCCGGCTTGAACGCCTCCGTGGGCTGAAGGCGACCCATGCGCAACTGGCGGAACAAGTGTTGGCCGATGCAGGGCAACAGTACGCCGCCCCGGAGACCAAGGCCATGGAGGACCGGATGCTTGCCATGGGCCATGAACAAGCGCGCGCTGCCGATGGTGGTGAAAAGCGCTCTGCCACGCCCCACAGCGATTCGTACTTGGCCATTGAGCCCGAGTTGGAGCGGATCTATCGCAGTGCACTGGCCCCCCGGTCAGGCAAAGTGGTGGAGGCCACCTCCCGGATGGAGAGGGAGCTTGAATCCGCCGAAACGATGCAGGCCGAGATCGACAGCATGCAGAACCTGCTGTCCGACGCATTGCCTGGTAAGGAATACGACCGGTTGCGAGAACGCACTGACCGCAAGATCGACGATCTGCTCATCCATAATGTCGATCTCGGCCAACGATCTGCCTTCATCAGCATCAGCGAATACGCGAGCGCACAGGACAGCCTGAAGCAGTTGTCCAAGCTGCTCAACAAAAAGGGACTGCCCCCTGATGAGCCGTTGTTGCAAATGGCCAAATCCTATGAAGGCACAGCGGGTTCGGCCATGGCCCGCGCCAAAAACCTTCGCAGGCAAGCGGATGATGGAAGGGATATCTTCAAGCGGAACTCGCTTTACCGGCAAGCATACAAGGAAGAGCTCTCGGCACTGCAGGAACTGGACCGCGCCATTACCGTGCGCAACTACCTGATAAGTGCCCAGGCCGTACCGGGCGAAATCTTGACCTATGCACAGGTTGAACAACGCCTTTTCCCGGAAGAACTGGCCGCCGCGCAAGGCGATGCCGTGCAGCAAGCGGCGCCGATCCAGGGGCCATTGGTAACCGGTATGGCACCGGCCGAAGGGGAGGCTGCGGCGGATACCTCCATTTCAACCGCGCCATCCGGAAGTACCGCCCCTGCGGTGCTGGGTGCCGGTACGGATGAACCGGACAGTACGGCGCTTGCCCGGTACCTCGACCGATTCTACTACCTCGATCCGCTGGAGCGCCGCCAGGTGATGAGCAATGCGGATGAGAAGCGGTATTTCCTGATGCGGGGCCATTCCATGAATGACAGGGCCTCGGCTGCGGGTGCGGCTGACGAAGCGGAAGGGGCAGCGAACTTGGCGGCCGTGCTTCAAGGGGAAGCCCAGGCCATACGAAACGAACCAGGCGGTGCCGCTGCGGGCGACCGTGCCCAACAGGTGCAAAAATTGGAAACACGCGCGGATGCGCTGCTGCTCCGGGCCGATTCCTTGAAGCAGGCCGCTGCCCGCCTGGCGGCATCGGCCGATGCAACGGAAGCCCAAGCGAGCGTGTGGCTCCAAAGCCTGCCCGCCGACCGCTCTTCCGCCATCATGGGGTTGGAGCAAACCAAGCGCAGGACCGAGCCTGTATTGGCCAGAAGCCGCCCCCGCTCGGACATACGCCAGCCGGAAACTGTGGCCGAGGTGCGCCCTGCTGAAGGTCAAGGCAGGCAAGAAGCTCCCCCGGCCGCCCCGGTTGAATCTGGCATTGCCGCAAGGAGCAACGAAGTCACAGCCCCGCCCGCCCTCGGGGCGGCACCGGTGATCAGGGAAGAAGCCCCTGGCCGAATGGCCACAGTGCGCCCGGCCACCAACATGATGCCGGAGCCTTTTAAGCCGTTGACGAAGGATGTGTTTGCCATTGTGAACGAACCGGAAGCGAGGCAGGGATCCATCCCCATGGATGCCCCCCTGCCTTCGGGGGTGGTGTACAAGGTACAGGTGGGGGCCTTCCGCAATCCGTTGCCGGCCGAGGCCTTCAGCGACATGGCGCCGCTCAGGGGCGAGCATGCGGCCAACGGCTTGGTGCGCTATACCGCAGGGCTCTTTACCACCGCCGCGAATGCCGCCGCAGCAGGTGCCAAAGTGCGTGAACGGGGGTACCGGGATGCGTTCGTTGTGGCCTATATGGATGGCCGAAGGGTTACGTTGCGCGAAGCCATGCAAGCCGAAAGCGCCTCATTGGCCCAGGCAGCGCCAGCGGCTGCCACGGAAGTGGTTGCTTTTGAGGCTGGCAACCGCAGCGTAACGCCTGCCACCCAGGTGGAACCGCCGAGCACGCCAACAAGCCTGAATGCCCAGGGACGCGGGGTGGCTGCGGAAGCGGCCGTGTTGGCCACCTATCCGGCCACGGTAGAGGACGTACTGGCAGCCTTTGATGCGGCCCCTCCGGCGGCGAACTATTACAACGACCCGGCAGCGGCACCAGCCAAGCAGGTGGAAACCGTCAAGGGGTTGTTCTTCACCGTGCAAGTAGGTGTGTACAGCAAGCCTACCCCGTTGGACCGGCTGTTCAATATCACTCCGCTCAACAGCGAGCTCACCGCCAATGGCAAGATCCGGTACACCACCGGAATGTTCCTGGGCGAGCCGCAGGCATCGCAGCGGAAGAACGCATGTGTGTCGCTGGGCGTGGTTGACGCCTTTATTACCGCATACCTCAACGGAAAGAGGATTCCCCTTCGAGACGCGCGCGCGCTGCTCGCCAAGTTCGGCAAGTCCATTCTCGCACAACCTTGAAGGCGCATCACGCCGTCCCTCCTTATCTTCGCTGTGGCATCCAGTAATCCGATGCGCACCATGGGGAAAGAGCGGATGGAAGAGGACGAAGGGGTCGCGGTGGTTGGCGATCGCCTCCGCGAGGTGATCTTGCACAATGATGATGTGAACACGTTCGAGCACGTGATCATCAGCTTGATGGAAATTTGCGGCCATGAGCCCTTGCAGGCCGAACAGTGCGCATGGATCGTGCACAACAATGGGAAATGCAGTGTGAAGCGGGGCCGCTTCGATGCGCTCAAGCCGATGTGCGAAGCCCTGTGTGAACGAGGCTTATCAGCGGACATCCGATGAGGACGGGTTTTCAAAGGCTGATGGCTGTGGTGGGCATGGTCGCCGCCATGGCCGCATGCTCCAAAGTGCCCATTACGGGCAGAAGCCAGTTGAACCTGCTGCCGGAAACGGAGTTGATGAGCATGAGCCTGACGGAGTACCAGAGCTTTCTCAGCGCAAATCCACCCCTGCCCGCAACCGATGGCAGGGTGAAAACAGTGCGGGAGATCGGCCAAAGGCTGGCCCAGGCCGCAACGGACTTCCTGACCGAAAACGGAGCTGCTTCCCGCGTGGCCGATTTCCACTGGGAATTCAACGTGGTGGATGATCCCACCGTGAATGCCTGGTGCATGCCCGGAGGGAAGGTGGTGGTATACACCGGGCTTCTGCCCGTTACCAAGGATGATGAAGGCTTGGCGCTGGTGATGGGGCATGAGATCGCACATGCCATAGCGAGGCACGGCAACGAGCGGATGAGCCAGGCATTGGCCATGCAGGGGGCCGGCGTTACGTTGCAGGCGGTCATGGCCGAACATCCCACGACCGGGTCCAACCTGTTCCTGCAAGCGTTCGGTATCGGTGGGCAATTGGGTTTGATGGCCTATGGCCGGAAGCAGGAAAGTGAAGCGGACAAGATGGGCTTGGTGTTCATGGCCATGGCGGGCTACGATCCGCGGGTGGCCCCACAGTTTTGGCAGCGCATGGCTGCCCAGGGAGGGGCCAAGCCCCTGGAGCTGTTCAGTACGCACCCCAGCGATGAACGGAGAATCGCGGACTTGGAGGCGTACATGCCCGAGGCCATGAAGTATTACAAGCCCCGCTGACCGGCCGGTATTGCTCCATGGCGGCCGCTATCACCTATGCAATTAGGTTCAGTGTCCCGGCGAGCCAGCCATGCAGATGGGGTCATGCCGACGGATTTCCGGGAAGAGGCACTATATTCGCGCCCGCTTTCAACGGCTGCTTCGGCACTACAGAAAGCACAAATTGGACTCGTAGCTCAATTGGATAGAGCACCTGACTACGGATCAGGAGGTTTGGGGTTCGACTCCCTACGGGTCCACATCTATAGCAGCAAGGGTTTCAGCGAAAGTTGGAACCCTTGTTTGTTGAAGCGGGGTAAACAAGGGGTAAACACAGATGGATATGGGAGGCAGGGGTGAAGCCGTCCACGTCCCCTTCGGATGGATGACACCCGGAATATGCAGCGGAGTCAGAACAAGTCCTTCACTTCAATGAAGTGGAAATCCATGGGAAACAGGCTCTGGTAGTCCTTTCCCGTTTCGGCCATCTCTTCATCCCCGATCTCATAGTGCCAATTTATTTGCACTTGCTTGCCTCGTTCATTTACCGTGGAAAGGCGGTCGAAGATGTTGTAGAAGTGCTTGGTGCTACTGGTGTCCAAGTAATCCAGGCGCATGTTCACGATGGTGCGTTCCCGTGGATGTTCCAAGTAGGCCTCTATCCAGCGGTAAACCCGTTCATAGAACACCTCGCTGTTGGCTGGCAGCGACCGCCCGGAAATCTCAATCGTGCCCTGCTCAAGGTCCATCTCAACCTCGGGTGAGGTCGTGGTACGGCGGATGTGCATGTGCTTGACCGGCATGGTGAAACTCGCGGAGCCAATGTAGGCAGGTGCAAAGGAGCATCCGAACCGGCCTTCCCCATCATTTGAACAGGGTGCCGTTGATCAACGTGCGGCCGGGGTTGATCGGGCGGCACCGTGGGGTCTGCCTGTGCACGGGCCGGCAAGTATGCGGGTACATGAAGCTGCACTCGCCCCCTTTCCCTTCGGGTCCATGGCCCCGTGATCTGGTACGGCCCGAATTCTTCCAACTGGCCTGGCGCACGTGGGCAACTGCGCGCGCCCAATGTGCGGCACAAGTGAAACCGGCGAATGGCGCGGTGGGGCGCGCCGGGCTCAACGGCCCGGATAGGCGTTAGCGATCTGCCCGTCGGTGGGCAGGATGATCTCCGTGTCGTTCACACGCCTTGCCCAGTACAGGAACTTTCCCGTACCCTGGCAGGCAAAGGTGGACAAGGTGTCTCCCGAGGCAAGGGTCTTCACGGGGAAGGTGCGCCAGGAGCCATTGGCTTCCTCCATGGCCACCTTTACCTCCAGCATTTCATTGCAAATGTTGCGGAGCTGCACTTGATACACCCCGGAGTAGTCCCGTTTATAGCCCGTGTAAGTCTCGCACTTTTCACAGGCTTGGCCCCAACTACTGCCGGCTTTGGCCAGGCAGTCCGCGTAACTTTGATCTTGGGCCCTCACGGGTGCCCAAAGCCATGTGGCCAGTATGAAAAAGGTAAGGTAGCACTTCATTTGCACCGGTTGTTCTGCAAGATGATCTTGGCTTCCGCATTGCCCAATTTGCGACTGGCCTTCCAGTCTTGGCACGCACCTTCGGCATCGCCCATGCTCTTTTTGGACCAACCTCTGTTGTTGTATGCCTCCTGGTTCCGCGGGTCCAGTTCCAGAGCTTTGTTGAAATCGCGGATCGCCAATTCCGGCTTGCCCCATTTTTCATAGGCGCTTCCGCGGCTGATATAGGCCCAAAGGTGGTCCTGCTTCCGGGTGGTCACAGCGGTGAAATCGGCCACAGCCTCTGGGTAATCGCGCAATAAGCTGTGGCAGAAGCCCCGCTGGAGATAGGCGTTGAGGTTCTCCGGGTCCTGCTCGATCGCCGATGAAAACAACTTGACCGCTTGCCCGTATCCTCCGGCATTGTAGGCGTGCATGCCCTTGCGGAACAGCGCTTCCGAAGAATCCGCCGGTGTTTGCCCCATGGCGATCGATGGAGCCAGCAGCAGGAAGGCCAATAGGGTACGGCTCATCATTTTGGCGACGTGATACGCAATGCCGTGCCTTTGGTTTCGGCGGATCCATGTCGGGCCACGAAACTTTCTCCAAAAATTCTGCGTATCGGAACATCCAAACATCACACACAATGGCAAAGCCGGATAATAAAGTAGCTGTGCGCACCTTGATCATGGCCGCAGTGCTGGCAGTCGGGTTAGTGGCGTTCATGCTGGCGAAAGGCCTTCTCCACACTGCGGCGTTGGCGTCCTGATGCCCATGTGTTTTCCCCTTTGGCAACTGCGGTCCTCGTGGGTGCTCACGGCGATGTTCATGGCTTCCATGGCCATGGGGCAAGGGAAGTTCACCATCAACGGGCGTCTCCGGGTTGACGGGGGCGGCTTGGACGGATGCCGCATGGTGGTGCTGAAGAACGGGGAAAAGCATCGGACAGTTTCCACCGGCCTCAATCGGTTCAGCATGGAACTTGACCTGGATGCGAGCTATGTCCTCTCCTTCGAGAAACAAGGGTTCGTCACCAAAAGGCTCTCTTTCAATACCCAGGTTCCAGCCACGGCGAGCCGGGAAGGATTCAGTGCCTTCGACTTTGTAGTATCGCTTTTTAAACAGTATGATGGGGTGAACACAGTGGTGTTCAACCAACCGGTCGGCATGATCCGGTACGACGAGGTGGTCGGTGATTTTGATTACGACACGGACTACACCAAGAGCATTCAAAGCGCGTTGGATGCGGCACAGCAGGAGGTGGAGCGCAAGCAGCGGGAAGAGTCGCGCCTGGCGGAAGCGCAAGCCAAGCAGAAGCAGGCCGAGGCGCGGGAACAGGCCAAGGCGGCATCCCAAGCAGCCAAGGCGGCGGCCGCGCAGGAAAGGGCACAACCGAAGCGCAGCGTGGAGGTGGAGAAGCCTACGCCGCCGGAGCCGCAGGTGGTTCGAAAGGCACCACCCGAGCGGGTGGCCAAACCCCGGGAAGCAGCGTCGCTTCCGCATGCAAGTGAGCAGGTGGAGGTGCGCAGGGGCAGTACCTCGCACATGATGGAAGAACCCTCCCGTGTGCAACCCGCCCGCATGAATTCAATGGAGGAGCCCAGGCCCAAGTTCGATCCCGTGCCTGTTGGGGTGGTGCGCCACCACGATCTGATCATCCAGCCCAATGAGGTGGTTACCGTGATCAGCGTAGAGCAAGGGGAGTCGGTTACCGAATATCGCCGCGTTGCCCGGAAATTTGGCGGTGTTTTTTATTTCAAGAACGGGCAGAGCTGTTCTCAGTTTACGTACGAGAACGAGGCCTTGGCTGAAAACTGAGGCCTTACCAAGTCGCTTCCAAGCTGCCCGCCAGTGCCATGCCGCGTGCTTGCCCGGAAAGCACGCCGATGAAGTGCGTGCTGCGGATCCCCACATAGAGGTGCTTGCCCACGCACGTGCCAGTCCCGGCCACGGCCCGCAGGCCACTGAACCCGCCATATCCCAAGCCTGCTTCCGCATGGAAGGCCCTGGTCAGGAATAGCCTTCCCTGGGCCAATGCACGGGGCCGGTACCCAGGTACGAACCAGTGGTCGACGGAGAGGGAATAGGCATGGAATACTTGACCGGGCCACAACCGCACCATCCGGCCAAATTCCAACCGGGCCTGCAGCTTGGCAGGCAGCCATTGCAACACGCTCCCTGTGCGATAACCCAATCCCAGGCTGTCCTGTACGCGCCCCTTGTCCAAAGCAAGGTCTTCCAGGCCCGGGATGCCGGCAACAGTAAGGCCGTCGTAGCGGATCGTTCCGTTCTTCCCGGCGGAGAGGGAGTTGCCGTTCCAAGCAATAAACCCGAGGTCAGTGGCGGTAAGGGACAGCATGGCATGCGTGCCAGCGACCTTCACCCGGTGGCGCCAATGGAGGGCAGCGGCGGCACCGGTACCCTTATTGAGCCTTGTGGACCCTGTGTCACTTCGGTGATATTCCCCGTCCAAGTCCAGTTCAAGGTAGCGTCCGTCGGGGGCCGTGTACAGGTCCGCCTTGTGGATCCGGCCGTTGCTGAACGCATGGCCATTCACCACGCCCAATTCTGCATAGGAACCCGTCCTGCGGTCTTCCACGCCAAAACCGAGCTGTTGGTAACTGATCGCCACGAACCGTGCAGGGCCGGCATGGGCAGTCCGGTCTTCGAAGCCGGCATTGCCCAGGAAGGCCAGTTCGTACGCATCACGCGCAAATTCAATCCCCAACAGGTATTGATGGCCCATGCTGATGCGTGGCATCAGACGTTCTTGGCCGAGGAATCCTTGTCCCCATGCCAATGAACCCCTGGCACTGAAGCAGGCGCCGGCCCGGTTGTTGCCGCGTACCTCCTTCGATCCGGCCAAGCGCAGTTCGGTGCTCAGCCGTTGCCCCGTGAACAGGCCCCATGCCAGGTCATTGGTTAGTGCACTGGAGCCCCATTCGGCATCAACTTCAATAATGGCCCGATGTCCATGCACCGTATTGGGGAAGGGCAAGGTATCTCCTTGGGCGCAGGCCCCCACGGGCAAAAACAGGGCGGCCCAGCCCCAAGGTCTACTCATCACCATTCACCATGTAGTTCGCAGCCAAGGTGATCTGCAGGTCCATTCGGTAGCTTTCCAGTATCTGCGTATGTTGACCTTGGTCTGCGGTATTGAACACCACCGTCGCCTGCAGCTTGCCGTAATGGTGGATCATGTTCATTTGGTCGGCTGAGATGCGGAAATCCACGCGGCTCGCGGATGGGGCCACCACCGTATTGCCCGGCCCGAGCTGAGCCGGTGCCACCGTGCCTCCGGGCCCCAGGAGACTGATCACCTGGCCATTGGGCCCGGCCACGGCCAACTGGACCTCCGCGCTGAGCGGAAATCCGTTGGTAGCGAACAGGTGCAGGGTGCCGCTGCGCCATGCGTGTGCATCCTCGCTACCGGGAAGGTCAACATCCAGTGTCTTTCCGAGTACAAGGTTGGTGGCGATCAGGCGTAAGGGGATCTCCACTTCGAGCGTCGCGTTCAGCTTGCTGTCGTGATAAAGGAAATCATGGCCGTTGCTGATATTGCCCAAAGGATTGATGGTCACGTCCAGGGCATAGTCGATCTTGTCCGGCAAGTTTTCAAGGAACTGATCGATATTGCTGTTGCCTTGGCCCAAGTGGAACGTGTTCGATGCCGCTTGGAACGAGTGCCCCAGGTCGATGGCCCTGTCGATGTTCAGCGGCCCATTGGTGATCGGGGCGTTGAGGGCGATCTCATTTCCAGTGCTTGTGTTTCGCGATCGCAGGTAGAGCAGGTTGGCCCGTGCATCCACCCCGATTCCATTGCGCACCTTCAGGCGGGCATCCACTTGTGCCAGGTCGATGGTGCCGCTGATGTTGCGGAACAGGTCCAGTTCGGCCGTGCTGGGGTCTATGGAGAGGCTGCGGGTGCCGAACGACCCGGATGCATATTGCGGAATGATGCCGTGGTAGCTGACCGTGGCCAACAGACTGTCCTGGTTGGTGATGGAGATGGTGCTCCCATCGGGGGAATTGGCATAGCTCAGGTGGGTGGCAAGGGAATTCACCGCATTCAGCCCGGGGCCGCGCAGATCAAAGGAGTACCCGTCCAGCGGTCTGCTCGCCGAGGTGGTGCTGGGGTTCGACGGCGAGCCAGGTGGCAACGGCATTTCCACTTGGAACGGGGCGCCGTCAAGCGAGGCGCCGGGCAGCGAAACGTTACCGATGATGTGGCCGTTCATCATGTTGGTGATCACCACGTCCAACTGGCCGGAGCGGACGATCAGTGAGGTCAGCTCCAAGGGGGCAAGATCAAATTGCGTAACGTCATCATTGGTGTTGAAGGTGGTTCCCGGTGGAAACTGGACGGGGCCGGGAAAGGGGAGGGCATAGGTGTACCGGAAGCTGGTGTCGGGTGCCGTAAGGACAGTGTCCAGCGACAGGGTAAACAATTCCGTGCTATACAAGAGGCTGACGTTGCCCATGGAGTCGGCGGACAATAGGCTGTCCGGCACTAGGTCGTTGATGGAAAGGGAAACTTTCACCAAGGGCACTAATGCGTCCACGTCCCATTGGGGCTGTGGCCTGTCTTTGCGGCAAGCTTGGCCCAGTACGGCCAATAGGGGAAAGGTTGCGATCAGCAGCCGGGAACGGAACCGGGGCATGGCAGCCAAAGTAGGGAACAATGTCGCGTGAAGGACGTACTGCTTTGTGGCGGATTAAATTCGCGCTTTGCAATACATTTCGGCATTGTGTTACTGAAGCGGCGGATCATAGCCCCATGGATGCTCAGCACGTTGGTGATGGCTGCCATCTCTTATGTGTGGCACGGCTTAGCGCTTACGGACATCGCTGACCTGCGCATGGACCTGTGGCGCTATCTTGGCTTGTCCGGCATCGCCTATCTGGCCATCGGGTTGGGGCTTACGTTGCTGGTACACTTCATGCTCGGGCGCGAATTGATCTCCTTGAAGGGGCCTTTTCCCTTCAAGGCCATGTTCCTTGGAGGAGTTGCCGGCCTGTTGGTCTACCTGATTATTTTGGTGTCCGGCTTCTCCTTTGCCTCCCGGGGAGTGCAACACGCGGTGGTCGATCTGCTCTGGCAGGTGGTGGAGCAGGGCGTGGGTGGCCTGATGGTGGGATTGGGGATCGTCTACGACATGCACCGCAGCTTCATGGAGGCTGAGCAGGCGCGTTGATCATCCGTTGTATTTGTTGCCCCAAACGGCTTTCAGGTATTCCGCGAACGCCTGCTCACGGCGATTGTCCCCCGGTTGGTAGAAGATGGACCCGCTCAAGGTGCCGGGCATGAACTCCTGTCGGGAATGGTGCCCTGGAAGGTCATGGCTGTATTCATAATCCCTTCCGTACCCCAGTTCCTTCATCAGCTTGGTAGGGGCATTGCGCAGGTGGATGGGCACGGCCAGGTCGCCGGTGCGTTTCACGGCATCTTGTGCGAGGCCGATGGCCCGGTAGCTGGCATTGCTCTTTGGGGCACAGGCGAGATACACCGCGCATTGCGCGAGGATGATCCGGCCCTCGGGCCAGCCGATCATCTGTACGGCTTGCATGGTGGTGGTGGCCAGCAACAGCGCGTTGGGGTCCGCATTGCCGATATCCTCGCTGGCCAGGATCAACATGCGCCGGGCGATGAACAGCGGGTCTTCACCTCCTTCCACCATGCGGGCCAGCCAATAGATCGCGGCATTGGGGTCACTGCCGCGCATGCTTTTAATGAAGGCGCTGACGATGTCGTAATGTTGTTCACCCTGTTTGTCATACCGTGCGGCAGTCGTTTGCACCACTTCGTACACCAATGCATTGTTGACCACTATGGTTTGTGCGGGGCCCTTTTCCGGGCTGGCCGAGATGGCGGCCTTAACGCACAGTTCGAACGTGTTAAGCAGGCGGCGGGCGTCGCCTCCGCTGGCCCGTATCAGGGCATCGCTTTCCCGGAGATCGATCCTCAGTTCGAGCAATTCGGGATCTTCCCGCATGGCCCTGTCCAGCAAGCTGGAAAGGTCTTCTTCCGTAAGTGGTTTCAGCACGTATACCTGGCAGCGGGACAGCAGTGCACCGATCACCTCGAAGGAGGGATTCTCGGTGGTGGCCCCTACCAAGGTGATCGTTCCTTTTTCCACGGCCCCCAGGAGTGAATCCTGCTGAGCCTTGCTGAACCGGTGTATTTCATCAATGAACAGCACGGCACTGCGCGTGAACAAGCCGTCGCCACCCGCCTTGGCGATCACGTCACGGATGTCTTTGACCCCGCTGCTGATCGCGCTCAGTGTGTGGAAGGGCCTCCCCAATTCTTTCGCCAAGAGCCGGGCCATGGTGGTTTTGCCAACACCGGGAGGGCCCCAAAGGATCATGCTGGGCAGCATGCCGCCGGCGATCGCCTTGCGGATGATTCCCTCGCGGCCCACCAAATGGTCCTGCCCCACCACCTGGTCCAAGGTGGATGGGCGCATGCGTTCGGCCAAAGGAGTGGATTCCATGGAAGATCAGGCAAAATTACCGCGTTGTAACGAGGAAGCCCCCGCCTTGCTGGCGAGGGCCTCCTTCGATCGGTCGTTGGTGTGTTCGGTCACGGCCTGTACATGATCTTGCCGGTGTTCACCTCGCCGTTCAAGCTGATGCGGTAGAAGTAGATGCCGCCGCTCAAACTGCCTGGATTGAATTCCACGGAGACCGGGGTGTCCTTGGCCACTTGATCGTCCAGAAGCATGGCCACCTTCTTGCCCAGGAGGTCGACCACCTCGACCGATGCACGGCCGCTGATACGCGGGGTGAAGACGATCGTGCTGAAGTGGCGGAAGGGGTTCGGGGCCACCGTTACGCTGCCAATGCCATCGGTGGCTGGCAAGGTACCCATGCCGTTGGTGCCGTCCTCCTTGCACTCGATCACCGTGATCGTCTGCGTGGCATACCCGATGTTGTCGCAGGCATCTGCCGCCCAGTAGGTGCGCACGATGGTGTAGTAGCTCTCGTCCTCACCGGGGAAGACCTCGTCATAATGGCCCACTGGTACGGTGTTCTTGCAGTCCGAAGCCCATACGTCACTGGAGAAGGCGGGCACATCGCTGCAATCCACCGTTACATCCGCGGGCACATTGAAGAGGTCCGGTGCAGTGGTGTCCTCCACCACGATGATCTGCGTGCAGGTCTCCTCATTGCCATCCACGTCGCGGAAGGTCCAATGGCGCGTGATGGTGAGCGGACACGTGCCCTGGAACTCATCTTCATACCCGAAGTAGATCACCTGAGGGCAATTCGGGTCTTTCCGGGTCACCGGCAATCCGATGTCCTCGGGGTCGATCGAAGAGCCGCATTCCACCGTGGTAAAGGCCGGCGCACAGGAGATGATGATCGGTGCCTCGCACTCCTCCTTGCAGGCGATCACCGTGATCACCTGCGTAGCCGTTGCCGTGTTCAGGCAGCCATCCGTGGCGGTGAAGGTGCGGTGGATGGTGTAGTACGTCGAATCTTCACCAGGTACGATCACTTCCTCCACAGTCACAGGCACGGTGTTCTTGCAATCCGAGGCCCAGACATCCGCAGGCACCGCCGGTACATCCGCGCAAATGATCGTTGCGTCTTCCGGCACATTGAACAGGATCGGCGCCTGCGTGTCCTCGATCAAGATGGTCTGCGTGCAGGTCTCTTCGTTGTTGTCCGTATCGCGGAATGTCCAGTGCCGTGTGACGATGATCGGGCAGGAGCCTTCAAACTCGTCGTAGTAGTTGAAGTACACCACCTCGGGGCAGTCCTTGTTCTTGCGGGTTACGGGGATGCCGATCACCTCGGGGTCTATGGATGCCCCGCATTCCACGGTGGTGGAGGCGGGCCCACAATCAATGATGATCGGAGTTTCGCAACCGCCACAATCCCCATCCACAACTTCCGTGGTGGCCATGCTCGTGCAGCCATTGTCTCCCGTGACCGTCAGCGTATAGATGCCCACTTCGGATGCGATGGGATACTGCATGGTGCTGTTGAAGCCGTTGGGGCCGGTCCATTGGAAGGTGCCGCTACCACTGCCGGAAAGCGTAAACGTGTGCGTTTCACAGCTGAGCGCTCCGCCTTCGGCCTGTGCACCCGGTGCTTCGTTGTCCAGTTCCACCACGGCGGTGGCGGTGCTGCTGCAGCCGTTGGTGCCCGTCACCGTCAAGGTGTAGGTGCCTGCGGTGCAAGCCTCGGGGTTCTGCAGGGTGCTGGTGAAGCCGCCTGGACCGCTCCAGCTGTAGGAGCCGTTGCCCGTGCCTTCCAGGGTGACGCACTGGTTGTTGCAGGTGATCACGCCACCGGCGGCCTGTGCGCCGGGTGCTTCATTGTCCAGTTCCACCACGGCAGTGGCGGTGCTGGTGCATCCGTTGCTGCCGGTGACGGTCAGGGTGTAGGTGCCGGCGGTGCAAGCCTCGGGGTTCTGCAAGGTGCTGTTGAAGCCGCCGGGGCCGCTCCAGCTGTATGAGCCGTTGCCCGTGCCTTGCAGGGTGACGCACTGGTTGTTGCAGGTGATCACACCACCGGCAGCCTGTGCGCCGGGTGCTTCATTGTCCAGTTCCACCACGGCAGTGGCGGTGCTGGTGCATCCGTTGCTGCCGGTGACGATGAGCACATAGGTGCCGGGGTTGCTCACGGTGGGGTCTTCCTCGGTGGAGGTGAACCCACCGGGGCCGGTCCAGCTGAATGAACCCACGCCGCTGCCGTTGAGGGTAACGACCGTGTCGGAGCAGGTCAAGGTGCCGCCCTGTGCACCCGCATCAGGCACGCTGTTGTCCAAGGTCACCACAGCGGTGGCTTGGCTGGTGCAGCCATTGGTACCGGTAACGGTGAGCGTGTAGGTGCCGGCGGTGCAAGCCTCGGGGTTCTGCATGGTGCTGGTGAAGCCACCGGGGCCGCTCCAGCTATAGGATCCGTTGCCCGTGCCTGTCAGGGTGACGCACTGGTTGTTGCAGTTGATCACGCCGCCTTCGGCCTGTGCACCCGGTGCTTCGTTGTCCAGTTCCACCACGGCGGTGGCGGTGCTGCTGCAGCCGTTGGTGCCCGTCACCGTCAAGGTGTAGGTGCCTGCGGTGCAAGCCTCGGGGTTCTGCAGGGTGCTGGTGAAGCCGCCTGGACCGCTCCAGCTGTAGGAGCCGTTGCCCGTGCCTTCCAGGGTGACGCACTGGTTGTTGCAGGTGATCACGCCACCGGCGGCCTGTGCGCCGGGTGCTTCATTGTCCAGTTCCACCACGGCAGTGGCGGTGCTGGTGCATCCGTTGCTGCCGGTGACGGTCAGGGTGTAGGTGCCGGCGGTGCAAGCCTCGGGGTTCTGCAAGGTGCTGTTGAAGCCGCCGGGGCCGCTCCAGCTGTATGAGCCGTTGCCCGTGCCTTGCAGGGTGACGCACTGGTTGTTGCAGGTGATCACACCACCGGCAGCCTGTGCGCCGGGCGCTTCGTTGTCCAGTTCCACCACGGCGGTGGCGGTGCTGCTGCACCCGTTGCTGCCAGTGACGGTCAGGGTGTAGGTGCCAGGCACGCTCACGGTGGGGTCTTCCTCCGTGGAGGTGAAGCCACCGGGTCCACTCCAGGAGAAGCTGCCCACACCGCTACCGTTGAGGGTGACGGTGGTGTTCATGCAAGTGATCGTTCCGCCCTGTGCGCCCGCATCAGGCACACTGTTGTCCAGGGTCACTTGGGCAGTGGCGGTGCTGGTGCATCCGTTGCTGCCGGTGACGGTGAGCGTGTAGGTGCCGGCGGTGCAGGCTTGCGGATTCTGGTCCGTGGAAGCAAAGCCGCCGGGGCCGCTCCAGCTGTAGGATCCGTTGCCCGTGCCTTGGAGCGTCACGCATTGGTTGTTGCAGGTGATCACGCCACCTGCGGCCTGTGCGCCGGGCGCTTCATTGTCCAGTTCCACCACGGCGGTGGCGGTGCTGCTGCAACCGTTGGTGCCGGTGACGGTCAGGGTGTAGGTGCCGGGCTCGCAGACGGTGGGGTTTTGCAGGGTGCTGGTGAACCCGCCGGGCCCGCTCCAGGAGAAGGTGTAGGCCGTGATGCCGTTCCAGATGTTCTGGCCATGGTCACCTTGGAGGGTGATGCACTCCATGGCGCAGGTGAGCGTACCGCCTGTTGCGATCGCTCCGGGTCCTTCGTTGTCCAGGGTCACTTCTGCAGTGGCCTGGCTGGTGCAGCCATTGGTACCGGTAACGGTGAGCGTGTAGGTACCGGCGGTGCAAGCCTCAGGGTTTTGCAGGGTGCTGGTGAAGCCACCGGGGCCGCTCCAACTGTAGGATCCGTTGCCCGTGCCTTGCAGGGTGACGCACTGGTTGTTGCAGTTGATCACGCCGCCTTCGGCCTGTGCGCCGGGCGCTTCAGTGTCCAGTTCCACCACGGCGGTGGCGGTGCTGGTGCAACCGTTGCTGCCGGTGACGGTCAGGGTGTAGGTGCCGGGCACGCTCACGGTGGGGTCTTCCTCCGTGGAGGTGAAGCCACCGGGGCCGCTCCAGGAGAAGCTGCCCACGCCGCTACCGTTTAGGGTGACGGTGGTGTTCATGCAAGTGATCGTTCCGCCCTGTGCGCCCGCATCAGGCACGCTGTTGTCCAGGGTCACTTGGGCAGTGGCGGTGCTGGTGCATCCGTTGCTGCCGGTGACCGTCAGGGTGTAGGTGCCGGCGGTGCAAGCCTCGGGGTTTTGCAGGGTGCTGTTGAAGCCGCCGGGGCCGCTCCAGCTGTAGGATCCGTTGCCCGTGCCTTGCAGGGTGACGCACTGGTTGTTGCAGTTGATCACGCCGCCTTCGGCCTGTGCGCCGGGCGCTTCAGTGTCCAGTTCCACCACGGCGGTGGCGGTGCTGGTGCAACCGTTGCTGCCGGTGACGGTCAGGGTGTAGGTGCCGGGCACGCTCACGGTGGGGTCTTCCTCCGTGGAGGTGAAGCCACCTGGTCCGCTCCAGGAGAAGCTGCCCACGCCGCTACCGTTTAGGGTGACGGTGGTGTTCGTGCAGGTGATCGTTCCGCCTTGTACACCCGCATCAGGTGCGGCTTTGTCCAAGATTACTACCGCAGTGGCGGTGCTGGTGCATCCGTTGCTGCCGGTGACCGTCAGGGTGTAGGTACCGGCGGTGCAAGCCTCGGGGTTCTGCAGGGTGCTGGTGAACCCGTCTGGGCCGCTCCAGCTGTAGGAGCCGTTGCCCGTGCCTTGCAGGGTGATGCACTGGTTGTTGCAGGTGATCACGCCGCCTTCGGCCTGTGCGCCGGGTGCTTCATTGTCCAGTTCCACCACGGCGGTGGCGGTGCTGTTGCACCCGTTACTGCCGGTGACGGTCAGGGTGTAGGTGCCGGGCACGCTCACGGTGGGGTCTTCCTCCGTGGAGGTGAAGCCACCGGGGCCGCTCCAGGAGAAGCTGCCCACACCGCTACCGTTGAGGGTAACGACCGTGTCGGTGCAGGTCAGGGTTCCGCCCTGTGCGCCCGCGTCAGGCAGGTTGTCGTCCAGTTCCACCACGGCGGTGGCGGTGCTGGTGCATCCGTTGCTGCCGGTCACGGTCAGGGTGTAGGTACCGGCGGTGCAAGCCTCGGGGTTCTGCAGGGTGCTGGTGAAGCCGCCGGGGCCGCTCCAACTGTAGGAGCCGTTGCCCGTGCCTTGCAGGGTGACGCACTGGTTGTTGCAGGTGATCACGCCACCGGCGGCCTGTGCGCCGGGTACTTCATTGTCCAGTTCCACCACGGCAGTGGCAGTGCTGGTGCAGCCGTTGGTGCCGGTAACGGTCAGGGTGTAGGTGCCGGGCACGCTCACGGTGGGGTCTTCCTCCGTGGAGGTGAAGCCACCGGGGCCGCTCCAGGAGAAGCTGCCCACACCGCTACCGTTGAGGGTAACGACCGTGTCGGTGCAGGTCAGGGTTCCGCCTTGTGCGCCCGCGTCAGGCAGGTTGTCGTCCAGTTCCACCACGGCGGTGGCGGTGCTGGTGCATCCGTTGCTGCCGGTCACGGTCAGGGTGTAGGTGCCGGCGGTGCAAGCCTCGGGGTTCTGCAGGGTGCTGGTGAAGCCGCCGGGGCCGCTCCAACTGTAGGAGCCGTTGCCCGTGCCTTGCAGGGTGACGCACTGGTTGTTGCAGTTGATCACGCCACCGGCGGCCTGTGCGCCGGGTACTTCATTGTCCAGTTCCACCACGGCAGTGGCAGTGCTGGTGCAGCCGTTGGTGCCGGTGACGGTCAGGGTGTAGGTGCCGGGCTCGCAGACGGTGGGGTTTTGCAGGGTGCTGGTGAACCCGCCTGGTCCGCTCCAGGAGAAGATGTAGGCCGTGATGCCGTTCCAGACGTTCTGGCCATGGTCGCCTTGGAGGGTGATGCACTCGATGGCGCAGGTGAGCGTACCGCCTGTTGCGATCGCCCCGGGTCCTTCGTTGTCCAGGGTCACTTCTGCAGTGGCCTGGCTGGTGCAGCCATTGGTACCGGTAACGGTGAGCGTGTAGGTGCCGGCGGTGCAAGCCTCGGGGTTCTGCATGGTGCTGGTGAAGCCACCGGGGCCGCTCCAACTGTAGGAGCCGTTGCCCGTGCCTTGCAGGGTGACGCACTGGTTGTTGCAGTTGATCACGCCGCCTTCGGCCTGTGCACCCGGTGCTTCGTTGTCCAGTTCCACCACGGCGGTGGCGGTGCTGCTGCAGCCGTTGCTACCGGTGACGGTGAGGGTGTAGGTGCCGGGCGTTCCCACGGTCGGGTCTTCCTCCGTGGAAGTGAACCCGCCGGGGCCGGTCCAGCTGAATGAACCCACGCCGCTGCCGTTAAGGGTAACGACCGTGTCGGAGCAGGTCAAGGTGCCGCCCTGTGCGCCCGCGTCAGGCAGGTTGTCGTCCAGTTCCACCACGGCAGTGGCAGTGCTGGTGCAGCCGTTGGTGCCGGTGACGGTGAGCGTGTAGGTGCCGGCGGTGCAGGCTTGCGGATTCTGGTCCGTGGAAGCAAAGCCGCCGGGGCCGCTCCAGCTGTAGGATCCGTTGCCCGTGCCTTGCAGGGTGACACACTGGTTGTTGCAGTTGATCACGCCACCGGCGGCCTGTGCGCCGGGTGCTTCATTGTCCAGTTCCACCACGGCAGTGGCAGTGCTGGTGCAGCCGTTGGTGCCGGTGACGGTCAGGGTGTAGGTGCCGGGCTCGCAGACGGTGGGGTTTTGCAGGGTGCTGGTGAACCCGCCTGGTCCGCTCCAGGAGAAGATGTAGGCCGTGATGCCGTTCCAGACGTTCTGGCCATGGTCGCCTTGGAGGGTGATGCACTCGATGGCGCAGGTGAGCGTACCGCCTGTTGCGATCGCCCCGGGTCCTTCGTTGTCCAGGGTCACTTGGGCAGTGGCGGTGCTGGTGCATCCGTTGCTGCCGGTGACGGTCAGGGTGTAGGTACCGGCGGTGCAAGCCTCAGGGTTTTGCAGGGTGCTGGTGAAGCCACCGGGGCCGCTCCAACTGTAGGAGCCGTTGCCCGTGCCTTGCAGGGTGACGCACTGGTTGTTGCAGTTGATCACGCCGCCTTCGGCCTGTGCGCCGGGCGCTTCGTTGTCCAGTTCCACCACGGCGGTGGCGGTGCTGCTGCACCCGTTGCTGCCGGTGACGGTCAGGGTGTAGGTGCCAGGCACGCTCACGGTGGGGTCTTCCTCCGTGGAGGTGAAGCCACCGGGTCCGCTCCAGGAGAAGCTGCCCACACCGCTACCGTTGAGGGTGACGGTGGTGTTCGTGCAGGTCAGGGTTCCGCCCTGTGCGCCCGCATCAGGCACGCTGTTGTCCAGGGTCACTTGGGCAGTGGCAGTGCTGGTGCATCCGTTGCTGCCGGTGACGGTCAGGGTGTAGGTACCGGCGGTGCAAGCCTCAGGGTTTTGCAGGGTGCTGGTGAAGCCACCGGGGCCGCTCCAACTGTAAGAGCCGTTGCCCGTGCCTTGCAGGGTGACGCACTGGTTGTTGCAGTTGATCACGCCGCCTTCGGCCTGTGCGCCGGGCGCTTCGTTGTCCAGTTCCACCACGGCGGTGGCGGTGCTGCTGCAACCGTTGCTGCCGGTGACGGTCAGGGTGTAGGTGCCGGGCACGCTCACGGTGGGGTCTTCCTCCGTGGAGGTGAAGCCACCGGGTCCGCTCCAGGAGAAGCTACCCACGCCGCTACCGTTGAGGGTGACGGTGGTGTTCGTGCAGGTCAGGGTTCCGCCCTGTGCGCCCGCATCAGGCACGCTGTTGTCCAGGGTCACTTGGGCAGTGGCAGTGCTGGTGCATCCGTTGCTGCCGGTCACGGTCAGGGTGTAGGTGCCTGCGGTGCAAGCCTCGGGGTTTTGCAGGGTGCTGGTGAACCCGCCGGGGCCGCTCCAGCTGTAGGAGCCGTTGCCCGTGCCTTGCAGGGTGACGCACTGGTTGTTGCAGTTGATCACGCCACCGGTGGCCTGTGCGCCGGGTGCTTCATTGTCCAGTTCCACCACGGCGGTGGCTGTGCCCATGCAACCATTGATGGTGTCGGTGACGGTCAGCGTATACGTTCCCGGACTTGAGACCGAGGGATCTTCCAGCGTGCTGGTGAATCCACCCGGGCCGCTCCAGCCGAAAGCCGTGCCAGTGGTCGTGCTGCCGCCATTGAGGGTCACGGAGGTCATGGAACACGTCAACACATCGCTGACGGATGCGCTGGCATTGGGTGCGGTCATATTCACGGTAACCTGGGCGGCATCCGTGCTGTAGCATCCCACGGCGTTGGTGACCACCAATGTGTAGGTGCCTGCGGCGTTCACCACCGGTGTGGCCGTGTTTCCGCCGCTAACGATGTTGCCGCCGTTCGAGGCAGTCCAAGAGAAGATGACACCGCTTGCGGGGGAAGAACCGTTCAACGTGATCTGTCCGCCGCTGGCGCAGGTGAGCACCATGTCCTCGCCGGCATTGGCCCCCGGTGTTCCGCCGGCGCCGATGCTGAAGTCCAAGTGCAGGGTACATCCATGGGCATCGGTAACATCCACGCCATAAGTTCCGGCGGCGAGATTATTCTCGGTAGACCCGGTGCCACCGCTACTCCACACATAAGTATAGGGTGATGTGCCCCCGGTGATGTTGGCCGTGGCGGAGCCGTTGCTGTTGTTGCAGGTGGCGTTCACGGTTTGCACCGAGCCGCCCAGGGCTGCGGGCTGTGTAACGGTGAAGGTTTCAGAGTCCTGGCAGCCGTTGGCATCGGTTACTTGCACCGTGTACTGCCCGGGGGCCAAGTTGTTGATGGTGGCCGTACTGGCGCCGTTGCTCCAGGAATAGGAGAAAGGAGCCACGCCCGTGGAACTGGCCGTGATGCTGCCGTTGTTGGCGCCGTTGCATGAAACGTTCGCCACGGTGCCGGTGGCTTGGATCAGTTTAACGGTCACGACTTGGTCGGCGGCACCGGCTAGGATGCAGGCATCACCACCGATGACGCGGCGGATGTACGTTTTTTCCGTTACCGCGCCGATCAACGACCCCGGAAGGTTTTGGCTGGTCGCCCCGGAGATGTCAACCCAGTTTAGGCTGTCGGTGCTGACCTGCCACTGGTAGGTGGTAGCTGAACCGGGGGAAGGAGGGGTGGAGGGCGTGTTGTTGCGGACGATCGTGGGCAGGGAATAGGACGGCACGCTGCCGGTGATGTCCCCGGGGATACTTCCCGCACATACGCTTTGGTTACCGCTGATGGTGTTGCCCAAGAGGTCTGGCGGGTTGGCCCACACCACAATGCCCGGTTCGTACTGGCTGCTGTTCTTGGTGGTGTTCAGCGCACCCTGGGTCAACGGAATGTTGTTGGACAGGGAAGTGACGATGGTGTAGATGCGGCAGTTGCTGAATTTGATGCCGCGCTCACCCACCGGGTCATAATCATCGCCGGATCCGCCGTAGTAGGTGCTGAAGATCAAATTGGAAAGATCAGAGCTGAGCTTGAGGAACACCTTGTCGTTGCTGCCCATGTTGGTGGATTGCACCGGAGTGTTCGGAGCTGAGCTTACGGGGAAGTTGGTGCTGTTGGTATAGCCGAACACGAACACGTCGTTGTTCTGGTCCGTGTTCAGGCCCATCATGTTCACTTCGTTGGCGGAGCCTCCGACATAGGTGCTGCCCGAGAAGCTCTGGCTCGTGCTCATCCGCGCCACGAAGAGGTCGTTGGTGCCCCCGTTGTAGCTGTTGTCATAAGTGCCGCTTGCGGACACGTTGCTGTTGGCCAGTCCGGAGGTGGTTCCGCCGAAATAGAGTTCGTTGCCGCCAGTGGCCATGGCCATGCACAGGATGGCCGTGGACTTGCTGCTGGCGGATTGGAAGTAGGAGGACCAGACCGTGGTGCCGGTTCCGGAGATCCGTTGCAGGAAGCCATCCTCACTGCCGCCCCGGGTGGATTGCCGCGGGCTGAGGGTGGGGAAGTTGGTGCTGGTGGTGCGCCCGCCAATGAAGATGTCGCCGGAGGCTGCATCGTAGAGCATGATCTGGGCCAAGTCGTTGCCGGAACCACCGTAGTTCTTCATCCATTGCACGGCGCTCAGGTCTTGGTTGACACGGAACAGCAGCACGTCGTTGCTGCCGTTGTTGGTGTTGGAAGCCCCACTTCCCGGATTGGAAGTGGCGAGGTTGGTGCTGTTGGTGTAACCGCCGATGACCACGTCGCCATTGGGCGCTATGCGCAGGTCGAAGGAGTAGTCGGTCTTGTTCCCGCCGACCACTGCGGATTTGATGGAGTTGCCGGCCGGGTTGATCTTGGTGATATAAACATCCTCGCTGCCTTGCGCTTGCTGGTTCACGCTGCTGCCCGAGAAAGCGGTTCCGCCAAGCATGGGGTAATCCGTGCTGGAGGTGTAGCCGGTGATGTACAGGTTGCCGTCAGGGCCCTGTTCCATGGCATACGGGTTCTCCACGTCACTGCCGCCGATGTAGGTCTGCCACACGCGTGTGCCACTGCCTCCCACCGTGGTGGGTTCCAGGTACTTGCCCACCACCATGTCGTAGCTTCCGTTGGTGCTGGTGTCAAAGGCGCCCGGGGTGATCTGGTCCGTGCCGCCGCTCACGCGGGAAACCACGTAGATGGCCCCGTCGGCGGGGTCCACCCAAATGCAGTGGCCGTGGTTGTCTGAGTTGGAGGCCGTGTTCATCCAGGTGGCCCAACGCAGGGCGATCGGGTCGATCACCAAGGTTGCATTTTTGTCATACTCGCCCAATTGGAAGCGCAGGGTGTTTTTGCCTTCCACCACATAGGACGCATTCACCGAGCGCTCCGTGCCGCCGGTGCGCTGGTACACGATCGGTGCCGGGTAAGCGACCTCGCCCAAGCTGGTGGCCAGCACCAGTTCCCCCTTTTCGTTCACCCGCAGGCGGTCGATGCCTTCGAACTGGATGGCGATCTGCCCGGGATCGCTGCCGGGCTTGCAGATCACATCGTATTCCAGCGAACCATCGGCGGCAGGGTAGTAGCGCACGTCGATGCCCCGATAGGTGTTCTTGTACCACACTTCCTGGAAGCTGCGCACATCCGTCGCCTGGGTACCGCTGATGAAATAGTTGGAGACCACGTCATGCCCCGCACGGCTCTCCACTTTCATGTCCGCCGAGGCACCGGTGAAGTTCAACTTCCACGTGTGCCCCTTCTTGTGCCAGGTGGGCACGGTGGCGGAATGGCCGGCATTGATCAGCTCCTCATACACCACGCCTTGGCGCTGGAACTCCATCAAGGTGGCCGGGTCGAAGGCGGTGATCACCATGCCCGAGGCCGTGGCCACGGCTTGGCCCATGGGCAGGTCCGCCCGGTACAGCACCGGTGCGGAGAACTGGCCCTTGTTTTCCAGGAAATGGATCTCCTTGTCGTGCTCGTTCAACAACCCGGCCAGGTCATCGTGGGCATGGTTGTGCAGGGGTGTGCCGGCCTGCCTTGAATGGGCAAGCTGGGCCTTGCCCGGCAGCGCCAAGAACAAGGCCAAGGCCATGCAGAGCAAAGGCCTGAGCAACTTGATGTGTGGGGTGTTTTTCATTTGAAACACGGGGTTGATGATTGTTTCTGAACAAGGGCGATTTTTTGCCACAGGTCGCAAATGTTTTGCGATTGGTCGATGTTTGTCAAGTGTTCATCAGGATTTCAATTGAATTGGACGAAATCCCGTAGATGAATGGATGCCGGAAGAGCAGGAAAACGGATGGCCCCCTGTTGGAAATGTTCAAAACTTTTTTCCGAGGCGGATTTGGTCGATCCAAAGCCGTGTGGTTAATTGCACGTCCATTGAATGACGAAATATCCGTCAGGTCAAACAAGCCGACCATGCACTTGAAGGTGGGAACCCGGGCACCACATTTTGCCGGGATCGATCAGCACGGCGATGCCGTGAGCTTGGCCGATTATGCCGGTCGCAAACTGGTGCTGTACTTCTATCCCAAGGATGACACCCCCGGTTGCACGGCGCAAGCCTGCAGCCTGCGGGATGGTTTCGGGCCCTTGCGCGACGCCGGATACGAGATACTGGGCGTAAGCCCGGACAGCATTGCCCGGCATGGCAAGTTCGCTGCCAAGTACCACTTGCCGTTCCGCCTGCTTGCCGACCCGGATAAAGTGACTGCCAAAGCATATGGGGTTTGGGGCAAGAAGAAATTCATGGGCCGGGAATACGATGGTATCCTGCGCACCACCTTCCTGATCGACAAGGACGGAAGCATCGAACGGATCATCACCAAGGTGCGCACCAGGGATCATGCCGCCCAAGTGCTGGAAGGCATTGGGGAATAAAGCTTCGCAACGGAACGCCGAACTTCGCCCCGGATGCGCATCGGCCCCGCGATACACACAACACCAACCACAAACGGATCAAACATGGCAACCGAGATCAACAAGGACAAGCTGAAGGCACTGCAGCTCACAATGGACAAAATGGAAAAGTCCTTTGGAAAGGGCGCTGTGATGCGCATGGGCGATGATGCCATTGAAAAGGTGGAGGTGATCCCCACGGGCTCCATCGGATTGGACCTCGCCTTGGGCGTGGGCGGCTATCCCAAGGGGCGTGTGGTGGAGATCTTCGGACCGGAAAGCAGCGGCAAGACCACCTTGGCCATCCATGCCATTGCCGAATGCCAGCGGAACGGTGGCATTGCAGCGATCATTGACGCCGAACATGCCTTTGACCGCTTCTATGCCGAAAGCCTGGGCGTGGATACCGAAAACCTGCTGATCAGCCAGCCCGACAACGGCGAACAGGCCTTGGAGATCGCCGACAACCTGATCCGCTCGGGCGCCATTGATATTCTGGTGGTGGACAGTGTGGCGGCCCTTACCCCGCGTGCGGAGATCGAGGGAGAGATGGGGGACAGTGCCGTGGGCATGCAAGCCCGGTTGATGAGCAAGGCCCTGCGCAAGCTCACGGGAACCATCAGCAAGACCGGTTGCTGCTGCATCTTCATCAATCAATTGCGCGAAAAGATCGGTGTGATGTTCGGCAACCCCGAAACCACCACCGGAGGCAATGCGCTGAAGTTCTATGCATCCATCCGCTTGGACATCCGCAGGTCCAACCAGATCAAGGAAGGGGAGAACGTGCTGGGGAACCGCACCAAGGTCAAGGTGGTGAAGAACAAGGTGGCACCGCCCTTCCGCAAGGCCGAGTTTGATATCCTGTACGGAAAGGGCATCAGCAAAACCGGTGAGATCATTGACATGGGTGTGGAACTGGGCATCATCAAGAAGAGCGGCAGCTGGTTCTCCTACGAGGAAACCAAACTGGGACAAGGCCGAGATGCCGTGCGCCAATTGCTGGACGACAATGCCGAACTCTGTGAGGAATTGGAGTCGCGCATCAAGTCAGCGATGCCTAACGCCGAGGCATCGCAGGTGGCTTGAGGCCAATGACTTTTGGAAGGAGGCAGGACCGGGTTCAACGGAACGGGACGACGGGTGAAGGGAGCGGCCATCAGCTTGCGGGCCCCGGTGATCATTGGTCCTTGCGCGCTTTCAACGTCATTCGGCGAACATGTTCGGCAATGTTGGCGGTGGGGGCCACGGTGGGCCTACGTGTCCGGTTTACTTTTGGCGCCCCGACCTGGGCGGGGCACTTCCAGTAGTCACAGGCACACCCTCCATGTTGCACCTTCCAGCAACCAGCACCCTGCGTAAAGCTGCTTTTCCGGCGGTGACGTGGTTATTGGCGGCTTGTTCAAATGGCCCTTCTGCGCCTATGCCATCGGACCAGCCGGCGAAACCCCCTTTCCAGGTTAAGTTGGATTCGCTGAACAACCTGATCGTTGGGGCACCCGGCAAAGGGGCCCTCTATGAAGCACGTGCACAACTATACTTAAGCGTTGATAGCCTGCGCAACGGCCAGCGCGACCTGGAATGGGCCGTCCGCATGGATAGCACCAACGTGAACTACCGCTTGCAATTGGGCGATCTGTACTACCGGACCATGCAGGTGGACAAGGCCTACGAAGAATTCGGCCATGCATCCCGGCTCGATCCCTCCAGTACCCCGGCCATGTTGAAACAGGCGGAGATCCAGTTGGTGCTGCGCAACTATCGGAAGAGCATGGAGTTGGTGAACGATGCCTTGCGCAAGGACCCGCATGCGGCCCACGGCTATTTCCTGAAAGGATGGATCCACAAGGAAACCGGTGACACGGCATTGGCCTTGAGCAGCTTCCGGACCGCCGTGGAGCAGGATGCCACGGATTACCCGGCGTACATCATGCTGGGCCTGCTCAGCGCCGCCCGGCACGACCCCTTGGCCGAACAGTATTATGCCACGGCCATCTCCCTACGGCCGCATAGCGTGGAAGCTTGGTACAACAAGGGCATGTATTACCAGGAACAGGGGTGGGACAGTGCGGCGCTGGACTGCTACAAGCAGATCATGGCCATTGACAGCACCAATGCGTTGGCCTGGTATAATAGCGGCTACATCCAATTGGAGCACTTGAACAACCCCGCCGGGGCCAAGCAGAATTTCAACCAGGCCATCAGGCTGGAACCAACCTACGCCGATGCCTGGTACAACCTTGGATTGGCCAAGGAGCGCACCGACCAACCGGACAGCGCGGCCGTGGATTACCAAGTGGCGCTCAGGTTGAAACCGGAACACGAGCTGGCGGCACAGGGCCTGAGCCGGTTGCAGGCGCGCGGCATTAAGGTCCGATCCCCCCGGAGGGGCAACGAGCAATAGACCCCTTGCGCCTGGTCCGCATCCGGGGCAGAGCCTCGGGTCTGAACCGCCCGTTGAGCCTGCGATCTCGATCAGTTGTTCGTTGCCAGTTGTTAGGGTTGACCCGGCAACGGGGCGCAGTGGCCAATTCGTTGTGCTTGAACCTACGCCCACGTATGGGGGGGCGCAAAACTGTGGAGTGCCTTGAAACCGCGTTGGAACGGTCCTGACAACGAACAACTTTCTACGAACAACCAGTCGAAACTTCAAATTCAGCCGCCAGTTGCGGACTCTAAGCCCGATGGCCCCTGGCATCCGGGGCAGGAGCCGTTTCGTGCTTCCTACCTTCGCCGGACCAATCCGTGCGCAGTGGAGTTAGTTTTCCTAGGTACCGGCACCAGTCAAGGCATACCCGTGATCGGATGCGGGTGCGAGGTGTGCACCAGCACGGACCCGCGCGACAAGCGCACGCGCTCTTCCGTGCTGGTGCGGAACAATGGTGTCAACCTGCTGATCGATGCGGGCCCCGACCTGCGCCAACAGATGCTGCGCGAGCAGGTGTCCGAACTGGGCGGCGTACTGCTCACCCACGAACACATGGACCACATCTCCGGCATGGACGACCTGCGGGCCTTCAGCTTTGCCCATGAGCCACCGCGCGCCGTGCAGGTTTTCGGCGATGCGCGCACGCTGCACGCGGTGCAGCGCGTATATGCCTATGCATTCAATGGCCACGGCTATCCGGGCATCCCGCAGTTCCAACTGAACACCATTGCGGATCAACCGTTCGTGGCTGCCGGTGTGCCCGTGATGCCCGTGGAAGTGATGCACCAGCAATTGCCCGTCAAAGGGTTCCGCATCGGTGCCTTCGCCTACATCACCGACGCCAAAACCGTGGCACCTGAAGAAAAAGCCAAGCTAAGGGGCTTGAACGTGCTGGTAGTGAATGCCTTGCGGAAGAAACCGCATTACTCCCACTTCAATTTGGAAGAAGCGTTGACCCTGGTTGCCGAACTGGCCCCTGGCCGCGCCTTCCTTACGCACATCAGCCACCTGATGGGGCGGCATGCCGATGTCGTGTTGCCGGCAAACGTGCAGCTCGCCCATGATGGGCTGAAGGTGGCGGTCTGAACGGCGGCGCCCTGGCCGCCTCGGCATCCGGTTGCATCTTTGCGCCATGGCGCTCAGCTCCGCGCTCCTGGAACAAGCCGTTGATCAGTTGGCCACCCTGCCCGGCATCGGCAGGCGAACCGCCATGCGCCTGGCCTTGGACCTGCTGCGGCGCGACCTGCCCGAGGTGGTGCGCTTCAGCGAGGCTGTGCGCAACCTGCGCGAACAGGTGCAATACTGCAGCGAATGTTGCAACATCAGCGACAGACCGGTGTGCGACATCTGCGCCAACCCGTCCCGCGAACCATCACAGGTGTGCGTGGTGGAGGACATCCGAGATGTCATCGCCATCGAGAACACCCACCAGTACAAGGGGCGCTACCATGTGCTGGGCGGGGTGATCAGCCCCATCGACGGTGTGGGGCCCGACAACCTGCACACCAAGGAACTGTTCCGACGGATCGCGCAAGGCGGGATCAAGGAGGTGATCTTGGCTCTTGGAGCCACCCTGGAAGGGGACACCACCAGCTTTTTCCTGTACCGTAAACTGAACGAGGCGGGAGTGGCCGTCAGCGTGATCGCCCGCGGCATCAGCATTGGCGGCGACCTGGACCAAGTGGATGAAATGACACTGGGGCGTAGCATTGCCGACCGGAAGCCTTACCAACAAAGCATCAAACAGTGAGGCAGCCCGCCCGGTGTGCCGAATTGCCGGCATGCAGGGGAAGCATGCGAACCTGCCAACCCCGGCCACGACCATGAAGCTCAGCGTAGTGATCGTCAATTACAATGTGAAGGCCTATTTGGAGCAGTGTCTGCGCACCGTGTACGAGGCGCTGAAAGGCATGGAGGGGGAGGTGTTCGTGGTGGACAACCAAAGCACGGACGGCAGTGTGGAGATGGTGCAGCGCGAGTTTCCCGGGGTGCATTTGGTGGCCAACCAGCAGAACATGGGCTTCAGCCGGGCCAACAATCAGGCCATCCGGCAATGCCGGGGCGAATACATCCTGCTGCTTAATCCGGACACCGTGGTGGGCGAGGACGTGTTCCACAAGGTGATGGCGTTCATGGATGCCAACCCCAAGGCCGGGGGGCTCGGCGTGAAAATGATCGATGGCACCGGAAGATTCCTCCCCGAAAGCAAACGGGGCCTGCCCACCCCAACGGTGGCATTCTATAAGATCATCGGTCTTTCAAGGCTATTCCCCAACAGCAAGTCCTTTGGCCGCTACCACTTGGGCCACCTGCCGGAGGACGAAACGGCGCCCATCGAGATCCTTTCCGGTGCCTGCATGTTCCTGCGCCGTTCGGTGCTGGACGAGGTGGGCCTGCTGGACGAGAGCTTCTTCATGTACGGGGAGGACATCGACCTGAGCTACAGGATCCGCCTGGGCGGCTATGAGAACTGGTACTTTCCGCAGGCCCGGATCATCCACTACAAAGGGGAAAGTACCAAGAAGAGCAGCGTCAACTATGTCTTTGTGTTCTACAACGCCATGGTCATTTTCGCCCGGAAGCATTTCACCCGGCGCGGACCGCAGCTCTTTTCGGCCATCATCCGCGGGGCCATTTACCTGAGCGCTGCTGCGGCCATCGGCATGCGTTTTTTGCACCATGCCTTGCTTCCGTTGCTCGACCTGGCCATCGTGTACCTGTGTTTGTCCCTGTTCCCCGGCATGGGCCCGGAAACCGGGCCGTGGCACCATGCCCTGCTTGGACTGGTCGGAATCGGGGCAATGGCCGTTGCGGGCAACTACGATGTGCCGGGCCGTTGGACCCACGTGGCCAAGGGCATCGGGGCATTGGCCCTGGTGGTGCTGGCTGCCCGCCCATGGTTGCATTCCGAGTTCATGGAGGCCATTCTACTGGTCGCGTCGGCCGCCGCACTGATGATCGCGGTCCGCGCGATTCTGCGGTTGTTCAACTTCAGGATTGGCGCATCACCCGTTCGTGAACGCACCCGGATCTTGGCGATCGGTTCACCGAATGAAACCAAGCCCGCCATGGCCCTGCTTTGGCAAACCCATTATGGCCTGGACAAAGAAGTGCTGATCGACCCCCGCACGACGGGTTCCGGGGAGCTTCGGAAGCAAATTTTACGGGCAGTGAAGGAGGAGCGCCTGCGCGAAGTGGTTTTTTCCGCCCGCGACATGCCCATGGACCAGGTCATCGCCCTGATGGGGGAACTGAAGACAGCCAACGTGATCTTCAAGATCGCGCAGCCAGGGGCCAAGTTCATCATTGGCCCGGGCACCACCGAAAGTGTGAATGACCTCCTGGTGCTGCCCGATCATGCGGTGAGCAGTTCCGCCCCCCGGCGCCATCGCAGGGCCCTGGACATCGTGTTGGCCGTGGCCCTGCTGGTCACGGCGCCGGTAGGCATCTGGTGGATCCCCCGCAAGCAGAAGTTCCTGGGCAATTGCATGGACATCCTTACCGGCCGGAGCACCTGGGTGGGTTATGGGACCTCCGTCCACGACAGGCGGTTGCCCCCCTTGCGGCCAAGCGTGTTGTCGCCCACCCTGTCGGATGGGTTGCCGGACGTTCCCTTGATCACCCGGAGGGCCAATTTGGAATATGCCAAGGACTACCGGATGTTCAAGGACCTTCGGCGGGTGCTGACCAACTATCGGCTGTTAGGCACATAGGCTGGAGGGCTGCGGAAAAGCAGCTGGTAATTCCGCCGATATGCGGGGCGCGGATAACTTCGCGGCCGGTGGCTCTTCCTTATTCAAGCCAAGCGCATGTCACAGATCGAGATCCTGTTGCCCAAGATGGGCGAAAGCGTGGCGGAGGCCACGATCACCAAATGGTTGAAAAAAGAGGGCGAGCGGGTGGAGGCTGATGAACCACTGGTGGAGATCGCCACGGACAAGGTGGACAGCGAAGTTCCCGCCCCCCAGGAAGGCATCCTGCTGAAAAGGCTTGTGGGCGAGAACGATGTCGTCCAGGTCGGGCAAGCCATTGCTTTGATCGGGTCGGAAGGCGACACTGTGCCCGCCCCGCCACCTGCCCCTGCGACAGCCCAAGCACGGCCCGCTCACACGGCAGGCGTTGCGGCCCCGACAACCAACGTTTCCGCCAAGGTGGGCCGCACCGGCCCGAGCGGCAAGTTCTACAGCCCATTGGTGCGGAACATCGCCGAAAGCGAGGGTGTTTCCATGGCTGAACTGGAAGCCTTGGAGGGCACGGGCCAAGGGGGCCGGGTAACCAAGCAGGACCTGTTGGAATATTTGCCGCGCCGAGATCAGGCGCCAGGTCCCGTTGTTAGTGCGCCTGCCGCAACGCAAGCACCTGCGGCCGCCCCCCGCACGGCACAGGAGCCCAAGGCCGCCGCCGACATCAAGCTTGCTCCCGGCGATGAACTGATCGAGATGGACCGGATGCGCAAGCTGATCGCCGAGCACATGGTGATGAGCAAGCACACCAGCCCCCATGTGACCAGCTTCGTGGAGGCCGACGTGACCAACCTGGTCCTCTGGCGCAACAAGGTGAAGGATGCGTTCGAAAAGCGGGAAGGGGAGAAGATCACCTTCACGCCCATCTTCATCATGGCACTGGCCCAGGCCATCCGGGAGATGCCGATGATCAATATCCAGGTGGCAGGTGACAAGATCATCAAGAAGAAAGACATCAACATCGGCATGGCGGCGGCGCTTCCATCCGGGAACCTCATCGTTCCCGTGGTACGCAATGCGGACCGCCTGAACTTAGTGGGCCTTACCAAAACGGTGAACGATCTGGCTGGCCGTGCCAGGCAGAACAAGCTGGCCCCGGACGAGATCAGCGGAGGCACATACACGCTGACCAACGTGGGCACGTTCGGCAACGTGTTGGGCACCCCGATCATCAACCAGCCCCAAGTGGCCATCATGGCCGCTGGTGCCATCCGGAAAAAGCCGGCCGTACTGGAGACCCCCGCCGGGGATGTGATCGCCATCCGGCACCTGATGTTCCTCAGCCACAGCTACGACCATCGCGTGGTCGACGGGGCACTGGGGGGCAGGTTCGTGAAACGGGTGGCGGAGATCCTGGAAAACTGGGCGATCGATACCGAGATTTGAACCGTGCGGCGCCACGTTGGAAAAAACATACATTAGCCACCGATAGCAAGCACCCGTCCCGGGCCTTGAACACAGCCACCGATGATAAGACCGTTGTACACCACCTTTATTGTGCTCCAACTGGCTTTTGCCGGCAATAACCTGATGGCACAAGCACCTCCCGCCGGAGGAGTGGCCACCTTCGAGGAGGCCAACCGCCTTATGGAGGAGAAGTTCTTTGGCCAAGCAGCGGAGGTTTGGAAAGAACTGCTGGACAAGGACCCCGAGAATGCCAACCTCAATTGGAAAGTGGGGGAGGCATACATGATGTCATACAATGAAAAGAGCAAGGCGCTCCCGTACTTGCGCACGGCCTCCGCAAAGCGGGGAAAGAGTTACGGCGGGTTGAACACGGCCGGCTACAATCCCTTTGACCCCAAGGAGCGCAACGCACCGCCCCAAGTGGATTACTGGTTGGCGAAAGCGTACCACCTGAACAACGATTTTGACAACGCCGACGTGTACTACCGGCAATTCATTGCGGAGGCCGGCGACCGCAGTGACTTCAAGCCCATGGCAGAGCACGGGCTGGAGCAGACCGCCAATGCACGCACGCTGAAGGCCGCACCCAAGGATTACGTCATCAGCAACGTGGGGGATGTGGTCAACGGCCAATTTCCGGACTTCAGCCCCGTGGTTAGTGTGGACGGCAATGCCCTGTTCTTCACCTCGCGCCGTTTACGGGCCGACAGCAGCAATGCCGGGGTGATCGACCCGGTAGCCGGACTTCCGTTCGAGAACGTGTATGTGAGCTACAAGGACCGCACCGGCAAGTGGCAGGCCCCGGAACCCCTGAACATCAATCCCCCGTTCGGCCACTTGGCCACCGTCAACGTCTCGGCGGATGGCCAAACACTGATCCTGTACAAGGACGACAATGGCGACGGCAACCTGTATGAAAGCAAGCTGGTGGGTGAAATATGGAGCGACCCGGTGAAAATGGGCGGCGACATCAATTCACGCTCCTGGGAAACCCATGGCGCCCTCAGTGCGGACGGAAACACGTTCTACTTCGTGAGCAACAGACCGGGAGGTCTTGGGGGCCGCGACATCTACCGGGTGGTGAAGCTGCCCAACGGTGAATGGAGCAAGGCCCAAAACTTGGGCAACACCGTGAACACCCGCTACGAGGAGGACGGCGTGTTCATCCACCCGGACGGCAAAACGCTGTACTTCGCCAGCACCGGCCACACCAGCATGGGCGGGTTCGATATTTTCACCACGGAGCAACAAGCCGACGGTACTTGGAGCGCGCCCGTGAACATCGGCTACCCGCTGAACACGGTGGATGACGATGTGTTCTTTGTTTCCACAGCCGACGGAAGGCGGGGCTATTTCAGTTCGGACAAGATGGGCGGATACGGGGAAAAGGATATCTATTTCGTGGACTTCCCCGCAGAAATGGAGACCGAAGGCCTGGCCGTTCTAAAAGGATTCATTGTGCCGGCACCGGGGCAGCAGTTGCCCCCCAGCGCCATCCTGTATGTGACGGACAAGGCCACCGGCGAAGTGAAGACCTACAAGCCGAGGCAACGCGATGGGGTGTATGTCGCCATCCTGGCCCCGTGCAAGAACTACAACCTCGACTACCGGATCAACGACAAAACGATCCACACGGAGGACATCTTCGTGGAGTGTGAGAGCGCCTACCAGGAGATCAACAAGGAAGTCTACCTCAATCCTGTCCAGTTGGCCGGGGAGGCCGGTGTGGTGAACCTGCCCAAAGGCGCGCCTCCTGGAAGCAAGGAACCGGGCCAGCCCGTGAAGGAGGGCGTTACCGTGGTAGGACCGGATTCGAAGGTGAAGCCTCCGGTAGCGGTGGTGCCACCTGGCGGCAAGGAAGAGCCGCCGGTAGCGGTGGTGCCTGCGGAACCGGGCAAGGCTCCTGCTCCTACCAAGGAACCCAAGACGGATGCCGTAAGAAAACAGGAAGGAGAGAAGCACGTGGCACCTGACGCCACTTACGCGGCGGAGTTCGTGAAGTACCACGGGTACAACGAAACAGGGATCGACCTCAACGATGCCCAGTGGAAGGACTTCATCGGCAAGGTGATCGCCTTGATTGACAAGCAGGGCACGGTGGACATCACCATCGAAGCCAGTGCATCGCACGTGCCCACCAAGACCTATGGCACGAACGACAAGTTGAGCACCTTGCGCATGGAGGAAGCCAGCAAGCAACTGATCGATGCGGTGAAGGCGGCCGGAAAGGACCCGAAGGGCCTGTTGTTGGGATCCGTGAACCACTTGGTGCAAGGGCCCAAGTACAAGGGCGACTACAAGAACACGGACAAGTACGGCAAGTACCAGTACGTGAAGCTCAAGGCCCGTTGACCACGATCGTTGAGAAATCAGGAGAAGCCCCCGCACCCCGGGGGCTTTTTCGTGCCCAACTTGCGGCCATGAAGCTTGAATTGAAACGCCCCTTGGCCGTATTCGACCTGGAAACCACCGGCACCCGCATCGGGCACGACCGGATCGTGCAGGTGGCCGTGGTGCGCATGATGCCCGACGGCAACCGCGAACGCTGGCAAACCTTGGTGAACCCCGGAATGCCGATACCGCCGGAAGCATCCGCTATCCATGGCATCACCGACGCGGATGTCGCCAACGCCCCCGCGTTAGGGGACATTGCCGATGAGCTCATCGCCAAGTTGGATGGAAGCGACTTGTGCGGTTTCAACGTGCTGCGCTTCGACCTGCCGTTCCTGTCCGAAGAACTTTTCCGGGTAGGTTGTGAATGGGACAGCTCGGCGCTGCGCGTAGTGGACGTGCAACGCATCTATCACCAAATGGAACCCAGAAACCTCAGCGCGGCGCTCAAATTCTATTGCGGGAAGGAGCATGCCGGGGCACATGATGCGTTGGCCGATGTGGAAGCCACGGCCGACGTGCTGCTGGGCCAACTGGACCGCTATCCGGAGCAACTGCAAGGCACCGTGGATTTCCTTGGAGAAATGAGCGGCGACCGCCAACGCCGCCCCGATGCCGCTGGCAAATTGGCATTTGATGACCACGGGGGCATTTGCCTCACTTTCGGCAAGTATCGGGGATGGAGCTTGGAGCAGATCGGTCGCAGCGACCCCGGCTACATCCAATGGCTGTTCACCAAGGCCGAATTGCCCGGCAGTACTTTGGCCGTCATGAAGCGAGCGCTTGCCGATGTCCATGGCTGATCATCGGTCTGCCCGGTTCGATGCCCAACGCATGAACCCGCACCCCGTGCGAGGTGTTCCACCATCAAGATTTCCAACGAGGTCCGCAAGTCATTCAACCAAACCATAAACCGGCCGCATCATGAAGGTGATCTGCATTGGACGCAACTACACCGACCATGCCAAGGAACTGGGCACGGAAACCCCGACCGAGCCCATCTTTTTCCTGAAGCCCACCACTGCCTGCCTATACCCTGGCCAACCGGTCAAGTTGCCCGATATCGCAGGTGAGATCGAGCATGAACTGGAACTGGTGGTGATGATCGACAGCTATGCCAAGGACGTGCCCGTGAACATGGCACTGGGCCTGGTGGCCTCGTTTACGGTGGGTTTGGACCTCACCGCCCGCACCTTGCAAAACGAGCTGAAGGCGAAAGGCCTTCCGTGGGAGAAGGCCAAAGCCTGGGACGGAAGCGCCGTATTGGGTGAGGTGGAGCTGCCCATGACCGCCTCCACGGACCTCCAAGCACTGAGCCTGGAGCTGAAGAAAAACGGGAACACCGTACAGAAGGACACTACGGCGCACATGATCTTCACGGTGGCGGAGCTGATCGCCTACGTTTCACGCTTCATCACCCTGGAGCCTGGCGACCTGCTGTTCACAGGTACGCCTGCCGGTATCGGGCCCATCGCGCCCGGAGATGTTCTGGAAGGCTTCCTCAACGGGAAGAAGATGCTCAGCGCAACGGTGGCGAAAGGGTAGATTTGCACCCCCATCCCCGAAGCAAGCAACGCATGACCAAGATCGTACCTGTCGGCAGCATCTCCTGCGGAGCCGACCAGCTCTTCCTCATTTCGGGCCCTTGTGTGATCGAGGAAGAGCACATCATGATGCGCACGGCCGAGAAACTGCGCGAGGTGAGCGAACGCACCAAGGTGCCGGTGATCTACAAGAGCAGCTTCATGAAGGACAACCGCAGCAGTGTGGAGTTCTACATGGGGCCTGGCTTGGATGAAGGCTTGAAGATGCTGGAGAAGGTGAAGAAGGAATTCGGCTTCCCCCTGCTCACCGATGTCCATTATCCCTCGCAGGTGAAGGCTGCCGCCGAAGTGTGCGACGTGTTGCAGATCCCGGCCTACCTCTGCATGCAGACCACCTTGGTGACCGAGGCCGCCAAGACCGGTGCCGTGATCAACCTGAAGCACGGCCAGTTCCTGGCGCCGGACAACATGGTGAAGCCAGTGAAGAAGATCGAAAGCACCGGCAACGAAAAGATCATCCTTACCGAACGCGGCTTCGTGCTGGGGTACAACGACCTGGTGGTGGACCCGCGCTCCTTCTACCACCTGCGCCAGACCGGCTACCCAGTGGTGTTCGACATCACCCACAGCATCCGTAAATACGGCATCCCCAGCGCGGACCCGCGTGGCGGCAACCGCGAATTCCTGCCTACGATCGCCCGTGCCGGCGTGGCCGCAGGCGTGGACGGCGTGTTCATTGAAACCCACCCGGATCCCGCCAAGGCCCTCTGCGATGCCGCCAGCCAGCTTTGCGTGTACGACCTGGAGGAATTCCTGAAGCCCTTGCTGGACCTGCATGCCGTGGAAGTGAAACACCGCGAACATGTTCCTGCTTGATCCACCCATTCGCCATCAAGCTCACCACCTGACTATACCCAGTTGTCAGTTGCCAGTTGTCGGGACTACGATCCGCAACAGCATGCCGCACTGACAACTGACAACTGACAACCGACAACTGACAACCTTTCCACATGGAACTCTACTTAGACAGCGCCGACATCAAGGAGATCGACGAAGCCTTCAAGCTCGGCTTTCTCACCGGTCTTACTACCACGCCCACCTTCATGCACCGTGGCGGCGTCACGGACATCGATAAGATGATCCTCGACCTGGCCAAAAAGGTGCCCATCCTGCAGGTGGAGGCCTTGGGTGAAACCGCCGAGGAGGTGGTGAAGGAGGCCAAGCGCCAACTGAAGATGGGCCTGAAAAAGGAAACGACCGTCTTCAAGATCCCCGTGAGCCTGGAAGGGCTGCGTGCCTGCAAGATGCTGCGCAACGAGGGCATCATGGTGAACGTTCACTTGGTGTACACCCTCCAGCAGGCCTACATGGCCATGCAGGCCGGCGCCAGCTACGTGTGCCCCTTGGTGGGCCGTTTGCAGGACCAGGGACACGACGCCTTGGCCTTGGTGGAGCAGTGCGTACACGCAGTGAACTACTACGGCTACGACACCAAGATCATGTTCAGCAGCGTGCGCACCATTGAACATGTGCGCAACGCCGTGGAGATCGGAGTGCACACCATCACCGTGCCGTGGAAGATCATGAAGCAGCTCACCGATAACCACTTCACGGCCATTGGCACCAAGCAGTTCTATGTGGACACCCGCCTGATCACCATGAAGGTGAAGGACATTCTTTCGCGCAGCAACCCGGTGGTGAAGGACGGCAAGACCGTGAGCGAGGCCTTGGTGGAAATGACCAAGTACGGCTTTGGGGCGGTGATGGTCACCGATGCCAAAGGCAAGAACGTGGGTGTGTTCACCGATGGTAGCCTGCGCCGCGGGATCGAGAAGGAGGGCAACAAGTTCCTCACCAAAAAGCTGAGCGCGCTGAAGTTCAATGCGCCGTACACCATCAGCCCGGAAGCCCTGCTGGACGAGGCTCAGAAAGCCTTCAAGGAGCACAAGGTGGACACGCTGAGCGTAAGCGAGAACGGCAAGCAGCTCGGCATGCTGGACATTCAGGATTTGATGAAGGCGATTGCGGGGTGAGTTCGGGTAGTTTGCTGAGGGTTGTTCGTTGTCAGTTGTTGGTTGTTGGTTGTCAGGATTGAATCTGAACCTTCAACCTGGAACTTTTAAGGGAGCGTAACCATTGCCGCAGCATTGTGTCGGCAGCCAAACAACGGGCAACTAACAACCAACAACTGATTCAATGGGCATGTCGCAGACCAACCTTCTGCATTCCAAAGAAGCGCTGCAAACCCGCGCCCAGGGTATCAAGGCGGTGTTATTTGACTGGGACGGCGTGTTCAACGACGGGTGGAAGGACCTTGAGGGTGGAAGCCCGTTCAGTGAAGTGGGCAGCATGGGCGTGAACATGCTGCGCTTTGCGCTATGGCTGCGGAACGGGGCTAATCCGCCTGCGGCGGTGCTTACCGGTCAGGTGAATCCACTTGCGGAAAAATTCGTGCAGCGGGAGAGGTTTCATGCGATCTACATGGGCTACATCAACAAGCCTGATGCGTTCACGGATTTCCTGCGGACCAATGCGTTGAAGCCCGAGGAAGTGGCGTTCTTTTTTGATGATGCCATCGACCTCCCCGTGGCCCGGCAATGCGGCTTGCGCGTGTTGATCGGCCGCAGGGGAGGGGAGCGCTTCACGGAGCACGTGGTGCAGCGCGGCGATGTGGACATCGTGACGAGGTGCAGCGGAGGGGAGAATGGCCTCCGCGAAGCCACCGAAGCGGTGATCGGCCTGCTCGGGAATTTTGCGGAGGTGTTCGATCAGCGCGCGGCCTATTCCGAAGGCTACCAGCGTTATTTGCAGGAGCGCAATGCGGTGGTGCCGCAGGTGGAGCGGGGGAAGCGCTGAAGCGCCCTACCGCAGCACGACGCGCACCGTGCCCATGCCTTCCCACACTTCAAAGGCCGCCACACGGAACGGGGCGCCGCCGCTTACCGGGGCCTCGTTGCTGAACCCGCAGGGCTCCTTTGGCCAACCGAACCGGCTGGTGTCGAGTTCGCCGTTGCCGTTCAGGTCCTGAAAGGCTTTAACGGCATAGGTGCCGGGCAGGATGCCTTCAAAGATGCAGCTTGCCACGCGCCCCTCCACGGGGACCTGCCGCGTTGCACAACCCGTTCCGGTCCGATATGCTTTCGCTGTGGGGCAGAGCAATACCTGCAGGGTGCCACCGGCATCCGGCTTGTTGAGGATCGCCTCTACCTTCAGATCGATCTGAGCCTGGGCCGTTAGGGCCGCCGCGCAGAGAAGGATCGATATGGAGAGCCGCATCCGTTAAAATGTGGCGGTGGTCCGCAAAGCGTTGGCCAAGAGAGCCTCGAACCTGGCCTTGGGTACTTCGATGGCGCCGAGCGAGGCGGTGTGGGCGTTGATGAACTGGCTGTCCAACAGGGTGAAGCCGCATTGCTTCAGGTGATCCACAAGATGGTAGAAGGCCGCCTTGCTGGCGTTGGGGGCAGTGCTGAACATGCTTTCGGCGAAGAAGGCGCGACCTATGGAAACGCCATACAGTCCGCCGACCAAGCGGTCGCCCTGCCATGTTTCCACGCTGTGCGCATGACCCATGCGGTGGAATTCGCTGTAGGCCGTGATCATCGCCGGGCTGATCCAGGTGGGACGATGCACCTCGGCACACTGGGCCATCACCTCCACAAAGGCCTCATTCCGGGACAGGCGGAAGTTCGCGTTGCGCAAGAACCGGCGAAAACGTGCATTGGGTCCCACCTCATCAAGCGGAAAAATGGCCCTGGGTTCCGCCGTGTACCAATGGATCGTGCCATCGTCATCGGCCATGGGAAAGGCGCCCTGACCATAGGCGGCAATCAGGAGCGGCGGGGAAAGGACTGGTGCGCTGTCGGTGCATAACATGGCTCACTGCGCCTTAACCACCTTCTTGGTGATCCATGAACCACCCACGCCAACGGCAACAATGTAGGCGCCGCTGCGCAAGTTGCGCAATGCACCATCCTCCAGTCGCAGGCGTGTAAAGGTTCCAGGTTCCAAGCTTGCCCTGGTTTTCCACACGATGCGCCCCAGCACGTCGTGGATCTCCACGGATGCGTGGTCTTCATTGCCCGCAAACACTTCTACGTCCATGAAATCCGTAAAAGGCACAGGCAATATGCCCACCGCCGTGGGACCGTCCAGGCTGGTCAGGTCCCGGCCGCCAAGCAACAGGTGTGCCCGCCAGTAATCCGGTATGCCGTAACCGATGGAGTCGTTTGGCCGGCCATGGTGTGAGGCGCTTTGACGAATGGCTGCCATAATCTCGTGCGCGGTGCGGTCCCTGTGCAGCTGCCACAGGCAGGCGCTGAGCCCCGCCACCAACGGCGCGGAAAAGGATGTTCCGTTGATGGGGCCCACGTTCCAGCCGGCTCCGTCAAGTCCAATGGTGTTCAGTCCCATGGCGGCCACATCCGGTTTCACCCGGCCATCCGCGCTGGGCCCCCGCGAGCTGAAGTTGACCACCTGCCGGGCCGTGTCCACGGCACCTACGGCCAAGATGTCGAACGCATCCGCCGGCACGCTGATGTAGTGCCAGGGCTGTGCCCCGCTGTTGCCGGCGCTGTTCACCACGAGCATGCCCTTGCGTACGGCGATGTCGGCAGCCATGGTCATGCGCGAGGTAAGGCCGTTCAGGTCGGCATAGGTGTGGTTCAAGGTGCTGTCGTCAAAGGTGGTGTAGCCCAGGGAAGTGTTCAGCACGTCGCAGCCAATGCTATCGCATAGTTCGGCCCCGCTCACCCAATTGTCCTCTTCCACCGGGTATTCGGAGGTCACGTCTTCCGTGCGCACCAGCACATAATCGGCCAATGGGGCAGTGCCCTGAAGCTGGTCGGCCATGTATCCGGCCATCACGGAAAGCACGCTCCGGCCATGGTAGTGTGCGGCGTACACGTTGCCGCCCGGCTCCACCAGGTCCCGGGCCAGCACAATGCCGTGGCGTTCGCGGAGGTCCGCCAGCCCGGGCAGGATGTCGGCATCCTCGTAGCCTGAGTCCAGCACGCCGATCAGCATGCCTCGGCCCTTGGCGCCGCCCACCTCGTGCAACAGGTGGCCGTTCATCATTTCCACCTGCCGGAAGGAGCGGCCGTAATCGTCCGCGAAAGACCTGGCCGCCAAGGGCAGTTCAAGCTTGTCCGCATGCAGCGCGGGCCTTGGCTGGTTGTCCCGGGTGATGCGAACTTGGTGCACGAAGGGCAGCAGGTCGAGCGAGTCCAAGGCCAAGGTATCGGTACTGCGGATGGTGACGGCGTTGAACCACTTGCTCACGTTGAGCAGTTCGATCTGGCCGGCGGCCCGTAGTTGGGCGATGTAGGCCGGGTCCACCGGAAGGTCCAACGAGTCGATGGCGATGCCTTGCCGGGCACGGCGCTCAATGGCGCGGGGGGAGAGATAGGCATTTGGTTCGGACAGGCTGTACGGCGTATGGTCCTTGTTGGTGAACTGCACCCAATAGGTGGCCGGGGCGGTTTGTGCAAGAAGTGCGGGGATCCCAGCGAGCAGGATGAATGCCCAAGCAAGAAATCGCTGGAGGTCCATGGGGTTCAAGGTGGAATTTGCCAATTGTTCACGGTGCCTGTCACGAATGTGCCTCTTTGGCGAATTGGCCTATTGGCGAATTGGTCATTGCCCTGACCCGGTGATCACTTGCTTGTACCAGGTTCCGCGCACCCTCTGCACGCCGTTTACATACTGCGTGTTGGTGCTGTCCACTTCGCGGTAGACCAATCCCACATGTTTGGCGTAACGTTCCCAATAGGTATGGGCCTCCACGGCATTGTTCAAATAGGTTGTTTTCACCAGGATGGTGCTGTCGAAGCTCATGCCGTTCACCGCCCATGGCACATCCACTTCGGCATACGCCAGTTCGTACGGGCGTTCGGTGTTCAGTGCGTTGGTGTTCCACGCCTGGCCTATGCGCGGGGGGAAGATCAACTTGATGCGGCGTTGGTTCTCTTCGGCACGTTCCGCATTGGCCGTGGTGCGCGCTTGCCACCACACGTCCTTGGGCTCCCAATTTCCGCTGGCACTGTCCAACTTGGAGCGCAGCAGGCGCTGGGCCGGTCGGCCTTCGGCATCGGTGAAGCCGTTGGTGAGTTTTTCGCGAAGTGCATAACGCGCGCTGCCGGTTACGCCGGTCACGTCGTTGCGCCACGCGGTGTCCACGGTGTAGGTGATCCAGCGTCCGGTATCCGTTGGGAAATAGGCATGGCCCAGGTCCGCTTGGGGGATGGCCCCGTCCTTCTTGCAGGCGGGGAGCACCAGGGCCATCAGGCAGAAGGCGATGGCAGCGTGTTTCATGTGCTCGATTTTTCACGGTCGATGAATCCGCCCCCGATCACGTCGTCCCCATCGTAGAACACGGCACTTTGCCCGGGTGCGATAGCAGCCACCTTGGCGTGGAAATCCACGCGCACGCGGTCGCCGTCCATACTGATCGTGGAAGGAGTGCCTTGGTCTTTGTAGCGCACTTTGGTCACCGCCTCCAGCTCGGTATCCAAGGCGGCTATCTTTTGAAACTTCGGATCACGGATCCATGCGGTTTGTTTGTCCAAGTCTTCCTTGCGGCCCAATACCACGGTATTGGTCTCGGGATTGATCTCGGTGACGTACATGGGCGCGCCCAGTGCAATGCCCAATCCCTTGCGCTGCCCGATGGTGAAGAAAGGATAGCCGTCGTGTTCACCCAATGCGGCCCCGTCGGTACCCACGAATTTGCCGTGGGCCAATTTTTCGAACGCCTCGGGGTCCTTTCGCTTGAGGAAACCCCGGTAGTCATTGTCCGGGATGAAGCAGATCTCGTAGCTGTCGCTCTTCTTGGCGAGGTTTGGGAAACCGCTCTTCAGTGCCATTTCCCGGATCTCGGTCTTCTTGAAGCCGCCCAGTGGGAATCGGGTACGTGCCAGGTTCTGCTGCTCAAGCCCCCACAGCACATAGCTCTGGTCTTTGTCATGGTCTGCCCCTTTGCTGACCACATACCGGCCGTTCTCTTCGCGCACGTTGGCATAGTGTCCGGTGGCGATCAGCTCGCAATCCAGCATGTTGGCGCGCTTGAGCAGGGCTTCCCACTTGATGAAGGTGTTGCACAATACGCACGGGTTGGGCGTGCGCCCGGCCATGTATTCCCGTGTGAAATTGCCGATGATGGCTCCGCCGAACTCCTCGCGCAGGTCGATGATCATGTGGTGGAAGCCCCGGCTCACGGCCATGTCGCGGGCGTCGTTGATGCTGTCCAGGTCGCAACAACCGGTAATCCGCTTGCCGGGCTTGGCCGTCGCATAATCCCAGGTCTTCATGGTCACGCCGATCACCTCGTAGCCTTGTTCGTGCAGCATCAGGGCGGTAACGGAGCTGTCCACCCCGCCGCTCATCGCCACCAATACCCTTCCGTGCTTGCTCATGGCTTTGCATCCCCCGCAATGGGGGTTCCGTTCACATAGGTCGGGGCGGAGGTCAGTTTGCCTTGCTCATCGTACTCCTTCACCGGCCCGTCGATCATGTCATTTTTGTACGTGCCTTCACGCCTTTTCATCTGTCCTTTTAGGATGCGTTGCACGTCTGTCTTGCCCATTCCATCAGGGCCCAGCTTCACGGGTTCGTTCACCCAGGCGCCGTTGTTGTACCATTCGGTGAAGGGGCCTTCCCGCTTGCCGTTCTTGTAGGTCTCCTCGCTCTTGGGCTTGCCTTCCTCCCAATACTCCGTGAAGGTGCCGTTCTCATACTTGGTGCGCACCAGCTTGCCTTGGGCATAGAGTGCCTGCATTTTCACCGAACCGTTTTCATTGTAGTAGGTCCAGCCTCCGTCGCGTTGGCCGTTCACATAGCGGCCCTCCAGTTCTTTCCTGCCATTGGCGAAGAAGTAGGTTTCAGTGCCTTCCGGCTCGCCGTTCACGTAATCCGCCTTGTAGCGCGGCTTGCCATCGGGGTAGAACTGTTCAGCCGGCCCTTGGGCCACACCTTTCCTGAAAACACGCCGCTCAGCGGTGGTGCCGTCGGTGAAGTAGGCGGTCATGGTGCCGTCCAGCTTTCCCGCCTTCCAGGTTTCCGTGCTGCGCAGTGCACCGCTTTCGTCGAAGTAGTTCCACGTGCTGTCCTTGTCCTTGCCCACATACCGTCCTTCGGCCATCAGCTGGCCATTGGGGTGGTAGTGCCAGGCATGGGAAGCATCGCTTCCGGCATAGTGGCTGATGCGGCTTTCCTTCAGCCCCTTGGTGCTGTAGTATGTGAAGTCGCCCACCGGCTTGTCATCCTTGAACTGGCCGGTGTAGCGCAGCTGCGTACTTTCCGCCCAAGTGCGTTGCCACGGCCCTTGCTTGCGCCCTTGGGCATCCGTTTGGTTGATGGGTTCTCCGCCGGGCTGCGCGGCCAACCCTGAGATCAGCAGGATGGCAGGGGTCAATACGATGGTCCGGATGCTCATGTGGGTTCCGCGCATGCCGCGCCGTGCAAAGGTACAATGGGCCCCAAGCAGCATTCATGCCAGGTGCTGCGGTGCGTCCCGGACAGCGCTCCGGCATGCGCCGCGGGTGGTTGATCTGGTTGGGTTGGTAGTTCAGGTAGTCATACAGATGCAGCAGGAAGTGCCCGGTGCTGTTGCGCTCCACGGGCAGGGGAATGGGGAAGTGAATCCGTAGCGCCACCGCTCCCAACGGGGCCGGTCCGCGCTCCACGGAAGCTATGGTTCGACCTATCTCCTCAAGCAATTCCGGATTGAAGGATCCAAATTCCTTGTGCAGGACCTGAAGGCCCTTCTGGAACTGGACAAGGAGCAATGAAGCGTCCAGGGGTACAAACGCGGCCATAAAATCAAAGTCGAACCCGCCGGGTGCACAAGCTCTGCACTTCGCGCCCCGGTGATGTGCCCAGGTTGGCCAAGGGCATGGTGCCGGACCGCCCTTCCCAGGTCAGATCGGATGAATGGTGAACACCATGCGCGGTAGTCCGCTCTCCTTGTCCGTGATGGAGCGGATGTTTACCGAGTGGTGCTCGTCCACGAAGGGAAGAATGGCCGCCAATTGCTGCTCCACGGATAGCGGTTCGGTCGGGATGGTCTTGCCCGGACTTTCAGGGTCCGGCTTGGTCGCTTCGATGGAGAATTGAAGGCTTCCCTGGTCACCGGGCTGGCCTTTGGTATTGCATACTTTCAGCACCGTGCCCGGTTCCATCTTCGGGAAGATGGCCAGCATTTGCTGTTCAAAACCAAAGTCGTTTGCCTTGGTTTGGGGTTCACTAGCCCGGGAACAACCCAAGAGCAGCATGGCCAACGAAACACCGCTAAGTGGGAGGGTTCGATTTTTCATCGGTATGTTGGTTTAGCGATATCGAAGGTAGCCCGATCATGTACTGATTCCAAGCCCTGTGTTTCAGGGCCGAGCGGGGCCAGGCAGAAGGATGCCCTGCGATGGCCATGAAAAAAGCCCCTGAGGCAGGGGCTTTTTGCGGTCCGGACGGGACTCGAACCCGCGACCTCCGCCGTGACAGGGCGGCATTCTAACCAGCTGAACTACCGAACCGTTGGCTTCAACTTTTGGCTGAAGCGGCTGCGAAGGTAAGCTGAAGTTTGATACCCGCAAGTGGGAGGAAAAAGTATCCAGTTGTTCGTTGTCGGTTGTCAGGAATCCACGGTCACCTGACAACTGACAACTAACAACTAACAACTAACAACTAACCCTCAATATAACCTGCTCCTTTTCAACAAAAACTGCAACAGCACATTCTCAAACCCCGCATTGATGTCCGCCTCCACCAGTTCGATGCGGTACTGGCCACACTTCAGCTTCAGCTCGTGCCAGTAGGCGGCCATGGCGGTTTTGTAGGCTTCGCGCACTTCGGCGGCGTGGGCCTTCACCTGCGCTCCGCTCTCCAGGTCCACGAAGGTGTAGGGGCGGTCCTCCAACTGCAGTTCCAGTTCGTGCTTGCGGTCCACGGTGTGGAAGAGGATCACGTCGTGCTTGTTGTAGCGCAGGTGTTGGAGGGCATCAAAGAGCTCCGCGCTGCGTTCGCTGTTGTCCATCATGTCGCTGAAGATCACGACAAGCGAGCGGCGATGGGTGCGGCGGGCGATGTCGTTCAAGGCATCCACCGCGCTGGTGCGTTGGTTTTGTGCGGGGGCTTCAGCGCTTAGCAGCTCTTCCAGTTGGGCCATCAGGTGGCGCAGGTGTACCGCATTACTGCGGGCTTGCTCGCTGAGGCGCACCTGGTCCGCAAACACGGTGAGGCCCACGGCATCGCGCTGCTTGCGCAACAATGCGATGAGCGCTGCGGCGGCATGCACGGCGAATTCGATCTTGTTGAACTGCCCGGCCTTGCGGTCCTTGGCGGCGGGGTAGTACATGCTGCTGCTGGCATCGATCACCAATTGGCAGCGCAGGTTGGTCTCCTCCTCGTAGCGCTTGGTGAAGAGCTTGTCGGTGCGTGCAAAGAGCTTCCAGTCGATGTGGCGGGTGCTTTCGCCCTGGTTGTAGGCCCGGTGTTCGGCGAACTCCACGCTGAAGCCGTGGAAGGGGCTTTTGTGAAGCCCTGCCAGGAAGCCTTCCACTACTTGGCGGGCGTGGAACTCCAATTGGCTGAGGGCTTGGATCTGGTGTTGGTCAATGGGCATGTTCCGTGGTAATCCGCCAATTGGGCAATTTGCCAATTCGCCAAAGGGCTGAGCCTGCAAAGGTGGGGGTGTTGGGGGACAATTCGCCAAAGGGCAGGGCTATCGCCTCATAATACTGCGCCTGTCGGCGCTTCTCCAATACTTGGGCGAACCACGCCCTGGTGAATACCGGCCCTCACACGGATAGACACGGATCGCGAATGTCTCCGTTTATCGGACGCAAAGGCGTGGCGCACTTTCCGCATCGCGTATTTATCAGTGTGCATCAGCGTTCATCCGTGGTTAAGAATTCGGGAGAGCCGCGACCGCAGGGCGCGCAAGAGGCGATAGCCCTAGCCAAAGGGGCAAGTTGCCAATTCGCAATTTGCCAATTCGCCAATGGCGCAATTTGCCAAAGGGGCAAGGGCGAGGCAGCATTCTCAAGAGCAATGGTGTCTTCTTGTTCCGGCGACGTTCGTTTAACTTTGAAATGGACAGCATGAAACAACTTCTGCTCGGCTTGGCTTGTTCAATGGCATTCCCCTTGGCGGCACAGTGGGACCTGTTCCCGTTGGGGCAGCGCAGCTATTTCCAAGACATGTCACTTCCTGGCATACAGGTGGGCATGGTATTGATGGATACCACCATTACGGACCTTTCCGGAGGCACAGTGCTCCACAACAAAGGCCAGTTCCGCCGGGCGGTGTTGGGGGATTGCTCAATGGAGGGCACGCAGCAATTGGATCCATTGGCTGACCACGGTTGGGTGATGGATTCCCTGTTGGTGCGGAATGACACGGTCTTTTTCTTCTCGGCGTACAGCACAACGCCGTTCTATTTCCTGCCAAAGGCAGCAGTAGGCCAGAGTTGGACGGTGACTTCCTCCTATACGGGCAACGACTTCAGTGACATTCTGATCACCTGTGCCAGCGCTTCGGAGGTCGGCTCTGGGGGCTTTACCGACAGCGTGAAGGTGTTTTCCATGGACGCGGTCGGGGCGGTAAGCCCCTTGGATGATCTCCAATTCCGTCTCAGCAAGGCACACGGCCTAATGGAGTATGTACCCTTCGCGCAACTGCTCTACCATCCGGCTTATGCATCCTTCAGTTCGCGTGCATTGGTCGGATGGAAAACGGCAACCACTTCTTTTGGCTATCAACAACCCGACTTCATGGACTATTTCCTTTTAGCTCCGGGAGATGTCCTTTTGTGGGAGCACTACCATGATCCGGGGTGGATCACACAAGGCCCGCCCTATTGGGAGTACATGAGGGACAGCATCACCGGTACGTTGATCACGCCGGATTCGATAGTTTACACCTACGACCAAGTGTACAGCCATGAAGATGGCAGTATAACGGAGCAATATGGCCGGCAGGTTGTGTACCGCAGGTCCGAGTTTGAGGGCTTTGTTGCCGCTGCACCGAATGACTTTGCGATGGTGGAAGCTTCTTATCAATGGATGCCAGAGACCATTTGGAGGAGCGGATTGCTTGAGTTGGAAATCTCATCGGCGTGTTCCGATACAGCCACCAGCATTGAACTCACTACATATGGATCTCTCTTGGACCCAACTTGGTGCGTGATCTCCGATGCTTCGGATATCAGCCAAACCTACCGGTTCAATACCCGGGTTGGCTTGGAAGGCAGTTGGAATTGGCTCAATCCGAGCGATGGTTATACCAAGATCATCGCCTACGAAGTGGGTTGTTCGGTGTTGGGCGATGTGAACATGGGGGTTGATCGACCGAAGCATCCGGGCAAAGCCCTTTCGATCTACCCCAACCCTGCCACCGGGCGATTGTTCGTGGATGGCCCGTGGCGCCTGGGCAGGACTTTCATCATCCTCGACGGGCTGGGGCGTGTGGTGCAAAGCGGGGCCGTACCCGCTGGCGGTATCTCCGTGCAGCACCTGCCCAATGGGTTGTACTTGCTGCGGATCCCGGCTTATGGGGCGGGTGAGTTGACCCGGTTCGTGAAGGAATAGTTTGCCGCCCTGGAATCCGTTGCCAGTTATGGGCCACGAAACATTGACCTTCACCAAACCACCCAACATGAGGAAGTTCCACTTTGCCCTTGGCATGTGCGCCATGTTGTCGGCCGGGGCCCAATGGGACCTGTTCCCGTTGGGGCAGCGCAGCTACTACCAGGATGTTGCGCTTCCTGACATGCAGGTGGACCTGGTTCTGATGGATTCCATGCGGGTGGATTCCACGCAAGGAACATGGCTGTACAACAGAACGACCATCCGGGAGCAGATCTTTGGGCCTTGTGCTTGGCCGGTACTGCAGCACATGGAACAGACCTATGGAGGAATGGGGTTTGCCAAGCGCATGGATTCTTTGTTGGTGCGCAACGACACGACCTTCTATTTCTCCGGCTTGAGCACTGAACCGTTCTTCTTCCTTCCGAAAGCCGCGCCAGGACAAAGCTGGACCGTGCCCTCCACCAACGGAGGCATTCCTTTCAGCAGTATCCTCATTACTTGCACCGGCATTTCGCAGGAGACGTTCCTCGGGGTTACGGACAGCGTGAAAACCTTTTCCATGGAAGCGGTGGGGGCAACCTCGCCGATCAACACCGTTATACTGCGGCTCAGTAAAGGGCACGGCCTGCTGGAATATGTGGCTTTTGATTACCTGCTGTACCACCCGTCATGGACTCCGTTCCGGCATTTCAGCTTGATCGGCATGGAGGACAGCGGAGCCGCCCAGGGGTACCACCAACCCGTTTTTACGGACTATTTCCACCTTTCAGCAGGTGACGTACTGTTATGGCGCACCGTTGAAGTGCCCGCCTGGCCCGTGGATCCGACCACCACCACGTACCAACGGGACAGCCTTGTAACCGTACTGCTGACACCGGACTCAGTGGTGTACACGTATGATGGTGTCAAGTTCTATGCAGACAGCACCACCAGCACTTTCCAAGGCTACCAAGTTGCGTTCCGGCGGGATCGCGTACAGGGGCTGTTGGGGGCAGCACCCAATGGCCATGCCATGGGATTCGGCACAACGGGTACACCGTTTCCCGACCCAGAAGAACTGACCACCATCTGGCACAGCGGTTTGTTGGAGCTCCTTCCGGACACGAATGGAACGGATACCATCACGGCATTTGGGTTCGAGGCGTGGGGGAGTTACCTAGACACGTTATGCACTGTGAATGAATTCTGGGACTGGAGCTATGAATGGCGGATCAACACGCGGGCAGGCCTGATCCGGCATTGCGAGAATTTTTCATTCGGCAGCCGGTGTACGGAGCTCATTGCCTCATCGATCAATGGCGTGGAGGATGGCAATATCCACCTGGGAACGGATGAACTTGTCCATGTTCCCGCGCCCAGCACGGCCATCTACCCCAACCCGGCCAGCAACCTAATTTTCATCAGCGGTGCAGGAAGCACCGGGCGCATGCCGTTCAGCATCATCGACGGGCTTGGGCGCGAGGTGCTGCACGGCGAGTACAGCGAGGTGGGGGTGGCCGTGGAAAAGCTCCCCGCCGGCCTGTATGTACTGCGCATCGTTCAGCCGGAAGGTGCAAGAACTTTGCGCTTCCTGAAGGAGTGATCGCAGGTCATCCGCAGTTGCTTGGAGAGCTATGCTGGCCAATTGAATTGACCGGTATTTTCCTTGGCCGATAAATTTGCGCCCCTCAATGGGAGAGCGCAACAATGCCGAGGGTGGCATACCGATCTCCGTGTCGCTTTCAGCGGCCCTCCAGCAAGCCCATGTGAAGGGTGCCACGGGCGGTGACAAACGCCGCTTGCTATGGATCACCGTGCTGGCCGTGGCCGCAGCCGTGGTCATCGGCTTCCTTGCCAAAGGCATGTTGATGCTAATCGACCTCATCACCAACCTCTGTTTCCATGGCAGTCTCACGTTGGAATATGTACCCCCCGGCCACAACCAATTAGGCTGGTGGGTGGTGCTGGTGCCCACGCTGGGCGGCGTGGTGGTGGGCCTTATGGCGCTCTACGGCTCCAAGGCCATCCGGGGCCATGGCATCCCGGAGGCCATGGAAATGATCCTGACCAACCAAAGCAAGATCAAGCCGGCCATCACCTATTTGAAGCCGATCTCCTCGGCCATCAGCATCGGCACGGGCGGGCCGTTCGGCGCGGAAGGCCCCATCATTTCCACGGGCGGTGCGCTGGGTTCCATGGTAGGGCAGTTGTTGCGGATCTCGCCCAATGAGCGCAAGGTCCTGCTGGCGGCGGGCGCCACGGCAGGCATGAGCGCCATTTTCGGCAGCCCCATTGCGGCGATCTTCTTAGCCATCGAGCTGCTGCTGTTTGAATTTGCCCCGCGCTCCTTGGTGCCGGTGGCCATGGGCTGCATCACCGGTGCGGCCATGCACCACCTGCTCTTCGGCAGCGACCCCATGTTCGCCATGCCGCCCATTGACCTCCCCGGCAACCACGCGCTCTTTGTATACAGCGTGATGGGCCTGCTGATCGGACTGCTCTCCTTGGGCATCACCAAGGCCGTGTACTGGGTGGAGGACATGTTTGAAAAACTGCCCGTACACTGGATGTGGTGGCCCGCCATTGGCGGCCTTTTCGTAGGCGTGATCGGCTACTTCGCACCGCGCACGCTGGGCGTGGGCTACGAGAACATTTCCGAACTGCTCAGCGGCCAGGCCACCCTGGCGCTGATCCTGAGCATGGCCGTGCTGAAACTGCTTTCCTGGGGCATTGCCTTGGGCAGTGGCACTTCGGGCGGCACCCTGGCGCCCATGATGACCATCGGCGGTGCCATCGGCTGCCTCTTGGGCATGCTGGCCCAGCACTGGTTTCCATCCGTGGGCGTGGTGTTGCCATTGGCGGTGCTGGTGGGCATGTCCTCCATGTTCGCCGGCGCTTCGCGGGCTTTCCTGACCAGTGTGGTGTTTGCCTTGGAAACCACCGGGCGCATCGGGGCACTGCTTCCGTTGCTCGGTGCCTGTGCGGCATCCTACTTAGTTTCGTACTTCCTGATGACGAACACCATCATGACCGAGAAGATCGCACGCCGCGGCGTGCGTGCACCGGACTCCTACGAGCCAGACCCGCTGGAACTGGTTTCCGTGGAGCAGGTGATGGAACGGCGCGTGCCTGTGGTTCCCGGCGGCACCTTGGTGGGTGACCTGTTGGCCAAGCTGGACCCCAAGGTGGAGCATCTGTTCGTTACGGATACCGACGAATCCTTCAAGGGCGTGGCGGCCGTGGCCCAGTTGCAGCATGCCGCCGCTAATGCCACCATTGCCTCGTTGGCTAAAGTGCCCCACGTGGTGCGCGGCCAGGATGACCTGCGGAGCGCGGCAGGAGAGATTGCCATGACGCCGGAACACGAGCCAGTTGTGGTGGTGGAGGATGGCACGGTGGTGGGCCTGCTCAGCTTAGGCATGGTGCTGAAAGCCTACGGAAGCCGCCTGGAGGACTACACGGAACACGATGCCAGCATCCTGCTTCACCGTCGCCGCCTCAAAGTGATGGTGCAAGGCAAGCAACTGTTCCGCAAGGTGATGCGGCGGTAGCTCCATCAAGGTCTCGTTCAACGGGCCTTGATGCACATACGGCTATAAGACGTCCTTGAGGTACTTCGCTGTGTGCCCCCGGCCACTGGCCACCATCGCTTCCGGCGTGCCCTCGAAGACGATGTTCCCGCCTGCATCACCTGCCTCCGGCCCCAGGTCGATCACGTGGTCGGCGCAGGCGATCACTTCTTGGTTGTGCTCGATCACCAGTACGCTATGGCCGCTTTCGATCAAGGCGTTCAACGCTTTCAGCAGCTTGGCGATGTCGTGGAAATGCAGGCCGGTGGTGGGTTCGTCGAAGATGAACAGCGTGGGCTGCTCGTTGTGCCCCTTGATCAGGAAGGAGGCCAGTTTGATGCGCTGTGCCTCCCCGCCGGAGAGGGTGCTGCTGCTCTGGCCCAGCTTCACGTAGCCCAAGCCGGTTTCCTGGAGGGGGAGCAGCTTGTCCAGGATGCGTTTCACCGCATGGTGCCCTTCTTGGTACTTGCGGAAGAAGCCGATGGCATCGTCCACCGTGAGGTCCAGGATGTCCGAAACGTCCTTTCCGTGGAACTTCACGTCGAGGATCTCCTCCTTGAACCGCTTGCCGTGGCACGCTTCGCAAGGCAGGGTGATATCGGCCATGAACTGCATCTCGATGTGCACTTCGCCTTCGCCTTGGCATACCTCGCAGCGGCCGCCGTCCACATTGAAGCTGAAGTAGGCCGGTTTATAGCCGCGCATCTTCGCCGCGTCCTGCTCACTGTACAGTTGCCGGATATCATCCCAAGCCTTCACATAGGTGACCGGGTTGCTGCGCGAACTGCGGCCGATCGGATCCTGGTCCACCATTTCCACGGCCTTCACGCGGTGGAGGTCGCCGGCCAGCTCCTTGAATTCCCCGGGGCGGTCTCCGCCACCACCTTCCAGCTCGCGCCGCAAGGCAGGGTATAGGATGCGTTTGACCAGGGTTGTTTTGCCGCTTCCACTTACCCCGGTGACCACCGTGAGCATGTGCAGGGGGAAGGCCACGTCGATGCCCTTGAGGTTGTTTTCCCTCGCACCCATCACGGTGATGCGGTCCTTTATCGCCCTGCGCCGCTTGGGGCGCTCGATCTTTTCACGCCCGGTGAGGTACTTGGCGGTAAGGCTGTCCGACCGCACCAGCTCTTCGTGCGTGCCGCTGAACATGACCTCGCCTCCGTGCGTGCCGGCTTCCGGCCCCATGTCGATGATGTGGTCGGCTGCAAGCATCACCTCCTCGTCGTGCTCCACCACGATCACGGTGTTGCCCAGGTCGCGCAGTTGCTTCAGCACGTCGATCAGCCGGTGGGTATCACGCGGGTGCAGGCCGATGCTGGGCTCATCAAGGATGTACATGCTGCCCACTAAGCTGCTGCCCAGCGAGGTGGCCAGGTCGATGCGCTGCGTTTCGCCGCCGCTGAGGGTGTTGCTGCGGCGGTCCAGCGTGAGGTAGCCTACGCCCACCTCGTCCAAGTAGCGCAAGCGGTTGGTGATCTCCTTGAGCAGGCGTTCGGCGATCTTGCGGTCCGTGGCATCCAGTTCAATGCTGCGGAAGAACGCCAAGCATTCGGTGATGGGCAACTTCACCAGTTCGGTGATGGCGCGCCCGGCGACCTTTACGTAGGAGGCCTCCACCTTCAGGCGGCTGCCATGGCACAGTGTGCAGGTGGTTTTCCCGCGGTAGCGGCTGGCCAGCACGCGGTACTGGATCTTGTAGCTCTTCTGCTCGCAGTACTGGAAGAAGGCATCTATGCCGTGCAGGCCGCGGGCGCCGTTCCACAGGAGTTTGCGCTCGGCCGCCGTGAGGTCGCGGTAGGGCCGGTGGATGGGGAAATCATGCGCGGCCGCTCCCCGGATGAAGTCGTCCTTCCATTCGCTGAGCTTTTCGCCGCGCCATGGGGCCACGCAATCGTCGTATACCGAGCGGCTTTTGTCGGGGATCACCAGGTCGGGGTCCACTCCGATGATGTTGCCGAAGCCTTCACAGCGTGGGCAGGCCCCCACGGGGTCATTGAAGCTGAAGAGGTTGGGGATGGGTTCCTCGAAGGTGATGCCGTCCAGTTCGAAGCGGTCGCTGAATTCACGCCGAACCTCCTGGCCCGCCTCATCGCGGCCCAACAGCAGGCAGGTTCCCATGCCCTCGAAGAAGGCGGCTTCGGCGCTGTCGGCCACGCGGCTATCCATTTCCTCGCTGCCGGCCTCCACGGTGATGCGGTCCAGCACCAAGCTCCATGGTCCGTTGCCGAGCTTCTTGGCCAGCAGCAGGTCCTCGATGCGTTGCACGTCCTTGCCGTCATGCACCCGGGCAAAGCCCTGCTGCTGCAGCACGTCCAGGTGTTCACGCAGGCTGCGCTTCTTCGGCACGTTGACCGGGCTCATCAGCAGCACCGTGCTGCCCTGCGGAAAGGCCGCAACGGCCGCCACCACATCCTCTACCGTATGGCGCTTCACCTCATGGCCCGATATCGGGCTGAACGTATGACCCGCACGGGCGAAGAGCAACTTGAGGTGGTCGTACACCTCGGTGCTGGTGCCCACGGTGCTTCGTGGGTTGCTCGTCATCACCTTCTGCTCGATGGCGATGGCGGGGCTGATGCCGGTGATGCGGTCCACATCGGGCTTTTCCAAGCGGCCAAGGAATTGCCGGGCGTAGCTGCTCAGGCTGACCACGTAGCGGCGCTGTCCTTCGGCGTACAACGTGTCGAAGGCCAAGGAACTCTTGCCGCTGCCGCTCAGTCCGGTGATCACCACCAGCTTGCCGCGCGGGATGTCCACGCTGATGTTCTTCAAGTTGTGCACACGGGCCCCCTGTATACCGATGAAGCTTGGGGCGCTGCGGCGCAGGGGCTGTGCGTGCCCGTTGGCTCCCGGCTGGGCGGCCGGGGGCGGGGCTGTGGTTTTATGCCGGGAAGTTGCCAAAGGGCTGCAAAATTAAGGGCTGCTTGCCGCGGTGGCCCCGGATCTGTTACATTTGGGGCACAGCGTTCGTGTGGAATGCACAATATGCCACCGGCAGGCAACGTTTGGAAAGACACATACGTCTGCAATAAGTTCACGGCCATCGGCCCAATAAAAACCAAAGGACAGCACATCGCATAGACCTCTACACCGAAGACCCACTCACCCCCTTCGGGCCTAAAACGGAGAAGGTCATGCTGTCCAAGTCCCTTGACGACGTTGAACTCGTGCGTCTTTACACCGCTGGTGATGAAGGTGCCTTCGAGATCTTGCTGCACCGCCACAAGCGCAAGATCTGGTCGCACATTTTCCTGATGGTGCGCGACCGGGTGGTCACGGAAGACCTCTTCCAAGAGGCCTTCATCAAAGTGGTGCACCACCTGAAGGCAGGCAAGTACAATGAAGAGGGCAAGTTTCTGCCCTGGGTGATCCGGATCGCGCACAACCTGGTGATCGACCATTTCCGGCGGAACAAGAAAATGCCCCTGGTGCGCAGCAACGAGGATTACGATGTGTTTGCCACGCATGCCCAACCGGACAAAAACGTGGAAGAACGCATGGTGAACGTGCAGATCGATGCGGACGTGCGCAAGCTGATCGACCGCCTGCCCGCCGAACAGAAGGAGGTGGTGGTGATGCGAACGTACTTGGGCATGAGCTTCAAGGAGATCGCGGAGCAAACCGACGTGAGCATCAACACGGCCTTGGGGCGGATGCGTTATGCGCTGATCAACATGCGCAAACTGATCAAGCAGCATGGCATGCAATTGGAACGTGCATGAAACAGGCCCGTGCTTCCCGCGGACGCCGGCGCAGGCCGGCGTCCTCATTTTAGGCCCTTGGGAATAGCAGGGAAACGCGGCCGTGCAATAAGCAGGGCGGATCCAGCGTTGAACAGCCAAAATCCGCTACATGGCACATTCTACACTTCGGAGATCTTCCCGCAACCGCCCCCACATGCCCGCCCTGCAAGGGCCCAAGGCCGCCACGGTACAGGCCATCCTCAATTATAGCAAAGCCTTGAAGGTGGTGGAAGTGCCGCCTGTTGGGCAGGTGCATGTGGTGTTGAACTGATGTGTGGTTGGTGATTAGTGAATGGTGATTAGTTGCCGGTGACCGGTGGCCCGGAGATTGTTCACCATTCACTAATCACCATGGGCCTTTCACCGTTCACCATTCACCATTCATTGGTGTCCGGGATAAGCATCGGCGTAGGTCGGAACGCCCTGCCCTGCCCTGTAATGGAAATGGATGGGGCGTGCAACGAAGCTCCCCGTGTCAGGAACACCGGCTGCGACACCCTCCGGGGTCGAATACCATGTGGTGGGCAAAGGCTAGAAGCTGCGACCCCTCCGGGGTCAAGAACCCAGCGTCAACAAAGGGGCCTGACCCCGGAGGGGTCAAAGCTTATAGACCAACAGACCCGTGTGCGCGCCGACCCCGGAGGGTGTCGCAGCCGGTGTTGGGATGTTGTCCCGGACGCCAGTGATTCACCATTCCTCAACCCTTGAACAACTCCTTCCTGCCGATTTCCTTGCAGATCGGGCATTTCCGTGGATCATGCCCGCGGGCGGGGCAGTGCTCCCGCCCGAAGTAGATGATCTGCAGGTGAAGCGTGTTCCACGTGTCCTTCGGGAAGAGCCGCTTGAGGTCCTTCTCCGTCTGCTCCACGTTCTTGCCGTTGCTCAGGCCCCAGCGCCATGCCAGGCGGTGAATGTGGGTATCCACGGGGAAGGCAGGCACGCCGAAGGCTTGTGACATCACCACACTGGCGGTTTTATGGCCCACGCCGGGCAGGGCTTCGAGCTCATCAAAGGTGTTCGGCACCTGGCCATCATGCTTCTCCAGAATGATCTCCGAAAGGCCGTGCAGCGCCTTGCTCTTTGCCGGTGAAAGCCCGCACGGCTTGATGATGGCACGGATCGCATCCACGTCCATGGCCGCCATCTGCTTGGGCGTTCGCGCCTTGGCGAAGAGCAGCGGGGTGATCTCGTTCACCTTTTTGTCCGTGCATTGGGCGCTGAGCACCACGGCCACCAGCAGGGTGAATGCGTCCTGATGGTCCAGCGGGATCGCGGGGTGCGGGAAGAGCCTGTTCAAGGTTTTCAGCACGAAAGCGGCCTTTTCCTTCTTGGTCATGGGTGCAGCCAGTGTTGCTTGATGAGCTGGGGGAACCGGGTGACGCTGAGGCTTCCGTTGGCATCAAAAAGGAACTTTTTCACGTCGTTGGCCAAGGCATCCATATCCAACGAGGCGCACCGCTCCAGCAGTGCAGCGGCGAGTTCCCGGGTTGTTTTCAATCCGAGCTTCTTGTGCAAGTAGGGCATATCGGGTTCAGCGTTGAGGCTGATCAAGTAGGCTACATCGAAGAAATCCCGACCCTTGGCGCGCTTGCGGTCCAAGGCCGCATGGCACTTCTGCGCGAGCAGCAGCGGCAATGGGCAACAACGGATATCCTGCCTTACATCCCAACGGGCCATGAACCAGGTTTCCGGTGTATAGTCGTATCGATGTGGTTCAGTATCCAATTGGATCAACACGGTTTGGTCTTTGTGGCCGCTGAGTCCGTGATGAAAGAGCAGGCCGGGCAACCATACACGGCAACGAAATGCGCTCAGGCCTGCCATCTCCGCCGTTACGGAATAGCCCTCCCGCTCCAATTCCTGCTTCACCAGCGCGCCCACCTGGGCGAATTCCGGTTTGGTCAGGCCGAGGTTGTCAAAATCCAGGTCCTCGCTGAACCGGCGGTTCCCATGCACGATTCGCAGGCATGTGCCGCCAAGAAAGACCAGCTTCTCCGCGTAGGGCGATGCGAAGATGATGCCCAAGATGCGGTACTGCAGGTATTCGCGCAGCAGGAAACCTTCGTGGATGTGAAGCTCCTTGGGGTATGCCTTCTTGATCTCAGCCAGCGTGATCATGGAGCCAGTTTTGAAAGGTTTGTGTACGCGACAGCAAGGCCTTGTTCTTGGACAGTGCCACGTAATCCTTCCAGACTAAAGGCCTGATCGATTCCTTGATCCCGGTGGCATCAAGTCGAAGCCCTTCAAAGTCATCCGGTGTACACATGCCCGGATTCAAGTGGAGCATGTCCAGCAGCACTTTTTCCGGTTCAGCCATGCGCATGGGAACACCATCTTGTTCCGTGATCACGTAGCCAAAGAACCAGGAAGGCTGAACGCTGCGGTAGGCATATAGGATTCCATCGACCTCAAAGGAACGCGTGTGGCGGGAAGTGACGGATGTAAGGTGGAATACACCCTCCGGGATGAATCCATAATGGGAAAGCGCCGATTCCAGGGAAATGTAGGAGGGTGCATAGATCATGTTCGCAACGGCTTGCCGCTCGTGCAGGGTCCATGGCCGGGAAGTGAGCCGATAGAACGGGCGGCGGAGTTGCCTTACCCATCCCTTCTGTTGCCAGTAGTGCAGTTGCCGATCGTCGAACCCGGGGAAGCGCAATGCTACCTCGCGTACGGTAAAGCAAGGCCGTTCCGCGTAAATGGATTCAAAATCCCGGAAATTCATTTTATGTCACGAATGGGACAAATATATCCCTTTCAAGACATGAAATCAATGTATTCTCGGCGGCTTCAACCCACCACCCACAACCGCCTCGGCTCCAACCGGAACACCACCTCATGTCCGATCTCCACCGGCTCGCCGTCCAAATGGGCCAGTGTACCGGCCTGGTGGACCTTGGCGTAGTTGGTGGTGATGTTGGTGAGGTACGGGCTGCCGTCGATTCGGCCGTTGTACAGGCGCACAAAGGCTGTGAGCATGGGCAACAGCGGGGGCTTGGCAACGATGCGCAGCTCGGCCAGGCCGTCGTCCGGGCGCGAGCCGGGGCTGATCACCGCGCCGTTGCCGAATTCGCGGGTGTTGCAGAACACCAGCATCAGCACGTGGTCCTCGCGGGTCTGGTTGTTGGCCTTGGTCACCGTGCGCATGGGTTTGGCACCGAGCACGTGCTTGATGATCAGGCGGGCATAGTTCCACATGCCCCGGCCGGCGCTTTGGTCAAATTCCCAAGCCACGCGGGCATCGAAGCCGATGCCGGCCGTGCCCAGGAAGAGCCGGTCGTTGAGGTAGCACACGTCCATTTGCCGTGCCGTGCCGGTGAAAGCCAGTTGCAAGGCGGCTTCCGGATCGCGGGGCAGCCCAAGCGAGCGTGCATAGCCATTGCCGGAGCCCATGGGTACGATGCCTATGGGCACACCCGAACCCACAAGGCCTGCTGCCACGGCGTTCAGCGTGCCGTCGCCCCCGATGGTGATCACGCGGTGCGCACCGTGCGCCACAGCTTGCTGCGCGAAGCGGGTACCGTCGCCGGCGTGTTGTACCAAATGCACGTGCAGTTCGGCCCCAAATTGCCGGGCCAATTGCTCCACGGGCTCCCGCATGCTTACGGCTTTCCCCTTGCCGGAGCGGGGGTTGATCACTGCAACGGCCTTCATGGGCGACGGAATACCAGGGTGTGCCGTAGAATGTTGTTGTGGTACTGCTGGATGGCCGCCTGGAGGGTGGGAAGCAGGGCCAAACTGTCCGTGCAGGTAGTGGTCCATGGGCGCAGAAGGCCGGCACTCCACAGCACCTGTTCGCCATCCGAACGGACCTGGCAGCTATCGCCCACCAGCAACCAGGTGGCGTTGCTCTCGCTCACGGCGGCGGGCAATCGTTCAATGCGCAGGCTGCTGCTGCCGAAGGAGAAGAAGGGTTTGGGATAGCCGATCAGGTCCAGCACGGTGGGCAGGATGTCGATCTGCTGCGTGATACGGTCGTCTTGTTCCGGTTTTAACCTGTCCGGCATGTAGTAACATAAGGGGATCCAGTGGTCGTAGGCTGATCCGCTCACCTCGCCTTGGCGCAACAGGTCGGCGGTGTGGTCAGCGGTGATCACGAAGAGGGTGTTTCCGAACCAGGGCATGGTGCGGGCCGTGGTGAAGAACTGGCGCAGGGCATCGTCTGCATAGCGCAGCGTGGGCAGGATGGGCAGCCCGCCACCGGCAAATTGCGCTGCTTCCTCCGGGGGAAGCCGGTAGGGGTGGTGTGAGGAAAGGGTGAACAGGCAGCTCAGAAAGGGTTGCTGCTCCTTGCCCAGTTCCTGTGCGAAATATTGGAGGAAGGGCCGGTCGCGGATGCCCCACACGCCGTCGTCATCTTTGGGAACGGGGTATTGGTCGCGGCCTACATAGCGATCAAAGCCGGCTGAGCGGGCGAAGACATCGAAGCCCATGGTGCCGTTGTGCCCCCCGTGGAAAAAGCTCGTGGCGTAGCCCTCTGCCCCCAGCAAGCCCGGCAACGAGGTGAACGGCTGCTGCGCGTAAGGCGATTCAATGAAGGCCTCGGGCATCATTTTGGGCAGGGAGGCCAGCACCGCCGGAATGCCATCGATGCTGCGGCGACCGTTCGCGTAGGCCCGGCTGTACCACAGGCCTTGGCCCATCAACGAATCCAGAAAAGGCATGCAGCCTTCACCGCCGTTGAGCTTTGCGCTGTACGCCGCGCCGAAGCTCTCCAGCACGATCACCACCACATTGGGCCGGTGCGGCACCAGGGTGGTATCGCCGTAGCGATGCACCACGGGCCACAGGCGGTCGGCCTCCGCTTGCTCCATATAGGCCTTCTCGTCCAGCTGGACCTTGCCGATGCTGGTCATCATGGTGAAAGGCGTGTTCAGCACCAACGGCATGTAAGCGGGCGCGGCATATTGGCTGGCGCCCAGTACGCCCAAGGGGATGTACTGCAGGCCGCCCCGGCAGGCCACAAGCGTGAGGGCTGCAATGGTCAAACGCCACAACCACCACGGTTTCGCGCGTTCCTGGCCGCTGTGCCTGCCGATCCATCGGTACCCTGCAATGGCCACCAGCATGGAAGAGAGGAAGATCAACACAATGTACCAGTAGTCCAGCAGGAACACCGGGAGCAAGCTGAGCAGGTCGTCACCGCCTGTGGCGATGCCCAGCAGGTCGCTGGTGCTGCGCTTGAGGGTGAACCCGAAATAGGCGATGTCGATGCTGTTGAACAGGAAGCCGATGGTGCAGGCCAGGTGGAACAAGCCTTTCTGCACCTTGGCCATAACAACGCCTGGCCTTTCCACGGCCAAGTACAGCAGGGTCCACGGCATGAACAGCCAGCCGATGGCGAACAGGTCGAAGCGGATACCGCCCAGGAAAACCAATGCCGGTGGTGAGGGGAAAGCCTCGTGGTTCACCACGGCGAAGAGCACACGCTGGAGTGAGAAAACCACGGCCACCACCCCGATTCGGAGCAGCCAGGTGCGGAGGGGGCGCAGGTTCGGCACGGTGCGAAGATCGCCTTCGGGCCGATCCCAAGGCTATGGAACAGGGAATTGAACTTATTGGCCGATCAGTGTTCACGATCCGATCAGCCAGGCCCGTAAGCGGCCCTTGGGCCGGTACATTTGCAGTCCATTTCATTCCCCGCTCCTTGAAGCCCCCCGCCATGTTCTTGGAAACCATCGAGAAGAAGCAACTCACCTTCGACCGGAAAAAGCTGACGGACAAGGAACTGTTGGAGATCTATGACAAGCTGCTGCATCCACGGCTTATCGAGGAGAAAATGCTGAGCATGCTGCGCCAAGGGCGGATCAGCAAGTGGTTCAGCGGCATCGGGCAAGAGGCCGTGGCCGTGGGGGCCGCCTTGGCCATGGAGGCGGATGAGTACATCCTGCCCATGCACCGCAACTTGGGCGTGTTCACCACTCGGGGAGTCCCCATGGCGCGGCTCTTCAGCCAGTTCCAAGGCACGGCCAACGGCTTCACCAAGGGGCGGGACCGCAGTTTCCACTTCGGCACGCAGGAGCACAAAATCGTGGGCATGATCAGCCATCTAGGCCCGCAGATGGGCGTGGCGGACGGGATTGCCTTGGCGCACAAACTGCGTAAGGAGAAAAAATGCACGCTGGTCTTCACCGGCGACGGTGCCACCAGCGAAGGTGATTTCCACGAGGCCGTGAATACCGCCGCCGTGTGGGACTTGCCGGTGATCATTGTGGTGGAGAACAACGGCTACGGCCTCAGCACGCCCAGCAATGAGCAGTTCAAGTGCCGCTTCCTCAGTGACAAGGCATTGGGCTACGGCATGGAAAGCAGGGTGGTGGCAGGCAACAACATCCTGGAAGTGGTGCACACCCTGCGTGAGGCAGCGGAAAGCATCCGTCGCCGTCCGCGCCCCATCTTGGTGGAGTGCCTCACCTTCCGCATGCGCGGGCACGAGGAGGCCAGCGGCATCAAATACGTACCCAAGGAGTTGCTGGAGGCATGGGAAAAGAAGGACCCCGTGGTGAACTATGAAAATTGGCTGGTGTCCCAGGGCGTCCTTTCCGAAACGGTGAAGGAAGCCACGCACCAAGCCGTCAAGCGGGAGATCACCGAAGCCGTGGAGGTTGCCTTTTCCGAAGAGCCCGTGAAGCCGGACCCGGCCACCGAGCTCAACGACGTGTATGCCAAACCGATCCAACCGGGCCACCGCGGCCCGGCCATGGTGGAGCCCATCACCGGGGGCAAGGAAATGCGCTTCATCGATGCCATCAGCGACGGCATGCGCGAAAGCATGCGCAAGTTCCCGGGACTGGTGCTCATGGGGCAGGACATCGCTGAATACGGCGGTGCCTTCAAGGTGACCGAAGGTTTTGTGGCGGAGTTCGGCAAGGAGCGCGTACGCAACACGCCCCTGTGCGAAAGCGCCATTCTGGGCACAGGGCTGGGTTTGAGCATCAACGGCATGAAGGCCATGGTGGAGATGCAGTTCGCCGATTTCGTGAGCGAGGGCATGACCCAGATCTGCAACAACTTGGCAAAAGCCCACTGGCGTTGGGGCCAAAACGCGGACGTAGTGGTGCGGATGCCGACCGGCGCCGGTTCCGGCGCGGGGCCCTTCCATAGCCAAAGCAACGAGGCGTGGTTCTTCAAGACCCCCGGCTTGAAGATCGTCTACCCGGCATTCCCGGCGGATGCCAAGGGGTTGCTGTGCGCCGCTTTTGAGGATCCCGACCCGGTGATGTACTTCGAGCACAAGAACCTCTACCGCAGCCTGCACGGCAACGTGCCGGAAGGGTGGTGCACGGTGCCCATCGGCGAGGCCGCCTTGCGCCACGCAGGCAACGAGCTCAGTATCATCACCTATGGCATGGGCGTGCATTGGGCGCTGGATGCCGTGAAGGAATTGAACCTGAACGCCGACGTGATCGACCTGCGCACCTTGCTGCCCTGGGACAAAGAGCGGGTGCTGGAAAGCGTGCGCAAGACCGGCAAGGCGCTGGTGCTGCACGAGGACACCCTCACCGGCGGCATCGGTGGCGAGATCAGCGCCACCATCATGGAAGAGTGCTTCACCGACTTGGATGCACCGGTGATGCGCGTGGCTTCCATGGACACACCCATTCCCTTCAGCAAGGCACTGGAAGACCAGTTTCTGCCCAAGGCCCGGCTGCGCGGGGCGTTGGACAAGTTGATGGCCTATTGAACCCCGGTCCGTACTACGCAGTGAAGGAATTTCCGCACTGCGGCATTGAAGGCGGACGGTGCTTCCAAGTTGGACAAGTGGCCAACGTCCGGGATCACCACCAGTTCGGCGTGCGGCAACTTGGCGGCCATGGCCTCACTTTCGGCGGGGAGGATGAGCGTATCCCGGCTTCCGGTGATCACCAAGGCGGGCACCTGCAGCTTGGCCAACAGGGGCGTACGGTCCGGGCGGATGGCCATGCCCCGCGAAGACGCGGCCCAGGCGGACGCGGATTGCCGGATCAACATGGCTTCCACAAGACGGTCCAGCCCGGGTTGCGCCTTGGCACTGTGGATGCTGATCAATTGGCCCACCATGTTCCTCGATAACTCGGGCACACCGCCGTCCAACGCCTTCAACGCGGTGATCTCACGCCTCCTTCGTGCGGCCTCCCCGTCGGCCACGGCGCGGGTATTGCACAAAATGAGGCCCTGAAGCATCTCGGGGTACATCTCGGCAAAGGCCAAGGCCACATAGCCGCCCATGGACAAGCCGCCGACCACTGCCCGCGTGATGCCTATGCGATCCAGGAGCTGTTTCACATCCTGTGCGTGCACCTCCATGGCCGTTGTGGCGCTGGCCTCGGGACTCCTGCCAAAGCCGCGCAGGTCGGGGGCGATCACCCTGGCTACACCGGCCAAAGATTCCAGCTGGGGGAACCAAAGTGTGTGATCCAACGGAAAACCGTGGAGCAATACCAAGGGGAGGCCCGTTCCTGCTTCTCCATAATGCAGGTCCATGCCGTCGAAAGTACGGCTTGCAGGGGGGGCCTTGGCACTGGCCCCGGGACATCGGGCCTGAAGTTCGCAACTGGCGGCTGAATTTGAAGTTTCGACCGGTTGTTAGAAGAAAGTTGTTCGTTGTCAGGGCCGTTCCAATGCGTTCTCAAGGTACTCAGCAGTTCAGTGGGGGCAACCCTAATATCTGGATTGTGCAGCAGGGTTCGTTGCGAGGGTCGAAATCACAAGGACAGCGCGGGTTTCACCGTGAAGGAATAGCACAAGCTATTGTGCCGAGGGGAAAACCGGCGAAGCGTACGCTGCCGCAGTGATTTCGGGCCGTAGTAGAAATCCTGCTGCATATTCCGGGTAATACGCGGGCGTAGGTTCAAACTCAAGGAATTGGCCACCGCACGCCGTTTGCCGGGTCAACCCTAACAACTGACAACGAACAACTGATCGAGGTCGCAGGCTCAATGGGCGGTTCAGACCCGCTGGCCTTGGCCCAGACCTAGAAGCGCCGCGTTAACTGCCCTTTTGCCCTTACGGCAACTGCTCCACGCGTACGCTGCTGGGGTTGCCCGAGCCGGTAGTCACCAGGATGGGATCGCGGTCGTTGCCGCCGCCGGTGTACTTCACCTTGCCGTCCATGTTCACATCCTCACGATAGTAGCCGCTGGCGGTGCCTGTGGGGGAACTTCCACCAAAGCGCGCCAGGATCGGGTCGCGGTCGTTGTTGCCGCCGGTGTACTTCACGTTGTTGTCATTGATGGTGTTCCCGGCCCACAGCATGCGCACGTCACCGGAACTGGCACGCGCGTCGATGCCGTAACATTCCGTGGTGGAAGCGGTGAAATCCAGCGTTGTGGTATTGGCGTCCAACTGCAACGGGGCATCCGTCATGCAACCGAGGTGATTGCGGTGCCGCACGGCCACATGGTAGTTGCCCGCCGGTATGTTGAAGATCAATGGCGACACCCCATTGCCGGCCACCACCTTCCCATCGCGCAGCAGCAATCCGCTCTTTGTGGCGATCACCGTAGCGGGATCGTTGGCATTGCGCAATTCAACGAACACCCAGTCCACTACGGCACTGTTTCCGGAAACGGCCAGCACCGCGGCCGTGGTGGTTTCACCACCGCCCCCGCCGGTGTGGGCGTACCCGAGGCCCGTATAGGGTTCGGTGGTGGGCACGAAGCCTGCGGCGCGAAGTCCGTCGTTCATGCTGCTGCCGACGTATGGACCTTGAAGGAACACCCTCAGGTCCAGATCAACCTCGGCGGGTTGGGTACCGGTGATGAACACGGTGTAGTCCTCGGTTTCGCACCGGCTGTAATTGTAGCAGGGGTCCAAGGGGAGCGGCTGGCCGGGCTGCACGTTCGCCGTGCGGACGCGTAGCCGCTTATTGCCCACCGGCGCATTGGCCGGTACGGTGAAGGTGAACACCTTGAGCGAATCGGTACTGGTGGCCGTCCCTTCACCAAGTTTCTCGTCCGGGGTGAAGCTGAAATCATCGTTGTAATCGATCCACGCGGCCACTTGGTCCGTGTTGTACGCGCCGCTGATCACCGAGATCTGGTAGAGCTGGCCGGGGATCAACTGGGTGGTGTACGCCGTATTGTCCACGTAGGTCTTGTTGACTTGGAACGTACTGACCATGTCCAGGTTCCCCAACTGCACCCAGCTGATGTAATCCCCTTCGTTCGGCCCAAAGGTGGAAATGGGGATGCAGTAGGCCGTGGGCGCCGTGCAGGTGGTGGCTGTTACGGCGATGGTGTACGGCCCCTGCGGGGTGATGCCGGCCGCCGCGTACACCGGGATCCAATATGTTCCTGGCGCAAGGTCTTGGAAGCTTACCGTACAGGCCGTATTCGCGCCCAGCAAGATCCCGGTCAGGAAATCGGGGCAGTTCACCGCTAAGTTCTTAATGTGGTTGGTGAACACGGATCCAGGCACGCAGTAATCGATCACCACGTTGGCGCATGCCGTAAGCGTGAACGCCTCCCACACGATCATCAACCCGGGCGGGTCGGTAACGACCACCCCGGTATTGTTGCCGCTCATCATCACGGTTTGCCCGGGGCTCAACTCGTATACCGTGGCGCCGCTGCATACATTGTTCACGGGGGGGGCAGCGGCCCTGTCCGCAAATGAAACCGGGAGCTCGGAACCGAGGTTGTTATTGGATAGCGACATGCCGCCCCATTGCCCGTCGGTGATCGGTTCCGGCGTGCCTTGGGCTGCCGCGGGGAGGGTGGACAACAGAAGGATCGCAAGGCTGGCCGGGATGATGAGTGGTGAATTCATGGGCTGGAGGGTGGATCGTTAACCGGCAAATGTTACTAAAAAAACCGGATACAAAAAAGCCCTGCTGAAAACCCCATGTCAACCAGCCCCAACTGCGCAATGGCATTGGGAAAGCATGAAATAAGATCAACCACGCTGCACTTCAGCCCAGCAGCACTTCCTGTAGCACCACCGCTTGGTTGTGCTCTTCATCGTGCGCACTGTACAGCAGGCTTACACGGTGTTTTTTCGCCATGCTGCGGATGTGCTCCAGCAATTGCGGTGCAGCCTGCAACTCCTGCTTGTACCGTTTTTTGAACTCCGTGTATTTCGGTGGTTCGTGCCCGAACCATTTCCGCAACTCATTCGAAGGGCCAACTTCTTTCAGCCATTCATCGATGTGGGCCGATTCCTTACTGACACCCCTCGGCCAAAGGCGGTCCACCAACAGGCGGTAGCCGTCGTCCTTGGCCGGTGGCTCATAGATGCGTTTGATCCGGATATCCATGTTGCATGCCGCTTTCCCATGTTCGCGGCTTGACCAAATAACAATTCGCAGCCCAGCAGGTTCGCAAGAGAAACCGCTCAGTGGTTGTTGATGATGATCACCGGGGCGTGCTGCACCTGCTTGGGTGTGCGTGAAATGAAGCGGATCTTCATTTCGCCCTTCTTTTCCTTGATGGCATACACCACCGCCATCGGCCCCGAGGGCGCCGTGCCAGGTGCCGCGATCTGCAGGTTCTTGCGCTCGATCATCGGCAGCGACGCATCGGCAAAGCGGACTTGCACCAGGGCAAAGCCCACCTGAAGGTCCTTGGCCGTCACACTGGCAGCTGGTTCGGTATTGATCGCCTGGCCGTTCACCAACAGCGTGAACGGGGCCCCATCCTCGGAATAGATGGTGAGGTCGTGTGCAACTTGTGCAGAGGCACAAAAGGGGAGGAGCAAGGTCGATAACAGCAGAATGCGGAAAATGTTCTTCATCGTTGCAGAGGTTTGGGGCGGCACTTAGCCACCTGATTTTTTCACTTTGTAGCCAGCATCCAAAAGCAGCTTCAGCACCTTGTCCCGGTGGTCGCCTTGCAGAAGGATTTCGCCCTCCTTGGTGTTTCCGCCCACGCCGCATTTGCTCTTCAGCAGTTTGCCGAGTTCTGCGAGGTCGCCCTCCTTGCCAATAAAATCCGCGATGCGCGTCACCACCTTGTTGCCCTTGAGGCGGTCCAGGTGGATCCGCAAGTCCTGTTGTGACGGGAGCAACGTGGCCGGTTCGCGATCACCGAAAGTGGTGAACTGTGCATTCGGATTGGTGCTGTACACCATGCCACCGGTGGGTCGTTTCTTCATCAGTGCCGTGGATGCGGGCACAAGGTACTTCCCGAAAGCAGAAAAGCCCCGTTAGGGCTTACTCGTCCCATCAAGGCCTCGCACGGCGAACTTTGATGATGTTACTCGTCCCATCAAGGTCTCGCGCGGCGGACCTTGATGATGTTAGTCCCATCAAGGTCTCGCGCCGCGGACCTTGATGATGGAGACCCTGAAAACAAGAAACCCCGGATAACCGGGGCTCTTGTTTTCTTTTGGACAGTGCTGGATCAGGCATGCACTTTCTCTTCCGCGAAGGCCACTTCCAAGTGGGTCTTCGCGCCGGTCACCAAGCGGCTCACCGGGCATTTGGCCTTCGCTTCCTCGGCGATCTTGGTGAATTCCGCTTTGCTCATGCCTGGCACCTTGCCTTTGATCTTCAGGTGAATGTCGGTGATGGTAGGCAGACCGTCCACTTCGTTCAGCGTCACCTTGGCTTCAGTGTCCAACTGTTCGGGCTTGTGGCCCGCCTTGGACAGCAAGAGTGAGGTCATCATGCCAAAGCACCCCGCATGGGCTGCCCCGATAAGCTCCTCGGGGTTGGTTCCCGGGTTGTTCTCGAAGCGTGTGGCGTAACTGAACGGACTGTTGCTTAGCACGCCGCTCGGTGCTGTAATGCTTCCTTTCCCTTCCTTGATGGTGCCCTTCCATTGGGCTCTTGCGGTACGTTCCATGATGTGAACTGGTTTTGGTTAATGAGGTGCCGACATCGGTTCGACGGTCGGCTGCGCGTCGTTCTGAAGGGGGAACAGGGTACCCGTACATTTGTTCGCCATTTGTTTGTAAAACCACTTTTTGATCATGCCAGGCACGGAACTTTTCGGGGACGAGGAACGCAAGGAAGTGATGGACGTCCTAGAGACGGGCGTACTCTTCCGCTACAACCACGATGCCCAACGCAAGGGCCATTGGAAGGCCAAGGACTTCGAGGCCGAGGTGGCGAAATTCACCGGGGCCAAACACGCATTGGCCGTGAGCAGCGGTAGCACCGCCGTAAGCACCATGCTGGCCGCCTGTGGCGTGGGCTACGGTGATCATGTCATCGTGCCGCCCTTCACCTTCATCGCCACCATCGAGAGCGTATTGATGGCCGGGGCCATCCCCGTGTTCGCCGAGATCGACGAGACGCTATGCCTCAGCGCCGAGGGCATCCGCAAGGCCATCACGCCCCAGACCAAGGCCGTGCTGCTCGTACACATGTGCGGTGCCGCCGCCGACCTTGACGGCATCCTGGCCGTGTGCAAGGATCCCGGGTCGGGGCCCGGGAGCATCATGCTGATCGAGGACACCGCCCAGGCGCTCGGCGCCACCTACAAGGGCAAGCACCTCGGCCTCTACGGCAAGATGGGCAGCTTCAGCTTCGACTTCTTCAAGATCAACACCTGCGGCGAAGGCGGCGTGGTGATCACCAACGACGACCAGCTCTACACCACCGCCGAGCACTTCAGCGACCACGGCCACAGCCACGAGGGCGACAACCGGGGCATGGAGCCGCACTACATCCTGGGCACCAACTATCGCATCGGCGAGATCAACGCGGCCATCGGCTTGGCGCAGGCACGGAAGCTGCCCTACATCCTCAGCCAGCAGCGCAAGCACAAGGCGATCATCCAGCAGCGCCTATCGAAGATCCCCGGCCTCACTTTCCGCAAGCAGTGCGACGATGCGGGCGATAGCGCCACCTTCTTCCACCTGTTCTTCCCCAGCGAGACCGTGGCGCGTGCCGCGAACAAAGCGATGATCGAGGCCGGCGTGGGCGGCGCGTACTGGTATGACAACATGTACCACTACATCAAGCAGTGGAACCAGCTCAAGGACCTGAAGATGCCCTTCCGCACGGTGGCGCACGAACTGGGTTTGCCGCAGGACCTGAAGACCTTGAAGTTCCCCAAGAGCGACGCCGTGCTCAGCAGGCTCATCAGCTTCAACATCCGGGTGACGTGGACGGAATCTGAATTGAATGCGTACTTGGACAAGGTGGAAGGGGCAGTGAGGAAGGCGATGGAGGGGGTGGGGGTGTAGATCGTTTAGGTGTTCCGGTCCCCCTGCCCGTGGCCCTCGAAGGGCACAGGGGCAGAGAGCTGTTCGCTGCAAGTCCTCGGTCGGCTCGTTCCTCGCCGCCCTGCGCGCTTTCCGGCGCCATCCCGAACGCAAATTCCCACAGGTACCGTTGTCGCTCGGTTGACACAGGTGGGCCGGGTGGAGTCCGAACCCGGTCCACGATGTCCACCTACCGAACTGTGCCATGGCCTCCGCCCCCAACTCCGCCCTGGCGCAGCCCTCACTCCCTGCCCAATCTCCTGATAAAGAACACGGCGGTGCCTAAAAACACCGCCACGCCGATCAGCATCAGCCACATGCCCGTTTCGTGCTGCTGCTCGATGGTGAACGAGCTGCACAGCAGGATGGTGAAGGCACGCAGCGATGCTCCGGTGGCGATGAGCATGCCCGCCAACATGCCCGGGAAGGCGATCTTCAGCTCAAAGGGCATGTTGCGCAGGGTGATGGCGATCGCAAATCCGGTAGCCACCATGTGCACGTGCATGATCCGGTTGAACCACGGATGGATCACGGCCAGGTCGATGGAGCGCGGCAGCATCCAGAAGATGAGCGAGCCCATGGCCAGCAACAGCAAGGCAAGACCCCAGGAAAGGTCCTTGACGTTCACCTTGCGCGCCACCCTGCCGAGCGCCAGGCCGATGAGGAGCATGGCGGGAAGCTGGATGGCCTGGTGCCTCGGCATGGTGAGGGAAAGCCAGTAGTTGCACGGGAAGGACAGCACCGCAAAAAGCACGACCGCACCTGTGGCCGCTATCCATGCCGCTCGGCGATCGCCTTGGTTCCCTTTACGCATGAGCGGATACCGGCCAGGATGGCGGCATCATCTTCCCGGGCCGGGTCGAACACGCGCACCACCCGGTGGTCGGGCGAGATCAGAAAGATATACACCGAATGGTTGATGATGCCGTTTTCCGGCAGGCGATAGGCCCAAATGCCGGCCTGCTTGAGGAAATCGCCAAACTCAGCCTCGGTGGAGCCATGTGGCAGTGCGAAGGTCCAGCCGCTGAGGTCGCCCTCAAAGAGCTTGCGGTAGTTCTTCAGCTTGCGCACGTCGTCGTTGCGCAGATCAAAGCTCACCGTCACCAATTCCAGGTCGTTGGGGACCAAGTCGTTCTCCAGCGCGTCGTAAATGTCCTCCAAGCGGTTGTTCACTTTGTGGCACACATTGGGGCAGTTGAGGTACACGAAGTTCAGCAGCACATACTTGTCCTTGTCCCGCAGGTTGAACAACACGCTGTCCTGGTTGATGCAGGCGATCGCCGGGAACTCCCTGGGAACAGGCCCGGCCTGGTGCAGTGTGGCGGAGAACACGGTGTAGGCCGTGAACCCGTACGTCCATCCCCAGAGCACACCGATGCAGAGCACCAAGGCGGCGATGGGGGGGAGGAGCTTCTTCATTTACTGCCCGGCCGGGCCGGAGATCATTTGGCCGGGGCTTGGTCCTTCTTCAGCAGCCCGTTGAACAGGGCACCATACATCATCAGTAATCCGATGAGCACCAACGCCACGAACAGGGCGGCCACCTTGGCCAGCAAAGCCCCCGTGTCGTGCGTGTGGGCGATGCCCGAGCTCGCGTATTCCGAGAACCGGCGGGGGATGCTCTCCATGCCCCCGAGGTAGAACATCAGCAGGAAGCCGTATGCCCCAGCGACGAACAGCCAGAACCCGAATCCCGCCTTGGGGGACAGGTCGCGGTTTTTCTCGGTGGAACCCAGGTAGTAGAGGAAAGCGAGGATGAGCAGCACCACCCCCATGAGCATGTACGTGTGGAAGTGTGCCGGCACCCACAGCGTGTTATGCAGCACTTTGTTGATGGAGATGGTGGAATCCACCACGGCGGCGAAGCCCCCGATGGCCCATCCGGCCACGCCCAGCAAAAAGGCCGTGGGGATCACGCCCCACTTCACCTTGGAGCGGTAGAGTTGGGCGATAACGCCGAACATGGTGACGGCCGTGGCGGGGATGGCGCTGAAGTAGGAGGCCAGCTGCCCGGCGATCTGCAGCCCGGTGGGCTGTACGAAATCCATGTACAGGTGGTGGAAGTAGGCAAAGACGATAAAGAAGAAGGTGGCGTTCCATGCGTACACGGTCAGCTTGTTGAGCTTCCACTCACGCCCGGTGAACTCCGGCAGCAGGGTGTACAACCAGCCCACGCCGCAATACATGGTGATGTTCACCAAGGTGTGGCCGAAGAAGAACATCAGGTTCTTCTGCACCAACGCATCGAAGGAAAGGCTGGGTTCCAGGTGCTGCAGCAGATACATCACCAGCATCGCTGCACCGGCAATGAAGGCCAGTATGCCCGGCACCAAGCTGATGGTGGCGATCAGCGCCAAGGGGGGCAGTTCCTTTTCCGGCGGCTTCTTTCCCAAATACTGCCAGCCGATCAAATTGGTGAACCCGCCGTATTCACGGGAGAGCGCGTAGACCACGTGCAGGCAGCCGATCAGCCAGGCCACGCCCATGATGATCAAGGAGATAATGGCCAGGCCCGTTGTCCATGCCTTCCAGGTGGCTCCGATGAAGGGCAGCGGGTAAAGCATGTACCACCCTGCCGCGAACTTGCCGATCAAGGTGGCCACGGCCAAGCCCACCGAGCCGATCACCACCAACAGGAACACGGCGTAGCCCAACCCGATGTTCAACTTCACATAGCGGGTGCCCACCAAATAGAACACCGCCGCCCACGCCATGCTGAACAACACACCCGCCATGCCTAAGCCGTGCAGGGTCATGTACGAATAGAAGGTGGCATTGTCCACCTTGATCACTTCACCCTGGTTCATGCGCATCAACAGGCCTAGAACGATCAAAAGCGGGAAGAGGACCAGGAAGGTGATGCTCCAGGTGAGGATCAGCTTTTTGTGCCGTCCGCGGTCTTCGGGATTGAATGCTGTCATTGATCTATGATCTATTTGGTCATTGTTCCACTACGATCTTTCCCGTCATCACGGTATGCGGCGCACCGCAGTACTCCAAGCAGAGCACTTTGAACGTGCCACCCTGGGCGAAGGTGTACCGGAGGTCGTTCCAATAGCCCGGCATGGCCTGCGTTTGGGCCAACAGCACGCCCTGCTCGTTGTAAATGGCGAAGTTGTGGGTGACATCCGAGGCTGTTACCAGGAACTGGATCGTCTTGCCGGGTGGCAGTGTGATGGTGCTTTTGCCCTTGAACTTCTTGGGCTCGGCCGGCAATTCACCGGGACCCATCTTCCAAGACCATTGCGAACCGACCACTACGATCGTTTGATCGGGCGCTTCGGTTTGGAACTTGGGGTAGGGCAGCATCCCGAGGGTGATCACCAAGCCCACCACGATCACGGCGGCCAAGCCCAGGAAGTACTTGCCCCGCAGGGCATATACCATCTTTTTGGCCTCGTGTTTTTCGTCCCCTTGGTCCGAGGTGGTGAACAGAAAGAGGACAACGCCCACCACCACCAACGCCCCGATCAGGGAGATCAGCGCGGCGCTGTGTTGAATGGTCAGAAGCATGCTGGTGCAGTACATGTTGATACGGCTTGTTTTGATATCACTTCCATCTTCACTTGACCGGTTCCACTACCTGCCGCCCTGGCCCTCCGTCCATGTTCCCAAAGCAGGCACCTTGAACGGCTGGCCGCCATGGACCCTTCCGGCTTGCACGTGTTGGGCAGGGTGGGTTGCAGCGGCGAAACTAAACGATCTTTCCAATTATGGATGTGAAGGTCCTGATTTGGCACGGAACGGTAACAAGTGCTTGGCGGCACGCAACAAGGCGCAGCGGGGCAGCGCCCCGTGGATCGCTCAGATCACCATAAAATGAACACGGCCAGCCCCGCCGCACACGCCAAGAAATACGGCACCAGCACAGCCGCCCCCTTGTAGTCCTTGGCCACGCGCTGGCCGAAGAAAAGCATGGTGAGCGCGGCACAGGCCAGGAGCATGCCCAGCGTACCCAAGCTGGTGTTTCCGGAGAACAATACCTGGAAGAAACCGGCGGCCGAGAACAACCCTGCTGCAAGCTCCATCAAGGTGATCACGGGCATCAGCAGGAAAACCGAGCCATTGAGGATGCTCTTGGCGAAGTGCTTGGTATAGAAATCCTTCTCACTTTTCCAGTTGAACACCTTGTCCAGCCCGGACTGGATGAAGAGCACGGCGATGAAGGCGGAGAAGGCCAGTTGCAGCAAGTGGATGGGTGTGAGGCCGAGGTTGGCCAAGCATTCCGTGGTGCAGTTCATGGCGGTGCAGGTTGGCCACAAGGATAGCCACGGGCGGCATTTCCCCACGGGTGCACACGGATGAACTTGGATCGCTGCTTGTAAAGGGTGCTCAGCGGAACGGTGGAGGTACTACACGGATGATGTCCGTGCCCATCCCCGTCCATCGGCGGTTCCAGGAAGATGAGGCACGCGCCCCAAAGCCCGCCTTTCCTCCGTTCCTTTGCGGCATGCAACTCTTCCGCAATTTCAAATCTGTGACCAAGACCTGTTACGGCCGTGGCTCGTTCGATAAACTGGGCGAGATCCTTGCGCCGCACCGCAGTACCAACAAGGGCTTCATGGTCTTTGTGGTGGACGATTACTTCGCCGACAAGGAAGATTTCAAGAAGCGCCTGCCGGTGCAGGAGGGAGACGAACTCTTCTTCATCAGTGCCAAGGATGAACCCAAGACCTCGCAGATCGATGCGCTGCGCGATGACGTGCTCGGGCGAAAGGGACTTCCGGCCGGCATCATCGGTATCGGCGGCGGCACCATGATGGACATTGCCAAAGCCGCCTCCCTGATGTTCACCAACGAGGGCAGCAGCGTGCAGTACCAGGGCCTGAACCTGATCAAGAAGCCGGGTATCTGGCATTGCGCGGTGCCCACCATCAGCGGCACGGGCGCGGAGGTAAGCATGACCGCCGTGCTCACCGGCCCGGTGAAGAAGCTGGGCCTGAAGTGCGACTGGACCGTCTGCGACCAGATCGTGCTGGACCCCGACCTGATCGCCACGGTGCCGCAGGACCAATGGTTTTACACCGGCATGGACACTTACATCCACAGCGTGGAGGCCATCACCGGCACCAAGAAGAACACCTTCGCCGAGGCCTACAGCGAGAAGGCCTTGGAGATGTGCCGCCAAGTGTACTTGAAGCTGGACCGCACCGACCCCAAGAGCGACGAGCTGTTGATGGTGGCCAGCTACATGGGCGGCCTCAGCCTGACGTACAGCGAGGTGGGCGTGTGCCACGCGCTGAGCTACGGCTTGGGCAAGGTGCTGGACATCCACCATTGCATCGCCAACTGCATCGCCTTTGATAAGCTGGAGGACGTGTATGGCGACTACGTGCAAGAGTTCAAGGGCATGGTGAAGCACAACCAGGTGCACATCCCGCAAGGACTGGCCAAGGGCTGGAGCGAGGAGACCATCAGTGCCATGGCGGAGGTGGCATACGCGCTGCCGCACATGTGGGACCACGCCTTCGGGCCCGATTGGGAAAAGGTGCTGGACCGGGAGCGGATCAAGGGGTGGTACCGGAGGATGTAAGGGGCGTGGGATCGGATTACTTTCGGCCCATGCGTCATTCTTGGTTGCTTTTGCTGGCAAGCACTCTCTTGGCCATAGGGTGCAAGGAAGAGGAGAAGGCCTTGCTGAACGCCACGTTGCACGCACGCTGCAACGGTTGCGTGATCCGCTACGCGCCGGGAGCCTTGCAGTCCAAGACGGATACGTTGATGGGGACCGTGGACCCCGGAACAGGGGATACGGTGCCGGGTGAAGGCCAATGGACGCTGCACCTGAAGGACGGTGACAACTTGTTCTTCAGGGCATGCCGGTTGGAGCGGGATTCGGGTCCGCCGGTGCAGGGCACCCTCACCTTATGGGTGGACGGCGGCGTAAGGCCCATGCAATCCGCTGCCGATACCGCTTTGTGCACCGCGATCAACGGCCCTGCCTTTGCACCTTGATCCCACGACAAGGGGAAGAGCCCCGTTTTACAGCGATACGAACGTGCGCCTCATGGGGCTGCGCTTGAAGGTCCAACTGACCTCCACGCTGAAGTAGCTGAACGAATCGGGCAGGCCGGGGTTGCCCCGGCGGCTGGTGAAGAGGCTCTCCTTGCCATTGGTGCCCCAGCCGGTGGGGTCACTGATGTATCGGGCCATCATCTGCTGTGTGCTGTCGGGGTAGGCGCGGGCCAGTTCATCGTAGGTCGCATAGCGGTCGCTCACGGCATCCAGCATGTCGGTGAAGAACATGTAGTAGCTGAATTCCATGCCCACGGAAAGCTTGCGCGTAACCATGTAGCGCAATCCGAACCCCACGGGTATGCCCACATGCCATGGGCTGGGAGCCTTGCTGAGGGCCTTGGCCTCTTTTCCTCCGCCGGTGCCTTCGGTGATCCAGCTATAGAGGTCGGTTTCATACGTTCCGTCCTGGCCGATCACTTGGGCATCGGATTCACCCCGCGGCCGGTCGCGGATAGTGCCGTCCGACCAGGCGTAGTAGCGGTTGGCCATGTTGGCGGGCCCGTTGAACAGGTCGGCCTTGGGGCGGCCGTAGAAGAGCCCGACCCCCACGTAGGAATACGCGAAGAACCGTTGCTGATAGAGCGGTTGGAAGGGTTCCCGGTACATGTTCAGCACCAGGTGTTGGCTGATTCCGAACAAGTCGTTCCTGAAGTTGAGGCCGCGGCGGTAGTTGCGCAGTTCCACCCCTTGCTTGCCGCCCGTGGGCGCCAGTTCGTTGTAGCCCAGCCGGTACCAGCCCAAGCGGGTCTCGGTGGTCAGTGCACGGGTGATGTAGCGCTTGGGATTGTTGAGGTAATCCCGGAAGGTGATGGACATGGCGGGGCGGATGCCGTTCCATTGCACGGACCCGTGCCAATTGCCCAAGTCGCCGGAAAAATGGTCGGCGCCCACCTGCAGGCCGATCTCCAGGTTGCGTTGGGCTTGAACACTTGTTGTGAACAAGATGCAGACGGTGGTGCAGGAGAGCAGGTAGCGCGCGGTCATGGGGCAGGGATTGGCAACATCGAAGGTATGCCGGAAAGACGCACCCCCCGCCATTGGGTTGCTTGCCGTAGTTGCGGCTCAGTGCCGCTCGCCGAAGATGGCCGTGCCAATACGCACCATGGTGCTGCCTGCCGCCAAGGCTTCCGGCAGATCGCCGCTCATGCCCATGGAAAGCTCGGTGAACGGCTCTTCGGCCAATGCCGCGTTTTGTGCCAGCTCGGCGCGCAGTGCGGCAAGGCCGCCGAACTCCCTGCCCACCTGGCCATGGTCATCGGTGTTGGTGGCCATGCCCATCAGCCCTCGGAAGACCAGGTTGGGCCAGCGCTGGCGGAAGCGCCCGCCGCTGCACAGCTCGCGAAGCTCCGCAGGCAGGAATCCATGCTTGGTTTCCTCTTGGGCAATGTGCACCTGCAGCAACACGCCCAGTTGCCGGCCGGTGGCCGCGGCCCGTTTGTTCAGCTCGTCCAACAGCCGTTTGCTGTCCACTCCGTGCACCAAATGCGCGAAGGGGGCGACGTACTTTACCTTGTTGGTCTGCAGGGTACCGATGAAGTGCCAATCGATGTCACTTGGCAACAAGGGGTGCTTGTCGCGCAGTTCCTGCGGGTAGTTCTCGCCGAAGGCGCGCTGGCCCAGGTCATACAAGGCCTTGATCTCTTCCACGGTGCGCGTCTTGCTCACGGCCACCAGTTCCACGCCGGGAGGGAGTTGCGCCTTCACCCGTGCGTAGCGTTCCGCCAAGGCTGCCTTGTCCATTCACGCGTCCTCCAGGGAGTATATGGTCAGCCCACTGCGCAGCTTGGGTTCGATCCACGTGGATTTCGGCGGCATGCACCCACCGCTGTCGGCCACGGCCCGGAGTTGTGCGAAAGATACCGCCCTGAGGTGGAACGCCGCATCGGCGCGGCCCGTGGCAACGGCGTGCTCCAAGGCTTGCACCCCGGCCGTGCCGGGCACAAAGTGAAGCCGTGGTTCGGTGCGCATGTCGCCGAGGCCGAGTACGGGCCCAAGCACTTGGCTGCCCAAGCGTTCGGCATCCAAGGCCTCCACGGGGCGGTCTGAGATGGGCGGCAGGAAGCGCAGTTCGTGCCAGCTACCGTCCACCAGGAATTGCACGTTCCCGGCTGTCGGATGGCTTGCGCCGCCCGGAAGCTCCCGCACCGGGCCGATGCGCTTCAAGGCATCCATGAACTTGGCAGGGGAGAGGCCGTTGAGCCCTGATACCGTGCGGTCATAATTGAAGATGTGCAGCTGCCTCTCGGGCACGATCAAGGCCATGAAGCCTGCGCCTGGCGTGCCCGGAGCAGCCTTGGTACGCCGGGCCAGCAGGGCGCTGCTCGCACAACGGTGGTGGCCGTCGGCGATGTACAAGGCGGGCAACCGGCTGAACTGTTCTTGCAGGCGTTGTTGCACAACTGCGTCGTCCATCCGCCAATAACGGTGCCTCACCTGGTCGGTGGTGGTGAAATCGAACAAGGGCGTTCCCTCGGCAGCGCGTGCCAGTTCCGCTTCAATGGCATCATCATCGGGCATGGCCAATAGCACGGGTTCGGCATTGATCCCCGTGTGTTGGAGGTAGTCGGTGAAGAGCTCCTCCCGGTTGGCCAAGGTGTGTTCGTGCACCTTGATCCGTCCCTCCTCGTAGTCGCCCACGTCCACCACGCCAATGATCCCGAGGGAGGAAAAAGCAGCGGCGGTTTGTGCGTAGGCATAGAAGACGGGCTGCTCCTCGCGTTGGAGGATGCCCCGTTCGGTGAACTCCATGAACTTGTCCCGCACGGCATCAAAATGCTCCGAACGGGAGCTTCCGGCCCGTTCGTGGTCGGCATGGATCACATGCAGAAAGGTGTACGGGTTTCCCTCCAAGCGGGCCTTGATCTCCGCTGCGGAATATTGCAGGAAGGACCGGGAACCGACCAGGTGGGCCAAGTGCGGCACTGGGCGCCATGCCCGGAAAGGGCGCACATGGATCATCCGCGCCCCACGGCCACCTCCTCCCTCCACGCGATCAACTGGTCGGCCAGTTCCTGCCCGATGCGGTCCTGTGCCTCCACGGTGGCGGCACCGATGTGGGGCGAAAGGCTGACGTTAGGCAGTTTCAGCAGTTCGGGGTCGGGCGCGGGTTCGTTCATGAACACGTCCAAGCCTGCCGCCCGGACCCTCCCGCCCTTCAACGCGGCGATCAGTTCCTTCTCGTCGATGGAAGACCCCCGGGAGGTGTTCACCAGCAACATGCCCGGCTTCATCTGTTCAAACTCGGCCTTCCCCAATGCGAAATTGCCTTCACCCCCGTGGCTCACGTGCACGGTAATGGCGTCACTTTTGGCCAGCAATTCATCCAGCGGCACCATCTTGATGCCCACCCGGTGCACCTCGCCGTTGAGGTCCAGCTCGATGTAGTCGGCAGTGGCGCTGCGGTCGGTATAGATCACCTTCATGCCTGCGCCAACCGCATAGCGGGCCACCCAGCGGCCGATGCGGCCGAAGCCCAGGATGCCCAACGTTTTCCCGCGCAGCTCGGTGCCTTTGCCATATTCCTTCTTCATTTCCTTGAAGGCTGTGTGGCCTTCGGCAGGCATGCGGCGGTTGGCTTTGTACAGGTCGCGCATCAAACCGTAGAGGTGGGCCATCACCAGCTCCGCCACACTGATGCAGCTGCTGGTGGGCGTGTTCACCACCTTGAGGCCCTTGCTGCGGGCATATTCCACGTCGATGTTGTCCATGCCCACGCCACCGCGCCCGATCAGCTTCAGGCCGGGGCAGGCATTGATCAGCTCTTTGCGCACCTTGGTGGCGCTGCGCACCAGTAGGGCGTCTACCTTTTCCTTGTTCAGGTAGTCCACCAGCTTTTCCTGGGGTATGGTTTGGGTGGTTACCGTGAATTCCTGCTCTTCCAGGAGTTGCTTTCCCTCCTGTGAGATCCCATCGTTTGCGTGTACCCGCATGCTCAACCGTTCTTTTTTGCGAATTCCTCCATCACGTCCACCAGGGCCTGCACACTTTCCAACGGCAGCGCATTGTACATGCTGGCCCGGTAGCCGCCCACGCTGCGGTGGCCGCGGATGCCGCTGATGCCGGCCGCCTTCCACTGTTCATCAAAGGCCGGCTCCAAGGCGCTGTTCTTCAGCAGGAAGGTGGCGTTCATGGCGCTTCGGTCCTCTTTGGCGGTCACGCCTTGGAAGATCGGCAGGCGGTCGATGGCGTTGTACAGCAGGTCGGCCTTGGCTTGGTTGCGTTTTTCAGCGGCGGCCACGCCCCCGTTGTGCTTCAACCACTCCAGGGTGAGCATGATCACGTACACGGGGAACACCGGCGGGGTGTTGTACATGCTTTCCTTGGCCGCATGGTTCGCCAGATCCATCATCGGGCTCAGTGTGCGGCCGGTCTTGCCCAGGGCGTTCGGGTCGAACAGGTACATGGTGGCGCCGGCAGGCCCCATGTTCTTTTGGGCTCCAGCGTAGATCATGGCGAAGTCGGCCACGTTCACCGGCCGGCTGTAGATATCGCTGCTCATGTCGCAGATCAGCGGCACCGGGCTCTTCGGGAACGCCTTGTACTGGGTGCCGTAAATGGTGTTGTTGCTGGTGAAGTGGAAGTAGTCCGCGTCGTTCGGCACGCTGAACCCCTTGGGGATGTAGTTGAAGTTCTTATCCTCGCTGCTGCCCACCACGGTGGCGTTCCCCAGCAACTGTGCTTCCTTGATGGCCCGCTTGGCCCAGGTGCCGGTGTTGGCGTAGGCGCCCTTGCCGCCCACCTTCATGAAGTTCTGCGGCACCATGTGGAAGCCCATGCTGGCACCGCCACCGAGAAACACCACCTGGTAGTGGTCCGGTGCGCCCAGCAGTTCCTTGGCCAAGGCACGGGTCTTTTCCATCACTTCCACGAAGGGCTTGCTGCGGTGGCTCACCTCCAGGATGCTGAGGCCGCTGCCGTCCCAATCCAACACGGCCTGTGCGGCCTGTTGGAAGACTTGCTGCGGCAGGACGCAGGGGCCTGCACTGAAATTATGGACCTTCGGTTTGATTTCAACGGGCATGATGGGATGGCATTTTTTGCGGGTGCAAAGGTAGAACTTTGTGCCGCCGGGTAGTCACAACCGGGCATTCCCATCAGTTCCACGGCATCCATTGCGCCCCGGATACGACCTTTGTGCCGAAATTGAACGAGCATGGACCCATGCGCATAGGCATTGTTTGTTACCCCACATTCGGGGGATCGGGAGTGGTGGCCACCGAGCTGGGGCTCGCCTTGGCGGCGGAGGGCCACACCGTGCATTTCATCACCTACGACCGGCCCGTGCGCTTGGGCAATGGCCAAGCCAACGTGTTTTACCATGAGGTGCGCGTGAGCGATTACCCGCTCTTCGACTACCAACCGTATGAACTGGTGCTGACCAGCAAACTGGTGGACGTGGTGAAGCACGAGCGCCTGGACCTGCTCCACGTGCACTACGCCATTCCGCATGCTTCGGCCGCCTGGATGGCCCAACAGATCCTCAAGGCCCAGGGCATCCGCATCCCGTTCATCACCACCTTGCACGGTACCGACATCACCTTGGTGGGCAAGGACCCGAGCTTCGAGCCGGTGATCACCTTCGCCATTGAGCACAGCACGGCGGTAACGGCGGTCTCTGAAAGCTTGCGGCGGGAGACGTTTGAGCATTTCCCCGTGGAGCGCGACATCCGGGTGATCCCCAACTTCATTCGCGCAGAGCGTTACCGGACGGTGGCCGACCCCGCGCTGCGCAAGCGTTTTGCGCCCCACGGCGAAAAATTGCTGGTGCACGTAAGCAACTTCAGGCCGGTGAAACGCGTGCTGGACGTGCTTACGGTGTTCATGGGCGTGCGCAAACGCCTGCCTGCCCGCCTGCTGCTGATCGGCGACGGACCGGACCGCCATGCTGCGGAGATGATGTGCAGGGCCAACGGAACATGCGCGGACGTGCTGTTCCTGGGCAAGATGACCGATCCCGAGGCCGTGGTGGCCAGCAGCGACCTGTTCGTGCAGGCCAGCGAAACCGAGAGTTTCGGCTTAGCCGCCCTGGAGGCCATGGCCAGCGGCGTGCCCGTAGTGAGCACCGATGCCGGTGGCACCGCCGAAGTGGTGGAAGCCGGCGTGGCAGGCTTGCTGAACGAGGTGGGCGATACCGATGCCATGGTGAGCAATGCCTTAGCGCTCCTCTCCGACGCGGGCGCATTGGAACGGTTCCGCAAAGGCGCAAGCGCCTCGGCCGCCCGCTTCGACATCAGCAAGGTGCTGCCCCGCTACGAGGCCCTGTACGAGGAAGTGGTGGAACAGGTGAAGACCGATGGAGTTCATCAGTGAGCGCGTCAGCATCGACCACCCTGCGGCCGGCGGGCTGAGCGTGGTGGTGGGCAACCGCCTGCCCAAGGGCAAACTGTTCCTACTGATCGGCTGGTTGGCCGCTTGGACGTTCTGCGGCGCCGTTTTCCTGTACATGCTGCTGCATGGCGTGGAAAAGGACATGCGCCTGCCGTTGGTGTTGATGCTGGCCTTCTGGCTCTATTTTGAGCTGCGGGTGCTACGGGTGGTGTTGTGGCGTACCAAGGGTTTTGAATTGTGGCGGGTGCAAGGCGGGGAACTCACTGTAAAGGACAGCCTCTTCGGCTACGGCAAGGCCAACCGCTATTTCGTGGCCAACATCCAGCGCTTCGGCCCGCTGAACATCGACAAGGCCAGTTGGAAATGGCAGATGAGCGATTCATTCTGGACGCGTGGCGCCGAACAGCTGGGCTTTGAATACCAAGGCAAAAAGGTGGCCTTTGGGCGCGGCCTCACGGATGGGGAGGCGCAGCTGCTGGCCAAGCATTTGGCCAAGGCGCTGAAGCAGGAGCGCAAAACCGGCAACTCTTGAGGCGGTTACAGGGCAAACCTGCGGAAGGGTGCAAGCAGGCCTACTTCCGTGCCCTCGTGGCTGAACAACCATGGCTTGAGGCCCATTGCCACCCTGGCAAGGGTGCTATTCGTTGTGGATGCGGAAGGCGTTGCCGCTGATCCGAACCGTGGCTTTACCGTCAATCACCTGCTGCAGCCGCATGCGGTTGGCTGCGGGCGTGGCCAAGGCCTGATCGATCCCGTTCACGGCGCCGGCGGGAACCCCGGCTTGTTGGAACTGCGCCAGTAGGGCAGGGGCGGCCATTCGGGCAATGGCTGGTGCCAATGCCTCCGACAATTCCTTCCGGTGGCTTACCCGGGCGGTGTTCGCGGAGAAGCGCTTGTCGGTGGTAAGGAAAGGGAGTGCCAGCACGTCGCACAGTTTCGCGAATTGCGCATCGCTCCCCACGGCCAGCACGATCCGGCCTTTATCCGCACAGCGGAACACCTCTCCGTAGGGCGCAATGTTCGGGTGCAGCGTGCCCATGGGTTGGGCCACATGTCCGGCCATCAGCCAGTTGGAAGCCTGGTTCACCAATCCCGTCAACGCGGCTTCCTCCAGCGACACTTCCACGTATGCTCCCTTGCCGGTGCGCTCCCGTTGCAGGAGGGCCAACAGCAGACCCTCTTTCAATTGGTGCGCGGCCAGGATGTCGATCAAAGCCACCGGCACCTTGGCTAAGTGTTCCCCGTCCGTGCCGCACATGCCGATGTAGCCGGTTTCGGCTTGCAACACCACATCGTAGGCCGAACGTGCTGCATCGCTGGCATAGCCTCGGATGTGGCCGTGCAGCAGGCGCGGGTTCAAGCTGCGCAGCCGCTCCGGCTGTAGCCCAAGCTTTTCGGCATCTGCTTGCAGATGGTTGCTCACCAGCACGTCGGCTTTGGAAATAAGCGCATCGAATTCCGTTCGTGATGCCGGATCCTTCAGGTCCAGGAAGCGGTGCTCCTTTCCATGGTTCACGCTGCTGAAATACGCACTTACGGTGGCGTACGGATCTTCCGCAGGCAGCTTCCATTTCCGGGTTACATCGCCTCCGCTGCGCGGGTTCTCGATCTTCACCACGCGTGCGCCCAGCTCGGCAAAGAACATGCCCACGGCCGGGCCCGCCAGCACGCTTGCGGTCTCGATCACCAGAACGTCCTTCAACATGCGGCGAAGGTAGCAGCAGCCACAGCGCAGGAGAACCGCCGATCGCGGAAGCGTATTCCCCATTGGTGCCGGTTTGCCAAGAGTTATTTTAGCCCGAAACCCATGAGCAAGAAAAAGAACGCGCCAAGCAAGGTGGAAGTCCGTCCCCTGACGATGGGGCACTTCGGCGAATTGCAGGATGCCACAGCGGCAGCTTATCCGGAATGGACCGGTGGACTGTGGAAGCGCGAAACGATACAACGCCTGTTGGACCTCTTTCCGGAAGGACAATTGGGCGTGTTCGTGGGCGGCCGCCTGGCAGGCTGTGCGCTTTCCATCATTGTGGACATCGGCAAGCTGGGCATGGAGCACACTTACCTGAAGGCTACTGGCGGCTATTCGTTCTCCACGCACAACCCCAAGGGCAATACCCTGTAAGGCATCGAGGTGTTTGTGCGGCCGGAGTACCGGAAGATGCGGCTGGGGAGGCGATTGTACGATGCGCGCAAGGAGCTGTGCGAGCACCTCAACCTGCGTTCGGTGATGTTCGGCGGGCGCATCCCCAACTACCACAAATTTGCCCGCAAGCTCACCCCGCGCCAGTACATCGACAAGGTGCGCGAGAAGACCATCGACGACCCCGTGCTCTCATTCCAGTTGGCCAACGACTTCCATGTGGTGCGCCTGTTGAAGGGCTACTTGCAGAACGATGCCGGCTCCATGGAGTACGCCACGCTGATGGAGTGGGACAACATCTTCCAGAACGAGGAGGAGATGGGGGGAAGCTGGAGCCGCAATGTGCGGCTGGGGCTGGTGCAGTGGCAAATGCGCAACTACCAAGGGGTGGACGGCCTGTTCGAGCACTTGGATTTTTTCCTGCAGGTGGTCAGTGGCTACAACAGCGACTTTGCCGTTTTCCCGGAGTTTTTCAATGCGCCATTGATGGCCCTGTATGCCAACCAGAACGAGGCCGAGGCCATCCGCAGCCTTGCGCAGCACACGCCGGCGATCCGTGATTTCATGGTGGAAGCGGCGGTGAAGCACAACGTAAACATCATCAGCGGAAGCATGCCTGTAGTGGAAGGCGGGCTATTGTACAACCGGGGCTACTTGTGCAGGCGCGACGGTACGTGGGAACGCTATGAGAAGGCCCACATTACTCCGAACGAGAAGCAGGCCTGGGGAATCCACGGCGGCGATCAGGTTCGCGTTTTCGATACCGATTGCGGCAAGGTGGGCGTGGTGGTGTGCTACGATTGCGAGTTCCCGGAACTTGTGCGCCTGCTCGCCTTGCAGGGCATGCAGATCCTGTTCGTGCCGTTCATGACCGATACGCAGAACGCCTTTTCCCGCGTGCGCCAATGCGCCATGGCACGCGCCATTGAGAACGAGTGCTATGTGGCCATCGCAGGCAGCGTGGGCAACTTGCCCCGGGTGAAGAACACTGACATTCAATACGCACAAAGCGCCGTATTCACCCCGTGTGATTTCGCCTTTCCTGCCAATGGCATCAAGGCAGAAGCAACTGCCAATACCGAGATGGTGCTGGTGGCCGACGTGGACATGAGCCTGTTGAAGGATTTGCACCACCGCGGAAGCGTGCAGAATTTGAAGGACAGGCGGCAGGACCTGTACAACTTGCACTTGGTTGCAGGAACAATCCCGGCGCAATGATCAACGCCCCGGCCCAAAGAGGCGCCGGGGCGTTGATGGATGGTGGTATGGGGTCGCCTAATGCGCTGCCGCCACCGGGTACTTCGGCACCACGCCAATGTTCTTGAAGAAGAAGGCCCACTTGTCGGCCTGTTCGTCGATGATCATGCTGGTGGGCTTGCCCGCGCCGTGGCCCGCGTTGGTCTCGACACGGATCAGTACCGGTGCGGGACCTTGCTGTGCTGGCTGGAGGGTGCTGATGAACTTGAAGCTGTGCGCAGGCACCACGCGGTCGTCGTGGTCGGCGGTCATTACCAGGGTGGCCGGGTAGTTGGCCGGTTTGATGTTGTGCAAGGGGGAGTACTTGTAGAGGTATTCAAATTCCTCCTTGCTGTTGTCGGCACTGCCGTACTCGGGCACCCATCCGAAGCCTGCGGTGAATTTCTGGAAGCGCAGCATGTCCATCACGCCCACGGCGGGGAAGGCCACGGCGCAGATCTCCGGGTGCTGGGTGATGGTGGCGCCCACCAGCAGGCCGCCGTTGCTGCCACCCTCAATGGCTAAGTGCTTCGTGTCGGTCCACTTTTCCTTTTTCAGGTATTCGGCGGCTGCGGCAAAGTCATCAAACACGTTCTGCTTTTTTCCCTTCATGCCGGCCTGGTGCCATTCCTCGCCGTATTCACCGCCGCCGCGCAGGTTGGCCATGGCGAACACGCCGCCTTGTTCCAGCAGGATCATGCGGCTGGTGCTGAAGCTGGGCGACAGGCTGATGTTGAACCCGCCGTATGCATAGAGCAGGGCAGGGTTGGCGCCGTTCTTCTGCAGCCCCTTGCGGTGCACGATGAACATGGGCACGCGGGTGCCGTCCTTGCTGTTGAAGAAGACCTGCTCGGTTTCGTATTCGTCCGGGTTGAACTTCAACTCGGGCCGGAAGTAGAGCTCGCTCTTGCCGGTGGCATAGTCATACTTGAAGCTGCTTCCCGGGTCGGTGAAGGAGCTGAAGGAATAAAAGGAGTAGGTGTCCGCGCGTTTGCCTCCAAAGCCGCCCGCACTGCCGATGCCGGGCAGTTTCACTTCCTGCTCCCCGCTGCCGTCCGCGTTGTAGCGGAAGATGCGCGTGGTGGCGTCCTTGAGGTAGCTGGCAAAGAGCAGTCCGCCGCCGGTGCTCACGCCTTCCAGCAGGTCCGCTTTCTGGGGGATCACGTCCTTCCAGTTCGCTTGCTCCGGCTTGGCGGGATCCACGGCCACCAAGCGGTAGCGGGGTGCTTCCACGTCGGTGGTCACTAAGAACTTGCCGCTCTTGGGCTCAAAGGCGATGATGGCGGTTTTGTGGTCGAAGCCCAGTTGCAGCGGGGTCCACTTGGTGGAAGGCGTGGGCATGGCGCCCTTGCGCAGGTCGAAGAAGTACTGCTCAAAGCCGTCGGTGCCGGTGGTGACGTTGAGGGTGGCGAATTCCTCGCCCTCGGTGGTGGAAACGCCCACGTAGAGGTTGGGGTTCTTGTCATCTTTCCACACCAGCACGTCCTTTTCCTGCGGGTCGCCCAGCTTGTGGTAATACACCTTTTGCCATTGGCTGGCCGCGCTCAGTTCGGTGCCCTTGGCCGGCTCCGGGTAGCGGCTGTAGAAGAAGCCGTCCTTCCACCAGGCCACCCCGCTGAACTTGGCCCACTTCAGGGTGTCGGCCATGGGTTTCATGCTTTGCAGGTCCCACACGGCAATGTCCTGCCAGTCGCTGCCGGCCTTTTGCACGCTCACGGCCATGTAGCGGTCGTTGGTGCTGGCCCCCATCAGCCCGATGCTGGTGGTGCCCTTGGGGTCCACGGCATTGGGGTCGATGAACACGGTATCCTTTCCCTCCAGGCCCGTCCGTACGTAGATTACGCTTTGGTTTTGCAGGCCGCTGTTCTTATAGGAGAAGAACAGGTTGCCCACCTTGTAGGGTGCGCTTTCCTTGGGGAAGTTGAACAGTTCCTCATACCGGTGGGCAATGCTGTCGCGGAAGGGAATGGAGGACAGGTACTGCTGGGTCACGGCGTTCTGCCGTTTCACCCAGTCGGCTGTTTCCGCGCTGGTGTCGTTCTCTAACCATCGGTAGGGGTCGGCTACTTTGGTTCCGAAGTAATCGTCCACCACCGTGGTGTCCTTGCGGGTTTCCGGGTAGACGATCTTCTGGGCGGTCATGTCCTTTTGCTCCGTTGGGGCCCCGCATGCGGCAAGCAGCATCAGGGTGTATGGCAGTGCTTTTTTCATGTTGGGAAATGGGTGCCAAAAGTAGGGCGCAACGCAAGCACGCCGGTAACCGGCCATGGGCCTTGCCGACCGCACAGGGCGCGGGCGGGTTATTCCCGACTGCATCGGGCCGCACCCTTGGACGAATGGACTGCGGGTTGTTTTGCAGCCTGTACTTGCCTGTGGCAACTTGCCTTGGATGAAACAGCCGGGATGCAGCACCCGGAACACCTATGCGCGCCTGCGCACCTCCACCTCCGGGGCGGAGATCAGCTGGTAGACCATGCCGGGGCCGGGCTCGAGGGTCATGGTGGCGTTGAGCTGGCCGCTCAGGGTGTGGATCAAGTCCATCCCAAGGCTGTTAGGCTTGTGCCAAGTGTCCTTGTTGGGCAGGCCGATGCCGTCATCGCCCACGCGCAGCAGTAATCCGCCTTCCTCCGTGCCGTTGAGGTGCAGGATGATGGTGCCTTCGTCACGCCCCTTGAAGGCATGTTTGAAGCTGTTGCTCACCACTTCATTGATCAGTAGGCCCAGGGGCGTAAGGGTGTCCACGCCCAGGGTATCCACTTGGATGTCCACGTCCATCTTCAAGCGCATCCGGATATTGTACGCGGAGACCAGGTCGCGCACTAAGCTGTTGAGGTAATTGGCCACATTGATGTTTGCCAGGTCCTTGCTCATGTAGGTCTGCTCATGAACCAGCGCCATGGCACCCACCCGGTTCACGCATTCGTTGAAGAGCTCCAGGGTGCGCGGGTCGCTCACCTTGTCGGTTTGGAACCGGATGAGGCTGCGCACGATCTGCAAGTTGTTCTTCACGCGGTGGTGGATCTCTTTCAGCATCACCTCCTTCTCCTCTTTGCTGAGCATGGTTTCCCGCAGCTCGCGGTTGCGCCGTTCAAGTTCTTCGCCGGTGCGCGCCAGCAGGGTGGAGCGTTCATTGGCACTGGCCCACAACCGGGCCACATAGGCGGCCAACACGGCGCAGACCAACGCGAACAGGCTGGCCAACCCCAGCAACCATTGGGCTCTGTTCCACTGATTGCCCAACAGCACGGAGGTTTGGCCGAGGCCCTCCTTGTGCACGATGCGCACCGCGTTGTCCAAATGGGACCTGGTGCGTTGCATCATCAACCCCAGAACGGCCTCGGCCATTTGCAGTTCTTCGCTGCCGGAAGCCAGCTGCCTTGTTTGGTGGTGCAAGGAATCGCATGCGGCCAGGTCCCTTTCCATTTGGCCCCGGATCGGTGCCATGGACGTTGTGGCCTGCGGTTGGCCAAAGGCCCGGTGGGACATGTCGCGCACCCGCGCCAGTTCCTGGCCCCAGGCATCGGCATCATCCATTGCTGCATGGGCAACAGCCAACCGGTCGATCGCAGCGCCCAGATGGGTGAACTGCTCCAATTGGGCCACGTGGCCGTTCATCCGCTCCTGCACCTTGACGGTGCGCGACATCAACTGGGCATCCCAAATAACGAACGCAACGGCCAGCAAAGCAGCCACCCAGGGCAGCAGGTACCAGGAAGAAGTTTTCACGGGAAGGAATTTGGGGCCTTCAACGGAAAACTGAGGGGTATCGTTACCGGTTTTCCGCTGCGCGGCGCAGGCGGGCGGCAAAGGCCCCGATCACTGGCCGCAGATGCGCCGTTACCTGTTGCCGCATGTCGTCGTGCAGCCGGCCGGCCACGGCCATGCTTACTCCCGGCACCCGCACGGCGGGGCGGTTTCCTTCATAGAGCGGGCCAAGGCTCACGGCCCCTCCGGGGGCATTCTTGTTTCCGGCGTGGCTGAACTGGTAGATCCGTACCATGCAGGAGCCGTTCCCGGCCACAATGGATACGTGGTAACTGATCACGCCCAAGGTTTGCTGGCGGTTGCCCAAGGCTGACGAACGGTAGTTGAACCGGCCCACGGCTTCTATGCGCCCGGTGCCTGGCTCACCCGGAACGAGGCCTGCGCCCGGCTCCTGACCGAACGTCCAAGGCCAAGCTTGGCGCGCCGCCTGCTCCACCTGAACGGCGGATAGTGGCAAGGCGATCTGTTCCACCATCACCAGGGGAAGGGCCGGCCTGGGTTCATTCCCTTGCGCAAGGGCCAGCGTGGCATTTGCCAACAGGGAAACCGTGAACCACCAACGCATGGGCGAAAGTTAGCTCCACGGCCAGGGCGGGGCTGTGAAATAAGTTGAACCAGGCACGCAGGTTGGACCGGACTGAAATAGCTTTGCGCGATACAAGTAACTTATTCCACAATGAATTTCGACCATCCGCGCAACCCCGCCCTGAAAGTGGGCGTGTTCTACGACGGCAGTTATTTCACCCACGTGAGCAACTACTACAACTATGTCCATCCGCACCGTCGGCGGTTGCACATCGGCGGGGTGCACGAGTTCATCAAGCACATGATCGCCGAGCGGGAGGACACCGCTCCGAGCCTTTGCCACATCATCGATGCACACTTCTTCAGGGGGCGCTTCAGTGCCAAGGACGCCAACGAGAAGGCCAACCAGCTGTACTACGACCGGGTTTTCGACGATGTGCTGATGTACAACGGGGTGCAGACGCACTACCTGCCGGTGAAGGACCTGATGGGCCGCAAGCGCGAGAAGGGCATCGACGTACTAATGGCCTTGGAAACCTTTGAACTGTGCATGCACAAGCGCTATGACGTGGTAGCGCTGATCGCCAGCGACGGGGACCACGTGCCCTTGGTGCGCAAACTGCACGCCTTGGGCTGCAAAACCATGTTGCTCGGCTGGGATTTTGAATACACCGACGAGGCCTCCGGCGAGCTGCAGACCACCAAAACCAGCACAGACCTGTGGAACACAGTGAGCTATCCGTTGGAAATGGCCGAGCTGGTGGAATCGGGTTTGCGCGACGCGGACGAAGTGGTGGGGGACATGTTCGTACAGAAGGAAACCCTTTCGCGCGAAGGCGACCCGGAACGCATGTTCGCCGGTACGCCTCCGCCCATGGACGACCAGCGGTACACCGGTGAGATTATGAGCCTGCACAATGGCTACGGCTTCATCCGCTTCCCGGACAACAACGTCTTCTTTCTGCACGACGACCTGGAGGAAGTGGAGTTCAGCGTCCTGCAGGTGGGCATGATGCTCGAGTTCAACGTGGCGTTGAACGCCCGCGGGCAACGGGTGGCCAAGCACATCCGGCTGGCCGATTCCTGATCATTGCTGGTGCTGGCGCACCAAGGGAAGGGTAGCGGTGAACGTGCTGCCGTACCCGGGGCCTTGGCTGCTGGCCGACAGGGTGCCACCGTGCAATTCGGCCCATTGGCGTGCCCGGGCCAACGTGCTGCGGGCCTGTGATTCACCAGCCGTGCTGCGGCTGCCTAACAGGGCGTAGCGGGTGAACACTTGCTTCAGGTCGGCCTCGGAAAGCCCCACCCCGTGATCGCGTACTTCCACAACAGCCCAAGGGCCACCGGGCTTCACGGCGACGTCCACTGATGCACCTTGTGGCGAGAATTTGCTGGCGTTGGAGAGCAATGCGTCGAAGAGCTGTTCCAGCACTTGGGCATCGCCATCCACGATCGCCGGTTCCTGCATAAACCGGACCTCCTGTTCCTTTTTCCTTGTGCGGAACGCATTGTTGGCAATGCTCCGTTGCACCACGGCGGCCAAATCCAAGGGGGCCCTTTGCAACTTGGTCACGCCGCGGGGTACGCGGAAGTCATCCAAGAGTGCCTCCAGCTCGCGGGCCCCTTGGAAATAGTTCTTTTCGGCCAGGTCCAGCAAGAGTCGGCGTTCGGGCCCCTCGGGCAGGTCGTGTAGCAACGCGGCAGCTTGCCAAATGCTGCCTAAGCGGTTCTTCAGGGCATGGGCAAATTGGTGCAGGCGCTCATTGCGCTGGTCGTCATCGGCCCAATCCAGCGCCAATGGCGTATCAGGCATTGCCCTGCATGATGTTGTGCAGCACCTGGTTGAGGCCGTCGGGGTCGATCGGCTTCAGGAGGTAATGGCACCCATCGAGCTCGCGGATGCCGTCCACGATCTCGGGTTTGTTGCTGGCCGTGAGGAAGACAATGGGCAGGGGATCGTTCTTGCGGATCTCCCGGGCCAGGTCCAGGCCGGTCTTTTCGCCCTTGAGGAAGACGTCCATCATAATGGCGTCAGGGTGTTCCTGTTTCATGAGCTTCTCGGCCTCCGCGCTGCTTGCGGCACTGCCGGTCACCTCGAATCCCATCTGTTCCAGTTGGAGGCGGTAGCCGAACGAAATGATGGCTTCATCCTCGATGATCAAGATCTTCTTCATGCTTGGCCTTTGGCTTGAATGCGTGTGGCGTGCTCGTGCGCAATGCGGTTGAATTGCTCCATGGTCAGGGGCTTTTCGATGTACTCGCGGATGCAGTTGGTGCGGCTGGCCCGTTCCATGTCCACGGGCCTGTTGCTGCTGGAGCACATCACTACCGTGGTGGCATCGTCGCAAGCGATCAACCTTCCCGCTGCACATTCCGCCAGGAACTGGAACCCGTCGGTGGCGGGCATGTTGATGTCCACCAGCAGCAGGTCCGGTGCCTGGTCGGCTTCTTTTAGGAAGAGCAGGGCCTCGGCAGGGTCTATGAAGGAGGTGAAGGTTCCGGTGAAACCGGCCTTTTTCAGCATCATCCGTGTGATGAGATGGTAGTCATCCTCGTCATCCACCAGCATGACGCGCAATTGCGCAGCTTGCACTGCGGGGGCTTCCAATTGGTCGATCATGGTGCGTCATACGTCGAAACGCTCCGGATGGTTCCGGAATACCTACCGCGCCAAACCGGACACACCCTCACCGGGCGCCCCTTGGTGCACCAAGCGCAAATGCAAGGCGATCTCCTCCACGCGCGCTTTGGGGACCTGAAGCCCGCGCATGGCCAGGCTCATGAGCTCCAGGCCCGCCTCCATGTCTTCGGACACTACGTGTTGCGCACCTGCGGCGTAAAGCGCACTTTCAGCCGATGCCGTTCTCGCCCTGACGATGAGGGGGGATCTTGTACGGCCGTGCAGCTCGGCCGTCACCCGGCGGGCCTGCACGGTGTCGGCCAGGGCGACCACCACCTGCCTGGCCGTGGCAACATGGGCTTTTTCCAGTACGGATTCCTGCGTGGCGTCGCCTTGTATGGTGAAGATGCCCCGCTGCATGGCCAGTTCGGCCAGTTCAGGGTCTTCCTCCACCACGATGCAGCGCACCTTCATGCTCTGTGCGGCCCAGGCCACGTGCTGCCCGGGCAGTCCGAAGCCAATGATCAACAGATGGTCCTTCAGCAGCGGCCGCTCCGCACTGTTCGGCGGGGTGCCGGTATTGAGGAGGGCATCCAGCACCATTCCCGTGCGGGGCAGCAAGCGATTGAACGTTCCCCCGGCGATGCGCCTGGACCGTGCCATGACCATGGGCGTGGCGGCCATGGTAATGATGGAGACCGCCAGGAACAATTGGTGCTGGCCGGGGCTAAGCAGGCCATAGCCAATTCCGCCCAAGGCCAGCACGAAGGAAAACTCACCCACTTGGAACAAGGCCAAACCGCATTGCAGGGCCGTACGCACCGGGTAGCGCAGCAGCCACACGGACAGAAAGCCTGCCAGGGTCTTGCCTCCCATCACCAGCAAGGCCAGCCCGGCCACTTTCAGCGGGGCGGAGGTGAACAGGGCCGGGTCCACCAGCATGCCGATGCTGACAAAGAAGAAGCTCATGAACAACTGGTGGAACGGCTGCACCATGTCCGATGCCTGGTTCACTTGGTCAGTGCCGCTGATGAGCAAGCCGGCGAAAAAGGCACCCAATGCCAACGAGAGCCCCAAGGCCGCAGTGCCCCATGCCGCCGAAAAGCACAGCAGTACCACGGTGAGGATGAAGAGCTCCTTGTTGCGCCCCTTGGCCACGGTGCGCAGCAGGCGCGGCACGGCCCAACGGCTGCACACGTACACCAAGGTGATCAGCAGCAGCACCTTGCCCAGCAACAGCAGCAGGTCGTGGCCGATGTTGGTGCTGTGGCCCGCCAGCATGGGCACCACCAGCATCATGGGCACCACCAGGATGTCCTGGAAGATGAGGATGCCCGATGTCACGCGCCCGACGGGTGAATCCATCCGGCCTTTTTCCTGCAGCACGCGCGATACGATGGCCGTGCTGCTGAGGGTGACCAGAAAGCCGATGAACACCGAGGCCGGTAGCGGCAGGCCGAACAAGGTGCAGGCGGCGGTGGTGAGCCCGATGGTGAACAGCGCCTGCAGGGAGCCGCCGAGGAACACGGTGGTGCCGATGGAGGCCAGTTCGGCAAGGCTGAAGCCCATGCCAATGACGAACAGCAGGAAGATCATGCCGAACTCGGCCAGCTCATTCACCCGATCCACGTTGCCCACCCAGCCCAGCATGTGCGGGCCGGCGATCATGCCCGCCAGAATGAACCCCAGCACACCGGGCATCTTCAGCCGGCGGAACAGCAGGATGATGCCCACCGCCAAGGCCAGCACCACCACCAGCTCCTTGTACAGGCCGTCCTCCATGCTACTTCTTGAACACCAGCCATACCGCCGCCACCAATAGTGCCGCCGCCAGCAGGTGGTTCCACCGCAGGTGTTCATCCTTGAATGCAAGCAGGGTGAAGATCACGAACACCACCAAGGTGACCACCTCCTGGATCACTTTCAACTGCACCAGGGAGAACGGGCCGCCGTAGGCGGAATAGCCGATGCGGTTGGCCGGTACTTGCAGGCAATACTCGAAGAAAGCAATGCCCCAGCTGATGAGCACCACGGAGAAGAGGCCCCATTTGGCCCACACGGGATGCTCCTTGAAGCGCAGGTGGCCGTACCAGGCAAGGGTCATGAAGGTGTTGCTGAGCAGCAGCAGCCCGATGGTCGTGATCCCGCGCATGGCACAAAATTCCGCTAGCCGGGAGCCTCCAGGCTGGCGGATCCCGCCAATCAGCCAACGGGCCTGTGTTGATCTTTGCATTTCGGCCATGGACTGTACGTTCACCCCTGCCTTGCCGCGTCGGCGGCATGATAGCATCCCGCAATAAAGCATGATCCCGGGCGCCATGGGTCCGGTAGACCCGTTGCGGAATAGCGCCTACTGCACATCATCCACTTGGACCAGGCGAACCGGTCCAAGCACGGTACCAAGCCGGAACAACCGGCGCCTTGACCTACGGATTACCCTTTTGGCGCTCGTGCCAAGTGCGGTACTTGGCCTCCATGTGGGGAAGGTCCTTGGGCACTTCACGCAAGGGCTCGCACTCCTGGAAGGAAATGCGCAACTCCTCCGGCAGGGCCTGGTACAACTTGGTGCCCTCCGTTTTCCAGGCCAGCATGTCGTCGCTTACCGCCTTCACGGCCCGCGCCGGGTTGCCCACGATCACCTGCCTAGGCTCCCACACCGAATCGGCAGGAAGAAAGGCGAGTGCCCCCACGATGCAACCCTCGCCCAGTTCCACGCGGTCCATCAGCACCGCGTTCATGCCCACTAAGCAATTGCGCCCCACGTGCGCGCCGTGGATGATGGCTCCGTGGCCAATATGGGCCGCTTCCTCCAACCGCACAGTAACGCCGGGAAACATGTGCACGGTGCAGTTTTCCTGCACATTGCAACCATCGGCAATGACAATACCACCCCAATCGCCGCGCAAAGCGGCACCCGGCCCGATGTACACATTTCGCCCAATGATCACATTGCCGGTGACCGCCGCTTGCGGATGCACGAATGCCGAAGGATGCACCACCGGCTTGAACCCGTTGAACGCGTAAAACATGGTGCGAACCTACTGAGGCAGTGGCAATGTTCACGCACCCCCTCAGAGCTATCGCCTCTTGCGCGTCCTGTGGTCGCGATTTTCCCGAATTCTCAACCACGGACCTCGCTTCGCCGAAGGCTTCGCAAAGGCGCAGTGCACAGCCCCCCAATGCCTGCCGGGGGAACACGGCTAAATGCGCGATGTAGGAAGTGGGCCACGACTTTGTGCCCGATACCCGGAGAGGCTCGCGATCCGTGTCCATCGGTATGGTCCGTGGTTCGCCCCAGTATTGGATAAGCGCCGCCAGGCGCATGATAAAAGGCGATAGCCCTGCGCACCCCCTTACCCTAATACCCTTGCCCCACACACCTGCACAACCGCCAATCCTGCAACACGGGAGGCCGGAACTACATCGCCAAGCAGGTTAACACTTCATCAATTCCAAGCCTTCGTCCTGTTCATTGGGTCCACTGCCGCTACATTTGGCCGCCATAAGCCAGCATGCCATGCCGATAGGAGCCTTCTTCCGGATGTTCAAACCGAAGGACAAGGTGTTCTTCTTCCACTTTGAAGCATCAGCGGCCAATGTGTTGAAGATGAGCGAGGACCTGGTATTGGCCATGGCCTCGGAGCCGGGCCCGCAGCGCACGGCCATCCTGGAGCGCTTAGTGCTTCAGGAGCGGGCGAACGACGACCTCACGCACACCATCTTCCAGGAACTGGCCCGCAACTTCATCACCCCGATCGACCGGGAGGACATCCATGCTTTGGCCGGGAGCTTGGATGACGTGGCCGACTACATCCTGGCCAGCGCAAAAAACTTGGAGCTCTTCCACATTGACAAGCCCGATGAAGCATGCCGCGAACTGGCGCGCTTAGTGCACGAAGGGGCCAAGATCGTGCAGATGGCCGTGCACCACCTGCACGAACTGAACAAGCCCAATGCGCACCAGCAGTTCGTCATCGATGTGAACAGCATGGAGAACGAGGCGGATGAAGTATGCGACTCGGCGATCGAACAATTGTTCCTGCACGAAAAGGACGCGATCCACCTGATCAAGATGCGCGACACGTACATGATGCTGGAGATGGCCACGGACAAGTGCGAGGACGTGGCCAACGTGATCGAGTCGATCATGCTGAAGTATGCCTGATGGGGAAGGGCTTTCACCAAACTGAGGGAGGCGCCCGTTCGGGCACGAACATACCGGCGCCATGAGCCTGCTCATCACCATCATCATTCTGGCATTGGTGTTCGACTACATCAATGGCTTCCACGATGCGGCCAACGCGATCGCCACGGTGGTGAGCACCAAGGTGCTTTCACCCTTGCAGGCGGTGCTGTGGGCGGCCGTGTTCAACTTCGCGGCCTTTTTCATCTTCAAGGACCATGCGGTGGCCAACACCATCAGCAAGGTGGTGCACGAGGAATTCATCACCCTGCCGGTGATCCTCAGCGGCTTGGTGGCGGCCATCATTTGGAACCTGCTTACCTGGTGGTACGGCATCCCCAGCAGCAGTTCGCACACCCTGATCGGCGGCTTTGCCGGGGCTGCGCTGGCCCATGCCTTCACCCACTACAACGGGCTCTCCGTGGCCGAGGTGGTGGAAAGCAACAAGATCCTGGTGATCGTGGCGTTCATCTTCCTGGCACCGGTAGTGGGCATGGCCATGAGCATGTTCATCACCTTGGTGAACTTGGTGGAAAACACCTGGTTCCGCGTGTGCCTGATCCTGCTTAGCGGCGTGTTCACTTGGCTGCTTTTCGTGCACTTGCAGGAAGGCAAAATGGAACGCAACCTGGCCACGGCCATGGGCGTGCCTTCCCTGGAGGAAAAGGCGATGCTGCACCCCGAGTTCCAGGCCGAATACGAGGCGGCCAAGCTGCACTATGAGGAGGCGGTGCCCTACATCGCCATGTACCCGCGCAAAGGAGCCGACGGAGTGGCGGCCATGATCAAGCGCGAGGTGGCCCCGAATGCGGACCAGGCGAAAATGGCCAAGGCGATCGCCAACGGGGACAACAGCTTCATCCGTTACGGCATCATGTTCCTGTTCGCCCTCTTCTGCGCCTCATACATCTACGAGGAGAAGATCCGCACGCCGAACGCCTTCACCATGGCCCGGATGTACAAGCACCTGCAACTGGCCAGTTCCGCCGCCTTCAGCCTGGGGCATGGGGGCAACGATGCGCAAAAGGTCATGGGCATCATAGCGGCCGCCCTGATCGCCAATGGCAACATCGCCAACTTCAAGGACATGCCGGACTGGGTGCCCTTGGCCTGTTATACCATGATCAGCTTGGGCACCTTGAGCGGTGGGTGGAGGATCATCAAAACCATGGGTACACGCATCACCAAGGTATCGGCGTTGGAAGGCGTTTGTGCCGAGACCGGTGGCGCCATGACGCTCTACCTCACCGAGCAGATGGGCATACCGGTAAGCACCACGCACACCATCACCGGGTCCATCATCGGGGTGGGGGCCATCAAGCGGCTCAGTGCCGTGCGCTGGGGCGTTACCGTGCGGCTGCTCTGGGCGTGGATCATCACCATTCCGGTAAGCGCGGCGCTGGCTGCCCTGGCCTATTGGTGCTGCATGATGTTCGATCTTTGACCGTGCAACATTTTTTCCAAAGCATCCGTTCCCTGTCCCCGGTATCTTTGCCCCTGATGCACCGACCAATGCGCAAACCCTCCCTGTACTTGGTGGCTTTGGCCGCCTTGTGTACGGGTCTGCTCCTGTCCACGGTGGCCTTGCCCACCCTGCTGGGCGTTGCATCGGGCAAAGTGATCGCCGCCCAAGCGCCTGTGGAGGAGGAACAACAGCATGGCCGTGAGGTGCTGAAGCCGGTCCTGCACGACCATCGCTCCTGGGCGGGAATCACCCAGCATTTTGATCAGTGCGTCAAGGGGTTCATCTGCCACGGCGATGAAGCCGTTCCGGCAGGCCCCGTGGGCGAAGTGCTGTTGCAACCTCCCCGGACGGCCTGAAGCCCCGCGCCCTTGTGGCGCTTTATTGCCAGCCTCTTAACGCGCACCATCCGGGATCCGGTGCGCTTTGGCTTGGCCGTGGCGGGTCCCAGTCCAAATTTCTGAACATGAAAACCGTTTTCGGGTCGCTGAAACGCGACCTCCCTTCCTCTTTGGTTGTTTCCTTGGTGGCCATCCCGTTGTGCCTCGGCATTGCCTTGGCTTCCGGAGTGCCACCCTTCGCAGGTCTGCTTGCAGGCATGATCGGAGGCCTGCTCGTTGGGGCCGTCAGCAGCTCGCAACTTGGTGTGTCAGGTCCTGCCGCAGGCCTTGCCGCGATCGTGATCACCAGCGTGGCCGCGCTGGGTTCTTTCCAACTCTTCCTCATGGCCGTGCTCCTGGCGGGCGTAATGCAGGTGGTGCTTGGATTGGCCAAAGGCGGCACGATCGCCTACTTCTTTCCATCATCCGTGATCAAGGGCATGCTTGCCGGTATCGGGATCTTCATCGCCCTTACGCAGGTACCGCACGCCTTGGGCTTTGTTTCCGGTGCGCAGGTTGAAGGCGGCGTGTTTTCCACACTTGGCTTAGCCGTGTCAAGCCCCAACTACAGCGCGCTGGCCATTGCCTTGACCTGCTTGGCCGTACTGATCCTTTGGGATTTGCCGTTGGTGCGCCGCAATGCGATCTTGTCCATGGTGCCCGGCCCGTTGGTGGCTGTTGTCGTTGGGGTGGCCATGGCTGCGCTGGTCGGATTTTCCCCGCTCGGGGAGCTGTCCATGGCACATTTCGTCAGCTTGCCCGATCTGTCCGGGAGTGCTTGGAGCACACTGTTCCCCGACCCGGAATGGGGTGGGGTCGCCAACATGCAAGTATGGACCACCGCGCTCACCCTGGCCGTGGTGGCCAGCTTGGAAACACTGCTCTCCGTGGAAGCCGCGGACAAATTAGACCCGCAACGGCGCGTAACTCCGAAGAATCGCGAGCTGTTGGCACAGGGCGTGGGCAATGTTGCTGCCGGATTATTGGGGGCTTTGCCCGTAACACAAGTGATCGTGCGCAGTTCCACCAACATCCAATCAGGCGGGCGCACCAAGCGCTCCGCCATGCTGCACGGCCTGTGGATCCTGCTGGCCTTGGTGCTTTTTCCCGGTGTATTGGCCATGATCCCCTTTGCTGCGCTGGCAGCCATCCTGCTGCAAGTGGGCTACAAATTGGCCAAGCCGGTGCTCTTTACAGAAATGTGGAAAGGTGGCTGGACGCGCTTCATCCCCTTCATCGCCACGGTAGTGGGCGTGGTGTTCCTGGACTTGTTGCAGGGCGTGGGCTTAGGTATGGCGGTAGCCTTGTTCATCATTCTGCGCAACAACTACAGGGTAGCTTTTCACTTGTTGGAACGCTCCAAACTGCCGGGCAGGCCGATCAAGATCGCCCTGGGCGAAGAAACAAGTTTCTTGAACAAGGCCAGCATTCAGCGCATGCTCGATGAACTTCCGCCAGGTTCACACGTCGTCATCGACATCAGCCGCACCGTAGCCTTGGAACCGGACATACATGAGGTACTGGAAGAGGGCAAGTTGCGCGCGGCTGGAAAGGGTTCGCAGGTGGAAGTCGTTGGCCACCGCCAGCATCGATGGCACCGCACCGCCGCCCAGCTGAGCATGAAACATGTGCGTGAGTCCTTCCGCTTTGCAGGTGTACAACCAAACACGTTGCAAGCATGAGGACGCTCACCAAGGAATTTCGCGCCGAGCTGACCCCGGCGGACATGCTGCGCGTGCTGCTCGCCGGGAATGCCCGGTTTGCGGCAAACCTGAAGGCCAACCGCGATTTCCAGCAACAGGTGCAAGCCACCGCAAATGGGCAGTTCCCAGGTGCAGTGATCTTGAGCTGCATGGACTCGCGCACCGGCGTGGAACTGGTCTTTGACCAAGGCTTGGGCGACCTGTTCAGCATTCGCGTGGCCGGGAATGTGGTTTCCCAAGACGTCCTCGGAAGCATCGAATACGCCGTAGCCGCGGCAGGCGTTAAGCTGGTGATGGTCCTTGGCCACACAGCGTGCGGTGCAGTGGCCGGGGCTTGTGACAAGGTGCGCATGGGCAACCTGACAGGCACATTGGACCGCATCCAGCCCGCCATTGCACGGGTACCCTGCGGTACCGGTGATCCGGCCACATACAAGGATCGTGTTGCCGCAGCCAATGTCTGCGTCTCCATTGATGACATCATCACCCAAAGCCCCATCGTGCGCGAACGCTTGGCAAGCGGGGAAGTGGGCCTTGCCGGGGCCATGTACAACGTGTCCACCGGCAAGGTGGATGTGATCAATGCCTGTGCTTTCGTGCGTGAAGCCGTGCCAGCTGCGGAAGCACTGCACATTTAATGGCAATGGTCGGGGAGGGTGCGCGTGGCAGCGCGCCCTTTCCCGGCTTGCCTGGCTTTTCCCCTTGTCGCCTCGGCTTTGGACTGGTTCGCAGCGTATGGGGAGCATAACCTCGCGGCCTTGCCTGACAACGGGCAACGGACAATTGGTGACCACGAAACCCAATCCCGTCAACTCTTCCGACCTTCGCGCCATCACCACGCAGTGCCAAGCATGTCCATCCTCCTGTCCGATGCCGGGTTGCACAAGCACCTGCTGCCCTTGACCCACACCCGCCCCGTGGGCGCACTGCGCGCAGGCATCCACACCATTGCCGGGTCCTGGCAGCGCCTCACCGACTTGCCGGTAGGCTTCCGCACGGAAGCATACCTGCAGGCCAAATTCCCCGAAGTGGGCGGCGGCAGGCTGTGGGAAGTGCATGGCGGCATGTTGCCAACGGCTGCCATCGCGGCCGCCGTGCTGGACCTTGATCCGGGGGAAGCGCTGGTGCAGGGTGGAAGGCCGCTTGCGTTCTGTTCCGAGGGATACTCCCACACCGCGGAAATGGACTGGACCATGGCGCCAGCCTATTTCTCCCAGAAGGAATTCAGCGGTCAGGCCACCCTCATGGAACGTCCGTGGCACCTGTTCCAGCACTGCGGTGCTGCCATCGCCAACGATTTTGCCATGCTCGCCGAAGGCCGCCGCAGCGGGCCCCTCAGCGCGCTCAACACCGTGATCGGCGATGCGGCAAAGGTCTTTTTGGAACCCGGGGCCAAAGTGGAGGCGAGCATCCTCAACACCACCAATGGACCCATCTGGATCGGGCGCGATGCCGAGGTGATGGAAGGCTGCATGATCCGCGGGCCCTTCGCCCTCGGCGATCATTCCCAATTAAAAATGGGCGCCAAGATCTACGGTGCCAGTTCCTTCGGGCCGGAATGCCGGGTGGGCGGGGAGGTGAACAACAGCGTGATACTCGGGTACAGCAACAAAGGGCACGATGGATTCTTAGGCAACAGCGTGCTGGGCGAATGGTGCAATTTGGGCGCGGACACCAACACCAGCAACCTGAAGAACACGTATGGCGAGGTGAAAGCATGGAGCTACGCGGCAGAAGCCTTCGCACCCACGGGCCAACAATTTTTGGGCTTGGTGATGGGCGACCATGCCAAAAGCGGGATCAACACCATGTTCAACACCGGCACGGTGGCCGGGGTGTGCGCCAACGTGTTCGGCAGCGGCTTTCCCGACAAGCACATCCCCGCGTTCTCCTGGGGTGGCGGTGCAACCTACGCGTTGGACAAGGCGCTGGATACATGCCGGGTGGTGATGCAACGCAGGTCCGTGCCCCTGGATGCCGCTGACCGCAAGATCCTCGCGGAAGTGTTCCGCCTGACGGAAAGCTACCGGACCTGACATCTTCGCAGGCATGGCAAAGCGGCATGGAGCTTGCCCTTGCCGCGCGATCACGGCAGTTTGGCCACCCGGCGGGGCGGCGTATTTTTGAAACGACACATTGGCACCTTCGACATGAACGATTTTTTGGAGAGCGGCGGAACCTTATTCTCCTCCGAGGCGATCGACAGCGAGACCGAGCTGATCCCGTTGATCACGGCGGAGGATGAGGAGATCATGAACGCGGAGAAGACCCCGCCCGAGCTCCCCATCCTTCCCTTGCGCAACACCGTGCTCTTCCCGGGCGTGGTGATCCCCATCACGGTGGGGCGCGACCGCAGCATCAAGCTGATCCAGGAGGTGTACCGTGGCAACCGCACCTTGGGGGTAGTGAGCCAGAAGGATTCGGAGATCGAGGAACCCAACCCCGAGGACCTGAACAAGGTGGGCACCATCGCCACCATCATCCGCATGCTGCGCATGCCCGACGGCAGCACCACGGCAGTAATCCAGGGCAAGAAGCGGTTTGAGCTGACTGAGATGGTGCGCACGGACCCGTATTTCACGGCCCGCGTAAAGGAATTCGCCGAGCTGCGGCCGCAAAAGGGCGACAAGACCTTCGAAGCCTTGGTGAGCTCGCTCAAAGACCTGGCCACCAACATCATCAAGGCCAGTCCGCACATCCCCACCGAGGCCAGCTTCGCGATCAAGAACATCGACAGCCCGAGCTTCTTAGTGAACTTCATCAGCAGCAACATGAACGCCGAGGTGGCCGAGAAGCAGCGAATGCTGGAGGTGGCCGATCTGCGCGAACGGGCCAACCTGCTGTTGGCCAACCTCACCAAGGAGCTGCAGATGCTGGAGATGAAGAACGAGATCCAGAGCAAGGTGAGAACCGAGGTGGACAAGCAGCAGCGCGAATACTTCCTGCACCAGCAGATCAAGACCATCCAGGATGAGCTGGGCGGAAACCCCATCGAACAGGAGTTGGAGGAGATGCGTGCCACCGCAGCCAAGAAGAAATGGACCAAGAAGATCGGCGAGACCTTTGAAAAGGAGCTGCTCAAGCTGCAGCGCATGAACCCCGCCGGTGCCGAGTTCAGCGTGCAATACAACTACGTCCAGCTCCTGCTGGAACTTCCTTGGGGCGAGTACACCAAGGACCACTTCGACCTGCGCAACGCCCAAAAGATCCTGGACCGCGACCACTTTGGGCTGGAGAAGGTGAAGGAGCGCATCATCGAGCACTTGGCCGTGCTGAAGCTCAAGGGCGACATGAAGGCGCCCATCATTTGCCTGTACGGCCCACCGGGCGTGGGCAAAACCAGTTTGGGCAAGAGCATGGCAGAGGCCTTGGGCCGGAAATACGTACGGATGAGCTTAGGCGGCCTGCACGACGAGGCTGAAGTACGGGGCCACCGCAAAACCTACATCGGCGCCATGCCGGGCCGGGTGATCCAAAGCCTGAAAAAGGCGGGCACCAGCAACCCGTTGTTCGTGCTGGACGAGATCGACAAGGTAGGCAAGGACTTCCACGGGGACCCGGCCAGCGCCCTGCTGGAAGTACTGGACCCCGAGCAGAACCACACCTTCTACGACAATTACGTGGAGGTGGAGTACGACCTGAGCCGCGTGATGTTCGTGGCCACGGCCAACTCGCTCAGCACCATTCACCCGGCCCTGCGCGACCGCATGGAGGTCATTGAGGTGAACGGTTACACCTTGGAGGAGAAGCTGGAGATCGCCAAACGCCATCTGCTGCCTCGGCAACTGAAAGACTCCGGCATCAAGCCCAAGCAGTTCTCGTTGGGCAACGGCGTGCTGGAAGCCATCATCGAACAGTATACCGACGAAAGCGGCGTGCGCACCCTGGAAAAGCGCATTGGCAAGCTGGTTCGCTTCCGGGCCAAACAGATCGCCCTAAAGGAAAAGTTCGGCGCGGCCATCGAGGCAGGCGACCTGGCGAAGATTTTCGGACCCAGCCACGCGCGCGACAAATACCAAGGGAACGACGTGGCCGGGGTGGTCACCGGCTTGGCCTGGACCCCCACGGGCGGCGACATCCTCTTCCTGGAAACCAGCATCACCAAGGGCGAAGGCAAGCTCGCCCTGACCGGCAACCTCGGCGACGTAATGAAGGAAAGCGCCATGATCGCCTTGGAATACCTCAAGGCCCACAGCGAGATCATCGGGTTGGACCAAGAGGTGTTCAAGCGCTGGAACGTGCATATCCACGTGCCCGAGGGCGCCACGCCCAAGGACGGTCCCAGCGCGGGCATCGCCATGCTCACCAGCATCGCCAGTGCCTTCACGCAGCAAAAAGTACGCAAGTTCATTGCCATGACAGGCGAGATCACCCTTCGCGGCCGCGTGCTGCCCGTGGGCGGCATCAAGGAGAAGATTTTGGCCGCCAAGCGCGCTGGTATCAAGGAGATCATCCTCAGCGAGGACAACCGCAAGGACATCGAAGACATCGATGCGCGCTACCTCAAAGGCATGCGTTTCCACTACGTCACCGAAATGATCGACGTGGTAAAGCACGCCCTGCTGAAGGAGAAGGTGGAGCACGCCTTGCAAGTGGCCTAAGCCACGACAAGGGCCAGTTCCAGCCATCGTTGGCCCGGACGGTCAGAACTTGAACTGTGCCTGTATGCGGACCAAACTGCCCTCCTGATGGTTCACCGGCAGTTTCAGGTCGATGTAGCTGCGGTCGGCCACATAGTATTCGCACGTCAGCTCGAAATTCTCGTTCGGTTGCCATTCCACGCCAAACTCAATGTCCTCCACATCGTAGCTGCGCGCGTCCTGCTCAAACTTCTTGCCGCCGGAATAGCGCTGGTAGCGGATGAACGGCATGACCTCCTGTTCGCCCGCCTGGATCCGGTACATGGCCGTGATGTAGCCGCCTTGCAGTTCGCGGGTGGTGATGCTGTCCCGGTCCAGGTCAAATTCAGGCCCGCGGCCAACATTATACTCGGCCAATAGCCCGAACGGTGCCGGAAACAAGGAAACGGAGACCAATGCCCGCCGGTCATCGTAGCTGAGGTCCGGGGCAGCTCGGACACCCGGGCTCAGTTGGCTCTTGGCCAGCACATATTCTCCCGCATATCCCGCAAGGGCTCCTTGCAAGTACCGCTTTCCCAACTTGAACGGCCATGCCGCCCTGGCCACCAAGTGCATTTGGCGGTTCTGGTCCATCTGGTTGGCACCCTGCCCGTTGTACACGCCAAAGGCCAGCACTCCAAAATCGCCACTGCCCTTCAACCCATCGTCCACGAACATCTTCTCCAATTTCCGCACAGCGGCCGGCGACCAGTACAGAAACGCCCCAACATCGCGCTCATCCTTGATGGCGCTGTTGATCGGGTCGGCCCGGTCCAGGGGAACCCGTTGCGAACTGCTCTGCATGTTCTCATAACCAAAGGGCACCTTGCTTTGGCCCAGGCGCAGGCGCAGTTCATTGCGCGGGTCCAGGCCCAGGTCCACGAAACAGTCCCGCAATTGGGCCACATAGCCTGAGCCACCTGCCCAACTGACGAAATCAGGTTGCACATAAACGTACACGCGCGGGTGGACATTGCCGCTGAACGCAATGCGCAGTCGACGGATGAAAAAACCGTTTTCTCCGCCCCAGCTCCGGTCACATTGCGCACACCCCAGGCTGTCATTGGTTGCGAACAAGCCGTTGTAACGCACTTGGGCATAGCCGCGGATCTTGAAACGATCATACCACTTCACCGCAGGCTTTCCCACTTTGGTGAGGGTACTGTCGCCGCCGCCCAGTTGGGCATGGGCAGGGGCAATGCCCACGAACAAGGCCAGGAAACTGACAGTGCGGATCATGGACATGAAGGTCCCAAAAGTAGCTGCCCGGCCATGCCGTATTCACGGCCCGACCCAAATGATTTACCCGGTGGGGACGAACTTTGTGCCCCATGGACCCCTTGGACCAACGGATCGCCGACCACACCTACGAACTGCCCGCGGAGCGCATTGCACAGTGGCCACTACCACAACGTGACCAGGCGAAACTGCTGGTTTATGCGCCAGGCAGCCTTCACGACCGGACATTCCGCGACCTGCCGGATGAATTGCCCGGAAACACCTTGCTGGTGCTGAACGACACCCGCGTGGTGCATGCCCGCCTCGCTTTCCACAGGTCCAGCGGTGCACGCATTGAGTGTATGGTGCTGGCCCCCGAGGACAACCGCCCCATGGAGCAAGCCTTGAACGACCGCTCCGGCACGCGGTGGTGGTGCATGCTCGGCAATGCCAAGCGCTGGAAAGGGGAGGAGCTCGCACTGGAGAAAGAAGGCCATCGCCTTGCAACGCGGAAGGTCGGCGGGCAGAACGGCGAATACCTCATGGAATTCCGCTGGGAAGGAGACCGGACTTTCCTGGAGCAATTGGACTGCTTCGGCACCGTACCGTTGCCACCCTATATGCGCCGCGCCGCGGAACTGGATGATGATTCCCGCTACAACACGGTCTTTGCGGAACATCCAGGCTCCGTGGCCGCACCCACGGCCAGCCTGCATTTTACGCCGCACGTATTGGAATGCCTGAAGCAGAAAGGCATCGAAAGTGCGCACGTCACGCTGCACGTGGGTGCGGGCACGTTCCTGCCCGTGAAAAGCGCCACCATGCAGGGCCATCGCATGCACAGTGAACAGGTACTGGTGCCCAGAAGCACCGTGGAGCGCCTGCTTGCACAACTGCCCAAAGGCCCCATTGTTCCCGTGGGCACCACGGCCATGCGCACCATCGAAAGCCTGTATTGGTTCGGTGCCGACCTGGCCCTGGGTGCCAACCCTGCGCACATGGCCGTGGACCAATGGCGGCCCTATTCCGATGCCGCAAGGGTGCCCGCGCCTGAAGCCCTACAGGCCGTGCTACAATGGCTGGGCCGGCATGGCCTGGATGCCGTTGCAGGCACCACCACGCTGCTCATTGCACCGGGCTACCGTTTCCGGCTGTCCGATGCCCTGATCACCAATTTCCATCAGCCCCGCAGCACTCTGCTGCTGCTGGTGGCGGCATTCATTGGGCCGCTATGGCGCACCGTGTACGACCATGCACTTCAGCAAGGCTACCGTTTCCTTAGCTACGGCGACGGATCGCTGTTGTGGCGAAGTGATCCAGCGCCCGGCTGTTCACAGGCCACTCCGGCGTAATGCCCGCCGGATACTACCGCAGGCTATCTTGCGTTCCTTTCGCGGCCGCAACCCGATCCATGTCACAGACTTTACGCGCCTTGTTGTCCTGGCCCCTTGTGCTTGCCGTGCTCACCACGCAAGCCCAGTTGGGCGGCTCCTCTGTTTTCCGGGTGCTGGACATCCCCGGTTCCGCGCGGGTTTCGGCACTTGGCGGCTCACCCGTGGCAGTATACGACAACGACCTCAACCTGGGCCTTTTCAACCCGGCGCTGCTCAACGAAAGCATGGCCAAGCAGGTGGCCCTTAGCTGGCTACCCTACGTGGACGGCATCAACATCGGCTACGCGGCATACGCCCACCACTTGGACAGCAGCGGAATTACGCTCGGCGGCTCGGTGCAGTACGTGGATTACGGGAGTTTCACGCGCCGCGATGAAACGGGATTGGAGGAGGGTTCCTTCCATGCAGGCGAGTATGTGGTGCAGGTGGGTGCTGGCCGGGCCATCGACAGCGTGTTCAGCGTGGGGGTAAACCTCAAGTTCATCACGTCCAACATCGATTCATACAACGCCACCGGCTGGGCGGCAGACATTGGCGGGGTGTATGTGAAGAAGGCGCTGGGCCTTACAGTAGCCGCCACGCTGCGCAACATTGGCTTTGTCAGTAGTGGCTATACGGACCAAAAGGAGAAACTGCCCTTCCAGGTACAGCTGGCAACCACCTACAAGTTCCGCCACGCCCCCTTCCGACTTGGGTTGTCTTTGGACAATTTGCAGCAAGCCGACCTGACGTACGAGGACCCGAACGTGGTGCGGCAGATCGATCCCGTTACCGGCGAGGCCATGGTGAAGAAGGTGACCAAAGCGCAAAAAGCCATGCTGCATGTGGTGCCCAATGTGGAAATACTGCTGGGCCGCAACTTCATGCTCCGCTTCGGGTACAACTATCGCAGGCGGCAGGAATTGGCATTGGATGCCAAGCCGGGGCTGGCCGGCATCAGCATGGGCGTGGGCCTGCGGGTGAGCAAGGTGCATGTGAGCTACAGTTATGCGCAGTTCAACCCGGCCGGGGCCAGCAACACCATCACCTTGGCCATGCGCTTTGCCGAACTAAAAGAGCGGAAGGAAGCACGTTGATTTGCAGGGCCCAGGGCCCAAGCCCCCTATTTTAGCGGTCTTGCAGTTCCTCCATGCGCCGGGTCAACATCGCCATCGACGGGTTCAGCAGTTGTGGTAAAAGCACGCTGGCCAAGCAGTTGGCCCATCACTTGGGCTACACCTACATCGACAGCGGCGCGATGTACCGGGCGGTGGCGCTTCACGCCATGGAGAGCGGGCTGGTGCGGAACGGTGCACTGGACCTGCCCGGCCTGTTGGGGGTATTGGGGAGCCTGGACATCGGGTTCAAGTACGACGACGAGGTGCAGCGCAGCACCACCTGGCTCAACGGCCGCAATGTGGAAGGCATGATCCGAGGCATGGAGGTGAGCCGGCATGTTACCTTGGTGAGCCCGGTCCCCGAGGTGCGTGCCAAGCTTGTATCCCTGCAAAAAGCATTGGGTGCGCAAGGCGGCGTGGTCATGGACGGCCGCGATATCGGCACGGTGGTTTTTCCCGATGCCGAAGTGAAATTCTACATGACGGCCAGCACCGAAGTACGTGCCCGGCGGCGCTTCCTGGAACTCACCGGGCGGGGCGAGGATGTGGATTACGCCACCGTGCTGGAAAACATCCGCCAGCGTGACGAGGATGATACGCGGCGCAAAGCCGACCCCCTGCGCAAGGCCCCGGACGCCATTGAGATCGACAACAGCGACCTGAGCGCGGAAGAGCAGTTCCAGCTCGCCTTGGGGCACGTGGCCCGCGCCATTGGGGAAAAAGCCGAGGCTTGACGCCCTGTTGCGTCACTCCACCAGCTTGCCGATCACCTGTTCCGGTTGCTTGACGCCCTCCACCAGGCCCAGCACCTTCAGCATCACGCGGTCCAGCAGGGTGTCCGGGCAGCTGGCGCCACTGGTGAGCACGATGGTCACCGGGCGCTTGGCAGGCAGCCAATCCTTTGTACGTTCCAACTTCTGCGCGGGGTAGTTGAAATGCTCGATGGTGGTGCCATCCTGGATCTCCTTGTCCCCATTGACGAAATAGGTGGGGAACTTGCTTTCCAGCATTTCCACGATGTGGCTGGTATTGCTGCTGTTATACCCGCCCACCACCAGGGCCAGGTCGGCCTCTTCCTTCAGCAGCTCGGTGGTGGCGTCCTGGTTGTCGTTGGTAGCGTAGCACAGGGTGTCGCGCGTATCGGCGAAATGGTCCTTCACATTGGCCGTGCCGTATTTTCTTTCCATCACCTCCTTCAGGTGGTCGGCGATGGCCTGGGTTTCGGTGGCGAGCATGGTGGTTTGGTTCACCACGCCCACGCGCAGCAGGTCTTTCGCCGGATCGAAGCCGGGTGTGCAGCGTCCGTCGAACAGTTCATGGAAGCGTTCCTTCGGAAGCTCACCGAGGATGATGCGCCCCAGCTCCATCACCTCCTCCAGGTCCCTCACGATCACCGCAGGCGAGCCCTTGGCCGTATGGCTGAACGTGGCCCGGGTTTCCTCATGGGCGGCTTTGCCATGGATCACCACGGTATGGTGGTCCTTGCCCAACTGCTCGCTGCGCTTCCACACTTTCTCCACGAAAGGGCAGGTGGTGTTGTGCTTCAGCGGGTCGATGCCCAATTGCTTCAGGCGCTCGGCCGTTTCCAGGGTGGTGCCGAACGCGGGGATGATCACAATGTCGTCGCTGCGCAGTTCGCCCCAGTCCATCAGCTTGTTTCCGTGCGTGTCTTGAATGAAGCGGATACCCCGGCCTTCCAGGTCCTCGTTCACCTCGGGGTTGTGGATCATCTGGCTGAGCAGGAAGATGCGCTTGCCCGGATGGTCTTCCAGTGCCTTGTAGCTGATCTCGATGGCGTTCTGCACGCCGAAGCAGAAACCGAAGTGGCGCGCCAGGATGAACCGCACCGCGCCCAGGTCCAGCAGGGTAGGGCTGAAGTCCTGCTTGCGCGGGTCCTGCGTTTTGCGGAAGGCCTTTACGCGGCCTGTGAGGTTGGAGCGGTAATGTGCCGGGATATTGAACTCGCGCATGGCGGACGGTCAAGCCGGGGAATGGAGGCGGCACAAAGGTAGCCCCTGCACCGTGGCGGCGGCGGTGATCACCCACAGGGCGCCGTTGAAATATATGTTCCGCATGTGCCGCGCCCTTGCACTTCCCGGCCAAATTTGCCCAAGCATGCAACGGGTCCACTTCATTGCCATCGGGGGCAGCGCGATGCACAACTTGGCCATTGCGCTTCAACGCCAAGGCATGGAGGTGAGCGGCAGCGACGACGAGATCTTCGAGCCGAGCCGGAGCCGCTTGGCCAACTTGGGGCTGCTGCCCGACCAAATGGGCTGGCACCCGGAAGACATCACCCCGGCCTTGGACGCCGTGATCCTGGGCATGCACGCACGGGCGGACAACCCCGAGCTGTTGCGCGCCAGGGAGCTGGGCATTCCCGTGTACAGCTACCCCGCCTACTTCCACGAGCAAACGCGCAACAAAACGCGGGTGGTGATCGGCGGCAGCCATGGCAAGACCACGATCACCTCCATGATCATCCACGTGCTGCGCACCGCGAACGCCGAGTTCGATTACCTGGTCGGCGCGCAGTTGGAGGGCTTCGACTGCATGGTGAAGTTGGATGCCAAGAGCACCGTGGCGGTGATCGAGGGCGATGAGTACTTGGCTTCCACCCTGGAGCCGGTGCCCAAGTTCCACTTGTACCACCCGGACATCGCCTTGGTGAGCGGCATCGCCTGGGACCACATCAACGTGTTCAAGACCTACGAAAGCTACGTGGAGCAGTTCGCCCGTTTCATGGACCTGATCGAACCGGGGGGCAAGCTGGTCTATTGTAATGAAGACCCGGAGGTGAGGCGCCTGGCGGAAGAGCGCCGCAACCGGCCGGATCTGGCCCAAGTGCCATACGGCGTGCCACGCCATGCGATCCGCAATGGCATCACCTACCTGATGACCGACCACGGCGAAGTGCCGCTGAAGATCTTTGGCAGGCACAACCTGATGAACCTGGAAGGTGCGCGCCATGTGTGCCACCAATTGGGCATCGGCGATCGGGTATTTTATTCGGCCATGGCCTCGTTTACAGGTGCGGCCAAGCGGTTGGAGAAGCTGGCCGATCGCGGGGACCGTGCGGTTTTCAAAGATTTCGCCCACTCGCCGAGCAAGCTGAAAGCCACGGTGGAAGCGGTTCGGGAACAGTTTCCCGGCCGGAAGCTCACCGCCTGCATGGAACTGCACACGTTCAGCAGCTTGAGCGAGAACTTCCTGGACCAGTATGCGGGAAGTTTGGACGGCGCGGACACGGCCATCGTGTTCTATGATCCGCACGCGGTGGGTCTCAAGCGGCTGCCCTCCATTCCGCCGGAACGGATCCACCGGGCGTTCGGGCGCGGCGACCTTGCGGTGATCACCTCGCCCATCGCCTTGCTGGGCGCGGTTCGCAGTGGCTTGGCCCACGGAGGGCCGGCCGTATTGCTGATGATGAGCAGTGGCAACTTCGGCGGCGTGGACCTGGAGGCGCTGGCCGAAGCGTTCACGGCCTGAACCCGTGTTCAGCCGCGCAGCTTCCGCAGCAACTTGTGGTGCAGGGCTGCAAAGGCGATGGCGTTGAACGCCCCGGCGAGGAAGCTGCCGAAGAAGCTGATGGCCGCATAGCTGAACGGGTTGTACAGCTTGCCCACTTTTTCCCGGGCCTGCTCCTCGGGGTGCCCCTGTTCCACGAAGCCCTCCACCAACCGGGCATTGTACGCACTGAAGGCAGTGGTATCAATGGTGGTGTAGAACAACCAGCACAGAAACGCCACCAGCACCGCATAGAAGAACTCGGATTGGAAGCCGGCCCGCAACAATTCGCCAAATCCCCGGGACGGGTCCTTGCGAAGCAGATAATGGCCGCTGAAAAAGGCGATTAAGACAATGAACAGCAGGTGAAGGGGGATGAGCTTGAACGGCGCCAACTCCACACCAGCGTAGTACAACCCGGTGCGCAGGGCCAAGGTGGCCAAGGCCAGGACCAGCGCGGTGTTGAGGCCGGACATGTTGCTGAGATCACCCGTTCATGGAGACCAGGAACTCCTCGTTGCTCTTGGTGCCCTCCATGCGCGCCTTGATGAACTCCATGGCCTCCACGGGCGTCATATCCGCCAAGTGTTTGCGCAGGATCCACGTGCGCTGCAGCACGTCCTTGTGGTGCAGCAGGTCATCCCGGCGGGTACCGCTGGTGAGGATATCGATGGCGGGGAAGATGCGCCGGTTGCTGATCTTGCGGTCAAGCTGCAACTCCATGTTGCCGGTACCCTTGAACTCCTCGAAGATCACCTCGTCCATCTTGCTGCCCGTTTCGGTGAGGGCGGTGGCCAGAATGGTGAGCGACCCGCCGTTCTCGATCTTGCGGGCCGCGCCAAAGAATCGCTTGGGCTTTTGCAGGGCATTGGCGTCCACGCCGCCGGAGAGGATCTTGCCACTGGCGGGCTGCACGGTGTTGTAGGCCCGTGCCAAGCGGGTGATGGAATCCAGCAGGATCACCACATCGTGGCCGCATTCGGTGAGGCACTTGGCCTTTTCCAACACCATGGAGGCCACGGCCACGTGCCGGGTGGCCGGTTCGTCGAAGGTGCTGGCGATCACTTCGGCCTTCACGCTGCGCTGCATGTCGGTCACTTCCTCGGGGCGTTCGTCGATCAGCAGCACGATCAGGTACACTTCCGGATGGTTGGCCGCGATGGCGTTGGCCACGTCCTTCAGCAAGATCGTCTTGCCCGTTTTGGGTTGCGCCACGATCAGGCCGCGCTGCCCCTTGCCGATGGGGGCGAAGAGGTCCAGCACGCGGGTGCTGAGGTTGCCGCCCTTGGTGGTGAGGTCGAACTTCTCGTCCGGGAACAGCGGCGTGAGGAACTTGAAGGGGACACGGTCGCGCGACCACTCAGGCTCGCGTCCGTTGATGCTTTCCACCTTCACCAGCACGAAGTACTTGTCCTGGTCGCGGGGCGGGCGTACATAGCCGTGCACGGTGTCACCCGTTTTCAGCCCGGTTTGCTTGATCATCTGCTGGGCCACGAACACGTCGTCCGGCGAGGGCAGGTAGTTGTAGTCGCTGCTGCGCAGGAAGCCATGGCCCTCGGGCATTACCTCCAGTACGCCGTCGGTTTCAATAAACGCATCGAACGCCGGCGGTGGCGGCTGTTGTTGGCGCTCATGTCCGCGTTGGTCGTGCCGTTGGGGATCGCGCCCGGGATTGCCCTGCCGCTCCCGCTGATCCCGTTGGTCACGGTGTTTCTGCTCGTCACTGGGCTTGCTTTCGGGCTTGGGTTCCAAGGGGCGTTGCGGCCCGCCTTGGCCAACCCCCGTCACCGGTTGCTGCGTGCCTGGTGCGGCACTGGCTTCTTCCCGGGCCCCTTCCTGGCGGCCCTCCTGTTGCCTACCGGGTTCGATCCGGGGCCTTCGGCCCTTGCGCTCCCGGTTGTCCCTGGGCACAAAGCGGTCATGGAGGCCGTCCGGGTGTTCCTTTTGTCGATCTGCTTGTCCGTGTCCGCCACCTGATGGAACCGGGGCCCTGCCCGGAGGGGGCGTGGCCTCCACGTCCCGGGGTTGTTGCTTGGGCGAGGTATTGGCGGGAACCTTCATGGCATCATCACCCGGTGCCCGGCTATCGCTTCCGGCATTCCGGGCATCTCCGTCATCCTCGTCATCCTCACCATCCTCACCATCCTCATCATCGTCGTCATCGTCATCGTCGTCATCGTCATCATCCTCATCGTCATCATCGTCGTCGTCATCATCGTCGTCGTCGTTCCCACCCTTCGGTTCGGGATCGGGTTCTGGGTCCGGCAATTCATCCTCCACCGCCAGTTCGGCAATGGCGTCCGTATCCCGGTTGTCAACCGTCGGCTCCGGGCGGATCTCCTTGCCCGATTCAAGGATCTTGGCAATCAAGTCCTGCTTTTTCAGGTTCTCGTACTTCTGAAGCTTGAGATGCTTGGCGATATCGCGCAATTCGGCCAGTTTCAGGGCCTCAAGGGCTGTTTTCTCGGACATTTCAATAAGTGTTCGGTGTGATGCGGCGCGGTGGCCACATCCTGCCGCAAGGGCTCGATAAAAGGACGATCGGTGTCGGTTTCGGATGATGCGCCGACCACTTCAAGGAAGCGCCAGCAGGCGAAAGACGGTGCAATAATAATGCGCGGCCCGCTTCCGGCGGAGGATTTTTACGCCACCCGCCTAGCCCATGTTTCGGAGGTTGCGCCCGGCAAGCGATCTTCGCGGCGCAGTTCCTGTGCACATGTTCCAACGCAAACAAACGATCTTCCTCTTGCTGGCGGCGCTTTGCGGGCTGCTCACCTTCCTCTTTCCGGTGGACACTTTCACACGGGGGGAACAGACCTTCGTGTTCCGAACCACCGGTTTTTTCACCGGTGACGGGACCGAGGTGGTGGATGCACAGTTGAAAATCCCGTTTGCGGCCGTGATCGCCCTGTTGGCGGTGTTGTTGGTGGTGGTGGCCTTTCTGTACAAAAACCGGGTGCGGCAAGTGCGTTTGGCTGGCATGGTCAATCTGCTGCTGCTCGCCGTGCAGGTGTTCTTCTTCATCACGGACAACTCCATCCGCGCCTACCTGGAACAGGGCGGGGAGGTGGTCAACCGCTATGGGCTCTCCGCCATCCTGCCGTTGGTGATGGCAGGTTTCGTTTTGTTGGCCATCCGAGGTATCCGCAAGGACGAAGCACTGATCAAGAGCATGGACCGGTTGCGGTAGCTTGTGTTGATAAACAGCAGGGGGCAGTGGGCAGTCGTCAGTGGGCAGATGGCAGTACTGCTCCCTGCCCACTGCCTATTGCCTACTGCCCACTGCCCCCTGCCCACTTCACACTGCTCCCCGTCCCCCCAGCTCGATCACCTCCAGGTCTTTGAGTTTCCCAGCGTCGATGCTGAAGCGCAACGCGGTGCGCACCTTGTGCCAACCGTGCCTGCCCGTTGCCCCGGGGTTCATGTACAGCATGTTCAATGCCGGGTCGAACTTCACCATGCAGATGTGGGAGTGGCCGCAGATAAAGAGGGTGGGGGCATCGCGCTTCAATTCATCCCGTACCGCTGCATCATAGCGCGGCGGCCTGCCGCCGATGTGCGTGATCCACACCCTCACGCCTTCCACGGCAAATCGCAGGTCGGCGGGAAATTCGGCGCGCAGCGCCGTGCCGTCGATGTTGCCATGCACCGCGCGCAGGGGCTTCCAACGCTTCAGTTCATCGGCCACTTCCACCGTGCCGATGTCGCCGGCGTGCCAGACCTCGTCGCAGGCACCGAAGTGCTCTCTCAGGCGCGGGTCCAGCCAACCGTGGGTGTCGCTCAACAGGCCGATCCGCTTCATGGGGCGAAGATCGGCCACGCCGTCGGGCTATTTTTGCCGACCGGCGCCGATCTTCCGATCGCCTTATTGCCGGGCCGCCCGAAAACTGCATGCCGCGCTACTTCATGGAACTCTGCTTTGACGGCACCCCGTACCGGGGTTGGCAGCGGCAATTGGCGGCACCTTCCGTGCAGGAAGAAGTGGAGCGTGCCTTCCGGCTGAAACTGCGCGCGCCGCACATGACGGTGGTAGGCTGCGGCCGCACGGACACCGGCGTACACGCATCCAACTATTTCCTGCACTTCGAAACGGAGCAACCGCTTGCCGCGCCCGATGCGTTCACTCAGGCCATGAACAGCCTGCTCCCCCCGCCGATCGCGGTGAAGCGGACATTCGGGGTGGATGCCATGGCCCATGCCCGCTTCTCCGCCACGGAGCGGGAGTACACGTACTTGATCCATCGCCGCAAGGATCCGTTCCTGCACAACCGGTCGTACCTGCTCCGGCCGGAATTGAACGTGGACACCATGAACGAAGCGTGCCGCTTTCTGATCGGCAAGCAGGACTTCAGCTGCTTCCAGCGCACCGGCAGCGACAATCGCACGCCCATTTGCGAGGTGCGGCAGGCGGAATGGACCGTAACTGAGGCTGGTTACCGCTTTACCATCACGGCGGACCGCTACCTGCGCAACATGGTGCGTGCCATCGTGGGCACCAGCATCCGCATCGGCAAGGGAGATTGGCCGGCCCGGTACATGGCCGAAGTGCTTGCCTCCAATAACCGCAGCATGGCCGGCAAGAGCGCGCCCGCCTGCGGACTCTACCTCTCACGCATCGAATATCCGTTCCTTGGCGGCGGGCAGGCATGAGCGGCGCGCGGGGCAAGGCATTCGACGTGGGCCTGTTCCGGCGGGTGATGGCCTTCGTGCAGCCCTACAAGCGGTTGTTCTGGACCACGTTCGCCCTCACCATCCTGCTTTCCCTGTTAGGTGTGGTGCGGCCCGTGCTGATGGCCATGATGGTGGACGACTACGCCACCAAGGGCGACCTGCAGGGCCTGTACATCCTCATGGGCGTGTTGGCCGGCCTGATGGCCTTGGAGGCCTTCGTGCAGTTCCACCAGGCCTATTGGACCAGCTGGCTCGGCCAAACCGTCACCATCGACCTGCGGCAGGCGTTGTTCGCCAAGATCACCACCTTCCGCATGCGCTACTTCGACCGCACGCCCATCGGCACGCTGGTGACGCGCGTAGTGAGCGACATCGAGACCATTGAGGAGATCTTCTCCCAGGGCCTGCTGAGCATCATGGGCGACCTGCTGAAGTTGGTGGTGGTGGTGATCGTGATGTTCGCCTACAACTGGGAGTTGGCGCTGTGGAGCATGGTTCCCATCCCGCTGCTGCTGTGGGCCACCCGCATCTTCAAGAACGCCATCCAACGCAGCTTCATCGCGGTTCGCAACCAAGTGGCCAGGTTGAACGCCTTCGTGCAGGAGCATATCCAGGGCATGGCCGTTGTGCAACTTTTCGGGCGTGAACGGCAGGAATTCGACAAATTCAAGCAGATCAACCGCGAGCACCGGACCGCCCACATCCGCTCGGTTTTCGCCTACTCGGTGTTCTTCCCCGTGGTGGACGTGCTGAGCGCCGTTTCCTTGGCCATCCTGATCTGGTTGGGCGTGGGTGACGTACTGCAGGGGGTGGCCACCTTCGGCGAACTGATCGCCTACATCCAGTTCATCAATATGCTCTACCGCCCGGTGCGGCAGTTGGCCGACCGCTTCAACGTGCTGCAAATGGGCATGGTGGGCAGCGAACGCGTTTTCAGTGTGCTGGACACCGAAGAGGCCATGGAGGCCAAGGGCACTTTGCCCACGGCAGGGGTGAAGGGCGAGATCGAATTCAAGGACCTCTGGTTAGCCTACACGGAAGACGAATACGTCCTCAAGGGCATCAGCTTCAAGGCGCAGGCCGGGCAGATGATCGCCCTGGTGGGGGCCACCGGAAGCGGCAAGAGCAGCATTGCCAACGTGCTCAGCCGGGCCTACGAATACCAGAAGGGGGAGGTGCTGCTGGACGGGCACAACATCCGCGAATACCGCTTGGACGAACTGCGCACGAGCATCTCCGTGGTGCTGCAGGACGTGTTCCTGTTCAGCGACACGGTGCACAACAACATCACCATGAACGACGGCTCCATCAGCCGGCAAGTGGTGGAGGATGCCGCCAAGGCCGTGGGGGCGCATGAGTTCATCATGCAGCTGCCCCAGGGCTACGACACCAGTGTGCGCGAGCGTGGGGCCATCCTCAGCGTGGGGCAGCGGCAGTTGCTGGCGTTCATGCGGGCTTACGTGAACGAACCCAAAGTGCTCGTACTGGACGAAGCCACCAGCAGCGTGGACAGCCACAGTGAGCAGCTGATCCAAAAAGCCACCGACAAGATCACCCAGGGGCGCACCAGCATTGTGATCGCCCACCGCCTGAGCACCATTCAGAAGGCCGACCGGATCTTGGTGGTGGACGCTGGCCGCATCATTGAACAGGGCAACCACCAGGAATTGTTGGCGATGAACGGCGCCTACCGGAAGCTGTACGAGCTACAGTTTGCGGATTGACGGGGGCTTTGTGCCACACGGCGCAGGCACCGGGCGTGAAACAAAAAGCCCGACGGTTCCCCGTCAGGCTTTTTGCCGATAGGGCCAGCGGCTCAGGCGAGTTGCCCTTCCAGCTTGCCGGTAAGCACCGACTTGGGCACCGCGCCCACGCTGCGGTCCACCACCTCGCCATTCTTCAGGAAGAGGATGGTGGGGATGCTGCGGATGCCGTACTTCATGGCCACCTGCGGGTTGTTGTCCACATTCACCTTGCCCACCACGGCCTTGCCGTCGTAGTCCTTGGCGATTTCCTCCACCACGGGGCCCACCATGCGGCAGGGGCCGCACCATTCGGCCCAGAAGTCCACCATTACAGGTTTATCGCTCTTCAAGGCGAGTTCCTCAAAATTGCTATCGGTCAGTTCAATTGCCATGTTTTCTGTTGTGTTTGTGCGCCGGGCGCTTTGTTATTCCGTGTTTCTCCTGGGTGTGGAGGCCAAGTTGGTGATCGCGCCCCGCATCACAATCTTCTTGCCGAACACTTTTCAACTGTCACTTGGTCAGCTAAGGGTCCATTTCACGTCGGCCAAGGCATCCAAGCGGTTCGCCAGATCGGCAGTCATGTTTATTTGCTTGGTTTTGCAGGGCACATCCACGTGGAACTGTTCCTCGCGGTCGAGCAGGGAAACGATCACCCTGCAGTTCCCGGTATTAAGTGAGAAGATCTCCGCCAATTCCTGGCTGAGTTGTGCATTCACGCGGGCGGCCTCGATCTGCACGGTGAGCTTGGTCAAATATTTCTCCCGCGCATCGCTTAGCAGGTCGATGCTGGCGATCTTGAATTCCACTTGCCCTTCATCCCGGCCCCAGGTGCGCTTTTCCGTGCGGCCCTTCACCAGCAGCAGGATGCCGGTTTGCAGGTACATCCCGAACTTGACGTAATCCTCGCTGAAGAGCATGAAGTCGTGCTTCCCTTCCTGGTCCTCCAAAGTGAACGTGCCGAAGTTCTTGCCGCTCCGGGCGATCCGATGCTCCGCTTTGGTGACGATCCCGGCCATGCACAGTTCGCGGCCCATGAGGCTTGCAGGGTCTTCGAGCTGCGGCAAGCGGGTATTGCACAGGTAGCGGATGGTGAGCCGGTGATCGTCCAACGGGTGGCCGCTGAGGTAGAAGCCGATGACCTCCTTTTCGCGGTGCAGTTGTTCCAGCGCGCTCCAAGGTTCAATGGCCGGGATCGGCGGCTCGGGGATCATGGCTCCTTCCTCGGTTTCGCCGAACATGCTCACTTGGGCGCTGTCCGCACTGTCTTGGCTTTGCTGCCCGTAGCGGGCCAGGGTTTCCATGAACGTTGGCTTGCCCTCGCCCGGGCTATGGAAGAAGTGGGCCCGGTGGGTGTGTGGCAGGCCGTCGAACGCACCGGCATCGGCCAAGCTCTCCAGGGCCTTGCGGTTGGCGGCACGCAGGTTCACCCGGCGCACCAGGTCGAAGACATCCTTGTACGACCCTTGGGCTTCCCGTTCGGAAACGATGGCCTCCACGGCCGAAGCCCCAACGCCTTTCACGGCACCCAGGCCGAAACGGATCTGGCCCTGCTTGTTCACGCTGAACTGCAGCTCGCTCTCGTTCACGTCCGGCCCCAGCACGGGGATGCCCATGCGGCGGCATTCCTCCATGAAGAAGGTGATCTTGTCGATCTGGCCGCCGGAGTGCGTGAGCACGCTCGCCATGAACTCGGGCGCGTAGTTGGCCTTTAGCCAACTGGTCTGATAGGCCACAAACGCATAGCAGGTGCTGTGCGATTTGTTGAACGCATATTGGGCGAAGGCCTCCCAGTCGGTCCATACCTTATCGCACACCTTGGCATCGAAACCGCGCTCGCTGGTGCCGGCCAGGAACTTGCCTTTCATTTTGTCCAGCGTGTCACGGTCCTTTTTGCCCATCGCCTTGCGCAGTACGTCGGCATCGCCTTTGGTGAACCCGGCCAGCTTTTGGCTCAGCAGCATCACTTGTTCCTGATACACGGTAACGCCGTAGGTCTCCTTCAGGAGCTCCTCCATCTCGGGCAGGTCGTACACAATGGGCTCCAGGCCTTGTTTGCGCTTAATGAAGGTGGGGATGTACTCCAACGGCCCCGGGCGGTACAGGGCGTTCATGGCGATGAGGTCGGCAAACTGGTCGGGCTTGAGCTCGCGCAGGTACTTCTGCATGCCCGTGCTTTCGAACTGGAAGGTGCCGTTGGTCTCGGCGCGTTGGTACAGGTCGAAGGTCTTGGGGTCGTCCAGCGGAATGTCGTCGATGTCAATGTCCACTCCGTGGTTGGCCTTGATCATGCGCAAGGCGTCGCGGATGATGGTAAGGGTCTTCAGGCCCAGGAAATCCATCTTGATCACTCCGGCATCCTCGATCACCCGGCCGTCGTACTGGGTGAGCAACAGGTCGGAATCCTTGGCCGTGCACACGGGCATGATGCCCGTAAGGTCTTCCGGCGCGATGATGATGCCGGCGGCATGCACCCCGGTGCCACGCACGGAACCTTCGAGCTTCTCGGCATCGCGCAGGATGTCTGCGGAAGGTTCGCCGCTCTCCAGGATCTCGCGGAGCTGCTTCACGCTGGCCAGCTCGTCACTGCCCAAGCCCTCCTTCTGCTTCAGGCCGCCGTCGCCCTCGATGGGGGCATGCAGCAGGCGGCCCAGGTGGATGCCGGGCCGCTCGGGCACCAGCTTGGCCAAGCGGTCGGCTTCGGAAAGGGGCAGGTCCATCACGCGGGCCACGTCGCGGATGCTGCTTTTTGCGGCCATGCTGCCGTAGGTGACGATCTGGGCCACCTGGTTCTTGCCGTACTTCTCCACTACGTAGTCGATCACCCGCTGGCGCCCCTCGTCGTCGAAGTCGGTGTCGATATCGGGCATGCTCTTGCGGTCCGGATTGAGGAAGCGCTCGAAGAGCAGATCGTATTTGACGGGGTCGATGTTGGTGATGCCGATGCAGTAGGCCACCGCGCTGCCTGCGGCGCTGCCGCGGCCGGGGCCGATGAGCACGCCCATGTGGCGCCCGGCGTTGATGAAATCCTGCACGATGAGGAAGTAGCCGGCAAAGCCCATCGTACGGATCGTGAACAGCTCAAAATCCAGCCGCTCCTTGATCTTCGGGTCCAGGGAATCGATGCCGCCCTGGCCGGCAAGCCACCGCTTGATGGCTCCTTCGTACGTGAGGTGCTGGAGGTATTCGTCCTGGTCGTTGAAGCCGGCGGGCAGCTGGTAGTTGGGCAGCAGGATGTCCTTCTTGAGCTTCAGCACATCCACCTTGTCCACGATCCGGCCGGTATTGTCCAAGGCCTCGGGCAGGTCGTGGAAGGCCCGGGCCATCTGGGCCTTGGTCTTGAAGAAGAACTGGTCGTTGGGGAAGCCGAAGCGCTTGCCCTTGGTGGAGGTGTCCTCGTCGGTGGCGATGGGTGTGGACTGCTTCTCGCCGGTGTTCACGCACAGGAGGATGTCGTGTGCGTTGCTGTCTTCCTGGTCGGTGTAGTGGCTGTCGTTGCTGGCGATCAAGGGCACATTGTACTTGCGGGCCCATTGCACCAGCACGGCGTTCACTTGGTCCTGCTCCGGTAGGCCATGGCGCTGGACCTCCACGTAGTAGTCTTCGCCGAAGAGGTCGAGCCACCACTTGAATTCCTCCTCGGCCTTGGTCAGGTCGCTTCCCCCACGGAGGATGGCCTGGGGCACACTGGCTCCCAGGCAGCAGGTGGTGGCGATCAGGCCATGGTGGTATTGCTGGATCAGTTCCTTGTCGATCCGCGGGTATTTACTGTAGTATCCGTCGATGAAGCCCAGGCTGCAGAGCTTGCTGAGGTTCTTGTAGCCCTCGGCGTTCTTGGCCAGCATCAGCTGGTGGAAGCGCTTATCCTTCTCCTCGCGGGTGAACTGCTTGCGGGTGCGGTCCGCCACCACGTAGAATTCACAGCCCACGATGGGCTTCACCTTCAGGCTGCCGTCGTCGTTCTTATGCTTGCCGGCCTCGGCCACAAACTTGAAGGCGCCGAACATGTTGCCGTGGTCGGTGATGGCCACGGCGGGCTGGCCGTCGGCAGCGGCTTTTTTGAAGAGGGAGGCGATGTTGCTGGCACCGTCCAGCAACGAATATTGGGTGTGGACGTGAAGGTGGGAGAACTGCATGGCGAGAGGGCCACGAAGGTACCCCGCAGGCCAAGGGCAAGGGGGGGCCAGTTATCCACATTTGGGGGTTCGATCCGCGAAAGCCAAGCAGGGGCAAGGGCAAGACAATTTATCAACGGGGGACAAGACCGGGGTACGACGCAGGGATGCGAACCCCTGGTGGTATATGCGGGCTCGCACCATCGCCGCACCAGCACTTCCTGTTGACGGCATCCTCAGGAACCGAATCCGACCAAACATCCAAATCGCCGATGGACCAGGGCCTGCTACAGAAGTTCTTCCTTATCAATTCCCGCTTGCTTCAAAATGGCGAGCAACGTACCCTTTGGAAGATCACTCTTGTGCATGGGTACAATGGTCATTTTCCTGGTGGTCCTGTTCTTGAAGATCTGGTGGGAACCCTTCGAACGCACAAACTCAAACCCGTGCTTCTGAAGTAGCTGCACGAGTGCTGCCGGGGTCATGGCCGGGATCCGGGTCATTGGATCCTACAGGCCCACGACCAATGAATATTCCAAGGTACGGCTGTCGTCAGGGATTAAATCACCTTCGGCTTGCAGCGTTTCCACGTACAATTCAATGGCCTCGCGGGCCATGGTCATGGCGTGCGCGATGTCATTGCCATACGTGATGCATCCAGGAAGTGCCGGTACATTCACCGTGTATCCACCCTCAGGCTCCTGGGTAAGCAGGATGCGATACGTGCGTTGGTTCATGGGGCGCTGGGTGATGGGCGAAGTTACATCACAGCTGCCCTTGCAACGCCAATTCGCAGCCGCTCCAGCACCACCCGCAGATACTTCCAGAATTTCTGCAGGCTCTTGATGCTGGCGCGCTCGCCCGGGCTGTGCGGGCCTTTGATGGTGGGGGACCCGCCCGGCCTTCACGTTGGTGAAATATTCTCCCGATCGTCCAAGTCCTTATGTCGACCTGAGGCCTTCTTGTTCTTCACAAGGTCATGGTAGCCGATGAAATTCATGGCCAATCCGTCGAATATCACTTCTTTTCTGTTGGCGTGGCACTGCCCGAACTGGACACCATCGATGGCGGTGAGCAGGTCAATGCGAAGGGGAGGCTGTCCGAATTGGATGACATTCCCCTCTTTGGTCAGGTCTTCCACCGTAAGCTTGAATGAGCTGAAGCCAAATGCCGCAATGGCCTTCAGTGCCAGCATGGCAATGTCGGGTGCGGGATTCAGCCAGGTATCCAAGTCGCCCGTGTAGCGCGGGTAGCCATGAACGCCGACAGCATAGCCGCCAACGATCATGTACTCAACGCCGTGCTCTTGTGAGCAATGACACAAACTCTTTGAAGTCTTTGCTCAGCATGGTCCGGTCCCATCCACTGTTGGCGCAGGAATTCCACGGCCTCCAAACGCTCGGCTGGTGTCTTTTTCATCCAATAGGAGGCATCCGTCCCTTTCGCCTTCAGGGTGGTGATGCGCACTGTCCGCTCCATTTACAATTCAGGTCTCTTCCCGATGGTCAATGGTGTTCCTTACAGCCGCTCCAGCACCACCCGCAGGTACTTCCAGAACTTTTGCAGGCTCTTGATGTTGGCACGCTCGTCCGGGCTGTGCGGGCCTTTGATGGTGGGGCCGAAGCTCACCATCTCCATCTTGGGGTAGTTGCGCCCGATGATGCCGCACTCCAGTCCGGCGTGGATGGCCAGCACCTTCAGCTTGCTGTTGAAGAGCTCTTGGTAGATGTCCGCCATCAGGTGGATGATGGGTGCGCTGGGATTCGGTACCCAGCCGGGGTAGCCGCCGGTGAATTCCACCGTGCCGCCGATCAGCTCAAAGGCTGCGCGGATGGTTTCGGCCTGGTCCATCTTCTCGCTTTCCACCGAGCCGCGGGTCAGGCACATCACGGTGTACGCGCCATCGGCCAATTGCACGCGGGCCGTGTTGTTGCTGGTTTGCACTAAGCCGGGCACATCGGGGCTCATGCGGAAGATGCCGTCCGGGCAGGCTTGCACGGCGAGGAGGAAGGCCTGTTGGTCCTTGGCGGCCATCACCTTGGCGGGCAGGTCGGCCTTGGCCAGTTCCACCTTCAGGCCAGGGTCGGTGGTGCGGTATTCGGCCTTCAGGTCGGCCTCCAGTTTCTTCAGCGCTTCGGTGCAGGTTTTTTCGTTGCCGGTGGGCAGGGCGATCACGGCCTTGCTTTCGCGGGGAATGGCGTTGCGCAGCCCCCCGCCGTCCACGCTGGCTACGCGCGTGCCATGTTCCTGGGCCAGCAGCAGCACGCGGTTCATGATTTTGTTGGCATTGCCCAAACCCAAGTGGATCTCCGCCCCTGAGTGGCCGCCGTTCAAGCCTTTCACGCTGATGATGTAGCCGTTGCTGCCGGCTGGGGCGGCTTCCGAGGCGTAAGTGCCCTTGGCCGTTACGTCCACGCCGCCGGCGCAGCCGATGGTGAGCTCGTCGTCGTCCTCGGTATCCAAATTCAGCAGCACCGGAGCGGTGAGCAGACCGCCTTTGAGCTCGAAGGCGCCGGTCATGCCGGTTTCCTCATCGATGGTGAAGAGCGCTTCGATGGGCGGGTGGGGGATGTCGTTGGCGGCGAGCAGCGTCATGATGCTGGCCACGCCCAGGCCGTTGTCCGCGCCGAGGGTGGTGCCTTCGGCCTTCACCCAGTCGCCGTCCACCTTCATCTTGATGCCGTCGGTATCGAAGTTGAAGTGGGTGTCGGCATTCTTCTGGTGAACCATGTCCAGGTGCGCCTGCAAGGCCACGGCGGGCTTGTTCTCGCGGCCCTTGGTGCCCGGCTTCTTGATGATCACGTTACCGGCATGATCCACGTGGGTGGGCAGGCCCAGGCTTTCGCCGAAGGCTTTCATGAACGCCGTTACGCGCGCTTCCTTCTTGCTGGCGCGGGGAATGGCATTGAGGTCGGCGAAATGGTTCCAGATGGCCTTGGGCTCAAGGGCGCGGACGGCTGCGTTGGTCATACTTTGTGCTGTTCAGGTTCATTACTTGCCGGCGGAAATTCGGCAGGGAGCGCAAGGTACGGGCCGTGGACGGGAAGGAGAGGCGAGCGGTTAGGGCTATCGCCTCTTGCGCGCCCTGCGGTCGCGACTTTCCTGAATTTTCAACCACGGATGCACGCCGATGAACACGGATAAAAGCGCGATGCAGGAAGTGGGCCACGACTTTGCGTCAGACACCCGCAGACGTTCGCGGTCCGTGTCCATCCGTGTGGCCCCGGTATTCACCGGGGCGTGGTTCGCCCAAGTATTTGATAAGCGCCGCCAGGTGCAGCATTAAGAGGCGATCGCCCTGGTCAAGCGGGGACGCTACGGACTGGGGGGAAACGTTCACTTCTCCGATAGCCGGTCCTTCACGTATTCCACCTTCGTCTTGCCGTGGGCGTGGGGGCGCCCATGCTCATCCATGCTCACCATCACAATGCGGTCGATGGTGATGATGGTCTTGCGGGTCATCTTGTTGCGCACTTCGCAGCGCAGGGTGAGGGAGGAGTTGCCGAACTTCACGGGTTCGATGCCGATCTCGATGATGTCGCCCTGCTTGGCGGAGCTCACGAAATCGATCTCGCTGATCAACTTGGTCACCGTTCGTGGATTCTCCAGCTGGATGATGGCATAGAGCGCGGCCTCCTCATCGATCCACTCCAGCAGGCGCCCGCCGAAGAGGGTGCCGTTGGCGTTGAGGTCTTCGGGTTTGATCCATTTGCGGGTGTGGAAGCGCATGGCGGCGGGTTGGTGCGAAGGTAGGGGCATGCAGGTGTGTGTTCCATCCCAAGCTATTTTCGACCCGTGCGTTACATCTGGTTATTCCTGTCACTCGGCCCGTGTGCGCTTTTCGCGCAGCACAAGCCGCTTTTCGATACCACCGGCACTGCTGCCAAGCTCCAGTGGTTCACCGATGCCAAGCTGGGCATCTTCATCCACTGGGGCATCTACAGCGTGAAGGGCGTGGGGGAGAGTTGGAGCTTCCACAACGGCGCCATGCCGCATGCCGACTACATGCAACAGATCAAGGGCTTCACGGCGAAGCACTACGATCCGGCGGCTTGGGCGGAGCTGATCCGAAAGAGCGGCGCGAAGTATGCCGTGATCACCACCAAGCACCACGACGGCGTGGCGCTCTACGACACCCAGCTGGCGCCGGGCGGCAGGAAGAAGCCGCTCTCGGTGGTGGCCGCTTCACCCTGTGGCCGCGATGTGATCTCGCCGTTCTTCACCGAGCTGCGCAAGCGTGACATCAAGTGCGGTGCCTATTTCTCGCTGATCGACTGGAGCGATCCGGATTATCCCGGCTTCCTGCGCGACAGTTCCCGCTACAAGATCGCCGATGATCCCGCGCGCTGGCAGCGTTTCAGCCAATACAACCAAGGCCAGATCGCTGAGTTGTCCACGTTGTTCAATCCCGACCTCTTCTGGTTTGACGGCGATTGGGAGCACAGTGCCGGGGAATGGGAGGCCGCGAAGATCCGGGCGGTGATCCTCGCAAAGAACCCGAAGGCCATCATCAATGGGCGCTTGCAGGGTTATGGTGATTACGCCACACCGGAGCAGAACATCCCGATCGAAACGCCACCCGGGCCGTGGGAGCTTTGCCTCACCAGCAACGACAACTGGGGCTGGCAACCGCAGGACACCGTGTACAAAAGCACACACGACCTCATCCACATCTTCGCCGATGTGATCGGCCACGGCGGCAACCTGCTGCTGGACATCGGCCCCAAGGAGGACGGCACCATCCCGCCCGGCCAGGTGAAGCTGCTGGAGGAGATCGGCCAGTGGACCGGCGCGCATGCCGAAGCGATCTACGGCACCGTGGCCGGGCTGCCCAACGGCCACTTCTACGGGCCCACCACCTTGAGCAAGGACAGCACCACGCTTTTTCTCTTCCTGCCCGGTGGCACGGGCGGCAGTGCGCTGATCAAGGGCTTGGACAACAAGGTCCTTTCCGCGGAAGTGATGGGCAAGCCGATCGCGCTCACGCACCGCGTGGTGGGCAAGATCAGCTGGAGCAAGGTGCCGGGGCTGGTCTTTGTGGATGTGCCGGAAGAAGCCAAGGACCCATGGATGACCGTGCTGAAACTGAAGCTGGACGGGCCGGTGAAGCTGTACCGCGGGCAAGGCGGGTTCAATTGATCGATGATGTGGAGGATGATGAACATGTTGGCTTGCTTGAACGCATGGGCACGGTGAATGTGCGACCACCTTCGGGGCCGAATGAATGGGCACGGATGCGTTGCTACGCTGTGAGACACCTTTCAGGGTCGCCAAGCAGATCAAGGTTTATCGCACCTTGCGGCATGGTGAAGTACAGTGATCATGGCCATTGAAAAAATGATCGATCGCAAGGTGAATCAATCGCTGACCCCAACGGGGTCACATAGCGTAGCAGCAGGCAAACAAGGATCCACGACCCCGAAGGGTGTCGCACAAAGGCAAGGCCCATCCACGTTTCGCATGCCATTCCGCCGCCTGCTCACCGGTATCGTTTGTTGCTTGCCGATGGTGCTGTTTGCCCAACCGGCGCTGGTCCCCTGGCCAACAGCAAACGAGTTGAAAGAGGGCACTTTCCCCCTGAAGCAGGTCAGTGTGATCGAAGGCGAAGGCGCACAAGGGTGGGGGAGGATGTTGCGATCGGACCTTGTAGCGAACGATGCATTGGCCCGCAACCAGGACGAGATCCTGCACAGCGTGCGTTTCCAGCGCGATACCGCACAAGGTGAAGAAGGCTACGCGATCACGGTGGAGAAGGACAAGGTCACCATTGATGCGGCCACGCGGCAAGGCGCCCTCAACGCCACGCAAACCCTGCGGCAGCTCGCCGCAAAGGACAGCACCGGCACTTGGTACTGGCCCATGGTCCACATCCAGGACGCACCGGCCTTCGCATGGCGCGGCACCATGCTGGACGTGTGCCGCCATTTCTATTCCGTTGATTTTCTCAAGCGCTACTTGGACGTGCTGGCATCGCTCAAGCTGAACATCTTCCACTGGCACCTCACCGACGACCAAAGCTGGCGCGTGGAAGTGAAGAAGTACCCACGACTCACCTCCGTGGGTGCTTGGCGCACCGAAGCGGACGGCTCGCGCTACGGCGGCTTCTACACACAGGACCAGATCAAAGAGGTGGTGGCCTACGCGGCGGCGCGCGGCATCACCGTGGTGCCGGAGATCGAGTTCCCCGGTCATTGCTCGGCGGCCATCGCGGCGTATCCGTGGCTCGGTTGCAGGCAGGATACCATCCCCGTGCCCATCACCTGGGGCGTGTTCAACGATGTGTACTGCGTGGGCCGCGACAGCACGTGGACCTTCTTCCGCGATGTGCTGGACGAGCTGGTACCGCTCTTCCCCGCGCCGTGGTTCCACATCGGCGGCGATGAAGTGCCCAAGGTACGCTGGCAGGCCTGCCCCGACTGCCAGGCGCGGATGCGCAAGGAAGACCTGAAGGATGAACACGCGTTGCAGGCATGGACCGTGAAACGCTTGCAGGACTATCTCGCCACCAAGGGCAAGCGCCTCATCGGCTGGGATGAGGTGCTGGAAGGCGGGCTGGACAGCACGGCCATCGTGGAGGTGTGGCGCGGTGATGAACAAGGACGCAAAGCGCGCGCCAACGGCAACGCCATGATCCGCACGATCTACTTTGATGCGTCACCCGCCAACCTGCCCTTGGACAAGGTGATCGCCTTTGATCCGTTGCTGGACGGCGATGCGCGCGGCATACTCGGTGCGGAATGCCCCGTGTGGAGCGAAGGCATCGATGCGCGGAGCATTGGCTGGTACGTGTTCCCCCGCATGCAGGTCTATGCAGAGCGGATGTGGAGCGGCAAGGTGGGGGAGGACATCCGGAAGCGCACCGCACCGCAGATTGCGCGGCTGGAGCAGCAGGGGTGGATCATCGCTACGGCGGACAAGGACCTCTTCCGTTCGGAGGTCTCGTTCGATCCGGGCCCCCGCAACTGGTTGGTCACAGCACAATGCGGGCGGAAGGACATGGATGCAACATGGCGCATGGACCAACGTAGCGGCTCATTCACCGATTCGCTGCGGGTGGAAGCACCCGGAACCCTGCTCCTTACGCCGCGATGGAAAGGTGAAGCCGTACGTGATCCGATCGCCATCACCATTGCGGATAACCTGGCCTTGGGGGCGAAGGAGACCATTGAGCCAACGCCATCACCGAAGTATGGGCATGATCCCGAACACGGCCTCACGGACGGCCTGCTCGGCACAAACAGCTACAGCGACGGCCTATGGTACGGCTGGTGGGGGCCGGATCTAACCATCACCATCGATATGGATAGCGTGCGCACCCTCCACGGCATCAGCATCCGGTGCCTGCAACAGGTGGGCGCGTGGATCGTGCTGCCCAAGTCCGTCAGCTTTGAAACATCACGGGACGGCAAGGCGTGGACGACGCTCACCACAGCCACCCACCAGGTGCCGATCGAAGAGGCCGGGCCGTTAGTGCATGACTTCATCGCGCCTGCACGAACGCCGATCAAGGCGCGCTACGTGCGGGCGGTGCTGCACAACAGCGGGAAGCTTCCTGCATGGCACCTCGGCGCGGACGGCAACTCGTGGGTCTTCGCGGATGAGGTGGTGGTGCGGTGAGGAACGGGCGAATACATCACGACAGAGGCACAGAGGACACAGAGGGCACTTGACTTCTGCCCACAGTATTCCTCCGTGTCCTCTGTGCCTCTGTGGTGAACCGTATTTCACCTCACCACCACCTCATCGCAGAACAACCAGCAGTTTCCCTTGCTTCCGTGGAAAGCCGGCAGCGGCCCCAGGTTCTTTGCGGTGACGCGCACGTAGCGGGCGGAGCGGGCATGCCCCTGCAAGGTGACCTCCCGGATGTTCGGCGGCCCTTCCTGCTTGGCCAGTGGTATTTCCTGTTCCCCCAGTGCTGACCAGTGTTTTCCATCTGCCGAGGTTTCCGCCTGCACTTCCTTGGGCAGGAAGATCCAGCTGGCCTGGTCCTCCAGAAAGCCCATGCCCACGGAGGAAACGTGTTGTGCGGTGCCGAGGTCGATCACGGCCGCCAGGTCCTGTCCGCTCCAGCCTTGCCAGGCGAACTGGTAGTTGGTGCTGGCACGGAAACCGTCCACCAGTGCGTTGGGCGAGCCGCCGGTGTACTTCGCGGCGGGTGGTGTGGTGAAGCTGATCTTCTTGCCCACCGCCAGGTCGTTCACCACGCCGTTCCGCAGGTAGGCACTGAACTGCGCCTGGTATTCATCGGGCGTGAGGCGCGTTTCGTGCAGCAGGATGTTGCCGTGGCGCTTGGCGCGCACCGTGAATGTGTCTAACAGGGTGGTGTAATAGGACTTCGCTTGCCATTGGCCGTGGGCATTTTTCTCAAAGAGGCCGTTCGGCGTGCCGGGCAGCGCACGGGCGATCTCCAGTTCGGCGTACATCAGCGGGAGTTGTGCAGCTTTCACGCGTTGCTGGAAGAGCGGAGCTTCGTCCATCGCAGCCGCTTCGGCGCTGGTCAGGAGCGTCTTGTAGCGCGCCAGGTTCGCCGGGCTCAGGTAGCCGTTCTTGTGCGCCTGCGGATGCTCGTACAGCGTGAGCGGCAGCCCGCTCTTTTCCAGCTCGTGTTCCATTAGCCGCGTGTACTCATCGATATACGGACCCGCCGCAGGGCCATAGAAGGTGTTCATGAACGCGGTGCGCAGCGAGTCCACGTTCAGGTCGGGGTTCCAGAGCAGGTCGGCCAGCAGCGTGGCGCGGAACTCAGGCATTTCACCCCCCGGACCGGAGAGGCCTTGCTCAAAGACCATCGGCACGCCCGCATCGCGGAACAACTGGATGTTGGGCTGCAGCACCTTCCAATTCGGGAATGGTGCCAGCAGGTGCCAGAAGTTGATCACATAGTCCCACACGATGATGTTGTGCGTGAGCTTCGACCAGGCGTACAAGTCGGCGGTGAATGAACCGGGTCCTTCACGCGAAGCAATGGGCTTGCTGCGGTCCTCCTCGATGCTGCACAGCATGATGTTCACGTTGGGCCGCGGCTTGGTGAGCTTCGGTGCGGTGCGGCTGTACTGGTAGGCCAGGGTGCTGATCACCTTGTCCGGAAAGCTGTCCGCCACCTGGTTCACGAAGCGGATGATGCTGCCGCTGTGCGAACCCTCGAGGCTGTCGGTGCGGCTGCACTGCGCGCATTGGCAATAGTTGAAGTTGTCCAACTGGCTCACGCTCCAGTACGTGGCGTTCGGCTTGCGCCGCATCATGTCCCGCAGGCTGTCCACGGTGATGCGCAGCACCGCTTGGTTGCTGAAGCACACCTGATCGGGCATGCGGACGCCGTTGCGCTCGGCGAAGTATTCGGGATGTGCATCGATCAGGTTCTCGGGCACGAAGCGGTGCATGGTGTGTACCCAGAGGCCCCAGTCGGGGTCCACGCCATCGAAGCCGGGCGTCACCTGGCGCACGTGGTGCTGCACGGCCCAGGTGCTGTCCGTGGCGGGGGAGTAGTACACCATGCGGAAGGCGAAGGGGGAAGAGGGCGCATGGGTACACGAGGAGAGGATGAGGCCGACGATCGCCGCAGGCAGTGTTGAGGATGTGAAACGCATCGTAGGCCAAGGATACGACGGGCAGCGGTGGTGGTGGCCGGGGATCCTGTGTCCGTTCAGGTACCTGTACTGCCCTTGCGCACTTTGTATAAGCATTCGCTGAAGCCGCCGTGCTCCTCGAAGTCGTGGCCCCTGCTGTGCCTCGCGTGTCCCCACGCAAAGCCCACGCCCGGCTTTTTACCGGGTGCGCTTGCGTTGTAGGGCCTCCGGCCCGCCTCATTCCCCCAACTCGCATGAGCCTGCAATTTTCACTGGCTCGGACGTCCATGCACATGCGCATTGAGCCGTTGCAAGTTCCCCCAGCCACGAGCGTGGACGCTCGCTGCAGTTTTAGGGGTGGAAAAAAGAATGGTTACCTTGCCAGAGCACTACGCATACAGCAGTGCCCATGCGGACATTGGCTTGGATACATTCAATGCGGACATGTGAAACGGCCGGAGGCCGTAAGGGAAAGGGCACTCGGCACAGCCGAGCGCCGGGAAGAGGACTTCGCGGGAGAACAGAATAGGATGAACGATGGAAAGCCGCAAGTAGCCCCCGCTGTTTTTGGCGGAACGCACAGCGTAGTTGGCGGGGAAGGCCTGCGGCAGCGGGCGCAGGACCAGCCTGACCTGGAGCGCTGGATGCGCCAGTGCATCGGCTTGGCCCGCGTGGCCAAGGAGCGCGGCGACCCGCCCGTGGGGTGCGTTATCGTTCGCGACGGTGCGGTGGTTGCCGAGGGCATCGAAGCGGGCAGGACCAAGGGCGATGTCACCTGCCACGCCGAGGTGGAGGCCATCCGGGCAGCGCGCAGGTTACTGGGCCGCGCCGATCTTTCGGACTGCACCCTGGTGACCACGCACGAGCCGTGCATCCTATGCTCTTATGTGATCCGCCATCACCGCATCGCACGTGTAGTGCTGGGGCTGGAAACCGGCGAGATCGGAGGCTACAGTTCCGCACTGCCCGTACTTGCCGACACCACGATCAAGCGCTGAGCCGCTCCGCCGGTGGTGGTGGCCGGGGTGCTGCGCGAAGCATGTGCAGCGTTGATGCAGTGAACGGTCAAGCGGTGGGGGCGCGTTCCTGGATCTCCATGCCCTGTGCCTTCAGCAAGCTCCTTAGCACGTCCAGCAGTACCTCCACCTCGTGGCGATGGGTGCGAAAGGCCAAGGCGGCAAAGCGCAGCACGAACTTTCCGTTGAGCACGGTGGAAGAGAGGAAGATGCGACCATCGCGTTGCACGCCTTGCAGCAGCGTTTGGTTGAAGGCATCGGCATCACCGCCATGCGGCACGAAGCGGAAGTAGGTCACGGAGAGCTCGGGGTCCGGTCCGGTTTCAAAACCCATGGCTTGTGCCCGGAGGCGGAAGTAGCGCGCCAGCCACAACTTTTCCTCCAAGCAGGCACGGAAGGGGGCCAGGCCGTGCAGTTTCAGTGGGAGCCACATGCGCAGGCCCCGGAAATGCTTGCTCAGCTCGGGTGAAAGTTCCGCCGGCGAATGCTCCAGGGATTGTTCCCGCGCATCCTGCATGTAGTTGGCCTCATACCGGTTGGCCCGCAGCAGGTGGTTGATATCCTTCACCAGCACCATGCCGGTGCCATAGGGAAGGAAGAGGCCCTTGTGGGGGTCCAACACCACGGAATCGGCGCGGTGGATGCCCTGCATGATGCGGCGGCCGTGGCCGGTAAGCAGGAAGAAGCCGCCATAGGCCGCGTCCACGTGGAGCCACAACCCCTGTTCGGCAGCAATATCGGCGATGGACCCCAGCGGGTCCACGGCACCGGTATCCGTGCTGCCCGCATTGGCCACCACCAGGAAGGGGTGCAGGCCGGCCTCCTTGTCGGCCTGTACTTGTTGGCGCAGGGCGGCGGGATCCATGCGGAACCGGTCGTCCAACGGTACTTGGCGCAGGACGCATTCGCCCAGCCCGGTAAGTCGCAAGGCCTTGGGCACACTGTGGTGGGCCTGCTGCGAGGAATAGACCACGCTTTGTTCCAGTTGGCGGCCTTTAATGCCCATGGCGTTGCGCGCCGTGGCGATAGCGGTGAGGTTGGCCATGCTGCCGCCGCTGGCCAAGCTGCCGCCGAAGCCTTTTTCGTAACCCACCAGCCCGCCCGCCCAGTGCACCATGGCGTTTTCCATGCGCACCGCGCCGGGTCCGGCAAAGAAGACCCCCGCGTAGCGGTTGGTAACGGCTGCCAAGTAATCGCCCAAGGCCGCAGCGGGGAGCCCCCCTCCGGGAATGTAACCCAAGTGCCCGCCCGAAGCGGGATTCAGGCCGGGGCCATCAACCCGTTGCCCAAGGAATTCCAGCAGGGCATGGATGTCCGTGCCACTCTCCTCCGGCACCAACGCGGCATCAGCTTCCTCGGCGCCATAGCCGCTGGCCTCGTACGCTTTGCGCCCGGGCAATCCGTTCAAAAAGTCGTCGGCGTAGCTGGTTACGGCCTTCACCAACTGGTTCCGATCGGCCATCTGGGGGTCCAATGGCCGGCTTGCTGCTTCACAGGCGTGCAATCGTCGTTCGATCTCATTCAATGGCATCGGCGCAAAGGTCGGTGATCGTGCGCCCGCAGGTGCGCGCGTCCATGGCGATCAACACGCACCCGCCCGGTGATGAAAAAGTTCCGGCCATCCGGGGTCCACGCCTCCGCCATCTCACCAGTTCAACCGCTTGTGCCCCTTCATCCCGTACCACAGGATGAACAGGTAGCACGGCACCATCATCCAGTAGGCGTTCTGGTGCCCGATGCCCGGTTCCACCGCCAGTTTGCCGTATACCAATGGAAGCACGGCACCACCGGCAATGGCCATGATCAGCAGCGCACTGCCTGTCTTGGTGTGGCGGCCGAGGCCATTGATGGCCAGGGGCCAGATGGCGGGCCACACCAAGGCGTTTGCCAAGCCCAGCCCGGCGATGCAGAGCACCGAGGCATAGCCCTGCAACTGGGTGGCCCCGATGGTGAGCACCACGCCGGCCAGGGCCGATACCGCCAGTGCCTTGGATTGGGAGATGAACCGGGGGATGGCCATGATCCCCAGCACGTAGCCCACCACCATGCCCGCCATGGTGTAGCTGGTGAGGTGCTTGGCCTCGCCCAAAGGCAAGCCGATGGCCGTTCCGTACACCACGATGGTGTCGCCCGCCATCACCTCCACGCCTACGTACAGGAACAGGGCAAGCACGCCCCACACCAGGTTGGGGAAGGAGAAGATGCCGCGGCCGTCGGTGGCCACGCCCGGCGCGTCCACTTCGGGGTCCAGTTCGGGCAGCCCGGAGAAGTTCACCATCAGCCCCAAGGCCACTAAGCAGGCGGCCATCACGCCATAGGGCATCACCACCCGCTGGGCGAGTTCGTCCAGGCGGGCGGCCAGCAACGGGCCCTGCAACGCCTCAAGGTCGGCCTGCAGCGTATCCGAATCGGCCAGCAGCAGGGCGCCCAACGCGAATGGGGCCAGTACGCCAGCCAACTTGTTGCAGATGCCCATTACGCTGATCCGGGCGGCGGCACTTTCGATCGGCCCCACCACGGTGATGTACGGGTTGCTCGCCGTTTGCAACAGGGACAGGCCCGTGCCGATCACAAATAGCCCCGCCAGGAACAGGCCGTAGGAACGGGTTTGCGCAGCCGGAATGAAGAGCAGCGCCCCCAGCGCCATGGTGAACAGGCCGTACATCATGCCCCGCTTCATGCCGGTTTTACCCAGTACCCAAGCCATCGGCAAGGCGGTGACGAAATAGGCGATGTAGAAGGCGAAGGTGACGTAGAACGGCTCTGCGCCGGAATCCAGTTCGCAGACGATCTTCAGGTAGCTGATCAGCGGACCGTTGATCCACGTGACGAAACCGAACAGGAAGAACAGCACGCCGATGATGACGACGGCGGAGGTGGTATGCTGGCGGTCGGTGCTCATGGGCATGGCGGCCGGTGAAAGTAGGGGGCATGGCACGCCGCAGTCCGGCAAGCGAACGGATTTGTGAGGTGGCCGGTGTTAACTCGCGCCCCCCTGCGGCAGTGTGCCATACGCTACACTTGCACCATGGATCCCCGCCTTGCCGCCTTCAAACGACTTTTGGACATCATGGACGACCTGCGCGCCAAGTGCCCTTGGGACCGCAAGCAGACGCTGGAGACCTTGCGGCCGCTGACCATCGAGGAAACTTACGAGCTGGGCGACGCTATCCTGAAGGGCGACTTGGCGGAGGTGCGCAATGAATTGGGCGACCTGATGCTGCACAACGTGTTCTACGCCAAGATCGGCGAGGAGAAAGGAGCCTTCACAATGACCGATGTGCTGAACGGCATTTGCGAGAAGCTGATCCACAGGCACCCGCATATCTACGGCGATGTGAAGGTGGAAGGGGAGGAGGACGTAAAAGCCAACTGGGAGAAGATCAAGTTGCAGGAGAAGAAGGATGCGGATGGGGACGCACCCCGCAGTGTGTTGCAGGGCGTTCCACGGGGCCTGCCCAGCTTGGTGAAGGCCATCCGTATCCAGGACAAGGCGCGCGGGGTGGGCTTCGACTGGGAGCATGCCGGGCAGGTGTGGGAAAAGGTGCACGAGGAACTGGCCGAATTGAAGCAGGAAGTGGATGCGGGCACCGACAAGCAGGCCGATGAACTGGGCGACCTCCTCTTCAGCATCGTCAACTATGCACGCTTCCTGAAGATCGACCCCGACGAGGCGCTGGAGCGCACCAATCGGAAATTCATCCAGCGGTTCCAGTACCTGGAAAGTGAATCCCGCAAGGACGGCAAAAAGCTGGGCGAGATGAGCTTGGCCGAGATGGACGAGTACTGGGAGCGGGCCAAGGCGCTGGGGAACGCATAGGCATTCGGTCCCGCAGGCGCAGTGACCAGGGGCACGTTCGGCCTAGTGCACCACGAAACGATGCCTTTCGCTGCGGCCGCCCCCGGTTATCCGCAAGTGGTATTCCCCCGGGGCATATCCGGATACGTCAATGGACCGCGTGCCTGAACCGTTCAACCGGTGCTGGCCCACGATGCGCCCCGCGATGTCCATGACCTGTAGGTCCACGGCACCGTCGATGGCCCCGAGGTCCAGCATCAAGGCACCCGTGGTCGGCACCGGGTACACGTGGATGGGCGGTCCTCCATCCCGTTCATTGATCCCTACAGGAGACACCGTGACCTCCACCTGCGTCCGCGGCCCTTCACAGGTATAGGTGGTGTACTGCACCTCCCAATCATAGAAGATCTCAAAGTACCCGGTGGCCCCGTTGCCGGAGTTGGTGGTGGAGACGATGGCCCCCACCTCACCCAGCGGGTAGGGGTAGGTATTGGTCACGCTGTTGTAGGTTACGCCAATGTTCTCGCCGTACATGCGCAGGCCATAGGTCCCCGGAACCACATCCCAATTGAGGTCGATCCGCGACTCTCCTTGGGGCAGGTCGAACACATCGGACACAATGGGGGTTCCGCCTGGCCATTGCACCAATCCCACGAGCCGTGTCCCTGCAGCGTCCGCCCGTACCAGCACGCTTTTGAGGCGGAATGGGTAATAGCATTCGAAAATGGGGAAGTAGACGCTGTTGTTCTCCGCGCTGGCATTGGTTCCGGGTGAGGCCATGCCACCGTGCACGGTGTGTTCCACAGGTTGGCTGGCCTCCGCGCACCAGTACGTCGTGGATTCCTCCAACACCGGGGTGGTCCACGGGCTTTCGGTCCCGACCGGCACGATGGCATCCACGGCGGCATACCACACGATGCTGTCACCCTGTGCCGTCAAGGTGGCCGCCGTGCCTTCCACAATGTTCACATCTGCACTGACCGGCGCGGGCGGTGCGGGCAAATGCACGATACTGACCGGCGCTGAGGTGATGCCGGGGCAGGTCCCGTCCACCGTAACCGTGTAATCCCCCTCCTCGGTGGTAGTGATGCTTTGGGTGGTCTCCCCGGTGCTCCACAAGTAGCTGTTGGCCGGGGTGCTGGCCAGGGTGATGGGCGTGTTCCAGCAATTATCCAAGGATACATCGGAGCTGATCACGGGGGTGATGTCCGGTGTTTCACTGATGAAGAGGCTGGCCATGGCTGCACAGGGGGTGCCGCCATCCACCACCACGGTGTAATAGTCCGTGGCATCCACGGCGATGGAAGCCGAAGTTTCACCCGTGCTCCACGCATAGCTGCTTCCGCCGGAGGCCGTCAGCACCACCGGGGCGCCGCCGGTGGGGCATAGGTGCAGTGCGCTGGCACTGATCGCGGCTGCCGGAGCTATGCAAGTGCCCTCCACCAAGGTGAGCACCTGGTCAGCCACGATGTTGGTGTAGGTGTCCACCTGTCCGCTGGGCCAGCTCACCGTCAGGGTTGGCACGCTGGTGTGTGAGGCTAGGCCGAAATGGCACATACCGGTGTTGTTGATGCCGTAGCTCTCGCCTGCACGCACCTCACGGACCTGTGTGCCCAACGCGGTGGTGAGCGTTACGCGGGCGCCAACGGCATCGCGGTTGCTTTCCACCCCTATCAGGCGCACGTTCAGCCAGTGGTTGTCGTTCCCGTTGTTCAGCCAAAGGCGATCGGGCCGGTTGTACGCCGGGGTGGTGTACCCCGTGCCATAGCTGGCCCACACATCCATGAACCCGTCGTTGTCCAGGTCGCCGATGCCGAAGCTGTGCAGCGCGGATCCGCCCGGGAAAACGGCGGCCATGGGCACTGGTGTAAAGGTACCGTCCCCGTGCCCTTGCAGGTAGCGCCCCCCGGATTCGGCCACCAGGATGTCCAGGAAGCCGTCGTTGTCGAAGTCCTCGAAATGGCATTGGATGAAGCCCCCGATGATGTCTTGGTCCGTACCGTCCACCTCGGTGAAATTCGCGTTCCCGTCGTTCTCGAAGAATTGCATGGGATGGTCGTGGTTCACCACGATCAGGTCCAGGTCGCCGTCGTTGTCCCAATCCCCGAAATCCGCGGACCAGGTTTGGTGCCGGTTCTGCAATCCGTGCTCCAGGGCCACATCCGTGTACTGGTTGGTGCCGTCGTTGGCGAACATGCGGTTCCATCGCCGCGGATCGTCCGGGTTGTTCACGCCCTGCCTGCATTTTCCGATGAAGAGGTCCAGGTGGCCGTCGCTGTTGAAGTCGGTGAACACGCTGCAGTAGTTGCCGCTCATGTCGCTGGGCGGGTCCGAGGCAAAGTCGATGTAGGAGGCTATGCTCAAGTTTCCGCTGCCGTCGTTCATCCAGGTGCGCGGCATGCCGGTGTCGTGGCATCCGAACACGTCCAGCATGCCGTCGTTGTCAATGTCACCAATGCTGATGTTCTGCATGAACATGCCGTAGGTCTCCGCCGTACCGGAGGTGGCCGCACCGGGGGCGGTGATCCGCCGGTAATGCTGGCCATCGCCGTTGCCCCCGGTGAACACGTCCTTGTGGCCGTCGTTGTCCATGTCGGCCACGGCCATTCCCCATTGGTCGGCATTGCTCAGCTTGCCGATGTTGAACCCGTGGAAGGCACCGTCGATGTTCTGGTACATCACCCGCAGGAAGCGGCTGCTGTCCAGCACGGCGATATCATCCAGCCCATCGCCGTTCATGTCCGTAACGGCCATGCAGTTGCCGCTGTGGGTGGTAAACGGAAGCAAGGCGGGGGAGTTGGTGAACGTGGGCTGTGCAAGAGCCTCGGAAATGAACAGGCAGGCAACAGCGGTGGCTATGGTGTGCAGCGGGGGCAGGTGGCTCTTCATGGCAGACCGAAAGTAGAAGAAAAACCGCACCGCGAAAGGCCATGCTTCCAAGCGGTCAGATCCCCGTGGCCCAGCCCTGTTCCGTCCGGCTTAGCGGGTGGGCAGCGCTCCCTCCGGCGTGCCGGCAAGCGAGGTCACGCTCCAGTTGCCCGTGTTCAGGCTCAGGCTGGATTGGGCCTGATAGAACCCGTAGGCATGGGTGGTGGTGTACACCACAACCTGCTGGCGCGACGGCACGGCCCCCATGGGTATGCCCTCCAAACTGGTCACCTTCCATGCCCCATTGTTCAGGTTTAGGCTGGATTGCGATTGGTAGAATCCGTAGGCATTGGTGCTGGTGTACACCACCACCTGGTTCTTGTTGCTTACGGCATCGATCACATTCCCTTCCAGCGTGGTCACGCTCCAATTTCCGGTGTTCAAACTGCCGCTCATCTGGCTTTGGTAAAGGCCGTAGGCATGGGTGGTGGTGTACACCACGATGGTATTCTCCGAAGCAACCGCCCCGATCACGTCACCTTCCAAGCTGGTGACCTTCCAATTGCCGTTGTTCAGGCTGCCGCTCATTTCGGATTGGTAGAATCCATAGGCGTTGGTGGGTGTGTACACCACCACCAGGTTGCCTGCCCGCACCATGTCGCAGCCGGGTGTGCCCGGGGGGCCTTCAGGACCTGCAGGGCCCTGCATGTTGTTGGCGGCATGCAAGGCGTACGGGACGCTGAGCAATTCCTTGGTCCCGGAGATGCTGTATTGGGTTCCGCCCGTGGGGTCGGTTTCCGTGCGCAGGAAGTATGGGCCATTGCCCCAGTCGATCCCGCCCATGCTGCCGGTCACGGCTGTGCCGCCGCCCAGCTCCACGGTCACCAGCCCGTTCATGTTGGTGGTGCCCGAGTGGGTTTCCACAAACACAGGCGTGCCGTTCGCGTCCCCTTGCAAAACGCTCATCCGGAGGCCCACCGTGCCATTGGCCACCAGCTCATTGGCGGCATCGCGCACTACCGCCTGAAAGCTCATCCGTTGTGGTGCTTGTGCCTGCACCGTGAAAGACCAGGCTGAAAAAAGAAGGGATATGCAGAGTGTAACCGGATGCCGCATCGTTCGCTATCGTTTGATCAACTTCAAGGTGGCCGTTCCATGCCGGCTTTGGAGCAACAGGTAGTAAGTGCCCGAGGCCATGCCGGCCAAGGGGATGAACGTGCTCGCATTCGTGCAGGCGCCGGAGGTGGCCCTTCTGCCACTGGCATCCAGCAGCACGTAGGTGTTGTAGCCTTCCGCCCCGTCCCCAATGTGCAAAGTAGCCCCATGTTGGGCGGGATTGGGCACCACTGAAATGCCCGAAAGTCCGGCGGCGGGGTCCGCCACATCGGTGACCAGCCACTCCACGGGTTGCTGCACCCCTTGCTGCATCACCCCGCCAGCGGAGCTCAAGGCCATCACATCGATCTGGCCCACGGTCCAACTAACTGTGCCGCCCGTTCCCCCGGCCTCCCCACCGGCAGGCACCACGGCCCGCTGGGCGATGGCACCACGGGACAGGAGCAACACGAGCACCACGTGCAAAAAGCGGGTTCCGATCATTGGCTCCGTAAGTATAGGGGATGTTGGGGGCAACACCAATCCGCGATCGAAGATCACCCCATCTGCCGTACACCGCCAGTGGGGCGGGTGCTGGGCCAATTCAAGCCCCATGGCCACACACAACCCCACGATCATCCATGGCCCTAGGTGGAAAACATCATGCAAGGGGCCTGTCCGGCGGTTGGGCAGCCGGATACATTCGCGCCGATGCGGTAGGCCCCGCGCTACAAGTTGACCGGCCGATCATGCAGAACGACCAATAGCATGTGCGTACTTCCACACCCACCCGCCACGTTCCCGTTGGCTTTCCTGGCATGGGCCGCCTTGCTTGCCACGCCAGCGTATGCCCAAGTGCCCACCAAATGCTTAGAGATCGAGAGCATCCTGGTGGACGCCTGCATTTCCGCCACCGACTGCCCGTCCAGCACGGAGGGCATGAATGAGATGGCACGTTTCATCACCGGGCCGGATGCCATTGCATTGGGCGATCTGCAGTTCCAGTTCTACAGCAGCACCTTCCGGGGTATCGTGCAGAACGCAACCACGGCCGCGCTCACCAGCCAATTGAACGCCACCATACAGGGTTGTGGCCACTTGATCGAACCTCCCGCCGGCGTGATCCCCGCCGGTAAGCAGGTGATCTTCATTACCAGCACAGCGATGTGCGTGCAGGCCAACCCCTTCACCGCCCTGGCGGACACGCTGTACATCATCTTCCAAGCCCCGGGCAACAGCCAAGGCCACTTCAAGAACAACGACCTGGTGGGCCAGCCGATCACCGCCACTCCCGCAGCTCCCCTCATGCGCTGGCTGCGCATCAACGTAACAGGCACCGCCTGCGGCGACACGGCCACCTACGATGCCAACCTACTGGTGAACATCTACGGGACCTATGGTGGGCTTTCCGAAGAGAACGACGGCGCCACGGTGAATTTCGCCTGGCCGGGCGCGCCGGTCGCCACCTACGTGAACCACGGTTGCATGGCGGCCTTCGAGCCAACCACGGTATCGATCATCTCCGGCGGCGGCCCGGTGGTGTGCGGCGCTTCCGCCCAATTGGAAGCCGGTGTCAACGGTCCGTACAGCACCCTGCTTTGGCACGGGGGAGGGGGCAGTTTCAGCAATGCCCAATCCACCTCCACGAGCTACACACCTGGCGGCGGCGACAACGGCGATGTGGAACTTAGCTTCTGTGCCATTGACGCCTGCGGCGACTCCATCTGCACAACCGTCACCATCACCACCGGCGAAACGCCGCAGGTCACTGTTGTGGGCGATACCACCCTGTGCAGTTCGTTCGAAACCAGTGTGCTCACGGCATCAGGAGCCGATACCTACCTGTGGAGCACGGGTGAAACCACTGCTTCCATCGTGGCCGCGATCACCGGGCCGGTGGGCTATTGGGTGGTGGGGAGCAACGCATGCGGCAGCGATACCGCGTACATCACCCCACGCTGGATGCACACCACCACTTATTACACCAATGTGAGCTGCAACGGAGCTGCCGATGGGGAACTCAGCGCCTCAGGCACCGGCGGCGAGGAGCCATACACCTACCTCTGGTCCACCGGCAGCACCGATTCCATCATCACCGGACTGGCCCCTGGCAGCTATACCTACACCATTACCGATGCCGACGGCTGCACCCTCACCGGTGGCACTTCCATTACCGAGCCTTCACCGCTGGTGCTGACGGTCGGGCCCGATACCACGATCTGCCCCGGCAGCACCGCTGTATTGCAGGCCATGGCCACAGGCGGCACACCCGGCTATTATTTCACCTGGTCGCCTGAAGGCCCCATTGTTTCCCCCACGGAGACCACCGTGTATACCGTGGAGGTGCATGACCTCAGGGGCTGCGAGGGCGAGCCGGCCCATGTAACTCTTACGGTACCCAGCGAACAATCCTTCACGCTATCAAGTACGGCGTTGGAAGGTTGCGCGCCACATTGCGTCACCTTCTCGGCCACTGCCACCGGCAACAATGCCTACAATTGGGACTTCGGCGATGGAAATACTGCCACCGGCGACCAGGTGCAACACTGCTTCGCTGCACCGGGACAGTACACCGTTCATGTTGAAGCCCAATTCGACAGCGGTTGCCCCCCGGTCACCTCCACATTCGGCGAAGTCATTGTGGCACCTGCCGTCGTTGCGGCCTTCACCTGGTCTCCATCCACGCCCGCACCCGGTGATATGGTGCATTTCGCCGATGAAAGTCAAGGCGCCACGCAATGGTCCTGGCTCTTCGGGGATGCCGATAGCAGCACCGCCAGCGGGCCAGCACCCGAGTTCACCTTTACTGAAAAAGACTGCTATCCGATAACCTTGATGGCCTTTAATGCACAGGGTTGTAGCGACACCACCGTGGTGGAGATCTGCCTTTCCGGATCGGACACGCTGCTGGTCCCAAACATCTTCAGCCCCAATGGCGACGGGTTAAACGACCTCTTCCGGATCGAGGGCGTGAACAAGCTGGACCTGCACCTATACAACCGTTGGGGCCAGTTGGTGGCATGGCTGGAACGCCCCCGCCAAACTTGGGATGGTCGCACGCCTGCCGGTGAGCCCTGTTCGCCCGGCACTTATTTTTATGTCTTGCGGGCCACTACGAACGCTGGTGAGGAGGTCGATCGTACCGGCACGATCACCCTGGTGCGTTGAACGAACCTATTTCGGCTTGCCGCCGATCACCACGCCCAAGGTGGCGTACCAGGTGAAGTACTTGCTGTCCGACAGGAACTTGCCCTCGTCCTTGTACGCATTGCTCAAGCCATAGCTCACACCGGTTTCCAAGGTGAGGAAGGCCACATCGAAGCCCAGCCCCGCATCCAGGTTGAAGGAGCCGCCGTTGTAGTCGCTTTTGTTGAAGGCGATCTTGTCGTCCTTGCTGTCCACGCTCAGCAACGCTTCGTAGGTGGGCCCGGCGTTCACCCGCAGGCGGAAGGCATCGCCGTGGATGAGGTTGTAACCCAACAGGGCCTTCACCTTGGCGGTGGTTCGGATCAGGTTGTCCTCGATGAACGAGGTATCCAACGGAGTGAATTTGATCACCGTGGCGCTGCGGCCGAAGAAGGCACCCGGCTGGAAGTACAGGCGGTCGCCGAGGCGGAAGTCTGCGCCCAGTTGCCAGCCGAAGGACGCGGACGACACAATATTGGAGGGTGTGTTGGTCAACCGGGTGAAGTTGGCGCCGATTTGCGGGTTTACGGCAACTTGGGCGTCGGCCGTGCAAAAGACAGCGGCAAATACCGGAAGTGCGAGATTTCTCAAGTTCATGTGGCGATCTGTTTGTTGCAGGGCACTGATGCCCATGGCGGGATGCCAAAAATGGGGCCAAACTCATTCCGGCATGCGCCGCATACCCCGATCTTTGCGTCCCCTGCCGAATGGAACGCGCCCCTGGCCCATTGCATTGTTTCCTGCTGTTGGCCTTGCTCGGCGGGCTGCCGGCGTGGCAGGCGCTCCAAGCCCAGTGCGGCCCCTTGATCAATACCTTTCCCTACAGTGAGGATTTTGAGGCAGCGCCTGCATGGACCAGCGGCGGCACGGGCAATGATTGGGCATGGGGAACCCCGGCCCACCTCTTGATCAATTCAGCGGGCGGCGGCACCAAGAGCTGGTGCGTAGGCGGCCTCACCGGTGCATTCTACACCAACAACGAACGCTCCTGGTTGGAAAGCCCCTGCTTCGATTTCTCCGGCTTGGCCGAACCACGTATCGCGTTCAAGATCTTCTGGGAGGTGGAGCGGCAGTACGACGGCATGACTTTCCAGTATTCCACCGACGGGGGGGCCACGTACAGCAACGTGGGCGCTTTCGGTGAACAGGCGGACTGCAACACGGCGCATTGGTTCAATTCCGCCAACATCACCAACCTGCCCAGCTCGATCAGCCCCAAGCACGGCTGGAGCGGGAGGGTGGGGCCTACCCAAGGGAGCTGCCAGGGCGGTGGCGGCAGCCAAGGCTGGGTGACGGCCAAGCACTGCTTGGGCTGGCTGGCCCATGCGCCCAGCGTGCGCTTCCGCTTCTTCTTCGGGGCGGGTAGCGCCTGCAACAACTACGACGGTATCGCGGTGGATGACATCTGGATCGGGGAATCGGACCCGGTAGTGGCGGACTTCAGCGGCGACTGCACCGGCAATTCCGTGGATTTCATCAACTCGTCCACACCGTGCCCCACCACCTTCGCCTGGAATTTCGGCGACCCGTCCTCGCCGCAGAACACTTCCGTGCACGAAAACCCTTCGCATACCTTCTCAGGCCCGGGCACCTACACCGTTACCCTCACGGCCACGGATGCCTGCGGCGCAACGGGCACCACCACCCGGCAGATCAGCGTGCTCGGTGTTTCCATTGCTGCCGTGCAGCCCACCTGTGGGCAAAGCAACGGCAGCCTCACCGCCACGGTCACCGGCACCAACAACCCCGTGAACTACTACTGGTCACCGGGCGGGGCCACCACGCAGACCGTTACCAACCTGGCTCCCGGGGATTACACGGTCACGGTTACGGCAGTGAACTCCTGTCCGGCCACGGCAACCACCACGCTTTCGCCGTCCGTGGGCGACCTGTCGCTCACGCTTACGCACACGGATGTTGCCTGCACCGGAGCCAGTGGCGGAACCGCCACCGCCATCCTTGCGGGTGGCACGGCACCGGTCAGTCTCCTGTGGTCGCCAGGAGGTGAAACAACCGCCCAGTTGACGGGCCTTTCCGCAGGCACTTACAATTGCACGGCCACCGATGCCACCGGCTGTTCCGCCCAACAAAGCGTGGTGGTGCAGGAGCCGCCGCCACTGCTGGTGGATGCAAGTCCTGACACTGCGGTTTGTGCGGGTACCACGGTGTTGTTGCAGGCCATCGCCACCGGTGGAACGCCTGGATTCACGTACGCCTGGTCGCCGGAAGGGCCTTCCGTTTCGCCGCAAGGCCCCACAACATACTCCGTTACCGCCACGGATGCCAATGGATGCACCTCCGCACCGGCAACTACCACCGTCACCGTTTCAACCGCTTTCCAAGCATCCATCACCGTGAATGATACGGCCGGATGCGCACCGCTTTGCGCCAACTTCCAGGCACAACCTTCTGGCGCAGCTACCTACCAATGGAACTTTGGCGATGGCGCCACAGGTTCCACTTCGGCACCGGTGCATTGCTTCCAAACAGGAGGAACCTTCAGCGTTGGCCTCACCGTTACGGATGCTACGGGATGCACTGCAACAGCCACCATGCCCGACCTGATCCATGCCTTTGCGCAGCCGGTAGCCGCGTTCACCCCGTCACCGCCCACCGTCACCATCAGTGATCCGGTCATCCATTTCATCAATACATCACAGAACGCCACGGAATTTGCGTGGGACTTTGGCGATGTCGAGGCAAGCGTGTCCACAGAGGTCTCGCCCAGTTTCACCTATTCCGCGGTGGATTGCTACACCGTGCGTTTATGGGCAACCAATGCGGACGGATGCGTGGATTCCACGGCAAGCGTAGTGTGCGTGGAAGATCCTTACCAGCTCTTCATGCCGAACGCGTTCACCCCGGATGGCGACGGCCACAATGATGTGCTCCGGCCGATCACGTCAGTGCGGGAGCCGAAAAATTTCAAGTTGACCGTTTTCAACCGCTGGGGCTCCCTCATATTTTCCACGGACAACCCGTACGAAGGGTGGGATGGAAGCGCCGCACCGTCCGGCATCTACGTGTGGAAGATCTGGATCACGGATGCCTTGGATGTGCAGCATGAGGCCATCGGCCACGTAGCCTTGCTGCGATAGCTGTGCACTGCCGCCGGCTACAGGGATCGTTCCGCCAATAGCTTCAGTTCCGCGTACAGCCGGTGCATGGGCAGCCCCATCACCGTGTAAAAGCTGCCCTCGATGCACTCCACGGCGGTATAGCCGATCCAGTCCTGCACGCCATAGGCACCGGCTTTGTCCAAGGGGGAATGGCGCTCCACGTAGTAGGCGATCTCCTCTTCATCCAGTTGGCGGAAGGTTACCAGGGCGGTGTCGCTGAAGCTGTGCAAGCCCGTTCTGGTCCGGATGCAAACACCTGTGACCACCCGGTGGTCCTTGCCGGAAAGCAGGCTCAGCATGCGCTTGGCATCTTCCGCGTCCAGTGGTTTGTTGAGGATCAGCTCATCCAGGAGCACGGTGGTGTCCGCTGTGATCAGCGCTTGGTCATCGGCCAGTTCGCCTTTCCACGCCCTGGCCTTCCTTCGCGCGAGGTGTTCGGCCACTTGGTCGTGGGGCATATCACCCGGAAAGTCCTCGTCCACGTCCACCTTCGTGATCTCCACGGGCAGGTCAAGCCCATGGAGCAAATGCCGGCGGCGGGGCGATGATGATGCCAGCACCAGGCGCCAGGATAAAGGAGGTTCAATGGGGTTCATAGGTTTTGCGGCATGAAGAACGCGAAGCCCACCCCCAGGGCCATGGCCAGCTTCAGAATGTTGCCGGCGATCAGGAACTGCTGGCGCGAGGTGGCCGCGTAAGTGAAGCCCGCCGAAAGCAGCATCGGCACCACCAGGCCCAGGCCGATATACCAGTAGGCGAACTTCCCGGTGAGCAAGGCGGCGCGCACCCAAAGCAGGGCCAGGATGGTGACGGCTATGTAGAACAAGGTGAAGGCCTTGGCCCACCCGATGCCCATCACAATGGGCACCGTCCGGCAACCGTCCGCCTCATCACCCTTGATGTCGGCCATGTCCTTTTGCATCTCGCGCACCAGGGTGGTGAGGAAGGCGAATCCGGTGAAGCCCCAGATCCACCCCCATAGGCCATGGAAGCCGAAGACGATCTCCACCGCTTCCCCGTTAATGGCCGTGCCGGTGGCCTTCAAGCCGTACAATTGCTGCAACGCCGGAATTTCATAAAGCCCCACGGTAAGCGGCACCAATGCTACCAGCACCGCCACTAAGCCGTTGCCCAGCAGGAAGGTCCGCTTCAGGCGGGTGCTGTACGACCACAAGGCACCAGCCACCAACAGCGGGATGACGGCTAAGCGCCACTGGCCGCTGCGCCAGGCCACCAGTATGCCGAGCAGGATGCCCGCAGCCGTAAGCACCCAGTGGCCGAACATGGCCGTGCGGCGCTTCAAGGAGCGGCCCACGATCACGGCATCGGGCTTGTTCACCCGGTCGATGCGTGTGTCGAAGTAGTCGTTGATCATGTTGCCGCCTGCTGCGATCAACAGCGTGCTCAGCACCAGCAACGTAAAAAGCAGGGTGCTGAAGCCGTGCACAAAGGTGTTGCCAGGGACCTTTTCGAACAGGGTGGCCGCCGGATCGATGGCCAAGGTGCGCAGCTCGGCCGAGCTCACCTCCAGGAAGCCGCCCACCACGCCGTAACGCATGGCCACCATGGTGAACGCGATGATCAGCAGGTTCAATGGCCGGGTGAGCCGTAGGAAGGCCAGCATACTACCAGTGGTGGGCTTGTTCGGTGAGCCACTTGTCCTGCACCTTCATGGCCTGCTCCAGCACGTCGCGCACACAGCCGCCGCCGCCGGGGAAGCGCGATACGTAGCGGCTGATGGCCTTGATCTCCTCGGCCGCATCGGCCGGGCAGCAGGGGAGGCCCACGCGCTGCATCACCCGCAGGTCGGGGATGTCGTCACCCATGTACGCCGTGTGCCGCAGGTCCAATCCCTGCTCCACCAGTTCATCCAACTTGGCGTTCTTGTTGGCCACGGAATGGAAGAACTCGACGCCCCCCAGCCGGGCAAAGCTTTCCGCCACGCCTGGTGAAACACCGCCGGAGATAACGATGATCCGCAGGCCCTCCTTCAGCGCATGTTGCACGGCATAGGCGTCCCGCGTGTAGAACGTGCGCACGGGGTCCAGCCCGGGGTGCAGCAGGACATGGCCGTTGGTGAACACGCCGTCCACGTCGAACATGAACGTGCGGATGCCGGCAAGCAGCTCCTTATAGGTCTTGTTGGCCACGGGTTTCGGGGTGATAGGTGTGCAGGATCAAATTGCTCAGCGCCGCATAGGCGCGGCGAAGTTCGGGTTCATCGGCCAATAGCTCCAGTTGCTTGGCCATGGTGTTCACATCCCCGCGCCGGGCAGGGCCGGTAACGGCCTTGTCGGGATCTTGGAGCGCCCTTTCCGCAGCGGTTTTCCACAGTGGATGCAGCAGCGTGGCATCAATGCCATGCCCGGTGAGCAGTCGCGATGCCTCGCGCAGCAGGAACACGGGGAAGTTCGAGGCCATTACCGCGCTGAGGTGCAGGCGTTGCCGTTGTTCCATGGGCAGCTGCACCACGTGCCCGGAAAGGGTGGAGGCCATGTTGCCGATCAGGGCCAAGGTGGCTTCATCGTCCGCGTCGATCACCAGCGGGATCGTGGAGAAGTCCGCGGGCTCTCCGGTGCCGAAGCTGTGCATGGGCCACATCACCCCGCGGTGGGCATGCGCCTGCAACAGCTCCAAGGAATTGGACCCACTGAGGTGGATCACGGGGGTGCCGTCGGCGGGAAGCATCTCTGCCACAGCTTGAATGGCATCATCGCTCACCGCGAGGATGCGCAGGCCGGCATTGGGCAGCGGCGCCCCCAAATGGATCGCGGGGCAAGCCAATTCCTTCCCCAACGCCTCGGCCTTTGCCAGGCTTCGCCCTACCACCCCAGCCAGCCCGAACCCCGCTTTCCGCAGGACATGGCCCAAGTGGAAGCTGAGGCGACCGGCGCCGATGAGCAACATGGATCGCATGCGATGCGAAGGTCGGACATCATGGGCAGCTTTTTGGTTCTACCACGATTTTAATGGAGCATTCCCTTCGAGGATGGGCGGGCAAGTACGGAGCGAGGGTCCCACGCTGCCCTGAGCCCTGAGCTTGCCAAAAGGCCGAAGGGTGCGAAAGAAACCGCGCCCATCACTATCGCACGCTTGCACGCTCGCACTCCTTTTTCCCGATTTCCCCACCAAATTCAGGGTAGAACCCATTTTTCTTGTGTTTCCCATCGGATGACCGTAGCTTGCAATCCGCAAGCCTACGTACCTGCCTAACAAATACCTCGGATCATGGAACGCTTGATCACTTCCACGCTGGTAGCCACCTTGGGACTCGTCGTGTCTGCGCAGTCCATCTATATCCCACCCGGATTATGCAGTAGAAAACTTGAAGGGTGGTTTTAGGAGCTCGACTTGATCGAAGAAGTACTCCAAGAAATGCCTTCGCTTGCCTTCGGCGGCAAGCTTCATGACCTTGTTGCGGCCCTTTTTCACCAGGTATGCCCCAACTGCAATGCACTGGAACCTGATGGTTGACAACTGTTGGCGCGCACGGGTGTCCACCAGGCACTTCTGCTTGAATAGGGCCATGATGTTGTAGGCCAGCATGACCAGCCGGAAGGTGGCATCCACAGCGGCGATGTCCTTGAATGCGAAGCCGTCGATGCCGTAGTCGTACTTGAGTTCCTTGATGCGGTTCTCGCACTCGCCGCGCTGGTTGTAGAGCGCATGCACCTTGCTGGCCGGGAGGGTAGTGGAAGTGGCGAACACGCCGATCTCGTACTGCTTGTGCATCACCTCATCACCCAGGAGCAGTTGCTGGGAGGCTTTCTCCTTGCGGGGTCTGCGCACCACCACCATGCGCCTGGAGCAGCCCCATTCCTTGCTGCGGTATTGGACCTCGGCGTACTGCGCCCCTGGGAACACGCTGTCATCCGAGTACCATTCCTTGATGCGCACGATCCGGTTCAGCAGGGCGCTGGTGAGCTTGGCCCTGATCATGTAGGGGACCTTTTCATCCTCCAAGGTGTCCATGAACTCACCGCTGTAAAACCCGGCATCACACCGCATCAGTCCGATCCGCGCGGCAGGGGTCACTTGCAGGAGGTGCTTCAGGAAGATGCTGGCATCACCCGTTTCGCTGGCATTGCCCGGGCGCATCCAGGCGTTGACCACCATCTTCAGCTCATCGCAAAAGGCCATCAGCGGCCGGTGCGACACGCCCCCGGGGTTCTTGGGGTTGTAGCCCTTCACCGCTCCTTGCTGCTTCTTTCCATAACGTTCCAGGATCGTGCTGTCCATATCAATGGTGATCCGCTTGATGTGCAGTTGGTCCCACCACCGGCGCATCACCCCGGTGAAAACGCGGTCACTGCTCTCTAAGGTGTACTTGCGGAAATACCGGCTAAGGGCACTCTGGCTGCCCATGCCCTTCTTCCAATTGAACATCTCGGAGAGCACCTCGTCGTGGCGCAACAGCGCCGCGTGGGCCATCCGCTTTGCACCCAACACCGCGCCCACCATGAAACCCTCGACCAGGTCGATCGCCTTGTGCGAGTTGTTGGAGGTGTTCTCCGGCAGGCCCGCCTCCAGCAATGCATCGCGCATCCCGCTTCGTTCGTACGTCTGCTGGAAGAACTTCATCCCACCCCAAGGACTCACCCGCCTCGAAGTGAACTCATGCGACAGCTCATGCATCTTTTTCTTCCGTTGCGCTCAAGCCGCTATCTTAGCATTGGTGTGACGTTCTCCCAAATCCCAAACCGCTACTGCATAATCCGGGAATGAAGATGGCATCTTAAAATGGGGAACGTTCGTGGGAGGCAATGAAATGGACATTGTCAGTGTGAACGCATTGGCAATTGCACCCGGCAACCAAGACATTTACTTCTGTGGAAGCACGAGGAGCACCGACCTTCCCATCAGTACTGATGCACCATATTATAGTGACACGGTCAATCCGGTTGCGAACAATGGATGGATCACTCAATTTGACGGGAATGACTATGGTTTGAAGTACATGACCCTAACCGGGGGGCCTTCGGGTTCAGACATGTACGGGATTGTAGCACTGGCCGATAATCATTTTTTCGTTGCCGGGGGCGCTGGTTCCAATGATTTTCCGATCGTCCCTTTGGAAGGGCTGTACAATGCAGGGACCATGCTTGGTGAACATGATGCCGTCGTCATGGCCTTCACACCGGAACATCAATTGGTGTGGAGCACCTACTTTGGTGGTGAAGAAGCGGTGAACGGATCGGATGCATTGGTGTGCATAAGTGCCTTGGGCAATGAGCGGATCTATGTTGGGGGGGCAACGTCCGTGGTCTACTCAATCAATAACTTCTATCCGCTCACGAACAAGGGCGGGGGCGCATGGTGGGATGAGGCCTACGGTGGGGGAGTGAGCGATGCGGTGGTAGGGGAGTTTTGCATAGGCGGCATATGGTCCGGCATAGTGGAGCAAGTGCATGGGCAATCCCGGCCAGCAACCACCACCCTGAACGAGGCCCGACTGTTGTTGCCTGCGGGCAGGTACCTGGTCCGGGTGTTGGATGCCACCGGCAGGCTGTGCATGCAAAAGCAGGTGATCAGCGATGGCGTTACACCCAACACGCTCGACCTGGCCGCCCTCCAACCGGGTTCCTACTGGGTGTGTACGGAAAACAACAAGGCCCATCGGGTATTTGTCATTCACTGATGGGCACGCTCCGCTCACTTTCGGCCGGTGTAGTGCTGTCGTCGCTTTCCACGGTGGCGGCGGCACAGTCCTTTTGGGTGCCTTCGGGCATACCGGGAACCGCATTGAATCTACAGGGCATCACCTCGTCCATGACGGGTGATACTTTGTTTGCAGGCGGGTCTATCATCTATAATGCTGAACAATGGTATGAGAATAACCCATTGATGATCTTTTCAAATCACTCATGGAGCGCCCTGCCCAACGTGAATGGTTTGATTAACACGATGACCGTTTATCATGACACCATCATTGTTGCAGGGAATATCCCTTTCATTAATGACACTCTTCCGGCGGACAACATGGCGTATTGGACCGCAGAAGGCTGGAAGACCTATGGCCATTTCGACGGGGGCCTCCGGAAGCTCAAGGTGATCGATGATACGCTCTACGCAGCCGGTGGATTCCACAGCGTGGACGGGGTGCCGATGGAAGGCATCGTGCGCAGGGATGGTGGACATTGGGAGCCTGTGGGGCAATGGAACGTGAACGACCTCCCCGTGATCATCGATTTTGTGAAGTACAACGGCTCATTGGTGGCCATTGGCATTCTTGAATACAACAACGGTCGCGGCATTTCATATCTGGATAATTCCGATAATACTTGGAAACTTTTGGGTCCGGGGTTCCTGGGTGGTTCTTCCAGCGGACACAGTTTGGCGGTCTTTCAAAATGAACTGTATGTGGGCGGCCAGATCGCTCTGGCCACAGGCAATGCGGGGCAGGACATCATGCGCTGGGACGGCACTGCCTTCCATCCGGTGGGGAACGGGGTGCAACGCAGCTACAACGACTTCAACGGGTTCTCCGATGTCCGGGGGCTGGTGGTTCACAACGACCTGCTTTTTGCCTGTGGAGGCTTCCGCTTTGCCAGCGGAGTGCCAGCCGGTGGGGTGGCCATTTGGGACGGGGTTCAATGGTGCGCCCCCGGCGGGGACATCACCCAAGGAAATGGCTACGGGGAAGCCTTGGCCTTTGTTGGTGATACGCTTTTCGTGCTTTGCGGCCAGGTTGCGGATGATACGTTCGTGAACCACTTGGCCCGGTATAGTGGCACGGATTTCATCCATACCTGCACACCATTGGGGGTGGAGGAGTCAACAGGCTTGGGCGCTATAACAGGATTGCAGTGGATGTGGACGGCTGCCTGGAAGGCCGATATCTCCGGCATCCCACAAGGACAAGCATCCTTTGCGATCTGTGATACCCAAGGCCGCGTGGTGCTTCAAGGGGTGGCTCGAAGTGATGGGGCAAACCCCGTCAAGCTCATGTTGCCAACGTTGGCTACTGGCATGTACATCTTCAATGTCGGCGGGCATTCCGTCCGATTTGCGGTCCTGTGATGAACCCACGATCCTTTCGGATGCGCAGGTGGGGGCCAATGCCTAACTGACCCTACTGTGATCGGCCCTGCATGCTGCAACTTAGATTGCAGTAGGCTCATCCCGCCTTGATTGGCCAAGGCGCATTGGGCTACTTTTTCCTCCCGCTCAGCACCCGGTACCGCACGGCATGGAGGGTGCCCAAGGTCATCAGGATCACCCCGATCCACAGGATGTTGATGCCCGGGAACAGGATGGCCTGCATGATGACGAACTCGCGCTCGCTCATGTTCAAGCCCACCTTGTTCCCGTTCACCGTGGCCAGGTCGAACTTCACGTTCAGTTCGGGGATATCGAAGCCCTTGCTGCCCACAGGCTGGTCGTTGTGGTAGATCACCACCGGGTGCGCCTCAAACCAGCGGTGCTCGTCGTACAGGTCGCGTACCCGCATATCCAGCACGTACACGGTGAAATCAGGTCCCAGGCGGTTGATGGTGACACTGTCGCGCACGGTGCGCACGCTGTCCAGCAGCACCAGGCATGTGGGGGTGACGATGGTGTCGCCGATGCTCTTTTCGTAAAGTCGTTCGGGCATGAACCCGTCTGAGGTGGAATCCAGCTTGGCGTAGCGGATGTGGGTGTACAGGTCTCGCTGTGGCCAGTGCTTGGTGCTCGGCTCGGCCACGTTGCCGAAGCGGGGGTTGAGCTGCACCATGGGTTCCAGTGCAAATTGCTTGGGGCCGGGGCTGAAGGGGCGCCAGAAGCGGGCCCGCCATAATTCCCTGCGTGTATAGGTTTCCAACGGCTGCCAGTGTGCGGGCTGGTCCGGCAGGAACTGCTTGCCGGCCTGGTGCCCATCCTTGGCCACGAACAGGGTGTTGCCCACCCGCACGGTGTCGCCTGCACGGTAGGTGGTGGGCACCGCCGCGAAGTAGTCCATGTCGTAGTGCAGGTTCACCCGGTCCTGGTGCTTGCCGTGGAAGGTGACGAAGAATTCACCCACCGGTACGGTATCGCCCATGTACAGCAGCATGTCCTGCCCGTCGTGGAAGTCCTTGTTCAGGTAGCTCAGCACCGGGCCGGAGGTGTTGCGGCTGATCTTTTCCTGCCGCGACATGCTGATCAGCGCCCCCAGCAGCAGCAGCCCGAACCCCACGTGGGCCACCGACGGGCCGGCTTTGGCTTTGTTCCATTTGAGCACCACCGGGATGTAGAGCAGGTTGGCGGCCACGGCGAACACGGTGGCGAACAGCAGGGAGACCAGGTTGAGCTCGGTGATCTTGTAACCCAGCAGCCACACGCCCAACGCGGTGATCACCAACGCGATGATGAACGAGGCGCGCAGGCTGCGGAAGAACTTCCGGCGGTCGGTCTTTTTGTAGGCCAAGTATTGGCCAATGGCCACCAGCATGGCCACGATGAAGGCAAACGGCACCTGCCACTTGTTGAAGTGGCTCTTGGCTTCCACCGGCGGTGCCAGTTTGGCTTGCGCCAGATCGTGCGCCCATCCCCATCCCGTGGCGGTGTGCAGGCTTTCCAACACGCTTTGGAAGGGGGCCAGCAACAGGTTGAACACGGGGATGGACGTGCTGAACGTGATCTGCATCGCGCTCAGGGCCAGCACCAGCGAACCGATGAAGAGCCAGAACTCGCGGCTCAGCAGTTCCTCTTCCTCCTTCACCCGGAAAGGGCCCTTGCGGTACGCCACCACCAGCATAGTGATGGCCACCGCCCCGAAGAGCAGAATGGCGGGCACTTCCACGTGCAATGCCGAGCCCAGCAGGAAGATCAGTGCGGAGATCCCCAGGAAAAACCAGCGCTCACTGCGGTCCTGGATCACTGCCCAGACGGCCAGGACCACGAAGGAGAACATGAAGATCAGCAGACCGGCCATCATGCCCTCGCCGGTGAAACTGTGCACACTGGTGTCGCCCAGCACCCCGCTACGGGTGAGGAAGGTGCTGTAGAGCACCAGCAGGAAGGTGACCAGTGTGAGCATCAAGGTGGCGAAGAGCGAGGTGTCCTTGCGCTTGTTGATCAGCATCAGGTGGCCTGCGCCCACCAAGGTGATCCAGGGCACCAGGGAAGCGTTTTCCACGGGGTCCCAAGCCCAGAAGCCGCCGAAGCTGAGTGATTCGTATGCCCATGCGCCGCCCAGCAGAATGCCTATGCCCAAGCTTCCGATGGAGAAGAAGGTCCAGGGCAGGGCAGGGGTGATCCACTCCTTTACCCGCTTGGTGGTGAGCCCGGCGATGGCGAAGGCAAAAGGGGCCAGGGTGGAGGCGAAGCCCAGGAAAAGCGCGGGCGGGTGGATCACCATCCAGTAGTTCTGCAGCAGTGGGTTCAGCCCGCGGCCGTCCTTGAACTGGGGAATGATGCTCAGGTAGTTCGGCAGCCGGGTCCATGGCAGCCCGATGTTCTCGGGCAGTTCCCGGATCAGCATGAACGGGCTGCTGCCCACCTTCACGCCCAATACATAGATGCCCAGGATCATGGTCATCAGGAAGGCTTGCACCAAGGCGAACACCGCCATTACCGGACCCTCCCAGCTGCCGGCCTTGCGCATCATCAGGTTGCCCAGCACCATGGTCCAGAATGCCCACAGGAGGAAGGAACCCTCCTGGCCCTCCCAGAAGCAACTGGCGATGTAGCGCAGCGGCATCTCCGTGTTGCTGTGCTTCCACACGTAGTCGAACTCGAACCAATGGTTCAGCAGCATAGTGAACAGCGTGGCCACGATACCGACGATGGAAATGGATTGCACCGTGAAACCAATGCGGCCCACCTTGCGCCATCCCGGGTCGTTGGTGTGGGTGTGCAGCACATAAGCCACCAAGGCCAGCAAGGCGCCGGTGAACGCGAGCAAGGTGAAGAAATGCCCGAGCTGTCCGGCCCAGGCGTGTTCACCCACGTAGTGTATGGTGTTGTCCACGGTCAGTGGCCGCAGCTGCGGCCTGTATTGCGATGTAAAAGATCGGGGGACAGGTGCGGCATGGATGCGGTCCGGCTCACATACCTGCGGTCACCTGGTGTTCCTCGTTGTACTTGCTGGGGCACTTCAGTAGCATGTCCTTGGCGTGGAACTCACCGGCGGCATCCGCCTCGCCGATCAACACCAGGCGTTCACTGCGTTCCAGGTCCTGCGGTTTGGCCATGGCCAAGTTCACCTTGCATTTGCGCCCGTCGAGGTCCACCATGGAGAACTGGGTCAGGCTGGCGTTCACGCTGGGTTCATACACGATGGGCTGGGAGCGGTCCAGTGTGCCCACCACATGGAATTCCTTGCCCGGTTTCGCGAATGCTTCGGACAGGCTGGCGTAGCTGCTGCTGTCGCTCAGCGACCCCACCAACGCCGCGATCGCCACGGCGATGATCACCAGCGCAATGATGTGTGAACGTTTCATCTGTTGATTTTGTCTTTACTGCTCCCTGCCAACTGCCTCCTTCACTTCCTTTCCCGCTTCTCCAACTTCCCGATCCGCCGGTCCAGTGCGAACATCCAGATGGCAATCCCGATGAGCACCCCGCCCACCACCATCACCACGGTATTGATCTTGCCGGATGCGAACATTCGTTCCTGCAACCAGGCCGGGGTTTCCGATTGCGCGAAGATACTCACGGGCCAGGCCGCCCATGCGCTGACGGCCATGAGGCCCTTAACGATCATTTGCTTCATCGGCAATGGAATTGAGGCGCGCAGCGCGCAGGTGCAAGGTGTAAGCCCACACGCCGAGCAGGATCCAGCCTAGCACAGCCGGGTAGAATACGGCTCGCAGGCTGCTGTCCAGGTCGTACTGGCTGAAGGCGGGGTTGCCGCCATTGCCGGGGTGCAGGGAATCGGTGAGGCGAGGCAGTACCATCAGGAACACCATCATCAGCACGTAGGCGAAGATGTTGTAGATGGCCGCCAGCCGTGCGCGCTTGTGCGGATCGGGCACCGATCCGCGCAGGATCAAGTAAGCGGCGTAGATCAGTACCGAAACGGCGGCACCGTTCAGCTTGGGGTCGCTGGTCCACCAATCGCCCCAGGTGGCGCGTGCCCAAATGCTGCCTGTGATCAGGCCCAGCACCGCGAACAAGAGGCTCACGTCCACGGCGGAAAGCGCCATTTGGTCCTTGTCCAGGTTGCCCGTTCGCAACACCATCAGGCTCTGCCAGAAGGCGATGGTCATCAGCACCATCATGGTGAACCACATGGGCACGTGGAAGAACAGGTTGCGGATGGTTTCGTTCAGAATGGTGCGGTTGGGGAAGGAGAAGCCGGACCGTTCGGCCGTGCCCACGGCGCAGCCTTCGCCTTGCAGGTCTTTGCCCAACCCTTCGGTGAAGAAGGCATCGCGCAGCACCACGGGGCCGTCCACGGAATCCCAGGCCCACAGGCTGGTGAGGTTGGAATGGAACCCAGCGGGCACGGTGAATTGCGCGCTGAACACCACGTCCGAGTTCACTGTTACAGCGGTGGCACAAACCCGGTAGCCGTCGTTCTCTATCCACACCTGTGGGCTTTCCTTGGCGAAATGCGTGTTGTAGCCGGTGGCTTCCACCGTTACCGGGCCGGGGGCGATGCGATCAATGGAGGTATGCACCAACGCCGGGCCCAGCGGGGTGTGCAGGCCCATGAACACCACATAGAGCAAAAGCAACACCGAAAGCCCCTTCCACCAGCAGCCTTTCATCAGTCGCGCCAAAGGTAGGGGAACAACAGCCAGGCCAAACCCACCGTGATGAGGTCGATCAGCACTAACCACAGGACATACTTTCCCGTGACATTCCAGCCCATGCCGTCCAGGGCGAGCTTGCTGGCCTTCATCAGGCTCAGCAGCATGGGCAGCACGATGGGGAACCCCAGAATGGCCATCAATCCGATGCCGTTGCCGGCGCGTGCGGCCAGTGCGGAAAGCAGCGTGAGCACCAGGGCAAAGCCCACACCGCCCACCACCACCACCGGCACGAAAATGTCCAACCGCGCCGCCTGCATGGGCGTGCCGCCGATGAACAGCGCGTAGGCCGCCAGGCTCAACAGGCTCAATGCAGCCATCACCAGCGCATTGTACGCTGTGCGCGCCAGCACCACGCTGCGCGGAGATGCCAAGGTGTACAGGTACAACTGGCGGCCGGCATCCTCCCGCTGGAAGGAGCGCCCCAGCGCGTTGAACGCAGCAAACAGCAGGATGATCCAAAACAGCGCGTTCCAGATGGGCACGTCAGTGAGGTGGCGCACTCCGTGGTAGCACACATAGATCGTGCTCACCACATACAGCGCCATGCTGCCCCACACATGCTTCTGGCGGCGGTCCAGCTGCCATTCCAGCCGCAGCAGGTGGGTGATCTCGGCGGTGTGCATCGGGCCGCGAAGGTAGCCTTGGACATCACCAACGGAATAGCAGCATCAGGGCCATCGGGCCGGGAAATCGCAACTGGCGGCTGAATTTGAAGGTTCGACTGGTTGTTCGTTGAAAGTTGTTCGTTGTCTGGACCGTTCCAACGCGTTCTCAAGGTACTCCGCAGTTCAGAGGGGTCAACCCTAACAACTGACAACGAACAACTGATCGGGATCGCAGGCTCAACGAGCGGTCCGGACCCGATGGCCCTGATAGCAGCGCTTTCTCCACCAAGCGATCGTGTACATCCTGGAACGAGCCTCAGGTCACGGACAGAGGCAACATTCGCACTTTTGCGCCATGTCCCTGCGCATCAGTTACGCGCCGTACCGGCTGCTCTTCAAGCACCCGTTTGAAACCTCGCACGGCGTGCGCGACGGCACCGACAGCATGTTCATCCGCATCGAGGAAAACGGGGTGGCGGGTTACGGTGAGGTGACCTTGCCGCCGTATTTGGAGGAAAAGCCGGATGCCGTACTACAGCGCTTGCGGGCCGTAGCGGTGCGTGCGCCAGGCTCCATAGCCGAATTGCTGCACCTGCTGGATGACCACCAGCTTTTCGGTCATGGCTCCATGGGGTGCCGCAACGGGCTGTTTTTGGCTGCACTTGATACTTTAGGTAAGGCAAGCCATCGAACTGCTGTACAGATACTTAATATTTGCGAATTAAAGTCGTCCGTCACCTTGGTTACGTTGGGCATAACCCCTTTGGAACACCTACAGGACAAGCTTCGGGAGCTTCCGCAGAGCGGTGGTTTGAAGCTGAAAGTGGGGCACGCGGGATCAAAGGCCATGATCTTGGCCGTGAAGCAGTTGGACGCAAGGCCGATCTTCTTGGATGCCAACCAAGGATTGAGCAGCGTAGAACAAACCATGGACCTGTTGGAATCTGCCGGGAGCCGATTGTTGGGCATGGAGCAACCGTTTCCGGTTAATGACATACTGAACCAGACGGAGTTGCAAGGAAAGATCAAAGCTTGCGTGTATGGCGACGAATCCATACAGGGTGAATTTGAACTTGAACATTCATTGAAATTATTTAATGGCGTGAACATCAAGTTGATTAAGTGCGGTGGTTTAGATCGTGCAAAGGCAATGGCGCTGCGTGCCGGGGAATTGGGCTTAAAGGTGATGCTGGGCAGCATGAGCGAAAGTTCCTTAGGCTGCACGGCCATGGCGCACTTGGCCGGGCAAGCCGACATCGTAGATCTGGACGGACCTTGGCTGATCAAGAATGATCCCTTCGAGGGGATGGACATGCGGAACGGCAAGTTGATCATGCCGGACAAACCGGGCATTGGAGCGGTGCTCAAGGCCGAGCTGGATTTCAGTCCTATTTGCGCATAATTTATATTATGTTAACTTGAATTTATCACGATAACCCCCTATCAATCTATCTGTTACGAGTTCCGACCATCTGTCCACTGCCTCCTGCCATCTGCCCACTGCCTCCTGCCATCTGCCCACCGCTTCCTTCAACCCGCAACAGTTCGTAGAGCGTAGTTCGTAGGTGGTCGGAGCCGTTCACCAAAGACCGACCTACTGTTCACCTCCCTTAAAAGCCCTACCTTTGCCCCGCCCAAAGCGCCCAGCTTCACCCTTCCGGGTATCGTCCAGGCGCCATCCCCAGCGGATTCATTGCTCGCCGGACCAGATCGAGGGCTTTCTTCCAAACTAAACCGCGTTCCGTGGCGCAGTGACCCGGACCGCTTATTCCTGAATTCGCCATTATGGCACAAACTTCCTTTGACCAGCTCGGTCTCATCGAGCCCATCCTCAAGGCCCTTCAACAAGAAGGCTACTCCACGCCCACGCCCATCCAAGCCCAGAGCATTCCCTACCTGTTGGAAGGCCGCGACCTGCTTGGTGTGGCGCAAACCGGCACCGGCAAAACGGCCGCCTTTGCCATTCCCATCATCCAACACTTGGCGGTGGACGGCGGTGGCACTGGGCGCGGCGGCAAGCGCATCATCCAAGCGCTGATCCTCACGCCCACCCGCGAACTGGCCATCCAGATCGACGAGAGCTTCCGCTCTTACGCCCGCCACACCCGCCTGCGCACCACGGTGATCTTCGGCGGCGTGGGCCAAAAGCCCCAAACCGATGCCCTGCGCAGCGGCGTGGACATCTTAGTGGCCACCCCCGGCCGCCTGCTGGACCTGATGCACCAGGGATACGTCCACCTGAACGACCTGCGCTTCTTCGTGCTGGACGAGGCCGACCGCATGCTGGACATGGGCTTCATCCACGATGTGCGCAAGGTGATCGCCGCCCTGCCCAAGCAGCGCCAAACGCTTTTCTTCAGCGCTACCATGCCCCCTGAGGTCCAAAAGCTTTCGGCATCCCTGCTCACCAATCCTGTAAAGGTGGAAGTCACCCCGGTTTCCTCCACGGCCGAGACCGTGCAGCAAGAGGTGTACTTCGTGGACAAGCCCAACAAACCCAAGCTGCTGATCCACCTGCTCAACACGCGGGATATCCCGGTGGCGCTGGTCTTCAGCCGCACCAAGCATGGCGCCGACAAGCTGGCCCGCCTGATCGACAAGGCCGGCATCCGCGCCGAGGCCATCCATGGCAACAAGGCCCAGAACGCCCGCCAGCGCGCCCTGAACAACTTCAAGGAGCGCAAGACCCGCGTGCTGGTGGCCACCGACATTGCCGCGCGCGGCATCGACATCGATTCGCTGAGCCACGTGGTGAACTACGACATCCCCAACATTCCGGAGACCTACGTACACCGCATCGGCCGCACCGGCCGCGCCGGGGCCAGCGGCATCGCCATTTCCCTCTGTGACGCCGAGGAACGCCCCTATTTGCGCGACATCACCAAGCTGATCGCCCGGCAGATTCCCGTGGTGGAGGAACACCCATTCCCTGCGAACGGCGAAAATGCCGCACCCATCGAGGTGCCCGTGCCGCAACAGCGCGGCCGCCGCAACGGCCAGGCCCAGCAACAACCGCGCAATGAACCGCGCCGCGAGCCGCGCAACAACAACCCGCGCGGCGGCCGCAGGCCCGATGCCCGCCCCGAACGCAAGGAACACCCCGCCAACGGTCGTGAAAGGCAGCACAGCGCGCCAGCGGAGAAGGCCCATGGCACCGACTATGCCGCGCTGACCGCCGAGTTGATGAAGGACTTGGATGTGGCGGCCGGTAATGCCAAGCCGCAACAGGGCCAAGGAGGCGGTCGGGACAATAACCGCCGCCGGTGGCACGGGTCGCGCAGGAACAGTGGGCGGTAAGCCTGCCCGGTTAATAAAGGGACTTGCTTCCGTACTTATATACCTTTGGACATGGGTGCTGCAATAGAGCCATGTCCCACCCGCCATTGAATGAACGGGTTCCTCTTGCCTGTCCTAATTGCATACCTTGCTTCGGGCTTGGTCCTGCTGGTTGTCTTTTCAATAAAACATCCAGACGGCGTAAATGACCGGACAATGGTCATGTGGCTATTGCTGTTGCCATCAATTGGATGGGGAAAGTGGTCATACAAGTATCAACCTCGGCCCAAGGGGATTGAACTTGTACCTCAAGCGAGCCTGGTGTTCAGTAGAATGGGGACACTACATGCGATACTGCTCGGAATCGGCTTCCTGGCTGTAGTTTCCACCCTCATGGGAGTTTGGCATGTACCTGATCCCATGGGGCCGGATTCAATATCCAACCAAACGGGCAATGCCAGCGCTGCGGGGTTTGACCTGATGATCTCCGGGGCTGCAGTGGGCTTTGGCCTCCTGGCATTCATGTTCATTTTGCTGGGATTTGCATTTTGGTTTGCCATATTGAGCGTCGTGCCATGGGTCATCGGTGGTTCAATCCGAAGGAATTACCAGCGGCAACTGGTCCTTCAGGCTCCTTCCGGAATTCCTTCACGCCCTCTCTCACCACCGGAGCAAGCCAATCCCAAGTAGGTTCTCACATTCCCGCAGGGTCTCCGCCTCGGGACCCTGCGGTATCAACGTATCGAATCAGACACCCGATCGACTATCGTGTCGCAGGCTCCTCTGCGAGAGAACATGCGGAAGCGATAAGCAGTGAGTTGAACGGAGGCAGGGGGGCGGAAGGATGACCACACGAGCGTGGACGCTCGCGTGAGAGTTTCGGGGAAACCCTGCGGAAGCTATAGGGTATGGGCCGTTGTCCTGCCTTTGCGCGGATCAATTCGCCCGCACGTAATCGTGCTTGGGCGGCTCCTTCCCCTCCGCCTTGGCCATGGCCATTTCCTTCTGCAGCTGCTTGCTGGTCATGCTGCTGCCGTCGTGGCTCCAACCGGGGGGGCGAAGATGTACATGAACTTGTTCTTCAGTCCGGGGGCCTTCTTCACGTCCTTCCAGATCTCCTGGAACTCGAAGAGGTTGTGGGCCTCATTTCTGTCGCGAGCGTCCACGCTCGTGACCAGGCGGAGTGTGAGTACGGAGACCACACGAGCGTGGACGCTCGCGTGAGAGTTGCGCAGAAGCCCTATGCGTGGGCGGTTGCCCTGCCTTTTCGCGGATCAATTCGCCCGCACGTAATCGTGCTTGGGCGGCTCCTTCCCCTCCGCCTTGGCCAAGGCCAGTTCGGCCTGTAGCTGCTTGCTGGTCATGCTGCTGCCGTCGTGGCTCCAGCCGGGGGGGCCGAAGATGTACATGAACTTGTTCTTCAGGCCCGGTGCCTTTTTCACGTCTTTCCAAATCTCCTGGAACTCGAAGATGTTGTGCGCCACGGCATTGTCGTGGCCCGGGTAATGGCTGATGCCGAATTTGGCCTTCACCCCTTTGATGGGCGCCTGCCAGGTGCCGTAGAGGCGGTCCCAGATGGTGAGGATGCCGCCGTGGTTACGGTCTAAGTATTCCACGTTGCTACTGTGATGCACCACGTGTACGTAGGGCGTGTTGAAGAGCTTCTCGTAGAGTGGTAGCGAGGGCACCAATTGGCTGTGCAGGAAGAACTGGTAAAAGGAGTTCAGGATCAGGCAGGTGGCGATCATGATGGGCTCAAAGCCCACCAAAGGCATCCAGAGCCAAAAGAGGGGCTTGTAGAGCGTGACGAACCACCCGTTGCGCACGCTCACGGTGAGGTTGAACGTTTGGGCCGAGTGGTGCGGCAGGTGGGCGGCCCACAGCAGGCGGATGTTGTGGCTAAAGCGGTGGTGCCAATAGAAATTGTGGTCGTCGGCAATGGCGGCGATGATCCAGATGTACCATGCAAAGCCAAGGGTGCCGTACCCCAGGTACTGCTCGCGCAGCGGTTCGGCCAGTTGGAACAGAAAGAAATAAAGGGTGATCTCAAACACCTGGGTGATCACACGCATTACCGTGGCGCCTGCGGCGATTACGAAGCTGGCCCGTGTCTCCCTGAGGTTGTACAGGTGCTTGGCCTGCATGTATTCCAGCACCACCAAGGCAATGAGCACGGGATAGAGGTACTTGAGGCCGATGTCCTGGACCTGCAATTCAGGCAGCTGGGACTTCATCTGCAACCAAGCATCAATGGGATTGAAGGACATGGGTTTCAATAATTCTGCGCGGAAAGTAAGGGCTGTGGGCTAAGTGACGATCGCCGCCCGGTGCCCCTTATACTTTCCTCGGCCAAGCACCTTGGGTGACCCACACCAATCTATTGCAGCAAGGCCTATCTATCTATCTTGGCCCCATGGAGCTTATCAACCGGCCGCTTCGCGCGGGCTTGTGGCTGTTTGCCCAAGCCTGGTCATTCCGGGGCCGGTACCGCGTGGTGGATTACGTGAGTGCGCGGATAGCACCGCCGGCAGGTTCCGCTTTGCGCGTGAACGGCGTGAGCATCGGCGTAAACCAGACTAGCAGGCACCACAGGTTCATGTACTACGGGCTTTATGAAAGAGGCATGGTCCGTTTCTTGGGAAAGTACCTCCGAAAAGGTGACGTTGTGCTTGAGCCGGGCGCCAACATCGCCTACATGTCCGCTGTGTGCCTGGGGTTGGTAGGGCCTACCGGCAAGGTGTATTCCTTTGAGCCGTCTCCTTCCGCCTTTGCGCGAATCAGGCAGCACAACAGGCAGGAGGACCATCCGAACTGGTTCCTGTGGAATTCCGCGTTGAGCGACCACGTGGGCAAGGGCACCTTTTATGATACGCCCAGGGTGATGATGCTTGGCTATGCTTGCCTTTCCGACGTTTCCTCCCCGAAGGATGGCATCCCGTATGAGGTGCAGATCGACACGGTGGACAATTTCTGCAAGGCCCAAAATATCAGCCAAGTGCGCTTCCTGAAGCTGGACGTGGAAGGGGCCGAATTGCTGGCGCTCCGGGGAGCCGAGCGGATGTTGGCCGGGAAGGCCATTGACATCATCATGGTGGAGACCTCCACGGTGGGCCCTCACCGGCCACAGGCAGAGCAAATTGACGGGCTGCTAAAGGCTGCCGAATACCGTTCATTCCATGTGAAGGAGAACGGGAATCTCGTGGCCCTCGAAGTTCTGGCGGGTTCGCCTAAGCGGGAGGATGTGATCTGGTTGGCCCCGGGGGTGCATCCGTGAAATTTCCGATACAACAAAAAGGGCCGCACCCACCGGCACGGCCCTTCCCATTTGTTGGGTGGCTCACTCGCCCAATTCCTTCTTGATGGCTTCGTATTTCGGCGTATCGCCGGCCTTGGCATAAAGAACCTTCAGCTGGGCCATGGTGGAGCGGTCCTCCGGCTTGAGCTCATGCGCTTTTTCGAAGTACGGGATCGTTTGCAGGTAGATCTTGTCGGCTTCGTCCTTGCACACCTTGTACTTGGCGTCGTCCTTGATCTGGTTGCACTTTTCGTACTCATACGCCGCGCGGTTGTTGTACAGCACGCCGATGTTGTAGTAGCTGTCGAAGAACTCCGGGTCCACCTCGATGCTCTTTTTGTAGGCTTCCTCTGCCAAGCCGTACCACTTGATCATGTCCGCTTCGGCCACGGTGCCCTCCTTGGGATTGGCCTTACCGTCATACAGGCTTCCCAGCACCGAATACAGGACCGGGTTTGACGGGTCCTTTTCAATGGCCGCCTTCACGCTGGTCTCGGCCTCGGCCATGCGGTCTCCCTCCAGCAAAAAGGCAACTTCGTCCAGCATCAGGTCCTTGTTGTCCGAGTGCTTGGCCAGTCCTTGCCGGGTGGTGGTAATGGCGGCGTTGAGGTCGCCGTTGCGCTTTTGCATGCTCGCCAAGTAGCGGAACACCTCGGCTTTGTCATAACCCAGGTCGATGCATTCCTGGTAGCGCTTCATGGCCATGGTCAGGTCGCCCTTGGATTCGTAGGCCAACGCACTGTTGAACACGGCATTGGTGTCCACCCGGCCCATGGCCTTGGCAATGCGCTCGCTTACCGCGTAGTCGGCGATGGCTTTGTCGTAGTCCTTCTTGTTGAAGGCATCATTGCCCCCGTTGAGCGCGGTGACCTGCAGGTTGATCAGGGCCTGGGCATTTTCCTTCTTGTAGTCGCCCTTGGCGTCCAGTTCATTGGCGCGCACATAGCTCTGCACGGCCTTGTCCAGCGCATCCGGGTACTTCGCGTGCAGGGCCTCGTTGGTTCCCGTGGCGATCTGTCCGTAGATCGACCCGCGATAGCGCCATGTCTTTTCCTTGTTGGCCGTGGTTTCGTTGGTGGTGGCCGGCTCGATGAACTCGGCAGCCTTGTCCAGGTCGCCATCGTTCATGTAGTTGTAGGCGCTCACCACGCGGCTGTTCTGCGCATAGGTGCCCGTGGCGGCCAATAAGGCGGTCGCGAGGAAGTATTGTTTCATGTTCATGATTGATCAGGCTTCGCTGTCAGTATCAATTTCGGTGCCATTCCCGTCGGGAGCGTCCGGTCCTTCCCCACCGGCACCGTTCGCTTCTTCTTCCTCTTTCAAGGACCCGTCCACCTTGGCCACGGCGGCGATCTCATCGTTCTTGCCCAGTTCGATCAGGCGTACCCCTTGGGTGGCGCGGCCCAGTACGCGCATTTCGCTCAGGTCCATGCGGATGGTGAGGCCACTGCGGTTGATGATCATCAGTTGGTCATCTTCCTTCACCGCCTTGATGGCGATCAACGGGCCCGTTTTATCGGTCACCTGGATGGTCTTCACGCCTTTGCCGCCGCGGTTGGTGATCCGGTAGTCGTCCACCGGACTGCGTTTGCCGTAGCCTTTTTCACTCACCACCAGCACTTGGGTGTTCTCCGTATCGTCCGAACTCACGGTGACCATGCCCACCACTTCGTCCTTCGCACCGGCCAACAGCATCCCTCTCACGCCACTGGCACTGCGGCCCATCGCCCGTACGCGGTCTTCCTGGAAGTGTACCGCCTTGCCTTCGCGGCTGGCGATGATCACATGGCTGTTGCCGTTGGTGAGCTTGGCCTCCAGCAGTTCATCGCCTTCACGGATGCCCACGGCAATGATGCCGTTGGCGCGGGGACGGCTATAGGCCTCCAGCGTGGTCTTTTTGATCACCCCTTTCTTGGTGACCAGCACCACGAAGTGGTTGTTGAGGTACTCCTCGTCCTTCAGGTCGGTAACGTTGATGTAGGCCAGTACCTTGTCATCGCCTTCGAGCTGCACCATGTTCTGGATGGCGCGGCCCTTGCTTTGGCGGCTGCCCTCGGGGATGTCGAACACGCGCATCCAGTAGCAGCGGCCCTTGCGGGTGAAGATCAGCAGGTAGTTGTGGTTGGTGGCCACGAAGAGCTGCTCCAGGAAATCCTCGTCGCGCGTGGTTCCCCCGCGGCGCCCCTTTCCGCCCCTGCCCTGGGTGCGGAATTCCGCCAAGGGGGTGCGCTTGATGTAGCCCAAGTGGCTGATGGTGACCACCATGGCATCGTCGGCAATGAGGTCCTCGATGCGCATGTCGCCACTGGCGTGCACGATCTGGGTGCGGCGTTCATCGCCGTATTTGTCGCGCACCTCCAAGGTTTCGGTCTTGATGATGCCGTAGCGCATGTCCTCGTTGGCCAGCACGGCGCGCAGGTGTTCGATCAGCTTCATCAGCTCGGCATGTTCCTCGCGGATCTTGTCGCGCTCCAGGCCGGTAAGCCGCTGCAGGCGCATGTCCAGGATGGCACGGGCCTGTATTTCGCTCAGTCCGAATTGGGACATCAGCCCGTCCTTGGCCTCATCCGGGGTTTGGCTGGCGCGGATCAGGGCGATCACCTCGTCCAAGTGGTCCAAGGCGATCAACAGGCCCTCCAGGATGTGGGCCCTTTCCTCGGCCTTGCGCAAGTCGAACTGTGTGCGGCGGATCACCACGTCCATGCGGTGATCCACGAAATGGGCGATCATGGCCTCCAGGCCCAGCAGCTGCGGGCGCCCTTTCACCAGGGCGATGTTGTTCACGCTGAAGCTGGTCTGCAGCGCGCTGAATTTGTACAGCTGGTTGAGCACCACGGTGCCCATGGCCTCGCGCTTGACGTCGTACGCCAAGCGGATGCCGTTGCGGTCGCTGTAGTCGTTCACTTCACTGATGCCCTCGACCCGCCCTTCGGACGCCAGTTCGGCCACGCCCTTGTACAGCTGCACGGCCTTGTTGACCTGGTAGGGGATCTCGGTGACAATGATCGTTTCCCTGCCGGTCTTGGGGTCTTCCTCAATGTGGCTCTTGCCGCGCAGCACCACCCGCCCGCGCCCGGTCTCATACGCTTCCCGGATGCCGTCGGTGCCGTAGATCACCCCCCCGGTGGGAAAATCGGGGCCTTTGATGTATTCCATCAGGCCCGCCGTGTCGATGTCGCGGTCGTCGATGTAGGCCACAATGCCGTTGCACACCTCGGTGAGGTTGTGCGGGGGCATGTTGGTGGCCATGCCCACGGCAATGCCCGAGGCCCCGTTCACCAGCAGCTGCGGGATCTTGGTGGGCATCACGCTGGGCTCCTCGAGGGTGTCGTCGAAGTTGGGCCGCATGTCCACGGTTTCCTTGTCCAGGTCGGCCATTACTTCCTCGGCCACCTTGCGCATGCGTACCTCGGTGTAGCGCATGGCCGCCGGGCTGTCACCATCGATGCTGCCAAAGTTGCCCTGCCCGTCCACCAAGGGATAGCGCAGGCTCCATTCCTGGGCCATGCGCACCATGGCATCGTAAACGCTGCTGTCGCCGTGCGGGTGGTACTTGCCCAACACCTCCCCCACTACCCTGGCGCTCTTCTTGTACGGGCGGGTGCTGCTCATGCCCAGTCCCTCCATGCCGAAGAGCACGCGCCGGTGCACGGGCTTCAGGCCATCGCGCACGTCGGGCAGGGCCCGGGCCACGATCACCGACATCGAATAATCGATGTAGGCGGTCTTCATTTCGTTCTCGATGTTGATCGGAATGATCTTCTCTCCTCCTTCTTCTGCCATATTGTTGCTTGCTAAGGTCCAGCACGGTATTTGAAGCCCCCTGCCAAAGCGGCCCCGAAGTTACCCCCAAAGTGCATGACGGCATCCAGGACTTTTTCACAACCGCACAGCGGGGTGTGGATAAAAGAAAACCTTGTCCAAAGCGGCGGTGTAAAACACTTCGATAGCTTGGCACCGGATCACAGCACGTAACTTGCACCTGTTCCAGGAGGCCGTTTTCAACAAGGCGTGCCGCCTCGACACGAAGAGAATAACATGGACGCAAAATTTTCACCCCGCGTAAGGGAGATCATCGGCTACAGCCGGGAAGAGGCCTTGCGCTTAGGGCACGATCACATCGGCATTGAGCACATTCTGTTAGGGCTGATCCGCGAAGGCGACGGCAACGCGGTGAAGATCCTCCGCCACTTGGGCGTGGATCTGGAGGACCTGCGCAAAATGGTGGAAGCCGGACTGGAGCCGGCCACCTCCGCCAGGCAGCCCGACAAGGAAAAGATCACCTTGGTGAAGCAGGCCGAGAAGATGCTCAAGATCACCTTCCTGGAAGCCAAGCTCTTCAGAAGCCCCCAGATCGACACCGAGCACTTGCTGCTGAGCATCCTCAAGGACGAACACAACCTGGCCACCCGTGCGCTCAACCGCCTGAAGGTGGACTATGAAGGCGTGAAGCACGAGGTGGAGACGATCTTGGCAGGCGACGCCACCGCACCCCGCAGCCAGCCCAAGGCCCAAGGCCCGCAGAGCACTGATGACGACGATGACGACAGCGGCAGCTCCGGTTTCAGCGCCCCCAAGAAGCCCGGTGACAGCAAGAGCAAAACACCGGTGCTCGACAATTTCGGGCGCGATCTCACCCGCATGGCCGAAGACGGCAAACTGGACCCCATTGTGGGGCGCGAAAAGGAAATCGAACGCGTGAGCCAGGTGCTTAGCCGCCGCAAGAAGAACAATCCCGTGCTGATCGGCGAACCGGGCGTGGGGAAATCCGCCATCGCCGAAGGCCTGGCCCTGCGCATCATCCAGCGCAAGGTGAGCCGCGTGCTGTTCGACAAGCGCATCGTGGCGCTGGACATCGCCAGCTTAGTGGCCGGCACCAAGTACCGCGGCCAGTTCGAGGAACGCATGAAGGCCGTGATGCACGAGCTGGAGAACAGCCCTGATGTGATCCTGTTCATCGACGAGATACACACCATCGTGGGCGCCGGCGGTGCCAGTGGCTCGCTCGACGCCAGTAACATGTTCAAGCCGGCCCTGGCGCGCGGGGAGATCCAATGCATCGGCGCCACCACCCTGGACGAATACAGGCAGTACATTGAAAAGGACGGTGCCTTGGAGCGCCGCTTCCAGAAGGTGATCGTGGAACCCACCAGCGTGGACGAAACCATCCAGATCCTCAACAACATCAAGGAGAAGTACGAGGACCACCACAACGTGGACTACACCCCCGAGGCCATTGAAGCCTGCGTGAAGCTCACCAACCGCTACATCACCGACCGCCACCTGCCCGACAAGGCCATTGACGCCCTGGACGAGGCCGGCAGCCGCGTGCACATCAGCAACATCGTGGTGCCGCAGAACATCCTGGACGTGGAGAAAAAGATCGAGGAGATCAAGGAGGAGAAGAACAAAGTGGTGCGCAGCCAACGGTACGAGGAAGCGGCCAAGCTGCGGGACAAGGAGCGCACCCTGCTGGAAGAGCTGGAAGCGGCCAAGAAAAAGTGGGAGGAGGAAAGCCGCACGCACCGCACCGTGGTCACCGGCGACAATGTGGCGGAGGTGGTGGCCATGATGAGCGGGATCCCCGTGCAACGCATCGCTGAAAAGGAAAGCGGCAAGCTGCGCCGCATGAAGGAGGAGATGGAGGGCAAGGTGATCGGCCAGGGCGAGGCTGTTGCCAAGGTGGTGAAGGCCATCCAGCGCAACCGCGCCGGCCTAAAGGACCCCAACCGCCCCATCGGCAGCTTCATCTTCCTGGGCCCCACCGGGGTGGGCAAGACCCAATTGGCCAAGGAACTTGCCCGCTACATGTTCGATACCGAGGACGCGCTGATCCGCATCGACATGAGCGAGTACATGGAGAAGTTCTCCGTCAGCCGCCTGATCGGCGCGCCCCCCGGCTATGTGGGCTATGAGGAAGGAGGCCAGCTCACCGAGAAAGTGCGGCGCAGGCCTTATGCCATCGTGCTGCTGGACGAGATCGAGAAGGCCCACCCCGACGTGTTCAACCTGCTGTTGCAGGCCTTGGATGACGGCCAAATGACCGATAGCCTGGGCCGGAAGATCGACTTCCGCAACACCATCATCATCATGACCTCCAACATCGGGGCGCGCGACCTGCAGGATTACGGCAGTGGCGTGGGCTTCGGCACCAAGGCGAAGATGGAGGGAACGGCCGAGTCCAACCGGGGCATCGTGGAAAAAGCGCTCAAGAAGGCCTTCGCCCCCGAGTTCCTCAACCGCATCGATGACATCATCATGTTCAACTCGCTCAAGCGGGAGGACATCCACAAGATCATCGACATCGAACTGGGATACGTGTACAAGCGCATCAACGAGCTGGGCTATGAGATCAAGCTCACTGATGAAGCCAAGGATTTCCTGGGCGACAAGGGCTACGATGAGAAGTTCGGTGCCCGGCCGCTGAAGCGCGCGATCCAGAAGTACATCGAAGACCCCATGGCCGAGGAGATCATCAACCAAGGCGTGGAGGAAGGCGACAAGATCACCGTAAGCCTGAACAAGGACAAGACGGACGTATCCATCAAGGTGACCAAGGGGAAGAAGAAAATAGCCAAGGGTGGCGAAAGCACCGCTCCGGATACCTCCGGGGCGGATCCGGAGGCATAGCCCTTTACCAGCCTGTTTCTGGTGGCGAGCGTTTGAACCCCGTGCTGACCCCGAGCCCCACCGTGAGGAAACGGTATGGGGCACCGGAATCGGTGCGGCCCGGAAACCGTTCCAAGCCGATCACCCCGGGATGAAACCCGGAAGCATCCCCTTGGTACCCCAGCAACAGGCTGAAGGCCAGGTTTTCCGAGGCATGTACAAAATAGGCCGCGTTCACTGACCAATGGAACCCCGCCTGCTTGGCATTGGCCGCGCAGGTGGTGCATTTCCAGTTCCATGTGCCCATGCCCAGTTTGGCGTTCAGCTCATAAAAAGTATGGGGCCCCGTATACCGCCCCCACCATAGCTTGCCATAGTACGCCCATCGGTCCGCCGAACCTTCGGTAACAACGGGGGAAAAGGTGGTGCCGTTCAGGTCATACCACATGCCGTTGGCGCCTGCTCCCACGCCCAAGCCCTTGTATACCGGCAGGTTGAAAGCCAGGTCCACCTGGCCCAAGGTGGAGGTCAGGCTGTTGAAGACCGGGTTGCCCATGGACAGCGGCAATGAAAAGGAAGCGTGTACCGTAGGACCAAACTCGGGTACCGGCTGGGCACATGCCGCCGTGGAGAGCAGCAGCAGGCAGGCCGGCGCGAAGGTCCTCATCCTTGCCGTACCGTGAACTTCCGCTCGGTCCGCTGGGTGGCCGTGGCGATCTCGAAAAAGAAGTGCCCTTCCATGCCCTCTTGCAGGGGGAGCTCCAGGACGTGCGTGCCTTGCCCCAACTCTTCGGTGGGCCATTTGGCCAAAGGGACGTGGGCATCGTTCAGCATGGCCGGGAACACTTCACCGGGCGCAGGCATGGCAATATGAACCCGCAGCACTGGCGGATGGTACATCACTTCCACGGCGAGCAGGTCCATGTGCCGGGGAATGGGCATGTGGTGCACACGGTAATACTGCTTGATCCGGCGGTACAGGATCACCGCCACCAAAATGGCAAGGGTGATGAGGAGCGCGGTGCGCAAGCTTTCGATCATGGCCTGTTCAAAGCGCGATCACCCCGTCGATCTTGGATGTCCGGTCATAGCGCTGCACCACTTCGTCGGCGTTCATCATCACCTCGCGCACGGTGAGGCTCACATACTTGCCGCCCTTGCTGTATTTCCGCAGCACTTCCGCCTCGGGCGGAAACAGGGCCATCAACGCATCCAGCTTGTCCTGTTCGGGTTCAAGGATGAATTTGAACATGTACACGGATGGCCATTGGTGCACTTGGTCCAGTGCCTTGCGCATGCGGTCGCGGGCCTCGTCGTGCTCCATGGTGCAAAGGTACGGGCCAGCCGCCGGGCGCGGGAATGGCCGTTTTCGCCCCATGATCGAACTTTGGCCTGACCTGCGTGTACCGCACTTCGGAACCCGGCCCATGAAACGCATTGCACCTTTCCTCTTGTACGCAGCATTGCCATGGGCCGCCATGGCCCAGTCCACTGCACCGGCCCCCAGGATGGCCGCCCCATCGCCGCCCCCACCGCCGTTGGGCGCATTGCAAGGGGGGTGGGACAATCAGGCTGCCGCCACCAATGCGGTCCAGTGGCAACAGGCCAACAGCCGGATGCCAGCGGATGCGGGAGTGCAGTGGAACTGGTTCCGGAGCGAAGAGGCTGCCATGCGAAGCAGCAACAACGGGGAACTGCGTCCGCAAGACCGCCAGGAGCTGGCCAATATTGCAGAAGCCATCAAGGCCACGGCCCCCAACAGCTTCGAGTACTACATGGCCGAATACTTCCTGGCATTTCCGGCGCCTTCCGCATTTAACGTGCTTGAAGCTGCCCGTGCACTGGAACCCGGCCGGACGGAACTGCTGCCACCGCTGTTGAGCAAGGCCATGCTGGACGGCGATGCGACAGCCCTGGGAACATGGAGCGGGGAAATGGAACAGCGCGGGCTTGTGGCCAAAGGCCTGGAGACCGCCGCCAGCGACCTGTTGCTCAGCCTGCCACCGGAGGCGGTGCTGTTCACCAACGGGGACATGGACACGCAGCCTGTCGTGATCCGCCAGTTGCAGCACCGGGATAAGCCCGAAGTGCTGGTGGTGGACCGGCGCCTGCTGGCGGATGCCCATTACCGCCAGCGCATTTGGCAGCAGGCAGGTGCCGGCGGCACCGCCCCAGGCAACGGGCCCGCCTTTGCCGCCGCCTTGCTGGGGGCATCCCGCAGGCCGGTGTACTTCGCCTTGGGGCTGGACCGCTCCTGGCTGGCCGCCTTCCCGGGCAAGCTTCACGCCGTAGGCGCGGTGTTCAGGGTGGGAAGGGCGGCACCAAGCGATGCCGCGATCCTGGCCGCCAATTGGAAGGCCATGAAGAAGCCCTTGGATGCCGGTCCGTTGAGCCGCAACTACTTAGTGCCGGGGGCCATGCTCTTGGCCCAGCTTCGCAGCACTGGAAACCAGGCCCACGCCACTGCACTGGAGCAGGAACTGCGGCACATGGCCGCCGCAACCGGCGCGGAACAGCAGCTCCGCCAATTAGGCATCATCCTACCGTGAAGGCCATGGGCTTGTTCAACACCGACCTCGGGGGCCTGGGCGACGAGCGCCTGATGGAGCTGGTGGTGCGCGGCAACGAGCGGGCCTTCGCCACCCTGTACGACCGTTACCAGCGCAAGCTCCTCTCCTACTTCCACCGCATGCTGTGGAACGACCGCGAACGGGCCCAGGATTTCCTCCAGGACCTCTTCACCAAGCTGGCGCAACAGCCCGCCAGCTACAACCCCGATCGCCCGTTCAGCACGTGGCTTTACAGCGTGGCCAACAACATGTGCAAGAACGAATACCGCCGGCAGGCCGTGCGCACTGCTGCGGCACCGTTGCTGAAAGCCTCCGCCAACCACACTGCCCAGGCGGTGGAAGGCACCGCCTTGGACCACGAAGCCTTCAACAGACGCCTGGAAGAAGAACTGGAAAAGCTGGAACCCGACCAAAAGGCCACGTTCGTCATGCGCCATTATGAGGACATGGCCATCAAGGAGATCGCCGCCGTCTTCGGCATTTCCGAAGGCACGGTGAAAAGCCGCCTGTTCTACACGGTGAAAAAGCTCGCCGCCAAACTGCCCGAATTCAATCCCCAACCGCAAACACAGGCCCCGGCACCGGGGAGATGACCGACCATGGAACGCCCGGAACGATACGACCCCGAAGACCTCGAGCACCTGATGCTCGAACGCCCCTTCGATGAGCTGCTGGCCGAGGAACAGGTCTTTGCCCTGCGCCACTTGCAAGACCGAGCCGAATATGAGCGCATGCGAGCGCTGCTCCACCAAGTGCAACAACAGCGCAAGGTGACACAAAACCGTGATGCCGACCCGGCTGTGCGTGAGCGGGTGCTGGCCGCCTTCCGGGCCGAACAGCAGCCCCGGTGGCGCATCTGGCTAAACGGTGTGGGCGCCTTCCTGCTGCCCGGACAGTCTGCCGCCTATTGGCGCCCTGCGCTCGCCCTGGGCTTGGTGGCCGTCGTGGTCATCACCGTGGTGCGCCTTTCCACCAGGCACGATCAGGCCAAGGTGCTCGCCGAAGCAAGGCCTGCCACCACCGGCCAACAACTGGATACTCCTGCACCTGCAGCCGTATCGCCGGAAAGCGTGATTCCTCCTCCGGAAGCGTCCGTTTCGAACCCCGATGCGGACTTGGGAGGCAGCACTGCGGTAAATGAAGAGGCACGCAGCAGTCATGCTTCCACGAGGCAACAGATCAACGCTGCCAGTACTTCGGAATCCCCGGTGCAGGCCAAACTGGCCGAAGCCCATGCGATCATGGATACCGTGGTGGCCGGGGATATGGCCGCCGCCGACCTTGCCATGGAGGAGCGGGCCGTTGCAAAGCGGGCCACCACCACCCGTGCCGAATTTGCATCAGGGGCTGTGGTGGCATCCGAAGCTGCCTCGATGCCTGACTACGCCGGTGTCGACGGAATACGCACCCAAGACCAAGCGCAATACACCGAGGACGACTTGCTGGGCCTGCTGCAGGCAGCCTGGTAACCGGTAGCCCTGAGCGCCGTTTTCAGAAGTTGCAGGGAGAAGCCCTAACCGGACAAAGACTTGCGTTTCATTTACCCCCACCACAAAAAGCGAAGCCCTCCAAATACTTGGAGGGCCTGCTGCTCTAAGAGAGCCTCCTATCCGATTTGAACGGATGACCTGCTCATTACGAATGAGCTGCTCTACCGCTGAGCTAAGGAGGCTGTTCAAGAAAAATACGCAACCGTTCCCGGTGCGGGCGGCAAATGTATGCCTCTTGGCCATACGGCGGAACACCCCAGCCTGCCCGCCGTGCTTCCCCCTATTGCCGCCCGACGGGTATGCAAGAATGGCCGCCAATGGGATCGCTCGAGCTGTTCCGCTGCCTACCTTTGTTCGCTTGCGATGACAATGCCGAACAGTGGGATGGAAATTGCACAAACGGAGGAAGAGACCGCAGAGCGGTCCTATGTGGAATACTTGGGGATCGAGCACTTATCGTTTGACCCATTGAAGGACCTCAACCTGCCAGCCAGTTACGAGGAGGTTGTATTGCGGTACAAGCGGTTGCGGGGTGACAGGCCGGTACCGGGCCTGAACTGAGGAATTTTTTCCGAGACTATGGTTTAAGCCTATTGAAGGGGGCTTGGCTGCGGGGTTCCCCATTGCCCCAAGGCGGGTACCATGCGCCGGTGCCAACGGGCTCGGCTGATCCATAAGTACTTGAATTGGCCGAAATTCCTACCTTCCAGCCTGCAAAGGCGGGAAGACCTCCCCCTTTTGCACAGCGTTCTTTTTTCCTGACACCCACCAAACCCTTGTCCAGATGAAGGTTTATGATGAAAAACACATCAAGAACGTCGTACTGCTGGGAGCGCATGGAAGCGGTAAAACCACCTTGGCGGAGACCATGCTGTATGAAGCAGGCCTGCTGAAAAGGCGCGGCCGCGTGGAGGAAGGCAATACGGTAAGCGACCATGCCCCGCTTGAACGCGAGCGCGGCTACAGCACCCAAAGCGCGTGCATGCACACCGAATGGCGCGATGACAAGATCAACCTGATCGACACGCCCGGCTTAGACGAATTCCTGGGCGAGACGATACCGGCCCTGCACATGGCGGACAGCTGTGTATTGGTGTTGAACGCGCGAAACGGCGTGGAAGTGGGCACGGAGCTGCTTTGGGAGCAGGTGGCACCTGCGGGCAGGCCGGTGATCGTGGCCATCAACCAGTTGGACCACCCAAGTTCGGATTTCGATGCGGCCTTGGAGCAGGCAAGGGAATTGCTGGGTCCGGCGGTAACGGTGATGCAGTACCCGATGGAGCAAGGTGAAGGCTTCCACCGCATCATCGACCTGCTGCGCATGACCATGTACGTGTTCAAGGACGAAGGCGGGAAACCCGAGAAGCAGCCCATTCCGGAGGCCGAACGTGAGCGCGCCACGGGGCTGCACAAGGAACTGGTGGAGAAAGCGGCCGAGAACGATGAGCAATTGATGGAGCGCTACTTTGAAAAGGGAGAGCTGGACGAGGATGAAATGAGCAAGGGATTGCGCATGGGCATGCTTCAGCGCACCTGCTTCCCGGTGTTCTGCCTCAGCGCTGCGCGCAACATGGGGAGCGGCCGCCTGATGGGCTTCATCGGCAATGTGGCGCCCGCAGCCTCCGACCTACCCGCCGCGTCCACCGCGGACGGAGGACTGCTACCCTGTACGGTGGAAGGCCCCGCCGTGCTGTATGTCTTCAAAACCGCAAACGAGGCACACACCGGCCGTATCAACTACTTCAAGGTGATGAGCGGGGAGCTCCGGGAGGGCCAGGAGCTGGAGAACGCTTCAACCGGCGCGGTGGAACGCCTCGGGCAAGTGTTCATCCCCATGGGCAAGGACCGCAAACCAGTGGACCGGCTGGTGGCGGGCGACATCGGCGGGGCGGTGAAGTTGAAGGATACCGGCACAGGGCAAACCCTGCACGGCAAGGGAAACGCGGTGCGCCTGCCGGCGATCGCCTTCCCATCGCCGCGGCTGCACCATACGGTGAACGCTACGGACAACAAGGAGGAGGAAAAGCTGCACATGGCCCTGCTGGAGATCCAGTTGGAGGACCCGTCGATCACCCTGCACTACAACCGGGAAAGCAGCGAGCGGGTCATCGGCACCTTGGGTGAAGTACATCTGGGCGTGGTGGAATGGAAATTGGCCAACCGCTACAAGCTCGCCGTGCGCTTCGGAAGCCCCAAGGTGGCGTTCCGCGAAACGATCCGCAAGCCGGCCGCCGCCATGTACAGGCATAAGAAACAAACGGGCGGCAGTGGGCAGTTCGCCGAGGTGCACTTGCGCATCGAGCCTTGGCATGAGGGCATGCCCGCTCCCGCCGGGGTGAACGTGAGGAACACCGAGCAGATCGACCTGCCCACCGGCGGGAAGCTCATCTTCATGAACTGCATCACGGGCGGAGTGATCGACAACCGGTTCATGCCCAGTATCCTCAAGGGGGTGATGGAAAAGATGGAACAAGGGCCCCTGACCGGATCACCGGCACGGGACATCCGGGTGCTGGTGCACGATGGCAAGATGCACCCGGTGGACAGCAACGACATCAGCTTCCGGATCGCGGGCCTGATGGCTTTCAAAGACGCATTCATTCAGGCCGACCCCTTGCTGATGGAACCCATCCAGGAGGTGGAAGTGCGTGTGCCTGGCGACCTCATGGGCGAGGTGATGACCGACCTGCAAGGCAGGCGCAGCATCATTCTTGGCATTGAAGGGAGCGGGCGCATCCAAGTGGTGAAAGCACAGGTGCCCGCCGCCGAACTGGACCGTTACAGCACCCGGTTGCGCAGCCTCACCCAAGGCCGGGGCATCCACACGGAGCGCTTCCTGGAATACCGGCCCGTGCCCGCGGACCTGCAGCAAAGGTTGGTGCACGACCACCAGCGCCAAGAGGTGCCCGCCTGATCAAGGCCGCACCACGCCTTGCGTGCCGGGAGGCAGGGAGATGCCGTCGTTCGTGCGGTCACTGTCGCCCTGCCTGCCGAATGGATCGACCTCGATCCGCTCAATACCGGCCATGGGCAGGGTGAACGAATAGGTCGGGTCGGTCCACTGCCAAGGCGGAAGGGAATGCCATTCCCGTCCTCCGGGCTGTTCAACACGTGCCCCCAGCATCAGTGAAAGCGGGATGTTGAGCAGGAGCACCGTGCCGTCTTGTTTTTGCATCGCCACGTCCACGGGCATCAGCATCAAGCCCTTGCGTTCCAACGTGACCGTAATGCTGTCGTTGTGCAGCCTCACCTCGCGCACCGCATGATCCAAGTTGCGCGTGGTGTTGATCCACTCGTCGAAGTACCACCCCAGCTGAAGCCCGCTCTCCTTTTCCATGGCGCGCTGCACGTCCACCGGCCCCGGGTGCTTGAAGGCGCAGGACTTGAAGTAGCGGCGGAGGCCCCGGTGCAAGGTGCTGTCGCCGATCACCGCCCCCAACTGGTCCAGGAAGAATTCACCCTTGCTGTAGGCCGTGCCGCTGTAGCCGCGATTCGTGGCAAAATGATCCGCTGCCACGGACATGGGTTCATGGTCCGGTGAGGCGGCCAAGCGCAAGTAGGCGTCCAATGCCTCCGCATGCACCCTGCCCTTTCCGGAATTGGGGAACAAGTCACGCATCACCTCGGAACCCGCATACTCGGTAAAGCCCTCGTCCATCCAGGGGTAGCTGAGCTCATCGCTGGCCAAGGCCCCATAGTACCAGCTGTGCAGCAGTTCATGCACGCTCACCCCCACCAAACTGCCCAAGCGGCGCTCACCGGTGATCAGGGTCATCATCGGGTATTCCATGCCTCCGTCTCCGCCTTGGGCAAAGCTGTATTCCGGCCACGGGTATTTCCCGAAATTCCGGTCCATGAACTGCACTGCACGCACCATGTAGTCGGGGAGCTGCTCCCAATTCGCGGCCAGCTCCGGCTTGTTCTTGCGGAAAAAGCGTAGCAACGGACCACCGGGCACCTGGGCCGTAGTTTGGACATAACCCGGATCGGCGGCCCAAGCGAAATCATGCACGCGCGGCGCCTTGAAGTGCCAGGTCAACTTGCCGTCTGTGCGCTTTTGGGGCTTCGTGCACGGGGCGTAACCATGGCCGATCTCCTTGGCATTGGCCAGTACGCCGGTGGCCGCCACGGTGAACGCGCTGTCGAGGGTGATGCGCACGTCGTAGTCGCCCCATTCGCCGTAAAACTCGCGCCCCACGTACGGATCCGCATGCCAGCCCCGCTGGTCATACACGGCCACCTTGGGGTACCATTGGGTCATGCTGTAGGCCACGCCTTCCGCATTGTCGCGCCCGCTGCGGCGGATCTGCAACGGTACCTGCCCGGCGAAATCGATCTCCAACGTGGAGGCCTTCCCGGGCGCTATGGGCTTGCCCAACCTCAACCTAAGCACCGTGCCCATGTGCTCCATGGTCACGGCCCGACCCTGTTGCCGAACTTCGGTGCAGTGCAGATCGCCCTGCTCTTCCGGCGCCAACCGCAGGATACGGTCGGTGACGCGCGGGTCCGGGTCTACAATGGTCCTGGACCGCACGTCCATTTCACTGCCCGGTTGGAACGCGTTGAAGTACAGGTGGAAGAACATTTCATGCAGGGTGTCCGGACTGTTGTTCCTGTACCACAGCCTCTCGGTACCGGTGAAGCGGTGGGTTTGGGCATCAAGTTCCACCGTGATCGCACACTTGATGGCTTGCTGCCAGCCGTTGCACTGGGCCGTGGCCGTGGAAGCCAGGAACAAAATGGGAAGCAGGAGCCGGGTGCGCATGTGCCAAAGATGCCTGCTCCGGGTCATTCCGGTCCTTGGCAGCTTGTTAAGAGGTATTATGGAAGACCTGTTCACACCTTGTGGGTATGCTGTTCAATCACTGTGGGCCACCAGCTGCGATCTATGAAAAACACGTTCACAGCATGTTCATGGATCGTGGAAAAACCAAGCAGGGACCGGCAGGCCAGCGCCGTGGATACGGGCTGTTCATAAGCCGAAGCCAACCTGTTCGCCCGTTGTTAGGTGATGTGGAAAGCGTGTGCAAGACGCGTTGAAAAGTCGAAAGCTCCGCTCCGTGCCGAAATAGGCCACGAACAAGCTTTGCACAAGGATATCAACCACCTACGACAATAAACTTTGCCGCAGGGCGAACTCCAGTTGCCGGTTCGATTCGATGAGCCTCTCAGTATAGGCTGCACGCTCCATCTCCTCCCTGTAGCCGGCCCAAGCTGCTGCCACAGCCTTGTGTACTTCGTCGGCTTCCCAAGGCTTCTGGATGTAATGGCACACCCCTGCCTGGTTCAAGGCATCCACAAGGGCTTGCAGGTCGGCATAGGCGGTTATCAACATCCGGCGCACTTGTGGAAAACTCTCCCTGATCCTTCGCAGGGATTCGGTACCGGGGATCCCCGGCATGCGCTGGTCACAGATCACCATGTGCACCCCCCCATTTTCCAGCAGCGGCCAGGCGCTCGCCAGGCCATCGGCAACGATCACTTCGAAATCCTTCCGGAAAGCAGCTCTGAAGGCGATGCGGTTGCCTTCATCGTCATCGATGTACAGCACGGTGGGTACGGAGGGGAGATGTTCCTCCGGGAGGGAGCGGAAGCGCTTCATGGCACTGGGCTTTGATCCGCCGGATACGGGCGCCAGCAAGAAAAGTTATCAACAATCGATAAAATCTTGTTAATAACAATCCAATGGATACATTCGACCCTTGAAATACCCATCCAACCCATATAACCCATGGATGCAACAATCGACCGTGTGTTATCCTCCGCCAATGACCTGTCTGCGGAGTACCGTCCCGTCATCTTCCGCCTGCCCTCGGATCAACAGGCACTGAAAGCGGTGATTGAACGGCACCCCCGCCTGAAGGTTTATGACCGGCTCGACCATCAGCTCCGGGAGTTGATAAAAACCCAGCAACCGAACCAGAAATTCAATGATGCGCAACTTGAAGAGGCGATAATCAACCATCTGGGCAGCAAACCATTGAAAGAATATGGTGCATGGATCTTCTACCCTTGGTCGGAAACCTTGCTACACCTGCTGGACGAGGAAGAATTCACCCTGTTGCGAACGGACCGGAACAGGAACAAGATCACCCGGGAAGAGCAGGAGCGCCTTTCCCGGATCAAGGTGGGTGTGATCGGACTTTCGGTGGGGCAATCGGTAAGCGTTACCATGGCCTTGGAGCGCAGCTTTGGCGAGATCCGCTTGGCAGACTTCGATACGCTGGACCTCAGCAACCTCAACCGGATCCGCACCGGTGTCCACAACTTGGGACTGAACAAAGCCGTGGTGACGGCACGGGAGATTGCGGAGATCGACCCCTTCCTTCAAGTAACCTGCTATGCCGAGGGCATCACAACGGGCAACATGGATGCCTTCTTCACGGAAGGAGGCCGCTTGGACATGCTGGTGGAAGAGTGTGACAGCGTGGACATCAAGATCCTTGTCCGGCAGAAGGCAAAGGCCATGGGCATTCCCGTGGTGATGGACATGAGCGACCGCGGCTGCTTGGATGTGGAGCGTTTCGACCTGGAACCCAACCGGCCCATCATGCACGGCTGGATCGACCACTTGGACCTGGAGGCCGCCAAGCGCCCAATGACGTCCGAGGAAAAGGTGCCCTACATGCTGCCCATCACCGGCATGGAAACGCTCAGCCCGCGCATGAAGGCTTCGGTGATCGAGCTGGGCCAAACGGTATCGACCTGGCCCCAATTGGCCACATCGGTCGTGTTGGGCGGGGCCTTGGCCGGAGATGCCGTGCGCCGCATCGCCTTGGACCAGTTCCGCAGTTCGGGCCGTTGGTTTGTTGACCTGGAAGAGCAGGTTGCCGACCCGCCGGAGGCGACACTAGCATCCGCCCACCCGGCCACACCGAAAAATTTCAGCCTGTCCAACGCGGACATGGAGCGATTGGACACACTGACGAATAATGAAGGAACGGATGCCATAGGCCTTGATGAAGGCACCGTGGAGCAGGTCCTGGAAGCGGGCAGTTTGGCCCCCAGCTCGGGCAACATGCAACCGTGGAAATTCATGCGGCACAACAACAGGCTGCTGCTCTTCCACGACCACGGCCGCTCTCATTCCATGTGGGATCCCGACCATCTGGCAGCCCATCTCGGGTTGGGCGCTTGTGTGGAGAACATGGTGCTCAAGGCCCATGAACTGGGCAAGGAGGTCAGGACAACCTATTTCCCCGATCCCCAATTGCCTTCCTTGGTTGCTGTGTTGGAATTCCACCACGCGCCTTCCACGGAGAGCGAACCGCACGCCGTGGACGACTTGGCCCCGATGATCGGCATCCGGTGCACCAATCGGAAATACCCTGCACCCGGAGCTGTTCCAGACACCTTCAGGAACCGGCTGGAAAAGGTGGGCGCCACGGTTCCCGGTTGTACGGTGACTTTGTTGGAGGGTGCCGGGGTAATGGGCCGCATGGCCGACCTGTGTGGTGCGGCTGAGCGTATCCGCGTGCTCAATCCCACCGGGCACCGGGAATTTTTTGGGCACGAGGTGCGCTGGACCCCGGAAGAGGCCGTCTCAACCAGGGATGGGTTGGACTTGGCCACCATGGAGCTGCGGCCCATCGATCTGGCCGGCCTGCAGGTAGCCTCCGACCGCCGGGCGGTGGACCTGGTGGATGCCTGGGGAGGCGGCAAGGGCTTCGAGAACGTATCGGCGCCGGTGATCCGGGCCTCCATGGCGGCCGTCCTGTTCAGCTGCGCGAAGAACTCGGCGGTGAACCAGCTTTTGGGCGGGCGGCTGATGGAGCGTGTATGGATGCTGGCCAATGCGGAAGGCCTGTCCGTGCACCCCATTGCCGCCCCGATCTTCCTCACCCATGCCATGCAGTTCAACCCGGAGGGCCTGCGGGCCCATGAGCGCGAGGAACTGGAGCAGCTCCGGAAGGAATTCATGGCTCTTTGCGGCCTTGGTGAACGCACTCCGCTTTTCATGGTTCGCCTTTCCCCCGGCGGGCAGCCCACTGCCCGTTCCCTCCGCCTGCCCTTGCAGAAACTGATGGTCCAACCTGCGAAAGACGCCCTTAACATCCAGTAAAATGAGCAACGAGCGGATCACTCTCAAGGCCTTCCAAGCCCCGGAAGAACCGGCGCTGTGCGCCGAATTCCTGCATGAACACCGGATGGTGCTGGAAGAATTCGGCATCAGCCATGTTACCACCAACAACGAGGTTTGGATGCACGATCCATACACTTATGTGATCGTGGCCCTGCATGAAACCATGGGCATGGTGGGGGGCATCCGCCTGAAGATCGATGATGGCATCACCCCCATTCCCATGGCAGACGCCATACGCAAGCTGGACCCGCGGGTGGATAAGGCCCTGGCGGAGCTGCAGCCTTACGGCAACGGTGAAGTTTGCGGCCTGTGGAACGCCCATCGGTTCAACGGGAAGAACATCCCCGTGCTGCTCAGCCAGGCTGTTACGGCCATGGCCGTTCCGGCAGGTGCCCGGAAAATGGTCTGCTTCGTGGCGCACTACACGCAAAAGCATCCGGCCCGGAACGGTTTTGTGGTGATGGACAACTTGGGCGACCAGGGTTTCTTCCCCGGCTATCCCATCCCGCGGATCATTGCCATCGCCATGGTGAACCCGGATACCATGCTGTTGGAGCATGCCACTGCACAACACCGCCAATTCATCTACAGTTTACGGCTGAGGCCTGAACAGGAACGGGTGGAGACCCACGGCAGCACTACCTTCGAGGTAACTTACCGCATGCGCCTGAGCAATGCGCTGCACGACCTGTACGCCTATCAACAGATCGAAGCCGACCGCTTACGGCAGGCCATCTGAGTACGGAACCAATCGCCCCGCGCCCGCGTAGGAACGGCCGTGAAAAAGTCGAGCCTGCTCCTGGGCCTGCTCCTTTTCCTGGCTGCCGATGTCCATGCCGGAAAGGGGGTGGACGAGCTGATCGTGTATTCCGGTGAAGGCCGGACAGGCCCATGGGGCAAGAACCTGGCGATTTTTGAAGATACTTCGGGGACCATGGCCCTGGAACAGGTGGTGGCCCTGGGCGCATTCGTTCCATCCCATGATCCGGTGCCCAACTTGGGCGTCTCACGGTCCGCCTTTTGGGTGAAAGCATCCTTGGTAAACACGGCCGTGGACAATCCGCCGGTACTGCTGCTCGATTATCCCGAGATCGACGAGATCGATCTGTTCGTCGTGGCCAACGGCAAGGTGGTGTACGAGCGGCATGCGGGCAATTTGCGCTCCTTGGACAAGGCCCTGCAGAATTCACCAGCTTTTTCCTATCCCTTGGACATTCCATACGCGGGCATGGTGGACATCTATGCGCGGTTTCAAAGCAACAAGCAGCTCCAGGTCCCGCTCTTCATCCAAAATGCGCGGTTGAGCGTGACCCAGATGCTTCACCGGAACCTGTTCATGGGGGGCTACATCGCCATCATGCTGGTGATGGTGCTGTACAACCTGTTCATTTCCATTTCCACCCGGGAGCGGCAATACTTCCTCTACAGCTTCTACTTGATCGCGGTTTGCTTGGCCCAAGTTTCTTTCAACGGTTACGGGGCCTATTACTTGTGGCCCGGGCTTCCGGAAGTGAACGCCCATGCCTCGCTGATCCTGACGGTTGCGGCCATGTTCATGGCCTACGAGTTCATGCAGCGCTTCATCAGCCTGTACCGTTTCAAGCCCGGGCTGCGGTGGGTGAAACGCGTGGTCTATGGCACCTCCATCGTGGCCGTTGGGATGTCCTTCCTCGGCCTTGCCGTTGAAGCGTATTCGGTCATACAAGCCATTTCCACCTCCTTGGCGGCGTTCATTCTGTACGTGTCGATCAGCATTACCCGCAAGGGGTATCGCCCGGCGAGGTACTTTTTGGCGGCATGGTCGGTCTTTGTTTCGGGCGTTATTGTGTTCGTGGCCAAGGATTGGGGCCTGCTTCCTTACAACGAACTGACCAAGTACATGATGACCATTGGGTCATCCATTGAGGTGGTACTCCTTTCCTTTGGTTTGGCCGACCGCATCAACGTGCTGCGCAAGGAGAAGGACCGGTCGCAGGCCGAGGCCTTGCGCGCGGCACAGGAGAAGGAGCAATTGATCAGCAGCCAGAACGCCGAACTGGAGCGCAAGGTGGCCGAGCGCACCTATGCGCTACAGGCGAGCAACGACCACCTGAAGCAGACCCAAAGCCAGTTGGTGACCGCTGAGAAGATGGCCTCCCTGGGACAGCTTACCGCCGGCATTGCCCACGAGATCAACAACCCGATCAACTTCATCAGCAGCAGCATCCCTCCCCTGCGGCGCGACCTGACCGAGCTGCAGGAGGTGCTACAGGCCTACCGGCAAGCTGCTGAAGGAGCCTCGGCGCCGGTGGACGTGCGCGCCTTGGAGAAGCAGATTGATGTGGACGGAACCGTGGAGGAGGTAAAGGACCTTTTGGTGGCATTGGAGAATGGCGCCACCCGCACCTCGGAGATCGTGCGTGGGCTGCGCACCTTCAGCCGCTTGGACGAGGATGAGCTCAAGGCAGCGGACATCAATGAGTGCCTGCGCAGCACCCTGGTGATGCTTGGGCCGCAGTTCCGGGACATGGTGGAAGTGGAATACGATCTTGCCGACATGCCGATGGTGGAGTGCTTGCCCGGCAAGCTCAACCAACTGTTCCTCAACCTGCTCAACAATGCCGTACACGCGGTAAGAAAGCGGCATGGGGATTCCGGAGGCGTGGTCCGCATCGGCACCCGCCTGCACGATGGCATGGTGGAGATCACCATCGCGGACAACGGCATCGGCATGGACGAGAAGGTGCGATCGCGCTTGTTCGAGCCGTTCTTCACCACCAAGGACGTAGGCGAAGGCACTGGCCTTGGGCTGTCCATTGCCCAAGGCATCATTGACAAGCACCAGGGGCGCATCGCCGTGAACAGCACCCCGGGCATAGGCACCGAGTTCAAGATCACCTTCCCTGCCTTGATCGCGAAGCAGTGGGCAAAAAGCGCATGAACGATGGAACAAATACCTGAGCGGATCAAAGTATTGTACGTGGATGATGAAGAAGGCAACCTGTTGGCCTTCCGTGCCGGGTTTCGGCGCGATTTCGAGGTATCCACGGCCCAAACCCCTGCCGAGGCGCTAGCCTGGCTGGAGCAGCACGCCGTTCATGTGGTGATCAGCGACCAGCGCATGCCGGGGATGAACGGCGCTGAGTTCCTCGGCATCGTCAGGACGCGGTGGCCGAATGCCGTGCGCCTGCTGCTCACCGGCTACAGCGACCTGGAGGCCGTGGTGGAGGCCGTGAACCTGGGCGGGATACACGCCTACATCACCAAGCCGTGGGACCCCACCGACCTGCGCCTCCGGATCGAGCAGGCCTACGAGGTGCATTTCCTGCGGGCCCAGCGCGACCGGCTGCTGGAGCGCTACCGGCAGATCTTCGAAGCTTCGGGCGACCCCATCGTGATCTTGGACGATACCGGGCGCTTCAGGGAGATGAACCAAGCGGCCAAGCATTTGCTGCACATTGGGCACACTCGCGCGGATGAAACGGGACTGGCCTCTTATGTGAACGACCTGCCCGCAGTGATCGGCAAGATGAAGGCCCAGCGCCAAGGAAACACCTACAGGAACATCGACCTCACCCTACAGATCCCGGACGGATCCGCAGTGGACTGCTTAGTGACGCTGAGCCATGTGGGCCAAGACCCGGACGGCCGCAGCTTGTACCAGGCCATGATCAAGGACATCACCGACCGCAAACAGGAGGAAAACCGGCTGAAGAAACTGAACCACGACCTGGACCGCCGTGTAGCCGTGCGGACCAAGCAATTGATGGATGCCTTGGACGACCTGGGCGCTTTCTCCTATTCCGTGGCCCACGACCTGCGTTCACCCCTTAAGAACATCAAGGTATTGAGCGACCACTTGAGCAGCATGGCAGCCTTGCGCAACGATGAGGAGGAACACGACCTGAGCCAACGGATCCACAAAGGCGTTTCGCGCCTGATCTTCCTGGTGGACGACCTGCTGCAGTTCTCCCGGATGGATTCCAAGAGCGCCGAATTTGCCGAAGTGGACGCCGCCAAGGTGATGCGGGACTGCATGGCCGAGATGGAGCCTTTGGCCGTCAATGTCAGCGTGGCTTTACCTGCACCCGGCACCGCGCTGGTGCACGCTGACCCGGCCATGCTGAAAGTGGCGCTGAACAACCTACTGGCCAACGCCGTGAAATTCAGCCGGGCCCAGGCGGAAGCCCGGATCGAACTAGGTCATGCACGGGACGGCGACGGAGATGTGCTTTGGGTGAAGGACAATGGCGTGGGATTCGACGGCAACAAGAGCGACCAACTTTTCGGCGTGTTCAAGCGCCTTCACCCCGCAACCCAGTTCGAGGGCACGGGGATCGGGTTGGCCATGGTGGACCGGATCATGAAGAAGCACAACGGCAGTTGCTGGGCCGAAGGGGCTACCGGCCAGGGAGCTTCCGTGTACCTCCGCTTTCCCGCCTCGAAGCGGAACATGCGTTTAGCCGGTTGAGTGAAACCCGCGTGGCCAGCCTGCGTACAACTCCGCCATTGAACCACTTCGCATAACGGACATGAAGCCTCAAACCATCCTCGTCCTTGCTGCATTGATCGCTGCACCGGTCTTCACTCAAGCCCAATCCTTGGTGGAACGGCGGGACCAGGCCACCGGGTGGTACGTACCGGTGAAAATGCGCGTGACCACCAACGGGGCGAAGGCCAAGACCGTGAATGTGCAGGTCTACATGGAGAATGAGCTGATCCACGAGATCCCGGGCAGCCCGGGCAACTTCACCCTGAACTTGGACCTGGAGCATTCATATACCGTGGTGCTCGCCAAGGAGGGCTACCGGAGCAAATCGATGTTCATCAACACCCACGTGCCCGAGCAGCGCGTGGCATACCCGATGTATGAATGTTTCATGGACCTGGAGGCTGAGGATAAATTCACCCATTCCGACCCCTTCTACATGGATTTCCCCGGGGCCATCGTGCGCTGGGACGAGGCGGCCCAAGGGTTCACCCCTCAATTGGGCTACTTGGCCGACATCCAGTCCAAGATGGCCATGCTGCGTGTGCAGATGGACCCGCAATAACCTTCCCACCCGCCTGCCAAGCACCACTGAACCTTGGCAGGGGCTGCGGACCATGGGCTGCCCCGCCGGGCGGCCCATTTCTTTTCCGATCAGTGCTGGTCGTAGTCCACGATCACGCGCGGGGTCAGCGGGTGGCTCTGGCAGGTGAGCACATAGCCATCGGCCACTTCTTCGTCGGTGAGGGCATAGTTCATGTCCATCTTCACCTTGCCTTCCACGATCCGCGCCTTGCAGGTGCAGCACACGGCCCCTTTGCAGGCATAGGGCACGTCGAGCCCGGCCTCCTCGGCCGTATCCAGGATCGTGGCCCCCTTGGCCGGCACCTCGATCTCCGTTTCCCTTCCGTCGAGGATGATCTTCACCTTGGCCATACCTTCCAACATGGCCGGTTCCTGCGGCGCGGCAGTTTCGGGCGCCTTCTTGGCGTCTCCCACCACTGGCGTGGTGAAGAGTTCGATGTGGATCCGCTTCTTGTCCACGCCGAGCTTCTCCAACGATTCGCTCACGTTCACCATCATGGGCTCGGGCCCGCAGATGAAGTATTCCGTGCCGCCATCGTCCTGTACGAACCGCTGGGTGAGCGCGGTGGCCTTTTCCACGGTGATCAGGCCGTTGAAGAGCTTGTCCTCATCATGGCCGTAGGTCAGGATGTGGTGCACATGGAGGCGGTCGCCGTACTTGGCCCGGAACTCCTCGAGCTTGCTGCGGAAGATGATGCGGTTCCCGTCGGTGTTGCCGTAGAAAAGGGTCAATCGACTTAGCGGCTCCACCCGCAGCACCGTCCAGATGATGCTCAGGATCGGGGTGATGCCGCTTCCGCCGGCAAAACAGACGTAGTGCTTCCGGTTGGCCGGATCAAGCTGGGTGTGGAAGTTGCCCATGGGGGTCATCACCTCCATGGTCATGCCCGGTTGCATCCGGTCCACCAAAGCTGTGGAGGCCCGCCCGCCCTGCACCCGCTTCACGGCGATCCGCACTTCCGCCGGGTCCAGCGGGCTGCTGCAGATGCTGTAGCTGCGCCGCACCTCGTCGCCGTTCACCTGCACCTTCAGGGTGAGGTACTGCCCTTGAATGAATGCATAATCCTCCCGCAGTTCGGGCGGAATGGTGAAGCTGATGGAGATGGCATCCTCCGTTTCGCGGTGCACATCGGAAACAACAAGCGAATGGAAGCGTGCCATGCGGGTAGGGACAAGGGACATAGAATAGCGGTTCGGGCTGCGCAAGCGCCGCCAAGGCCGCAAAAGTAGCCGACACCGGCCGCACTCCGTGCGGTTGCACTTCCATAGGCCGGTGCTACATTAGCCACCCGTATTCATTTCGAACAGACCATCATGCCGGAAAAAAAGCAAGAAGCCCTTTTCCAACAAGCCGTGGACGGCGAACAGAAGGTGGAGCCCCGGGACTGGATGCCCGAAGGGTACCGCAAGAACCTGATCCGCCAGATCAGCCAACATGCGCACAGCGAAGTGGTGGGCATGCTGCCCGAGGGGAACTGGATCACCCGGGCCCCCAGCCTGCACCGCAAAACCATCCTGCTGGCCAAAGTGCAGGACGAGGCCGGCCACGGCCTGTACCTGTACAGCGCGGCCGAAACCTTGGGCATTGGACGCGATGAGCTGATCGACCAACTGCTTTCGGGCAAGGCCAAATACAGCAGCATCTTCAACTACCCCACCCTCACCTGGGCCGATATCGGTGCCATCGGCTGGTTAGTGGACGGCGCGGCCATCATCAACCAAGTGATGCTCACCCGCACCAGCTACGGCCCCTATTCCCGGGCCATGGTGCGCATCTGCAAGGAGGAAAGCTTCCACAACCGCCAAGGCTATGACATCCTGATGACCCTGAGCAAGGGCACCCCGGAACAGAAGGCCATGGCACAAGATGCCCTGGACCGCTGGTGGTGGCCCAGCCTGATGATGTTCGGGCCCAGCGACAAGGACAGCCCGCACAGCGCGCAGAGCATGCAGTGGAAGATCAAGCGGCAGGGCAACGACGAGCTGCGCCAAGTGTTCATTGACCGCACCGTGCCGCAAGCCGAGTTCATCGGACTGAAGGTGCCCGACCCCAAGCTGAAATGGAACGAGCAAACACAGCACTACGACTGGGGCGAGATCAACTGGGAAGAGTTTAACCAAGTGATCAAGGGCAACGGCCCCTGCAACGCCGAGCGCATGGCCGCAAGGCGCAAGGCCCATGACGACGGTGCGTGGGTACGTGAGGCCGCGCTGGCCCATGCCGAAAAGAAGAACAAGCGGAACGCAGCTTAGTGCATAGTTCAAAGGGCGTAGAGCGTAGTTGTCAGTTGTCAGAAAAAGAAGAACAAGCACATTCGGAACCACCAGAAAACCATGAGCACCACCAACGAAAAAGATTGGCCCCTGTGGGAGATCTTCCTTCAAAGCAAGAAAGGATTGGACCATAAGCACGTGGGCAGCCTGCACGCCGCTGACGCCCGGATGGCCGTGGAAAACGCCCGGGACGTGTACACACGCCGCGGCGAAGGCAACAGCATTTGGGCCGTTCGGGCTTCGGACATCCACGCCAGCAGGCCCGAGGACCAGGGCGAATTCTTTGATCCCGCGGACGACAAGGTGTACCGCCACCCCACGTTCTACCCCATGCCCGAAGGAGTAAAGTACATCTGAGCATGAACCAGCAAGAAGCCCTGTTCCGTTTCGCCCTGCGCATGGGCGACAACGCTTTGGTGCTGGGGCACCGCATCAGCGAGTGGTGCGGGCATGCCCCGGCACTGGAGGAGGACATTGCGCAGACCAACATCGCGCTGGACCTGATCGGCCAGGCCCGCAACTACCTCACCTATGCGGGCGAGGTGGAAGGCAAAGGCCGCAAGGAAGATGACCTGGCCTATTTGCGTGACAGCCGCGAGTACATCAATGCGCTGATCACCGAGCAGCCCAAGGGCGACTTCGCCCACACCATCGTGCGCAGCTTCCTATGGGATGCCTTCCACCGGCCACTGCTGAACGCCTTGGCCAACAGCTCCGACGAGCGCCTGAAGGGCATCGCGGAAAAAGCCGTGAAAGAAGTGGCGTACCACCTGCGCCACAGCAGCGAGTGGCTGATCCGCTTCGGCGATGGCACGGAGGAAAGCCATCGGCGTGCCCAAACCGCCCTGGATGAGCTCTGGCGGTTTACGGGGGAATTGTTCGAGGCCGATGAGGCCGAACAAATCTTAGCCAAGGAAGGGGTGATCCCCCCGTTGGAAAGCCTGAAGGCGGAATGGAACGCCACGGTGGACCGGGTGCTGGCGGAAGCCACCCTGAAACGTCCGTCCGAGGGGTGGATGGCCAGCGGCGGCAAGAAGGGCGTCCACACGGAACACCTCAGCCTGATGCTCGCCGAAATGCAGACGCTGCAACGCAGCTACCCAGGGGTGGAGTGGTAAAAGCCCACACTCCCGCAGCGGTCTTCCGAAGGAGACCCTGCGACTTGGGGCACTGACCTCGAACACTGCAATCCATGCCCAGCGCAGCGGAAATAGAACAACTCCTCGAAGCGGTAAAAGACCCGGAGATACCGGTGATCAGCATCCGCGAGCTGGGCGTACTGCGCGAGGTCTCGGTGAACAACGGCGAAGTGGAAGTGACCATCACCCCCACGTACAGCGGTTGCCCCGCCATGGACTTCATGCGCCTCGAGGTGGAGCGCACCTTGAAACAAGCAGGTATCGGCAACTTCCAAGTGAAACAGGTGCTCTCCCCCGCATGGACCACGGACTGGATCAATGAGGAGGGAAGGAGAAAACTATTGGAGTTCGGCATCGCCCCTCCGCCCCATTCGGCAGACATCCGGACGTTGAAGGGCGAAGCCCCGCCCATCGCGTGCCCCCAATGCGGCAGCACCGATACCGCCTTGGTGAGCCACTTCGGCTCCACCGCATGCAAAGCCCTGTACAAGTGCAATGCCTGCAAGGAGCCGTTTGATCTGTTCAAGTGCCATTGAGCGGATTGCCCGATTGCACCTTGTTCACGGTCCCAATGGATTGCTTCGGCCCGAATGCGGCCTCGCAAGGCCATGTCGCAATAAACCCCGCTACGCCGTCACTGCGAGCCGGCCCTGCGGCGAAGCAGTCCATGACGAAGCAGTCCATGCACCAATGCTTTGCGCAGAGTGGAATGCCATGATGTACGGCAATGAAAGCTTGACCCGCCCTGCCGCGTACTTTCGCGGCGCATGGACATTTCCGTGGTCATCCCCCTGCTGAACGAGCGCGAATCGCTGCGCGAGCTGACGGCCAAGCTGCACGAGGTGCTCGGCGGCATGGGCAAGGCATACGAAGTGATGTTCATCGACGACGGCAGCCGCGACGGGTCCTGGGAAGAAATCCAACGCCTGCATGCGGCGGATGCCCGGGTGAAGGGGATCCGGCTGGGGCGCAACTATGGCAAGAGCCCTGCCCTGAACGAGGGTTTTATGGCGGCCCAAGGAAAGGTGGTGATCACCATGGACGCCGACCTGCAGGATGACCCTGAAGAGATTCCGGAGCTGTACCGCATGATCACCGCCGAGGGATACGACTTAGTGAGCGGCTGGAAGAAGAAGCGGCACGATCCCTTGAGCAAGACCCTCCCCACCAAGCTTTTCAACGCCACTACCCGCTGGGCCAGTGGTGTAAAACTGCACGACTTCAATTGCGGCTTGAAGGCATACAAGGGCGAAGTGGTGAAGGCCATCGAGGTGTACGGCGAGATGCACCGCTACATTCCTTTCATCGCCAAGAAGGAAGGCTTCCACAAGATCGGCGAGAAGGTGGTGAAGCACCACCCGCGCAAATACGGCAAAACCAAGTTCGGGCTGGACCGCTTCATCAACGGTTTCCTGGACCTGCTCACCATCACCTTCGTGTTCCGCTTCGGCAAGAAGCCCATGCACTTCTTTGGGGCCATGGGCACCTTGGTGTTCTTCCTCGGTTTCTTGGCCACGCTTTGGGTATTGGGCAGCAAGTTGTTCAGCCTGCTCACCCATGTGCGCGCACCGTTGGTGACGGACCAGCCGCTCTTCTACATCGCCCTCACCAGCATGATCATCGGGGCGCAGCTGTTCCTGGCCGGCTTCGTGGCGGAGCTGGTGGCACGCAATTCCGCAGAGCGCAACAATTACCGGGTGGACGAGCGGCTGGGGTTGTAGGGCATGGTGAAAGGGAAGCGATCGTGGATGCCAATTCGTGAAGGAGTGAAGATGTGAAGGTGTAAAGAAGTGAAGATGTGAAGAAGTGAAGTGGTCGAGTAGCTGTGCCCATCTTCACTTCTTCTCCTCTTCACTACAGGTCGCATGTGAAGACCGTACCACTATCACGGAATCAGTTGTTTGTTCACTTGGTGGAAGCGGCGTGGGTGTGGGCGGAGACCTGATTTTCCTGCAATTGCGCATCTTTCAACCATGATCCCCCGCTGGTTGCACCGGACATTCCTTGCATTGCTGGCATGTTCGCTGGTGAAATATGTATGGCTGGCCGCCTACGCCCACCCCGTGGCCGATGATTTCTGCTACGCCGCAAAGTCACGCGGTATGGGCCTATGGGCCTGGAGCATGGGTGAGTGGATGACCTGGAACGGCCGCTACGCCAGCAACCTGCTCATGGTCCACGGGCCGCTCACGTGGTGGAACGACCCGCTGATCGGCTACCGGTTGGTTCCCGTCCTGTTGTTGGCCCTCACCTTCCTCAGTGCCTGGTTCCTGTTGCGCTGCCTCACGCGGGAATTTCTTTCCTCCGCCGAGGCCTTGCTTGCCGCGCTGGTCTTCCTGTTGCTTTACTTGAATTTGATGCCTGACCTGGGCGAAGGATTCTACTGGTATACCGGGGCGATCACCTACCAGCTGGGCAACATCCTGCTGCTTTTGCACCTCGGGCTACTGGTGCCTGGTGGCCGCAAGGGCCTGCACCGATATGCCGCGCTGGCCGTGAACCTGCTGTTGGCCTTGGCCATAACGGGCATGGATGAGATCCACATGCTGCTGATGGTGGGCCTGCACACCGTGCGCACCGTTTGGCTGGCCCTGGGGCGCAGGCCTGTCATTCCAGGGTTGTTGCTGCTGCTGTTCACCATGGCGGGCGCCGCATTGATGTACGCCGCACCCGGCAATGCCGTGCGCGGCGCCATGTTCGCCGGTACGCACCGGCTGGGGTATTCGCTGGGCATGAGCGCCCTGCAGTCTGTGCGCTTCATGGGCAGTTGGCTGCTCTCCCCCGCCCTGCTGGTCTTCGGCCTGCTGTACATCCAAGTGCACCGTCAATTGGCGGACCGGGTCCCAGGTTACCGGAAACTGCTCCGCCTACCGCCATGGATCGCGGCCCTGCTGCCTCTCGCCGTGGTGGCGGCCACCATCTTCCCGGCGTATTGGAACACCGGTCTGCTGGGCCAGCATCGCACCATCAACGTAGCGTGCATCTTGTTCATTCCCTTGGCTTTCTTGAACCTTGCGATCTGGCTGGAACGCGGCGCCTTCCGCAACATGGCGACATGGGCAGCACCTCCCCGTGCAAGTGCGTATGGCATGGCGCTGGCCATCGCTGCGCTGAACCTCACCGGCAACGGTTACGCCGTCCATGCGGACCTGCTGGGCGGGCGTGCAGCAGCCTACGACCGGGTGATGGCGAAACGGGAAGCCGAATTGCGCGTGGCGGCATCGGACCCGTCCGCCAAGGTGGTGTTCATCCACCAAAGCAATCCGCCCCGCACGTTGCCGAGCTATGAGGGTAAATACCGCCTGCGCGATTGGATGATGCACTGCCAAGCCCGCTATTTTGGGGCGGAAGAGGACCAGGTCGAGCTGGACGGCCATTAAGCCCCAGTGCCTTGCAGACTCTCAGCGAACTCCACCAAGCCTTGCGCAAACCGCGCCCAGGTAAGCTCTTCACGCAGCGCGGCAATGCCCCGGCGCAGCTCCATTGGGTCGATGCTGAACAGGGCTTCAATGCCGTTCTGAACGGCATACGCATCAACCCCGGGCACGAGCACACCGGTCTGGCCGGTACGCACCATCTCCCTCAATCCACCTACATCCGTGGCCACCACCGGCACGCCGAAGTGCAGGGCAATGGCCGTGACACCGCTTTGCGTCGCGCTTTTGTACGGCAGCACCACGGCATCCGCAGCGCCAAAGAATTCCGGTACTTCCGCATCGGAAATGAAACGCGCGTGCACATGGATGTTCGCGCTCAGGGGGCTTCGCTCGATCCAGTCCGAGTAGCGGGAAAAATCACCGTACGGCTCGCCGGCGATCAACAAGTGGTAACGCGGATCCAGCCCGTTGAATGCATCGATCAACAGGTCCAGGCCCTTGTAGTCGCGGATCAGGCCGAAGAAGAGCAACACGCGGGCATCGGCGGGCAGGCCCAGCTTCCGGCGGGCCTCCACCATGTCCATCGGAGCACCGAAATGGTCGTACAACGGGTGCGGCATCAACTTCACCTTGGCCTGCGGATGCAGGGAAAGGATGTCTTGCCGCACCGCATCGGTCATGGCCACATACCCATCATTCTTCCGCAGGAACCAACGCGTCAGCGGCTGGTCGTAGAAATGTTGTTCATGCGGCAGGGCATTGTCCACGATGGTGACCACCTTCACGTCGCGTTTGCGCAGGTTGGCTGCCACCGCCCCCATGGCGGGCGCGAAGAAGGGCATCCAGTAGCGCAGCACGGCCACCTCGGGCTTTGCCGCAGCCATTCGCTTCGCCGTGCGCGCCCAGGTCAGCGGATTGATGCTGTCAAGAACCCGTACCGCCGCGATCTCGTCGGTTTGTCCTTCATCAAATTGCGTGGTGCCCGGGAAGAGGAAGTCCGGGTATTGGCGGGTGAAAGTGAAGGCCTGAACCTGATGCTCCTTCCGCAGTTCGTGCACCAAGGCGGTGCTGAACTGGGCGATGCCGCCCCGGTAAGGCGGAAAAGCAGAGAGAAAGGCAAAGCGCATGGGCCCGGCGAAGATCGCACGGGGCGGCCAACTTCCGGCGTATGGGGAAAGGCAACCCAACCCCGCAGACCCTGTGCGACCGCAAGTTCACCACTTGGAAAGGAAGCAGGGCTATCGCGTCTTATTCCCTGGTCAGGCATGGGATTTTGTGCGACACCCTCCGGGGTCGAACTCCATTTATCGTGTTATTGCTACGCTCTGTGACCCCGTTGGGGTCAGTTGAGAAAACACGACTGGTGACCCCGAAGTGGGTCACACAACGTAGAAACCACATCCTGCGCAGTGGTCGACCCCAAAGGGCGTCGCACAGTGCATACCTTTCTGTGCTGCTGGTAAGACGCGATAGCCCTGGGGAAAGGAAGGGCCATTGATGAGCTTGGAGTTTACTTTGCCCTTCCCGCCTATCGCCGGGATGAAACACATGCAACTCCAGAACTACACCTGCGGCCAGTGGGTCGCCGGCACGGGCAAACAGACCGAGCTCACCGACGCGGTCACTGGTGAAACCATCGCCACCACCAGCAGCGGCGGGCTGGACTTCGGCCGCATGCTTTCCTACGCACGGGAGGTTGGCGGTCCGCCGCTCCGGAAAATGACCTTCCCGGAACGGGGACGGATGCTGAAAGCCCTGGCGATGTACCTGATGGAGCGCAAGGAGGAATTCTACCAGGTGAGCTACCGCACCGGCGCCACCAAGGCCGACAGCTGGGTGGACATCGAGGGCGGCATCGGCAACGTGTTCGCCAACGCCAGCCTGCGCCGCTCCCTGGGCAACATGCCCTTCTACGTGGACGGCGACGCCATCAAGACCAGCAAGAACGGCAGCTTCATCGGCCACCACATCATGGTGCCCAAGGAGGGCGTGGCCGTCCACATCAACGCCTTCAACTTCCCCATCTGGGGCATGTTGGAAAAATGCGCCGTGAACTGGATGGCCGGCGTGCCCGCCGTGGTGAAGCCTGCCACCGTGACCAGCTACCTCACCGAAGCCATGACGAAGGCCATCCTGGAAAGCAAGATCCTGCCCGAGGGCGCCTTACAGCTGATCGTGGGCAGCGCGGGCGACCTGCTGGACCATGTGGAAAGCCAGGACGTGGTGACCTTCACCGGCAGCGCCAGCACGGGCCGCAAGCTGAAGGTGCACCCGCGCATCATCGCCGAGAGCGTGCCCTTCAACATGGAGGCTGACAGCCTGAACAGCATTGTGCTGGCGCCGGATGCCGTGCCCGGCACGCCGGAGTTCGACCTGTTCGTGAAGGAAGTGGGCCGCGAGATGACGTTGAAGTGCGGCCAGCGTTGCACCGGCGTGCGTCGGATCATGGTGCCGGAAAATCTGGTGGAAGACGTGCAGCAGGCCATCAGCAAGCGCTTGGCTGGCACGGTGATCGGTGATCCGCGCGTGGAAGGTGTGCGCATGGGCTCGCTCGTGGGCTTGGCGCAGCGCGAGGAAGTGCGCGCCAGCCTGAGCGAGCTGCTGAAGGGCAGCGCGCTGGTGTACGGCGATCCGAAGAGCGTGGAGGTCACCGGTGCGGACGCGAAGAAGGGCGCCTTCATGAGCCCCATCCTGCTGCGCAACGACAAGCCCTGGAAGAACTTGCAGAGCCACGAGGTGGAAGCCTTCGGCCCCGTGAGCACGCTGATGCCGTACAAGAACCTCGATGACGCCATCGCGCTGAGCAAGCTGGGCAAGGGCTCGCTGGTAGCCACCATCGCCACGAACGATGAACAGGCGGCGCAGCAGTTTGTGTGGGGCGCGGCCAGCCACCACGGCCGCATGCTGGTGCTGAACCGCGACATGGCCAAGGAGAACACCGGCCACGGCAGTCCGCTGGCCACGCTGGTACACGGCGGTCCCGGCCGCGCGGGCGGCGGCGAGGAGATGGGCGGCAAGCGCGGCGTGATGCACTACCTGCAGCGCACCGCCATCCAGGGTAGCCCCAGCATGATCACCGCCCTCACCCAGCAGTACCAGCAGGGCGCGCGCTACCACCTCACGGAAAAGCATCCCTTCCGCCTGCACTACGAGGAGCTGCACATCGGCGACACGCTGATCACCGAAAAGCATTTGGTGACCTTGCAGAACATCGAGGACTTCGCCGAGCTGAGCGGCGACAAGTTCTACGCGCACATGGATGCCAACAGCCTCGATGGCACCGTCTTCACCGGTCGTGTGGCGCACGGCTATTTCATTCTGAGCCGCGCTGCTGGCCTGTTCGTGGACCCGCCGAAAGGCCCGGTGTTGTTGAACTACGGCATCGAAGAATGCAGGTTCTTGAAGCCGGTGTATCCGGGATCGACCATCCAAGTGAAGTTCACCTGCCGGGAGAAGTTGGACCAGGAGAAGCGGCCGAAGACGGAAGATTCGCCGAAGGGTGCGGATGTGGCGCGGGGGATTGTGAAGTGGCTGGTGGATGTGGTGGATGAGACGGGGGAGACGGTGGCGCTGGCGACGATCTTGACGATGGTGAAGAAGCTGGACCAGAATTAGGCCACACCATGAGCTGGGATGTTGTCGTGTTCAACCTCAAGAGGAAGGTCGCGAGCGTGGAGGAGATTGACGAGAGTGTCCTGGCTGAAATCGGCACCTACGCTGACTTCGAAGCGATGTTGAAGCGACGATTCCCAATGCTCACCAACGAGGATGGTTGGCTGAAGGCAGACTTGGATGTGTGCTGCCTTGAGACCGGTCTGGGCGAATTGCATGAGACCTTCAGCAATACCATCTTCCATCTCTACGGCGAGAATGCCGTTTACGAGCTTATAGAACTGTGCAAAGCGAACAACTGGCAGGCGTTCGACACCGCACTTGGCCAGATGTTGGACCTGGACCATCCTGAGCAGAACGGCTACAAGGAACATCGACACTATGTTGAGCAAATCATGAACAAGCGACTATGACCGATGCCTATGGCAAACTGGCGACCATCGTTTTCGGAAGGTATCTTCTCGGAACGATCGGCGCGGCTGTGCGCTATGGATGGCTAAGGCTTAGTGGCAAGAAGGTGACCTATACTCAACTTTGGAAAGATCCCGAGAGCTCCAAGGAGCCGTATGACAAGCAAGCCTTCAAGAGCCGACTGGTCGGCTTCGCTACAATTCTCATATTCCTACTGGCGTTCGCTCGGCCATGATCAATTTGAACGATGAAACGCGGGAAGGGCCCAACTGGCGCCGACCTTGACGATCATGGAAACTGGATCAGAATTGAAGACATCCGTCATCATTGGCTTTGCGATGTTCCTTTCAGCCTGTACACAGACTGAGAGCAGGCACGCTTTGACGTATGTTGAAATGATCGGTGAGGATCGAGGCTTGAGTGGGGCGGTTGATACGATTCAACAGTTGCGACATCATTCAGAACGCGATACGCTTGTGGGGCAATGTGTCTTTGCCTACTACGGAACCGACCATATTGTCCGTGCATGGAGGGATGACCATTACCAACCGGTTGATGGCGGATCCTTCTGGTTGGAGCTGGACAGTATGGGGGCGATCTATTCCCACAGCACCACTTGGCCGGGCTTTTTTGCGATCCATACGAACAATGACAGCATCAACGCACTCATCGCAATGGCGATCGGTGCTGCATCCCGACCGGCCCACTTTGGCATAAGGGACCCGCTGCCAAGAACCCCGTCGATCGAAACAGTCCAGTTCACTGCTGTTGATAGCGCTGTCGACCGGTCACCATGAATGGAGAAGGCTTATTCCCTAAAACCGCCGCGAGCGTCCGCGCTCGTGGCTGGGGGATTCTACGCGCACGAGAGTGGAAGTGAGGCGGTTGCCCGCCGGAGGCGGATAAAAGGCCGGGCACTCGGGGTCGCCCCGCAGGTAAATGGAAGCTCAACCCGAGCGCCGGGATGGAGAAAAAAATGGATCAGAACTAGGCTGGGCTTGCCCAAAGCACCCGCAGGCCCGCCGCACGGTGGACCAGGTGGACCGGGTGCTGCCTACCCTGTCCACCGTGTCCACCCGAGGGAATGTGCGGCGGGCGGCCTTATCTTGGCCAAATGCCTGAAGGACCACCCAACAGCAAGGTCTTTGGAAAGAGCGGTGGCTTCGAAAAGCTCATTGGCTTCCAAGTGGGCGAACTGCTCTATGATTTTACTACGCGATTCACGAAGAAGTTCATTGAGCCGGGAAGCCGTACCAGAGATCAGATGGACCAAGCCGCGCGAAGCGGCAGCCGCAACATTGCCGAGGGCAGTGTGTTCAGTGCCACCTCCAAGAAGTTGGAAATGAACCTCACGAACGTCGCCAAGGCCAGCCAAACCGAATTGCGGAAGGACTACCAGGCCTTCCTCCGGCAGAACAAACTGAAAGAATGGCCCAGCGATGATCCCATCCGCCAGGAACTGATCGACAAGCGGTTCAAAGAGGTGGATCCGTTGATCCGATGGGTGAAGGAAGTGAATGACCGCCTGCCGGACCGCAGCATTCCGGAGATCGCGGCCAACATCGGTAGTATTCTTTCCAACGTGACCAATGCGATGCTCGATCGACAGCTACAGCGCTTGGGCCATGACTTCGAGGAGCAAGGCGGCTTCAGCGAGCGCTTGTACAAGGTGCGCAAAGGCGGTGGGGCAAAATGAAGGTCGTCCTTACGATCACGGAAGTTGGACCAGAATTAGGTGATGGTGTGGGCGTGCCCGGCCCAAATGCGGCCGGTCGCGTGCTCCGCTTTAGCCGGACTTGTCAGGCCCAGCATCCACGGCGCTGCGGGGTCGCTCCCCCGGATGAACTCCGGGGCTCGCGCCTCCTCGCTGCCCACTCCCAGCGCTCGGCTGTGCCGAGTGCCTTATTCCCTTTCGGCCTCCGGCCGTTTCACGCGTCCGCATTGAATTGATCCAAGCCACTGCCCGCATGGACGCTGCTGCATGCGTAGTGCTCCGACAAGGAACTCATGCCTTCTTCCACGTTCTGACGGCCGGAGGCCGATGAGCTCGAGGCACTCGCTGCAAGCGAGCGCCGGGATGGCCCACGGATCTTCAGCATGACGCTCGCGATGGATGCTTGTACCTGCCAGGCGCACAAAGCATACTTCCACAACAGGATGAGGGCTGACTGCACTTGGGATTTGCGCGTCGTCGAGCGTGTGGTGTGCAACGTACCTGATACATTGTTACCCTCGTGGCCAGACCGATAACACCCTTTTCCGGAACGGGCCGGACTGTATGGCCACAAAGCACTGTGGGCGTCCCGTTATCCATGGCATCCTGCCGGTGCCGTGCGGAATCCGACCGCACCCGGAAATGCGCATGGCCACCGGGGGTAACGGGGATAGCTTGGTCCCAAACCCCATTCCCATGCACAACATGCCCTCCCCCAGGAATGCTCAATCCGGTTCCACTGTGTTGGCCGCTTTAGCCTTGTGCACGGTGCTATCCCTACCACAACATGCATGGGCCCAGGATGCAGCCAGTATCCTTCCCAATTGGGTCACCTATGCCGGAGGGCTTGCGACCGATCAAGTGAACAGCATCACCACCGACGGTTTCGGCCATGTGTATGTGGCCGGACGCACCAGCGACAGCTTGCTGCTGGGCAACGACACCACGGGCAGGAGCGGCTTCACCCACCAGCGCCGCTATGGCGGGGGCACTTCCGATGCCTTCGTGGCCAAGTACGCGCCACAGGGGTCCATGTTGTGGTGTACCTATTTCGGCGGAACGGAAGACGACGAAGCGGTGAAGGTGGTGGATGATGGCCTTGGCGGAGTATATCTCGTCGGCAACACCACATCCCAGGACAGCATCGCCACGGATACACTGAGCTTCCAGCAATCACCGGGCGGAGGACTTGACATCTTCGTCGCCCATTTCCGCGGCTCTGGCGTGCTTGTGGGCGCGACCTACATAGGCGGCAGTGCGGACGAACGGGCCACCGGGGCAGCACTTGACGTGTCGGGGAGGTTGGTGGTTTGTGCTGTAGCGAACGGTCCGGCTACCTTGACCGGCGTACCGGCACCAGTGAACAATTGGGTGGCCGGAAACGATGGCCTGCTCCTGCTGCTCAGCGGCACCGCCCAGCTTTCGGCATACACGTACATCGGCGGCGAAGGCGATGACGAAGTGGTTCAGGTGGTGCAAGGCGACAGCACCGGCACCATTCTGGCCGGCAATACCACAAGTCTCACCGGCATTGCCACCCCAGGTGCGATGACCCCTGCGGCACAAGGCGCTGGCGATGTGTTTTTGGCCAAAGTGGACACCAATTTGGCCGTGATCAAGGCCACCTACTTCGGCGGCACCGGGAACGATGGTGCCAACGACCTTGCCCTTCACCGTGACAGCCTGTTGGTGGCAGGTTTCAGCTACTCCCCGGAACTGTATACGGACAGCCTCTCCCTCCAACCCGTGAACGCCGGCCAGGGAGATGGCTTCATCGCCCTGTTGGACACCGCCTTCCAGCTCCGGTGGAGCACCTTCATCGGCGATACGGCCAACGATGCCGCCGTGGCCGCGGTCATTGATGAGCAGGGAAATTGCTACGTGGCCAGTACCAGGCACTGGGTGACCTGGGACAGCCTTGGAGCCATCACCCCCGGGGTCATGCTCATGCGCTTTGACAGCAGTCAGGCACCCACATGGATCCAATACATCGGCACGGCTGACACCGTGGAGGCACATGCCATGGCCATTAAGGGCTTTACATCCCTGTACTTGGGCGGGCGCACCAACACCACCAACAACTTCCCGCTCGAAGGGCACCAGATGAACTATGGGGGCGGCCCATGGGACGGTTTTGCCGCACGCCTTGACCAGAAGATATCCACGCCGTCCACGGGAATTTGCACGCCCTCGGACGGCGGTGGTGGTGGCGGTGGCGCTGATGGTGGTGGTGGGGATCAAGGCAACCATCCGCCACAACCCGTTTTTGACGTCTGCCTCGGTGACTCCATCACGTTCATCGTATACGGTGGCGCACTGGGCTGGGAAGCGGAATGGATGTGGTATGTGGATACCTGCGGCATACCGGAGCAGTACCTGTCCACCGGCGACACGCTCACCATTGCACCGGACCATTCCTTTACCCTGTACGTGCGTGCGGAAGGCCAGGACCATGTGACCCTGTGCAGCCATGCGGTCATTGTTGTCCATGACATGCCGGAACCCGTGATCACTGCCACTGACACGGTATGCGCCGGGGCACCCGTCAGTTTTGCCGGCACCGGTGCTGAAACCTGGGCATGGTTGCTGGGCGATTCGGTGGTGGCCACGGGGGCACAGGCGCAGGCCGCGGCGCCCATGCAGCCAGGCCTGGCACACTTCACGGCGGCTGCCACCAACGGGCCGGCATGCACGGTGAACGTGGATGTGCCCGTGTTCGTGCTGCCCGCGCCGGATGTGGAATGGCAGGTGGCCTCCATGGGTTGTGCAGGTGAACCGGGCATGATCGCACTGAACCTGCCGGAGGCTTCCACAACAGACAGTGCCGCACTTTCCTTGGCCTGGCAACCCGCAACCTATTCGGGTCCGGTGCTCACCGGCCTTGATGCGGGGCTGTACACCGCCACGTTAACGGACACTTTGAACGGATGTAGCCGCACCGATATCCTGGAAGTGGTCACACCGCCCACATTGACGGCTACTTGGCACATTACCGACGTGACGTGCGATGGGCAACCGGGATCCATCACCCTCAACCTGCCCGATACCGCAGCGATGGATTCCGCATTGGTGATCACATGGGCACAGCCCGGATTATTCGGACCCGCCCTTGACGGCCTTTCGCCCGGCATCTACGTGGTCACCTTGGCCGATACACTGGGTTGCAGCCGCACGGACAGTTTGTCCGTGAAGCTGCCCCCCGCAACCATGGCCACTTGGCAAGTCACCAATGCCTCATGCAACAACATCGCGGACGGGCAGATCGCCTGGCTTCAGCCCGATACTGCGCACATGGACATTGCATGGGCTGATCCGGACCTGCAGGGGCCTGCCGTGGCGGGCTTGTCCGCAGGCTCCTATGCCGCAACCCTGACCGATACCACCGGTTGCAGCCATTCGTACGAGTTGACGGTTACGGCACCGGCCGCACTGATGGACAGCATTTCCACCACGGCGGCATTCTGCGGCGAAGCCGTGGGCACGGCCTGGGTCAATTCCGTGAGCACCTCGCCCGGCTTGATGTTCGACTTTGGCGCGGGTGCTACCACGAACAGCCTGGTGGACCACCTGCCAGCCGGATCATACACGGTTACAGCCACGGACAGTGCGGGCTGCTCAGCGCAAATCGCGTTCGTCATCAACACGGCAGGAGACATCGCGGTGTACATCGATGCGGACACCCTCTTGGCCGAGAACGGTGCTGCGGACCTTTCATGCTATACCGTGCCAGCGAACAGCCCCGCCACCTTCCAATGGTTGCCCACCACCGGATTGGCAGACCCGACCTCCGCCACCACCGCATGCACCGTGGCCTTCGCAACCTGGTACAGCGTACAGGCCATTTCCCCGGAGGGTTGCACGGCAATGGATTCGGTGCTGGTGATCCCGTGGTCGTCCAATACCACCCCTCCGGCTCCCCCTTGTGCGGACGTGTTCCTTCCGAACATCTTCTCGCCCAACGGCGACGGGTTGAATGACCAGCTCTGCTTGTTCGGCACTTGCATCGCGGAAACTGATTGGAGCATTTTGGACCGCTGGGGCGGCAGTGTGTTCCATGCCCGCCATGTGCAAGATTGCTGGGACGGCACCCGCGACGGCAGGGCCCTGCCGCCAGGCTCCTACCTGTATGTACTGCATGTGCTGCGCACCAATGGGGAGATGATCGAGCGCACCGGAACCATCACCCTGAAGCGATGAGCCGCGCCGCTTCCACCATACTGGCCTGCCTGCTCGTAAGCTTTATGCAGGCACAAGATGCCGACCTCTTGTTCGCCGGGCATGTTCCCATGCTGCTTGATCCTTCCCGCACGGGCTTCGACCCCGGCGGGCGGATCACCCTGCTGCACCAGGACCAATGGCTGCAAATGCCCGGCGCATGGCGCACCGAAGCGTTGGCCACGGAATGGAGCCTGAAGAACAAGCACAAGGAAGTGCACTCCTGGATGGGCCTCGGCTTGGTCGCCGTACGGGACAACCAATTGGAGGGCGCACAGCAGTTGTCCTCAGCAGGCCTGGTTCCCGCCGTGCACCTGCGCGCGGGCAGAAGGTCGTTTCTTTCCACCGGGCTGGAGATCCATTGGGCCAACCGCGCCATGGGCCTGGATGATGGCCAATGGGGCAGCCAGTACAACGGCCAGTGGTATGATGCCGCCTTGCCGTCCGGTGAAAAATGGGCAGCCGGTAGCCAGACTTCGCTGGAAACACGGGCCGGGCTGTCCTTTACCCTGAAGCAAGAAGAGGAAAGCCGGTTCCGGCGTGAACGCAACGTGCTGGTGGCGGGCATTTCGGCGGACCACATAGGCAAGCTTGCACTGCGGCGCGAAGGTCAGCCGCTGCCGGACGTGCCCGTGCGCTTCACCGCTTACACCATGCTGGAACTGCCCTTCCCTGCGTGGGATAACGGATTCCTCGGCGGGGAAGTGCGCGTCCGGCTGCAAGGGCCGTTCCACACGGGCCGCATCAACATCTACACGGGTAAGCACTTGTTGAACGCCAAGCGCACCGCAGGCGGTCCGCCGCTGCTGGGGTTCAAGGCCGGTTTGGGCTATCAGTACAACAACGCCGTGCTCGTCAACGCCTCCATGGACTGGGGCCCGGCCACCTTCGGCATGGCGTACGGCTGGGCACTCTTCGGCCGGGACGTGCTGCTGGCAGGAAGGCGCACCTTTGAGCTGTTGGTGCAATTCCGCATGAGCGGCGAAGGCGGGTAACACGCCCTGGCCGCCACTCCGCATTCCCTTTCCATCCTGCAAGTTGGCAGCAACCGATGGACGCGTACATGCGGCCCCTGAGCCATTTCCTCAACTTTCAGTGCACCACCAACCGCTGGACATGCACGGCCCCATCGGGGATCAGTCACCTCCCTCTCCGATCCACGAAAGCACCACGCCCGCTTCGCTTTTACACCTACTTTGCCCCCATGCACCTTAACAACCGCCTTTGGGCGCTTGCCGCATTCCTGCTTGTGCTTCCCTCGTTTGCCCAGCAATGGAACTGGGCCACCAGCGGCGGCGGCACCAGCAACGACGACTTCTGCTACGCCATTGCCACCGACAGCCAGGGCCATGTGTACTATGCGGGCACCACGCGCGGCAGCAACGGGCAGTTCGCCTGCGGCCCGGTTGGCGTGGGGGCCACAACAGGCGCCGTGGTGGCCAAGTACAGCGCTTCGGGCGAGTGCCAGTGGTTGCGCACCATCACCGTGCCCAGCTTCGATGCCCGGGCTTACGCCATCGCCATCGACCCTGAAGACCGCATTTATGTGGCGGGCAGCTACCGCGGCACCGCCACCTTCAGCGACACCCTCACCCTTCAGAGCTACAGCAACAGCACCAGCATCTTCCTGGCCCGGTATGATACGTTGGGCAATTGCCTTTGGGCCCAACGCGCCGGTGGTGCGTACTCCACGAACGAGGCGCGCGGCATCGCCCTTTCCGCCGATGACGGCATCTTCATCGTGGGCCGTGCCGGCGGTGACCCTGTGCAGGCGGGTACCCTGCAGATCCCCAATCCGGGCAGCACGCAGCAAGTGTTCCTGGCGCGGTACGACAGCACCGGCACCCCGCAGTGGGCCCGCATCTCCTCGGGGGCCGTGAGCGGAAGCAACAAGAGCGGGCGCGGCATCAGCATCCAGGGCAACAGGTTATTCATTACGGGCCAGGCCAATTACGGCATCTCCACCTACGGCGAACTTCCCCTCTCCACCACGGGTGGCGGCAACCTGTACGTACTGGCCTGCGACCTCGATGGCAACGGGCTTTGGTCGCGCACCTATTCCGGCATGGCCAACGTGGAAGGAACCGGCATTGCCGCCGACAGCCTCGGCAACCTCTTTGTTACAGGTAGCCTTTGGGGCAGCCTGTACCTACCCGATGACACCTTGCAAGCCGTTCCTGGGAACGAAGACATCCTCCTGCTCGGGCTTGATCAACAGGGCAACCACCGCTGGGGGCACAGGTCAGGCTCCGTAGGCCGCGACCTCGCCTGGGACATTACCGCCGATGGCAAGGGCAACGCTTACGTAGCCATGCAGTTCACCAACACCATAGAGCTGCTGGGGCAAAGTTTCACCGTGCTGGGCGATGAGGATGCCCTGATCATGAAGCTGCGCGCGGACGGCACCCCGGTGTGGTTCAGTCAACCCAGCGGATACCAGCGCGACATCCCTTTATGCATTCACCGACAAGCTGTTGCGCCGCATCGGCTCTACTTCGGCGGCTACTTCTGGGGCACGATCACTTACGGCAGCACCACCATCAGCGACATACAGAATGGCGATGGCATGCTGGTCAGCGGCCTGGACACCACCTTCGCCGTGAACGTGCACACCACTCCTGCCTGCCCGGGCGAATGCAACGGCACCCGCACGGTTTTCACCAATGGCAGCGGGCCATTTGATGTCCTGTGGGGGGACGGGTCCACGGGCGCCACACTGTATGGCCAATGCCCCGGCGGGCTTTCCGTGGAAGTGGGCGATGCGCACGGGCAAAGCATCACCTCGGATGCGGCCGTGACTGAAGAGGGGGATCCTGCGCTCGAAGTCCAGCAGCATGGCGACACGCTCACCCTTCCCAGCGGCACCAGTTGGCAGTGGTTCCTGAACAACGACCCGATCCCCGGCGCTGATTCCTCCTCCTGGTTGCCGCAATCCAATGGATCATACCATGCGACCTACACAACACCGGCCGGGTGCACTTGGCAAACGGAACAGGTGAGCGTGGTGCTCACCGTGGGCATTGCCGAGGCAGGCACGAAGGAACAGCCACTGCTCTACCCCAACCCGGCACACGATAGGTTGTGGTTAGACACCAATGTGCCGGTCAAGCAGGTACGTGCTTGGGACCTTACGGGCCGCGAGGTTGCCCATGCCGGATTCCAGGGCGGCTCCATGTCCATCGCCCACTGGGCGCCGGGGTTCTGGTCAGTGGAGGTGCGCTTCAGCGATGGCACCGTCGGCAGGTGGCGGTTGGTGAAGGAAGGGCGATAAGGCGTGTGTCCCGGCGTAACCATGAAGTGGTTGGAATGGCGTGCGTACCAGGGCATTGCGGCCAGCATAGGAGGCGGGTCCACGGAGGCCACGCTGCATGGCCAATGCCCCGGCGAGCTTTCCGTGGAATTGAGCGATGCACATAGACAAGGCATCACCTCGCCTGCAACCGTGGCTTAAGAGGAAGACCCCGCGCTCGGCTTCCCTGTTAATTCCACGAATCTGTCGAGGGCCAGTATCCCGTTCGGACTGAGCCTCTTGCACACAGGTCCGGCGCATAGGTCCGGCGGTTGCCAGCACTGCGCTCATGGGGCAATCACGTGTAAGGTCGTTAATGGCTGGAGGCTGAAACGGAAAGCGCGCTCGGTAAGCACCCAAGCGCCGGGAATTGGGCTGGAACTTCAGCCTAATCATCGTTCGCCTCAATCCCGTAAACAACGCCCGACCGGAAAAAGACCTGAAAGTAGCTGCTGAACCAGTAGCCGGGAATCTGCTTGTACTCCCATGTGAGCACATCCGAATAGTAACGGATCCTGGAGGGTTCACCAAGAAATGAGCGCACTTGGGTTTCGTCCATCCCGATGATGCCTGCCGCAGAGGCCCGGTTCCTAATGCTGGCACCCCGCATGTTGTCCAACGGCTCCAGAATAATGGCCTGTGCGATCGGATTCCACAAGAATGCCAGTACCATGATCACAGTCCAGGTCTTCACCTTGTGGTTTCCACTGTGCTGACGACGTTCGATGAGCGCCTTGACCAGAAATACAGCAACGAGGGCCGGCAGGAACAGCGCAATGAGGAAGATGAGTTCCGTGAATGAAGACGGCATTGGCATCGTTGAAATCGCAAATAGGCGCGACCTAATAACCCAGATCGCCTGGTGTTATTGCAGCCGGCTTCCGCCCGCGCTTCGCTCCCCGGCAATTCCAGCGCGCTGCACAGTGCCTGCATCCCGATCCGCCCTTTGCGCCCGCTTTGCAGCCTTGCCATGTCCTGCTTTCCCGCTTTCCTACCTTAGCCACCCATGAAAAGAGGCATCGACGTCCTGCGCGACCCCGCCTTGAACCGGTCCGTGGAGTTTACGCGCGAAGAGCGCAAGGCGATGGGCTTGGAAGGCTTGCTGCCGCATGCCGTCACCACGCGGGAACAGCAGGTGGAGCGCGTGATGGACATGCTCCGCCACAAGGCCAACGACCTGGAGCGCTACATCATGCTCAACGGTCTGCAGGACCGCGACGAGCGGCTTTACTACGCCAGCGTGGAGAGGCACCTGGAGGAAACGATGCCGTTGATCTACACGCCCACCGTGGGGGAAGCCTGCCTGAATTTCTCGCGGATCTTCCGGCGCACCAAGGGCCTCTACATCACCCGCGAGCACAAAGGGCGCATAGCGGAGGTGCTGGCCAACTGGCCCGGAAAAGACGTGCGCATCATCGTGGTCACCGATGGGCAGCGCATCCTGGGCTTAGGCGACCTGGGCGCCAACGGCATGGGCATCCCCATCGGCAAACTGGCGCTCTATACCGCCACCGCAGGCATACCTCCGCACCAGTGCCTGCCCGTTACGCTGGACGTGGGCACCAACAACCAGGAGCTGCTGGACGACCCGTTCTACCTCGGCTACCCCGAGCGCCGCATCACCGGGGAAGCCTACTTCGGGCTGGTGGACGAATTCGTGCGGGCCATGCAGCAGCGCTGGCCCAAGGCCCTGGTCCAGTTCGAAGATTTCTCCACGCTCAACGCCTACACCCTGCTGGACAAGTACCGCGACAGCGTGCGCTGCTTCAACGACGACATCCAAGGCACTGCCGCCGTGGCCCTCTCCGGCGTGTTCGCCTCCACGCGCATCACCGGCATGGCCTTCAAGGACCTGCGGGTGATGTTCCTCGGCGCGGGTTCCGCCTCCACGGGCATCGCCGACCTGATGGTGTCCGCCTTCCAGGAAGAAGGCTTGGGCCTGGAGGAAGCCCGCCAGCGCTGCTGGTTCCTCGATAGCAAGGGGCTGATCGTGGAGGGCCGCGACCAGTTGAAGCCGCACAACGCGCGCTATGCACACCGCTTCCAGCGCATGTCCTTCCTGCAAGCCTTGGACAACCTCCGGCCCAACGTGCTCATCGGCGCCACCGGCTCTGCCGGCGCCTTCGACAAAACGGTGGTGCAGAAGATGAGCGCCATGAACGAGCGCCCCGTGATCTTCGCCCTGAGCAACCCCACCTCGCGTGCCGAGTGTACCGCCCGACAGGCTTACGAATGGAGCGACGGCAAGGCCGTGTTCACCAGCGGCAGCCCGTTCCCGCCGGTCACCTACAAGGGCCGGGAGTTCCGGCCGGGACAAGGCAACAATGCCTATGTGTTCCCAGGCGTCGGCCTGGGGGCGCTCGTTGCCGGCAGCAAGGTGGTTACCGACACCATGTTCCTGATCACGGCACGCACCTTGGCACAACTGGTACAAGAAGGGGATATTCAGCACGGGTCCCTCTACCCGCGCCTGGCCCAGATCCGTTCACTTTCCAAAGCCGTGGCCGTGGCCGTGGCCGAAGAAGCCTACCGCGCGGGCCTGGCCACCGTGCCCCGCCCGGCCAACTTGGAGCAGGCCGTGGAGGAATACATGTACGACCCGTGGCAGGAAGCTCCGGCAGCGCCGAAGTGAGTGGCCGTTGTTGGATCTGCGGAGGCACACGGATCGTGCTCGTCCAAGGTGGTTTGTGAAAGCACAATGGACACAGGTGCAAGGGTGGCGCGCAACCTCGTTCGCACCACCGCACACTGGACCTCCTGTACCGGCGTCCTTGTTGATCCCGCATCAGCCGGATGGCGACCCATGCGGATCACAGGTTCAAGCACGGGAAGATCCGGGAGCAGGCGGAAAAGCGGAAAGTCCGGGGCGGTGGCACTAAACCCGGCTTTGGCCCGTTACTTTGGCCCGCCCCCAAAAGGCGTTCCACCCGCACAACGGTGCATGAGGCATTTGCTCTTCTTCACGATCTTGTTGATCCCGTGCCTACTTATGGCACAAACGGCCACGGTGCAGGGCGTGGTACGCGATGATGAGAACCGCCCGCTGCCTGACGCCAGTATCGCCGTGACCGGCCACGCTGCGGTCACTTCGGGCGCCAACGGTGCCTACCACATCACGGTGCCGGCCGGTCAGGGCATTGTATTGCGCTTTGCCTACCCGGGCGCCGATGTGGTGGAACGGGAACTGGACCTGAAGCCGGGTGAAGTGCGGAAACTGGATGTGGTGATCCGTTCCACGGTGATCGGCCCGGTGACCGTCACCAGCAACCGGCTGCGGGATGCCGGCATCGACAAGCTCAATGCACGCACCTCCCACTTCCAGCCTTCGCTGGGCGATGTGAACAGTCTGCTACAGGGCAGCTTAGGCGTAATGACGCGCAACGAGCTGAGCAGCGGCTACAACGTGCGCGGGGGCAATTTTGACGAGAACTTAGTGTACGTGAACGGCATTGAGGTCTACCGGCCTTTCTTGGTTCGCAGCGGGCAACAGGAAGGACTGAGCTTCCCCAACCCGGACATGATCGAACGGATCCACTTCAGCGCCGGCGGCTGGGAACCGCGTTACGGCGACAAGCTCAGCAGCGTGCTGGACATCACCTACCGCCGCCCGCGCGAGTTCGATGCCACCGTATCCGCCAGCCTGCTTGGCGGCTCGGCCACCGTGGGCAGTGCCATGGCCCACCAGCGTCTGCGGCAGATCACCGGGTTCCGCTACCGCACCCTGAGCACCATCCTCAAGGGGCTGGACACGCAAGGCGACTACATACCCACTTACACCGACCTGCAGAGCTACTGGACCTACGACCTGAGCGACAAGGTGGAGCTGGGCTTCCTCGGCCTGTATTCGCGCAACCGCTACGACGTGATCCCCAGCGACCGGGAGACGGAATTGGGGAACTTCAACCAAGCCTTGCGCTACACGGTGTATTTCGAAGGCCAGCAGCGCACCGCCTACGAGACCTTCTCCGGGGCTTTGAACCTGAACGTGCGCCCGTCCAAAGAGATGCTGTTGAAATTCACGGGCAGTGCGTTCAACACCTACGAGACCGAACGGATGGACATCCTTGGTGAATACCGGTTGGGTGAACTGGACCGCAACCTGGCCAGCGAGCAATTCGGCGAGGTGGTGCGCGACCTGGGCATTGGCGCCTACCTGGACCACGCACGGAACAGCCTGGAAGCCACCGTGATCAGCGCCACGCACACGGGCTCTTGGGTTTGGGGCCGGAAGAACAACCTGCAGTGGGGCATTGAAGCCCGCACCGAGCAGATCAGCGACCGGCTGAGCGAATGGTACATGGTGGACAGCGCGGGATATAGCATCCCCCAGTTGAACAACGGGCTGTTGGAGCTGAACAGCAGCGTGAAATCCAGGATCGACCTGCACAGCTTGCGCACGGCGGCCTATGTGCAGAATGCCTGGGAATGGAACACCGCGCGGGGGCACAAGTGGGCCTTGGTGGCCGGGGTGCGCGGCCAAAACTGGAGCTACAATGGGCAAACCGTGATCAGCCCCCGAGCGCGCCTGGCCTTTCACCCGGCATGGCGCAAGGCCGTGGCACCGGGCGATACTGTTCGGCGCGACTACAGCTTCTGGCTGGCCGCTGGATCCTATTACCAACCTCCCTTCTATCGTGAGCTTCGCAATTTCCAAGGCCAGTTGAACCCGGAGGTGCGGGCCCAGGAAAGCATCCATTTCATCCTCGGCATGGACCGCCAGTTCCAACTATGGGAGCGCCCCTTCAAGTTCACCACGGAACTGTACTACAAGGCCCTGAGCAAACTGATCCCGTACGAACTGGACAATGTGCGCATACGCTACTATGCCGAGAACAACGCCAAAGGCTATGCCACAGGCATTGACATGAAGCTGAACGGGGAGTTCATCAAGGGCGTGGAATCATGGGCTTCCCTTTCCGTGATGAACACCATGGAAGACCTGGACGGCGACTACTTCTACCGCTATTTCAACAAGTACGGTGAGCGCACCGACGGGGCCGAGACCCTGGACCGCACCCCTGCTGACAGCGTGCGCGTGGATGCCGGCTACATCCCCCGCCCCACCGACCAGCGGGTGAATTTCGCCCTCTTCTTTCAGGATGAGATGCCCCGATGGCCTACCTTCAAGGTACACGTGAACCTGCTGTTCGGCACCAGCCTGCCATACGGGCCGCCGAATGCCACGCGCTATGCCGACACCCTCCGCACCAGCCTATACCGCCGCGTGGACATCGGGTTCAGCAAGCAGCTCTTAGGCGCACCAGGCCAGGAAAAAACGGGAGTGCTGCGGCACGTCAAGGACCTATGGCTCTCGCTCGAGGTGTTCAATCTGATCAACCTCAACAACACGGTGGACTACACCTGGGTGCAGGATGTACAGGGGCGCTATTACGGGATTCCTGAATTCTTAACGCCCCGGCGGATCAACCTGAAATTGATCGCCCGGTTCTGACTGCCGGGAGCGGGCATCCCATTGCTGCGGCCCCTGCGCCCCATTGTTGAAAAACCGACGGTCACTTGCGCCTGAAGTTCCAGTGCCTTCATGCCGGTGTATTTAATTTGTGCACGATGAAAGGCACGCCGCTCCTTTTTGCATTGGGCTTTTTTGCGGCCATGGGCTGCTCGGGCATCAACAAATTCGTCGCAAGCCGACACACCAACGGCAAGCCCGAAGTGGTGCTGTACCTGAAGGGCAAAGGCGAAGCCGCAGTGAAGGTGATGGAGAAGGTGTATTACCCCAATGGCAAGCTGGATTATGTGGGGCGGTTTGAGAATGGCGTGGAACAGGGCGAGTGGAATTATTACTACGAGAATGGTACGCCGAAGTACACCGAGCACTGGGACAAGGGCTTGGAGGATGGCGTGCAGATCGAATACGCTCCGGACGGTCAAGTTTACTTGGAGAAATACTTCGAGAAGGGCAAGCTGGTGCGCACCGTGGACCGGTCAAGGGAGCCTTGAGGCCCTCCTGCTCCGCAAAGCCACAGCCCCCCCGCGCAATGCCATTCAGTTAAGGGAAGAGGAACACTGTTGTAGCACAGGCTTCCAGCCTGTGGAACGACAACATTGCAGGCCGGAAGCCTGCAAATCATGACCCGTTGATAAATGCTCCCTTAACGGAATGGCATTGGCCACACGCGTGCCTAATGGAAGGCTTTCACACACTGGTGGATGATCGCGCAGCACTCATCCAGTTGCTGGCGGTTCATCACCAATGGCGGGGCGAAGCGGATGATGTCGCCGTGCGTAGGCTTGGCCAGCAAGCCGTGCTCGGCCAGCAGCAGGCACAGATCCCAAGCCGTGCGGCCGTCCTTGCGTGGCTCGATGATCACCGCGTTGAGCAAGCCCTTGCCGCGCACCAGCGTCACCCAGCCGAACTCGTCCACCAGCTTTTGCATGGAGGCGCGGAACACCTCACCCAACTTCGCCGCGTTTTCGGTCAGTTTTTCTTCCTTGATCACCTCTAGGGCCGCAATGCCCACCCGGCCTGCAACGGGGTTGCCGCCGAAGGTGCTGCCATGCTCGCCCGGTTTGATGGTGAGCATGATGTCGTCATTGGCCAGCACCGCACTGACCGGATAGACCCCGCCACTGAGCGCTTTGCCCAGGATCAACACATCGGGGCGGATGCCTTCATGTTCACAGGCCAGCAGTTTTCCCGTGCGCCCGATGCCTGTTTGTACTTCATCGGCCATGAACAACACGTTGCGCGCCTTGCAGGCCTCGTATGCCTCCTTCAGGTAACCGGCGTGTGGCACCATTACCCCGGCTTCGCCTTGGATCGGTTCCACCAGGAAGGCCGCCACGTGCGGGTGTTCCAAGGCCCGTTGCAGCGCCGGCAGGTTGTCATAGGGGATCACATCGATGCCGGGCGTGTACGGGCCGTAATCGGCACGTGCATCGGGGTCTACGCTGGCACTGATGATGCTGATGGTGCGGCCGTGGAAGTTGCCGCTGCACACGATGATCCGGGCCTGGTCGCGGGGAATACCCTTGACCTTATAGCCCCATTTGCGCGCCAGCTTCATGGCGGTTTCCACCGCCTCGGCACCGGTGTTCATGGGCAGCACCTTGTCATACCCGAAAAATCCGGTGACATATTCCTCGTATTCGCCCAGTACATCGTTGAAAAAGGCCCGGCTGGTAAGGGTCAACTTTTTGGCCTGTTCCGTAAGCGCCGCGATGATCTTCGGGTGGCAGTGGCCTTGGTTGACCGCGCTGTAGGCACTGAGGAAATCATAATAGCGCTTCCCCTCCACGTCCCACAGGAACACACCCTCTCCACGTTCCAGCACCACGGGCAACGGGTGGTAGTTGTGTGCTCCAAACTTGCTTTCGAGCTTGATGGCGCGTTGGCTCCGGGTATCCTGGTGTTTTGTAGTGGGCATCGTCTTGCGTATTGGCATTACAACAGCCGCGAAGGTACGTTGTTCGCACAGGCGCTGGGCCAGGCGCCGTTGCGCTATTTTGGCCACCTCGGCGGGGTGCATCCCAGGCCCAAGCCACGCCGGAACAACCATGCCCAGCGAAGGAAGAACCACCATAAGCCACCGTACCGCCTGGCCCATGGCCGTGCTCACCACGCTCTTCTTCGTATGGGGCTTCATGACGGTGATGAACGACGTGCTCATCCCCCACCTCAAGGCCGTGTTCACCCTGAGCTGGTGGCAGAGCATGCTGGTGCAATTCTGCTTCTTCGGGGCCTACTTCATGGGCTCGCTGGCCTATTACATCTACTCCAGCAGCAAGGGCGATCCCATCCAGCGGATCGGCTACAAGCGCGCGTTGATCGCGGGGTTGCTGCTGAGTGCGGCGGGCAGTGCGCTATTTGTGCCGGCCACGTATGTGCAGGCTTATGGCTTCTACCTGGTGGCGTTGTTCGTGCTGGGCTTGGGCTTCACCCTGCTGCAGATCGCCGCCAATCCCTTCGTGGCCATCATCGGCACGGCGGAAGGGGCCAGCAGCCGCCTCAACCTGGCACAGGGCTTCAATTCCTTAGGCACCACCCTGGCCCCGCTGATCGGCGGCGCGTTGATCTTCGAGCACTTCAAGGGTGATGCGGCGGTGCGCTGGCCCTACGCCTTCTTCGCTGGCCTGTTGCTGCTGCAAGCCATGTGGGTATGGTTCACCGCACTGCCCGAGCCGGCACACAGCACGGCCGGCGAGCGGCAGCACGCGCTGCGCCACCGGCAATTGCGCAACGGCATGGGCGCCATCTTCTGCTACGTGGGCGCCGAAGTGGCCATCGGCAGTTTGATCATTGGCTTCCTGGGGCTGAAGGGTGTTGCCGGGTTGGAGCACAACGTTGCAAAAAACTACCTGAGCCTGTATTGGGGCGGTGCCATGTGCGGGCGCTTTTTGGGTGCGGTGGCCCTGAGCGGCCGGTTCAGCGGAGCCAAGCGCATCGCACTGATGGTGGGCATCGGCGCAGCGATCTTCCTGTTGCTGGGCCTCATCAACCGCGTGGGCGGTGGGCTGGACCTCCGGCATCTGTGGCCCTTGGCCGTACTGATCGTGGCGAACATGGCGGTCTTCGTGCTGGCCGGAAGCCAGCCAGGGAAGGTCACCGGCGTTTTCGCGTTGGTGGCCGCGGCCCTGGTACTTTTCACCATCTTCAGCGGCGGCACAACGGCCTTGTGGGCCATCCTGGCCGTGGGCCTGTTCAACTCCATCCTGTGGAGCAACATCTTCACCTTGGCCATCGATGGGCTGGGCGACGATACCGGCCAGGGCAGCTCCCTCCTGGTGATGATGATCTTGGGCGGCGCACTGGTGCCCGTGGCGCAAGGCGCCCTAATCGATGCCCTGCAGGCCGGGGGCATGGGCGAAACCGCCGTACACCTCAGCTTTGTGCTGCCACTGCTCTGCTATGGGTATTTGGCGTGGTTCGGGTTCAGGGGCAGCAAGCCTCATCCATCCACATGAACCGGCACCTTGGATCAACCCTCTTCTGACCGACGACCTCTCTGAGGGAACCTCCAATCACTATTCACCCATCACTATTCACCTCTCTTCATGATCATCGGCATCGACATCGGCGGCACCAGCACCAAGCTGGGATTGGTGGACCAGGGCAAAGTGGTCGCACGAAAGAGTTTGCCCACCACCGGCCACGCCAGCGCGGATGCCTTCGCTGATGCCTTGGCGGACGCGGTCGGACAACTGACAACTGACAACGAACCACCTACGGGGATCGGCATCGGCGCACCGAACGCCAACCAGCTCACGGGCATCATTGAGATGGCGCCCAACCTGCCGTGGAAGCACGACGTGCAGCTGGCCCGCATGCTGGAGCTGCGCACCGGCATCCCGGCGGTGCTGGGCAACGATGCCAACGCGGCCGCGCTCGGCGAATGGCGCTATGGCGCAGGGAAAGGCTGCAAGGACCTGCTGATGGTGACCCTCGGCACCGGCGTGGGCAGCGGCTTCATCGTGAACGACCAGCTGGTGCTGGGCAGCCACGGCAACGCCGGCGAACTGGGCCATACCACCATCGTGATCGACGGGCGGGATTGCACCTGCGGCCGCAAGGGCTGCTTGGAGGCCTACGTGAGCATCCGCGGGCTGCGGCAAACCTATTCGGAGCTGGACGGCGACCCGGAGGTATTGAAGGAGGAAGGCGTGCTGTGCATTGCCAAGGCAGCGCAACAAGGCGACACGGCCGCGTTGCAGACCTTCCGCCATGCGGCGCGCTGGTTGGCCGTGGGCTTGGCCAACGCCGTGGCCGTCACCGGGCCGGAGCGCATCGTGCTCTTCGGCGGCATCGCCCGCAACGGCGAACTGCTGATGGCCCCGCTGCGCGAGCGCTTCCGCCAAAGCCTGTTGAACATCTACCACGGCCGCGTGGACTTGGTGGCCTCGGCCCTGCCGGACAATGATGCGGCGATCTTGGGAGCGGCGGCGTTGACGACGTTGTGAGGGGGGGCAGTGCCTCCGAACTATGCAACCGTTGCCCTCTGTCACACCTCTCCACCCACGCCCTTGAACTTCTCCACGAACGCCGAGATCTTCTCGAACACGGTTTGCTTCTTCGTCTTGTACTGCGGGTTCAGCGGGCTCATTTTGGGTAGCGTGGCATTGAGTGCCGTGCCGTTCTCTGTTGCGTATTCCCGCTTCAGGGAAGCCTTGATGTACCGTCTTGCTTCTTCTTCATTGAGCCCTTCGGACGTGATCAGCAATTCCGCTTCGCGCCGTTGCTCTTCTTGGGCGAAGGCGAAGAAGGCGTCGATCACGCTGGCCTTGTCGCCGATGGCGTCCAGGTCCGTGTGGTTGATGAAGTCCACGACCAGGCTCTCCTTGGCGCGGTTCCCGATGCTGGCCCGGATCACCCGCCGGACCTCATCGATCAGGTCGCTCTTGTTGCGGGTCTTCTTGTTGTGCTCGAAGATCAGTTCGAGGATATAGTCCAAATTGATCTCCTGCGACCTCAACAGGTCCACCTCGAAGACCACATCATCCCAATCAAGGGTGGAGGGTTCCTTCTCCGCACCGTCCCGCTGGCGCCGTAGCCAATCGCGGGTATCGTTGTAGGTTGATCGGTAATCCTGGATCAGGCGCTCCGAGGGCACCTCGACGGTCCGCATCGCTTCGATGTCGGCATCGCTCAGGTGGTGCTTCGCCTTGAACTCTTCCACCGCCTGCGGGTCTTGCAGGTCCACCCCTTGCAGGGCCTTGAGCCCCGTGAACTCGTCGTAGTTCTGGAGGATGTTCTCCACCCGCAGGTATTCGCCGAACAACTTCGCGAAGTCCTTCTTGTCCTGCTCCTTGAAGATGGCACTGGGGTCGGGGAAGCGGGCCTGCAGTTCCTTCACCACCTCCGCGTACCCGCGACAAGCCTTGCCCGTGGCGATGTCGGTGAACCCCTCCATGTACTCCCGGTAGCTCTTCTCCAACACCACGTTCTTGGTGTTGGCGTTGCCGAAGAGCGTGATCGCGTCGATCGTGGGCTGCTCCAGATCGCGGAAGGTCACGATGTTGCCGAAGGTCTTGGTGGCATCGTAGATCCGGTTGGTGCGCGAATACGCCTGCAACAACCCGTGGTAGCGCAGGTTCTTGTCCACGAAGAGCGTGTTGAGCGTGGGGGCATCGAAGCCGGTGAGGAACATCCCCACCACGATCAACAGGTCCACCTCCTGCTTCTTCACCCGTTGGGCCAGGTCGCGGTAGTAGTTCTGGAAGCCCGTGCTGTCCACGCTGTAGTTCGTCCTGAACGCGGCGTTGTAGTCGGCGATGGCGGCACCCAGGAATTCCTTGGCGCTGCTGTTCATGGCGCTCACCTCGAAGCTCTCGTCCGCGATGTCGCCGATGGCATCCTGTTCCTCGTTGGCCGCGAAGGAGAAGATGGTGGCCACCTTCAGCCGCTTCTTCTCCTCCAGCTCCGCCTGTAGCTCGCGGAAGGCTTCATAGTAGGCCTTTGCGGCATCCACGCTGCTCACCGCGAACAGGGCGTTGAAGCCCTTTGCCCCCATGTGGGCGCGATGTGTCTTCAGGGGGAAATTCTTCAGTATGTAGCCCGAGATCTCCCGGATACGATCCGGGTGGAGCAATGCCTTCTTGTTCTCAGCGGCACTGAGCTTCTTCTCGTCCTGCTCGCTCTCGATGGACTTGAAGCGCGGCCGCACATCGTTGTAGTCCACCTTGAACTTCAACACCTTCTCATCGCGGATGGCATCCGTGATCACGTACGAATGCAGCTCGCGCCCGAAGACGCTCGCGGTCGTGTCGGCGCCCAGGGCGTTCTGCGGGAAGATGGGCGTGCCTGTGAAGCCGAATTGGTAGTAGCGCTTGAATTTCTTGGTCAGGTTCTTCTGCGCCTCGCCGAACTGGCTGCGGTGGCACTCATCGAAGATGAAGACCACCTGCTTGCCGTAGATGGGCAGCTCGCTCTCCCCGCGCATCAGGTTGTTCAGCTTCTGGATCGTGGTGACGATGATCTTGTTGTCGTCCTTCCCGATGTTCCGCTTCAGGCCCGCCGTGTTCTCCGAGCCGTTCACGCTGTCGGGGGAGAACCGTTGGTACTCCTTCATCGTCTGGTAGTCCAGGTCCTTGCGGTCCACCACGAAGAAGACCTTGTCCACGAATTCCAGTTCGGTGGCCAGCCGTGCGGCCTTGAAGCTGGTGAGCGTCTTACCCGATCCCGTGGTGTGCCAGATGTAGCCACCGCCTTCGGTGCTGTTCCACGCCTTTGCGTTGTAGGCGCTCCGCACCTTCCACAGGATGCGTTCGGTGGCCGCGATCTGGTAGGGGCGCATCACCAGCAGCGTATCGCTGGTGTCGAACACGGAGTACTTCAGCAGCACTTCCAACAGGGTCTTCTTCTGGAAGAAGGTGGCCGTGAAGTCCTTCAGGTCCTTGATCAGCGAGTTGTCCGCCTTCGCCCAGTTCATGGTGAAGTCGAAGCTGTTCTTGTCCCGCTTGGTGGTGTTGGCGAAGTAGCGCGTATCCGTGCCGTTGCTGATCACGAAGAGCTGCACGTACTTGTAGAGCGAGCTTTCCGAATTGAAGCTCTCCTTGCTGTAGCGGTGTACCTGGTTGAAGGCTTCGCGGATGGCCACGCCGCGCTTCTTCAGTTCCACCTGCACCAGCGGCAGGCCGTTCACCAGGATGGTGACATCGTAGCGGTTGGCGTGGCTGCCGGTCTGCTCGAACTGCTTGATCACCTGCAGCTTGTTCCGCAGCACGTTCTTCTTGTCCAGCAGGTAGATGTTGGCGATGTGCCCGTCGTCGAAGACGAAATCGTGGATGTGGTCCTCGTGCACCTTGCGGGCCTTGTCCGTGCTGCTCTCGCTGGCGGGGTCCAGGTACTTCTCCTGGAAGCGCTTCCATTCCTCTTCCGTGAAGCGCACGTTGTTCAGCTCCTGCAGCTGCACGCGCACGTTCGCCAAGAGGGCTTCGGGGCTGCGGATGTCCGCCACGTAGGCGATGCCCTGCTTGTCGAGATCATTGATGAACTCCAGCTCCAGGGCACTTTCGCTCTGGTAGAGATCACTGACCACGCTGGCCCGCTCGTAGCGGTCGAGCACAATGAAGTTCGAGGTCTCGGCGATGGCGGTGTACTCAGTCATGGTTTTCTCCCAATGCTTTCCGCTCTGCCAGGCGTTCACGCACTTCAATGAGTGCCTGATGGAGTTTTTCCTCCAGCAATTCCTTGGGTGGCAAATTCGTCCAATACTCGGCCACCATGATATTGTCCTTTTGCATATTGAGCAGCTCAACCTGCTCAGCGCCTGCTTCGGCGCAAAGGATCAGACCGATGGGTGCTTCTTCACCTTCCTGTCGCTCATGCTTGTTCAGCCAGCTCAAGTAAAGTTCCATTTGCCCTTTGAAACTTGCCTTGAAGCGGTCGATCTTCAACTCCACGGCGACCAACCGTTTCAATGTTCTATGGAAGAAAAGGAGGTCGAGTGTGAAGTCCTCGCCATCGATGATCATTCTTTTTTGGCGTTCGACAAAGGCAAAGCCCTTGCCCAGTTCGAGGATGAAAAGCTCCAACTCCTTCAGCAGCGCACTTTCCAGATCATGCTCCAGGTAGCCATCCTTCAATCCCAGAAAATCCAGGAAATAGGGATCCTTGAAGTTGCCGCCCAACTCTGGTTTGCGGTCCAGGTCCAGCTTATGGTCCGCGATCTCGGTGCGCTCAAAGGCCTTGCGGTCTATCTGGCGTTGCAATTCGCGTTTACTCCATTTGCCTGCTGCGGCGCGCTGGGCGTAATAGCCCCGTGCTTCGCTGCTGGGCAGCCCGATCAATACCGTGAAGTGGGTCCAGCTCAATTGTGACACCAGCGGCGACACAATTTCGAGGTCGGGGAATAATTCGGCGAACTGCATCATGCGCCGCAAGTTCCTGGCCTCAAAACTCTTACCGTAAGTGGCTGCCAATTCTTCAGCCAATGAGACCACTACCTGTTTGCCGTAGGCTGCCCGCTGTCCATGGAGGACCTCTTCGTTGATGCGCCGCCCCACATGCCAATAGGTAACCGTGAGTGCACTGTTCACGGCCGCCACCGCCTGCCTGCGCCCTTGTTCGATCAGGGCGTGCAGTTCCCGGAGCAAGTTGCCCTCGCGCTGGGCCATGCTGGAGTTATTGGTGCCCATCTCTTACGCTTCTGCTGTTGGGTAGGCCGGTTTCGGGAAGTTCAACAACAGGTCCCGGTAATGCTCATACTGTTGTTGGCGCAACTCGATCTCTCGGGGTAGGCCCTCGCTGATGGAGTGGGTCAGCTTTTCGAATTTGTCAAGGATGGTAACGATGCGCGTTTGCTCGGCAAGTGACTTCTCAGGGTTGTCGGGAAAGGGGATGGGAACAGGTATCTTCTCCACTTGCCAGCTCATAAGCTTCGGGTTGCCCATTCCAGAATACACATGTTTCTTTGCTTCAATTGATAGCCAGTGGAATAGGTATTTGGTGTTTATGGCCTTCCTATCCAAGACGTGTATGATACCGCTCACATTTGTAATTGAGAAACGACCAGTACGATAAAAGACAGTTCCCGCATTTGCTCCATCAGTGGTCCAGTTCACATACTCTCCATCAAAATCGAAAGACTTGATCCGGCCAATGACTCCGTTGCGGGCTGTTTGCGAGCTATACACCGGATGTTCCCCAGCGTTCTCAGTTAAGTACTCCTTTGAAATGACTCGACCACGCCTCAGCTCACTAATGTCGCCCAAAAGCTTCCACTCCACTTCCCCCTCCTCAAAGCTCAGCAGCTCATCCCGGTAGTGTTCGTACTGCTGTGCTCTGGCTGTAAGCTCGGCTGTAAGCTCGGCTGTAAGCTCGGCTGTAAGCTCGGTGAAGCGATCCAAGATACGCACGATCTCCCCCTGGATCTTCAGCGAGCGAGCGGGGTCGTCCGGGCAGGGAATGGGGATGGGTATCTTCTTGAATCGAGCTTTAGATACATTGAAGCGTGTTACGCCACTTGCTGAACTGGCGATCGCCGTCCGCATGTAACGGCTACGGAACAGATACTTCGTGAACTCAGGTTTCAACGGAACGCCATCATTGAACCTCAAGCCGAATGAAAAGCTGTTCAAGTAGACTGGTTCGTCGAGAACGCTCGTGACCGCCGAAGACATACCGGCCTCGTCCGCTATCTCTGATGAGCCAGTGAATAGAACATCTCCGTATTGGACTTCGTGCTGACGTTCGTTGTCCGATACTTTGACCAGCTCAAGTATGGCTGTGTCGACTTCTAAGTTGCCAAAGATGTTCTTGTACGAGACGTATTTCGCGTTGCCATCCTGGAAGTCGGCCTTGGACTTTCCCGTAAGGCCACCATATATCTCGCTGATCTCACCAAGAGGCACCCATTCCACCGCCGCGCCATCCAGCAGCCTTTCCAAAAAGCCGTTCGCGCTCATGCCTTCCCTTCTTTTTTCTCAAGGCCATCCAATGCCTTGATCTGTTTATCAAAGTCCGATTCATAGAGCCGGTCCTGCACGATGCGGTACTTTTCAAACTCGCTCTCGGCATGGGCTTTGGCGATCTCGGCGGTGACCTTGCCCGCATCCTGTAGGATATCGCGGTCCGTGGCGGCGATGAAGCGGTTCAGCCGCTGCTCCCAGTCCGCCATGGTCATGGGCATCTGGCGCTGTGCCATGTCCTCGGCGATGTCGAGGTAGGCGTTCACGAGCCGCGAAAGCTGGGCCATTTCCAGTTCCGTCAGGTAGTTCTTGGCCACGCTCACATCGAACTTCTGGATCTTTCCGCCGGGTGCGTCCTTCCAAGTGGTGAGGCCCATGTTCTTCTTGTCCGCATCGGCGCGGTCGTAGATCACTTCGGCAGCGGTCCGGCCATGGATCGCCCAGTGAAGCTTGTTCTGCACGGTGGCAAAGAAGCGTTTCGTGACCTGGGCAGTTACGTCGTAGTCGAGGGCGGTGGCGTAGATGTCGGTGACCTTCTGGTAGAACTTGCGCTCACTGAGGCGGATCTCGCGGATACGCTGGAGCTGTTCTTCAAAGTACTTCTTCCCGAGGATGGACCCGTCGTTCTTCAGACGTTCATCATCCATGGCGTAACCCTTGATGGTGAATTCCTTGATGATGGCCGTGGCCCATTTCCGGAACTGCACCGCGCGTTCGGAGTTGACCTTGTAGCCCACGGCGATGATCCCGGACAGGTTGTAATGCTGGGTGTTGTAGGTCTTGCCGTCACTGGCAGTTATTCGAAATTTTCGAATAACTGACCCTTCCTCCAGTTCGCTGTCGGAGAAGATCTTTTTCAGGTGGTAGTTGATGGTGTGCGTTTCGACCTTGTAGAGTTCACCCATCATTTTCTGGGAGAGCCACACATCTTCATCCGCATAGACCGCTTCGATCCCGGCTTCTCCACCAGCAGCAACAAAGGTGAGGTACTCAGCTGCGGAGGAGCGGATGGAGACCTCGTGTTTGGCCTTCTTCTTCATGTTATTGCTCCTTGCCGCTTTTTAACCACGAATGGACACGAATGCACACGAATGATGATCCGGGGATCAATGGGCTTTGATTCGTGTGTATTGGTGTCCATTCGTGGTTTCTCACTTCCATTCGTGGTTCTCGCTACAACACGATGCGCTGCCATTCGAGCTTGGCGTGTTTGAAGTTGAGGAGCACACCCACCCGCAGGCCGGTGATCTTGAGGTAGTTGATGATCTGCGCTTTTTCGTTGTTCCCGATCTTCTCGATCACCTTGGCGTCCACGACCACCTGCCCGAATGCGATCAGGTCAGGCACATACTCGCCTACGTGTACCGACTTGTAGATGACCGGGAACCGTGGTTGCTGCTGGAAAGGAATGCCCCGCTCCCGAAGCTCCACGACCATGGCATTCTCATAAGGCTTTTCCAACAGGCCATGACCCAACGTATTCAGCACCTCCATGGCACAACCCACCACTTCGTAGACCTCCTCCTTCAACAACAATTCGTGTTCATTCGTGTCCATTCGTGGTTTCTTCAACTTTCAATTTCCGCCACAATGGCGTTGATGTCCTTCCGTAGCGCATCGATCCTGCTCACGGTGGCTTCGATGTCCCGGTTCAGTTGTTTGATGTCCACCACCTCGCGGGTGTCCTTCGCCTCCACATAGGAACTTACGGAGAGGTTGTAGCCGTTCTCCGCAATGGCCTCCATGCGCACGTTCTTGGCCACATGCGCCACATCCTTCTTATCGGCGAAGAGCTGCACGATGGCCGCGATGTGTGCATCGGTCATCAGGTTGTTGTTGGTCACCTTCTTGAAGAAGTCCTCCCCCGAGGCATCGATGAACTGCACGTGGGTATCGGACTTGTGCTTGGAGAGCACGAGGATGTTCACGGCGATGGTGGTGCCGTAGAAGAGGTTCGGCGCCAAGGAGATCACGGTCTCCACGTAGTTGTTGTCCACTAAGTATTGCCGGATCTTCTGCTCCGCACCGCCCCGGTAGAAGATGCCGGGGAAGCAGACGAGGGCGGCGCGCCCCTTGGCGGAGAGGTAGTTGAGTGCATGCAGCACAAAGGCGAAATCCGCTTTCGACTTGGGGGCCAATACGCTTGCCGGGGCAAAACGCTCGTCGTTGATCAGGGTGGGGTCGTCGCTGCCTATCCACTTCACCGAGTACGGCGGATTGGAGACGATGGCATCAAAGGGCTTTTCGTCGCGGAAACGGGGATCGGTGAGGGTGTTGCCCAGTTGAATGTTGAACTTGTCATAGTTCACATTGTGCAGGAACATGTTCATCCGCGCCAAGTTGTACGTGGTGTGGTTGATCTCCTGCCCGAAGAAACCTTCCTCGATCAGGTGGTCGGCCATGTGCTTCTTGGCTTGTAGCAGCAGGGAGCCAGACCCGGTGGCCGGGTCGTACACCTTGTTGATGCTCTGTTGCCCGTGGATGGCGAGTTGCGCGATCAGCTTGGAGACGTGTTGCGGCGTGAAGAACTCGCCGCCCGATTTGCCGGCGTTGGCCGCGTAGTTGCCGATCAGGAATTCATAGGCATCCCCGAAGAGGTCGATCTCACTGTCCTCGAAGTGGCCGAAGTCGAGATCATTCACCCCCTTCAGCACGGCGCACAGGCGGGCGTTCTTGTCCTTGACGGTGCTTCCCAGGCGGTTGCTGGTGGTATCGAAATCATGGAAGAGCCCCTTGATGTCCTCTTCGGAGGCGTAGCCCAGGGCGGAGCCTTCGATGGCGGTGAAGATGGCCTTGAGATCGGTGTTCAGGCTTTCGTTGTCCTTCGCTCCGGCAACAACGTTCTGGAAAAGCTGGCTGGGGTAAATGAAGTAGCCCTTGGTCTTGATGGCGTCGTCCTTGTTGTAGTCGGTGATGGCATCATCGCGCATCCGGGCATAGTTCACGCTCGCGTCGCCGCTTTCGATGTAGCGGGTGAAGTTCTCGCTGATGAAGCGGTAGAAAAGCGCCCCCAGCACGTACTGCTTGAAGTCCCAGCCGTCCACGGTGCCGCGCACATCATTGGCGATCTGCCAGATGCGCTTCTTGAGTTCCTCGTTCTGTTGGATGCTGGTCATTGGTTCAATTTCGGCGTGCAAGATCTTACTCAGACAGCAACAAAGAAAGAGTCCGTGCAAGGGTCGGAGGGTGCGAGGGTGAGCGGCACACCCCTCGTACCCACGCGCGGCCAGGGGCGACGGCGACCGCTTCATTCTTACCAACACCGTAATTGTTTGCCAAGGGAATACGTCCTTGTATTGGGCTAATTGACGCTTTATTATGCCTCTCCATAGCAGTTCAACCGATCCTTCGGAATATGCTGATTCCAATGGACGGTGCCGGATGGCTCCCTGTTTTCCGCGCTGATCCGGAGTGATTGGCCAGCGGGAATGGACAACGTGCCGGAACCTTGCTTGGCGTTGCGCTGGGGGGCGTGGGAATTGCGATTGCCGTTAACCCGTCCTTCCGGGCGAACTTTACGGCCCCCGTAGTTTTAACTTCCAGCAATGCCAGCCTGCATGTCTTCACGTCTTCTTCTCCTCTTCACTTTCTTCAATTCCCTCACGGCCCCCGCCCAAGACACCACTACCTGGGCCGCCAACTACGCCACCGAATTAGTGAACCCCTTTGTGGGCACCGGCGGCCATGGCCACACCTTCCCCGGCCCGTGCGTGCCTTTCGGCATGGTGCAGCTCAGCCCGGACACCCGCACCGACCCGTACGAATGGGACGGTTGCGGCGGCTACCACTACAGCGACAGTTTGATCTACGGCTTCAGCCATACGCACCTCAGCGGCACCGGCGTTTCCGACCTGTGCGACGTGCTGCTGATGCCCCTGAGCGGCGGCTACACCACCAAGCCTGCTGAATACCGTTCGCGCTTTTCCCACCAGCGGGAAGAAGCCCATGCAGGCTATTACCGCGTACACTTGGACGACCCCAATGTGGACGTGGAACTCACCGCCACCAAGCGCACAGGCGTTCACCGCTACACCTTCAACCGCAACGATGCGCGCGCCTTCGTGCTGGACCTGCGCCACCGCGACCGGCTGTTGGCCAGCTCCATCAAGCAGACCGGCCCGGCGGAGATCAGCGGCGAGCGGCGCAGCAGCTCCTGGGCGCGGGACCAGCGGCTGTTCTACTGCATCCGCTTCAGCGTGCCGGTGGGCGTGGAAAAAAGTTTGTCGGACAGTTCGGTGGCGGTGATCACCCTGCCCACAGGCACCGGGCCGGTGGTGGTGAAAGTGGGCATCAGCGCGGTAAGCGTGGAAGGCGCACGCAAGAACCTGGAAGCAGAGGTGCCCGGCTGGGATTTCGATGCGGTGCGCAAGCAGGCAGAAGGAGCCTGGGACAAGGAACTGGGCCGCATCGAAGTGCTCGGGGGCGAGCCGGAGCAACAACGCATTTTCTACACGGCACTGTACCACAGCCTGCTGGTGCCGTACCTCATCAACGACGCGGACGGCCAATACCGCGGCTTCGACGGCAAGGTCCACACCGCCAAGCACGATGTGTACACCGTGTTCAGCCTGTGGGACACGTTCCGCGCGGAACACCCGCTGTTCACCATTCTGGAGCCGGACCGCACCAACGATTTCATCAAGACCTTCCTGCTGCAATACCAGCAAAGCGGGCGCCTGCCGGTGTGGGAACTGTGGGGCAATGAAACGGACTGCATGATCGGCTACCACAGCGCGAGCGTGATCGCCGATGCGTACGTGAAGGGCATCCGCGGCTATGATGGGGAGCTGGCGCTGAAGGCGATGGTGGCCAGCGCCATGCGCGATGAGCCCGGCCTGAACGCCTACCGCAGCCAAGGGTACATCAGCAGCGAGGACCAGGCGGAAAGCGTGAGCCGCACGCTGGAATACGCTTATGACGATTGGTGCATTGCGCGCATGGCCAAAGCGATGAAGCAGGACAGCTTGGCCAAGGCCTTGTGGGAGCGCAGCACCAACTGGCGCAATGTCTTCGATCCGGAAACGGGCTTCTTCCGGGCGCGCTACAACGGCGGCTTCCAAAGCCCGTTCGATCCCTACGAGGTGAACGTGAACTACACCGAGGCCAACGCCTGGCAGTACAGCACCTTCGTTCCGCAAGATGTGGAGGGCTTGGACCAAACGCTGAAGGCCACCGGCCACGGCGGCCTGGAACAGCGGTTGGATGAAGTGTTTGGTGCGCGCACGGCCACCACGGGCCGCGATCAAAGCGACATCACGGGCCTGATCGGCCAATATGCGCACGGCAACGAACCCAGCCATGCCATGGCGTGGATGTACGCCGCAGTGGGCCGGCCGGACAAGGCCAAGCGCACGGTGGACCGGATCCTTACGGAGTTTTACCACGATGCGCCCGATGGGTTGATCGGCAACGAGGACTGCGGGCAGATGAGCGCCTGGTACGTGCTCAGCGCCCTGGGCCTCTACCCCATCACGCCGGGCAATCCGCAATTCGAACTGCTCGCCCCGCAGTTCCACGGCTACCGCATCCACTTGCCCAACGGCAAGGAAGTGAACGTGCGCTGCAGCGGCACCCTGCAAGGACCGCGCTTCGTGCGCTCCACCACGCTGAACAACGGCAGGCGCGGCCGCTTGGAGCAGGTCTCCTACTCCACGCTGATGGGCGGCATGGACCTCCAGGTCGAGCTCACCAATATGTGGCGGCCCAACGACACCGAGGCCCCGCCGATGGGAAGTCCTGTGCTCACCGGTGCGTATGAAAACGATCAGGCGCGCAAGTATCCGCCCACTGCGCCCGTGATCACCGCAGCGTCCAAGGCGTTCAGCGGCCCGATGGAGGTGAGCATGGCCACGCTGCGCGCCAATGACCAGATCTTCTACACGGTGGACGGCACCGCCCCCGGCCGCAACAGCATCCCCTACCGCGCTCCGTTCAGCATCGACCAAAGCACCACGGTGCATGCGATCGCCACTACCGGTGAAAACGCCGGGCCGGTGGTAACGGCCCGCTACATCCAGATCGACCCGGCGCGCACGATCGAAGTGGAGAGCAAATGGGCGGCGCAGTACAGCGCAGGTGGCAAGATGGCCTTGATCGACGGCATTCGCGGGCCGAAGGATTGGCGCACGGGCGACTGGCAGGGCTACCAGGGCACCGACGTGCTGGCCACGGTGGACCTAGGCAGCGTGAAGACCTTGAAGCGTCTTGGCCTGAGCGTGCTGCAAGACGAAAAGTCGTGGATCTGGTTCCCCGCCAGCGTGCAGTTTGCTTGGAGCACGAATGGCAGGAATTGGAGCAGTGCCACGGTGGAGAACACCGTTCCGCGCGCTGCGGAGGGCACCTTGGTGAAGGACCTGGTGACCGGAGAGCTGCACAAGCAGGCACGTTACATCAAGCTGATCGCGAAGAACGCCGGGCCTTGCCCGGAAGGACATCCCGGCCAAGGCAATCCGTCGTGGATCTTTGCGGATGAACTGGTGATAGAGGTGGAGTAGTGGGCAGTTGAAAGCCTGCCAACTGCCTCTGCCCTGCTCCAACAAGGTATTACGAATCCAAGTGCTCAAATACGTGCCGCAGCGGCTGGTTGCGCGCGTTCATGCGAAGCAACTGGTAATGTTTCCACAGGGCTGTGGTAAGCGGGATGCGCTTGTACGGCAATCCCTTTTCCCGCGTAAAGGCGACCAGCTCCTCGGTGAGTTCCCTGTAGTAGGGGTAGCTGTACATCGGGAACAAGTGGTGTACCACATGGTAGTTGAAGTTGCCCAGTACATGGCGGATGACCCAATTGTTCTCCCGCAGGTCATTGGTCACTTCCAATTGGTGTACCAGCCAGCTGTACGGCAGCATGTGGTCCGCATCGGGCTGCGGATAGGCGTTGTCCGGCAAGGGATGCAGCGGCAAGAGCACGAACAGCGCGAAGATGCTGGCCACCAAGATCTGCAATGCCCAGGCACCAAGCGCCAACCCGAAGGAGACCTTGAAGAAGAGCACGGGCACCGCGATCTGATAGAAGAAATAGAAGAGCTTGAACAAGATGAGCTTCACCTTTTCCCATGGGGGAATGGGCCCATGCACCTTGTAGATGATCCGGTCCTTGGAGAAAAAGTCGCGGAAATCGCGCAGCAGCATCCAGTTGAACAAATACAGCGGATAGATGAAGATGATGTACTTGTCCTGGTACCGCTGCATGCCCTTCGCCTGCCCGTGCGGATACACCTTGATCGGGCCGCTTTGGGCCATGTCCGTGTCCCAACCGTCCACATTGGGGAAATTGTGGTGGCTCTCAATGTGGCGCTTCTGCCAAATGAAACTGTTGGCGCCCACCAGGTCGAACAGGTGCAACACCCAGCGGTTGTAGCGCCTGGTTTTGAATATGGAACCATGTGCCGCCTCGTGGATCAGGTTCAGGTAGATCAATACCACGGTGATGCCCATGGCCACAAAGAGCGCGGTGTACAGCCAAGGCCGATCACCATTGAACAACGCCGTGGCGTAGCACCCGAAGTAGATGGCCGGCAAGATGAACGCCTTGGCCTTCATATAGCGGCTGCGGTCCTCGGCAATCGCCTTGACCCGTTTGGCCGCACGGGCGTTCATCTCCCGGAAAAGGGTGCTGTCCTGTTGGTACCGCGGGAAATCAGCATGATCCATCACCGGCCTGGATTTTCCTGATAACTGCACATTGATCAACTGTTCAAAGATACCCTTGACTCTATAATCAACGCCTGTGCGGCGGAAAGGGTGCGCGCCTTCCATCCCGGTAGGGCCGCGCGCAGCAGGCCTGGGGTGAACCGGGTTGAGGCCCGGTTCACGAAGCCGTTCCACGTGCTGCTGGTGCGTTCCGGATCGTAGAAACCGCCAGCATTTCCTGAAGGAGGAACCGAGGGTGGGACGTGTTCATCCCCGGGATCGCCGCCCCCTAGGATGTGCTCCCCATCATCCTCCTCTTCCGGAAGATCACTCCGGGGTGGCGGCACGTGGGCCGGCGGCACTTTCCGATAGAACCACGCCATGAGGCTGCCCACGATCCCGCCAAAAAGGTGGCTTTCCCAGCTCACATCCGGTTGGATCGGAAGCGCCCCCCACCACAAGCTTCCGTACAGAAACACCACGATCAGCGACACGGCCATCAGGGCGATCCTGCGCCGGAAGAGTCCACTGAAGAAAACGAAGCCGGCCAAGGCGTATACGATGCCGCTGGCCCCGATGTGGTAACTCTCCCTGCCCACGGTCCACACCCAAAGGCCGGTGGCCAAGCAACTGACCAGCACCACGCGCCCGCTCGCCTTGGGATAGAAGTACACGGTAAACCAGCCGAGGATGAGCAGCGGGATGCTGTTGTTCAGCAGATGGTCCACCCCGCCGTGCAGAAAGGGAGCGAATACTACGCCCCGCAGGCCGTTGGGGTCGCGTGGCAGGATCCCAAACCGCGCCAGGTCAAGATGAAACACCTGGTCGAAGCCCAGTACGATCCACATGACAAGCACCACCATGGCCGGGGGCAGTAGCGCCGTGACCATGCGTCGACGGGCATGGTCAACCGGAGGATTGTTTGGGCGGAACATGATTGGCGGACCTTCACGATCTTCGGGCCATATTACGCATCCGCCAGCTTGGCAGCACCTAACCACCAGCACCCCCGACCCAATGAGCCCCAACCACCTGATCGGATTCGCAGCTGCGGCCACCGTGGCCCTATTGGCTGCATGCGCAGGCCAGCAGCGGCAAACAACAGCCACGGCATCTACCCCTGCACCGGAAAAGGTCAACATTGTGAAAGGCGAAGAGCCCGCCACCAGTGAACTCGCACTGCTCATGCGTGAAATGGTCGTCTTTGCCGACAGCACCAGGTTGCGGGTGGCACAAGGGAGGGACCTCCTGCCATTCCCGGAGCAGTTCCTGCGGCTGAAGACAGCCGAGGCCACGCCCGGCATGAAGGACGCACAAGTCTTCGACCCTTTTGCCCATGCGTGGCAATATCATTTGGAGGCACTCTACAAGGCACCCCAACCTGAACGGGCTGGAGTTTTCAACACCTTGGTCCAGACTTGTGCCGGATGCCACACCACCATGTGCCCCGGTCCTTTGGTGAAGATCAACAAGTTGAGCTTGCCGACACCTTGAGCCTTTCGCGCAATGGGAAGGCTGCACACCGGGACCTGCTTGCCCATGTGGGCATTCACCCTGCTGCTGTGTGCATCCGATGCCCGGGCACAACCACTCTATTTCCCCCCGCTTGGTCCCGGCGGGACATGGGAGACATTGGACCCTGCCTCGTTGAACTGGTGCCCGGACCGCATTGATTCCCTCTACGCTTACTTGGACCATCACAACACCAAGGCCTTCATTGTGCTGAAGGACGGGCGCATCGTATTGGAACACTACGTGGGCACCTTCACGCAGGACAGTCTGTGGTACTGGGCCAGCGCAGGTAAAACACTCACCAGCACGTTGGTGGGCATCGCACAGGAGGAAGGATACCTGAGCATTGAGGACCCCACGAGCAATTACTTGGGCGCGGGCTGGACCTCCGAAGCACCCGCGCAGGAAGCCCAGATCACCGTGCGCAACCAGCTCACGATGACCAGCGGCCTGAACGATGCCGGAGCGGACCCGTACTGCACCGACCCCTCCTGCCTCACCTACCTGGCCGATGCCGGCACGCGCTGGGCGTACCACAACGGCCCATACACGCTTTTGGACCAAGTGATCGCCCAAGCCACCGGGCAACCTTTCGGCCAATACTTCAACACCAAGCTGCGCAACCCCATCGGCATGAACGGCCTTTGGTTGCAGGTGGATGAAAACAATTTGTACTTCAGCACGGCGCGCAGCATGGCCCGTTTCGGGCTGCTTGCACTCAACCGAATGGTGTGGGCGGGCGATACCATCCTGCACGACACGGCCTACTTCCATGCGGCCACCACGCCATCGCAGAACATCAACCTGAGCTACGGTTACCTGTGGTGGTTGAACGGCCAGCCCACGTACATGCTGCCGCAAACGCAGTTCGTGTTCCAAGGCCCACTGATGCCCGATGCGCCCTTGGACGCATACAACGCGCTTGGGAAGAACGATCAGCTGATCAACGTATCGCCCAGCACGGGCCTGGTGCTGGTGCGCATGGGCAATGCGGCGGAGGAATCATTGCAGGTGTCCACCTATTTCAACAACATCATCTGGCAGTACATGAACGCGTTGGACTGTGGCATGGGAATCAACGAAACGCAGGCTGCTGCGGGCATGGTCCTGGCGCCCAACCCGGCCTCTTCCCCGGTGCGGATCTCGCTGCCCGGCGGCATGCAGCCAGAACAAACGGAAATTTGCGACAGCCAAGGCCGGACCGTGCTGGAAAGCCACCGCAATGCCGCGCTGGACGTGGCTGGATTGGCTCCCGGCGTGTACGTGGTGAAGGTGGCATCAGGCGCGCGGCGCTATGTTTCCCGGTTGGTGAAGGAGTAGCGTTTCCCGAATGTGGCAAGCGGCTATATTTGCGGCCCCTTGCCCAGGTGGTGAAATTGGTAGACACGCCACTTTGAGGGGGTGGTGGCCGAAAGGCTGTGCTGGTTCGAGTCCAGTCCTGGGCACTTGATGATCGCCCTGCCGCGAACGCGGCAGGGCTTTTTCATGCGCAGCGAGCCAAGCCCAGCTTGAGCGAAGCAGCGCATGAAAAAGCCCGGAAGACGCGAAGCGGCTTCGGGCGATCCACTTCACGGCCAAACCTGGTCCGGCCGTCTTCGGCCAATCCAGTCCCGGGCACCATCCTCCCGCAGGGTCCCAGCCTTCGCTGCGCAGGGCTGCGCGAATGCAGGAGACCGCTGCGGGAGGATACTGAATGCATTGCCTACTTCGCCGGGATGGCGGGTCGAACACGCCATGACGTGTACGTCACCGCCGGGCAGGCACCATGCCTCGTGCGTCACTGCGGGCCTGACCCGCAGTCCCGGTTGGCGTCGTGGACGCAAATCCCTGCGCCAATGCGCCCTTAACTCAATGACATTGGGGTCTCCTGCAGGAGACCGCTGCGGGAGGATAATGAGTATCGAGCGAAGCAGCGAATGAAAAAGCCCGGAAGACGCGAAGCGGCTTCGGGCGATCCACCGGGGCACCATAACGCCCCTTGCCCAGGTGCGCCTTACTGGCCTGCTCTGCCAGCCTGCCCAAGCAGGGTATCAAGGTCAAGCGATGCCTCCCCTTCCTGTCCCCCCGCCTTCCCCGTTTGGCGACGCACGAAGAACATCTCCATTTCGCCCTTGCCTTTGGTCATGATCTTTCCCCGGGGGATGAAGGTAAACCTGGGATCCGTGCACAAAATGGCGTAGGTTGCCTCGCTGATGTTCACCTCGCCCACTTCCCCTGCGGATACGAAACGGGCCGCGATGTTCACCGTATCGCCCCACACATCGTACTGGAACTTGGCCTTCCCCACGATGCCCGCCACCACGGGCCCGGTGTGTATTCCGGCGCGCATGCGGAACACCGGCTTGCCCTGCTCCCTGCTGGCAAAGGCATGCTGCTGGAGCCATTCCTGCATGGCAAGGGCCGCCAGCACCGTGTTGCGCACACTTCCCTTACGCGGCTCGGGCAGGCCGCCGGCACACATGTAGGCATCGCCGATGGTTTTGATCTTCTCCAGGCCATGGCGCATCGCGATGCTGTCGAACGCCCGGTAGCAGGTATCGATCCCCTCCACCAGTTCCTGGGCCGAAAGCCGTTCGCTCAACTTGGTGAATTCGTGGAAATCGGTGAACAGGATGGACACGCCCTCCACTTCACGGGCCATGGCATGGCCGTCCCGCTTGAGTTCCTCGGCAATCGTCATGGGAAGGATGTTCAGCAGCAACGCATCGCTGCGATCCCGCTCTTGCCGTACCATGTTCCTCGACCGCCGCATGAAGCGCAACCGGTTCCACAAGGCCCCGGACAGGCCCAGTACGGCCAGCGTGATGAAAAGCACGGCCCGTTTCTGGTTCCGTTGATCATCGATCTGGCGCAAGTAGGCAAAGCGTGCCTGCCGGTCCTTCTCCACCCGCTTCAGGCTATCCGTATACTGGCGGCGCTTGTACGCAAACGCCATCTCAATTTTGAGCAGCCCCTTGGCGTTGTCCTTCCCGAACATACTGTCCCGCAGGGCTATATTGCCTTCCAGCATGGTCAATGCCTTCCGGTAGTCGCCTGATCTGGAATAAGCCTGGTACAGGCATTTCATGCACGGCTCCTTCGCGGACATGGCATTGGTCTCTTTGGCCAACCGCAGGCCTTCCGAACATGCCTGGATCGCCTTCGCCGGGGCGTCTTGCTGCAAATAGGCCTGCCCCAACATGGAAAGGGTGATGCTGACCAACCGGGGGTCGCCGATCTCCCGGATCAAGGCAAGGCCTTCGGACAAATAATGGCTCGCACTGTCCGACTGCCCGAGCTTGCTCATGCACGACCCTAAATTGGAATAGCATACCGCCAACCACTTGCGGTCACCGAGGGTGCGCCTGATCTCCAAGTTCTGCCGGTGAAACGGCAAGGCGCTGTCGGGCCGCCCGATGTCTTCCAAGAGGCTGCCGATATTGCCGTAGAGCACCGCGATATCCTCCTGGGGGCCCAGCTTCCGCCGGATGGCCAGGCTGCGCGCATAGAAGGCTCCGGCCTCCGGGTAGTTCTGGTCGTAATGGTGGATCGTTCCGATGGCATTGTACACCGTGGCCATCCCCCTCAGGTCGTTGCCGCTTTCATATTGCCGCAGCGCTGCATACAGGTCGGTCAGTGCGTTGAAGTAATCCCCGACCTTTTGCCGCTCAAAGCTGCGGGCCACCAGCCGATCCGCATCCAAGGTATCCGTCACCATGCTTCCGGCACTATTGGCCGGATCCCCGGGGCCGGGATCCTGAGCGATGCCCTGCCGGAGGAATTGCACGCCCGGGTCCTGATGGTCTTGTCCGCTTACGGTCAGGCATTCGGCGGGCAATGCGGGAAGCGAAGCCCCGAAGGACAGCCACAGCATGATGCCCGTTAGCTTGGTCTGGATCACCTGGGGTGCCTTTTCGGAATGAAAGATAACGGCAAAATTCCACATCGGCGGAAGCGATCGGTTGCTTTATCTTCGTTTTCCAAAAATCATCCACCATGTCACCCGATACCAAACGCCGTTTTCGTGCACCGGTCATGCTTTTCGCAGGCGGCGTGGTCATTGGCGCCGTGGTTTGGTCCATCTTCTCCGTTAAGCCGCCGGCCGCCCCGCCGGGGCCGGTGATGATCGCCTACTTTGACAGGGCAACTACCGACCAACTGAAGAGTGTGCCGGGCGCCACGGGTGTGCGGTTCTATTTTGCGGCCGATGCCCCCGGGGATGCGCGGGCGATCATTGCCCCCATCGGTCAAGCCGGATGGCACGTTCCGGAGGGCGGCACCCTCCAATTCCGCAAGTACAAGGGGCTAAACGGCCCGCGCGCGGACGTGGATGTGCTGGATGAACAGCGGGCGGAAGATCTGGTGAAGCGGTCCACCTATTCCGGGAGCGGGCCATGGAGCGTGGATTGCACCACTGGTGAACTGGATCGCTTGCTGGCCGTGGCCGGCAGCAATGCCATCGGTTTGACGGTGACCCGCGCCAGCGGCGGCACGTATACGTTCGTGTTCATCCCCGTGGAGATCAGGAAGGGCGTGGCTACGGAGAAGGGGACCAGCAACAACTGGCTGACTGGCATGCCCTGTCCGAGCTACTGCGTGTGGGAAGCCAATGCCTATCTGCACCTCAGGCATCAGTAAGGTGGCTACCTACAACCGGTGCCTACGGCCACCATGGCTGAACTGAAGACAAGGCAAACGGGCAGCAGCGTGGATGCGTTCATTGCCAACCAGCCCGACCCCTTTGTCCGCAAGGATTGCAGGGCCCTTGTGCAATTGATGCAGCAGGCCACGAACGCACCGCCGAAAATGTGGGGGCCTTCGATCATCGGCTTTGGAAGCGTCAAGTTGAAATATGCCACGGGCCGGGAGGTGGACTGGATGCAGTGCGGGTTCAGTCCGCGCATGGGCAAGATCAGCTTGTACCTCAACTTCGACATTCAACGGCACGCCGACCTGTTGTCCAAGTTGGGCAAGCACAGCACCGGCAAGGGCTGCCTCTACATCAAGCGCATGGCCGATGTGGACAAAGGGGTGCTGGAACAACTGATCCAAAGGTGCCAAGTCGCGGGAGCTTGTCTTTCCACACCCATGCACCCTTGAACCCATGCGGCCAGTCTCTTCGATCGTGCCTGCGTAACAGAGGCCACTGCCTTGGGCCCAATCCGGCAGCCACGCCATGGCCGATCCTGCGGACCCTATATTTATCGCGTCCAACCTCGATCCACCGCCATGCCCAAGATCCTGTGCCCTTCCGACCTGACCGATGCCTCCTTGACCGGCGTGGCGTTTGCGGAACTTGTTGCACATCGCTTGGGCGGTACAGTGCAGTTGCTCCACGCCATGGACCGGCACGAGAAGAAATTTGAGGGGGGCGCCTTGGTGAAGGAGGAGCTGGATGAACAAGGCAGGACCGTGACCCAGGCACCCGTGGAAGCGCACGTACGCGAAGGGGAGTTCATGCAGGTGATCGCCGAGGAGAGCACCAAGGGCGCTGCCTTGATGGTATGTGCCTCCCATGGCGCACGTGGCCTGCGCCAATCGCTGTTCGGGCCGGACATCATCAAACTGGTGCGCAAGGTGGCCATACCCAGCTTGGTCGTGCAAAAACACAGCCCGGTTGGGAAGGGTTTCGGAACGATCGTGATGCCCGTGGCCGGCCACGACCGCATCAACCAGCTGGTCGATGCCGTTTGCTTATTGGCCGGCAAGTTCGGAAGCACTGTGCACATCTATCAATTGGTGCGGCCCGGGGAGCAGCCCAGCGAAGCCTTGGAGCGCAACAAGAAGCTGATGATGCAGCGGCTTTCTGCCGAAGGCGTGGCGCACCAGCTGGTGGAAGAACCCAGCCATGGTTTTTCGGTGGGCTTCTCGCAACCCACCATCAACTACGCCCAACGCGTGGATGCGGGCTGCATCGCCATCATGTCGGTGGCCTCCGAAGAGTACCGGTACATCGCCGATGCGGAAAAAGAACGCATCCTCACCAACGAACCAGGCATCCCCGTGCTGTGTTCGCAGTAGGTAAATGGCGGGATCTATGGAATTGGATGCGGCCTTCTGGACCGGGCGCTATGCCGTCGGCAACACTGGTTGGGACATTGGTGGGGCAAGTGCGCCACTAAAAGCTTATTTCGACCAGATCACGGACAAGGGCCTGGAGATCCTGATCCCCGGTGGAGGGCGAAGCCACGAGGCGGAATACCTGCACCGTTCCGGCTTCCGCCACATCCATGTGGTGGACCTCAGCGGAGCGCCCTTTGCCGACCTGGTGGAGCGCTGCCCTGATTTTCCGCGAGGGCACCTGCACGTGGGCAACTTCTTCGACCACGCAGGACGATACGACCGGATCATTGAGCAGACCTTCTTTTGTGCCCTCGCCCCTGCCCTGCGGCCGCATTACGTGGAACACATGCACAAGCTGCTGGCACCCGGCGGCAAGTTGGCGGGCGTGTTGTTCGATGATCCACTGTTCACCGACCATCCGCCTTTCGGCGGAAACAAGGAGGAATACTTGGCGCTGTTCAAGCCGTTGTTCCCCGGCGTTTCCTTGGAGCGGTGCTACAACTCCATCGCCCCCCGGGCAGGCCGGGAGCTGTGGTTGATGGCCCCCCGTTGAACGTTGGGGAACCTCCATTAACCCCATCTCGGCGGCATCGGCGCTTCGTACCGACCTGCGGCAAGCAATCCATCAGGGTTCCCTCGCCTTGGACTGCTCCCCGGCGCAAGGCCGGGGTCGCAGAGCCTCCTCGCAGTGACGACGCTCTTATCCCAACCCGTAATTGCGAGGCCGTCGCGGGTCCCGGCCTTGTGCCGGGAAGCAATCCATCAGGGCACTCTCGCCATGGACTGCTTCGTCGCAGAGCCTCCTCGCAGTGACGGCGTGGTGGGGTTTTGCCCAACCCGTCATTGCGAAGGCCTGTGCACTCAACAGGCCTGAAGCAATCCATCAGGGCACCCCGTGCATGGAGTGCTTCGTCGCAGAGCCTCCTCGCAGTGACGACGCTCTTATCCCAACCCGTCATTGCGACTCCAGGCAGTGGAAATCCTACTGCATGCCCTGGGTGCCAATGAGGAAATTATGGTCGTCCAGCAGGGTGCGCAGGAAAGTCTCGGGTGGAAGGTTGTTTCCATTCGCGAACTGCGGCCCCAGCCTTTCGGCCAGCATGGCCAGTGCTTGGACGCGGGCCCCGCTCCGGTCATTCAGCACTTCCTTGATCAGGCGGGCGTGGGCATCGGAAAGCTGCTCCGCCCTTGGAAAAGTGACCCGGTGGTCCGAAGGCAGCGCCGTCGGCAACAGCTCGTCCAGTGTTCCGCGCCGCTTGATGGAGACCACGGTGGTACCTGCGGCAAGGTCACCGATGCGCTGGCCCTTGCCATTGAACAGGATCACTACGGCACCCACCAGGAACAACGAGTCCACCATGCGCAACAGCCAGCGCAGCAGATAGTGGCCCAAGCCCGGTTGCCCGCCATCCATGCGCACCACCTTGATGCCGCGCACCCGCTTGCCGATACTTTGCCCGTCCATCAGCAGTTCGCACAACAAATGATAGAAGGTCCACGGTATGCCGAACAGTGTGATGACCACCCATTCCGGCGGTCCGGCCCCGGACTGTCGCAAGAGCATCACCATGCCGAAACTATACCCGACCAGCAGCACCCAATCAATCAAAAGGGCCAGGCCGCGGTCCACCAGGGTGGCCACTTCAAACTGCAAGGCCACGTTCTGGGCGGTCTCTATGCGGACGGTTTCCATGGCGGGGCGCAAATTAGGCGGACCACACGCAGGATCGCAGGCCGGGCAAGAACCACCGCACTGCACGGACCGCCTCCCTCACACCCACGGACGGCCGCCAAAACCAGTGACCCCAGGTTGTGCCGCCGATGGCAGTGCCTTTTTCAGCCGGTCCATTCGGCGTGGCTATGCCTTGGATGCGATGCCGGCCAGTTCACGCATTTGCACCATGATGCCGCGGGCCAAGGCATCGGCCTTTTCCATGGAACCGCTTTCCGCATAAATGCGCACAATGGGCTCCGTATTGCTCTTGCGCAGGTGCACCCACTCCTTTCCGAATTCGATCCGCAGGCCATCGACGTTGTTGTGCGGCCGGTCCCGGTGGCGTTCCTGCATGGCATCCACCAGGGCCTGCATATCCATGCCGGGCTCCAGTTCGATCTTGTTCTTGCTGATGAAGTAATCGGGGTAGCTCTTGCGCAACGCGCTGGTCGTTATGCCCTTGTTGGCCAATAGGGTGAGGAAAAGGGCGATGCCGACCAGGGCGTCGCGGCCATAGTGCAGCTCACTGAGGATCACCCCGCCGTTGCCTTCCCCCCCGATCGGGGCCGCCACCTGCTTCATCAGCTCCACCACGTTCACCTCGCCCACGGCGCTGGCGTGGCGCTTGCGCCCGTGGCGCTGGGCCACATCGTCCAGGGCGCGGGTGCTGCTCAGGTTGCTCACGGTGTCGCCGGGGCGGTGCGCCAGCACATGGTCCGCGCAGGCCACCAGGGTATATTCCTCACCGAAGAGGGTACCATCCTCGCACACGAAGGCCAGGCGGTCCACATCGGGATCCACGGCGATGCCTGCATGGGCCTGGTGTTCCACCACCGCGCCGCACAGGTCTTGCAGGTGTTCGGGCAGGGGTTCGGGATTGTGGGGAAACTGGCCGTTGGGCTCACAGTGGAGCTTTACCACCTCCACGCCCAACGCCTCCAGCAGCTGTGGCACGGCCAGGCCGCCCACGCTGTTCACTGCATCCAACACCACCCTGAACTTGCTGGCGGCGATGGCTTTGGCATCCACCAGGTCCAAGGCCAAGATGGCGGCAATGTGCCTGCCGGTCCAGCCATGATCCTCCCTTACGCTGCCCAGTTCATCCACCGGGGCGAAGTTCAATGCATGGCTTTCGGCCAAGCGCAACACCTCGGCCCCGGTTGCCGCGCTGATGAACTCGCCCTTGGCGTTGAGCAGCTTCAGGGCGTTCCATTGCTTGGGGTTGTGGCTGGCCGTGAGGATGATGCCGGCATCAGCCCGCTCCCCTGCCACGGCCATTTCCACCGTGGGCGTGGTGGCCAGGCCCAGGTCCACCACCTCAAAGCCAAGCCCCACCAAGGTGCCGCGCACCAGGTCGGCCACCATGGGCCCGCTGGGGCGGGCGTCACGCCCGATCACGGCCTTTGGCCGGGCCTTGCCCGATGCGGCTTTCATCAACTGGCCGAAGGCGGCGGTGTAGCGCACCACGTCCAAGGGTGACAAGCCTTCGCCGGGTGCGCCGCCGATGGTGCCCCGGATGCCGGAAATGGAACGGATAAGCGTCATGGTCTGTCAATATTGTGCGATCGTGCGGCCTCGAAGGAGCTGCCACGGCGGTTTGTTCGGGCAAAGCTACCGACCCTGCCGGGGATCCGGTGCACCTTCCGTTGTTCACAACGCCTCGGCCTCCAGGGCGTGGCGAAGTCCACTTTTCTAACTTTGGGCAGTCCTTTATCCCGTTTTGTCCATGAATGAAGCCCACCGCCCCACCCCGGAACGCAACGCCGCACAGGAACAGTGCGTGCGCCGTTATGAGGCCATGGAAGCCTCGCACGGCCGGGTCTTCTTTGATGTTTCGGAGATCGAGCTGATCGTGGATCACTATCTGGAGGGCAACGAGCCGCGCCGTGCGGCCAAGGTGATCGAGTTTGCCAAGCAGATCCACCCGGGCTCGCTGGAGATCACCTTCGGCGAAGCCGTGGTGATGATGGCCATGGGGCGTTTGGGCAAGGCCTTGGAACTGCTGGACGCCATCGAAAAGGTGGAACCTTGGAACGAGGAGGTGCAGTTGCGCAAGGCGGGCATCTTCAGCCAACAACGCAACCACCGCCGGGCCGTGGAACACTACAAGCGGGCGCTGGAACTGGCCGAGGAAGGCGTGGACGAGATCTACCTGGACATGGCCTTCGAATACGAGAACCTGGAGGACTATGAATCGGCCATCGAGTGCCTGAAAAGCGCCTTGGGGCTGAACCCGGAGAATGAGGCCGTACTGTACGAGCTGGCCTATTGCTTCGACCTGGCCGATGCCGACGAGGCCAGCATTTCCTTCTTCCGCAACTTCACGAACGATCAGCCATACTCCAGCGTGGCCTGGTACAACCTGGGCAACGTGTTCGCCAAGCTGGAGCGCTATGAGGAGAGCAACCAGGCGCTGGACCTGGCCATGGCCATTGACGAGCGCTTCAGTTCAGCCTACTTCAGCAAGGCACGCAACCTGTTGATCGCGGGCAAGTACCCCGAGGCGATCAGCTGCTATGAAGAGACCATCGCCTTCGACGGGCCGCAGGCCGTCACGTACAGCTTCATCGGCGAGTGCCATGAAAAAATGGAGCAATACGAGCAGGCGTTGATCAATTACGACCAGAGCATCGCCTTGGACCCCGAGTGGGTGGATGCCTGGATCGGGCGGGGCGTGGTGAAGGACCTGCAGGGCAAACTGCCCGAAGCCATGGTGGCCCTGCAGCATGCGGTGCGCCTCAGTCCCGAACACCCCGATGCCTTGTACTACTATGCAAATGCCCTGGCCCGCTCGCACCGGGTGGAGGAGGCACTGGCCCATTTCACCCTGCTGAACCGCATCGAACCGCAGAACTTGGACGGCTGGATGGAACATGCCGACCTGCTGCTGGAGCTGAAGGGCGTGGGGGCAGCGCTGGAGAAATTCGCTGAGGCCGCACAGGTGCACCAGCTCAACGGGCGGTTCAAGTACCGCTTGGTGGACTACCTGCTGCGTGCAGGCAAGGAACAGGAGGCCCTGCTCGCCCTGGAGGAAGCCCTGTTGGCGGACCATGCCGGGCACGAAGAGCTGCTGAAGCACTACCCGCAAGCAGCCCAAATGCCCCAAGTGATGCATTTGATCGAACTTTACCGCCGATGACCTTCCGGCTGGACCACATTCCCTCCCGCACTTCCAAGCCCCGTGACGAGGGCCTGACCATGGTAATGGACAAGGGCCTGAGCCTGCGACAGGCGGAGGACCTGATCGATGGGGCAGGCCACCTGGCCGACCTGGTGAAGCTGGGCTTCGGCACCAGTTATGCCACCCCACGCCTGAAGGACAAGATCGCCCTGTACCAAGGGGCCGGTATCAAGGTCTACCTCGGGGGCACGCTCTTCGAGGCCTTCATCGCCCGGGGCCAGTTCAATGCCTACCGGAAGTTGTTGGACGAACTGAAGCTGCAATGCGTGGAAGTGTCCGACGGTTCCATCGACCTTGAACACGGCGAAAAGCTCAAGTTCATCAACACCTTGGCCAAGGACCACACCGTGCTGAGCGAGGTGGGCAGCAAGGAGACGGGAATCCTGATCAGCCCCGCCAAATGGGTACGCATGATGAACGCCGAACTGGAGGCCGGCAGTTGGAAGGTGATCGCCGAGGCCCGCGAAAGCGGCACCGTGGGCATATACCGGCCCAGCGGCCATGCGCACACCACGCTGGTCAACCGCATCATGGCCAAGGTGCCCGGTAAGGACATTATCTGGGAGGCCCCCATCAAGAGCCAGCAAACCTGGTTCATTAAGCAGGTGGGCGCCAACGTCAACCTCGGTAATGTGGCACCGGACGAGGTGATCGCCTTGGAAGCGCTCCGTCTGGGATTGCGCGGCGACACCTTCTTCGAGTACCTGCCCGAGGAAATGGCCGAACAACTCCGGCAGATCAAGCACGACAAGCACGCCGAACCTCCCAAGGAAACCGATCCCGCCCAAGTGAAGGCAAAGGCCAAGTAAATGAGGACCATTTCCGCAGGGGAACTCCACCGCATGCAGGCACGGGGAGACCATTTTCTGATCTTGGACGTCCGCGAACCCTACGAAGTGGAGGAATGCTCCATCGGAGGGACCTGCCTGCCGATGGGTGATCTGCTGGACCATTTGGACGAGATCCCCCGCGACCTGCCCGTGGTGGTGCACTGCCACAGTGGCCGCCGCAGTTCCGCCGTGGTGGACACGCTCAGCACCCGTTACGGCTTCAACAACCTGATGCAGCTCACCGGCGGCATCCTCGCCTACGAGGCCGAAGCGAAGCCTGCCATGAACCGGGCCTGATCGCCGTTCCGCCGGGTACCCGGCCGGGCGCCCGTTTTCCCCGAACCAACACCTTGCCCCACCTTTGCCACCATGGACCACTTGCTCGCATTTTGGCATTTCATCACCCACCTGAACGAAACTTTGCCCGTGTTCATCAGCGATCACGGAAACCTGATCTACCTCCTGCTCTTTGCCATCATCTTCATTGAAACCGGCTTCGTGGTGATGCCCTTCCTGCCAGGGGATTCACTGCTTTTTGTAGCTGGTTCCCTGGCCGCCATCGGCTCGCTCAATATTGCCCTGTTATTGGCGCTCCTGATCCCGGCCGCCATCATCGGGGACAACATCAACTACTGGGTTGGGCGCACCTTCGGGCTGCGCGTATTGGGCTGGGAGCTGTTCGGCAAAAGGCTGGTGAGCCAGAAAAACCTGGACAAGACCCACGGCTACTTCGAAAAATACGGCGTGCGCACCATCATCATTGCCCGCTTCGTGCCCATCGTTCGGACCATCACGCCTTTCGTGGCCGGCATTGGAAAAATGGATTACAAACGCAAGTTCCTGCCCTTCGACGTCATGGGCGGCGTGTTGTGGATCGGCCTGCTGACCATGGCCGGTTTCATTTTCGGCCAGCACCCCTTCGTGCAGAAGAACTACGAAACCGTGATCTTGGCCATCGTCTTCATCTCGGTGTTGCCCATGCTGATCGAGTTCGTGCGCATGCGGTTCGCCCCCCAGGCGAAGTGATCGGCCTGTCGGTGGACCAATGTTCAAGTGGGGCAAGGGGCGGGAGGGCAACACCATCTGTGCGCCCCCCTTTCCCCAGTAATTTGGCCCCATGCAACGCTATGGCCTTATCGGTCGCAAGCTGGGCCACAGCTTCAGCAAGGAGCACTTCACCGGGGTGTTCAGGCGGGCCGGCCTAAAGGACCACCGCTACGATCTGTTCGAACTCGGCGACATCGAAGAGCTGACCAGCCTGCTACGGAATACGCCGGACCTGTGCGGACTGAACGTGACCATCCCGTACAAGGAGGCGGTGATCCCCTACTTGGATGGGCTGGACCCTCTGGCTGCCGCCGTGGGCGCGGTGAACACCATCGCCATCCGCGATGGTATGACCAAGGGGTACAACACGGACGTGGCCGGGTTCCGCAGCTTGATGCACAACCTGGACGATACGCTCCATGATGCCGGCAGCGCCATCCGGCCGCGTGCATTGGTGCTGGGCACCGGCGGCGCCAGCCGGGCCGTGGCCTTCGTGCTGCGCGAAATGGGCATCCGCTTCCGCATCGTGAGCCGTAGCCGTGAAAGGGGCGACTTGACCTGGGACCTGATCGACCCCACCATCCTGCGTGTGTGCCGGCTGATCATCAATGCAACGCCGTTGGGCATGCACCCCGATGTGAACAGTGCCCCGTCCCTGCCCTATGCCGCGCTTACCGCCAAACATGTGCTGGTGGACCTGGTGTACAACCCGGAGCAGACCGTGTTCCTGAAACACGGCCAGGAACACGGTGCCCGCACATTGGGTGGTTCGGCCATGCTGAAGGCCCAGGCGGAGGAGGCCTGGCGTATTTGGCAGGGCCCGGGTTGAAACCGGAATCAGCCTTTAACAAACCAGGCGGTGAACAACTTGCCCGGTTCGTGCATTCCACTTTATCCAATAACGATTGAACCAGCATCCTATGAAGAACGCCCTGCACTTGTTCCTGCCCCTGTCCTTGTTGTCTTTTGCCGGCTGCACATCACCATCGGTTTTCGACGCGCCGAAACCCGTGAACGTCGATGATCTTCCGCGCACGGCGCAAGTGATGGTGCCCCCACCCGCGCTTCCGGAACATGACCAGGTGGCACAGGGCGGGCCGCAAGTGGTGCAGGTCAGGTTGGAGATCCAGGAAAAGAAGATCAAGATCAGCCCCCATGCCAATATCTGGGCGCTCACGTTCAATGGCACCGTACCGGCGCCGCTCATTGTGGCCCACCAAGGTGATTATGTGGAAGTCAACTTGGTGAACCCGGCCACCAACTCCCTCACGCACAACATCGACTTCCACGCGGCCACCGGTGCCATGGGCGGCGGAGACCTCACCGAGGTGGCACCGGGCCAGGAGGCCACCATCCGGTTCCGTGTGCTGAAGCCGGGCGTGTTCGTGTACCACTGTGCCCCTGGCGGCGTGATGACGCCCATCCACATTGCTTCGGGCATGAATGGTGCGATCATGGTGCTGCCCAGGAATGGCCTCACGGACGAAAACGGCAACCCGTTGAAGTACGATCGTGCCTACTACGTCGCCGAGCAGGACTACTACTTGCGCAAGGATGAAGAGGGAAAGTTCAAGGACTACGAAACGCCGGCCGCCGGCTTTGCCGACATGATCCCGGTGATGCGCAGCCTAACGCCTTCGCACTTGGTGTTCAACGGGGTGGAGGGCGCATTGCAGAACGAACACGCCATGCTGGCCAACGTAGGGGAAAAGGTGCTGTTCATCACCGCATCGTGCAACATCGATGCGCGATTCCACATCATTGGGGGCCATGCCGACCTGGTTTGGGAAGGCGGGTCGTTCAACGACCGGCCCGTCACCGACCGCGAAACCTGGTTCGTGCCGGGGGGATCGGCGGTGGCCGCCTTGTACCAGTTCCGCTTGCCGGGCACCTACGCCTTCGTGGACCACAACCTGATCAAAGCCGATGTTTTTGATGCCAAAGGGCAGGTGAAGGTTTCGGGTGAATGGGACAACCGCCTGATGCAACAGTTGGCGGCCCCGCATGCTTCCAAGTAGCCGGGACCGCTGGCCGGCAGGATCATGCCCGTGATCAGATGCGGGCCATCACCCAGGCAACCAAGCGGTCGCAGTGCTTGTTCCCGAATTCGAACGCTTGGGTTGCGGCCTCCGCCCCCACCAGCGTTTCCTTCAGCATGGCCTTGGCCCGGTGAAGCCTCACCTTCACATTGCCTTCGGAAAGTCCGAGGCTTTGCGCCACCCCGGCGACGTCCATCCCCTCCACCTCGCGCAGCATGTATACGCTGCGGTAGGCCTCCGGCAACTTGTCGATGGCTTCCTCCAGCAGCCGGTGGTTCTGCTCCTGCATGGCTTTTTGTTCCGGGTTCATTCCACCATCGGGTAGTTGGTTCAGCCGTTCCGCACGCACATCCGGGTCGGTATGTCTCTGCATCTGCCTTTCCCTGCGCAGGTGCTGCAGGGCTTCATTGACGCCGATGCGCACCAGCCAAGTGGAAAAGGCCGCCTCCCCTTTGAACTGGTCCAGCTTGGCATAGGCCTTCAGGTAGGCTTCCTGCATGGCATCCTGCACGTCGCTGCCGTCCTTCAGGTAGCTGCGCACCGCCCGGTAGAGCGTTTGGTTGTGCCGCCGCATCAGGATCTCGAACAGGGCCTTGTCCCCGGCTCTGACCCGTTGCACCACTTCCTGGTCCGCCAAAGCCCCGCTCGGCCGAGTGGCCGACTTCTTCCATACTTGCATGGTCATCTTTGATCACCCGTTCACCTGTCCGTTCCGCATCTATTCGATGCCGTGCGAAGGGGAAAGTTACAAGCCGTGTAACCCGCGCCGCGTTTCCGCATCCAAATCCGCAAAACCCGGATCGGTGCATGGTGAACAAGGACCGGCCTTCAGTAGTTGATTGCTATGAACGTACAGCCATAAAAAACCAAGACCTTCATGGAATTCTCGGTCAAACTCTTGAAAAAGGAACAACTTACCCACGATGTGGTCCGCATGACCTTGGAGCGGCCGAAGGACTACTTCTTCTCGGCCGGCCAGGGCATCGATTTCAAACTGCCCGACATTCCGGCGGTAAAAGAAAAGGTATCACCGTTCACCTTCACCGGTTTGAACAGTGAGGAGCACTTGCAGCTCACCACCAAGTGCTATGTGTCGCACCATGGCATCACCGAGCAGATCCTCAACACGCTGAAGGTTGGCGACCGCATTGTGATCAGCGAGCCGTTCGACACGGTGGCATTGAAAGGCCCGGGGGTGTTCATTGCCGGCGGAACGGGCGTCACGCCGTTCATTGCCATCCTGCGCCAACTGAAAACGGAAGGCAAGCTGGCGGGCAATTCGCTGTTCTTCTTCAATAAAACCAAGGCTGACACGTTCATGGACGATGAGTTCCGCAGCATGCTGGGCAGCAATTTCCACCCGGTGCTGAGCAACGAATCCGTTCCGGGCTACCTCAATGGCATGGTCAGCGCGGATTTCCTCAAGGCCCACATCAGCAACTTCAAACAGCCGTTCTACACCTGCGGGCCGGAAGGCTTCGTGAAAGCGGTGAAGAACGCACTGGTGCAATTAGGCGCCAGCGAAAGCATGATCGACGTGCAGTTCTGATGGGCAGTGCACAAGCCAACGGACGGGTTGCGGCACGGCAGCCCGATGATCCACTTCCCCTGTTGCACCCTGTTCCGCACGGCGATGGCGACACGGAAAAAATCGCGGCCATCCGCCACCATTTTGCACGGATCATGGAAGTGCTCGGCCTGGACCTCACCGACGAAAGCCTGCGCGAAACGCCGCAGCGCGTGGCCAAGATGTTCGTCAATGAAGTGTTCAGCGGGCTGGATGACCGCAACTTTCCTTCGATCACCACCTTCCCCAACACTTACGGTTACGGTGAAATGTTGGTGGAAAGGAACATCAGCCTGCACACCTTCTGCGAGCACCATTTCCTGCCCATCATCGGCAAGGTGCATGTGGCGTACTTCCCCGGCGAAAAAGTGATCGGCCTGAGCAAGCTGAACCACATCGTGAAGCACTTCGCCCGCCGCCCCCAGGTGCAGGAACGGCTTACCGTGCAGATCGCCGAGGGCCTGCAACGGGTGCTGGGCACGGAGGACGTGGCCGTTTATGTGGAAGCCGATCACCTCTGTGTGGCGGCCCGTGGCGTGGAGGACACGAAGAGCTCAACCGTCACCAACTACTACGGCGGGAAATTCAGGGAGCCGCCAGAACGCAGGGGCTTCCTGGAAGCGGTGGGGCAGTCCTGAAAAAGCACGGCCATATGCTGGGCCAACTTGAAATTAAACTGCGCCTGGCGCCGCATTTACACACTGACTTGAACCACGGACCAGCCGGCCGGCAAGCGGGACCACCCTGATGAACTCGGATGAGGGCGGTTTCGCCTGAACCATGGACCGAAAATCCGTGTTCATCCGTGTTCATCCGTGTCCATCCGTGGTTTTGTCTTAGAGCATGCTGCGGCCGCCGTAGGCGGGCGCCTTGGACCCAACAGCCCTGCGGCCACATACACGGCCTGCCGTTCATTGACATTTCTTGGCCTGCTTCAGGTTCAAGCGCATGAACGGCCGGGCACGTTCACTTGTCTTCCTTTCAGAAAAACGCAGCAACAATGACCTACACAGTGAAGTTGCTCAAAAAGGAGAAGGTGACGCACGATGTGATGGGGATCACCTTGGAACGACCGGCCAACTACCATTTCACACCCGGCCAATGCGCAGAGTTGTGGTTGGAAAGGCCCGGCACGCTTGCGGAGAAGTCCACATTCTCGTTCATTGGTTTGGACAGTGAACCCAACCTGCAAATGGCCATGAAGACCTACCCAGACGAGGAGACCCTTCCAGCACACATCAAACGACTGGTGGAGGGTGCCACGTTGCAGATCAGCGAACCACACAAGGAGGTGGAATACCGCGGTCCCGGCGTGTTCCTTGCCGGCGGCACGGGCATCACGCCGTTCATGGCCATCTTCCGGCAACTGCACAAGGACGACAAGCTGGTCGGCAACCAGCTCATCTATGCCAATAAGCGCGGCAAGGACATCTGCTTCGAGGGTGAGCTATACACCCTGTTCGGCACCAACTTCATCAGCATCCTCGCGCTGGAGGACAGGCCACGGAATGCCGCGGGCGAGGTGGATGCCGCCTTCATTCACCGGCACGTGCAGCAACTGGACCAGCCTTTCTACGTGTGCGGCCCAGAACCGTGGGTGAGCCAAGTGGCCGATGCGCTCCAAGAGGTTGGTGTGGACGAAGAACGTGTCCACCTCTACTCAAGGGCCACCTCGCCCGAACGTATCGAGGAAGGCCTGGGGAAATAGGCGGCTCTATGGCTAATAATTCAGCCATGCCCCTTCTCGGATGAGGGTGCCATTTGCTCGTGACTGCTTCCATGCGAATGGATAGGGCATGCGCACGAGCCGAGGAAGTTTGCGCGAAGTGGGGCTAACGTCCAAGGCCTGCTGCTGCGCTGGTATTCAATGTACTTTCAGCCCGAACGTTAGCCCAACAGCGAACCTGTAGCCGAAGATAACTACAAAAGTTGAACAATGCTTTTTCAGCTCGGAACTACAGACGAACAGCGAACGAAAAGCTGATGTTTATTCCGTCAGCCAGCGTAGAAGCAGGCCCCTTGTTGGTGGCAGTTATTTAATTCTCATTTCAGAAGCGTCTTTAAGCTCCATTAAATTTGTTAGAACACCTTTATCAAGATTATTTTGAAAATATTTTTTGAACAATTTTGGAAATATGCCTTGAAGGCTTTCTTCTACAATAACAATTGTTGTGTTGCTGTCTTTTTTCATAAAAGTCCAGTTGTGAATAGCACTTGCTCCTATAGTAGTTCCAGTCCAGCCAAATGCAGTATTGGGTTTTGATGTATGAATTTTGGATTTGAAGGAAAGTCCACCGGCTTTCCATTTGAAGTTTGTTCCTTCTTCAATTTCTTCGTCTACTATCGTTTCTGTAACTGCCGTCTGCCATTTAGTCCAGTTTTTAATGTCAGTAAGTATAAACCAAACTGTATCTATTGGTGCTTGCATTTCTATTTGATTTCTTGATTTTACAGGTGCATTTTCATTAATAGGTATATTCATATTGTTTTTCTTATTTGAGTTGTCAATGTATTGGTTGAAAAGGCAACTCTCGTAGTAGAAGAAACATAAAGTAATTACTATGATAGCTAATAAGATGTACAAAATCTTCCTCATAGCGCTCGTGTTATTATTGCCACCAACTACCTGTTCCCGCAATGCGTGAATTTCCAGACTTGGCTACGCGACCGATTGCGACAACATCGCCCCAGTTGGACAAAAGGCGCAAAGGGCTATTACAGGTCCAGGTTATTAAAGGGTCTGCGGATCTTGCCAAGTGCTTTGGTACTTGCTTGGGCCCGGAATATGCAGTAGGATTTCTACTACGGCCCGAAATCGCTGCGGCTGCGTACGTTTCACCGGCTTTCTCCTCGGCAGAATAGCTTGGGCTATTCCTTCTCGGTTAAAGCCGCGCTGCCGTTGTGATTTCGACCCTCGCAACGAACCCTACTGCATAATCCGGGTTGGGTGTTCCTTCTATGGGTTCCGGGCATTGGTCTTGTCGTGGAATTGGCTTTTCAGGGCCTGAATATAGCAGAGGCGGCGATATGCTGGTGCTTCGGGTTTCACACAACCCAAGCCGCAAACCCAATAGCGCTCTTCCAGCCAGATCTTGAACAAGGGTCGATCCATTCCGGGATCTTGCCCACCAAGTCCAGCACCCCTCAACTCACGCGAGCGCAATGTCATTAAGTTAAGGGAGCATTTATCAACAGATCATGTTCCGCAGGCTTCCAGCCTGCGATGTTGTCGTTCCACAGGCTGGAAGTCTGTGCTACAACAGTGCTCTTCCTCCCTTAACTTAATGACATTTCACGCGAGCGTCCACGCTCGTGTGAAATCGATTGGAGGCTGCTTTTCACGCACACGAGCGTGGACGTTCGCGTGAGGATTGGGCGAAAAATTATAGTGTATTCAACTTAGTCAAGTTAATTACATCATTTTTGTCGCTCGGTTCATATTCTCTTATTGTAATTAAACTTGTCATTTTGCCTTACTCAATTCTCTTTCTTTATATAACAGCCTTTTGATGTCTAACTGTGAAAACAACCCCTAATGTCAAAAAGGTCATAAATACTGGATAAAGAGTGAAAAAGACGGAGTGAATAGAGGTTAATGATAAGCCTAATGCTAAAAACATATGAAGGCAGGCGGTTACAACCATTCCTATTGTTCCGATAGTGAAAAATGGATGAAATTTTTTCATTTTATTGTTGTTTTATTTATTAATGCTCATTTTAAGTTCGTAGCGTCCTTTTAGCCTGACCGATAATGGCCTCCATGCGTTGTGCTGCTGTTCCCGGTCGGTGAGCAGGTCCAGCACGGCCACTTTGCCCAAGGGGAAGGGAGTGATCTCCTCCATGTAGCTCAAAGGTATGTTACTTTCCAGTATGATACAATTATGTATGATACTAATTTGTATCCTAAAATTAGGTTGGTCCACTTGATCGGTTCGCCCGCCCGCAATGTGGCCCTACCGTCCGGAAAAGGCCTGAAGCCTACTTCCCGATGCAGAACTTGCTGAAAATGCTGCCCAGCAGGTCGTCCGGGGTGATCTTGCCGGTGATCTCGCCGAGGTAGTGCTGGGCCTGGCGCAGGTCCGTGGCCAGCAATTCACCGCTGAGGCCGTCTTGCACGCCGTGTTTGGCGGAGAGCAGCGCCTCCTTCGCCCGAGTGAGCGCCTCCACATGGCGGGCGTTGGTCACCACAATGTCGCCCTCCCCTGATCGCAGGGCATGGACGTGGTTGGTGAAGCGTGCCTTGAGCGCATCCAACCCGTCACCCGTTTTGGCTGAAATGCGCATCACTCCCCGGTCCTCCCGCGCAGCCTCGGCAGTCAGGTCGCATTTATTGAGCACCGGAATAAACTCCGGCTGGTCGCCGATGCGCTTGCGCAGCAGTTCCACCTGGGTATGGAACGCTCCCGTGCTCAGCGTTGCCGCATCGCCCAAGACCACCACGATGCTGGCCTCCGCCGCCTTTTTATAGCTGCGTTCAATACCCAACCTCTCCACCGTGTCCTGCGTGTGCCTGATGCCGGCGGTGTCGATGAACCGGAACAGCACCCCTCCGAGGTTGAGCGTCTCCTCCACGGTGTCGCGCGTGGTGCCCGGCACGTCGCTTACAATGGCGCGATCCTCCTGCAGCAAAGCGTTCAGCAGGGTGCTCTTGCCACTGTTTGGTGCTCCGATGATGGCCACCGGGATGCCCTGCTTCACCGCATTGCCGTAGCGGAAGCTGGCGATCAGTCCGCTGCACACGCCCATGATCTCGTCCAGCAGGCGTACCAGCTCGGTGCGGTCCGCGAATTCCACGTCCTCCTCCCCGAAATCGAGCTCCAGTTCCACCAAGGCGCTGAGGCTGATCAGCTGCTCGCGCAGGTCCTCGATCTTTCGGCTGTAACCACCGCGCAACTGCTGCAGGGCGAGCGTATGCGCCGCGCGGCTTCCGCTGGCGACTAGGTCGGCCACGGCCTCGGCCTGGCTGAGGTCCAGTTTTCTGTTCAGAAAGGCCCGCAGGGTGAATTCTCCCGGCCTCGCCAGCCGTGCCCCTGCCGCCAGCAGCGCTTCCAGCATCCGTTGCTGGATATAGGGTGAGCCGTGTACGCTGATCTCCGCCACATCCTCCCCGGTGTAGCTGTGGGGGCCGGGAAAGAAGGTGAGCAATCCCTCGTCCACCGGGCCGTCGGCATCGCGTAAGCGCACGAACACCGCCACGCGCGGCTCCGGCGTGAGCAGCAAGGTGGGCGCCACGGCGTGCATCACCCGAAGGGTATCCGGCCCGCTCACGCGCAGCACGGCAATGGCCCCGGCACCCGGGGCGGTGCCTACCGCGGCGATGGTATCCGGCTCGTACATCGCCGCAAAGGTCGCAACCGCGCGCCTTCCTCCGTGCCACGGTCGCTGGGCTATTGCCTCTTGCGCGCCCTGCGGTCACGACCCTTCCGAATTCCCAACAACGGACCTTGCTTCGCGCGCCGACGCCGGAGCGCTTTGCGAAGGCGCGGCGCACGCAGATGACACTGATCAATGTGCGATGTAGGAAGTGGGCCACGCCTTGGCGTCCGCTACCCGGAAACGTTCGCGATCCGTGTCCGTCCGTGTGGATCCGTGGTGCACCCAAGTAATGGACAAGCGCCGCCAGGCGCAGTATGAAGAGGCAATAGCCTGAGCCACGGCCGTTCCAGCCCTTCCCAGCTCGTTCAGGCATCCCTTTCGCCAGCCACTTTATCACAGGAGTGCAAGAAGCTGCCGTACTGATCATGTTCATTGGCTTTCTTGTCGTTCGTTCGGAACTTTGGCACACATGAAAACCACACCGGAACGCGCTGCATTCGATGCCCTGCCCCATCCTACCGTAGTGGTGGTGGGCGGCGGCTTTGCCGGATTGGAGCTGATCAAACGTTTATCCGGGAAGCCGTTCAAAGTGATCCTGCTGGACAAGAACAACTACCACTGCTTCCAACCGCTGCTGTACCAGGTGGCCACGGGCAGCTTGGGCGCGGACAACATTGCGCACCCCTTCCGCCGCACCGTGGGGCCCATGCCCAACGTGATCTACCGAATGGGCGAGGTGCTGCGGGTGCTGCCGGAGGAGAACTGCTTGGAAACCGACCATGGCCGCATTGCATACGACCACTTGGTGCTGGCCACGGGCACGGTGACCAACTTCTTCGGCAACCAACGCATCGCCCACGAGGCCATGCAGCTCAAAAGCATCAGCCAAGCACTGGACATCCGCAGCGACTTTCTCCAGGAGTTCGAGGCGGCCGTCTACTTGGAGGATGAACACCGGCAGCGGCAGCGGCTCAACTTCGTGATCGTGGGCGGCGGTCCTTCCGGCGTGGAATTGGCCGGCGCCTTGGCCGAGATCCGCAAGACCATCCTGAAGCACGAATACCGCGAAGTGGAAAATGAACGGATGCAGATCCACTTGGTGGACACCAATGCCGCCGTGCTGTCCAACTTCTCCCCCAAGGCACAAGGCTTGGCCAAGAGATTCCTGGAGGACTTGGGGGTGAGGGTGATGCTGAACACCCTCGTCACCGGTTACGATGGTGAAACGGTGAGCTTCAAGGACGGCAGCACCATGCCCAGCACCACGGTGATCTGGACGGCGGGCGTAAAAGGGGCACCGGTACAGGGCCTCGAAACGGCCTTGGAGGAACGGCCGGCGCGCTATCGCGTGGACCGCTTCAACCGGGTAGAGGGGACCGGGAACATTTATGCCATCGGCGACATCGCGTTGGACACCGGCGACCCGAGGTATCCGAAGGGTCATCCGCAAGTGGCGCCCGTGGCCATTCAACAGGCGGGCCATTTGGCCAGGAACCTGTTGCGCAAGAACGGAAGCGCCCCACAACCCTTCCTCTACCGCGGCAAAGGCTCCATGGCCACCATCGGCCGCTACAAGGCCGTGGTGGACTTGGGCAAGCTGAAATTCGGCGGTCCGATCGCCTGGTTCATGTGGCTCTTCGTGCACCTGATGAGCATCGTGGGCTTCCGCAGCCGCGTAATGGTGCTGACCCACTGGGCATGGAAGTACCTGAGCTGGAAGAACACCATCCGCTTGATCATTCGGCCGTACGTGCGCAAGGAATACAAAGTGGAGCAACCAGCCGGGAAAGTGGAGGTGGTGGGTTGAAGCAGGGAAGTGGCGGTGCGGGAAGGCGAAGCAGGGACTTCCATCACCCGTGCGCTCCTTGGGAAAGCTGGGGACGGAAAGCTGATACTTGAAACGGGGTTGAGAAGCGCCCCGCACCTTTTCACCTTTGCACCACATCCAACCCGGAATATGCAGCAGGATTTCTACTACGGCCCGAAATCACTGCGGCAGCGTACGCTTCGCCGGTTTTCCCCTCGGCACAATAGCTTGTGCTATTCCTTCTCGGTGAAACCCGCGCTGCCCTTGTGATTTCGACCCTCACAACGAACCCTGCTGCATAATCCGGGTCTAAGGATTTTCAGACTCCATGCCGGACGCTTGTAATTTTGCACGCTTTTTCCCGGGCAGATGGACCGTCGCTTGTGGGTGCTTTACTTCACCATTTTCGTGGACCTGGTGGGCTTCGGGGTTTTCATCCCGGTGATGCCGCTTTACGCGCGTGAGCTGCAGGCCTCGGAATCCTTGGTAGGCGACATCGGCGCACTGTTCTCCTTGATGATGTTCATCTTCACCCCGTTCTGGGGCACAGTGAGCGACCGCATCGGGCGCAAGCCGGTGATCCTGTTCTCTGTGGCCTTGTCCGCCTTCAGCTACGTGCTCTTTGCCCATGCCACCAGCATCCTCTTGTTGGCCATCAGCCGCATGCTCACCGGCATCGGTGCAGGCAACATCACGGCGGCCCAGGCCTACATCACCGACATCACCAAGCCCGAACAGCGGGCCAAGGCCATGGGCATGGTGGGCGCGGCCTTCGGCATGGGCTTCATCTTCGGCCCGCCGTTGGGCAGCTTCCTGTACCAGCGCTATGGCGTGGAATGGGTAGGCTATACCGGCGCGCTCTTTTGCGTGGCCAACTTGGTTGCCGTGGCCTTCCTGCCCGAATCGCTCACCGACAAGGTGACGGAGGGCAAGCTGCGCATCAAGCCCGTGAGTGGCACTTGGCATGCCCTAAAGGATGTCCGCTTCCGCGATCTGTACATCATCAGCTTCATCTTCATCGCGGCCATGAGCATGATGCAGATGACCATCCCCTTCTTTTGGACCGACGACTACGGGCTGGACAAAGAGCAGGTCGGCTGGATGTTCGCGGCCGTGGGCGTGTCCTCCACCATTGTGCAGGGCGGCCTGGTCGGCTGGTTGCAACGCCTCTTCGGGGAGCGCAACATGCTGATGGCCGGCAGCATCCTGATGGCCATCGGCCTGGCGATGATCGCTTTCATCCCGCTTGCGCTCTTCCTGCCCCTTTCCCTGCTGTCCATCGCCTTGCTGGCCGTGGGCAACGGCTGTCTCAACCCCACCATCCTCGCCCAACTGAGCCGCAACGCCGCACAACGTGAACAGGGCATGGTGTTGGGCACGAACCAGAGCTTCGGCTCGCTGGCGCGCATCGTGGGCCCTGCGCTGGGCGGCCGCCTGTATGAGCTGCACCATGGCATGCCGTACATCACCGCCGGCGCCATCATGCTGGCTGCGCTGTACTACGTGCACGGTTATCGGGGCAGGCAGGCCACCGCCGGAACAGGGCCATCGGGTCTAACGCGCCCTGCGGGCGAGGCTTCCAGTAGTATTCAAACCACAGATGGACGCGGATGAACACGGATAAATGCGCGATGTTGGAAGTGGGCCACGACTTTGCGTCCGACACCCGGAGATGTACGTGATCCGTGTCCATCCGTGTGGGCCCGCCTGCCGGCCGGCAGGTCCGTGGTTCGTCCAAGTGTTGGATTTGCGCCGCTAGGCGCTGCATTAAGAGGCGGTAGCCCTGACCGCCGGAACCACCTCGCCGACGGGGCACTTACTTTAGCGGCCGCCAAAAAACCATCGTCCATCATCATGAGCGTACTCGTCAACAAGAACAGCAAGGTCATTGTCCAAGGATTCACCGGCAGCGAAGGCACCTTCCACGCCACGCAGATGATCGAGTACGGAACGAACGTGGTGGGCGGCGTAACCCCGGGCAAGGGCGGGCAGAAGCACTTGGACCGGCCTGTTTTTGAAACGGTGAGCGATGCGGTGAAGCAGACCGGCGCGGACGTCAGCATCATCTTCGTTCCCCCAGCTTTCGCGGCCGATGCCATCATGGAAGCCGCCGAGGCGGGCATCAAGGTGATCATCTGCATCACCGAGGGCATCCCGGTGAAGGACATGGTGATGGCACGGGAGTACATCAAGGGCAAGGGCTGCACACTGATCGGCCCCAACTGCCCCGGCGTGATCACGGCGGATGAATGCAAAGTGGGCATCATGCCCGGCTTCGTCTTCAAGAAGGGGAAGGTGGGCATCGTGAGCAAGAGCGGCACACTTACCTACGAGGCGGCTGACCAAGTGGTAAAAGCCGGATTGGGCATCACCACGGCCATCGGCATCGGTGGCGACCCCATCATTGGCACCACCACCCTGGAGGCCGTGCAGCTCTTCGCCAATGACAAGGACACCGAGGCCATCGTAATGATCGGCGAGATCGGCGGCGACCTGGAGATCCGCGCCGCCAAGTGGATCAAGGAGAACTGCAAGAAGCCCGTGGTGGGCTTCATCGCCGGGGAAACCGCTCCCGCTGGCCGCACCATGGGCCACGCCGGTGCCATTGTTTCCGGTGCCGATGAAAGCGCCGCCGCCAAGAAGAAGGTGATGCGCGAATGCGGCATCCACGTGGTGGACAGCCCGGCCACCATCGGCGCGAAGGTGAAGGAGGTGCTGGGGTGAAGGGGGCGGTTGCCCGTGATCAGTTGTCGGTTCCCAGGCGTGGCCTCGTCTCACGAACTCCGCCGGCCGATCAGCCCTCGCTTATGATCCTCTAAGCGTGTTGAAGGGCAGCACACAAGACGCGGCGGATACTTAGGCTTATCGAACTCAGCGCCTTTGAGGATTAATCCTGTGTGGAGCATAGCGCTCGACAGCATAACCGGTGGCACCGGCAATTTTAGCGGCCAAGGTCCGGGCCTCTTCTTCCGTGTCACAGGCCCTCACCACGAATTTCATTCGATGTGCCCTATCCACCAGGACCACATCATGATTCATCTCCACTTCGTCCATGGCTATCTGGCCGCGTGAATACATGGTGCTAACGCGCCGTTTGCGGAGGATCACAATGGCTTTGAAAGGAGCCAAGGGTTGCCATTTTCCCCACCGTGCCCCCAGCAGTCCGTTGTACTCCCTCACGTTCTTGCTCCCCAAGTCAATCTCAGTCCCCCCCATGTAGATTGCCAGCCCAAAGCCAAGCAACCCAAGCGGTATTCCAATGATTGTCAAACTTGCCACTATACCCAGTATGACACTGAGCACGCGCACCATGCCAGGCAATACCGCACCTTGCTGAATCACCAATCGCGACTGTTCCTTACTCATCGCTTTGCCTTTGCCCAGTCCCGGTGATCACCTGTGTCAACAGCCCGTCGGCCGATCCAGCGGCTGACGCGCGCCTTGTATGCCGTGTAGTCCGCACCGAAGGCCCTGTGCAGATACTCTTCTTCCGGGATGATGACCATGCGTTGCACCACCAGAACGAGCAATGGGATCAGGAAAAGTGTCCACCAATTGCCCAGAAAGCACGCCAAGCCCGCGTAGGCCATCAACAGCCCGAAATACATCGGGTTGCGGCTCCAGGAAAAGATGCCACCGGTTTGCAGGGATTTGGCCGGTAAAAAGGTGATCAATGTGTTCCGCGAGCGGAAAAAGGCCAGCAACGCGGGCAGGACAAACACCACTGCCACGGCAAGGCACACCAAACCGAGAATATGATGCACCACGGGATGTGCAAGGTGATCCGGCAATGGGACCAAGCGCTGCAATCCGATGGAAAGGAAGAAAAATGCCACGTAAAAAAGCGGTGGCGGCAAATAAACACCGGGGCTGTCCTTGCGCATGGAATGCGAATTGTTACTCCGAAAGTAAGGAAGGGATGGTTCGCACCTCCCTGTTACCTCCATACCACTTGAACGGGTTCGGTCCTACTTTCGCCCCATGGCACTACTACAAGGCAAAGCAGCCCTGATCACCGGCGGCACGCGCGGGATTGGGCGGGGCATCGTGGAGCGTTTCCTGGCGGAAGGCGCCGATGTGGCGTTCACCTACGTGAGCAGCCCCGAAAAAGCGAACGCACTGGCCGCCGAGCTGGGCAAGGGCGGGCGCAAGGTGATGGCGATCCAGAGCAACGCAGGCGACTTCAACGCAGCGCAGGCCACCGTGGACCAAGTGGTGGCGGCCTTCGGCAAGCTGGACATCTTAGTGAACAACGCCGGGATTACGAAGGACCAGCTGCTGATGCGCATGAGCGAGGCCGACTTCGATGCAGTGATCAACACCAACCTGAAGAGCGTCTTCAACATGACCAAGGCGGTGATGAAGACCATGCTGAAACAGCGGAGCGGCAGCATCATCAACATGAGCAGCGTAGTGGGCGTGAAGGGCAACGCAGGCCAGGCCAACTACGCAGCCAGCAAGGCCGGCGTGATCGGCTTCACCAAGAGCGTGGCCCTGGAGCTGGGCAGCCGCAACATCCGCAGCAACGCCGTGGCGCCAGGATTCATTGAAACCGAAATGACCGGCGCCTTGGACGAAAAGACGGTTCAAGGCTGGCGCGAGGGAATCCCCCTGAAGCGCGGCGGCACACCGGCGGACGTGGCCAATGCCTGCGTGTTCCTAGGCAGCGACCTGAGCAGTTACATCACCGGGCAAACGCTGCATGTGTGCGGGGGGATGCTTACCTGATGGTCAGTTGTCAGATGTTAGTTGTTAGTTGTCAGTTGTAAGTTGGAAGAGGATGATGTTGGAAAGTCCCGCCGGACAACCGACGACTGACAACTGACAACTACCCCCATGAACCTCACCACCGCCCATTCCCTTTGGTTTGCACCCTTGTGCGTGCTTTTCGGCGTGCTATGCGCTTGGCTGCTTTACCGGGGCACGCGGGAGCGCAACGGATGGAGCCCGGCCTTGCAATGGGCCATGGGTACGCTGCGGGCGTTGGTGGTGGCCCTGCTCGCATTCCTCCTGTTGGAACCCATGACGCGCATCTTGGTGCGCGAAGTGCGCAAGCCGGTGGTGGTGGTGGCGCACGACGGCTCCTCTTCCCTGCTGGCCAACGGCGATACCAATACGTGGCGCACCAGCTATGCCAACGCCCTGGAAGAGTTGTCCAAGCAGCTCGGGGAGCGCTACGAGGTGCGCTCTTTCACGTATGGCGCCGAGGTCACCGACGGGCTCCAGTTCACCCAACGGGAAGGGCAAACCGACATCGACCAGCTCTTCCGCGCCGTATATGACCGGTTCGCGGGGCCCGACCTGGGCGCGGTGGTGATCGACGGCGACGGCATCTTCAACCGCGGCCGGGATCCCCGGTTGGCAGCCGAACGCTTGGGCGTACCGGTCTTCGCCATCATGCTGGGCGATACCACCGTGCGGCCGGACCTCGCCCTGCGCGACGTGCAACACAACCGCATTACGTACTTGGGCAACGAGTTCCCCGTGCTGGTCCGCATCAAAGCCGACCATCTCAAGGGTCGCCACACGCGCATCACCATTTCGCACAACGGCAATGAAGTGGCCGCCAAGGACTTGGCCATCAACGCCGACCCGTTGCTTGCCGAGGTCCCGTTGATGGTGAAGGCGGACGCGACGGGCCTGCAGCGCTACACTGTGGTCGTAAGACCGGTGGAAGGGGAAGCTACGGTGGCCAACAACGTGCAGGAGCTTTTTGTGGACGTGTTGGATGACCGCCGCAAGGTGCTGATCTTGGCGCGCAGCCCCCACCCCGACGTGGCCGCGATCCGCTTGGCCATGGGAGCCATGGAGGGTTATCAGGTAGAGCAGTCCCTGGCGGCCGACTTCAACGGGCGCATAGCCGACCACGACCTGGTGGTGCTGCACCAACTGCCTTCCACCGACATGGCCATTCAGCCCCTGCTGCAACAGATCGGCAAGGCCGGGATACCCACCTGGACCATCTTGGGCCAGCAAAGCGACCTGCGCCAAACCACGGCCATGGGCACCGGGGTGGCCATCGAACACGCCAGGGGCGGCTCCACCGACGCGCAGGCAGCGGTATCATCCTCCTTCACCCTGTTCACCATGGCGCCGGAGGACGTGCAGGCTTGGGAGCGGTTCCCACCGCTGCAGGTGCCCTTCGCGCAATATGCACCGGCCCGCTCCGCCACGGCCTTGTTCAACCAGCGCATCGGTCCCGTGCGCACGGCCTACCCGCTGTTCGCCTTCCAGGTGCAGGGCGACCGCCGATCGGCCATCACCTGCGGCGAAGGGCTCTGGCGGTGGCGGCTGGCCGACATGCAGCTGTACAACACCACGGCACACTTTGACAGGCTGGTGCAGAAAACCGTGCAGTTGCTGGCCTTGAAGCAGGACAAGAGCCGCTTCCGGGTGCATGGGGAACGCGAGTTCGCCCAACAGGAGAAGGTGGTGCTCAACGCCGAGCTGTACAACGCCAGTTATGAGCCCGTGAACACGCCCGAGGCACAGATCACGTTCACCAACGAAGAGGGCAACCAGCTGAACTACGCCTTCAGCCGCGCCGGCACCGGCTACCGCCTGGATGCGGGCGCGCTTCCCCCAGGGCGGTATGCATGGACCGCCAAGACCTTGCTCGACGGGGAAACCATGGTAATCAAGGGCGAGTTCCTGGTGAAGCCACAGGTGGCCGAGCAAATGAGCACCGTGGCGGACCACCGCCTCTGGGAGAACATGGCAACACGAAGCGGAGGCTTGGCCGTGGACCCCGCCCGCATGGCGGATATCGCGAAGGCTCTGAAAGAAAGTCCCGGAATGGCGGCCCGCTCATATTCGCACGCCAGCTTCAGCGACCTGATCTCCCTGCGTTGGTTCTTCCTCCCCTTGCTGGTGTTGCTGACCTTGGAGTGGGCGCTTCGCCGCCGAAGCGGCAGCTATTGACCGAATGGAATCCCGTACTCCGCCTGCGACCAAGCGCAAGTTGTTCATCCTGCCGGGTTCCAAAACGGTGCGCATCCTGGTACTGATTGCGTTGCTGACCGCCGCCGCATGGCTGCTGCGCGTGCCTATGCTGCGCGCGATGGGCCGGTTCCTGATCACGGAGGACCCCTCCGTGCAGGTGGACGCCGTGTTCGTGCTGGGCGGTTCGGTGAAGGACCGCGGCGTGGAAGCGGCCCGCGTGTTCCAACAAGGCCTTGGCACACGCTTCGTATTCACCGGGGCACCGGTACCTACTGCGTTGGATGCCTTGGGCATCGACAGCACCGAAGCCGCCTGCACACGGAATTCCGCCGTGGAAGCAGGGCTGCCCTTGGAACTGACCACCGTGATGAACGTGGGCACCAGCACCTTCGAGGAGGCCGAAGCCCTGCTGGCCTATGCCAAGTCGCAGCAATGGGACACGGTGATGGTGCTCACCAGTTGCTTCCACCTGCGCCGCACCGGGAGGGTGTTCCGCCAAACCTTCAACAAAGCCGGGATCGCCGTGCTTTTGCACGGCGCCCCTTCCACGGAATACGATGAAGCCCGGTGGTGGGAATCCGAGCAGGGCCTCATCATGGTGAACAATGAGTACGTGAAGCTGGTGTACTACCTGCTGAAGTACTGAGCCGCCCCGGCGCGGCCGTCAACGTTGCACCACTACCCGCTGCACTTGGCGTTGGCGCGCATCCGTGGCCACCAGCACATAGGTTCCGTTGGCCACTGCGCCAAGGTCAACGACTTTGCGGCCCGAGCCTGCAGTTCCCGTCCATGCCGGCCGGCCCAAAGCATCCAACACCTGTAATTGCCATGGCCCGCCTTGGGGGAAGGAAATGGTGAACCGCCCGGTGCCCGGGTTGGGCGCCACCAACAAGCCGCCCTGTCCTTCTCGGCTTTCGATGCCCACCCAATTGACACAGAACTCATTGCTCACCTCCCATTGGAACGTTCCCGTGCCTGCCAGCAGGGTGTCGCTCTCGCTGTCCGCGATGAGGTAATTGCCCAGGCCGTAATTGCAGCACATGCCATCGCCCACCGCATCCATCACCGTGAACGTGTAGCAATCATGTGCCAAGCATACCGGCGTGTTCACGGTGTAGCCGCTGGAACTGTTGTTGTACGGCCCGCCGGCCGCCATCACAAATCCTTCCTGCGAGGTGATCTGCCAAGTGGTTTCCGAGCCGAAGCGGTCCAGGTTCATCTTCACCACGGTACCAAAACCCGGGCTGTTGACCATGAAGAGCACGCTATCCTCGTCGTTCAGTGGATTAGTATCCACCCCGCCATTGGGATTGGATGCACCCACCATCAGCTGGTGCAGGCCGTTGGCCAAGTGGATGGCGGGCAGGTCCACATTCACCGTTTGCACCGGTTGCAGAGCGCCGTACCAAGGCACTGTCCCCAGGATGCTCCCGTCGATGAAGTAATTGATGTTGACGTAGTTGATCGGGCCCAGCCCGTTGTTTTTGAGGGTGACACGCGGCATGATGCTGTCGCTGTTGCACAGCACGTTGGGCACTTGGGTGATGCTGGTGATGGCGGCATCCAAGGGGGGCGGAACGTAAAACTCCGGGTCGAACCCATCCAAGCTGTCGCCACAGGCACCGAGCCATTCCTCGAGATGCGGGTATGTGAGATTGAATCGGCCGTAATAGTCGTTGACGTTGTTGTTGCACGAGGCCTGCCCGCCGTACAGTTGCCCGATGATGCGGTGGTCCTGGTTCCAGATGGCACTGCCGCTGCTTCCCGGTTCCGTGGTGCCGCTGTGCCACTGGGTCACCTGCCAGCAGTCGGCGCTGCCCATCACCCCTTCAATGATCGGGCCGTGCGAACTGCAGATCTTCTTGATGTCGCCCGCCGGATGATGGATGCCCACCACGCTGTCCGGTGCCGTTCCGGACTTGTCCCAACCACTGTAGTAGGGATGGAAATCTGCCGGGGGCGTGCTGTTCAGCAGCAGGAACGACGCATCGGTGGGCGGGTACTCCAGCAGCTTCTCGCAGCCGGTGATGCTGTGGTCCATGGGTGCGTTCTCCGTGGGGTCGCATACGGGACTTTCCCAGTTGAAGATAAAGACCCAGGAAGCATTCGAGTTGTTGCCCTCGGTGCAATGGTTAGCGGTGAGGAAGTACGGGGTGCTGTCGTTCGCGCAATTGTTGATCAAGCTGCCGGTGCACACGCCGCCGCCAAGGACGAGGTGGGCCACGGAGCGGATCTCCTGCCGCCAGTTGTCTCCCTCCGGACAGATGGTGTTCACGTTGCAGGGACCGCTGTTCCCGAACCCGCGGTCCTGGCCCTTGCCCAGCAGGCGGTAGCCATGCACCACCGTGCTGATGGCCAGGCTCCCCTGCCCTGCCACGGCAGGTGGTTCGATGTATTCCACCGTGATCCGATCGCCTTCCAACGGAGCCGTGCCGAAGGCCGTGTGTCCCGGATTGCTTAGTGCGTTGAACGCCCCGCGCACCGCGCCCGCCTCGTTGTACAGGAACATGCGCGCTCCCTCCGGGATCACGTAGTTGCTGAACTGGAGGTTGATGGAAAGGGCCTCCGGGCAATGCAATTGAAGCCGCCAGACACGGTCGCCGTTGGGCATGGTGAACCACGAGCCGCTGTTTTGGGTCGTGTAATCCGTGGCGTGCTCAAAACCAAACCGGAATGGCCCTTTGATGCCTTGCGCGGCGCGGGCAGCATCCTCCTGCATCAGCGTGGCCACGTCCACAGCCGGCAAATGCACCGCAACGGCAGGTGGCATGCCACGCTTCTCGGCCTTGTCGCCGTAAGGGTGTCCACCGAAGGCGATCTGCGCGGAAAGCGCTGTGGACAGCAGGGCAAGGGAAGCAACCAGCGTAAGCCTTCGGGTCATTGCGTGGGAATTCATCGTTCAGGACGGCCCAACCCTTCGGGCCGTTGCCCATCGGCACGGCAACGAAAATAGGGGATGCGGCAAAATACCTGGCCACCTGTTCCCCTCATTCCCCCATCTCCTTCAACAGTCGCTTGATCCTGGGCAAGTCCTTCTTGTATTGCTCCACGTTCCAGGTCAAGCCGAAGATACCGACGTACCAGTTCAATGGCTTCAAGCCAACGGAGGCACGGCGTTCATCTACATACTCTGGATCCCTGATGGGCCGGATGAAGTACTCCCCGGTTGCAGGCACCATGCCCATCTGTGTTCCGTAGATCTGCTCCACACCCTTATCCGTGGCGATCCGGTCTTCCAAATAAGCGAGTTCGTCGGCTTCCGCCCTGCCTTTTTCCACGGCATCCCGCAACAGGGGAAGGTACTTCTCCTGCATGGAAAGATCACCGTGCTGGACCACGAGGAATAAGGCCATGCTCGCCGAATCGCCTATTTCATCTTGGCTGAGCCAACCATACCGGTCCAGGATACCGGACACGACGACCTGATTCACCGAATCCTGCCGGTTGATCCGCTTCCACAACTGTTCAAGTTCCGCAGACTGATTGCCGTATTGCGCCCTCACTTCCTGCAACTCCCCCCGCCCGTTTTGATCCAGCGCGTGAACGGAGTCCAGCACGGCTGCAATCCGGTCCAACTCAGCTTGGGATGCCGCTGCCTGTGCAAACACGGAGGCCATGCCCATGCCGCACATCAACAAACAAAAGATCCAACGCATGGTCATGGCAAGCGATCTGTGCAGGTGAAGGTACACACACGCACCGCTCCCGTCCTGGATGCCCCCAGCATGGGGTCACCCCACCTTGGGGTCCTTCTCTTTTTCGTCGATCAGCTTCCGCAGGGCAAAGAATTCATCGCGAAGTCGCGCTGCTGCGCTCAAGTCCAGTTTTATTTGGCGATGCTGGCATACTTCCTCTTTGCTCTATGAAGCGATCAACGCCATCAAGGCCTGTCCCCATCCTTGGTGTGCAGTCGGTCCATGCCACCGGCAATGAACCGCAAGCGCTCCTCGATGCCTTGCGCTGCCAATCTCACAATCGTATCGATTTCACCGCCGTTCAGGAAGATGGCATACGAGCCTTCCGGGAAACCCATGCGGCGCATCCGGCCATCATGGTCTTCGATCACTTGGCCGCGTCCAACTTGGAACGGCGATATATCAATACTTTGCCCGGAAGCTTCCATAACCAGTACCATTGAATTGTCATCTATATGAAGTTCCACAAGGTCAGCAAAAGCCCGGTTACACCCCACACAATCTCTTTCTGTCAGCCGCATGACGGTTCTGGTCCTTGCAAATACCCCTGGACCGGCTTCGTAGTTCACGTATGCTGCGAACCGGGCCATGTCCGGACCGTTCGCCTCCTTTGGCGCACAGCCCCAAAGTGCGATCAGGCCCAATAGTGTGGCAATGGGCTTAATCCCCATTCAAATCAAAACGATCAAACACAAAGCCGCCTGGCCCTTGCTTGGTTCGCAATACAAGGATGCCTTTTGAAGTGGGAAACATAGCCCCGAACATGTATGAGCCATCATCGTACACCACCTCACGCACCAGTTGAAAATTGCCATCGAATTCCATTATGGACATCGGGCGTGGGACGTAGGCAGCTTCCTTTCGCAAGGCCTGCCCGGGATCTGCGTGCCTTACAGCCACGAGGTAATGCCCAGTGACCTTGTCGCCCACCACCTTGTAAATGCATCCCCCGGTCCGCAAGCGCCGGTTCAGGGCCTCCTTGTCCCTAACCTCATTTTCATCCAGTGTTGGCGGTGAAATGAAGGTCGGCGTGAGGTGCGACCGTACCTGCCAAGATGCGGTAGTGGTAAATAATACCGGGTCCACAACTTGGATATCCGGAGAATAGATCGAATAGACGAGCAACTTGCCAAAGGCGTATCCGAACCGAGGAAGCTCCGCTATGCGCCAATGATCCTCCCGCATATGGTAATAGAATGAATCCATACCCCACGTTACCTGTGGTGTAACCCCTTGGAGCGTTATCCGTGCCAAGTGTGGTGCCACAGCACGGTGGCCATTGTAGTATCGGCTAAACGTCAATCTATCTCCAAACAACGGCGTACTATGGTGCAGCTCATCCGTATCATTGGAAGTCCAATCCGTGACGAAGATGAAATTCCCATCAACCCAGGGCCCCATATCCCCTGAATTCCCCAGATCGAACCGATCGCCTCGATCATTGTGCAGCCAAGGTTCCAAATTGATCAACTTGAACACCTCACCAGTGGAGTCAATGAACGCCAACTCTTCCCCCTTTCGGCTGTTCATCACTATCGTGTCCCAGGCAACAACTGAAATTCCACCTATGGCATCTCCAATAGCAGCCTTTGCACGGGTGAGGTCAACAGACCGGACCAGCGCACCGTCCATGCTGAAAAAGGTCAGTTTCTTCTTGGTAACGGGATCACCGAAGTAGAGGTATTCCGTGCCATCCACGGCCATAAAAATGCCGGAGCGCATGGGAACGATGGGAAACCCGGTGGCAACGGCAATACCTTCCGAAACCACGAACCCTGCATGCCCCTGTTCGGAAGATCCGCACCCAGGAACGAACCAGCAACTGATCAATAGGAACGGTAATTCGAACCAATGGAAGTGGTGAAGAATCCGCATCTTCAAGGTCTTTCCTCAATGCCTGCATCCAGAAGCATGCGTTCAAGGAACTGCTACTTTTTCACCGGATAAGTTGCGATCACCGCCGGGCTGCTCCCTTTAGTCCCAATGATCATATAGCGGTGCTTATCTCCTACACGTGCAAATGCGATGGCTGATCCATTGATCACGTCATCGACATCTCTCCGGCGCATGTATTTCGCGAGATCGGAAGCATAGGTGTTGAAAGTTCCAGCAATGATGGAATCATTGCCGGTAGAGATGGCATCAAACGCAGCATTGAGTGCAAGTACAGGGGGCGTAACCACGATGGGTTCAAAGCAATCAGTCGGGTCTCCCCAACATCCGTAATCCGTACCTTCAACACCGGAAGGATTTCCATTGTCATGCCATGTATCAACGATTTTTGGCCCATTATCTTGTTTTAAAGTGTTGATCGCCCCACCGTATCCGGCGACACCACAGCTTCTTTCGAACAGCCAGTCATTGCCATGATCAGCAGTACGATACACCCTAATGCAAAAAAGTGCGGTTCATTGTTTTGTGGTATTGGTTACTCGCAAATATACAATGCCTTCCCAAATTGGGCGTTCAAGTTGTTCCTACCCTGATCCAATGGCTAAAAGCCTTGAATTAGCTGTTACCCCAGTCACCGATCGTCGATCAGTTTTCGCATGGCGAAGAGTTCGTCCCTAAGCTGCGCTGCGGCGACGAAATCCAGGTCCTTGGCAGCTTTCTTCATCTGCGTTTCCAGCAGCTCGGCGTTCTTCTCCAACTGGTCCACGGGCATGTACCGCATCACGGGGTCGGCGGCCATGCTCAATTCCTCGGGCTCTACGTAGGCCTTCGCGCCGGGGTGGTCCACCTGGTCGATCACCGCGGTCTGTTGGATCACGGTGCTGCGGTCGCGCTTGATCTGCGTGGGGGTGATGCCGTGTTCTTCGTTGTAGGCCATCTGCTTGGCGCGGCGGCGGTCGGTTTCTTCCATGGTGCGCCGCATGCTGTCGGTGATCTTATCCGCATAGAAGATCACTAAGCCGTTGATGTTGCGCGCGGCGCGGCCTGCCGTCTGGGTGAGCGATCGGTTGCTGCGTAAAAAGCCTTCCTTGTCGGCATCCAGCACGGCAACAAGCGAGACCTCCGGAAGGTCCAACCCTTCACGCAGCAAATTCACGCCCACCAGCACGTCGAACAGGCCGAGCCGCAGCTGGCGCAGGATCTCGATGCGCTCCAGCGTCTCCACGTCGCTGTGGATGTACTTGCACTTTACGCCGTTCTTGCCCAGGAAATCCGTGAGCTCCTCGGCCATGCGCTTGGTGAGGGTCGTCACCAGCACGCGTTCCTCCTTCTCCGCACGTTGGCGGATCTCGTACAGCAGGTCGTCGATCTGGTCCTTGCTGGGGCGCACCTCGATGGGCGGGTCCAGCAGGCCGGTGGGGCGCACCACCTGTTCCACAATGATGCCCTCGCTGCGCTCCAGCTCAAAGTCCGCCGGGGTGGCGCTGACGAAGACCACCTGACCGAGCATGCTCTCGAACTCGTCGAACTTCAGCGGGCGGTTGTCCATGGCGCTGGGCAGGCGGAACCCGTATTCCACCAGGTTCTTCTTGCGGCTGCGGTCGCCGCCGTACATGGCCCCGATCTGGCCAATGGTGACGTGGCTCTCATCGATCACGGTGATGAAGTCGTCCGGGAAGTAGTCCAGCAGGCAGAAGGGCCGCTGCCCCTGCTCCCGCCGGTCGAAGTAACGGCTGTAGTTCTCAATGCCGCTGCAGTAGCCCAGCTCACGCATCATCTCCAGGTCGTAGAGCACGCGCTCTTCCAGTCGTTTCGCCTCTAAGTGCTTGCCGATCTCCTTGAAGAATTCCACCTGCTTCACCATGTCCTCCTGAATGGAGGAGATGGCGTCCTTGAGCGTGTCCTGGCTGGTGACGAAGATGTTGGCCGGGTAGATCGGCGTTTCGTCAACGGCCTCCAAGGTCTTTCCGTTCAGCACATCAAAGCGCTCGATCTTTTCGACCTCATCGCCCCAGAAGTGGATACGGATGCCTTCATCAGCGTAGGCTAAGTACACTTCCACCACGTCGCCGCGCACGCGGAAGTTGCCGCGCCCCGGCTCGATGTCCTTTCGGCTGTACAGCGCGGAGACGAACTGGTGCAGCAGCGCATTGCGGGAAATTTTTTGCCCTTTGTGGACATGCACCACGCTCTTGTGGAACTCCGCCGGGTTGCCGATGCCGTAGATGCAGCTCACGCTGGCCACCACAATCACGTTGCGCCGCCCGCTGAGCAGGGCGCTGGTGGTGCTCAGTCGCAGTTTTTCGATCTCGCTGTTGATCGAGAGGTCTTTCTCGATGTACGTGCCGGTGACCGGCAGGTAGGCTTCGGGCTGGTAGTAGTCGTAATAGCTCACGAAGTACTCCACGCGGTCGTTCGGGAAGAAGTGCTTGAATTCGCCGTAGAGCTGGGCGGCGAGCGTTTTGTTGTGGCTGAGGATGAGGGCCGGGCGATCGAGCTGCGCGATCATATTGGCCACGGTGAAGGTCTTTCCGGAGCCGGTAACGCCCAGCAGGGTTTGGTATTTTTCGCCGCTCCGCGCAGCTTCCACCAGTTGGCGGATGGCTTCGGGCTGGTCGCCGGTGGGCGTGAATTCGGAGATGAGGTTGAAGGGCATGGAAGGCTGCAAAGTTACCGTGTCGAAGAAGGTCCGTTCCCGGCATGGATGGGGCATCGGTTTTGCACGTCCTGCACGCTTGGCACATCCAATTGCATGAACCACGGCCCCGCACGGGGCAACACAGGGGCAAGGCCCAAGAGGCGATGCCATGAGCGTGGGCCCGAATACCTTTGTGCCTACGGAACCCGCCCATGTTCAAGCGCTTGCTCCATTACCTCAACCCGGCCACGCTGTTCGCCAAGTCGGGCCAGCCGCGCAACGTGCGTTATATGAACGGGGTCAACAGGATCAGCATCTTCCTGTTCCTGCTCTGCGTTGCGGTGATGGTGGTGCGTGCCTGTACACGTTGAACCGGCGTGCGGGCCTCAACGGCAGCCCTGCAGCATGTTCAATCCATCCACTTGGTCCACTTGGATGTACTCCTGTGTCCCATCGCCCTCCATGGCCGGCCCCGATCGGATCGTGGCCGTGATCTGCACATATAGCGGTCGTCCCGCCTCCTTCACCTCCTTCACATAGGTTTGGTCCAGTTGCTGTACGGGGCCTGGTGCATTCACCGGGTCCGCCAGAACGGGAAAGCTGAGCGTGGTGCCGCACGGCGTAAAGCTGTGCGACCCATCCTGGAAAAAATAGCCGCCCGTAAGGTGCATGGCCGATGGTTGAAGGGAGGGCACCCTTCGGACCGCGTTGGGAAGCGACGTGGAAATGGCTTCTCCACCGGGTCCAAGCCTTTGCAGGCTATCACCCGCCCATCCCCATTGCATTGGATCGCCGAACGTGTTCAGCGTCAGCCGGTCCCCATGCGAACGCCACGTACCGATGGTTCCGAAGGGGATGCTGTCCCGTTCCAGGTACAGCGCACGCAGCACGTAGGTGCTGTCGGGGCGCAGGTCCAGTTGGGTGAAGATCCCTGGGCAATCCGCACATGGCAGGGTGTCCGCATAGGTACCGGTCCATTGGGGGGGTGTTGCAACCGACGGTTGCCATTGCCCTTTGCCATTCCCGGGCGCCGCCGTTTGGCAGGCCGCACAGAGCACAAGCAGGCATGGAAGGATGCAGTTGGTTTTCATGGAGTTGGCTTTGGCCGTGACGGTGCAACACCCCAACCTGCATCTTTGTGCGCATGCCTCAAACCCCGCTCTTCTCCCCCTTTTACTTCGGTAGCGTGGAGCATTATGCGTTGATCGCGCGCAGCGGGCGCGTGGTGATCGACCTCGGTGAGCACTATGAGCGGCAGAGCTATCGTACGCGCACCAGCATCGTGGGCCCCAACGGGCGGCAGGACCTGCAGGTGCACATCGCCCGGCGCAGCGGGGAGAAAATGCCCATGCACAGCGTTGGCCTGAGCTATGCCGAGCCGTGGCACCGCCAGCACTTGCACGCCATCCGCAGTGCATACGGGCAAACACCGTGGTTCATCCATTTTGTCGACGACCTGGAGCAAACCCTTGGCCGCCGATATGCCAAGTTGGTAAACCTCGACACCGCCACGTTCCGCCTCGCGCTGAAATGGCTCGGGCTGGATCCGCAGATCGCGGTGGAGAACCGCTACTTGGAGCCGGAGGTTATTGCGGAACGCAACTTGCTGGACCTGCGCACCGCGCTTCAGCCCAAAAAATCGCTGCCGTCCCCGGTGCCGGCTGTGCCGGCCTACGGCCAAGTATTCGCCGACCGGCACGGCTTCCAAGGGCGGTTGGGCATCATCGACCTGGTGATGAACCTGGGACCTGGCGCCCGGCAAGCATTGACGGCCGGATCCGATCACCCCTAATACCATCTTGAATTACAAATCAGGCCAAAAGATGCGCGGCTATTTTCTCGCAGGACGATCCGGAGGACCTGTGGCGTAGCCATAGCTACGGCACTGGGCATCCGGAGAAGTAATGCGGAAAAAGAGCAAGCGGATTGGACTAATTTGTGGTTCAAGATGGTATAATTCCCTCTCATCCTTATCCGTAAAAAGGACATGTGGATGCCGGACCTCCATCACCAGCCCGGTAACGGTCGGGTTCATGGTGCGGCCAATTGGTTCCGTTGAACGGCTTCGCCATACCGCTGCACCAGTGCTTGGAGGTGCAACCGGAGTGGATCGGCCACCAAGGGTTCCAGTGTGGAGAGGTCTTTGCGGAACAACGTGTCCGTCTTCCAGTTGTACAGTCCCTTGGTTTCCTGCCCATTGAAGAACAGCAGGCGGCTGCCTTGGATGAGCTGGTATTGCCCGTTGAGGTACTGTGCCGCGTAGGCTTGGCGGTCGTTCTTGAAGAGGCTGCGCCCGAAGCAGTTCACCGTGCCTTCGAAGCCCGTGGCATCCAGGATGGAGGGCAGGATGTCCAGATGCTGGGCCACGGTGGTGTCTTTGCCGCGTAGGCTGCCGTCCGGAAGATGGAAGATGATGGGCACGGCGAAACGCCCGGCAGCGTTCATGTACCAAGGGGGATGCACATTGTACAGGAAGGTATGGTCACCGGTGATCACAAAGAGCGTTTCCTTGAACCACGGGCTTTGGGATGCGGTTGCGAAGAATCGCCGCAAGGCCATGTCCGTGTAGCCCAATGATTCATGGATCTCCTGGGTTCCCTTGGGGAAATGCCCCTTCCATTTCCCGGGCACCGGAAAGGGATCGTGCGAGGAGAGGGTGAACACGGCGGAGCAGAACGGGACCGGCTCGCTGTCCAGCATGCGGGCGAAATACTGGAGAAACTCCTCGTCGAAGATGCCCCAATGGCCGTCGTAGTCCTTGGGGTCGGGGTATTGGTCGCGGCCGTAATAGCGGTCGAAGCCCGCCGCCCGCGTAAAGGAATCGAACTTGTATTCGCCGTTGATCCCACCGTGGAAGAACGAGGTGGCATAGCCGTTCTGCTTCATCCGGGTTCCGATGCCCTCGATGCGGTTGTCCGCGTAGGCGGTGTTCATGAAGGCATCGTCGGAAAACGAAGGAATGCCCGCCAGGATGGCGCACATGCTCTTGTTGCTCCGTTCGGCGTTGGCAAAGGCGCGGCTGAAGACCAACGACCGTTGGGCCAATGAATCCAGGAAAGGGAGATAACCGTGGCCGTGGTTGAGGCTGGCCAAGTACTCCGTGCCAAGGCTCTCCACGATGATCAGCACCACGTTTCTGCGCTGGTCCCCCGGGTCCCGGCGGATCTGGTAGGGTAAGGACATCCTGCGATCAAGGTCCTCATCGGCAAAGTAGCGGTGTACCACTACCTGTGGCGCTGCTATGGAATAGGCGAAGGTGAACGCCGAATTGGTGACCAAGGGTGCGAAGGCCACGTCCACATGATCGGCCGCATGGGCCGGCGACAACCCTTGGTACTGCCACCCGCCCCGCCCCAGGAGTACACACAGGGCCAGTGCACCAACGCAGGCGGTGCCTTGGCCCCACCATCGCCCCCACGGCCCGCGTTGCGGAGGGGTTCGCGGATACCACCGCGCCAGCACCACCATCAGCAGCAGGAAAACCGCCGCCACCCATCCGTAGTGCAACATGAAGGACGGGAGGTTGCGCACCCCGGCGCCTAATTGGCCGAGCAGGTCGCTGGTGATGCGTTTATGGTTGAACCCGAAGAAGGCCAGGTCGATGGAGCATGCCAGGAACAACAGCCCATTGAGCAGCAGAAAGAGACCGAATACCGTGCGGCGCCACAGGATACTTCCGCGCCAGGGCAATGGCAGCACATGCAGCAGGATCACCGGGGCGTTCCACAGTACCAGCGTGGCCAGATCGAAGCGGAGGCCCTGCAGGAACACGTGCACCAGCTGTACACCCGCCAATCCGGGAAAGTCGGCCCGGTATATCCACATGAACAGCGCGCGCAGGGCGGTGAGCAAGCCCAGCACCAGTCCGGTGCGGGCGATCAGCAGGCGCAGGTAGCGCCACGTTCCTTGCATGCCCAACGGTCCGACGCCGGAGTCCGTCAATCCACCGAGAACACCAGCGGGCTGATGCCCTTGTTCACACTGATGGACTTGGCCTTGAGCGTCATGTCCATGCCACCACCCTGGTGCAGTGTGCGCGGAATGAGCACCCCTGCTTCGGGCTGGTAGTCGCTGTAGTCCGTGATCACCTGGATGTATCCGCCGCCTTCCTGGCCTTGGTATTCCTTGCGGCGCACTTTGAGCCCGGTGGCCACGTCGTAGTACTCATCGAACTGGCTGCCCCCAAGGGTCTTCACGTTCACGCGGTAGGTTTTCACGCTGTCCAACGTCACGATGCCCATCAGGTGGGCCACCTGGTCCAGCTCGGCGTAGTGCATTTCCGGGAAGGCGTATGAATTGCGGGCCACCTCTTCGAGTTCATCCTCCACCAATTCCTTTTCTCCCATGAAGCTCTTCAGTTTGCCCCGCTCCCCGTCGTAGGCGATCTGTTGGACGAGCATGTCGCCCACGTGCATTTCCATGGCGTATTTGTTGGGGGCCATGTTGTATTCCACCAGCACGGCGGGCATGCCCTGCACGGTGGTGGTGTATTCCTTCTTGAGGTCCTTCACGGCTTCCACCGCCTTTTTGCCACCGATGGCCTTCACATAGGCATCCACCACATTTTGGACGGTCATGCCTACAGGTGCCGGCACGGCGCCTTCCGTGGGGTCTTGGCGGACAATGTCGCCGTTGACATTGAAGTCCAGCACGGTCCCGTCCGTCCGGATCCCTTTCAGCGATGCGCCCACCTGTTCCTTGTCGCCCACCACCAGCACCGTGCAGCTGTCGGGCCGCAGGAAGCGCTTGGCCGCCTCCAGCACATCGGCGGCGGAAACGGCATCTAGGCGTTGCAGATAAGTTTTGTAGTAGTCCACGGGCAACTCATTCAGGTAGGTGTTGAGGGCAAACCGGGCCACGGTCTTGGGATCTTCCAGGGACCGTGCGAAGCTGCCGGCCATGAAGCTTTTGGCCAAGGCCAGTTCCTCGGCGGTCACCGGTGCCTGCTGCATGCCCTTCACCTCTTTCAGCAATTCGGTGACGGCCTGGGCGGTCACCTCGTTGCGCACGCTGCAACCGCCACTGAACGCACCGCACCAGCGGTCCGACCTGAGGTCCGAGTAGGCGCCGTAGGTGTAGCCCTTGTCTTCGCGCAAGTTCTGCATCAGGCGCGCATTGAAGACCCCGCCGCCGAGGATGGTGTTGAGCACTTGTGCCTGCAGGGCCATGGGGTCGTTCGGCTTCAGGTCCACCGGAAAGACCACCTTGATCACGCTTTGCGCGCTTCCGGGCCGGTCCACCATGGCCACGCGGATGTCGCGCGGCACGGGGGGCTTTCTAGTTGCCGGGATGATGGGCCCCAGGTCCTGCACCACATCGTGGCCGTTCGCATCCTTGGTCACTGGCACCTCGGCGCCTTTCCAGCTTCCGAAGTACTTGGTGGCCAAGGCCTCCCCTTCCACCGCCGTAATATCGCCCACCAGCACCAAGTATCCTTGTTTGGGCTGGAAGAAGTAGCGGTAGTATTGGTAAGCATTTTTACGGGTGGCCTTTTTCAAGCTGGCTTCCGTAGGCACTTCGCCGTAGGGGTAGCTCTTGGAATACGTGAGGGCGTTGCCCACCACCTCGGCGATCTGGTCGGGGTCGTCCGTGCGCGCCTGCACTTGGGAGAGTTGGCGTGTGCGGGCCTTCTCGAATTCCTCCGCCGGGAAGGTGGCGCTGGCAACAACAGCGTAGACCAGGTCCATCACCTGGGGGAAGTTTTTCGCCAGGCTGGTGGCGTAGAGTCCGTTGGTGCTGCCCACGACCTGGGCGCCCAGCCCGTCGACCTGTTCATCGAACTGCTCTTTCGTATGCCGGGCCGTGCCGCTGGTGAGCAGTTCGCCCACCATGTCCTGGTAGCCGGCAATGTCCCCTTGCATGATGGGCGGAATATCAAACCTGACCTGCGCGCTGACGATGGGCGTCCGGTGGTTTTCCACAATGATCACGCGCATGCCGTTGGGCAGGGTGAAGGAGGTGTGCCCGCCGAGCTGTACCTCGGGTGCGGGTCCTGCGGCGGGCGCCTTGGTGCGGTCCACTTGTGCGGTGGTCATGGCCGGTATCAGGAGGGTTGCGGCCAGCGCAAGGCTATGAAGCGAATGGCTTTTCATGTTCTTCCGGTGGCTGGTTTATTTCTGTTGGTTTTTCGGCAGGTAGTGGAGCACCACGCGGTTCTCCGGAACGAAGTACTTGCGCGCCACGCGCTGGATGTCGGCCGCGGTAACGGCCATGTATTGGTCCACCTCGGTGTTCACCTTGGCCGTTCCGCCCAGGAAGGTGTACGCGTTGGCCAAGTTGTGGGCAATGCCCGCCATGCGGTTGTTGTCCATGGCGTGCTCGGTTTCGATCTGCACCTTCAGCTTGGTCAATTCCGCCTCGGGCACCTGTTCGTTACGCACCCGGTCGAACTGCTTGTTCATGCTGGCCTCCAGGCTGTCCGGGCTAACGCCCATGTTGGCCACGGCAAAAGCAATGGCCAGACCGGGGTCTTCAAAGGGCAAGCTGAAGGAGCCTACGAAGACGGCCTTCTGCTCGGCTTCCTTCACGTTCTTCACCAAGCGGCTGCTGTTGCCGTTGCTCAACAGGCGGTTCAGCATGTCCACGGCGTAGAAATCGGGTGTGCCCAAGGCGGGGATGCGGTACGCCTGCACCACGGCCGGCAGCTGGATCTTGTCGTACACCACATCGCGCACTTCCGCTTTAAGGGGCGGTTCCACCGCGGTGTTGCGCGGCACAGCGCCCCCTTTCTTGATCGGGCCGAAGTATTTCTCCAGGCCGGTCTTGGCTGCGGCGGGGTCAAAGTCGCCCGCTACCACCAGTACCGCGTTGTTGGGCACGTAGAAGGTTTTGTAGAACGTTTTGTAGTCTTTCTCGTTCGCGGCATTGAGGTCCTCCATGTAACCGATGGTGGGCCACTGGTAGGGGTGCTTGGCGTACGCGCGCTTGAGCACTTCGGGAAGAATGCTTCCGTAGGGTTGGTTCTCGTACCGCTGGCGGCGCTCCTCCTTCACCACCTCGCGTTGGGTCTCAATTCCCTTGGTGTCCACCCGGGCGTGCATCATGCGCTCGCTTTCCAGCCACAGGCCCAAGTTGAGCTGGTTGCTGGGCAGTACCTCGTAGTAATAGGTACGGTCGCCGGTGGTGTTGGCATTGAGCACGCCACCGGCCTTCTCCACGTATTTGGAGAACTCGCCGCGCGCGATGTTGTCCGATCCCTCGAAGAGCAGGTGCTCGAAGAAGTGTGCAAACCCCCTGCGGTTGGAGGCCTCATCCTTGCTGCCCACATGGTACATCACGCCCACCGCCACAATGGGGGTGGAATGATCCTCATGCAGGATGACGTGCAGCCCGTTGGGCAGGTCGAACTCGGTGAACTGGATATCGCGGGCCTGTGCCACGGCTGTGGTGGTTGCCATGATGCTGGCTGTTAGTGTGATCAAGTTTCTCATGCTCATCGGGGCCTAAGGGCTGAAGAAGGTCGCGAAAGTAGCGAACCTTGCGCCACGCCTTTCGTGCGGATGGACCAGCGGCGGGAATGGCGGGCAGGCGGTACCATGGTGCACGGGCGTCTCGCCGTTGCCCGCAGTTGGCGAACTTTGCCCCGGCCGCGCCCGATGAACCCGGTACGCATGCGCACCGTAGAAGCCGCCGCCCCATGCAGCAGCGACCCATGTCCGAGCCTTCCGACCTCTTGGCCATCCCTGGCGTAGTGAAGCTGGTGCGCCTGTTCCTGGAGCACTTCGGCGAACAGCGGCAAGAAGTGCTGCTGCTCGGCGGTGCGCGCACCGGCCAACTGCGGGAAGGGCGGATCGCACTGCTGGAGGCCACCGCCGCCGTGCGCGAGGGGAATTGGAAGGTGGACCCCGTACCGGCCGAACTGCTCGAGCGGCGCGTGGAGCTGATCGGTGGATGCAGCAGCCGGGAGATCGTGGAAGGATTGAACTCCGGGGCCAAGAGCTACGTGGCCGACCTCTGGGGCATGACGGCCGCCGGCCCCGCCCCTGCGCCATGGGCCTACCAGCACTTGGTCCTGGCAGCAACCCGGCAGCTGGGCTACACGGGCACTGATGGCGAACTGGTACGGATCAATCCCGGAAGCACCACCCGGCTGATGATCGCCCTGCGGCCGCTCTTGGTGGAAGACCATGCGTTTTTGGGCACGGAGGCCACCGTCCCCGGTTGTTTTGTGGACCTGGCCATGGTCGGCTGGCACTGCGGGCGCGCGCTGGCGGAGCGACAAGCCGGCATCTTCCTTTATCTGCGCGGCATCCGCAGCCATCAGGAAGCACGCCTGTGGAACGGGTTGTTCGACCTGACGGAGAAGCAATTGGGCCTGCCCGCCGGAACCATACGGGCCACTGTGGTGGTGGACAGCCTGTGCGCGGCGCTCGATGCGGATGAGATCCTGCACGAACTGCGGCACCATTCAGCCGGAACGGCATTGGCCCCGCAAGCCTATACCGCCGATCACATCGCCTTGTTCAGCACCCCGGACCGGACCGCCTTGCCGGACCGCAGGCACATTGGGCTCAATGCCCGCTTCCTGCGATCGGTAAGCCTGCGGACCATCGGCATCAGCCATCGCCGCGGCGCACATGCCATGGGGGCACCGGCCTTCGTGCTGCCGCCGGTATCCAAGGACGGTATTGATCCCGACTACTTGGAGATGATCGCCGACAAGGAGCGCGAAGCCGTGGACGGCCACGACGGCACCCTGGTGGCCCACCCGGGCTTGGTGAACGCAGCCATGGCCGAGTTCAACAAAAGCATGCCCATGGCGCACCAGATGGACTACCGCCCCGCCGGCCCCGCCAGCCTGGAAGACTTGGCGCTGTGGCCCGAAGGGGAACTGACCACCGCCGGCATCCAGAATTGCATCCGTACGGTGATCAAGGTAATGGTGGGCCTGCAGGCCGGCCAGGGCATGGTGGTGCAGGGGGGGCGGCTGCACGACCGTTCCTCGGTGCGCTTGGCCACCCTCCTCTTGTGGCACTGGGCCCAAAGCAAGCGCTGCTTTATCACCGCCACGGGCTTGGAGATCCACAACGAGATGATGAAGTACCTGATCCGCAAGGAGGCGGAAAAAATCTATGCCAAGGCCGGGGCGGAACAACAGGAGCGTGCCAGGCAGGCAGGCCTTTGGCTTACGGACGTGGTACTTTGCCCCGAAGTACCCTCCGACGAACTGGAGGTTCGGATCCTCCCAGCATAAAAGAATGAACACGGGAGCTTGGATCTCTTGCGCCGACAAGCTGCCTGCGGATGGCCAACGGGTGCTCTGCTGGCTGCCGGACAACCCGGTGCATCTGCCCGGGCTCTCCGGCACCGAGCAACGCAACGTATTGATCCTGAGGTTCGCCGAGGATTGGTTCATCAAGAACCCGAGCAAAACCGGCCGCAGCACCCATCGCCACTTTTGGCTGGGCGAGGGCAGCAGCAACCATTTCTTCGAACGTATTTCCCACTGGCGCCCCCTCCCCGGAGGGCCTTCGGCCCATTGATGCGACCAAAGCCCGGTGATGGCAGCATCCGGGAACCTGCCTATGCGCTGGTTTGGGAGTGCGCGGGTGCAGGGGCGGTTCCACACAGCTCGCGCTCGGCTCTTCGCCGAGTGCGTTCATGCATAGGGCCTTCGGCCCGCCGACACCACTACTTGCACAAGTAGTTCTTAGACGAGTCGGAGGCCCTATCAGGCGCCCTCGCTCGGGAAAAACCCGAGCGAGGTCTCGCGGCCGGATACACGCGAACGAGGGCAGAGCGAACGGCGAGCACGCATACAATCCAAGATTTAAACAGGTGTGTTAATATCTGTTATTTTCTTACCCCCCCCCCTGAAAACATAACAGACCTTCACATCTGCCCATGCAAGTAAGCCTTGTGCAAATCACCAAACCGCTAGCCCAATGGCACATGTACCTACCCCGCCCTCCAGGAAATGCATTGAACATCCGGGTCCCTCAAGGATCCCATTGGTCTTGGCAACCCTGTGCCTTGCACTGCCTGCATGGGCTTCCGACTCGTTGCATGTCGGGCTGCAGGTGAGCAACTACAACGGGTTCCAGGTAAGTTGCTTCGGTATGAAAGATGGGTGGATCGACCTGAGCGTAAGCGGCGGCGATGCTCCTTATGCATACAAATGGAGCAATGGGTCCGGTGAAGAGGATCAGTTCCATTTGGCAGCAGGCTACTACAAGGTGGACGTCACCGATCAGGGTGGCCAGACCGCCACTTTACAAGTAACCCTGGAGCAGCCCCTGCCCATGAAGCTGGACGTGGACGTGTACGAATACCCCAACGGCTACCACATCAGTTGCTTCGATTGCAACAACGGCAACGCTTCCGTGGTGGTGATGGGCGGCGCTGCCCCCTTCACGGTCAATTGGAGCGATGGCCCCACGGGGGCGGTGCGTTACAACCTGGGTCCGCGTGATTACAAGATCACCGTGGCCGACGCCAACGGCTGCGAAGGTGCCAGCACCACCATCTACCTGCGGGGTCCCGCACCCAGTAACTGGGCCATGGGGGGCAATGCCGGCACCGTGCCCGGCACCAACTACTTGGGCACAGCAGACAACCAGGACCTGGTGCTGAAGAGCAACGGGCAGGAGCGATTGCGGCTGAAAGCCGACGGAACCATCAAGATCTGGGGAAGCGATACGCTGACCGGCGTGCTCTACCGCGATTCCACCGGCGTGCTGAAAAGCGGACCCTTCACCACGGCATTGTCGGAGATTTGGACGCCGTACCCGCCCTGCACGGGAGGGGAAGGCGAAGGGGTGCCGTATTGGCGTGCATATGGCAACAACCTGAACTACCTGTGCGGCGAAGCACCTACCCCTTGGTTAGGCACATCAAGCAACCACCATCTGTCCATCCGCACCAATGCGCTTGAGCGCATGCGCATCACCGCCAATGGCAAAGTGGGCATCGGCACCACCCCGCCCAGCGGCCAAAGCAACTACCTGCTCTTCGTGGAGAACGGCATCTCCACGCGAGACGTGCTGGTGAAGCATGGAACCTGGCCGGACTACGTCTTCCAGCCCAACTACGCCCTGATGCCCTTGGGCGAGTTGCGCCAATACCTGCGGCTGAACAACCACCTGCCGGGCATCCCTTCCTCCAGCGAAGTGGTCGCCAAGGGCGGGCTGGAGGTGGGCGCCATGCAGCGCAAGCTGCTGCAGGTGGTGGAGGAACAAACCCTGTACATCCTGCAATTGGAAGAGAAGCAGGCCAACCTGGAAGCACGCTTGCACGCTTTGGAACAAGCCCAACGCTGAAGCCATGCGCAACACGGGCCAATACCTCCGGGCAACGATCGCCGCCTTGCCGCTGTCTATCCAGTTGATGGCACAGGTGGCCTATCCTCCCTTTGTGGTCCAGGATGAAACTTGGACCAGCGGCATGCACCACGTGGCCGTGACGCAGCCGGTGCTGGCGCCGGGCAGCGATGCCCGGCCGCTGTCCATCTCCGGTACCGCGGATGCCGAACTCAAGTCCGGCACGGCGGTCCACCTCGCCCCCGGCTTCCATGCAGGCCACTTCAGCAACAACGGCCAGTTCCATGCCTACATCGACCCAACCCTCGGGGTCCCTGGCGATGTGGTGGTCATTGCCCCCGACCCCGCCACCCACATCAGCGGCAACGTGCTGCACGTGAACAAGTGGGAAAAACTGGAGGTGGGCCTGCAATTGCCCCAGATGTACAAAGCTGCCATTGACAGCTTCTTCGTGCATTACTATGCCGACCCACTTGATCCCTACGTGGCCACACCGGCCAACGTGGACCCGGTACATGACCTGAACCCCTACGCGGATGACTCCCTCCAAGTAGTGATGACCCTCACCAAGCCGGATGGTACCCAGGCGATGAAATGGGGATTCTTCATGCGGGAGGAAAAATGGAGCAGCACGGCCCCTACGGCCTTGCTCGCCGAAGACCCGGGCGACCCGCTCCATCCCTATCCCGTCCGTTTCAGGCTGGCGCCCGACATGGAAGGACCGTGGCAGTGCATGATCTCGATCAAGGCCCCCCATACCACTACGTTGGGCAATGCCCCCTTGAACGACCTGCACTATACCGGCTACAGCTTTGTATGCGAACCGCCGCTGCCGGACAACCACGGCCCCTTGCAGGTGAACCAGGTCAACCGACGTACCTTGCAGTTCGAGGACGGCACCGCCTTCCTCGGCATGGGCACAAACATGGCGGACCTCCACCATTGGCAGTGGGGCGGATTACCGTCAGAGTTCTGGTGGTCCACCTTTTACAAAAGGGATTTTGATGTGATGCAGCGGAGCATGGACCAACTGGCCTCGGTGGGCGGCAACTACCTGCGCATGTTCCTCCTGCGGCACATCTTCGCGCCCGAATGGGTGAACCTCGGGGTGTACGACGCCTTCAAGGTGGCCCCCACCTGCCAGCAACAGAACTTCCCTGACAGCTGCAACCTGCAACTCACGGACGGCTTCACGGGCAACTGCCAGAGCCAATGCTGGGCCTTTGATCAAATGGTGGACAAGGCCCGGGAGAACGGCATCTACCTGCAACTCTGCATCGACCCCTACACCACCGGCTTCGGTTACGAGACCTTTCTATGGGGCCCCCACCCCTACGTGCGGAACTTCGTGGAGCCCAGCTCCGCCACCCGGCCCTATAACGTGCGCGAGTTCTTCTTTGCCGGTGGGAACACCGCGAACACGGACCACGGCGTGTTCTACTACTGGAAACGCAAGTACAAGTACATCATGAGCCGGTGGGGCTATTCGGTACACATCCCCATCATCGAACCCTTCAACGAGGTGGACGGGATGCTGGGCTACCAAGGGCACGACCTCAGCGGCGGCAACTATTGCGACGTGTGCCCGGAGAACTGGGTGAACTGGCCCCAGGAAGACGGACTGCGGCCCGTGATCAACTCCTGGCTCACCGACATCGCCGACCATGTGCGGAACCCGGTGAACGTGAATGACCCGGTCCATTCCCCGTTGGGCGAAAGCGACAAGCTTTTCTTGGTGAGCTATGCCAGCGGCAACGTTAATGACCAAGGCTATTTCCTGCCCTTCACCAACCCAAAGGTGGACCTGCTGGACGTACACAAGTACATCTGGCCCAACCCAGGGCAGGCGGGCCAGCCCGATGATGCCATGGCAGCAGTCTTTGACCATGCGCAGGCCTTCCGCAGCCAGTACCCTTCCACCAACACCAGCGTGCCCCGAAAGCCGTTCAACCACGGGGAATCCAACTACTTCACGGACCTCCCTTTCGGCACCGACACATTCAACATTGAGCAGCTTTTCCACAACTATGATGTGTCTTTTCACAACGAGCTGTGGTCCTCGGCCTTCTCGGGCAATTTCGCCACCGGCCTCACCTGGCACTGGGAAAGGGTGTTCTGGTGGCCTGATGCATTGCCAACGCCGCCGCAGGATGTCAATAATCAGTATCAAGGTGCTGTCTCCAATGCAAGCGGAGCAACGAATCATCTGAAAGTGAACGGATTGGATATCCCGGTCGTCAACCGCACGATCTACCATAACTTCAAGCCGCTTGCAGGTTTGTTGAATGACTCCGACTGGCAATCGTACGGTCTGCTCAATTCGGATTACAGCCCCCGCAAGGTCTATGATGGTACCAATGAGATTGAGTGTTACTACCTGATGTCAGAGGACCAGACTGCAGCCATCGGCTGGGTACACAACCTGAACGCTTGGGTGATGAACAGCTACTACTTGGCAACCGGCTTGCTCAACCAGAATTTCCTCGGTTGTACAGCACCCAATACCCAGTCCATCGCGTTGCCGGGTTTCCTACCCGACATGGACTACCACATCACTTGGTTTCCCACGCGCATGAACATGAGTGAGCTGCCCGACGACCAGGTGGATGATACCGGAACCGGGACCGTGACGCTTGACATGAGTTCTGAACCGCTTGGAGGCGTAGCCAACAATTACTTGGACACCTTGCATGCGGACTACGCCTTCATCATTGCTCCGCAACCGATCCAGAAAATGGCGGAGGCCGATGGTATTGGAAATCCGGTTGGTTCGGACTCGGCTGGATCGTTCGGCATGTACCCTAACCCGGCCGCGAACACGGTCACCTTGCTCCTGCCCGCCGATGGAGGAGCCAAGGACATCGCCCTATACGACTTGGCGGGGAAGCGTGTTGTGTTCCTTGCTCAAGTAACAGATCCGTTGGTCCAATTGCCTACCGGGCACTTAGGGCGGGGTGTCTATTGTGTGCGCGTTTTTGATGGAGTCATGAGCAAAGCTAAAACGTTAATACTCCGCTGAGCCATGAATCGAACGATCATCCTGTGCATAGGACTTGCTTGGCAGCTCTCCCTGTTGGCCCAATCCACGTTCGAGAAGTATTACAAGGGGGTAGGACCATCTTCATATAGTCTCGCGTTGTCGGTACTCCCGAGTGGTAATTTGTTCACCGGCGTTGCTAGTGCTTCCGGGATTTCCATTTTGGATCACGAAGGGCAGGTGATCCACCAGCAGTGTTATCGTGTATTCCCTTTTCTAGTACTGCAAAGCGCCCGTATTAGCATGAATAATGATATCTTTTTCGTTGGTGCCTATTATTTCGATTCCTGCGACACTTGTTCCGCGCCGGCGGTTGAAAAACCAGTGATTGGAGAGATGGACACACTCGGCAATATTATCTTGGCACAATACTATGATTTGAACGCTGGAAACACTTTCAGTATTGCCGCAGATTTGGTGATTGCTCATGATAATGGAATTATCACTTGGGGGAGAGATGATTCTTTTTTCATCCTAAAAGCGGATTCGAACTTGAATCACATCTGGTCCAAACAGTTTGCCGATCAACATCATGGTGATTTCCAGTTCATAAAGGAATTACCAGGCGGGGACTTGCTGGCGGGCATCAACATGGACACCGCTGGGGCGGTGGTGGCCCGCCTGGACGCCAACGGCAATTTCCTCTGGTGCAAGAGCTACATCCGGCCCAAGGGGCGCGTGCATGATGTGGTGATCGAGTCGGACAGCTCCTTCATCATCACCGGCTTCACGGAATACTCCGATCAGCACATGTTCCTTCCGCTACCGTCCGACTTCCACCCCAAGCTGTATATGATGAAGCTGGACGGTGAGGGTGAGGTGCAATGGTGCAAGGGTTACGACAGCGCCCCGGACCTGTGGTACACCGCGCAATGGTCGAAAATCGAAAAGGCGCAGGACGGCAATTACGTGGTGCTGGCCACCTTGGGATACCCCCAAAACAACCAATTCCACCGGCCCTTCCTGATGAAGACCAACCCCAACGGGGACACGCTTTGGACAAGGTCCAAGGGCGTTGCGGGCCAAGATTACTTCACCCGGGACTTGTTGCTATCCTCTGATGGAGGCATCCTATTCAGCGGTGCCGCCTGGGGTAATGTCCCTGGGGGGCAAAACGGAATATCGTACATCTTTAAGACCGACTCACTTGGCCATTTCGATTGCCACGAACTGCATTATCCCATCGAAACATCCGATCTCTTCCCGGTGGATAGCAGCTTTACGCTCACCTCGGTGGATGGGGCCACTGCCTACCCGGCCTACGTGCAGGACACGGTATATGACGGTCTACAGGTCTACAACGCATGCACCCTTACTGGTATACCGCACCTGTACAATATGGGCAAGGCCAAGCCGCGCATCCGGCCCAACCCCAACACCGGCCATTTCACCGTGGAGTTCACCGATCCGCTTGCTGCGGACAGTTTCTACTCGGTGTATGATGCCGTGGGTAAACTGCTCTTCCAACGGCCTTTGGCTAAAGGCACGGAGAGCGAGGAGATCGATCTTTCGCGGTTCGGTGCGGGCACGTACTTGGTGCGCATCACCAGCAGGGAGGGCGTTTGCAATGAGCGGGTGGTGGTGCAATAAGGTGGTGGGGGCGTTCTGTGGATCGCAGGGTCCCCGAGGCGGGAGACCCTGCGGGAGGGTAGATCATCTGAAAGTGAACGGATTGGGTATCCCGGTCGTCAACCGCACGATCTACCATAACTTCAAGCCGCTTGCAGGTTTGTTGAACAACTCCGACTGGCAATCCTACGGCCTGTTGAATACGGACTACAGCCCACACAAGGTCTATGATGCTGCCGCCGGGATCGAGTGCTACTACTTGCTGTCCGAAGACCAGACCGCGGCCATTGGCTGGGTACACAACCTGAACGCCTGGGTGATGAACAGTTATTACTTGGCCAGTGGCCAGGATTACCAGAACTTCCTTGGTTGCACAGGTCCTGCGTCGCAAACCGTATCGCTCTCTGGTCTACAGCCTGGCATGGACTACCACATCACCTGGTTCCCCACGCGGATGAACATGAGCGAGCTGCCTGACGACCAGGTGGATCCAACCGGCACCGGGACGGTCACGCTTGATATGAGCAGTGAGCCACTTGGAAGCATTGCCAACTCATACTTGGACACCCTGCATGCGGATTACGCCTTCATCATTACTCCGCAACCTATCCAGAAGATGGCGGAAGCAGAAGGCGCGGACGATACAGGTGATTCGCACCCTGACGGATCCTGTGACATGTACCCCAACCCGGCCGACAACACGGTTACGCTGCTCTTCCCGGCCGATGAAGGAGCCAGGGACATCACCTTGTACGACTTGACCGGGAAGCGTGTTTTGTCCCTTACTCAAGTCACAGATCCTTTGGTCCAGCTGCCTACCGGGCATCTGGGGCGAGGTGTTTATTGCGTTCGCGTGTTCGATGGGGGCACGAGCAGAACGAAAACGCTGATACTCCGCTGAGCCATGAAACAAGGAATGATTTTGTTCATCATGGTCTGCTCGTACTGCAATACGGTCGCACAAACGTCATTTGAGAAGTACTTCGATGCTAACAGCAACTATCAGTTCAATTTGATCGAGATGGAAAGTAGCAATTTGTTTATTGGAATGGGTGGTCCCATGTTGATGTCATCCGAAGGCATTCCGATCCACTCGAACTATTATTTGGGAAATGGTGTTCTTTCCATGCAGTCCGTAAAAATGGAATCGACGAATTCATTCGTGTTTGCAACGGGATACTATTCAAGTTATACTTGCACAAATATGAATGGAATATTGCATCAACGAACGTATCCGATTATTGGCAAGATGGATTCAATGGGGAGTGTAAATACGATGCAGAGGTATGAATTGACATTAGGTTGCCAGGATCTTGTTGGCGATTTCGAGTTGACTGAGGAAGGGGGCATAGTAGCATGGAACAGGGATTGGAGTTTCTTCGCCCTTAAGACAGATTCCACCCTAGCCCCGACCTGGGCGAAACACTTCGACCGCCACGGCGGCTTCCAGTTCATCAAGGAACTGCCTGGCGGCGACCTGCTGGCGGGCATCAACATGGACACCGCAGGAGCCGTGGTGGCGCGCATGGACGCTAACGGCAACTTCCTCTGGTGCAAGAGCTACATCCGGCCCAAAGGCCGCGTGCATGATGCGGTGATCGAGTCGGACAGCTCGTTCATCATTACGGGGTTCACTGAGTATTCGGGTTTGAACATGTTCATCCCCTATCCGCCCAGTTTTCACCCCCAACTGTATATGATGAAGCTGGACGGCCGGGGCGAAGTGCAATGGTGCAAGGGCTACGACAGCGCCCCGGACCTGTGGTACACCTCGCAGTGGTCGCGCATCGAAAAGGCGCAGGACGGCAATTACGTGGTGCTGGCCACTTTGGGCCGTCCGCAGAACAACTTTTTCCACCGGCCCTTCCTGATGAAGACCGACCCCAATGGCGACACGCTATGGACGCGATCCGTAGGTACCGCTGGAAAGGACTATTTCACGCGCAGTCTGCTGGTCTGCTCCGACGGTGGCCTCATGTTCAGCGGTGCCGTTTGGGGCAACCTTCCTGGCGAACTGAGCATGTCCTACATTTTCAAGACGGACTCCTTGGGCCATTTCGAGTGCGACGAGCTGCACTATCCGATCACTGTCTCCAACCTCTTCCCCACGGACAGCAGCTTCACGCTCACCTCGGTGGATGGGGCCACTGCCTACCCGGCCTACGTGCAGGACACGGTATATGACGGTCTACAGGTCTACAACGCATGCACCCTTACTGGTATACCGCACCTGTACAATATGGGCAAGGCCAAGCCGCGCATCCGGCCCAACCCCAACACCGGCCATTTCACCGTGGAGTTCACCGATCCGCTTGCTGCGGACAGTTTCTACTCGGTGTATGATGCCGTGGGTAAACTGCTCTTCCAACGGCCTTTGGCTAAAGGCACGGAGAGCGAGGAGATCGATCTTTCGCGGTTCGGAAAGGGCACGTACGTGGTGCGGATAACCAGTAAGGATGGGGTTTGCAATGAACGGGTGGTGGTGCAATGAGGGGCCTCGAGTGCAATGCAAGGGTGGACCGGAGCAACCGAAGCGCCCCTTCCCACCCGGTAAAGAGCCACATGCCTAGCTGTGCGGCAGAACAAAGAAGAGGCCCGGTTCGCACCGGGCCTCTTTCATTTTCCTTCAGCGCCTTGTCCTCACTTCTTCACGATGTCCAGCAGTTCCACCTCAAAGATCAAGGTGCTGTTGCCCGGAATGGCTTCTCCGGCACCATGCTGGCCATAGCCCAGTTCACTGGGGATGTACAACTTCCAGCGCGAACCCACCGGCATCAGCTGCAGGGCCTCGGTCCATCCGGGGATCACGGCATTCACGGGGAATTCGGCGGGTTCGCCACGGCTGTACGAACTGTCAAACTCCTTACCGTCGATCAATGTGCCCTTGTAATGCACCCTCACGGTCTGATCGGCCGTGGGCTTGGGCCCGGTGCCCATCTGCAGCACCTCGTACTGCAGCCCGCTGGCGGTGGTCACCACGCCGGGTTTCTTGCCGTTCTCCGCCAGGAACTTCTGCCCTTCGGCCGAGCGCACATCATCCTGGGCCTGCTGCTTGGCCATCGCCTTTTGCTGGGCTTGGATCATGTAGGCTTGCACCACGGCCTTGATCTTGTCCGAGTTGATCCGTTCCACGCTGTCCATGGCGTCGCGCATGCCGGCAAACAGGGCATCGATGTTGAGTGAATCCAGGCCGGCCTGCTTCAGGTTCATCTTCAGGTTGTGGCCCACGTCCGAACCTACGCCATAGCTGACGGAGTCGCGTGTGGAGGACAAGGCGATCTCGCGCCCCTTTTGGCCGGTGGCCTGGTTTGAGCACGCGCCCAACAGCACGGCCAGCATGGAAAAGATCGACAGTTTGATGTTCATCTGTTTGGTAATGGGCCGCGAATGTACGCTCGGGGGCGCAGCCGAGGCTCACGTGGTTACCGATCCTTAACGGGCCCGGACGGCCTGAAGGCCAGGATGGCGCGCAGCTTGCGGCGAAAGCGCGGATAGCTGGCCAGGTCGCTGTGAAACCCCTTGTCGAACGTGATCAGCTCCCGGTGCACCTCCACCGGGGCCGCCGCGTACAGCTTCAAGGCGCTGCTGTACGGCACCAGGGGGTCGCGCTTGCCGTGGAAGATGTACAACGGGCAAGCCACGCGCTTAATGGCCATGTCGCTGCGGAAGCGGTACCGCAGCAGCCAGCGGTACGGCAAAATGGCCAGGTAATGGCGGGCCACGTCGTAGAAGTTGGCAAAGGGCGATTCCAGCACCAGGGCACGCGGTGAACGCGCCGCTGCCAGCGGCACGGCCAGGCCGGTGCCGAGCGACCGGCCGTAGACCACCACGTTTGCGGCGCCATACATGGACGCCAGCTTGTCGAACCACGCCAGGGAATCGGCGTGCAGGGCTTCCTCGGAAAGTTTTCCGCTGCTCTTTCCGTACCCCCGGTAATCCGGCATCAGCACGGCATGCCGCAGCGAGGTGAAGCGCGGCGCCCGTTTTCCCCAGCGGCGCAGGCTGCCGGTATTGCCGTGCAGGTACAACACCGCGCCCAGGGCATCCTTTACCGGAAAGTGCAGGGCGTGGAGGCGCGCACCATCGGGGCGGTCCAGCCAGAGTTCCTCGCAGGGCTGGGTGAAGCGGAAGCGGTACCGCTCGGGCAGGGTGAAGCGCACAAAAATGAACCGCTCCTGGAAGATCCAATAGAAGAGGCAAAGGCCGAAGTATGCCAGCACGATCAGGCCCAAGGCCGTAAGCAGGAAGAGGGTCACGGCGCAAAATTACCGTGGTGCGGGGCGTTCAACGCGCAAATAGCCAAACGTCGCCCGTGCTTTCCTCCGGCTCGAAACGATAGCCGTCCGCCCGGTAATCCTTCAATGCCTCCGGTTCCATCAGCCGGTGCTGGATGATCCAGCGAGCCATGGCACCCCGCTGGTGCTTGGCGTGCATCACCACGGTACGCAGGCCCCGTGGCGTGCTTTCCTTGAAGACCGGCGTCAGCACCCGGGCCTCCACCCGTTCCAGCCTGATGCTGCGGAAATACTCGGCCGATGCCAGGTTCACCAACACCTTGCTGCCACTCTTGCGCAATGCCCTGTTGAGCGCTTCGGCAATGGGGTCCGCCCAGTAGGCGTACAGGTCCTTGATGCCCCGCCCCACAGGCAGCTTGGTGCTGATATCCAGGCGGTGCGGCGCGATCAGGTCCAAGGGCCGCAACACGCCGTAAAGTCCGCTGAGCAGGCGCAGGTGTTGCTGTGCGAAACGCAGGTCGTCTTCGTCCAAGGTAGCGGCATGGAGGCCGCGGTAGGCTTCCCCGTCGTACAGGAAAACAGCGGGCTTCAGCAGGGCCTTGCCCCAGTCGCAGTACCGCGCATGGTTCAGTTCCGCCAGTTTCGGGCTGGTGGCCAGAAGCGTGGCCAACCGTGCCGGGCCCAATTTGCGCAACTTCCCCACCAGCTCCAGCGCTTGGCCATTGAACACCGGAAGGGAGGTTGCACGCATGGGCGGCAGCGTGGCTTCATTCAGGTTTTTTGCGGGCGAAAGCACGGTAAGCATGGTGTGGCGGTTCCGGGGGCAAAACTGATCGATCCCGGCGATCGGTTGCCCACCTGTACTTTCGGCCCATGGCCGGTGAACGCACCCTGGTATTGGAGCACGAAAGGATCCAGCGCAAGCTGCGCCGGATCGCCATTCAGGTTTACGAGGAGAACGTGAACGAACCGGGCCTGGTGCTGGTGGGCATCGCCCCGCGCGGCGCCAAGCTGGCGGCCCGCCTCAAGGCACACTTGGAAGAGATCTCGCCTTTGGCGGTGGATCTGCATGAACTGGTGCTGGACAAGGATGCCCCTGTGAAAAGCATGGCACACCTGGCCCATGGCACGGTTGACCTGAACGGGCGCGTGGTGGTGCTGGTGGACGACGTGCTGATGAGCGGCCGCACGTTGATGTATGCGGCGGCGCACTTGATCACGTCACCGCTGAAGCGCCTCACCACCGTGGTGTTGGTGGATCGCCGCCATCGCAGCTTTCCCATCCGTGCAGACATCGTGGGGCTCACGCTCACCACCACCCTGCAGGAACACATCAGCGTGGTGTTCGGCAAGAAGGACGCTGTTTACTTGAGCTGAAGCGCCAGTAGTCCGGCCATCAACAGGGCCGTATCCTCCGGGGTGCCTGCCCCGGGCACGTGCAGGGGTGCCCGGCGATACACCGGCTCCCGCACCAGCATCAGTTCCGCTATGCGGTTGTCCAAGGCATGGCCATGCAGCCCAAAGAGCAGGGGCCTGTCTCCGCCCGTGCGCCGCGCCCGCTCCACCAGGACCACTTGCGGCACGTCTATGTACACCACCTTGCCTGCTTCCAGCATGCGGTCCATGTTGTCGGCCGCCATGGGCGTGCCTCCCCCGCATGCCACCAGCACTTCCTCCTCCGCCATCAGTTCCTCCAGCGCAGCGGACTCCACTTCCCTGAACTTGGCTTCGCCATGCAGTTTCATCCAGGGCAAGAGGGGCCCGACCCGTTGTTCGATCACCCGGTCAAGGTCCACGAACCTAAGCCCGGTGAGGCGCCCGAGCTCGCGCCCCACCACGCTCTTCCCACTGCACATGAAGCCGATGATGAAGACGCGCATTATGCCAAGGTAGGCAGCTTTTTCGATTCACCGGAAAATCGTTGGCACCAGTGGCTTTTCCTGGAAGCATGCACCCGCAACCGGGCTGCGGCACGCTTTCGGGTGCATTGCCGCCGGTGCACAGCCATCATTCGTTACGAAATTGTCCGCCCTTGCCGTACCCTTGCACCATGCAGAGGCTTGGCTTGTTTGCGGCAGCGCTGCCGATCAGCCTGCTGCTGTCGTGCGGCACAGCGGGCCCGCAAACGCCGATAGCCTCCATTCACCCCGCAGCGCCCGCCGGCCTGGTACGCGCCGACAGCGGCATGGTGGTGAGCGCCCACCCGCTGGCTTCGGCGATCGGGGAGCGCGTGCTGCGCGAGGGAGGCAACGCCGTGGATGCGGCCATCGCCGTGCATTGGGCCTTGGCCGTTACCACGCCCTGGGCGGGCAACATCGGCGGAGGCGGCTTCATGGTGGTGCGGCTGGCCGACGGCCGCACGGCTTCCTTGGATTTTCGGGAGGCGGCGCCGGCGGCGGCCCGGCACAACATGTACGTGGACCAGCAGGGCCAGGTGGTACCGGGCCTGAGCGAATACGGCCACCTGGCACCAGGCGTGCCGGGCAGCGTGGCGGGCCTGTTCGCCCTGCACGACAGCTTGGGCAGCCTGCCCATGGCCCGATTGATCCAACCCGCCATCGACCTGGCTGCGGCCGGATGCCCGCTGACCGGGCACGAAGCACATGAGCTGAACGCGGCACGGCCATTGATCGGCCGCCACAGCACCCGGCCCAATGCCTTCACCTCACGCAGTTCATGGGCTGCAGGTGATACGTTGCGCCAACCTGAACTGGCACACACCCTGGAGCGCATACGGGACGGCGGTGCGGAAGAGTTCAGCAAGGGGCTCACGGCCCGCTTGCTGGTGGAGGAAATGCGGCGCGGTGGAGGTCTGATCACTGCCGCCGACCTGGCAACCTACCATCCCCGGTGGCGGCCACCTTTGCAAGGCACCTTCCAAGGCATGGAGGTCATCACCATGGGCCCGCCCTCCAGTGGAGGTATTCTGCTGCTGCAAATGCTCCGTGGCATGGAAACCGCCGATCCATCCATTTGGACAGGTGGCCGCCCCGCCCTGCTCCACCGGATGATCGAAGTGGAGCGCCGCGCATTTGCCGACCGTGCGGAGTACTTGGGCGACCCCGATTTCGTGCGGGTGCCGGTGCAGGAGCTCATCGCACACGAATACGTGGACGCCCGCATGGCGGACATCGACCCGAGCCGGGCCACGCCGAGCACGGCGATAAGGGCGGGATCTCCTGTTCCGGAAGCCGCGCACACCACCCATTTCTCCATTGTGGACCCCATGGGCAACGCCGTATCATGCACCACCACGCTGAACGGCGCCTATGGCTGCGGGGTGGTGGTGGGGGGCGCCGGCTTCCTGCTGAACAACGAGATGGACGACTTCAGTGCGGCCCCCGGTGCGCCCAACGCCTACGGCCTCATTGGTGGCGAGGCCAACTCCATCGCACCGCACAAGCGCATGCTGTCCTCCATGGCGCCCACCATCGTTACCCGCAACGGCCGCCTGTTCATGGTGGCCGGGTCACCGGGCGGGTCCACCATTCCCACTACCGTGTTCCAAGTGCTGCTCAACGTGGTGCACCACGGCATGGACATGCAGCAGGCCGTGTCGGCCTTCCGGTTCCACCACCAATGGCTGCCGGACACGGTGCGGGCGGAGATCGGCGCCATCCAGCCCGCCGACAGCATGGCGTTGGTGGAAATGGGCCATGTGATCCGAATACGCCATGCCATCGGCCGCGCCGACGCCATCCTGGTTCATCCTGATGGCACCTTGGAAGGCGGGGCCGACCCCCGGGGCGATGACCGTGCGATGGGGTTCTAAGCATCCCGCGCAAAGTCCGCAGCGAAGAACCGGCCCAAATGCTGCCCGAGGGCAGGCGCGGGTGCCAAGACTTGTCCCTGCACCTTCCCTCCCCCACGCCCAAACACCTATTGTTCTGCCGCCCGGTCCAACCGGTACCGCTCATACACTTGCCTGGAACTGGCCCAATAGATGGCGAGCCCGATCACGGCAAGCGTGCCGGTGGCGAGGAACATCACCGTGTAGCCGTACTGGTCCACTAACCAAGCGCCCAGCAGCATGCCGATGCTGATCCCCAGGTCGAAGCCGGTGAGGTAGGTGGAGTTGGCCGTGCCACGCTGGCTTGACGGGGCCATGTTGACGTAGATGGTTTGCAGGGCGGGAAAGAGCGTGCCGTACCCCAGGCCGATCAACAGGGCGGATGCACAAAACCAGCGGATGTCATGCAGCAAGGCAAAACCCGTGAAGCCGATGCCGATCAACAACATGGCCCCCACCATCAGGGCGTGCAGGTAACCCCTGTCCACCAACTTGCCGGAAGTGACCCGCGAAAGGACCACCCCCCCGGCCAGGAAAAGGAAGAAGATGCCCGCATTGGGAATCCCCACCTCATTGCCGTAAAGTACCGCAAAGGCCACCAACGTGCCCCACCCGAAAGCCAGGAACAACTGGTTGAACAAGATCGGCAACGCCTTCACCAAGATGAACCGGTCCAACGAGACGGGAGCGTGATCCCGGTTGCACGGACGCTTGGGCACCCGGATAAAAGCCCAGGTGGCAATGGCCAGGAAGCCCATGGCCAACGCGGCCGTCACCAACATGCCGAATCCGCTGGCCTCGTAGATCTGCACACCGAAATACGGTGCAATGGCCATGGCCAAGTTCATGTTCACCCCGAAGTAGCCCACGCCCTCCGCTCTTCGGGATGACGGGATGATGTCGATGGCCACCGTGTTGGCGGACACCGTGGCAATGCCCCAGAACAGCCCGTGGACAAAGCGCAGCAGCACAAAGAACAGCACGGTATAGGCGAAGTAGTAACCCGCAAAAACCGCCACGAACAAGGCGGTGCTTAACAGCAGCAAGGGCTTGCGGGCATAGACGTCCACCAAGTAGCCACTGAACGGCCTCACCAGCAGCAATGCCAGCACGTATGAGGACAGCACCACGCCGATCCGCGTAGGCTCCACGCCCAGTTCCTCCGAAAGGAAGATCGGGATGGTGGGCATCAACAAGCTGAACGAGCAGGCCACCAGGAAATAGGCTACTCCTGCAATGATGAAATCCCGGTTCCACAGCTTGGCGGTTGCCTGCCCAGTTGCCCCGCTGCCCTGCTTCCCCGCCGGCCGCACTTCGCATGCAGCGCCGCCCTTGGTAGTTTCAACCTGAACGCCCATCGCTTCCCTACTCCGGTGCAAAGGAACCATCCGCGCCGAAATGGCACCCGTTGCCCCGTAACCGGCTGCCCGAGGAAAAAGACATCATTCGTGCGACCTTCGCGCCCAATGACCATTAGCGAAGCCAGCGGCGGCCGGGCACTGCGGGATTGGACCCGGGTGCCGTGGCGCATCTATGCGGATGACAAGAACTGGGTGCCCCACCTGCGACAAGACGTGGCCAAGGTATTTGACCCCGCAAGGAACAAGCTGCTGCAGGCGCGCGAAGACCGCAAGGCGGGGGCCATCAAGCGCTGGGTGCTCTATGATGATGCCGGCCGGGCAGCCGGGAGGATCGCGGCGTTCATCGATCCGAAGACCGCCTGGACCGACAGCCAGCAGCCCACCGGCGGGTGCGGGTTCTTCGAGTGCATCAACGACCAGCGGGCGGCGAACCTGCTTTTCGACACCGCACGCAACTGGTTGCAGGGCCAAGGCCTCGAGGCCATGGACGGCCCGGTCAACCTCGGCGAGCGCAACATGTTCTGGGGCTTGCTGATCCACAACTTCACGGACCCGCCGATCTACGGAACCAATTACAACCCGCCGTATTACGTGGAACTGTTCGAGGCGTATGGTTTCCGGATCTACTTCAAGCAGCTCTTCTTCAAACGCGAAGCCACCACGGACGTACAGCCCATCTTCCATCGCAAGTACGAACAGTTCCGCAACGATCCGGAAATGGAGGTGAGGGACGTGCGGAACATGAGTGCCGAACAGTTGGCCGAAAATTTCCGCACCGTGCTGAACGCCGCGTGGGTGGACCACGAAAACTTCAAGCCCATGCCGAAGGAGGTGGCGTTGAAGACCATCAAGCAGATGAAGCCGGTGATGGACCCGCGCATCGTGGTGTTCGTGTACCACCGGAAAAAGCCGATCGCCTTCTTCGTGAACCTGCCGGAGTTGAACCAGATCTTCCGGTACGTTGACGGCAACCTCAATTGGATGGGCAAACTCAAATTCCTTTGGCACAAGTGGAAAGGCACCGCCACCACCATGACCGGCATTGTCTTCGGCGTAGTGAAGGAATGGCAAGGCAAGGGTGTGGAGGGCGTAATGATCGTGCACCTGAGCAAATGGTTGATCCGCACCGGCCGCTACCATGACACGGTGCTCACGTGGATCGGTGACTTCAACCCGAAAATGCTCCGCGTATGCGAAAACCTCGGGGCCACGAATTACCGCACCATGGCAACCTACCGCTACTTGTTCGACCGCAGCAAGCCGTTTGAACGGTTGCCCATCATCGGCAAAGGGAATGATTAGGTTTGCCGGTCATGCCGGAGTGGTTACATTCGCGCCCTCAAAATCAAGCCGCCGTTCACGGTTTGTTTTCCGATCCTGTAGCTCAGTAGGTAGAGCATCACACTTTTAATGTGAGGGTCCTGGGTTCGAGCCCCAGCGGGATCACCAAGCCTCGGCAACAGCTGGGGCTTTTTTAATGCTCCCCTGGGGCAGGGGGATGATTCCTGCAAGCCCGTATCTTGAAACCTTGCACCGACCGCTTTTCGCGGTGCAACCTTAGAAGAAGAACCATCACCTATCCACAGTTTTCAACAGATGAAGGACATTGCCCGGCAGGTCCTACATTTGCCGCCCCAATCGGCCGGGACCTTGTGGAAACGGCTTGTTGGAACTGGTCCTGTAGCTCAGCTGGTAGAGCAAATGACTCTTAATCATTGGGTCCAGGGTTCGATCCCCTGCGGGACCACGAAAGCCTCGGCATAGCCGGGGCTTTTTCCGTATGGGGCCGCGTATGCCGCGATTTCCTCCGTCACTTCCCAGCTGAAGTCCCCGCTTCATTTTCCCATTACCTTTGCCCCGTATGCGGCAGCGGATCGCCATCCTTCTCCTAGGCCTTTTCGCCTTCACGGGCACCGAGCTGCACCAGTTGCTGAAGCTGCCCATGCTCTTCCAGCATTATGCGGAACACCAGGCGGAAGGCCGAATGGATTGGTTGAATTTCTTGGCGGAGCACTACCTGCATGAGCGCCACCACCATGCCAGCGATGACCACCACCACGAGCTGCCCTTCCACTGTGACCATCACTGTGGTGCACAAACGGTGCAAGCAAGCATTGCTCAAGAATCCGCCCCCGCCGTCCTCCTGTGCAACGGATTGGACGTGCAACTGAACGCCACCGAGGACCGCATCCCGCCACGGGAAGGCCCGGGCGGCATCTGGCAGCCGCCCAAGGCGTAAGACCGCGCCACGGCGCCAGGTGCCGCACCATGCGTGCGCACCCTTTGGACTTTTCGTTCACCTCCCTTCAATCCGCGGCAACGCCGCACATCGGGCATGATCGACCGCATCATCTCGTTTTCCGTACGCAACAAGCTCGTCACGGGCCTGCTGCTCCTCGCATTCATCGGCTGGGGCGCATGGTCCGTGGCCCACCTGCCCATCGACGCCCTGCCGGACGTCACCAACAACCAGGTGCTGGTGAACACCATCGCACCCAACTTGGCCACGCAGGAGGTGGAACAGTTCATCACCTTCCCCTTGGAACAAGCCTTCAAGAACCTGCCCGACCTGGTGGAGCTGCGCAGTGTTTCGCGCAGCGGCCTCTCGGTGATCACCGTGGTGTTCAAGGACGCCGTGCCCGTGCCGCTGGCGCGCCAGCTGGTCACCGAGCGCATCGCCCAGGCGCAGGCGCAGATCCCCTCCGGATATGGCACGCCGGAGATCGCGCCGCCCACCACCGGCATCGGCGAGATCTACCAGTACACCCTGGCCGTGGACAGCGCGCACAAGGGCCAATACAGCCTGATGGACCTGCGCACCATCCAGGACTGGACGGTACGGCAACACCTGTTAGGCGTGCCCGGCGTGATCGACGTGAGCAGCTTCGGCGGCCTGCTGAAACAGTACGAGGTGCGCGTGGACGCGCGCAAGCTCGGCGGGGCGGGGCTTTCACTCGTGGACGTGTTCACCGCGCTGGAGGACAACAACGCCAACACCGGCGGCAGCTACATTGAGAAAGGGCCCAACATTTACTTCATCCGCGGCGAAGGCGTGGCGCGATCGCTGGAAGACCTGGAGAACACCGTGATCGAAGCGCGAGGAGGCAGCCCGGTACGCGTGCGCGATGTAGCCGAAGTTCGCTTCGGACATGCCACGCGCTACGGCGCCCTGACGCGCAACGGCGAGGGCGAGGCCGTGGGCGGCGTGGTGCTGATGCTCAAGGGCGCCAATGCGACGCAGACCGTGGAAGCCGTGAAGGCGCGCATGGCCGAGGTGCAGCACAGCCTGCCCGAGGGGGTGCACGTGGACGTGTTCGTGGACCGCGCCAAGCTGGTGGACCGGACCATTGGCACGGTGGAGCACAACTTGCTGATGGGCGCGCTGATCGTGATCGCCGTGCTGTTGCTGCTGCTGGGCAACTGGCGCGCGGGCCTCATTGTGGCCAGCGTGATCCCGCTCGCACTGCTCTTTGCCATCGGCTGCATGGTGCTGGCCGGGCAGAGCGCCAACCTGATGAGCATGGGCGCGCTGGATTTCGGTTTGATCGTGGACGGCGCGGTGATCGTGGTGGAGGGCATGCTCTTCACCCTGCACCAGCGCCACGCCGGAAGCCTGCTCACCAAGGAGGAAATGAGCAAGGAGACCATCCATTCGGCCGGCGGCATCATGAAGAGCGCCGTCTTCGGCCAAGTGATCATCCTCATCGTGTACGTGCCCATCTTCGCCCTGGTCGGCATCGAGGGCAAGATGTTCCGCCCGATGGCCTTCACTGTCAGCTTCGCCATCATCGGGGCGCTCCTGCTGAGCATCACCTATGTGCCGTGGGCCGTGTCGCTCTTCATGGACCGCCGCGTGCCGCAGGGCGAGAGTTGGAGCGAACGCCTGGTACAACGCGTGCAAGCCTGGTACGCGCCGAAGCTGCGCTGGCTGCTTCGCCACCGCATGGCCGCGCTGGGCTGCGCACTGCTGCTGGTGGTGGCCGCGCTTATCACGTTCAACCGGCTCGGCGGGGAATTCATCCCGGAGCTGGACGAAGGCGACTTCGCCACCAACCTCACCATCCGCCAGGGCAGCAACCTCAGCCAAAGCATCGCCGTGAGCGATCAGGCTGCGCGCATCCTGTTAGACAACTTCCCCGAGGTGAAGGAGGTGGTGGGCAAGATCGGCAGCAGCGAGATTCCCACCGACCCCATGCCCATTGAATCGCAGGACCTGATCATCGTAATGGAACCGCGCAAGGACTGGACCACCACCAAGGACCGCGAGGAGATGGCCGCGCTGATGAACGAAAAACTCAGCGTGATCCCCGGCATGAACCTCAGCTTCGAGCAGCCCATCCAGATGCGCTTCAACGAACTGATCGCCGGGGTGAAGAGCGACATCGCGGTGAAGATCTACGGCGACGACCTCGACGCACTCTTTCAAAAGGCCAATGAGGCCGCGGCGTTGATCGCCAAGGTGCCCGGCACTGCCGACATCAAGGTGGAGCAGGTAACGGGCATGCCGCAGTTAGTGGTGAAGTACGACCGTGACCGGTTGGCGCAATACGGCCTGAGCATCGCGGCGGTAAACCGCGTGCTGAACACCGCTCTGGCCGGGGCGCATGCCGGCGTGATCTACGAGGGCGAGCGCCGCTTCGACCTGGTGGTGCGCATGGCCGACATGCGCGATGCGGGACCGGAGAAGGTGAAGAGCCTGCTGGTGCCGCTGCCTAACGGGTCGCAACTGCCGCTGGGGCAGCTTGCGGAGGTCGGCTTCCAGAGTGCAGCCGCGCAGGTAAGCCGCGAGAACGGCGCGCGGCGCATCGTGGTGGAGGCCAACGTGCGCGGGCGCGACATCCAAAGCACGGCGGCGGACATCCAAGAGGTGATCGACAAGGAGCTGAAATTGCCCGCTGGCTGGTTCGTCGGCTATGGTGGCACCTTCCAGAACCTGCAGGAAGCCAGTGCGCGCCTGCTGCTCACCGTGCCCATCGCCATGGCGCTGATCTTCCTGCTGCTCTACTTCGCCTTCCGCTCGCTGGCGGAATCCTTGATCATCTTCAGCGCCGTGCCCATGGCGGCCGTGGGCGGCGTGTTCGCGCTGTGGGTGCGCGGGCTCGACTTCAGCATCAGCGCCGGCATCGGCTTTATCGCGCTCTTCGGCGTGGCCGTGCTCAACGGCATCGTACTGATGAGCTACTTCAACCGGCTCTTGGAGGAAGGAGAGACCGACGTGACCGCCCGCGTGGTACATGGCACCCTGGCCCGCCTGCGCCCCGTGCTGGCCACTGCTGCGGTGGCCTCGCTCGGCTTCCTGCCCATGGCCATCAGCACCAGCCCCGGCGCGGAGGTGCAGCGCCCGCTGGCCACCGTGGTGATCGGCGGCCTGATCACGTCCACCTTGCTGACGCTGGCGGTGGTGCCCGTGCTTTACCATTGGGTTTTCACGGGAAGGAAGGGGAAAAAGAGAAGAGGTGAAGCAGGTGAAGAAGGTGAAGAAGGTGAAGAAGGTGAAGAAGGTGAAAGAGATGAAGGGCGGTCCCCGCTTCCCACTACGCTAGTGGCCTTGTTGCTGCTGGGCGGAACGGTGGTGCAGGCGCAAGCGCCGGTATTGACGATGGACAGCGCTGTGGCGCGGGCGGTGAAGAACCACCCGGCCATGCTGGCGGCGGAATTAGAGGTGAAGCGGCAGGACGCCCTGCGCAAGACCGCCGTACAGCTTGAACCGCTGGGCGTGCAATGGCAGGGCGGACAGATCAACAGTGCGGTGCACGACTACAACGTGCAGGCTGTCACGGGCCTGCCCTTCCCCACCGCCATCGCGCAGCGCAGCCGCTACCTGCGCGAGAGCGTGCAACTCGCCCAGGCCGACCAAAGCCGCGTGCGCTTCGCCGTGCAGGAGAGCGCCGCCGGAGCCTACCTGCAATGGACCGTTGGCCTGGAACGCATACGGCTGATGCAGCGCAACGACAGTGCCATGCAAGCGCTGGCGGCCTTTGCGCAGAAGAAGTTCGACGCTGGCGCAACAGGCCGCTTGGAAATGATGAGCGCGCGCAGCGCCGCCGACCGCGCACACCTCGCCTGGCAACAGGCGCAGTCCGATGTGGCCGTGTATGCAACTGGGCTGGAGCAATGGTGCGGCCCGCTGAACGGTGCCGCGCCGGACAGCACAGCCCTGCGCACGGTGATCATGCATCCCGCCCCGGATGCGGCCAACGATCCTGCAATTGCCGCCGCAGCACAAACGGCCGCCGTGGCCGAGGCTGAGTGGAAGATGGAGCGCAGCCAATGGGCGCCCAGCCTGCAAGGGGGCGCGTTCCTGCAAAGCATCGACGGTGTGACGCCCTTCAGCGGATACGTGCTCGGCACCTCATTCCCGTTGCCGGGCAGCGGACAGGGTGCGCGCACCAAGGCGGCGCGGCTGCGCAGCGAGATCGCCAAGCAGCAACTCGAGGAACTGCGCCTCAGCCGCGCCACTGAGCTGGCCCGCACCCGTGCCGAACTGGAACAACTGCGCCAGCGCTTAGCCTACTTTGATGGCGCCGGTGCCGCACTGGCCACGGCACTTCGCCGTGATGCCGAACGCGCCTACCTCAGCGGCGACGCGGGCTACGTGGAATTCCTGCAAGCCATGGACCAGGCCCGCACCATGGAAGAAGAGCACCTCGGCGTCCGCCTTCAGGCCGCCCTTTCCGTGATCCACCTCAACGCCCTGCTCGGGCAATAAGACCTTCCGACCATGAACGCATTCCTTCAACTCCATTTCCGCAGCGCCCTGCCGCTGCTGCTCTTTTCCCCGCTGCTGTTCGCCGCCTGCGGAGGTTCCCCTTCCGCAACGCCAAAGGACGACCACGCCACGGAAGCCGCGCATGGCAACGAAGTGGCACTGACGCCCGATCAGGTCAAGGCCATCGGCTTGGTCACAGGCACCATGGAGAAGCGCGGTCTCACCACCTCCCTGCGCGCCAACGGCCGCTTAGTGCTGCCACCGGACAAGAGCGCCGAGGTAAGCGTGTTCTTCGGCGGACTGGTGCGCAACGTGGCCGTGCGCGAAGGGCAGCACGTGGACAAGGGCCAAACCCTCGCGGAACTGGAGAGCCTCGAATTCCTGCAACTGCAGCAGGATTTTTTGGAAAGCAGCGCCAACGGCAAAGCCCTCGCCGCCGACCTGAAGCGACAGCAGGACCTGCATGACGACCGCATCAACGCCACAAAAACGTTGGAGCGCGCGCAGGCCGACCTCTCCGTGGCCAAGGCCAAGCAAGCCGCCACGGCCGCCAAGCTGCGCCTCTTCGGCGTGGACCCCGCATCGCTCACGGCGGAAAACCTGCGTTCCAGCTTCGCGCTGCGCGCACCGATCGCAGGCAACGTGCAGCACATCACCGTCACCACCGGGCAATTCGCGGAACCCAACAAGCCGCTCTTTTCCATCGTGGACAACAGCGGCCTGCACATCGACCTCAACGTCTTCGAGCAGGACGTGGCGCGCGTGCATACCGGCCAGAAGGTGGTCTTCGGCCACGCGGGCGAGCCGGTGGGCCGCCACACGGCCACGGTGTTCGCCGTGAACAAGGCCTTCGAGAGCGACCAACAAGCGGTGCTGGTGCATGCCAAGCTGGACGACAACGGCGAGGAGCTCCTCGCCGGCATGTACGTGGACGCGCTGATCATGACCGACAGCACTTCCGCATGGAGCCTGCCCGATGATGCCGTGGTGAGCAATGGCGACGAGCACTACATCTTCGTGGAGCATGAGCCGAACACCTTCGTGCAGACGGCCGTGCGCACCGGCGCCAGCGGGCTGGGCTACACGGAGGTGAAGCCGCTGACCGCCGTGCCGCACGATGCGCGGATCGTGGTGAAGGGCGCGTACTACCTGCTGAGCGAATTGACCAAGGGCAGTGGGGAGCACAGCCATTGAGCCTTCGCCATGGGCCCTACATTCCCGATCACCGGTCCTGCGAAACCCTTGCCTCCCCTGCTGGCGCGGCAACCACGTCCACCCGGTACAGTACCGGGGTCCATGGCGGCACAATACCCGAGGATGAGCCATCGGGGCCAAAGGCCAGTTCGGCAGGGATCACAAACCAGCCACCACCACCGTGTGCGGGCAGCAAATGGGCGGCCACCTCAAGCCCCTTGATCACCTGGCCCGGATCGCCTAAGCGGAAGGTGAGCCCCGCGTTCCGACCGCTTTGGTCATCGAAGACCCGGCCATTGTCCAAAAAGGAGGCCTTGTAGGCCAAGGTGACCAGCTCCGCGCTTTGTACGCGCGGACCATGGCCTGCGGCAGGGTCCAGAGCGTACCATACGCCCATGGACCGTACCCATGGGCGATCGTCCCGGGTAAAAAACTCTTCCAGGATGCGCTGCTCATCCGCTTGGGTACGCGCCATCAGCGCGGCGTGCGCCAGTTCGCGTGATTCGGCCAATGATCGGACCAAGCGCAAGGAAAGTTCCATCTGCACCCACCCGGTATCGCGGTGCGGATCCGGCGGTTGCATTCCCAATTCCGCCCAAGGCACCAGGGAGGAACGCAACAGCGCAGTGGCACTATCGCCTTGGTGGAGCCGGTTGAAGTAGCTGTCCATGGCTCGGCCGCTGCCCATGGGGTACCAGCGCTCGGTGCTGAAGAGCGATCCCGCAGGGGCGTTCAATCTTGCCATGCGGACCCGTACGAACACGCTGTCGCTATCACTCGGGGCGCGCTCGCCCTCGCCCAAGGTGTTCAGCCGCCAATACACGCCATCGGCAATGCGGGTACCACCGGCCAAGGGCGAACGCCCACAGGCGATCAGGAACAAGGCCAGGACCGCTGCGCCGTAGTTCAGCGGTTTCATTTTTTCACGGCCACCAAGCCGATGTGGTAGACCACGGTGCTGCGCATGGGGATCTTTTCCCGATCGCCCAGCAGCCCGAAGGCCAAGGCACTGGGGATCACCAACACGGCGCTGTCGCCCGGGGAAAGGTGCTGAATGCCCTCGTGCAGGCCGCTTTCCACGTCTGCATGCCCAATGCGGAAGATGCCGGGCTTGCCCGGTTCGGAAGCATAGGCCGTATCGCCGTTCAGCAGGCAGGCGGTGAAATTGATCACGGCTTGTTGGCCGGGCCGGGCCGTATCCCCTGGCACATCGCGCAACAGCGCATAGCGCAGGCCTGTGCCGGTTGCGGCCATGGCCATGCCTTGGCGGCGGATCCATGCCTGAATGTCCGCCTCCTCGCGTTCGGCGAACTTCCTGTTCTCCTCGATCAACCGGTTGTCCGGTGCGGTGGTGTGCTGGCCCACTTGGGCAGCCGGCGGGGTTCGCCCCTCACCGCATGCCACCAGGAAGAGCAACGCCAAACAGAGCGGAGCACGCCTCATGCCGGGTACTTTGCGAGGAACCCGGGCAGTTCCTTGATCAACTTGGCCTCCGTTTCCTGAAGCGTATCCGCGCTGCGGCCTCCGGCGGCATTGGCATGGCCGCCGCCTTCAAAGTGTGCCGCCACCAATTCATTCACCGGCAGATTGCCCTTGGACCGCAGGCTGATCTTGATACCGTCCTTGCGTTCCACCAGGAAGGCCGCGATCCGCACGCCGCGCACCGTGAGCCCGTAGTTCACCAACCCCTCGGTGTCGCCCGGCACGAAGCGGAAGCGTTCCAGGTCTTCCTTGGAGAGGGAGATCAACGTGGCCGCCCCATTCTCCAGTAGCTGCAGCCGCTCATGCAGGGCATAACCCGTAAGGCGCAACCGGTCGAGGGTGTTGTCCTCCATGATCGCCTCGTGGACCCGGTCGGGTCGTGCACCGCGCTCCAGCAAGAACGCGGCTACCCGGTGGGTGTGCGGGCCGGTACTGGAAAAGCGGAAGGAACCGCTATCGGTCATGATGCCCGCATAGAGACTGTTGGCCACTTCCGCATCCACCAGTTCTTCCAAGCCCAGGCCGGTGATCACATCGCACACCATTTGGCAGGTGGATGACGCGCTGATGTCGCTGAAAATAATTTGAAAGATGCCTTCCGGTCCGCGGTGGTGGTCGATGAGCACTTTCACCGGGGCATTTCGTAGCGCCGTTTCCAGGCCGTACACGCGGTCGGCGCGATTGAAATCCAGGCAGAAGAGCACGTCGGCCGTAGCGATCGCCTCCTCACAGGCTGTTGGCGCGGTGGAGTGGTCCAGGGCCTCGGCATAGCCGGGCATCCACCTCAGGTTGCCAGGTGCGGGGTTGGGCAGCACCACGTGCACCGTGTGGCCAACCTTTCCGAGCATGCGCGCCAGGGCCAACGAACTGCCGATGGCATCACCATCGGGGTTGTGGTGTGTGGTAATGGCCACGCGGCAGGGGATCCGCAGCAACTCGGAGAGCGCTGCCAATGTTTCCGGGGGAGCGGACGGGTGGAGCATGGCCCGCAAAACTACCCCGCTACGGCGCACCTGCCACGTGCTGGTTGATGCCCGGACCTCAAAACCCCACGTTGGGCGTGGGCATGTGCTCGATCAGGATGCCTAGGCAGCCGATGTCGGGCTGGGCCTTGCTGCGCTTGGTATTTTTTGGGTCTTCGGGCACGCCGGGCGCGGTTACCTCAATGGCGATGCGCTTGGTGGAGGTGGCCGTGAACTCCACGGCATCGGCCATGTCGTGGGCTTGGTTGTCCCAGATCACCTTTTCAATGTCCTCGAACTGGGGCTTGGCCTGCTGGCCTTTGGTTTGAACACCGTTGCCGGCTGCCTTCTTAATGGGGCCGCGGACCTTTTCAATGATGCGGGCCACCACGTGGTCACCCAGGATCTTCTCATCATACACGAAGGAAACGCGGTAGTCCTGCCCTTTGTAGATGATGATATTGAGCTCGGTGGGCACACCTACTTGCACGCTGGCCGAGCGGCTTTGGCCGTTCACGGCGAAGCGTACATCGGATGCGCGCGGGGCATTTTTCCAATACTCGGTACACTCTGTTTGCGCAATCGAAGCAATGGCCAATGCAGCGCAAATGGAGGAAAGGAGAAAGCGTTTTTGCATGGTCTTGTTCAGCTTTTGGCCGGCAGGGCGGCGTCGTCGGGCTGGATGATGGCGTCTCGAAGCAATTCCAGTTCGTTGCTCAGCTCGCGGAATCCTTCCGGGGTGATCACCACAAGGACGTCTTCGCCCAAAATGGGCCTTCCGCTGGGCGATGGTTCCTTGTGCTCGGAACGCACCACCGGGAAGGTATCGTAAATGTCGCGCAGTTTGATGAGCTGCTCCTGGGTTTTGGCCACCTCCGGATCGGCCTTGTACTCCTCCATCATCTCGATCAAGTGGTCCAAGCTGGCTTTTTGCTCGGCCACGCGCTGCACCAAGGGATCTTGCGCATCCACATGCAGCACCTGCCGGGTCACCAGATGCATGCTCTCCACCCATCCACCGACAAGTACCAGGGCCAAGGTGGGGCCCATGCGCTCATCCTGCATCTTGCGGTACGCCTTTTCATAGGCACTGTTACTGATCACATCCAAGGAATCCCCCCGGGTGAGGTTGCGTTCCAGTCTTGCAAAATCCTGATCGGAGAACGATCCCGACAGGCCCAGTTCATCCCCAAGTTTCTTGCAGGTGAGGTAGTAGCGCACCACTTCGCTGGTGATCTTGTAGGTGCTGGCGTAGACCAGGTCGGTGGCGTAAACGCCGAAGTTGAGGGCCTTCTTTCCGCCGGTGGCAAAACGCTCCACGTTCTTGGCGGGGCTCATCATTTGCTTTTGCCCATCACCGCTCATGACCCTCACAATAGTGAAGAGTTCATTGGGCGTAGGCATCTGGTAGAGGTTCTTGGCATCGGCCGAGGCATCATACCCTCCGATGACGAGATTGGTGTCTGCTATCTTCCCCTCCTGCCGGGTGGCCGTGGGGGTGGAACAGGAAGCCAAAGCGGCCCCCAGTGCGGCAAGGGCAATGGTGTAGTGCATGGTCCGGAAAGGTCTCATCGGAATCTGTTGCGAAGAAAACACGGGGGCGGAGTTGCCGCCCCCGTGCATCCGGCTATTTTTGCGCCCGTTTATCAACATTCTACGATGGCTGGCAACAAAACGTTCACCATGATCAAGCCCGAGGCGATGGCGTCGGGGCATGCCGGGAAGATCCTGGACCTGATCCTCTCGAAGGGCTTCCGCTTGGTTGCCTTGAAATACACGCGCCTTTCGGAACAGGAGGCGGGCAAGTTCTACGAAGTGCACAAGGAGCGCCCCTTCTATGGCGAACTTGTTGGCTATATGGCCAGCGGCCCGGTGTTGGCGGCCATCCTGGAGAAGGACAACGCCGTGGCGGACTTCCGGGCCCTGATCGGGGCCACCGATCCAGCCGAAGCGGCCGAGGGTACCATCCGCAAGCGCTTTGCCGAGAGCAAGGCGAAGAACGCGGTGCATGGCAGCGACAGTGATGCGAATGCCGCCATCGAGGGGGCCTTCTTCTTCAGCGGGCGGGAGCAGTATTGAGGGGTGTAGGGCAAAGGGTGTAGGGCAAAGGACGTAGGGTGTAGGGTATGTGGTAAAAGCCCACGACCTGTCTTGTCCTGAAATAGGTTGACACCAAACAACCCTTCAAGATGGGACTTTCAAAGGAGTTCAGAGTTAACAAGCAGTACCCGGTTGAGCTACAGAAGCAGGCGGTCTACCGGGTTTTGAGCGGAGAGCTTCGCAAGAGCGAGGCGCTCAAGGAGTACGGGATCGGCGGTGCGCCCACACTGGATCGGTGGCTGGAGAAGTACGGGCACGGTATCTTGACCGAACACAAGGAACTGCTCTCGCAAATGGGACGACGAAAAGCCAATGCAAATACGGCTGTTAAGGGTGAAATGCCGGAGCTGGAACAGCTTCGGCACGACTTGGCTGCCATGAAGAAGAAACTGGAGGCGGCGGAACTGCGCGCCGAGGCCTATTCGATGATGATCGATATCGCCGAGCGCGAGCTGAAGGTTGCGATCAGAAAAAAGTCCGTCACCAAGTGATCCATGAAATGAAGACGCTGCATCCGAAGCTGGGCCAGGAGGCATTGTGTCGGTCACTTGGTGTGAGCAGGCAGGCGCACCATAAGTACGCCCGGCACGCCGAGCGCGTGCATCAAGGCCAGGAGGAGGTGGTGCAGCGGGTGCGTGCCTTGCGTTCCCGCATGCCCAAGCTTGGCGGCAGGAAGCTGTATGCGGCGCTCAAGGCGGAGATCGGTCAGCTCCCCGAGCCCTTCGGGCGGGACGGATTCTTCGACCTGCTACGGGCGGAGCACCTGTTGATCCGACCCCGTCGACGGCGTGTGCGCACCACCTACAGCGGGCATGGCCTGCGGGTGTACCCCGACCTGGTAAAGGGCCTTGTGCTCGAGCGCCCGGACCAGGTGTGGGTGAGCGACATCACCTACTGGGCCGTGGAAGAGGGCTTCTACTTCATCTTCCTGATCACCGATGCCTGCTCCCACAAAATCGTGGGCCATCGCGTGGCCACCAGCATGGACGGGGACCATGCCGTGGCCGCGCTGCGCATGGCCCAGGGCAATTGCACAAGGAGCCTCGAAGGGATCATCCACCACAGTGATCGGGGCAGCCAGTACTGCTATGCCCGGTACGTCAAGGCGCTGCGGTCGGCGGGCATGCGCATCAGCATGACCGAGACCTCGGACCCGCGCGACAATGCCGTTGCAGAGCGGTTGAACGGTATCCTGAAGAACGAACTGCTGGCCCATCACCGCATCACCAACATCACCCAGGCCAAGGCCGTGGTGGACCAGGCCGTGGCCATATACAACGGGGAGCGCCCCCACATGAGCTGCGACATGCTCGTGCCCGACAACGCGCACCTGCTGGACCATAAACCCAAGAGGCGATGGAAGAACTATTATAGCGTCGTCAACCCCTCACAGGACAATTCGGAACTTGTAAACCCAACACAGGACAAAATCCATTAACCCGTCAACTTTTTTCAGGACGAGTCACGAGTCAACCTACCTGCGAACCACACCCTACGAACCACGCCCTACACCCTACGAACCACACCCTTGGCACCACCTGTTCGAACAGCGGGATGCCAGGTGCAAGGCGGCTTTCGGCCGCGCCTCTGCTGCCGTCAATCCAACTGCACCTTCTCCACCACGGTGCGGCCCAAGCGCTGGTTCACCTTCTCGGCCAAGGCTTCGCGCATGAACGTGAGCTCTTGGCGCAACGGTGCACTGTCCACCTTCACGAACAGGGTGCCCTTGCGCAACTTCACGGCCACGGTGTGGCGGGCCACCATGCCGCCCACCAGGTCGTCCCACAGGCTGGCCACGGCCTGTTGGTCCAGTTTTTCGCGCAGGCCGTAGGCGTCGACCAAGCGGTCCACGGCCTCTTTCAGGGTCATTTCGTTGCTGCGTCTCATGCGTTCTGCACGGTCTGAGCCGGGGTATTGGCGGTAATGCCCCCGTGGTCCAGCAGGAAGAACCGGGTGTCCAATCCGAGCCCGTCCAACGCTTTGTGCAGGCGGTCGGCATCGGTATCGGTGATGATCACCTGGCCGAAGCGGCCGTCGCGCATCAATTGCAGCAGGTGGCGCATGCGCTGGGGGTCGATCTTGTCGAAGATGTCGTCCAGCAGCAGCATGGGCTTGCGTCCGGACCGTTCCGCAGTAAGGTCGAACTGGGCCAGCTTCAGGGCGATGAGGAAGGTTTTTTGCTGGCCTTGGCTGCCGAACTTGCGCAGGGGCCTGCCGTTGATGGTAAACAGCAGGTCGTCCTTGTGAACGCCGCCGGTGGTGTGCTGGGCCATCAGGTCGCGCTCCCAATGCAGGTCCAAGATCTGGCGCATACCGGCCTCCAGCAGCCCACTGCGATGCTCCAGGGCCACCTCCTCCGGCCCGCTGCTGATGCCTTGGTAATGGCGCTCCATTAAGGGGGCCAAGGCACCAATGAATTGCCTGCGCACGGCATGCACGGCCTCCCCGTGCATGATCAGCTGCTCGTCCCAAGGTTCCACCGTGGAACGGGTGATGGGGCCCTGTTGCTGTTTCAGCAGCAGGTTGCGCTGGGCCAAGGCCCGATTATAGCGGAGCAAATGATCCAAGTATGCCCGGTCGAACTGGGCGATGAGGCCGTCTAAGAAACGGCGCCTCACCTCGCTGCCCTCCAGCACCAATTGCCCATCATACGGAGTGATCATCACCGCAGGGTAGCGGCCCACGTGGTCGGCTAAGCGCTCGTACTCCTTGTGGTTGCGCTTGAACACCTTGCGCTGGCCCGTGCGCACGGCGCAGGAAAGCTCATCGGGGCCGTCCGGGGTTTCCATGGTGCCCTTTAGCATGAACCACTCTTCCCCGTGCAAAATGTTGTGCAGGTCCTGGGCCTCGAAGTAGCTTTTGCACAACGAGAGGTAGTGGATGGCATCCAGCAAATTGGTTTTGCCCGTGCCGTTGGGCCCCACTAAGCAGTTCACCTCGCCGCCCAGCTCCAACCGGGCCTCGCGGTGGTTGCGGAATTGGCTGAGGGAAAGGCGGGAGAGCCGGACGTTCATGGGGACGGCCAAAGATACTTCCCGGCCCTGCCCTTCGCGCCGCAGGCCATGAACCCGGCGCCACCTTGGCCCCAGCCTCCGGGAATTCCAGGAATTTGAATGCTGCAAAAGGCCTTCGCGGCCGCACTGCCCCGTTGTGCGGCGGCGTTCAGCCCTGCACGGCCCGTGACCCAGGTATGCCCGGCGGAATCACGGAAAGCCGATCGCCCCCATCACCCACCGCACGGCCCGATCGGTCCAGTACGGCTCCATGCCTCGCTGGCCCAATGTCATCAAGTTAAGGGAGGAAGAGCACTATTGTAGCACAGGCTTCCAGCCTGTGGAAGAGCACTGTTGTAGCACAGGCTTCCAGCCTGTGGAAGAGCACCGTTGTAGCACAGGCTTCCAGCCTGTGTAACGTCAACATCGCAGGCTGGAAGCCTGCAGACCATGATCCGTTGATAAATGCCCCCTAACTTAATCACATTGCCCGCTGGCCCAGGGCGGTCCTCCCCTTCCGGTCCCGTCCCTTAACGGGCCTTTTATGGGGGATTTGGCGCCGAACGTGGCGCGTTCCGGCCGAACGTCTACATTTGCGCTCCATTAAAAATCGGCCATCAACAGGATGTCGACCAAAGCAACTGAAGGAAAGGACCTTGACATTGGCGAGCTCTATACCAAGAGCGAGTTGTTCTTTGAGCGGAACAAAACTCCGGTCACCATTGCCGTGGTGGCCGTTCTGGTGATCGTCGGGGGGCTGTTCGGCTACCGCAAGTTCATCAGCGAGCCGCGTGCCAAGGAGGCCCAAGAAATGATCTGGAAGGCCCAGTACTACTTCGAGATCGATTCACTGGACCTGGCCCTGAACGGCGATGGCAACTTCCTGGGCTTTGCCAGCGTGGCCGACCAGTACGGCAGCACCAGCACGGGCAACTTGGCCAAGTTCTACATGGCCGTGATCTACCACCAGAAGGGCGAGTACGAAACCGCCCTGCAGTATTACAAGGAGGCCGACCTGGGCGATGACGTGCTGCGCGTGATGGCCGTGGGCAACCAGGGCGATGTGCTGGTGGAGCTGGGCAAGCCCGCCGAGGCCGCCACGCAATTCATGAAAGCCGCCGACCTGGTGAAGAGCGACTATACCACGCCGATGTTCCTGATGAAGGCCGGCATCGTGTACCAGCAGCAGAACGATTGGAAGAACGCCGCCAAGTGCTTCAGCCGCATCACGACGGACTACCCGGGCTCGCCTGACGCCAACACGGCAAAGAAGTACGCCGCACGGGCCAAGGCCATGGCCGGCTAGCCTGCGCGATGGCCACAGCGGATCTTTCCAAGTACAATGCGGCCGGTGTCCCCAAGGGCACCGGCCTGCGTTTGGGCCTGGTGGTGAGCGAGTGGAACGCGGAGATCACCGGTGCGCTGCGCGATGGGGCGGTGGAAACGCTGCTCAAGCACGGTGTGGCCTTCAAGGACATCCACGAAGTGCAGGTGCCCGGCAGTTATGAACTGGCACTGGGTGCTCAACTGCTGCTGGAGCACCGCTCCCTGGATGGCGTGATCTGCATCGGAAGCGTGGTGCGCGGTGAAACGCCCCATTTCGACTTTGTGTGCCAGGCCACGGCGCACGGCATCATGGAGGTGGGCCTGAAGACCGGCGTGCCCGTGATCTTCTGCGTGCTCACCGACGACACCATGGAGCAGGCCCGTGCCCGCAGCGGGGGCAAGCACGGCAACAAGGGCGTGGAAGCCGCCGTGGCCGTACTGAAGATGGCGGCGCTTCGGAAGAAGCCGGGGTGAGGGGTACGTTATCCTGCTGCAGGATTCAATCTTTGCCAGATGATGGGCCACGGCAGAAGTTTGCTGCCCATACCCATCACCGGGGGCCCTCACCCAAGTGGCCGGGTCCGGTCCAGCTTTGCGCGCAAGTAATCCACCTCGGATTCAAGGTGGTGGATGCGCTCGCGCAACACCCCATGCAATTCATGCATGGCCTCGTCGCCCGCCGTGCCGCCCATGGCCAGTAGCTTCCAAATGCTGATGTCAAGCACCTTCAGGATCGCGTCCAAGCGATCGATGGTCAACTTGGTTGCACCCGTTTCAATGCGACTATACGGCCGCTGCCCGCTCATGCCCAGCTGAACGGCCATGTACTCCTGGCTGTAGCCACGTTGTACGCGGACATGTCGAACCATGTCCGTGATCCGTTCCTGCAATGTTTTATCCTTCATCATGGCTATGGTCGGCCCAGTGACTAATGTAGTCGGAAATTCGCTTGGCTTTATGACAATTTTGCTTCCAACTTCGTCCAACAATTGCTTCACCGATTGTACGATCAACCCCGAACACCAAAAAACCCATGATCATGGAAGCCTATAGGTACATAGATAAGGAAGGAAGGAAGGAAGAAAGAAAGAAAGAAAGAAAGAAAGAAAGAAAGAATCCACATTGACATGGCACCGTTTACTGGCGTTGGCCAGCTTGGGAATGATGTTCAGCCCAACGTGGGGGCAGTATGTGCCGCCTGATGTCTTGGGTGGTGAGCACCAAGGCAGTGCCATTCTCAGGAGCAACATGGGCCAAGTGATTGGCACCGATGGCCATGTGCGGGACGACGTGGCCTCCTATTTCGAGGGTATTCCCTTAGGCATTTATTTACGGGACTCCTCAAAAATCTCCTTCACGTACCACGTGCTTCATACCGACAGCGCGGCGCCGGACACGGCATATCGCGTGGACATGACCATGGCAAAGGCACGCGCCATCACGCCCACCATGCTGGTGCCGACGCCCGGTGTGGCCAACTATTATTACGGCAACAGCGCCGTAGAGCAAGTGGCCGCCTACCGCCGTGGGGTTTATGAGAACCTGTATGAGGAGATTGATTTTCACATGTACGGCAGTGCAGGTGGCCCGCGCATGGCCTTCGTAGTGAAGCCTGGAGGCAATCCCGAAGACATTCGGCTGGAGTTCAACGGGCAGGACAGCATAGGCATTGACTGGCAGGGTTCCCTCAAGGCCTACCTCGGCGGGAAATGGGTGGAACTGAAGCAGGCCATGGCCTACCAGGTGACAAACGGGGGCGGCATCGATGTGGTGCCGTGGACACCCTATTGGGAACATCAGGACGGGACGGTATACGCGCGGTTGCTCTTCGGAGCATATGATCATGAACGGCCCTTGGTGCTCCAGATCGGATACGGCGCCATGGGCGGTGGAGGATCAGCCGACCCCAGGAACATGCAGTGGAGCACTTTCATTGGCGGCCTTGGTGGAGATGAACTGACCGACGTGCAAGTGGACGCGCAAGGCAATCCCTATGCGTGCGGGAGCACGTGGTCGCCTGAGTTCCCGGAGAACACCGGCATGTCCTCCTTTGACCCCTTCCTGGGGCAATCCTTGGGCTGGATCTCTGCCGTGGCAATGAAGTTCAACAAGGCCACCAAACACTTGGTCTGGGGAACATATTACGGAGGGGGCACCGGGTTTGTGGAAGCGCAAGGCAAAACCGACGCCCGGAAATTGGCCGTGCCGCCACAAGGCATCTCGCCTGCCGGCGCCGGCGATTACGTGTTTTGCACCGGAACGACCAACTGCAGCGATTTTCAATCATTCCGTCGCCCTCAAACTATTTTCAGCAATGCAGCCCATCAGCAGTACGTAAGTGGTTACCACCGGATGTGGGTAGGCGCTTTTCGAAAGGAGAACGGAATTCGTGACTGGGCTACAACGCACGGGCCCTTGAACAGCGATATATGGGCAGAAGATGGGTTGGCCATCGCCATTGGCCCGAACGGGGAATTGGCGGTGGGCGGAAGGATATTCCGGGATACGTACGCACCGGACGAGCCTCTCTTTGACGCAGTAACCCCGGCTGGCGCATGGCTGCAAGAGGGTCCGGCCAATGGGTTTGTCATGCTGTTCAACGAACAGTTCCAAGTACACTGGAGCACTCCTTTCGGTGGATATGTGAACACGGGTAGCCGGTTTACGGGCCAGGTCACCAACCTTTGCTTCACACGCAGCCGGGGCAGCATGCAACTTTGGCTTACGGGGTCAACCAGCGGGGTCGGCTTCCCGAACACGCCCCCGCCAGGCGGAACGGGTTATTACCAATATGCTTATGACGGAACGGGCATCGATGCTTTCCTGGCTTCATTCGATGTACCCACGCTGCAGTTGGAATACGCCACGGCATGGAGAAGCGACGGCTACGGCGGCACCACCATCGCATACGGACTGGATTATACGGGCAAGGACCTGTGGGTGGTAGGCGGCACCCGGGCCATGGACCTCAGCGACACGGAATGCCCACCACCAAATAATCCCGGGCCGGGCGTGCACCACACCGTTGTGAACGGCGGAACGGATTACCTGTACCAAAGGTGTGACGGCTTCATCTTGGCCCTCAACCCGGACAATTTCCACTTGGACTACGGCACCTTGATCGGCGGCGAGTATTACGACATGCTGCTCGATGTGTGCCACGATGATGGTTATGTGTACATCACCGGGGAAACACGCAGCAGGCATGTTTTCGGCGAAGGCAACTCCTCCCCGGACTGGTACCACCAGCCGTTGAACCAGAACATCATCACCAGGGATGCCGTGCTGCTCTCCATCGCCAATGATGCGTCCAATCCCACGCTTCGCGTGAACACGGCATACGGCGGAACCCAAAGCGAACGGGGCTGGGCCGTGGCGGCATCTGCCGATGAGCTGTTCTTGGCCGGGTCCACCGCGTCGAATTCATGGCACCAGTTCCCGCTCCAGGATTTCGACGACAACGACGACAACGATTTCTATCAGGATTACAATTTCGGCGGGGATGAAATAGGATTCCTGATGTTCTACTGGTTCGAACACGGCCTTGACTACGAAGTGGGGCACCACGGGGAAATGTCTGCGGAAGCGCTTTCCCAACCCCACGACGGGTTCATCACCAGCTTCAACACCAATTACCATGTGGGGATCGCCGACCCACCCCTTCACATGGCCACATTGCAGGTTACGCCGCTTCCGATCATCGGTCAGTGGAGCATCACCTTCCCGCAGCAGGGCAACTGGCACCTGGAGGCCTTCAACACAGCCGGGCAGGTGGTGGGCAGGTGGGACACCGGTGGCAATTCCATGGTGATCAACCTTGGCCATCAAGCACCGGGCATTTACCTATTGCGCGCCAAGGAAGACCCAGGCCAAGTGTACCTCGCAAAGCTCCTGCGGCCATGAAAGCGTACATGGCTTTGGCAATGGCCCTTTCCGCAAGCATGGCGGCGGATGCCCAGTACTGGAGGGCCTTGGGCAAGGGTACCATCGGCCCCACGGAGGTGCAGACGCTCTTTGGGGATGTGGTCACGGACCGCTTGCTGGCCGGGGGAACGTTCATGTGGATCCGCAATGAGCATGATACGCTTTTGGGCATGGGCCAGGTCATTTGGGATGGTACCCGGTGGGACAGCCTAGCGTCCAGGATCGAACCGATTTCTGGCAATAATTCGACAGCACAGACGTACTGGTTCATTCGCTTTCAAGGCCGATTGTATGCCTGCGGTGATTTTGCATTTCCCACCGGCGATGGGCTAGGGAACAGATATCTGGCACGACTGAACGAAGCCACCGAAAAATGGGAACCCTTAAGCTGCCCGGTGCCAAGTTCAGCGAGCATCAACACCTTGGTTCCCAAATTGCCGGATACCGTGTTGTATGCCACCGGGCGGTACACGGAGTTGTGCGGGCTGCCGGAGAACTGCGTTTTCCGCTTCGATGGCACCGAATTCCACCCATGGGCGCCTTTTGACCAGATCCCGTACTACGACGATAACCTGGTCGGCTTCGTGTTCGATTTCAGGGGGATGACGTACATCACGGGCTTCTTCCGGGATCCCTTGAGCGAAGGCTATGCGTGCTTTTTGCGCTGGAACGGCACCAGTTGGGAATACGTGCCCGGTTGGGGCACCTATTACGGCCCCATCAAGGAGATCCTGGTCCACGATGACATCCTGTACGTGGGCGGTGCCTTCCGCATGGACAACGGCGGACCGGGCAATGGCGTGGCCAGCTTCGACGGGGAGCAATGGAACAGCTTGGGCGGCGGGGTGTTGAACACCGCCATGCCAGGCAATACAGCCGTGCTCGGGCTGCAATGGTTCCACGATGAACTGGTGGTGTGCGGCCGCTTCATGGAAGCCGCCGGGGTGCCGTGCAGCAGCATTGCCAAATGGGACGGCCAGCACTGGTGCAGCTATCCGGGCGAGCTGCGTGCCTACTGGGGCCACCATCCCACCCTGTACGAACTGGCGGTATGGCGGGACAGCCTGTACGTATGCGGCACCGTGCTCACGGTGGACGGCGACACCATGCAACAAGTGCTGCAATGGACGGGCGGCGATGCCGTGGGCGGGTGCAGCACGGTGGGCCTATCGGAAGCCGCAGCACCACCGGCACAATTGCAGGCCACCCCCCTGCCCGGCGGGGGACAATGGCGCATCACATTCCCGCAGCAGGGCAACTGGCACCTGGAGGCCTTCAACACGGCCGGGCAGGTGGTGGGCAGGTGGGACACCGGTGGCAATTCCATGGTGATCAACCTTGGCCCTGCACCACCTGGGCTCTACTTCCTGCGTGCCATTTCGGCCAACAAACAGCAACTTGCAACCAAGATCCTGCGACCATGAAGCAATTAGACACGGCAAGGATAGCAAGGGTGCTCGCCTTGGTGGCGGCAAGTGTGGTGGCCACCATCGTTCACGCCCAGCCCTATACCATCCCCGTAGTGGTACATGTACTTTGGGACAACAGCATCTTCGCGAACATCTCGGATGCCCAGGTCATGAGCGGGATTGACGACTTGAACACGGGCTTCAACTCGTTGTCCTTCGAACCGACCTTGCAACCGCCGTACGACGTGCTCGCTGCGGACATGGAAGTGGAGTTCTGCCTGGCCTCCATCGCCCCGGACGGCTCGCCCACCACGGGCATCCTACGCTACCAAACGCCCTTGGCCCAGCAGGGCGGTACCCCGGAATCGTACTTGGACCAATGGCCACCCGACCGCTACCTGAACATCTGGGTGATCCAAAACTTCACGGGCGGCGGGCATCACTTCACGTATTCACCTGCGCAAGCGGCCGTGGACCCGGGTGAGGATGGCATCATGATCCGGCACAACGTTTTCGGCTCCATCGGCACCTCCTCCTACTCCTACGCACCCACCATCATCTACAATGCGGGCCGCTACCTGGACCTGAAGCTCCTGTGGGAAGAACCAATTGAAGGCACCCTGTGCGGGGATGACGGCGTGGATGACACCCCTCCCTCGCGTGAGATCACGGATTGCATCTACAGCGGTCCTGACGGTTGTGCTGGCACAATGCCGGTGATGTTGGAGAACTACATGACCTACTCGTTCTGCAACAAGATGTTCACACAAGGGCAGAAACTGAAGGTGCATGCGGCGCTGAACAGCCCTGTGGCCCAGCGCAACAACCTGTGGTCCGCGGAAAACTTGGGCATGACGGGTTGCGGCCCGGTGGCCATGGCCGAACAACGCCCGGCGAAGATGCTCTCCGCAATGGCGCAAGGCGACAATCTATGGTTGGTACATGGTCCGTCCTCCGGCGCATGGAGGCTGAGCCTATACACCACCACGGGCCTGTTGGTGGGCTCGTGGCCTTCCGCCCAAGGCCCCGTACGTCTGGACCTGAGCGGCCACGCGCGCGGGTTGTACGTGTTGCAAGCCGCCAGCGCCGGCGCGTATCGCGGCCACGCCAAGGTGGTGGTGGAATAAGAGCCATGCCCCGCGGACGTCCAGCCGGATAAGCTGCGCCAGGGCCACGACCTGGGCATCCTTGCTGAAACAACGAGGCCGATGGACCATGTGGATCCATCGGCCTCGTTGCTCTGTCTGCCACACCTAGTCGAACACGATCTGGCCGAAGCGGTAATCGTTCTTTCGGCTGGCGTAGATGAACATGGTCTTATCGCTCAGCTCCACGCAGTCCTTGGGGCGCAGGATCACATCGCGGCGATCGGGCGAGAAGAGGGCCTCGCGGCTGGTGTTGCCGCTGGCGCCGATGGTGGCCAGCACCACCAAGGCATCCTTGCCGGTGAGGCTGAACTGCTTCACCTTGTCGCCGGGCTTGAGGAAGAGGTTCTCACCGGTATCGTTGAAAACCATGTAGATATTGCTGCCTTTCACGTCCACGGCAAAGCTGCTGTAGCGCCCGAGGTCGTTGACACTGTGCTGGCGCTTGGGCACTTTGGTGGCCCATTCGATGTTGCCCTGCGGGTCGATGTTGATCACCAGCACGTCGTTGTAGTAGTAGTGGTAGTTGGTCACCGTGGTGGTTCCTCCGTTGCCGGTGGACATCGTGGTGGTGGAGACAACGAGGTAGTACTGCTCGGCCAGCAGCACCGCGCCGCCGTCGTCGCGGTGGATAATGTCATGCAGGGTATACTCCGGCATCTCCATCTCCTCCCCTTTCCGTTCGGCCTTTTTCTTGGCCTTTTCGGCATCCTTCTCCTTCATGTACATGGTGATGAAGTCGTCGCCGAATTCCTTGTAGTCCGCGTGCTTGATCTGCTTGGATTGGCGGTCCAGCTTGAGGAAGAAGGCACCGCGCACGCTGAAGCTGTTCTTGTTTCCGTACAGGCCCGCACAGAGGATGTCCCCGGTTTCGGCCAGCGAAATGGTCATGTCCTGAAGGAACTTTTCCGGCACGGAGATCACCTTGTCCTGCGGGGTGGGCGACTCCGCCCGGTACACCAGCAGGTGGTATTCGTAGGTGGCCTTGCTGGCGCGCTTCAGTTCACGCTTTTCCTGCTTCACCGCATATTTCACACCGAGCACGACGACCGAGCCGTCATTGTCCACCCGCTGTGATTCCAGCTTGAACTCATCATCGTTGTACGGCAATGCAAACTCCTGCGCCCACAACGGCTGCATGGCTGCATCATACATTTCGATCCGCGACCGCTGATCGGCATCTTTTTCGCGTGGCGGTACGATGTGCACCAGCACTTTGCTCTTGTCCGGACTGGTTGTTACGTTGAAACTGCCCGCATTGGATGACTTTTCCGCCGGAATGGAACCGATTGGGCGCAAGACACTGGCCGGCTTGAAGTCCGCTTGGGCATAGGTGCTTACGAACAACTTGTTCTCGTTCTCCTTCTTGTCATAATAGGAGGCGAACACCAGGACATTGCCTTGGCTGAGCACGATGTGTTCCAGGGTCAAGTCTTTCTTGTCCACTTTCAACTCCACCGGCTTCTGCCAGGCGGCCTTCAGGCCTTCCATGCGCTGGATGTGCACCTCCTTCTTCACCCGCACCAGCAGGAAGGTGGAATTACCGGCGTCTCCGATCACTTCATCGAACACGCCATTTTCCTTTGCCGTTAGATCAGGCCCCCACTTCACATTGGCCTTATCGGTCTTTTTCTGGGCAACGGAAATGATCGGCAGGAGTGGCAGGGCCAGCAAGGCCACAATAGTTGGGTATTGCATCAAGTTTCTTGGATGTTGGGAGCGCAATGTCTGAAATAGGTTGAATGCTCGAGCGGCGCGTCGACGCCGACCGATCACCGTTCAGCCTCACACCTTCGGCTTCAGGTCGTAGATCTGGCGCACTTCATCCAACCGGGCCTTGAAATCGAAGTGCAGGTCCACCAGCTCACCGGTGGCCATGTTGAACACCCAGGCATGCACCGCCGGAATGTTGCCCCGAAGGAAGGATTTCTGGAACACGGCGGTTTTGATCACATTGAGGCACTGCTCCTCCACGTTGAGTTCCACTAGGCGATCATAGCGCTTGTGTTCATCACGGATGGCATCCAGCTCTGCGCGGTGCAGGCGGTATACGTCCCGGATCCGGCGCAGCCACGGGTTCAGCAGGCCGAGGTCCTGGGGTTCCATGGCCGCCTTCACCCCGCCACAACCGTAGTGGCCGCACACCACCACGTGCTTCACCTGCAACGCCCCGATGGCATATTCCACCACGCTGAGCGCGTTGAGGTCGGTGCTGCCCACCACGTTGCTGATGTTGCGGTGCACGAAGACCTCACCCGGCTCCGCGCCCATGAGCTCCTCGGCGGTGACGCGGCTGTCGCTGCAGCCGATGAAGAGCACTTCCGGGTTCTGGCCTTGGGCCAATCGGGTGAAGAAACCGGGGTCCACCGCTTTCTTGTCAGCGATCCATTTGCGGTTGTTGGCGAAGATCCGGTCGTAGAAAGGGACGGTTTCCTTGGGCATTTTTGTTGGATCGGGAATGATGCGGTAATGGGTTTCAGTTCTCCGCCGCCTTCAAGGTGTTCAGCAGCAGGCTGGTCACGGTCATCGGGCCCACGCCGCCGGGCACGGGGGTGATCCAAGCGCTGTTGGGCGCCACGGCATCGAAGTCCACGTCGCCGCAGATGCGGTAGCCCTTTTTGCGGGTGGCATCGTCCACGCGGTGGATGCCCACGTCCACCACCACGGCGCCTTGTTTCACCATGTCGGCGGTGATGAAGTTGGGCTTGCCGATGGCCACGATGAGGATGTCCGCCTGGCGGGTGATGGCGGGAAGGTCCTTGGTGCGGCTGTGCGCAATGGTCACCGTGCAGTTGCCGGGATTGGCATTGCGGCTCATGAGGATGGCCATGGGCGTGCCCACGATGTTGCTGCGGCCCACCACTACGCAATGTTTGCCTTCGGTGGGCACTTCATAGTGCTTGAGCAGCTCCACGATGCCGTTGGGCGTGGCGGGCAGGTAGCCGGGCAGGCCCAGCAACATGCGGCCGAGGTTTTGCGGGTGGAAGCCATCCACGTCCTTGCCGGGGGCAATGGCCAAGGTGATGCGCTCCTCGTTGATGTGCTTGGGCAAGGGGAGCTGCACGATGAAGCCGTCCACTTGGGGATCGTTGTTGAGCTGGTCCACCAGCCGGAGCAGATCGGCTTCGGCAATGTCCGCCGGCCGCTTTAGTAGACTGCTGCGGAAGCCCACTTCCTCGCATGCCTTCACCTTGCTGCCCACGTAGGTTTGGCTGGCGGGGTCATCGCCCACCAGCACGGCGGCGAGGTGCGGGGCGTGCCCGCGCTTGGACTTGACCCGGGCGGCGGCCTCCGCGATGCGTGCACGCACCGCTTTTCCGCATTCAATGCCGTTGAGCTCCCGGAAAGTGGAAAGTGTGGTCATGGCGGGCCGAAGCTACGGCTTGGCCGCCAAGCGCGTGCTTGGGCCCCAGGGCCATCGGGTCTAACGCGCCCTGCGGGCGCGGCTTCCAAAAAGTATGAAGACCACGGATGGACACGGATGAACACGGATCATGGACCCACCTACCAAGCAAAACAACCTTCCCTATCCGTGTTCATCCGTGTGGATCCGTGGTTCAAATCAGTGTGTGAATGCGCCGCCAGGCGCATGGATAAGACCCGATAGCCCTGGCTTGGGCCCGGGGTCTCGGCTCTGTTCAACGCCGCATCCCCTGGGCCTGCTGCATGCGTTGCATCATGGCCTGCATCTTGCTTTTGTCGCCCATCATCTTCATCATCTTGCGCATCTCGTCAAACTGCTTCATCAGCTTGTTCACCTCCGCCACGTTGGTGCCGCTGCCCATGGCGATGCGTTGGCGGCGGCTACCGTTGAGCAGGGCCGGGTTGGTGCGCTCCGCGGGGGTCATGCTGCCGATGATGGCCTCGATACCCTTGAAGGCGTCGTCGGGGATGTCCATGTTCTTCATGGCCTTGCCCACACCGGGGATCATGCCCATGAGGTCCTTCATGTTGCCCATCTTCTTGATCTGCTGGATCTGCTGCAGAAAGTCGTCGAAGCCGAACTGGTCCTTGGCGATCTTCTTTTGCAGGGCGCGGGCTTCCTTCTCGTCGAATTGTTCCTGGGCGCGTTCCACCAAGCTCACCACGTCGCCCATGCCGAGGATGCGGCCGGCCATGCGGTCCGGATGGAACTCATCGATGGCTTCCATCTTTTCACCGGTGCCGATGAATTTGATGGGTTTGTCCACCACGCTGCGGATGGTGAGGGCTGCGCCGCCGCGTGCGTCGCCGTCGAGCTTGGTGAGCACCACCCCGTCGATGTTGAGGCGGTCGTTGAAGGCCTTGGCGGTGTTCACGGCATCCTGGCCGGTCATGGCATCCACCACGAAGAGCGTTTCCTGCGGGCTGATGGCCTTCTTGATGCGCGTGATCTCATCCATCATGGCCTCATCCACGGCCAGGCGCCCGGCGGTGTCGATGATCACGGCGGTGAAGCCGTGCTGTTTGGCGTGTACGATGGCGTTCTTGGCGATTCCCACGGGGTCTTTGTTGTCGCGCTCGCTGTACACGGCGATGTCCAACTGTTTGCCCAGCGTCTCCAACTGGTCGATGGCCGCAGGGCGGTACACGTCGGCCGCAGTGAGCAGCACCTTGCGGCCCTTCTTGCGCAGGTAGTTGGCCAGTTTGCCGCTGAAGGTGGTTTTGCCCGACCCCTGCAGGCCGCTCATGAGCACCACCGTGGGGTTGCCGCTGAGGTTGATGCCCGCGTTGCGACCGCCCATCAGCTCCGCAAGTTCATCGTGGGTGACCTTGGTGAGCAACTGGCCTGGGCTGACGGCGGTGAGCACGTTCTGGCCCAGTGCCTTGGCCTTCACGCGATCGGTGAATTCCTTGGCGGTTTTGTAGTTCACGTCAGCGTCCAGCAGCGCACGGCGGATCTCCTTGACCGTTTCAGCCACGTTGATCTCCGTGATCTGGCCTTGGCCCTTGAGCACTTTGAAAGCGCGTTCCAGCTTGTCGTTCAGGTTCTCGAACATTCCTCCGGTTTCAGGGCCGCGAAGATACCCACGCGTGGCCTGCCTTATTCCAAGGCCACCGAGGTCTTTGGCCCTTGGTCCGAAAGCTTCCCCCGGATGCTTGTTGCACGGCATGGCCCATCCCGGTACACCTGCCCGGACCAAGTAGGCGGCACAGGAGGTAACCTCATACGGGCTTCCCCGTAGGAGGGCTAAGGCACTACGTCCCCCCCCGATGTTCCGCAAACTGCTTCTCACCATTGTCTTGGGGTTCTTCGCCATATCCGTTGCGAAAGCCACGCACATCGCGGGCGGCGAGATCTACTACCAATGCCTGGGAGGGAATCAGTACCGAATCACGTTGGTGGTATACCGGGATTGTGCCGGGGTAAGCCTGAACAACTCCTATACCCTGGCGGTACAAAGCCCTTGCGGCAATAAAACGGTGAACGTGAGCACCCCGGGCGGGGTGGAGATCTCCCAACTGTGCAACTTGGAGTTGCCGAACAGCACCTGCCAAGGCGGCACGTTGCCGGGCATTCAGCAGTACATCTATACGGGCACGGTAACCCTGCCACCGTGCAATTACTGGACGGTTTCCTGGTCGGCTCCTTGGCGCAACGGAGCCATCGCCAACTTGGTGAACCCGGGCGACAAGGACGTATACATCGAAGCGCGGATCAACAATCAGGCAGGCCCTTGCGACAATTCCGCCCAATTCACGAACACGGCCATTCCGTTCGTCTGCGCGGGCTATCCCATCTCGTACAGCTACGGGGCCTTCGATGCACAGGGCGACTCACTGGCCTACACCTTTATTTCCGCCATGAACACGGGCGGCGTGAACCTGCCTTATGTCAGCCCCCATACCGGGCAGCAGCCGATCCCGGGCATCACCCTGGACCCTGCAAGCGGGCAAGTGACCTTCACCTTGAACCAAGTAGGCAACTGGGTGGTGGTGGTCCGCGTAGACCAGTACAATGCCAATGGCGCGTGGATCGGCGCCATCATGCGCGACATGCAATTCATTGCCTATCCGTGCAGCAACGTGCCTCCGGACCCCGCCACCGGCATTGTGGATGCCCTTTCCGGCCAAGCCACGCAAACAGGCCCGCGGGCCATCGAGATCTGTGAATCGGGCAACTTCTGCTTTGATGCCGTGATCTCCGATCCAAACGCGGGCGACGTGCTCACCGCCACCACCAACATTGCCCAAAACCTGCCGGGGGCCACCATTACCTATAGCGGAACCAATCCTCTTACGGCCCATGTATGCTGGTCCGGGGTATCCAATGCCTCGGGCTTCTTTCCGTTCATCCTTACGGTAAGCGACGGTGCCTGCCCCATTCCGGCCCTGCAGACATACGTCTATTCGGTGCATGTGCTGCCCGGCCTGACCTTGGCAGCCCCGGATGTGATCGATGAATCCTGTGCAGGAAACGGGGACGGAAGCGCAACGGTGAACGTGGCCGTAGGCACTGCACCCTTTCAATACGCGTGGAGCACCGGGGAAACCACGCAAGGCATCGTTGCCGAAGCCGGGGCTTACCAGGTGACCGTTACGGACGCCAACGGATGCGTAAGCCATCCTCAAGATGTTACCATCGGCGAGGCCAACCAACCGGCGAGCGCGGATGCCGGGCCCGACCTGGTGGGCTGCCTGGGCGACCTGCCCGTGCTGTTGTCCGGATCAGTGGCCAATGCACCTGATGGCGCCTGGGCAGGCGGTGCGGGCAACTTCGGCGGCAGCGGTTTGAATGCAAGCTATGCGCCCACGGCGGCGGAAATAGCGGCCGGAGGTGTGGACCTGTACCTGACCACCACGGGTGATTCACCGTGCGGGCAAGCACAGGACACGGTGCATATCTCCTTCCCCAACAGTTTTGCGGGCGGGCAGCTCGGCTCCACCAACCTGACGTGCAACGGAGCGGGCAATGGCACGGCAAGCTTTACGCCAGCCAACCCCGGGCTACAGTTCCTGTGGAACGATCCCGCCGCCCAAACCACGGCCACGGCCACCGGCCTGGCTGCTGGCGGCTACACCCTGACCGTTAGTGACGGGTTCGGGTGCGACACCACGCTGAACGCCGTCATCCAGGAACCCGGAGCCCTGGCCATCACCGACCTGGTGGTGGTGGATGAAACCTGCTTTGGGAACGGCACCGGCAGCATCACGGCCACGGTACAGGGGGGCACTGCACCATACCAGTACGCATGGAGCACCAATGACACCGGGGCCGTGTTGCACGCCTCCGCAGGCACCTATTCCCTTACGGTGGTTGATGCCAACAATTGCGCCCCGGTCCAAGGCACGGCCACCATCGACGCATTGGGGCAGCCCAACGCTGCGAATGCCGGTGTGGACCTGATGGCCTGTTTCTCCTCACTGCCGGTACAGTTGTCCGGCACAGTGACCAATGCCAGCGGAGGCACTTGGAGCGGTGGCGGTGGCACGTTCAGCAATACCGGCCTGCAATCGACGTACATGCCCACTGCCGCAGAGATCTCAGCCCAGGGGCTGGACCTGGTGCTCACCACCACGGGCAACACCAACTGCCCACCCGCCACGGACACCGTGCACCTCACCTTGCTGAACAGCTTCTCCGGAGCGTCCATGGCGTCGTCCGACCTCAACTGCCACGGCGACCACTCCGGAAGTGCCGTCTTCTCCCCTTCCGGGCCGGGCCTCTCCTTCCTGTGGAACGACCCCTCCGCCCAAACCACGGCCACCGCCATGGGCTTGGCAGCTGGCACCTATGCGATTACCGTGACGGATACACACGGTTGCGACACCACGGCCACAGTAAGCATCGGCGAGCCTGCCACCCTTCTGGCGGACAGCATTTGGGGTTCATCCCCCACCTGTGCGGGCCAAGCCAATGGCCATGCCACCGTGCTGCCCGTGGGCGGCACCCCGCCTTTCTACTACCAGTGGAGCGCCAATGCCAACGGCCAAACCACGCCCACTGCCCATGGCCTGCCCCAAGGCGCGTACACCGTGGTGGTCACCGATGCCAACGGATGCCAGGACCAGGCCACCGTCACGCTTACCGACCCCTTGCCAGTGCTCCTGACCGCGCAGGTGGACGACACGGTCTGCGTGAACACCCCGGTACCGCTCACTGCCCAAGCCTCCGGCGGCACGGGGAACCACACGGTGACATGGGCGGGCATCGGCACGGGCGGGTCATTGCTGTACTCCTTCCCCGCTTCGCAAGTGGTGCAGGTGTCCGTGACGGACCAAAATGGGTGCACGGGTCCGATCCTTCAACTCCCGGTGGTGGTGCTGGACCTCTCTCAGGCCACCCTGCACACGCAGGGAGATACCGCCTTCTGCCCCGGCGGCACGGCAAGCGTTTCAGCCTGGGTGACGGGCTATCCCGGCCCGGTGTCCATCGCCTGGCCCCAGATCTCCGCCACCGGCAACGGACCTTTCAACATTACGGCAAGCACCAGCTGCAACTTGGATGTTACCGCCACCGACGTCTGCGCCAATAGCCTTGCTGCCACCATCGCCATCGCGGTTGAGACTCCTCCTTCCATCTCCTTGCCGCCCATCATCGCACAAGGCTGCGCCCCGCTCACTGTGCATTTCCCAACAGGGCTCACCAACCAGCCGGTCACTTATGCCTGGCAGTTCGGCGATGGCACTTCCAGCACGTCCATGAGCCCGGTACACACCTATCCGGCGGGCACCTACACCGTATCCTTGGCAGTAACCACCCCGCTGGGATGCACGGCCGCTGCCTTGAACACCGGCTTGGTGGAGGCCTACGCACCGCCCGTGGCGGCATTCACGGCCGATCCGTGGGTGACCGATGCCGACCATGCGGACATCCAATTCACCGACCAATCCTCCGGTGCGGTCAGCAGCTGGTTCTGGAGCTTCGGCGACGGAGGCACCAGTGCCAACCCCGACCCTGCCTACCATTACTTGGAGCCTGGCACTTGGGAAGTACTGCTGAGCGTGTCGGACGATCATGGATGCACCGCCACTGCCGCGCATGTCGTACAGGTGGATCCGTTGTATGACATCACCCTGCCCAATGCGTTCACGCCCAACCCCAACGGCGGAGGTGGCGGTTTCTTCGACCCCACTGACCTGGGCAACGACGTGTTCTACCCCTTTGTGCGCTTCGTGAAGGACTTCCGCATGCGGATCTTCAACCGTTGGGGCGAACTTGTGTTCGAGAGCAACGACGTGAAGAAAGGCTGGGACGGCTATTACCGCGGGCAACTCAGTCAGCAGGACGTGTATGTCTACCAACTGTGGGTGCGTTTTGTGGACAACAAGGAATCGCAGCGCACCGGCGACCTCACCCTGTTCCGTTGAAATGGAGACACGCTTACCCCATTTCATTTTGCTGGTGTGGGCCCTGGCCTTTGCTGCGGGAGCAGCGGCCCAGGACCCGCAACTTTCACAGTTCTACGCGGCACCCATGTACCTGAACCCGGCCTTGACGGGAAACACGCAGCAGGACCGCATCGGCCTGAACTACCGCCTGCAATGGCCCGGCGTGCGGCCGGGTTACAAGACCTATGCCGTGGCCTATGACCACCGGAGCGTCCAACTGAACAGCGGGTTCGGCGGCATGGTGATGCATGACCGGGCGGGGACCTTGGGGCTATCGTTCACACAGGCTTCCTTCAACTATTCCTACGAAGCCCGCATCAACCGCAGGCGCGCGGTGAGGGGCGGAATACGGGCGGGTTACACCATGCGCACCTTCGATTGGGGCAACGCGCTCTTCGCGGACCAGATCATTCGCGAAAATGCCACAACCACCGTGGAGCAGGCGATGATGCGCAACACCTCCTACTTCGATTTCTCCGTTGGCTTCCTGTACTATTCTGAACAATTCTGGGGCGGATTCTCGATCAACCACCTGAACGAGCCCCAGCAGAGCCTTTACTTGGACGGTGACGCCACCCTGCCCATGCGCACCAGCGTGCACGTGGGCTACCGCTTCGCGGTGGACGGCAAGGATTTCCGCTTCAGCGAAACCACGATGACCCTGGCCGCGCACTACAAGGCGCAGCAGCTTTGGGACCAGTTGGACCTTGGCGGGTACGTGGACCACCAGCAGTTGACCTTCGGCCTGTGGTACCGGGGGTTGCCTGCGGTGAAGGCCTATCAGCCCGGCTATCCGAACGATGATGCCGTGATCCTGATGGTGGGTTATGAGACGCCCTACCAGCTGCGGTTGGTGTACAGCTACGACGTCACCGTATCCAAGCTGACGGCGAAAAGCGGTGGTGCCCACGAAATCAGCCTCTCCTACGAGTGGCCCAAGAACAGCAAGAAGCGGCGCTACCGCACGGTGCCTTGTCCGAAGTTCTGAGCGGCCGCAGCCGCGAACGGGACCGGAAAGCCAACCGTTGGCAGGCGTTCCCGGCTACATTCTCTCGGGCACCTCGATCCCCAGGCACCACATCGCTTTCCGCGTGGTTTCCGCCACGGCACTGCTCAAGGCCAACCGCAGCCCGCGTATTTCCGCGTCCCCTTCCTTCAACACCGGAACAGTTTGGTAGAATGCGTTGTAGGCCTTCACCAATTCGTAGGCATGGTTGGCCAACGCGGACGGTTCCAGCTTCGTTGCCGATTCGTTGAGCACGGCCGGGAACTGGTGCAGGAGCTTGATCACGTTCTTTTCCTCGGGAAGAAGCTGCTGGCTGCCCATTGCCGCTGGGCCCGATGGCCGTCCGCCCCCAACCGGCAGCCCCGCCTTGCGAAGCAGCGAGCGTATCCGTGCGTAAGTGTACTGGATGAACGGGCCGGTATGCCCTTGCAGGTCGATGCTGGCCTTGGGGTCGAACAGCATGCGTTTCTTAGGGTCCACCTTGAGGAGGAAATACTTCAAGGCCGCCAGGCCGATCATTTCGAACAAGGTGTTCCGCTCCTCCCCGCTGAAGTCGTCCAGCTTGCTGAGCTGTTCGCCGGTGGCCCGCGCCTCGGCCACCATTTCATCGATCAGGTCGTCGGCGTCCACCACGGTGCCTTCACGGCTCTTCATTTTTCCGCTGGGCAGGTCCACCATGCCGTAGCTGAGGTGGAACAGCCCGTCCGCCCATGCGAAGCCCAGCTTTTTCAGGATGATGAAGAGCACCTTGAAGTGATAATCCTGCTCGTTGCCTACCGTGTAGATCATGCGTGAGAGGCCGGGGAATTCCTCGAAGCGCTTGATCGCGGTGCCGATGTCCTGCGTGATGTAGAGGCTGGTGCCGTCGGCGCGCAGGAGCACCTTTTCATCAAGCCCCTCGGCGGTATTGTCCACCCACACGCTGCCGTCGTCCTTGCGGAAGAACACCCCCTTTGCCAAACCTTTCAGCACGTCTTCCTTGCCCAGCAGGTAGGTGTTGCTCTCGTAGTAGTTCTTGTCAAAATCCACCCCGGCGCGGGCGTATGTGGCATTAAAGCCTTCGTACACCCAGCCGTTCATCTTTTCCCACAGGGCACGCACTTGCGGATCATTGGCCTCCCACTGGCGCAACATGGCTTGGGCTTCCAGCAGGATGGGCGCCTGTTTCTCCGCTTCCGGCCCGCTTTTCCCGGCCGCCATCAGCCCGGCTACTTCCTCCTTGTACACCTTGTCGAACGCCACGTAGTACTTGCCCACCAACTTATCCCCCTTCAGACCGCTGGATGCCGGGGTCTCCCCGTTACCGAACATGCGCCAGGCCACCATGCTCTTGCATATGTGGATGCCCCGGTCGTTGATCACCTGCACCTTCACAACTTCATGGCCTGCAGCCTGGAGCATGCGGCTGACGCTGTACCCCAGAAAGATGTTGCGCAGGTGGCCCAGGTGCAACGGCTTGTTGGTGTTGGGGCTGGCGTACTCCACCATCACCTTGTTGCCTGTAGGGCCGAACTGCAGGATGTCCCGCTCGCCGGCTTCCTTCAGGAAACCCGTCCAGTACGCATCGCTGATGACCATGTTCAAGAACCCCTTCACCACGTTGAAACGCTCGACTGGTAGCGCATGCCGGACCAAGTATTCCCCGATGGCGGTGGCGGTCTGTTGCGGCCCCTGCCCGCTGAGCTTAAGGAACGGGAACACGTTGATGGTGAGGTCGCCTTCAAACTCCGGCCGGGTGGGCTGGAAGGCGATCTTCACGGCTTCGGGGATGGGTCCGAAGAGTTCCTTGAAGGCGGATAGCACCACCGGCAGCAGCTGGGCTTGAAGTCGGTCTTGGAACATGGCTGGGGCCTGCATATAGAGCGTGGCGGGTGTTTCAGGGGCGAAAGGGCGAACGGTTCGCACAGGTGCTGGCCGCCCGCGGAAAAAGGTGCACGATGCTCAACGGGCGCGCAGGATGTGGAACAGGGGTTCCATAACGGTGAGCACATTTTCCGCCATGGCGTTCCGGGTGTCCAGGGCCGGGTTGATCTCCACCACGTCCAGCGCAACGGTTTTGGGATCGCTGCAAAAGCCGGTGAGCAACGTTCGGGCTTCGTCCAGGAACAAGCCTTCGGGCACGGGGGTTCCGGTTCCCACGGAAATGGAGGGGTCCAGGCTGTCCACGTCAAAGCTGACGTGCAGCTTCCCGCATGGGGCCAGGTAGGCCAACACGTCTTTCACGACCGCATCAGGCCCTGTCTTGCGGAGCTGCTCCACCGTGACCACCTTGATGTTGTGCTCTTTGATGATGGCCTCCTCTTCCTTCTCGTAGTCCCGCAACCCGATGATCACCAGGTCCTGCGGGGACAATTTGGGCTCGTTTCCCCCGATCTTCCGAAGGCGGTCCCACGCATCCAGGGTGAACATCCTTGGGCGGTTCTGCCCCTTCATTTCAATGTTCATCAGCAGCGCCAGGGGCATGCCGTGCACATTGCCGCTGGGCGTGGTCCATGGGCTGTGCATGTCGGCGTGGGCATCGATCCAAATTACGCCGATGCGCTCGCCCGGGTGCGCCATTTTAGTGCCCGACACCGAGCCGATGGCGATGGAGTGATCACCTCCCACAATGATGGGGAAGACATTGTTGCGCTGGAACTTGTACACTTCAAAGGCGAGGTCGGACTCGAACCGGATCAGGCCATCGATATGGTGGGCATTGGGCGATTGGGTATCATCCTCGTACATCACGTCGTTCTCATCGCGCAGGATGCTCTCCTCCGCATGCCCGAACAGCTCGCTCCCCATCTTCCAGGCGGCTACCCGCAGGGCGCCCATGCCCAAGCTGGTGCCCCGTGTACCGGCACCGATCTCCGAGGCGGCTTCGATCAACCTTACTTCCATGTTCAACCCAATTAGCGCAGGGCCGCAAAACTAAGCCAGCCCCGCAGGACGCCCCACGATGGCGGGGCATCATTACGGGAACGGTGCCCCCCATGGGCACGCCCTGCTTCACACTTGGGCTTTCCGGACCCCGGCCTGTGCGGGTAGCACGCTGCCCAGCCAAAAGTATCCGATGATGGCCGCCACTGTTGACGAAACCAGGATCGAAGTTTTCGACTCCACCACCATATGCGGGTCATCGAATGCCAGGATGGTGATGAAAATGGACATGGTGAACCCAATACCGCCCAACGCGCCCACGGCGATGAGCTGCCGCCAACCAATCCCCTTGGGCAGTACGGCGACCCCCAGGGCCACGCTGGCGGCGCAGAATAGTGCGATGCCTACCGGCTTGCCCACGATCAGGCCCAGCGAAATGCCCAGGCCATTGGGGGTGAACAGGTGGTTGAACCAGTCGCTTTCCAGCACAATGCCGGTGTTTGCCAAAGCGAAAAGCGGGAGAATGCCGAAGGAAACCGGTTTGTGGAGGAAATAGAGCAGCCTTCCGGAAGAAGACTTGCTGCTGCCATCGCCGAATGGTATGGTCATGGCCATCAACACCCCCGCAATGGTGGCATGTACGCCGGAGTGGAGCATGAGGTACCACATCACGACCCCGAGCAGGATATAGGGAAGCAGATGCTTCACCCCGGCCTTGTTGAGGGCGAGCAGCACCAGGAAAATGGCCAGCGCCCCGCCGAGATAGCCCCAGTGCAGGGAGGTGGAATAGAACACGGCGATCACCAGGATGGCCCCCAGGTCGTCGATCACGGCCAAGGCAGTAAGAAAGACCTTCAGGGGCAACGGTACCCGGCTGCCCAACAGCGATAGCACACCGATGGCGAAGGCGATGTCGGTGGCCATGGGGATGCCGGCCCCGGCATGGGTAGGCGTGCCGTGGTTGAACACCATGTGGATTCCGGCGGGCACCAGAATGCCGCCCAGCGCCGCCAGCGCAGGCAACATGGCTTGATCGCGCCGCGACAGTTCGCCGCGTACCACCTCGCGCTTCAGTTCCAGGCCCACCATCAGGAAGAAAACCGCCATCAGGCCATCATTGATCCAATACTCGAGGTTGTTGCCGGCCACGGGATGATGCCAAATGGCCAAGTAGCCGTGCTGCAGTTGCGAATTGGCCAAAGCCAGGGAGATGATGGTGCAGATCACCAGCAACATCCCTGAGGTGCGTTCATTTTCCAGCAGGGCGTTGAAGAGGCGGGTAACTTTCATCGGGTGGAAGCAGCACGCAGGTGGTGGTGGCGTGGCGGGGGCCAAAACTAAGAAGGCGGCAAGGGCAGTTACTTTGCCGCATGGTTGCGGGGCGCACGAACGTGCGGTTTCAGGCGTGGGTGCTGGGCATTGGGGTGGTGTTGATGGCCATCAAGTTCGCCGCATGGCACATCACCCGCAGCAATGCCATCCTCAGCGATGCGCTGGAAAGCATCGTGAACGTGGCCGCGGGGGCCATTGCCCTGTACAGCCTCTTCCTGGCGGCCAAGCCGAAAGACCGCGAACATCCCTACGGGCATGGCAAGGTGGAGTTCATCAGCGCCACCCTGGAGGGTTCCATGGTGGTGGTGGCCGGCATCTTGATCATATACCGGGCTGCCGAAGCCTGGATCACCGGCATCAACATCCACAACATCGGGCAAGGCATGCTGCTGATCGCGGCCACCGGCATCGCCAACCTGGTTTTGGGCATTCTGTTACGCACCAAGGGCAGGCAGAGCCATTCGATCACCATGGAGGCCAGCGGCATCCACCTCCTTTCCGACGTGTGGACCACGGCCGTGCTGGTGCTGGGCCTGCTGGCGATCCACCTCACCGGGCTGCACTGGCTGGACAGCCTATTCGCCATCGCCTTTGCCCTGTTCATTTGCTGGCAGGGCCTTCGCGTGGTGCGGCGCAGCGTGGGCGGCATCATGGATGAAACGGACATGGCCGTGGCAGCGGACCTGGTGCGGATCATCGAAGAACACCGGAGGCCCGCCTGGATCGACATGCACAACTTCCGCGTGATCAAGTTCGGCAGTGCACTGCACATCGATTGCCACGTCACCGTGCCTTGGTATTTCACCGTGGAAGCGGCCCACGCGGAGATCACCGACCTGGCCCGCTTAGTGAACAAGGGATCGGGCCGCGAAGTGGAGTTCTTCATCCACATGGACCCGTGCATACCCCGTTCATGCACCATTTGCCAGATCATGGATTGCCCGGTGCGGCAGGCCCCCTTTGAACGACGGATCCCGTGGCGCTTGGCCACCGTGCTGGTCGACAAGAAGCACGGCGCGGACAGCCCGGAACCCACCGGGGCCACTTCGTTGAAGTGAACTTGTGCCGCGGCAAGGCCAATGCCCAGCAACTACCCCGCCCGTTCGCGCCTTCCACGGCCCCCCTCCAACGAAAAAGCCCCTCACGGGGCTTTCCTGGGTGGAAGACCGGGCTTGAACCGGCGACCTCCGGAACCACAATCCGGCGCTCTAACCAACTGAGCTACATCCACCATTTCCGCCGGGCGTGCCGCCAAACGGGCCGCAAATATAGGGGTACCCCCTGCAACACTTACTTTGCGCTTGAATGAATGTGCTTTTTCTGCCCGGCTGGTACCCGAACCGTACACACGCCACATTGGGCAATTTCGTGCAGCGCCATGCCGAGGCGGTAGCCACCCTGCACGATGTCACCGTGGTGCATGCCGTTCGCGACAACAGTGCGAAGGGCATGGAATGGGAGACACGCTCGACGGGCCGGCTTGCCGAGCATGTGCTGTATACGGCCACGGACCCGCTCCAACGCCTGCGGGCCGTGTACCGGCGCATTGCGCATTTGCAGAAGCATTCGGGCCCCTTCGAAGTGATGCACGGCAACATCCTTCATGCCACGGCTCCGATGCTCTGGTTGGCGCAACGCCGGTGGAAGCTCCCCTTCCTGGTCAGCGAAAATTGGAGCGGCTACCACCTGAACGCCGTGCAACGGCTTCCCTTGGCCACACGAATGGCCATGCGTGCAGCGGGCAGGCGCGCATCCATGCTGTGCCCGGTAAGCCTGCAATTGGCCGAGGCGCTCCGGCGCCACGGCTTCCATGCGCCGTTCCGTGTGATCCCGAACGTGGTGGACACGGACCAGTTCCATCTGCCCGAAACCCCTCGGACGACTGCCCGCACACGCCTGTTGCACGTATCCACGCTGGTGGATGAGGTCAAGAACATTACCGGCCTGCTGCAAGCTTTTGCGGCGGCCAAGCACCAAGCACCCGCTCTGGAACTGCACATTTTGGGGGATGGTGAACTAGGCCCGCACCAAGCTACGGCCGAGCGGCTGGGCTTGGGACCCGGTGCCGTCCGCTTCAGTGGTGCGGCGGAACATGCCACCATTGCACGGCACATGCGGGAGAGCGATGCCTTCGTGCTGCCCAGCCATGTGGAGAACCTGCCGTGCGTGATGCTGGAGGCCTTTGCCACGGGGCTTCCCGTGCTTGCCACGGCCGTGGGCGGCATCCCGGAACACCTCAGTTCCGAGCGTGGCATACTGGTTCCCCGTGGGGATACGGCCGCTTTGCGGGACGGCATGGTCGCCCTGGCCGAAGGCAGGCAAGCCTACAACCCGGAAGCGATCCGCGATTACGCGGTAAGCCGGTTCAGCCAGCCGGTGGTTGCCCAAGCTTTTGACGATGCCTACCGCCACATCATCAAGCATGGTTGAACCCGCGTCCTGCACCACCGCAGCGTGTGGCACCACCGGCCTCGTGCCGTTGGCCGGCCCTACGGAAGGGCGTGATGCGGGGCGGAACTGGGCCCGGTAAACAAAGCAAGGCTGATGGCAGGCATGCTCAAGGCGATCTCCGGCACCATCCTCTCGCGCATCGCCACCACGGTGATGGGCCTTTTGGTGGCCGTGGTGGCCGGGCACCGCCTAGGGGCCGAAGGCTTGGGTGTGATCGGGCTGGTGGTGCTGGGCATCACCTTGGTGCGCTTGGGCATGGACCTGATGGGCGGCGGCGCATTGATCTATTTGGTGCCGCGCGTACCCTTGCGCAAATTGCTTCCACCCTGCTATGCCTGGGCCGTGGTGGCCACCGTGGCCGGATGGGGCATCCTCACCTTGTTGCATTTGGTGCCGGAAGGCTATGCGCTGCATGTGGCGGCACTGGCCCTGATCCAGAGCATCGGCGCCATCCACCTGAGCGTACTGGTGGGCCAGCAACGGATCCGGGCGAACAACTACATCGCCGTGGTGCAGGCTGCGGTGCTGGTGGCCGCCTTCGCGTTCCTGGCGCGCGTGCCGGATGCCGATGCCATGGCCTATGTCCACGCCGCCTATCTGTCCGCAGCATCCACACTGGTGCTGGGCACGTGGGCCATCAACAAGCGGGCGCCGACCCGGGCACACGGCCAGGTGAATGTGTTGCGGACCTTGCTGCGCCAGGGCTTGTATGTGCAATTGGCCAATGGCATGCAACTGATGAACTACCGGTTGGCCTACTGGCTGATCGAGCGTTTTCGCAGCACGTCCATGTTGGGTATTTACACGGTGGCCAACCAGCTGGCCGAAGGGGCCTGGTTGGTTCCCAAGAGCTTGGCGCTGGTGCTGTACAGCAAGATCAGCAATACGCGCCACCGCGAGGTGCAACGCACGCTCACGCTCACCTTCCTGAAAACCTCCATAGCCTTCAGCACGATCTGCGTGCTGGCGTTGCTTGCCCTCCCCTCCACCGTGTTCCAATGGGTCTTCGGCCCGGAGGTCACCGGCATCACCCCGCTGGTGGCCCTGCTCTCCCCGGGCATCCTGGCCATGGCGGCCACGCAGGCTTACAGTCATTTTTTCAGCGGTACCGCGCGGAATGTGCACAACGTGATCGGTTCGGGCCTGGGCCTGCTGGCCACGCTGGCCACCGGGTTCACCCTCATCCCCCGCTTCGGCATGGCCGGTGCCGCCATCTCGGCCACATGCGCCTACGGCATCAACGCCATGTACCAAACCGTTGCCTTCATGCGCATCACGGGCACCACCTTCGGCGATCTGTGGCCCGGCAAAAAGGATGTGGAGCAACTGAAGGCCCTCTACAGCATGCTGCGGCGTTGAACATCGCGTTGCGAACCCCTCTGCACCGCGCTTTGGCCGCTTATTCTTGCCCGAAATTGTAAATCACACCTGCAGTATACCTGTTCCTGTTGGGGACCATGGAAGCACCAAGGTCGTTGCGCAAGGCATGCTGCCAAGTAAGGGCCATGCCCAAGTTGTGCCACCACAAGCGGCAACCCACGTGGCTGAACACCACAAGACCGCCCGTTGTTGCATCGGCCACCCCGTGTTCCCGGTCGTGCAAGGCCCCCTCCCAATAACTGCCTGCTGAGGGCAGCACCTTGAACGATCCCAGCGGAATGATGCGGAATACCTCGGCGGTAAGCGATCCACTATGGCCCATGCGGTAGCCGTCGGTCCGTTCACCATTGTACCGGGCCGTTGCGCCCAGTCCGGCGCCCCAGTTTCTGCGGCGCACCATGTATTCCAAGCTCATCAGCGGGTCCCACGTTCCGGAGCCGGGCTGCAGGTCGTGATCCAACTCCTCGCCGTGCTGGACCACATCGCTTCGCCCCAAGGGCATCTTCACGCCCAAGCCGACGGTAACCCGGTGGCGCCAGCGCACCGTATCCAGTCCCGAGGTGGAGCCGAACACGGCGTAGCGCACCAATAGCATCGGGTCACCCACGGCCTGAAGGTCGGCATGCGCCACGCCGTCCACGCTTTGGAAATTGCTCAGCACTGGAATGCTGGCCGTGGCACTGGCCCGGTCCGTGAACCAAACCTCGCCGCGCGCCTCCAGCACCGAGTACGTTTCGATGTAGCTGGCTTGCGTGCCCTGCGGTGCATCGCCATGTGCACCACCATGCTTGAGCACCAGCAGCTCGGGACCAACGGCCATCAAGTCGCCCCTGAGGTAGCGCATCCGCCATTGAAGGCCGAAATTGTTCGCGTGGTCCTTCGGTTGAACACCAAGCAATAAACCGCAACTGCATTGGTCGCAGGCATAAACAGAAACCGCCAAAGGCAGAACCAAGCCTGCCAATACCTGTCTTATCATGGTTGAAGGGTGATCAAGGTGCCATCCCAGTTGATTGCCCCGGTTCGATGCGGAATTGCACCCTTTGTTACACGCATGGCACACCTGGTTCCGGCTGCTTTTGTAACATCGCAGCATGCCGTCCTGTTCACTTGCACTGCGTTGGGCCTCGTGCTGCGCATGGATCGCCGCCCTGTTGCCATTGGCCGCCCAGCCGCCGATGGCCACAGTGGAGGGGCAGGTGGTGGATGCCATTTCGGGTATGCCCGTCCGTGGTGCGGCCGTTGCCTTGTCGCCGGGCAACGTGTCACTTACGGCCGCCACGGACAGCAGTGGCCATTATTCCATCACGGCCATTCCCGTTGGCCACTATGCGCTGCGGGTGGCGGCCATGGGGTTCGACACGCTGGAAGTTCCCGAGCTGTGGTTGCGGGCCGGCAAGCAGAGCGTGCAGCGGATCGAGCTATCCCCCTCGGCCAATACCTTGGGCACGGTCACCATCAGCGCCATGGCCAGGGAACGTCCGGCGATGTTGGGTGTGAAAGCCTTCACGGTGGAACAGAGCCTGCGCTGGCCCGCCACCTTCTTCGATCCGGCGCGGTTGGTAACGGCCCTGCCCGGGGTCGCAGCGGTGAACGACCAGGCGAACCACCTGAGCATCCGCGGCAACTCACCCAATGCCAACGCCTGGCTACTGGAAGGTGTGGAGGTGGTAAACCTGAACCATACGGGCAATGCCGGCACCCCCACGGACCTGCCGACGCTCAGCGGGGGTGGTGTGAACATGTTGAGCGCCCAGATGCTCGGTACCTCGCGGTTGCTGACCGGCGTGTTCCCCATGGGGTATGGCAATGCGCTGGGCGGGATTCTGGACATGCGCTTGCGCGATGGCAACGCAAAACGCCGCGAATGGACGCTGCAGGCCGGCCTGATGGGGCTTGACGCCAGCACCGAGGGCCCCATCGGTACAAGCACACGGTCGTCGTACTTGGTGAATTACCGGTATTCCACCGTGGGCCTGCTCGGTGCCTTGGGCGTGGACCTCGGCGATGAGGCCATCACGTACCAGGACCTGAGCTTCCACGTGGCCTTGCCGATCGGCAAGCGCGGCGAATGGCACTTGTTCGGCGTGGGCGGCAGCAGCAGCAACAAGTTCGAGGCCGTACATGACACCGCCGTGTGGGAATTCGATAAGGACAGCCGCAACATCACATACACTTCAACCACGGGTGCCATAGGTGCAAGGATGCGTGCCCCCTTGGGCGCCAAGGCCAACCTGAGCGCTGCGATGGTGCTGTCGGAGGCGTACCAGAGGCGGGAGGAAGAACGGCTGCGCCCCGACTACGCCGTGGGATACCGCGCGGAAGCGCAACTGAATGAGCGCAAGCTCGCAGGCCATGTGCAACTGGAAGGTGCAGCGGGTGCCCGCTTCCATTATGAGGCAGGGACAAGCCTGCTGGAACGCCGCATCGAGGGCATGCGGAACAGCACCACATCCGGATGGATGGTCAGGCCCTGGGTGAGTGGTCGTTGGTCCCTCAGTGAGCATGTACAGGCCCATGTGGGCATGGGCGTTGCGTGGTTCACGTTCAGCGAAACAGCGATCGCTGAGCCCCGGGCCGGGTTGCAATGGCACATGCGGCACGGTCGTGTGCTCGGGCTGTCCGCGGGAATGCGGTCCCAAATGCCGCAGTGGCAATCCTTTGCCACCGGCGGTACCGGCCGCGTTATCGGCCCCACCCGTTCGCATGACCTGGTGCTGGGGTACGACCACCCGGTGAATGGCCGTTTGTCGGTGCACGCTGAAGCCTACATGCAAGTGCTCACCGATGTGCCCATTGGCCCGATCATGGCGTTGGATAATTTCATGGTGCCGATCAACTGGAGCGTGCTGAATGCATGGGACGAGCCCGTCAGGTTTCCAGTGGCCACCAACGGCAAAGGCCGCAACATGGGTGTAGAGGCCAGCGTGGACCACCGGTTCGCCAACCAACTGTTCTACCAAGCCAACGGATCGTTGTACCGGAGCACATTCACCTTGGACGGCCCCGGGGAGCTTGAAAGCCGATGGGACGGCCGTTACACCGCGAACGTGCTGGGCGGAAAGGAATTCAGGAAACAGAAGGAGGACCTTGTGCGCACCTGGGGTGCCAGTGCCCGCGTCAACTTGGCGGGTGGCATGCGCGAGCAACCGATCGACGTGCGCCTCTCAACCGCCATCGGTCAAACGGTTTTCCTGGCACCCGGTTGGGATGCACCCTTGGCCGACCTCTACCGGTTGGACCTGCGGATCTACTTGAAGCGGGACCGCAAAGGGCGCACCGGATTGTGGGCGCTGGACTTGCAGAACGCCACCAATGCACGCAACGAGGCCTTCCGCTACTACGATCACCGCCAGGGTGGCGTAGTGACCAAGTACCAGCTTGGCATCATTCCCAACCTGAGCTACCGCATCGAATTCTGACCCCGATGAAGAAGACCATGTACCTGCTGCTCACCGCAATCTTCCTGGCATTTGCCTACCTCCAGTTGAACGACCCCGACCCCATCCACTGGACGCTGGGCTACTTGGCCGTTGCAGTTTCCTGCAGCATGGCCGCCTTCGGCAAGTATCCGGCCTGGTGGTTGGCCGCTGTAACGGCGATCTTCGGGGCGTGGATGCTGATCGCCTCACCGGGTATCATTCATTGGGTGCAGCAAGGGTTCCCCGACATTGCCGGGGAGATGAAGGCCTCCACACCGGTGATCGAGGATTCGCGCGAGTTCCTCGGCTTATTGATCGCATTCTTGGTGATGCTCGGCATGGCCATCGACGGGAAAAGGCAGAGGCGCCGGTCCGTTGGCTGATCGCACGGGGTGCGCAAGCCCCATGCACGGATGCCGGTGCAACAACCGGACGGCCTCCCAATGCCTAAAAGACCCGAACGGCCGACCGAAGCTGACCATGCTCAGGCCCTGGCTCCAAAACGAGGGGTAGTTTGGTCCAGAACAAAAAAACCACAACCACCATGGCAAAGCAAAAGGCAGGCAAGGGGATCAAGGCAAAAAAGGGAAGCACGGCCGGAAAAGTCGTCCGAAACCACTCGTTACGCTGGTCGGATGCCGAGCGGAAAGCATTGGCCCACTCCCTGAACACCCTGTTGGCGAATTACCAGGTGCACTACCAAAAGTTGCGCAATTACCACTGGAACGTGACCGGTGGCGACTTCTTCGACATTCATGAAAACCTGGAACTGCAATACACCGAAGCCCAGGCAGACATCGACATGATCGCGGAGCGTGTGCGTGTGTTCCACGAACGGCCGTTGAGCACGTTTTCCGAATACCTGAAGGCCAGCACGCTGAAAGAGGACGCCACGGTGCCCTCTTCCACCGACATGGTGAAGAACCTGCTGGCTGACTATGTAACCCTGGTGGATCGCATGTATGAGACGGTGGACCTGGCCATGGGGCTGTCCGATGCCGGCACCGAGCGCATGGTGAAGGGCTTCATTGAGCAGATCGAGAAGCACCATTGGATGATGGGCGCCTTCAACAAGTAGCCTACGTGCCGGTTCGATCTTTCCCGGTACGCAGGGCTATCGCGTCATATTATTCGCGCCGACGTGCTTGTGATGTGCGACGCCCTCCGGGGTCGAAACCTGCGCTGAATATGGATTCTACGCTGTGTGACCCGCTTCGGGGTCAGCTTCGGCATCAGTTCAGGTGACCCCAACGGGGTCAAAGAACGTTGCATGTCCTGATCATTGGAAACTCGACCCTGACGGGGTCGCACAATTCCCCCATATCTGGCGAAACATTAAGACACGAGAGCCCTCTCCCGGTACGCACCGGGCAGGGCTTTCGAGCGTAGCTGTTCATCGCCTGGGCCGCAGGCGAACGTTTTAGGGTTACCCCGCCGGTTTCCCGGGCGGGTTTTCGAAAAGGCCCGACATGGTGCGCGCCCGATCGCCCCGGCCGAAAGGCGTGTATTGACGCTTCGGCAACAACTTTGCAACAAAACGTACCACATGGGAAGCAAGCAGATCCTCGCAGCCTTGATGTTCAGTTTCGCGGCGCTCGCAGCCCGGGCGCAAAACACGATCTATGGCTATGCCATCGGCAATTGGCGCAACGGTCCCGTGGTGGAGATCTCGCCCTTGTTCGAGACCACGGAGATGTATACCACGCCACACTTGATCGCATGGGTGCGACAGCAATGGCCTGCATCGTTCACGGACACCACGGACATCGACGTGCAACGTTTCGCCACCGTGGAGGAAGGCGCGGAAAGCCGTACCTCGCTAAAAGCGAAGTATGGCCTCCGCAGGTTGCAGGTACATGAATGGAGCGCGGATGAAATGCCCCGCACCCCGGCGGTACCAGGGAAGTCGGCTATGGGTGCACCACGATGAGCGGTGCCGTGGCCAGGAGCCGGGGGCCATCCAACACGCGCAACAAATAGGTTCCACCGGCCAAGGGGGCTGTATCCAAGCGGAATTCACCCGTAGCAGGCAAGAGGTGCCCGGCCAAGAGACGGCCGCTCATGTCGCGCACTTCCAGCATGCCCCCACGGCCGAGGTTTTCGGGCAGAACGACCACGGCCACCCCGCTTGCCGGGTTGGGGTAAAGCGCCAGGCGCTCCACCGCCCCGTCCACATCACCGACACCGGCGGGGCCGCAAGGGTTGTAACTGCCGTCCATGGTGAGCGTACCGGTGGATTGCGGGTCCAGGAATTTTTTCAGCCGCATGGTGGCGGACCCGGGGTTGCTCTGCCAGTGATAGCTCACCTTGCCATAGTAATCGAAGGCGGAGGGTGACGTTCCCGGTCCGCAAGCGCCAGCCACACAGCACGAACCGCCACCAGTGAGCGTGCCGATGATCCGCTTGCCGGCATTGAACAGCGGCGAGCCCGAGGACCCTCCTTCGGTAACGCCGTGTCCATTGGCCGTAGCCGCCCATGACACCCGCCAGTGGGTGCCGTTCACCCCGCTCCAAGTGCTGTTCACCGTATTGCCCGTGTAGGTGCTGATCTTCTTGCGGTCGCCGGCGGGATGATGGATACCCACACCGCCCGTGCTTCCCGTGCCCGTGGCGTCCCACCCGGCCCAATACGGTTGGTACGCGGCCGGGATCGTTGGGTTGTTGGCCTCCACCAGCAGGAAATCGGAACCACTGTTCCCTCCCCCATCGTTGCTGGAACCGCGCTTGGTGCACCCCAATACCGTCCGGTTGGAGGGGGATGTACCGCTCCCGCATCCGCTCCGTTCATAGTTGAAGTAGAACTTCCACTGGTTCATGTCCGAAACGGAACTGCCTTCGGCGCAGTGCAATGCCGTCAGAAAATACGGCTTGCAGTTTTGCTGCAGGTTGTTCACCAACGACCCGCTGCACCAAAAACTTTGCCCCTGGCTTAAAATGCTGATGCGTACCACCGCATCGCGTTGCGGGTGCCAGTTGTTGCCTTCGCTGCAATTCACATCCACTTCGCACGCGCCTGCGGCGGTCACTTCAGCCACATCGCGGTAGGCATGGCCCAACCCCGAGATGCGCAGCCGCCCTTCGCCTGCAACGGCAGCGGGCTCGTAGTATTCCAAGATGCAGGACTCTCCGGGCACCAAGCTGGTGGCGAAGGTGCCATCATCCCGGTTGTTGAACGAGGTGAATCCTCCAAGTACATGGTCGCCACCATTGCCATAGACATACAGCACGGCTTTGTCCGGCAAGTGGAATGTGCCGAAGTAGAGCTCCGTGGCCAAGGCTCCAGCGCTGGTCACGCGCAATTGCCATAACCGGTCCCCATTGGCCAGCTGCACCCATCTTCCCGCATCCTCCAGGCCCGCATCCAGGGCTTGCACACGCGCGTATGCCGGCAGTTTCCCTTCCGCCTGCCTGGCGGCATCGGCCGTTGCAACGGCCACGGCATCAAAAGGAGCGGCTTGCACCGTGGGGATCCCATCCATGCCGATCCCGGCACGGAATGAATAGGGCATACCGCCGGTGGAGATCTGTGCGGCCAGCGGGGCCCACGCAACTATTGAAGCAATGATGGAGAGTGTTCTGACGTTCATGGCAATGTTCCAGTTCAGCAATTGATCTTGAGGTCTGTTTACAGGTCGAGCCCTCAAATTTATCCGGAGATGGGGAAAGGGGGGATAAATGGCGGAAAGCTTCATTGCCCCGCGCGATTCCTTTCCTGCAGCATGCCCGGTACTGGCCGCAGGCATCGCGGGGCCAAGGCTCGGCCTTTGCGATCATCCACCAAGGGGTCCTGGTCGCCCGGCCCTTGCGGCCGCATCATCTTTGCCTGCGGATGGACCCAACGCTTTCCCCGGAATGATGAGCCGTGCATGCAGCTGGGCCCGGGCCCATCCACGAAGCACGGCATTGCTCGCTGGGGTGGTGCTGCTTACTGCGTGGGCACGTTGGTGGCCCACCGCGCCCTTGTTCGACAGCCCTTGTTCCACCGTGTTGCTGGACCGGGATGGCGAACTATTGGGTGCCACCGTGGCCGCCGATGGGCAATGGCGTTTCCCGCAGATCGATCCGGTGCCTGCCCGGTTTGCCACCTGCCTGATCCAGTTCGAGGACCGCCGGTTCCGCAGGCACTGGGGCATCCGGCCCCAGTCACTGGTGCGCGCTTGGCGCCAGAACCATGCAGCCGGCCGCATCGTGAGCGGAGGCAGCACCATCACCATGCAGGTGGCACGTCTGGCCCGTGGCAACCGCCCGCGCACGTACGGGGAAAAATTCATGGAAGCCTTGCTCGCGCTGCGGATCGAGCTGCGGCACGGCAAGGAGGAGACCCTCGCCTTGTTTGCCGGGCACGCGCCCTTCGGTGGCAACGTGGTAGGCCTGGACGCGGCCGCGTGGCGCTATTTCGGCCGCCCGGCGTCCCACCTCAGTTGGAGCGAGAGCGCCACGCTGGCCGTACTTCCCAATGCGCCTTCCGCCATCTACCCCGGAAAAGGGCACGAAGCCCTGTTGGCCAAGCGCAACCGGCTGTTGGACCGCCTGCTGGCGGTACAGGCCATCGATAGCTTGGAATGGTCGTTGGCCAAGGAAGAACCGCTGCCTGGGCGCACGCGCGAGCTGCCCCGGCGGGCACCGCACTTGTTGGCCACCCTGCATGCACAAGGACACGACGGACAACTGCTGCACAGTAGCGTGGGAGGCTCCCTGCAAGACCGTGCAACGGAGGCCGCCGACCGCTATGCCGCACGCCTCCGGGCCAATGAGGTGTACAATGCCGCCGCCCTCATCGTGGATGTGCCCACGGGCGAGGTGCTGGCCTATGTGGGCAACCTGGGCACTGCCGGTGCGCGGCATGCCGGCGATGTGGACATTATCCGGGCCAGGCGCAGTACCGGCAGCGTGCTCAAGCCCTTTCTGTATGCGGACATGCTGCAAAGCGGCGAGCTTACGCCCGACATGCTGTTGTCCGATGTGCCCACCCGCTACGGCAACTTCACGCCACGCAATTACGACGAGCAATACAGCGGCGCCGTGCCCGCCTCCGGCGCGCTGGCCCGTTCACTCAATGTGCCCATGGTGCGCCTGTTGCACCAGCACGGGGTGGAGCGAACCCTGCGCACCTTGCGTGGGATGGGCCTGCACAGCATCGACCGCAGCGCGGAAGACTACGGCCTCTCCCTGGTGGTGGGCGGTGCGGAATCCACCTTGTGGGAATTGGCCGGGGCCTATGCCGGCATGGGCCGCGTGCTGAACCATTACGGGCGCATGGGCCTGCCCTACCGCCAAGGCGACATCCGCCCGCCACACGTGCTTTTGCAAAAGACCAGGCCATCGGATCCCATCGCACCGTTGCAGGGGCCACCCGTGCTGAGTGCCAGCGCCATCCACTTCACCCTGAAGGCACTGCGCGAGGTGGCCCGGCCCGCCGAGGAACAAGGATGGAACCACTTTGCCGGGCAGCAGCACATTTCCTGGAAGACGGGCACCAGTTTCGGCCATCGGGACGCATGGGCCATTGGCCTCACCAGCCGCTACTGCATTGCCGTATGGACCGGAAACGCCAGCGGGGAGGGAAGGCCGGGCCTCACCGGCACGCTGGCTGCGGCGCCCCTGTTGTTCGACCTGTTCAATCTGCTGCCGCACGCCCCGCCCTTTGAACCGCCGTACGATGAAATGGCACGGGCCGCCATCTGCCCCGCCAGCGGTTACCGCGCCGGTATCGACTGCCCACGGGCCGATACCCTGTGGGTTCCGCCCACATCGCTCCGCACGCCCACCTGCGCCTTTCACTGCCGGGTTCTGCTGGATCCCTCGGGGCAGTACCGCATCAACGAAGGTGACGGCCACATGGCGACCTGGTTCGTTCTTCCACCCGGCATGGAGCATTATTATGCCTTGGGTCACCCTGGGTACCGCCCGCTGCCGCCATGGGCGCCGGGCACCATGGGAACCGACGAACCCATGGAGATCCTCTACCCCGAGCCCGGAGCACGGCTATTGATACCGGTGCAATTGGACGGCACCCGGGGCCACATGGTGGTGGAAGTAGCGCACCGCAACGCCGATGCCACGCTCTTTTGGGACCTCGACGGCGCATTCATCGGCACTACCACCGGCATCCACCGCATGGCGCTCTCCCCGCCCGAAGGCGCCCACCGGATAACTTTGACCGATGGGCAGGGCCATGCCCTGCACCGCAATTTCACCATTGTATCCGGGGCAAACTCGCCTCCTGCCACCCATGTACCTTAAGTCCATCCTGCACCTGGCCTGTCTTCTTGCCATCCGGGCCTCGGCCCAGCCCGATACCCTGTTTGTTCCCGGGCAAGGAAGCTCCACCCCTTATGCGGTGGTCTATCCCCCCCTGCCTACCGGCATGGAACCTTTCCGCCTCGTAGGCAAATACGCCTTCGACACCACCCGCACCGCTGTCACGATCGACTACAAGCGCGGCAAACCCAGCGGCGTGTACCGCGCCTTCTATCCTGACGGGAAGCAGCTTCTCTTCGGCGTGTACGGATGGGGCAGCCTCCACGGCGACTGGGCGGAATATGATGAAGCCGGCCGCATCACCGTGAAGGGACAATACCGGCTCGGCAAGCGCGAGGGCACTTGGGCTTTTCGCGATCAAGGGATCGTGGGGCATTACAAGGACGGGAAGAAGCATGGCAACTGGAAGTATTACGAGAATGGGAAACTGGTGAAGAAGGAAAAGTGGCGCAAAGGAGAGTTGAAGCAGGGGGGGACATTCCTTTTCGGGATGTAACGGAAATAACCTATGAGATCGGGCCACGAACCAACGCATGCGCCAACATGGGCGCACTATGTTTCATCCCGGGCACGACCATGCGGGAAGTGGCATTCATAGCGCGGAACAGAGAGAAATGGCGGCGGCTGGAGCAGCTCGCCGCGCAGCAAGGGCAGGACATCACCCCCGACGAGGCCAGCGCGCTGTACATTGAACTGAACGATGACCTGAGCTATGCCCGCACCTTCTACCCCGGCGCGCAGGTAACGGCCTACCTGAACACCTTGGCTGCGGGCCTGCACCGGCGTATCTACCGCAACCAGCGCACGGGCCTGGGCCGCTTCATCACCTTTTGGAAAACCGAACTGCCGCTGCTGTTGGCCGGCACGCGCCACCAGCTGGTGCTCTCCGCCGCCATCTTCCTCACCGCCGTGATGATCGGCGGGCTCAGTGCGCATTATGACACCACCTTCACGCGCTTGATCCTCGGCGACGGCTACGTGGACATGACCTTGGAGAACATCAAGGAAGGCAAGCCCATGGCCGTGTACGGCAGCTCAGGGATGATGGACATGTTCTTCGGCATCACGCTGAACAACATCATGGTGAGCTTCTACGCATTCGCATTGGGCGTGCTGCTGAGCTACGGCACCTGGTTGATCTTGGTGCAGAACGGCATCATGCTGGGGGCCTTCCAGTACTTCATGTACCAGCAGGGCGTGCTGCGCGAAAGCCTCCTGGCCATTTGGCTGCACGGCACGGTGGAGATCAGCTGCATCGTGATCGCGGGTAGCGCCGGGCTGGTGATGGGAAACAGCATCCTCTTCCCCGGCACGTACACGCGCCTGGCGAGTTTCCGGCGCGGGGCCTTGCAGGGCATGAAGATCGTGGTGGGCTTGGTGCCCTGTTTCATCCTCGCGGGCTTCATCGAGTCGTTCATCACGCGGCGCAGCGCCGACATGCACCCGGCGGTGAACCTCAGCATCATCTTTGGCAGCTTGGCCTTCATCATCGGTTACTTCATCCTTTACCCCTACCATGTCCAACGCACCCATGGAAACCATCGAACTCCGCAAGCAGCGTGACTTCAGCGCGGTGATCAGCACCGGCTTCCAATTCGTAAGGCAGAACTGGAAAACGCTGTACCGCCCGCTGATCTTCATCTGCCTGCCGCCGTACTTGGTGGCTTCCTTCTTTTTCGGGAGCTTCTTCCGCACGGCCTTCACCAATGCCCAAGCGGGGATCATTGGATCGCCCGGGGCCGCCTTCGGAAGCATGGCCTTGGGCTATGTGCTGATGATCCTCTCGGGGCTGCTGATGTATGCCATGGTGTACGAATACATGCGTCACTACATGCAGCAGCACGGGCTGGCACCCACCACCGGCGAACTGTGGAAAGCCACGTCGCGCCAGCTTCCCGCCTACTTCGCCATTGCGGTGCTGGCCGGTATCCTCATCTTCGCCGGGGTATTCCTGCTGTTCGTGGGGGCACTGTGGCTGGCCATCGTCTTCACCATGGCCTTCCCGCTGCGGTCCTTTGAGGGCGCGGGGATCACGGACTGCATCGGCCGGTCATTCAAGCTGATCAAGGGCCACTGGTGGGAAACCTTCGGACTGGTGCTGGTGCTCGGCATGTTGATCGGCTTCCTAGGCTATTTCATCTATCTGCCCTTCATGATGCTTACCGGCTTCGGTGCCATGAGCGGCATGGAAAACCCTGCGGAAATGGGCGAGCGCATGGGTTGGTTCATGACGGTCTTCATGATGCTTTCCGGCGTGGTGACCGTGCTGTTGCAGCCGCTGCTGCTGGTGCCCGTGGGCCTGCAAGCCCTCTCGCTGATGGAAGAAAAGGAAGGACGCGGCCTGCTGGAACGCGTGGAACAAGCCACCATGCCGCCCACGGCCTGAAACAGCAGCACCTTGCCCGTGTTCCGCGCGTTCGCCCTGCTGTTCTTCGCCCTGGTTGCCCTGGGCATGGCCCCGGCCCGTGCCCAAGCGGCCACGGAGGCGGCCATGGACAGCACGGCACCGGTCAACGTTCGGGATGTGCGCTTCAATGCACAGGAAATTGCGCAACTGCAAACCAACCCCGACTTCGACTACGACCGCAGCCTGCACACGGACATGCTGTGGTGGGACCGGCTGAAGCGATGGGTCGGCCAGCAACTGGAAAAACTCTTCGGCACCAAGACCGGACATTGGATCTTCGGCCACTTAGACTGGGCCTTCCTGCTTGCGGCCGTGGTGCTGGTGGCCATCTATTTGCGGAAACGCCTGTTCCACGGCGGTTTTTCCACCGACGCCGCACGGCCCAGGCAAGTGCTGGAGATCGGTGAAGACCTGCCCCGCGAAGACCTGGACCGGCTGCTGGCGGAAGCCGAGCGCAAGGGCCAGTGGCCGCTTGCCATCCGCTTCCACTACCTGAAGGCCCTGCGGCTCCTGATCGATGAAGGGCAGCTGCGTTTCCAACCCGAAAGCACCGACCGCGAATACCTGCGGCAGTTGAAAGATCCCGCCCGGCGCAGCGCCTTCGCCGAGCTCAGCTTCCTCTTCAAATGGGCCTGGTTTGGCGATGCGCCCTTGGATGAAGCACGGTACCGCAGCCTCGCGCCGGTGTTCATCCGCTTCCACACCCCCGCTGAAACGCCATGACCCGGGCGGAAAAGATCATCCTCGGGGCCACCTTGGCCATCGTGCTGCTGTTGGTGGTGCTGGAGACCATCACGCCGAAGGAACCCAATTGGACGCCCACCTACACCGAGTACCGCAATGACCCGTACGCCTGCAGCTTAGTGCGCCAGCGCTTGGGCGACCTTTTCCCGCAGGGCGTAACTACCGTGCGCGAACCGATATACGCCACCGCACAACGGCAATTGTCGCCGGACAACGCTACCCCGCGCGTCAACCACGTCTTCGTGGAGCGCTGGCTCAACCTGGACCCGCTGGACCTGCAGCACCTGCTGAAGATGGTGGAGGCCGGTGACAACGCCTTCATCGCGGCGGAAGGTTTTGGCAGCATGATCGAGGACACCCTGGGGCTTTCCACGGCCTACCGCTACGAGCCGTTGGACAGCCTGAGCGCACAGGGCATAAAGGAGATCCTGCTCGGGGACACCGCCGTGCTGCACTATACCGTGGAGCCGGTGCGCAAGGCCGGGGAATTCCGCTTCGGGCGCGGCGACATGCGGAACTACTTCAGCCGGTATGCCAAGGACAGCGCCCAAGTGCTGGCGGAAACCTGGCGGAACGATCCCGTGCTGCTGCGCGTGCCCATCGGCAAAGGCACGCTGTACCTGTGCAGCACGCCACTGGCCTTCACCAACTACTACCTGCTGAAGGACGACGCACGCGGCTTCATGGAGAAGGCCTTCGGCCTGCTGCCCGACCGGCCCGTGCTGTGGGATGAATACTACAAGGCCGGCCGCGCGGGCAGCACCAGTCCGCTGCGCTACATCCTCGCCCAGCCCGCGCTGCGCTGGGCCTATTGGACGATGATCGCCCTGTTGCTGCTCACCGTACTGGTGTACGCACGCCGCCGCCAGCGGGCCATTCCCGTGGTGGCCCCGCCGCGCAACAGCAGCCGCGACTTTGCCGACACCATGGGCCGCCTCTACTACTTCCGCGGCGACCATGCTGACCTGGCCCGCAAGCTCTCCGCGCAGTTCCGCGAAGAGGTGCGCCGGAAATTGCGCCTTCCGCAAAGTGAGTGGGACAACCGCACCCTCGCGGAGATCGCCCGGCGCAGCGGCATCGGCGAAGAAGAACTGCACCATGCCAACCGCCTGATGGACTTCTACGCCACCGCCGAACTGGCCAGCGAACAACAACTGCTCACCCTGAACAAAACCTTGGACCGGCTGCGGCACAAGTTGTAGCCCCCACCCTTTCACCCTCGCACCCTATCACCCTCGCACCGCATTTCAACACCATGGAACCAGAAAACATCCCCACCGGCGGCTACACCCCGGCACTTCCGCTGGCCGAGCTGCGCGATGCCGCCGAACGCATCCGCAGCGGCATCCAGCGCGTCATCATCGGGCAGGACAACGTGATCGACCAATTGATCACCGCCCTGCTCAGCGACGGCCACGTGCTGATCGAAGGCATGCCCGGCGTGGCCAAAACCCTCGCCGCCAAACTGCTGGCCCGCACCGTGGACACCGGCTTCTCGCGTATCCAGTTCACCCCGGACCTGATGCCCAGCGACGTGATCGGCACCAGCATCTTCGACCCGCGCACCGCCGCCTTCACCTTCAAGCCCGGCCCCATCTTCAGCAACGTCGTGCTGGTGGACGAGATCAACCGCGCGCCCGCCAAAACCCAAAGCGCGCTCTTCGAGGTGATGGAGGAACGGCAGGTCACCGTGGACGGCACCACCCACCCCGTGGGCGATCCCTTCATGATCGTGGCCACGCAGAACCCCATTGAGCACGAAGGCACCTACCGCCTGCCGGAGGCCCAGTTGGACCGCTTCCTGTTCAAGATCGACATGGGGCACCCTAGCTTGGAGGAGGAAGAACAATTGCTGCTGCGGGCGCAGGAAGGGCCGCACCTCATGGACGCCGCACAGGTAACGCCCGTGATCACGCCCGCCGAACTGGCCCGCCTGCGCGGACTCGTGTTCCAGGTGAAGTGCGACGCCAAGCTGGTGCGCTACATCGCCGAGATCGCCCATGCCACCCGCAACGACCGCAACCTGATGCTCGGGGCCTCCCCCCGCGCCAGCCTTGCCGTACAGCGCGCTGCCAAGGCCGTGGCCGCCGTGCAGGGCCGCGACTTCACCATTCCGGAAGACATCCGGCAGGTGCTGCCCGCCGTACTGCGCCACCGCATCCTGCTGACGCCGGAGCGCGAAATGGAGGGCATCCGCCCGGATGAGGCCGTGGCCGAGATCATCGCCAAAGTCCCCGTACCCCGGTGAAGAACACCCTGCGATCGCTCTTTCTTACCCGGCGCTTCTTCGGTATCGGCTGGGGCATTGTGGCCTGCTTCGTGGGCGCGTACCTGCTGCCCGCGCTGTGGCCCGTGGCCGTGGCCGCGTTGGCCCTCCTGGCGGTGCTCACCGTGGCGGATGCCGTGCGCCTGTTCAGCGTGAAGGGCGGCATCCAGGCCGAACGCAGCACCCTGGCCAAGTGGAGCAACGGCGACGAAAACCCCGTTACGGTTGCAGTGAAGAGCAACTACCCCTTTCCCATTGCCGTGCGGGTGCTGGATGAACTGCCGCCGCAACTGCAAGAGCGCAACCTGGACCTGCGCACGCGGATCAGCCCGGCCGGTGATGCCGCATTGAACTACATCGCTCGGCCGCTCACGCGCGGGGTGTACGCCTTCGGCGCCATCAACGTGCTGGTGCGCACGGGGCTGGGGCTGGCCGAGCGGCGTTACAAGCAGGAACAGGGGTGCGAGGTCGCCGTGTACCCCAGCTACATCCACCTGCGCAAGTACGAGCTGATGGCCCAGGCCGATCCGTTCAGCGCCGCCGGTGTGCGCAAAATGCGGCGCAGCGCCCAGCGCTCCGAGTTTGAGCAGATCCGCGAATACATCCCCGGCGACGACCGCCGCACCGTGAACTGGAAGGCCACCGCCCGCCGCGCCAAGCTGATGGTGAACCAGTACCAGGACGAAAAGGCCCAGCAGATCGTCTCGCTCATCGACACCGGGCGCACCATGAAGATGCCCTTCGGCGGCCTCACCCTGCTGGACCGCGCCATCAACGCCACGCTGGTGCTCAGCGACATTGCCCTGAAAAAAGACGACAAGGCCGGCGTAATCACCTTCAGCAACACCGTGCATACCGTGCTGCCGCCCGCGCGCGACAAGGGCTGGATCCAGCGCGTGGTGGAGCTGCTCTACGCCCTGCGCACCGATTTCGCCGAGACCGACATGGAAGCCTTGTATGCCCGCGTAAAGCGGACGCTTCCACAGCGCAGCCTGCTGGTGCTCCACACCAACTACGAGAGCCTCTCCGCCATGCGCCGCCAGCTGCCGTTCCTGCAACTGCTCTCCCGCTCCCACTTGGTGGCTGTGGTGATCTTCCGCAACACCGAGCTGGACGGCCTGCTGCAACAGCCCGACCGCGACACCATGAGCGTGTACATCAAGACCATCACCACCCAGTTCATCCACGAAAAGGAACTCATCGCCAAGGAGCTGGAGCGCCACGGCGTACTCACCATCCTTACTGCGCCGGAGCAGTTGAGCACCAGCGTGCTGAACAAATACTTGGAGGTGAAGGCCAGGGGGATGCTGTAGTTGTAGCGGTACCTGCTGCCCTTCTTGGCGCCCTTGGCGTCGTGGCGGTGAACTCCTCCCTACCCCAACGACTGGATATCGATCACGAAGCGGTACCGCACATCGCTCTTCACCATGCGGTCGTAGGCCTCGTTGATCTTGCTTGCGGGGATCAGTTCGATGTCGGCCAATACGCCGTGCTTGGCGCAGAAATCCAGCATCTCCTGGGTTTCCTTGATCCCGCCGATGAGCGAACCGGCCAGGCTGCGCCGCCCCTGGATCAAGGTATCCGCGCTAACCGGTGCCGGTTCCGGCAGGCCCACCACCACCATGGTGCCGTCCAGGCGCAGCAGGTTCAGGTAGGCGTTGTAATCGTGGTTGGCGGAAATGGTGTCTAAGATGAAATCGAAGCGCTTCGCATGGCTTTTGAACACCTCCGGATCGCGGGTGAGCAGAAAATCGTCGGCGCCCAGATGCTCGGCATCCGCCTTTTTGCGTTCGGAATGGCTGATCATGGTGACATGCGCGCCGAGTGCCTTGGCGATCTTCACAGCCACGTGGCCCAGGCCGCCCAGGCCCACGATGCCGACCTTGGCACCAGTGGTAACGCCGTGCCGGTGCAAGGGTGAATAGGTGGTGATGCCCGCGCACAGCAGCGGGGCCGTGCGGTCCAGCGGCATGCCCTGTGGGATCCGCAGCACAAAATCCTCATTCACCACGATGCGCGTGGAATAGCCGCCCTTGGTCACCGTACGGTCGCCGCGCTTGTCGATGGAGTTGTACGTGGCGGTCATGCCACGCTCGCAATATTGCTCCTGGTGCTCGTGGCACGCGCTGCATTCGCGGCAGCTGTTCACCATGCAGCCCACGCCCACGGTGTCGCCGGGTTTCCAGCGTTTCACCTCGTTCCCCACGGCCACCACATACCCGGTGATCTCGTGCCCCGGCACGATGGGATAGCGCGTGCGGCCCCACTCGTTGCGCACGGCATGCACATCGGAGTGGCACACGCCGCAGTAGGCAATGTCTATCACCACATCGTGCGGGCCGGGGTCGCGGCGGTCGATGGACAATGGCGCAAGCGGTGATTCCGCGCTTTGCGCCGCATAAGCTTTCACGGAGGTCATGGTACAAAGGTCGGTGATCGGTGACCGGCATCCTGACAACTGGGGCCGAACAACCGACAACCATAAGGAGACCTCCCGCATCATGCCCCCTACCTTTGCCCCATGGCAACAAAGAAGGGAGCCCAACTGGACAAGGCGTTCGCTGCGCTGCTCAGTGCGGATGATGCACAGGCCTTGGAAGCGTTGGCCACCATCCATGAAAAGGGCGATGCTAATTCCATCCTTCTTCTCTTGCATGCCCTGGCTCAGACGGACGACCACGCACGGCAGCGCCGCATTGAAGGTTTGTTGTTTGAGGTGAAGGTGAAGGATGCCGCAGCGGAACTGGGCAAGGCGCTGGACCTGCCGGAATTGCTGGACGTGCGCAAAACCGCCATCGCCGCCTTTTGGAACGCGGGCTTGGACGCGGCACCCTGGACGGAACGCTTAGCCCAGATCGCCGTGGAAGGCGATGCCGACGAGACCATGGAAGTGCTCACCGTACTGGAGAACCAGGAAGTGCTGCCGGAAAAAGCCGCTCGCTTGGCCTTGGCCCGGATCAGAAAGGCTGTTCCGGGAGAAGCGGATGCTTATAAAAAGGCGCTGCTCGAAGACCTGCAACGCCACCTGGAAGACCGCTTGGGCGTGCAATAAGTCTTGCAAGCGAATGGCCCTTGACCCCAGCGTGCAACGCATGACGCCCAAGCAGCGCGAACGCTGGGCCTGGGGCTTTGTGGTGGTGTTGGCGTTGTTGGCGCTGGCTTGGGCCACCTACCTTTATTGGTATCGGCCGCACCAGGCGGAACAAGGACCACGGGTTAGCCGCACATTCAATTTGGCTCCAAACCTTAAAATCGATGACATCTGAGTGCGTATCCTTTGAGGCGAGCTGAAAGTGGTTGAAGGACTCAATTCAATGCGAGGCATAGATCAATTGTGGAAGCCAGGGCGACTATCTTGTAGCTCCCCGATCGGCTTTGTGCATAACTCGACATACGCTACCGTGAATTGAACTAACGCCCAGTATTATGTTGGCAGCATGCGGTGTGACAAAAAATCCATCAAGCCCAAGCCATGACAAGCGTTGAAATCTGCGCTGGAGCCGGTGGCCAATCAAGGGGGCTGGAGAAAGCTGGTTTTGGCCATGAGGCTTTGGTCGAGATTGATGATGCTTGTTGTGCGACACTTCGGGTGAACCGGCCACAATGGAATGTGATCCAAGGCGATGTAGCAAGTTTCAATGGCCGACCCTATCGGGGTATTGATCTATTGGCAGGGGGTGTTCCGTGTCCACCCTTTTCCGTAGCAGGCAAACAATTGGGCGCAAAAGATGAACGGGACCTATTCCCGGAAGCATTGCGATTGACCGATGAAATCGCACCGCGTGCAGTTATGCTCGAAAACGTCAGAGGCTTCCTCGACCCCAGTTTTGAGAGCTATAGGGAGCGACTCTTCCAACAGTTTCGAAAACTTGGATATGTTCCGCACATCAAACTTTTCCATGCATCGAACTACGGTGTTCCCCAACTACGGCCCCGGGTGGTGATCGTGGCAACACGACCGATTGACGCAGAACATTTCTCCTGGCCAGAAGGATTTAATTTTCCTCCTCCTACTGTTGGGGACACGTTGTTGGATCTGATGGGAGCCAATGGATGGCAGCACGCTCATGTTTGGGCTGCTGGCGCTCAGGCTGTAGCGCCAACGGTTGTCGGAGGATCAAAAAAGCATGGTGGGCCTGATCTCGGTCCTTCTCGTGCGCGCAAGGCTTGGGCTCAACTTGGAGTCAACGGAGGCTCCATAGCTGAGCATGCACCGCCTCCGGATTTTATTGGAATGCCCAAGCTCACCGTCAGAATGGTAGCACGCATCCAAGGGTTTGAAGATGATTGGCACTTTACCGGTAAAAAGACCGCTGCATACCGGCAAGTCGGCAATGCATTCCCGCCACCGGTTGCTGAAGCCGTTGGAAAAAGTATTCGAAAGATGTTTGAAATGGCTGCACAACGAAGGGTTATGGTCGCCTAATGGCAAGCAAAGGGGCCAGAGCTAAGCTGAGGTCGTACTTCTTGGAGCACATCGGTGTGGTGCTGGACAGCGCAACACTCCGCGAGGTATCCGGAGGAATTAGTGAATGGGCACGCCGAGTAAGAGAGCTTCGCGACGAAGAAGGGTTCGACATTCAAACCCACAATGATCGTAGTGACCTGAAGCCGGGTCAATATGTACTCGTTTCAGCAAAGCCTAAACCAGCATTTGAACGCAATATTTCCAAAGAGACCAGGGCAATCGTACTGGACCGGAACGGCTTTACCTGCCAGATGTGCGGCGCGGCGGCTGGCGAACCTCATCCTTATGACAACGGGCGAAAAACCCGATTACATCTGGGACACATCTTGGATAAGTCCATGGGAGGCGATGATAGCCCCGGAAATTTGAGAGCTATTTGTTCAGTTTGTAACGAAGGTGCTTCAAATCTCACCCTCAACCGCCCCGATGCCATCAAACTGCTGGCCCAGGTACGCCGTGCGCCGGTGAAGGACCAATTGGATGTGTTGAAGTGGCTGCTCACGAAATTCCCGAACTACCGGGCTTCGTGAACTTGATCGTACTACAACCCCGCACACCCGAACCCTTCTGCTCAGTGTACCACCTCAAACCGCCGGGATGTGGATCCCGCGTCGTTGGTCAGCAAGGCAACGTACACGCCGGTGGGCAAGCTGGCAGTGCCCACTGCAGTGGATCCCGATCCAATGTGCTGCACCACGACCGTCTTGCCCGTTAGGTCTAAAAGCTGAAGCAGCCCGCCACCATTAGTTGAGGACGGCACGCTGATCGTTACCCGGTCATCGACCAAAGTGGGGTACAGATTGAATGTTGAACCACGCTGCTCCGTGATGCCCAAGGGCTGGCACTCCACGGAGCTTGCAGCAAGCCCAACGATCCACGTCAAGGGTTCAAACCCGTCCGTGGCGCAACTCACCGCGGCATCGGACTCCAACCGCAAGGTGAGCATGCCCGAATTGGCCACAAAAGTCAATCCGGCCAAGGACTCATCGGCGGAATTCATGCCGAGGAGCGGTGCCGTTGCATCCGGGCCATCAAAGAGATAGGCGTGGTCACAGCAGGCTGCCATGTGCCCGGAGCAAATTGCTATCCAGAGTGGCGCGCCGTCTGCGCTTTGGTAGCCCGCCAGCGTGTCCATGTTGTTGGTGTAACACAGCGAATGCGTGATCGGTGCGGTGACCGTGTAGATGGTGTCCGGCACTTGGGCACGCAGGCCATTAAAGGCCAGCATTGCTGCCGCCATGATCAGGTAGTGGCGCATCTGTTTCAGTGTTTGATCACCGAAGATACCCTTCCAGCGCGTGCTGCACCCGTCCGTTGATATTGCCCGTATCCGCCGGCATGAACTTTTCCCCAGTGATCTTCTCGAACAGTTCCACGTACCGTGTGGTCACGCTTTGCACAAAAGCATCGTCCATCGCGGGCACCTGCTGCCCTTCCTTGCCCATGAAGTGGTTTGCGATCAGCCACTCGCGCACGAATTCCTTGCTGAGCTGTTTTTGCCGTTCGCCTTTGGCCTGGCGTTCGGCATAGCCGTTCAGGTGGAAATAGCGCGAGCTGTCCGGCGTATGCACCTCATCGATCAGCAGGATGCGACCGTCCGCCGTGCGGCCAAACTCGTACTTGGTGTCCACCAGGATCAGGCCGCGCGCTTTAGCAATGCGGCTGCCTTCGGCGAAGAGCGCCAAGGCGTAGCGGCTCATGGTGGCCCATTCTTCCGGCGTGCAAAGGCCGCGCTTCAGGATCTCCTCCGGGGTGATGTCCTCGTCGTGGCCTTCGTCGGCCTTGGTGCTGGGGGTGATCAGGGGCGAGGGAAAGAAATCATTCTCCTTGAGCCCGTCCGGCATCGCGGCGCCGCAGAGGACGCGCTTGCCTTCGTTGTAGGTGCGCCAAGCGTGGCCCGCCAAGTAACCGCGCACCACCATTTCCACCTTCACGGTGGTGCAGCGGTGGCCCACCACCACATTGGGGTCGGGCGAGGCGATGGCCCAGTTGGGCGTGATGTGGGCCGTGGCTTGCAGCATGTGCCAACTGAGCTGGCTGAGCACCTGGCCCTTGTGCGGAATGCCGCGCGGCAGCACCACGTCGAAGGCGCTGATGCGGTCGGTGGCCACCAGCACGGTGCGGCCATCGGCCAGGTGGTACACGTCACGCACTTTTCCGTGATAGACTTCGGCAACGCCCGGCAGTTGCAGCTCCGAGCGCATCAAGGTATTCGGCAAGCTCATGGCTTTTTGCCTTTGTGTTCGGTTGGTTTCGTTGTGCTCGAGGCAGGCGGCTTTCCTTCCTCGATGTCCTTGAAGGCCGCGATCACGCGGGTCACCAGCTCGTGGCGGATCACATCCTTTTCATCGAGGTCGATCACGGCCACGCCCTTCACCCCGCGTAGGTGTTCCACGGCGGGCAGCAGGCCGGAGTGCACGCGGTCCGGGAGGTCCACTTGGGTGGCGTCGCCGGTGATGATGAACTTGGCATCGCGGCCCATGCGGGTGAGGAACATCTTGAGCTGGGGCAGGCTGGCGTTCTGGGCTTCGTCCAGGATCACGAAGGCATGATCCAGCGTACGGCCGCGCATGAAGGCAAGCGGGGCGATCTGGATCACGCCGCCTTCGAGGTATTCCACCAGCTTTTGCGGCTGCACCATGTCCTTGAGCGCATCGTAGAGCGGCTGCAAGTAGGGATCCAGCTTTTCGCGCAGGTCGCCGGGCAGGAACCCCAGGTTCTCCCCGGCTTCCACCGCAGGCCGTGTCAGGACGATTCGGCGCACCTGGCGTTCCTTCAGCGCCCGCACGGCCAAAGCCACGGCGGTGTAGGTTTTACCAGTGCCTGCGGGGCCCACGGCGAAGACCATGTCGTGATCGGCCACGGCTTCCACCAAACGCTGCTGGTTGGGCGTGCGGGCCTTGATCCGCAGGCCGAAGTTTCCGTGTACGATCACCCCGCCTCCGTCCGGGTGGTCACCGCTCTCCCCGTCGCCGCTGCGCATGATCTCTTCCAACACCTTTTCGGGCAGCTCGTTGTACTTCACCACATGGCGCTGCAATTGTTCAAACCGCTCCATGAACGTTTCCACCAGTTCGCCCGGCCCGGTGACCCGCAGCTCGTTGCCCCTCGCCATGATGCTGAGCTTGGGGAAAATCCCGCGGATGGACCGCAGGTTCCGGTCGTTGGGGCCTAAAACAGCCACTGGATCGGCTGTCGTGATGCTGATGGTGCGCTCGCTCAAGGGTTGTTGCTTGGCCACCGGCACGCGATTGCGTGCGGTGCGGTTAAATTTGACCGGTCGAAGGTAACGGCGCCAGCCTATCCCCTCACCATATGGCCATCATCACGCTCACCTCTGATATGGGCACCAGCGACCACTATGTCGCGGCGGTGAAGGGCGCCATCTTGTCCCAGTTGAAGGAAGCCGTGATCGTGGACATCAGCCACCAGATCGCCCCGTTCAACAACCGGCACGCCGCCTTTGTCCTGCGCAATGCCTGGCCCCACTTCCCGGAGGGTACGGTCCACATCATCGGGGTGAACCCGGAAGCCGACGGCCAAACCCCCCATGTAGCGGCGGGGTTCAAAGGGCACTTCTTTGTCGGCGCGGACAGCGGCATCTTCCACTTGCTGTTCGACGGGCAGCCCGATACGGTGGTGGAGCTGACCCTGAAGCCGGACGACGGGCGGCTCACCTTTCCCACCAAGCATGTCTTCGTGAAGGCCGCATGCCATTTAGCCCGGGGCGGCACCATTGACCTGCTGGGCCGCAAACTGGCGGCAGTGCGCGAACAGATCAACGTGCGGCCGGTGGTGAACAACGACACCATCCGGGGGGAAGTGATCCACGTGGACCATTACGGCAACGTGATCACCAACATCACCAAGGAAGCTTTCACATCGGTGGTGAAGCACCATGCCTTCAAAATCGCCTTCGGCGCCTCGCGCCACGACATCACCGCCATCCACAAGACCTATTCCGATGTTCCGGTGGGCGAACGCGTAGCCTTTTTCGGTGATTCCGGACTGCTGGAGATGGCGGTGAACAAAGGGGCGGTGGGCAATGGCGGAGGTGCAGCCCAACTGCTGGGGCTGCGCGTAACCGATCCGGTACTGCTGGAACTGGCAGCCGTGCCGGCGAAGACCGTCGCCCACGCATGATCGTCCGCCTTGTCAGAATGACTTTCCGACCGGGGGAGGCAGCGCACTTCCAAGAGCTGTTCAATGGATGGCGCCACCGGATCATCGCCACCCCGGGCTGCCGCATGTTGGAGCTGCTGCGCGACACGCAGGACCGTTCGGTGTTCTTCACCCGCAGCGAATGGGAATCACCGGAATCCTTGGAGGCCTATCGCAGATCGGCGACCTTTGCGGATGTTTGGCCCGTGGTAAAGGCCCTGTTCGCAGCTCCCGCCGCGGCATGGACCTTGGAGGTGGAACACCACATGCAACATCCCGGCACCCGGGAAGACACGACTCCCCCCGCATGAAATACATCATCCTTATCCCGGCACTGGCCCTGGTTCCCGTGCATGGCTTCGCACAATCCCCAGGCATCGAGTTGTTTTCATCGGCCAACGCAGCGTACACTGCGGGCCAATTGGACAGTGCCTTGGCACGGGTGGACCGCGCCATTGCCTTGGAACCGGGTTTGGCCCAAGCGTTCAAATTGAGGGGCGACATCCACCAGCGGCAGCACCGCCATGATGCGGCCTTGGCGGATTACAAAACATCGGAGCAATTGGATGCCGGCGACCCCCGCCTGTATGTGAGCCGCAGTGCCTTGTTCATCACCGAGGGCAAGGCCAAGGCCGGATTGCGCGAGGCGGACAAGGCGTTGGAACTGGCCCCCGCCGATGTGGACGCCTGGTACAACAGGGCATGGGCGCTGTATCAGGGCGGCGACCTGGATGCGGCGTTGAAGAGCGTGCGAAAAGCCCTCCAACCCTCGGATGAATTTCCCGAGGCCCTGTACTTGTCAGGCGTGATCAAGGGTGCGCAATACGACGAAGAGGAAGGCGCTGCGGAAATCTCCCGGGCACTGGCCATGAAGCCCTCGATCCCCGGGGGCCTGATGAGCTTGGCCGTCCTGCTCTTCGAAGGCAAGCGCTACCAGGAGGCGATCACCAAGTTCAGCGAAGTGATCGCCACGGACACCACCGAGCTGGCCGACGCCTATTACTACCGGGCAGATTGCTACTACAACTTGGGCGACAAGGAGCGGGCTTGCCTGGACTGGTCGCGCAGCATGCGGTTAGGCGAAAAGGATGCCGCCTTCATCAAGCGCAACTACTGCGACACCGACGCGACCAAGATCCCGAAGAAGCCCAAGCGCCAACCCCGTAAAACGACCATCGAGTTCTGATGCCGGGCGGGGCCCATTGCCAATCTTGCCCAACAACAGGTGCCGTTGCCCGGGAAGGCCGGCACCGGGGCCTTCGCCGCATTTACCTTCGCGCCTCGCGGCCCGCGCCAGGCATGGGCTGCAAAGCCACACCAACATGGGAGCGTTGATCCGCAAGGAGGTCCAAGTTTTCCTGGGTTCGCTGATCGGCCACTTGGTCATTGGCGTCTTCCTGCTGATCACCGGGCTTTTCCTGTGGGTGTTTCCCGGGAACATCCTGGACTTGGGCTATGCCGACCTTGGCCCGCTGTTCCAAGTGGCGCCCTGGGTGTTCCTGTTCCTGGTCCCGGCGGTCACCATGCGCAGCTTCAGTGAGGAGCGCCGCACCGGAACCATGGAGCTGCTGCTGACCAAGCCGGTTTCCGAACTGCGCCTGGTGCTGTCCAAGTACCTCGCCGCAGTGCTGCTGGTGGTGTTGGCGCTGCTGCCCACCTTGCTGTACTGGTACAGCATCGGCCGGTTGGCCGTGCCCGCCTGGAGCTTGGACAACGGTGCCATCCGGGGCAGTTACATCGGTCTGTTCTTCCTGGCCTCCACCTTCACGGCAGTGGGCCTCTTCGCCAGCGCCCTCACCGAAAACCAGATCGTGGCCTTCCTGGTGGCGGTCTTCCTGTGCTTCATCCTGTACGTGGGCTTCGACATGCTGGCGGATTTCAGTTCCATCGGCGCCTTGGAAGGAACGTTGAAGGGCATGGGCATCGAGCAGCATTACGCCAGCATGAGCCGGGGTGTGATCGACCTGCGCGACGTGCTCTACTTTCTGGGGGTGGACGCCATTTTCATCATGGCCACCCGCACGGTGCTCCAAAGCCGCACTTGGTAATGGACCTGGCCAAACGCACCACGAGGAAAGTCGCCGGGCTGTTGCAGTTCGCCATCGGCGTGGCCAGCGTGCTGCTGGTGCTCTTCATCGGGTCGTTCACGCGCCTTCGGGCCGACCTTACCTCGGATAAGCGCTATACCCTCACCCCGGCCACCATGGAACTGGTGGACAGCCTCAAGGACGTGGTGTTCGTGAAGATCTACCTGAGTGGGGAGCTGCCCGCCGACCTCCAGCGGCTCAGCACCAGCCTGCGCGACCTGCTGGACGAAATGCGCGTGCGCAACCCGGACCTGCTCCAGTATGAATTCACGGACCCCAGCGCCGGGCTTGATGAGGAGACCCGAAACAAGGCGTACGAGCAATTGCAGAAAGAAGGGCTCCAGTACACCAGCATCCGCACCCGGGGGAAGGGCTCCCAGAGCGAGGTGATCGTTTGGCCCGGTGCCATCATCAGCTTCCAGGGGAAGAAACTGCCCCTGCAACTGCTCAAGTCGCAACTGCGCGCCACCGACGCGGAAACGGTGAACCGGTCGATCAACAACTTGGAGTACGACCTGGCCAGTGCCATCCGCCAGATCACCGCCACTGCCCGTGCCAAGGTGGCCTTCATCGAGGGGCAGGGCGAACTGGACCGTTTGCCGGTGCAAAGCCTGACCGATGCATTGAACGAACAGTACGACGTGAGCCGCGTGCGCTTGGACGGCCGCATTGATGCCCTCAGCGACCGGCCCGATGGCGTCACCTTCCGGCTGAACAAGTTCGATGCCGTCATTGTGGCCAAGCCCGACAGCCTGTTCGGGGAGAAGGACCGGTTCATCCTGGACCAGTTCGTGATGAACGGAGGCAAGGTGCTGTGGGCCCTGGATGCCATGGACCCGCACCTGGACAGCCTGCGCGTGAACCAGTTCTCCATGGCCACGCCCCTGGAACTGGGTTTGGACAACCTGCTCTTCGCCTACGGGGTGCGCATCAACAAGAACCTGTTGCTGGACAAGCAGTGCGCCCCCATTCAACTGTACACCCGGCCATACGGCGACCAGCCCAAGCTGGAAACCCGCCCCTTCCCCTTCGAGCCGCTGATCACACCCGGAGGCCACCACCCCATCGTGGCCAACATCGACCCGGTGCGGCTGCGCATGGCCAGCAGCATCGACACCATCGGCATAGACAGCGCGCACAGCACCATCCTGCTCACCACCTCGCGCTACACGCGCGTGCTGCGCAACCCGGTGCGGATCAGCTTGGCCGTGGTGGACATGGACCTGGGCCTGGAGCAGAACAACACGCCCTTCCAAACCGTGGCCGTGCTTACGCAGGGCAAGTTCCGGTCGGCCTTTGCCGATAAGCTCGACATGCCGGACAGTGTTTTGAAGGCCATCGGATACCGCGAATGGAGCCGGCCCACCGCACAGATCACCATAAGCGACGGCGATGCGCTCGCCAACCCGGTGGACCGGGAACGGGGCACCTACTACCCCTTGGGCTATGAGCGGGCCGCCCGGGCCAAGATCTTCGGCAACCGCGAGTTCTTCCTCAACGCCATGAACTACCTGTTGGACGACAAGAGCCTGATCAGCATCCGTTCACGGGCCATCACCCTGCGCCAGCTGGACCCCCACTTGATCGAAACGGACCGCGTGCAAGTGCAAGTGGCCAACGTGGTATTGCCCATCCTCATCGGGCTGTTCGGGGCGCTGGCGTTCCACCTGCTGCGCAAGCGGCGCTACACCCGCCCCGATGCTTAAACGCTGGATCCCACTTCTCTCCTTGGCCGTGCTGGCGGCCGTAGCCTGGTGGTTGTGGAAGGGCAATACGGGCAGCACGCTGGCCGGGGCCCTGACCGATTTTGCCGTGGCCGACACCGCTTCGGTGGACCGCATCTTCATTGCGGAAAAAACCGGCGGCACCGCCGACCTCAGGCGTACGGCGGACGGATGGACCGTCAACGGCATGCCGGCAAAGAACTTCCAGGTGGACCTGCTGCTGGAAACCTTCAAACTGGTGGAATTGCGCGCCCCCGTTCCCAAAAGCATGGAAGCCAATGTGCTGCGCCTGATGGCCGGCACCGCCAAGAAGGTGGAAATCTACCAGGGCGGGAAGACCCCCTCGAAGATCTGGTGGGTGGGCGGTTCCAGTTCCGACCACTATGGCACTTACATGGTGTTGGAGATCCCCGGCAAGGGTCGCAGCGGGGTGCCGTTTGAAATGGGCATGGCCGGGTTTACCGGTGTGCTGAACACGCGGTTCCACACGGTGATCGACGACTGGCGCAGCAGCCGGGTCACCTACTACCCCAGGCTCGCCGAGATAAGCCGTGTGGACCTGGAAGTGCCAGCCGAACCCGGGCAAGGCTTCAGCATCACCTATAAAGGGGGCGACAGCCTCCGCCTTTTTGATGCCAACGGGCAGGCCATGGCCATGGATACCGCCCGGGTACAGGACCTGATGCTCGCCCTGCGCAACGGCAGTTTCGAGGGCTTTGCCCGCCAGCTTTCACCCGGGCAGCGCGATTCGCTCCTGCGCTCAACGCCGCTGTATGTCCTGAAGATCACAAGCACCCGGGGCGTGCAACGCATCCCCTTCTGGTACAAGGCCGCCGACCCTGGCGCCAAGGACCTCAGCTTCGAGCCGATGACCGGGGACATCAACCGCATGTACGCCTTGGTAGGCGATACCGCCCTGGTGTTGGTGCAACGCTTTTGGTGGGACCGGGTTACCCGGCCAGCCTCCACCCTCCAAGCTCCCCGTGCATCGGCCCCGTAACCGTGCCCGCACCGGCGGATGTGGATAAAGGTCCGCCGTTGTTGATAACACCTGGCCCTGCCACCCTCCCGCCCGGATATCTTTGCGCCCCGCCCCGCAAGCCCATGGAACGGGCGATCACGCATAACTGAAAAGACCACCAGATGAAGTTCATCGTCTCCAGCAGCGCTCTGCTCAAGCAACTGCAGGGCCTGCAAGGCGTTCTTGCCAGCAACAACACCCTGGCCATCCTCGACAATTTCCTGTTTGAAATAGACAACAAGAAACTGACGATCACCGCCAGCGACCTGGAGACGACCATCACGGCGGAAATGGCCGTGGAAGCCAAGGACAAGGGCAGTGTGGCCATCCCCGCGCGGCTGCTCCTGGACACGCTCAAGGCGTTCCCCGAGCAACCGCTGACCTTCAGCGTGGACGGCAAGCACTTTGGGATCGAGATCAGCAGCGACCAAGGCAAGTACAAAATGACCGGTTTCTCCGGTGCTGAGTTCCCCAAGAGCCCGGTGCTGGAGGACCCCACCACGGTGGGCATGCCTGCCGGTACGCTGGGAATGGCCATCAACAAGAGCATCTTCGCCACCGGCAACGACGACCTCCGGCCGGTGATGGGCGGGATTTTCTTTGAACTCTCCGAGGAAGCCGTGCGGTTCGTGGCCACCGATGCCCACAAACTGGTCCGTTATACCCGCAGCGACATCAGCTCACCCAAGGCGGCCAGCTTCATTGTGCCCAAGAAGCCCCTGAACCTGCTGAAGAACTCCCTGGCGGCCACCAATGCCGAAGTGAGCCTGGCATTCAACGAAAACAACGCCTCCTTCACGTTTGACAACATGCAGGTGGTGTGCCGCCTGATCGATGGCAAGTACCCCAATTATGAGGCGGTGATCCCCAAGGAAAACCCCAACAAGCTCAGCATCGACCGCCAAAGCTTCCTGAACGCCATCCGCCGGGTATCCCTGTTCAGCAATAAAACCACCCACCAGGTGCGGCTCAACATCACCGGCAGCCAGTTGGCCATCAGCGCTGAAGACCTGGATTACGCCAACGAGGCCAACGAAATGCTCACGTGTGCATACGAAGGCCAGGACATGGTCATCGGCTTCAATTCCCGCTTCCTGATGGACATGCTGACCAACTTGGACAGCGAACACGTGATCCTTGAAATGAGCGCACCCAATCGCGCGGGCATCCTGCTCCCCTCCGGAGATTCCGAACATGGCGAGGACATCCTGATGCTGGTGATGCCGGTGATGCTGAACAACTGATCGGAAACTATAGAACCCCGGACCGGTACGGAATGAAACCAATGATCCCCTTGGCAGCCTTGTTGATGGGCTTGGTCCTGAGCGCCAATACCTGCACCGAAAAGACCGCCAGCGCGGGCGCAACCGCTGGTCCATCCGGCGCGAAATGGGTGCTGGCCAGCCTCAACGGCGAAGCGGTCCGCATGCCCGAGGGCGTGGAAACGCCTTTTCTGAGCATCGACAGCTTAGGCACCAACGTTACGGGCTACGCGGGCTGCAACCGGGTATTCGGCACCATGCGCATCTGGGGCGATTCCATCGCCTTCCCCGGCCTGGCGGCCACCCGGATGTATTGCCAGGAAACCCAACAGACCGAAGACCGCTTCCTGGAGGCGCTCAACCTTGCGCGCACCTGGTCGGTGAAGGATGGTGATCTTATCCTTCTTGGCGGGAAGGAACTGGCCGTGTTCCACCGGTCAGAAAAATAATTCCTGCTCCGTAGCCGGGCTGCCGCCCCGGGAATGCTGCCGTGCCGCATACCCTCGGCGGAAGTCCACGTCCCACCTGCCCCTGCGGTACAAGGGTATTCCGGGCGACAAGATCTGTTCCAGCCGCTCATTGAAGCCCTCCTGATCATCGGGGAAGATCCGGCTCGTTGCCGATGGCGTGCATGGCATGAACCGGCCCCGTCTTCTGTTCACCGGATACCGGCGCACGGGCCCGTCATGCTACCGGCAGCGTGAAGCCCTCGCTCTCCCCGGGCCCAAATGAAAAGGGCCACCCATGGGGCAGCCCTTTCCAACTGTGCGGTGCTGGCTTAGCGGATGATCTGGAGTTGCTGTGCTTTCACCCAGTCGTTGGTGGTGATGCTCACCACATAATTTCCGGTTTGCAAACCGTGCAGGTCGAAGGTGTTCGGGCTGCCGTTGGCCCCGAATACCTCATGATGTACCGTACGCCCGGACAAGTCCGTTACGCGAAGGTCCACCGTGCCGTGCACCCCTGCTGGAAGCTGAAGGGTGAACTGGCCGTCGGAGGGGTTTGGATACACGGCGAATTCCGCACTGCCGTTTTCATCAATGCCAACGGCCCCGCATTGTACTACCCAATGCAAAGGCAGCTGCGTCTCCCCGGTGGCGCAAGAGCCCGTTGCGTTGGACACGATGCGCACCAGCATGGTGTGGAACCCGTTGGTGGTGTTCACCGCCCAGCCCGTCATGTCGCCATCCAAGTTGCCCTGCCATCGCAAGTTGGCCGGCAGGGGGGCCAGCCCGTTGTAGATCTGTACAAAATCATTCACGAGCATAGTGCCCCATAGGAATTCCACGGTCAACGGTACGCCTGCAATACCTTGGTAGGCAAACCAGGCGGTGTCATTGTTGGCATAGCAATACTCGTACGCAGTAGCGGCGCATACCGTGTCCACGCATGCCTGTGAGTTGGAGCTGAACTCCTGGCTGTAAATGCGGCACAGGTTGTTCGTTTCGCTCAGCACCGTCAGCATCACCGTACTGTCCATGGGGAAAGGCCCCACCATGGTAAGACCTGTCGGAATATTCGCCAACGTGTCCGTGCCCAATGAGTTGGCGATCCGCACGAAGGCTCCCGAGCCCAGGTCGGTCACGTTCACGGCAATGGAGTAGCTGTGGTGGATGCAGTCCTCCACCATGCTGTATGTGGCGGCCGGGTTGGTGCAATCCATGCAGCCCACTTCCCACGCCCATTCCGTTTGGGTGCTGCTTTGGCAACTGCCGGACCCGTCCGAAGTGAGCTCCATGTAGATGTCCGTACCGCTGGCGATGAGCTCCAGCCCCGCCAGATTGAGCTGGCTGGTTTGAATGTGCTCGAACAACAATGGGGAGTTGTTGCTCGGGCCGTCAAACACGCGCAAATGATCCCACGTAGCCGATTCAATGGTACCGGCTGAGAACTGGATCACCAACGGGTTGTTGGAGGAGGCTTGCCAATGCCACGCATGGTTGTCGTTGTTTTGATAGCAGTAGGTTTCGTTGAGCACATTGCCCCCGCATTGGATGATCGTTGGGCACAGCGGGTTCACCATGGCGGTGGAGCTCACGTTGCACAGCGGGTTTACGTCGTTGGACAAGGTGATCACCGTGGGTGTGCCAGCAGGGAACGGGCCGGCCGTGTACGTGCCCGGCGCATCGGCCTGCACCGTGGGGGCCCCATTGTTATTGGTAATGTCCAGCAAGGGATCACTGCCCAGTTCCGTGATGTTCACTTCAATGCTGTACTGCATGTTAGCACAATCCGTCACCACATTGTAGGTGGCCTGCGGCGAGGTGCAATCCAAGCAGCCCACTTGCCATATCCAGCCCCAAGTGCTGTTGGTGGCACAGCTTCCCGAGCCGTCCGAGGTGATCTCCATGTAGATCTGGCCCGACGATGCAATGACTTGTACACCGGCAATGTTCGTGGTACCCGATGGGTTTTCATACAGTAACGGGCTTTGGTTGTTCGGCCCGTTATAGATGCGGAGGTGGTCCCAGGTGCTGGATTCGACGCTGCCCGCCGAGAAGATCATGATCAGCTGCTCATTGTTGTCGCTTTGGTACAACCAGTGGTGGTTGTCGTTGTTCGTATAACAGTAGGCCTGATCCAGCGGCGCCCCGCCGCATTCCAAAATGATCGGGCAGTTGCTGGCCGTGCCCAATCCGGTAAAGTATCGGTTGCACATGGGGTCCGTGGCATGCGCTACGGTAAGGTCCACTGACTGCCCCACGGTAAAGGGTCCGATGGTGTGCACACCCGTGGAAAGCCCGGGGTCGGTTTGGTCCGGCCCTCCGTTGACGCTGTATACCAAGTCCACACTGGCGCCATCACCCACGCTCGTGACGTTCACATCCAAGGAATACTGGTTGTTCGCGCAATCATCCACCAAGGTCACTGTGGCCGATGGGGGCACACAGTTCAGCAGGAACTGCACGGTGGTGGTCTGGCAGCCGCTCGCGGTGGCGCACAGGTCATTGACGGTCCAGTGCGGATAGAGCGATCCATTGGCCGTGGCCGTGGCCACTAACGGGGAATACCCTTGGGCGATGGCCGGCCCGGTGGGTGTTCCTTCCCGTACCGTAATGTACCCGCCTCCGGTAATGGTGAATTCGTAGTTGGCCCCTGCGACCACCCCGTTCACCGTGCTGTATTCGCTCATGTAGGAGCAAGAGGAGATCTGGGTAAGGGTACCGTCCGCGTTCGGGGTTGCAGTGCCGTAGGCGGAAGTGTTGGTGCAGCCTTGCGCGCTCATCGTCGCGGGCAAGCACCATGAAGCGAGCAGGAAGGTCAACGCGCTTAGGGGTATGGTTCGTTGCATGTGTGGGGGCATTCAATGGTTCAGGCCCGAAAGATAATCCCCGCTCCCTGTTATTCTGCAGTCAGGTTCGGCCATTGCCCCGGAACATCCGGCCGTGGCGCAACTCCCGGGCGGGCCCTGCCGTATGAGCCCCCCATGCTACTTCCCCCCCTTCGGAGCCCCATGGCCTTGGTGTTCCTGTGTCTTGGACTTGCTGCGGTTGCCGTACCGTCTATCCATGTGGACCGGTTGCGTGAGCTCAAACGGTTCAGGTCCCGGGTGCAAGCCGCCGAAGAGACTGGAAGGCAGGACCTGGTGCTGCGGGAATCGCGCAAGCTGCGCGACCTGCTAGTGAGTTACGGCTGCTTGGATTCCGCATTGGCGACCTGCCTACGGGTGGCGAACATGACGGGTATTTCGGCCGATCGACATGTGATGGCCGACGACTGGCGCGTGCTGTCCAAGGTTTCGCAGGAATCCGGTGATCATTCGGGGGCCCTGGCTGCCAGCAAACGGGCTGTTCTGCTCTTGCGGGGCACGCCCGACCATGCCTCGGTCGGCAATGCCTGCCTTGATCTGATGGACCTATTGATGGATGAGGGGCACGAGCAGGAATTCCGCAAACAAAGCGAAGAAGCGTTGGCCGCCTTTAGCAAGGTGAATGATCAATTGGGCGTATTACGCGTGCAATACCGCCAAGGTGAACAATTGGCCGCGCGGGGCAAGGGAGCTGATGCCTTATCCGTGCTGCATGCAGCTCTGCGCCACCAGAACCTGATCGCGGACCCGCAGGAAACCGCCCGTATCTGGTTCGCCATCGCGCGCGCCAATGCCGCACTTGCCAACTGGGCGGCTGCGCGTTCGGCCTTCCGCGAAGCACAGAAATGGGTTCCGTCCGCATGGTCAACCACGCCGGATCTACTCGGTCTGTTGGCCGCCATCCAGGAAGGCCAGGGTGACCTACAGGCAGCTCTGCACACCCGCAGACAGGAGATCCTTGCCAGGGATTCGATGTTCAATGCTGATCGCATGATCCGCAGCGAGCGCCGGTATCTTTTGTTTGATGCACGCGCCAAAGAGGAGGAGTTAAAGGAGCTGCACGGCCAAAACAACTTGGCAAGCTCGGCGCTGGCGGCGGAAAGCACAAAACGCCGTTGGGTCTCAATGGGCAGCGCGGCGGTGATTGTAACCCTGTTGCTGCTTATCGCTCTGCAGGCCGTCCGTTTACGCCGGTTGCGCCACACACGCCTCCGTAACGGGGTGATCGGCAGGCAGATCAGGATTGTGGAACAGGAGCGCACCGGGCTTGAAGCGCAGAACCACCACCTGGAAGATGCGCTCAGCCAAGTGCATGAACGCAATAAGCAACTGGCCAGCCTGCAATATCCCGTTGACCTGGGCATCCGCCTGCTGCACCTTTTATCCGAGGTGCTCGAGCGTAACGACGGGAGCCGCGACCCGGCAGCGGCTTGGGCCGCCCTGCGGCACCGCTTGGGCATCTTGTCGTTGGTGTGGGAGAACCTGAAGAAATCCCAATGGATCGGCAAGATCAACCTCCCCGCCCATTTCAATGCCTTGGCCGTTAACGTGTTCCGGGAGTCCGGGCATGGGGAGGAACTGGACCTCACCGTGGAGGTGGCCGAATTGGACATGGAAGTCGAAACGATGGTGTTGGTCAGCCTGCTTTTCTCGGAGCTGGCACGGATCAGTGCGCGCCACCGTACGCCGGAAGCCGGGAGCAGGGAAATACGCTTCGGGCTTCGCCAAATCAGCACGGCGCAATGCGAACTGCTCTACACGGATCCCAGCGGGGCCCTGTCCGGCGCGTCTTTGGGCAATGGAACGCTCAACGGAGTGCTGCTCCACACGTGGGCAGCCGGCTTGGAAGGCGACATACGCCTGCTGAAGGGGGAAACCACCTCCTTCCAGTTCACCTTCCGTACGCTCCCGTTGGAGGAAATGCGCAAGGCCTCATAGGTAGCGGGGCTGATGGACTACCTTCGCGCTTTCTTTTTTCGCCACCGGCCCATTCACGCCATACTCCATTGGAAACTTCCGCACCCGTATCCGACTTTCGTGCTCTCGACCTCGATCCCGGCCTCCTGCAAGGCTTGGATTCCATGGGCATCCTCAAGCCCACACCGATCCAGGCGCAGGCCATCCCTGCCGTACTTGACGGAAAGGACCTGATTGCCTGCGCACAGACGGGCACGGGCAAAACGGCCGCCTTCCTGTTGCCGCTCATCGAGGTCATCTATGGCTACAAACCCCAGGTGGAAGGTTCCATCCGTGCCTTAGTGATCGTACCCACGCGCGAGCTGGCCCTGCAGATCGACCAGCAGATGCAGGCCATCGCCTACTTCACCCCCATCACCTCCATGGCCGTGTACGGCGGCAGCGATGCCTCCTCCTTCGACCAGCAAAAGGCGGCCCTGACCGGAGGCACGGAAGTGATCATCGCCACGCCCGGCAAGTTGCTCAGCCACCTCAACCTGGGCTATGTGGCCATCAAGGGCCTGGAGTTTCTGGTGCTCGACGAGGCTGACCGCATGATGGACATGGGCTTCATTGACGACATCAACCGCATCGTGCAATTCCTGCCCAAAGAGCGCCAAACGCTGATGTTCAGCGCCACCATGGCCCCGCCCATCCGCGAGCTGGCCCGCAACATCCTGCGCGACCCCCTGGAGATCAGCATTGCCCTGAGCAAACCCGCCGAGGGTGTGAAGCAGGAGGCCTATGTGGTGCACGAGCCGCAGAAGGCCCCGGTGCTGGAGCACATCCTGCGGGTGAACGAGGCAACGAGCATCATCATCTTCGCAGGCAGGAAGGTGGAAGTGCGCAACCTGGCCCGGCACCTGAAGAAAAAAGGCTTCGACGCCCAGGCCATGCACAGTGACCTGGAGCAGAGCGAGCGCGAGCAGGTGATGCTGGATTTCCGCAACCGCAAGCTGCGCATCCTGGTGGCCACCAACGTGGTAAGCCGAGGCATCGACATCGACGACATCGACCTGGTGATCAACTATGACGTGCCGCGCGACCCGGAAGACTATGTCCACCGCGTGGGCCGCACTGCCCGGGCCTCGAAAAAGGGGCAGGCCATCACCTTCATCACCGAGGTGGACATGCGCGAGTTCGGCCGCATTGAGAAATTGATCGGTTACCCTGTGGAGAAGCTGCCCCTGCCCGCCGGCTTCGGTGAAGGCCCGGCCTACCGGGCGGAGGGGGTGAAGGGCGCCCGCCCAAACAAGGACCGCCGCGCACCCGGTGGCGGGCGGCGCGGCGGCCATGGTGGCGGGCGTGGCGGCGCGGGGCGTGCCGGCATCCACGGGGGACGCCGTTAGCGCACCCGGAACTTGTCGCGGTTCTTCTCGATCACCGCCTTGGCATCAAAGCCTTGTGCACTTGTGCCGTTGGCAAGGATCTCCACCGATACGATGTGGTCACCTTGGGCGATGGCGTTCACCACCTCCTGCCCGGCAACCACATGGCCGAACACGGTGTGCTTGCCGTCCAGCCACGGGGTGGCCACATGGGTGATGAAGAACTGGCTTCCATTGGTGCCCGGGCCGGCGTTGGCCATGCTGAGGATACCCGGCTTGTCGTGCCGCAGGCCGGGCACGATCTCGTCCGGGAACACGTAGCCGGGGCCTCCCCGTCCTGTTCCGGTGGGGTCACCGCACTGCACCATGAAGTCCGCGATCACGCGGTGGAACACAATGCCGTCGAAGTACGGGACGCCTGCCGCCTTGGCGCTGGTTTGGCGTTCACCCTTGGCCAAGGCCGTGAAATTGGCCACGGTCAGCGGCGTTCTTTCGTGCTCCAATTGGCACACGATGGTGCCCTTGTTGGTCTTGATCTCCGCGAAGAGTCCTTCGCCCAATGTGTTGTTCTCCACGTTGCTCCTGGTTTTAGGGTTCACACGTCAATTACCGGCCGGTGATGAACTTGGCCTTGTTCGCCTCCAGCACTTTCACCGCATCGAAAGCCTTGGCATCCTTGCCTACTGCCTCTATCTTCACCTGCATGGTTACCTCCTCGTTCGGCCGGTCCTGCGGGCCGCGCGGCAGGGTGGCGATCTTGTCCACGGTTTCCATGCCGGAAACCACCTTGCCGAAGATCGAATAGGCGAGCGGAAGGCCATAGTCTTGGTGCATGATGAAGAACTGTGAGCCGTTGGTGTTTGGCCCGCGGTTGGCCATTGCCATCACGCCCCGCTTATAGCCCTCCTTCGCGGATGCCTTGGAAGGGTCCAACTCGTCGGGGAAGGTGTAGCCCGGCCCGCCGGCACCAGTGCCCGCAGGGTCGCCTCCTTGGATCATGAACCCGGAGATCACGCGGTGGAAGATGGTGCCGTCGTAGTAGGGCGTGCCGTCAGGCTTGGCGCTGTTATGCTGCTTGCCCTCGGCCAACGCCACAAAGTTCGCAACGGTCAAGGGTGCGTCCTGGTAGGCCAGTTTCGCCTTGATGGTGCCCAAGCGGGTGGTGATGATCGCAAAGAGGCCTTCGGCGGTGTCTGCGGGAATTGCAGTCTGCGGTACGGCTTCCGCCTGTTCAACGGGAGTGGCCGGCGGTTGGGCCGTGGGGGTTTCAGCTGTTGCCGTGGTGGTGTTGGTGCCGCAGGCAAAAGCCAAGGCGATGCCGGCAAGTGTGGACGTGATCTGCATGGTGTTCATGTAGGTGTTTTGCGGGGTGCGAAGTTAATGGCGGGCAGATGCCAGGGAATTAGAACAGCAGGACCCTCGGGCTGAACCGCCCGTTGAGCCTGCGATTTCGATCAGTTGTTCGTTGTCAGTTGTTAGGGTTGACCCCGCATACGGCGCGCGGTGGCCAATTCGCTGAGTTTGAACCTACGCCCGCGTATTACCCGGAATATGCAGCAGGATTTCTACTACGGCCCGAAATCACTGCGGCAGCGTACGCTTCGCCGGTTTTCCCCTCGGCACAATAGCTTGTGCTATTCCTTCTCGGTGAAACCCGCGCTGTCCTTGTGATTTCGACCCTCGCAACGAACCCTGCTGCATAATCCAGGTATTAGGGTTGCCCCCTCTGAACTACGGAGTACCTTCAGACCCGGAATATGCAGTAGCTTGACTACTACGACCCGGAAACGCTTTACCACAGTGCGTTTCACGCATTTTCGTTCCTCACCGGGAGCGTGGCCCCGCTTTCGTCACGAAAATGCCTGTGGCTGTGCGTTTCCGGCTCTCGCAACGTCAGCTACTTCATAATCCGGGTCAGAACTCGTTGGAACGGCCCTGACAACTAACATCTTTCAACTCACAACCAGTCGAAACTTCAAATTCAGCCGCCAGTTGCGGACTCCAGGCCCGATAGCCCTGTTCAAAGCAGCGGGGCTTCCAGGGCATCGAGCTTCTCCACGGAGAACTTGCCGGATTCCCGGTGGACGATGTTGCCCTGCGGGTCCACGGTGAAGAAGTAGGGAATGTTCCTGTCCCTGATGCCCAAGGCTTGCAGAACGACATCGGCATCACCCTTGAAGAAAACAACTTGTTTGGCCAAGTCCGCGTCCACCCGCTTCTTCAGGGTGTTCATGCTGGGGCCGTACGCGGCCTTGTCCAGCCCGGTGAACACTGGCACCAGGTACAGGTTGACGCTGTAGCTGGAAGCGAACAACCCGCTCTTCATCACAAAGCGGTTGTATGCTGGCGCGAACCATTCTTCCAATGCAGGCTGCGCTTTCTTGCCGACCACCACGGCCATTATGCTCCAGCTTCCGTTGGTTGGCAATCGGACGGAATTCCCCTGGACAGTTTCACCTTCCAGCGGCGGGAAGGTGGCCTGTGCGGCAAGGATGACGGGCATGAAGAGAGCGGGGACGAGCAGGTTTCGAACAGGATGCATGGCGCGTGTTCCGGCAAATACAGTGCCGCAACTATTGCGGGTTTTTCCCCACGAAAGGCTTGAAGTATTCCGTGAGCGTGGCCAGGTCGTGCTTCAGGTCGTCGCTCGCGTGGAAGGGTTCGCTGAAGGTGACCGTTTTCCTGCTGTAGTCGAAGCTGGTGAGGATCAGGGGCACATTGGCCTTGCGCGCGATGTGCCAAAAGCCGGTTTTCCACTTCTCCACCTTGGCGCGCGTGCCCTCCGGGGTGATGGCCACGGCAAAGCCCGGCACGGTGTTGAAGTAGGCGATGATCTGGTCGGTGATGTTGCTGTGCTTGGAACGGTCCACCGGGTAGCCGCCCAGCCACCTGAACCACCAGCCTAAGGGTGAATCGAACAAGGACTTTTTGGCCAGGTAGTTGGCTTTGAGCTTGATGGCGCTGCGCACGAACAAGCCGAGAAAGAAATCCCAGTTGCTGGTATGGGGCACCACCAGATAGATGACGCTGCCCACCTCGGGGGGCCGGTGGTCCACCACCTTCCACCCGATGATCTTGAGCACGGCACGTGAAATGGAGCTGAACATGCGGGGGCCAAGATAGCAGCAGCCTCCCCGCCCCTACTTTCCTAAAAGCAGGAGGGCGGCCCACCACGGACCGCCCTCCTTCATTGATCGTGCCAGTGCGGGTTATTCCGCAGCGCCTTCTTCGGGCTTGGCCTTGGTCTTTGCCTTGGCGCGTTCGCTGTCTTCCATGGCATGCTTCAGGTCGCTCAGCACGTCCAGGTCGCCAAGCGTGGAGCGCTCCACCTTTTCGTTGATGCTGCGGACACTGGGGCTTTGGCCTCCATCCTCGGCGGCTTTCCCGCGGCCGCGCTTGGCTGAAGGGGCGCTCTCCAAGGGTTCCTCGCCTTCCTCGAAGGTGCGGGTATGGCTCAGGGTGATGCGGCGTGCCTCGCCATTGAACTCCAGCACCATGAACGGCAGCTTGTCCTCCAAGTTGGCCTTGCTGTTGTCCTGCTTGCGCAGTTGCTTCAGGGCCACGGTGCCTTCCACCCCGTATGGCAGGGCCACGGTGAAGGTGTTGCCCGAGCGGGCAATGAGGGTACCCTCATGGATGCTGCCCACCTTGAAGGTGTCGGCAAAGACTTCCCAAGGGTTCTCCTCCACTTGTTTGTGGCCCAGGCTGAGGCGGCGGTTTTCCTTGTCCACTTCCAGGACCTGCACTTCCATCTCGTCACCGATCTTGCAGAAGTCGCTGGGGTGCTTCACGCGCTTGGTCCAGCTGAGGTCGCTGATGTGCACCAGGCCGTCCACGCCTTCCTCCAGTTCCACGAATACGCCGAAGTGGGTGAAGTTGCGCACCTTGGCGGTGTGGCGGGAGTTGACGGGGTACTTGAACTCGATGTCCTGCCAGGGGTCGGTGGTGAGCTGCTTCATGCCTAAGCTCATCTTGCGCTCGTCGCGGTCGATGTTCAGGATCTGCACTTCCACTTCCTGGCCTTCGGTGAGGAAGTCCTTGGGGCTGCGCAGGTGCTGGCTCCAGCTCATTTCGCTTACGTGCAGCAGGCCTTCCACGCCGGGGGCCACTTCCACGAACGCACCGTAGTCGGTGGTCACCATCACCTTGCCCTTCACCTTGTCCCCTGCTTGGAGGTTGGGGTCCAGGGAATCCCAAGGGTGCGGGCTGAGCTGCTTGAGGCCGAGGGCGATGCGGCGCTTCTCGTCGTCGAAGTCGAGGATCACCACGTTGATCTTCTCGTCGAGCTTCACCACTTCCTCGGGGTGGTTCACGCGGCCGTAGCTCAGGTCGGTGATGTGGATCAGTCCGTCCACGCCGCCCAGGTCCACGAACACGCCGTAGCTGGTGATGTTCTTCACGGTGCCCTCGAGCACTTGGCCCTTTTCCAGGCCGCTGATGATCTGCTTCTTCTGCGCCTCGATCTCGGCTTCGATCAGGGCCTTGTGGGAAACCACCACGTTCTTGAACTCCTGGTTGATCTTCACCACCTTGAACTCCATGTTCTTGCCCACGTACTGGTCGTAGTCGCGGATGGGCTTCACGTCGATCTGGCTGCCGGGCAGGAAGGCTTCGATGCCGAACACGTCCACGATGAGTCCGCCCTTGGTGCGGCACTTCACATAGCCCGTGATGATCTCATTGCCCTCCATGGCACTGTTCACCTTGCCCCAGGCATTGTGCACGCGTGCCGTTTTGTGGGAGATGATCATCTGGCCGGATTTGTCCTCCTGCTTCTCGATGTACACCTCCACCTGGTCGCCGATCTTCAGGTCGGGCTTGTAGCGGAACTCGCTCAAGGGCACCACGCCCTCGGATTTGTACCCGATGTTGATGACGGCCTCCTTCTTGTTCAGGCCCACGATGGTGCCCATGAGCACTTCCTTCTCGGAAATGCTGCTGAGGGTGTTCTCATAGGCATCCTCCATTTGCTTGCGGTCAGCCGAAGTGCCGGGCGTGGCATTTTCCAGGGCTTCCCAATCGAAATCGGCCGGAGGTGCGGCGAAGACGACCTTGTTGTTTTCCACTGATGACATACGTTCCTTCCTTGTTTGTATCCCGGGCCCTGGCAGCACCGCCCGGAAGGTTGTTGGTGTGTGGTCCGTGGTGCTGCTGCACGAACCTTCCCGCAAAAGGGGCCGCGAAAGTACGGATAATGAGGCAATTTGCGTTGCCTCGGTAATAACCGGCGCCTGTAGCCGCCGACCTTCGGCCGGTTGGCGCCCTACGCGCCATGAACCAGGCTTGCTTTTCCGGTCCTTCAGCATTTGCCCGCGATCGGCCAGTGCCGCCCCCCCGTTCCGCTGGTTTCACGCCAAGGCCCCACGCATGGAACTTCACCGCCCATGGTGATCGCTGACCGGCCTTCCAGCCGCTGTGCCGACCTTTGGCCCGGTCCCCACTGCGGAGGCCGATCTTCCCCATGAAGCTTTATACCATCGATACCGGATTCTTCAAACTGGACGGAGGTGCCATGTTCGGCGTGGTGCCCAAGGTGCTTTGGAGCAAGCGGCACCCTTCCGACGAAAACAACCTGTGCACCTGGGCCATGCGCTGCCTGTTGGTGGAAACGGGCGGCCACTTGGTACTGATCGACAACGGGATCGGGGACAAGCAGGACGCCAAATTTTTCAGCCACTATGACCTGCATGGGGACGACACCCTGGCGGGCTCCTTGAAGAAGCACGGCTTCACCCCGGATGATGTGACCGACGTGTTCCTTACCCACCTGCACTTCGACCATTGCGGAGGGAGCATCCGGCGCGAAGGCGACAAATTGGTGCCCGCTTTCCGGAATGCGCATTACTGGAGCAACCAATACCACTGGGAATGGGCCACCCGGCCCAACCCGCGCGAGAAGGCCAGTTTCCTGGGCGAGAACATCCTGCCCATACGGGAAAGCGGCCAGTTGAAGTTTGTGGAGGTAGAGCGGGCGCGGGATACGGACACGTCCTACGTGAAGGGGCTCTTCCCCGGGTTCGACGTGCTGCTGGTGAACGGCCATACCGACGCCATGATGATCCCGCACATCGCCTACAAAGGGCGCACCCTCATCTACATGGCCGACCTGATACCCAGCGCACACCACATACCGGTGCCCTGGGTGATCAGCTATGATACACGCCCCTTGCTGAGCATGCAGGAAAAGGCACCCGTGCTGGAACAAGCGGCCGACCAGGGGTCGATCCTCTTTTTTGAGCACGACAGCACCACGGAATGCGCCTTGGTGGAGCGCACCGAAAAAGGCGTGCGGCTGAAGGAAACGATGCGACTGGCCGAGATCTGACCGCCTAGGCCGGCAGCTCCCTACCACAGCTCCACACCGAAGATCTTCACGGTGGTGTACTGGAACCCGATGTACACCCCGTCCGGCCGTTCTTCCACGGGGAAAACCTCCATGCTGTCCATGCCACCGGTGCGGCTGCGGCCCGTGGCCAAATTGAAGCCCATGCGGTGCATCGGGCAAATGAGGTCGCCTCCTTCGCACCAGCCGCCCGCAAAACTGCTGCCCTGGTGCGGGCAGCGGTCCAGGACGGCATGGAGCCTTCCCCCATTGCGGACCAAGCAGATCGCCTTGCCGTTCAAGTGCACGCGTATCGGCTTGTTTTCCGGGAACACGCGCGGCGTACCGTCACTCAGTTTTTTCCACCTGGTCCCTTCGATGAACATCACGGGCGAACATAAGCCCCGTTCAGGCGGATATCGTGCACCTTGGCGCCCTGCTGCCTGCATGCGCTGCGCGCCCATGCGCGTTGTTTGCCGCCCATGTTGGCATTCAGCACCCATTCCGCCCCTGGAGCGCCCTTGATCGCTCCGGCATCCACCCTGCCCGGCCCATACAGGACCACGGACCGCGCCCTCATGGGGCTGGCCGCCACCGCCCCGGCCGTGCGGTCCGCTGCGAGCAGCACAAACCGATCGGGCCCCAAGTCCACCTCGAACGGCAAGCTGTCGGTGCATACGATACGGTGCGCCCCCACGCTTCGGGCATGCGCTTCCACCTTTTCCCGGGCCCAGCGATCGTCGACATTGCCGAACGCATGGAGCGTCCGCCCCTGCACAAACGCGCAAGCCATGCCGTCCCGCACGGAATACACGGCCATCATCCGCTGTCCGTTGCGCCGGTGCGCGGTCCAGCCCCATCCACACAGGAGCAACAACAGCGTCGCCATGGTCGCCGTACGTGCCCAGCGATGGCCCTGCATCAGCCAGATGGCGCCAAAGGCCAGTAGCAGGTACAGCCCCGCCATGCCCCAAAAGCCCACCCGGATGGCAGGATATGCCGCCGGTAGCCCGGCAAAAAATCCGGCCAGCAAGCCCAGTAGCAGCAAAAGCCACTTCATCACAGCCGACACTAAGGCGCCCAGCACAGGCACCGCATGGACGGCGAGCAGGATGATGCCGCCGTATACCGCCACACCCACCAAGCCCACAATGGCCATGTTGGCCGGCAGGAACCAGACCGGGAAGGCCTGGAACACATACAGGCACAACGGTGCCGTGAACGCCTGCGCGGCCATGCTCACCACCACAAGCGACCAGAAGAAACCGGCCACTGCATTGGGCGGTGCCCAGACCTGGTGCAAGGGTCTGTAGAAAACGGCTATGCCCAATACGGCTAAGAAGGAGAGCTGAAACCCGAGTTGGTCGATCATTTGCGGGTCCCATAGCAACAGCAGTACCGCGGCACAGGCCAAGCTGTTCAAGGAGCTGGTCCGCCAGCGCACCATTTCGGCGATGGTGAACAGGGAGAACATCACCGTGGCCCGCAGTACCGACGGGGCAAAGCCCGTGATCCCGGCGTAGGCCCACAATGCCGCCAAGGCCATTGCACCGCGCAGCAGGCGCCCGTGCCGCTTCTTGCCCAAGAACACCAATGCCCACAGCACCGCAACATAGATGATGCCCACATGGGTGCCACTGACGGCCAGCACATGGATGGTGCCGCTGCGGACAAAGTCCTGGTTTTGGTCCTTGTCCATTTCATCCCGTATGCCCAACAGCAAGGCCTTGGCCAAGGCACGTTCCCGTTCGGCCAATCCGGTGTTGCGGAGCCATCCCGTGATCCGGGTGCGTATCCGCTCGAACAGGCCGGGCACGGCAGGCCGAGCGTCAAGGAACGCCCATTGCTCCTCTGGAGCGAAACCCTCGTGGAACACTCCGCGGCTGGCGGCCCATTGCCTCACATCGAAGCCGCCGGGGTCCGGCTCCTTGACGATGGGCACCACGATGCTGGAAACCACAAGCCCATCACCCGGTTGTACTTCACGCCGGCTGCTGTCAGTGAGCAGGGTGAGCAGCACTCCCCCGCTGGCGGGCCGTGCCGCACCGCCCTCCACAGCCGCATGCACCCCGGCCCAGGCACGCACGGTCCGCCCGTTGGCCGAGGCCACCTCCTGGATCTGCACGTGCCAACCCTGAACAGCGCCGGGGAACGTGGCAACATGGCCGGGCCACCCCGCAGGGGAACGCAGGCTTTGCCACAGCACCCCGAAGCAAGCCAGCAGCACGAACAACCAAGCTCCGTTCAGCCAGCGGAGGCCGTACCGCTGGGGCCGGAATGCAACGTACAGCCAACCGCTGAGGGCGCATAGCACGACCACCCATGGCACCACCAAGCCCGGTGCCAACCACCGGCCCAACATCAAACCCGTAATAAAGGGTATGGCAGCGCGCAGTGCCGGAGCACGCACCAAGGCACTGGTGAGTCCAAGGCTTCCCCGCATGACCAGTTACTGATCTGCCCGCGCCCGAACGGCCGGGTTCAACGCCATCTGCCCCGGCGAACAAGATAACCCATGCCCGCAATACAAGGGGGTTTGATGCCGCCGACCGATCTTTGCCACCATGGGTACCATGGCCCGTTGGACCTTTCCCTTGTTGCTGCTTGCAGGCGGCACCCCCGTGGGCGTTGCCGGTCAAGCCACGAGCATGGGCGGCACCGCGCAGGCGGACACCAGCGCCCCCCTCAACTGGCGTGCACGCCACCAACCGGGCCGTGCGGCCATCTACTCGGCCATTCTGCCCGGTGCCGGCCAGGTCTATAACCGCAAATACTGGAAGGCGCCCATCGTACTTGGCGGATTGGCCACCTGCTATTGGTTCATCCAGGACAACAACAAGGAGTTCCAGCGGTACAAAACAGCCTACTTGGACGTGGTGAACGGACGCGCGGACGAATTCGAAGGGCGGTACACTGCCGCACAACTGCGCAGCGTGGCCGATACCTATCAGCGGTGGCAGGACCTGAGCTACGTGGCCGCCGGCCTGGTTTACGGCCTGAACATCATTGATGCCACGGTGGACGGCTACTTCGTCCGCTTCGATGTGGGTGAAGACCTCACGCTGCGGGCAGGCCCCTCCATCGGGTTGATGGCGCAGGGTGCTGCCGGATTCTCGTTTAGCGTGCAATTGCATTGAAGGGCACCTCTAAAAACCCAGAATTGGTCATTTGATCCGTTCTTCGCGGCATGAAACGATTCAAGCGGCATCGGGACTACGGCTTTTTCGATCAAGACATCCGGTTGAGCCGACTCACCCAGTTAGGGGACCCGTTGGAACGGCTGGGCCGTGAAGTGGATTTCGAGGTCTTCCGCGAACTGCTCACCGATGGCCTTCATCGCGAACCAGCGGGCAAGGGTGGTCGCCTTCCTTACGACTATGTGTTGATGTTCAAGGTGCTGATCCTTCAGCGGTACTACAACCTGTCGGATGACCAGGTGGAGTTCCAGATCAACGACCGCATGTCGTTCATGCGCTTCCTGGGCCTGACCATCTCGGACGATGTGCCTGATAGTCGTACGGTATGGAACTTCCGTGAGCGGATCACCGACCTAGGGTTGGTGGATAAATGCTTCGAACGGTTCCTTGGAGAACTTGCGCGGTTGGGACTCATTGTCAATGAAGGCCGCATCGTGGACGCCTCGTTCGTTGAGGTGCCAAGACAGCGCAACAGCCGTGACGACAACAAGACGATCAAGGAGGGTGGGATTCCGGAAAGTATCGCCGAGCATGCACCCCGCAGAGCACAAAAGGACGTTGAGGCGCGCTGGACGAAGAAGAACGGGGTGAACTATTTCGGCTACAAGAACCACGTGAAAGCGGACAGCGGCAGCAAACTCATTTTACGGTATGTCACCACCGATGCCAGCGTGCATGATAGCCAAGCACTTGAAGCATTGTTGGACAAAAGCACAGACGAGGGCCAGCCGATGCATGGAGATTCTGCCTATGTAGGGAAGGAGCAAGAGCAGGCCATCGGGAAGACAGGCATGAAGAACCACGTGCATGAGAAAGGCTACCGGAACAAGCCGCTTGATGATGCTCAGAAGGCATCCAACCGCACGAAATCCAAGACACGGGCACGGGTGGAGCACATCTTCGGCTTCATGGAGATGAGCATGAACGGGATGTACCTCCATGTCATCGGAAAGGCACGCGTACACGCCATGAACGGCTTGGTGAACATCACCTACAACATGTTCCGCAGCATTCAGCTACGCGCTATCTGAAGGGGAACGTGCGCCCGAACGCATCGAAAAAGCCCAGGATTCAATACAAAAACTTGACACGCTCCGCTTGAATTCCATCCAAAACGCAACATCGTGACGGAGGACAGAGTTTTTAGAGGTACCCTGAACAACCCGTACGATCGGCACCAGCATGAAAATCGCTTTGTATGGATACGGAAAGATGGGAAAAGCCATCGAACAGGCCGCCGTGCTCCGGGGGCACGAAGTGGTGTTGCGGGTAGACCAGGCCAATGCCGGTGCGCCACCTACCGGTGCCGATGTGGCCATCGAGTTCAGCAGGCCCGCTTCTGCCCTGCCCAACATGCAATTGTGCTTGGCCCATCAGGTGCCGGTAGTGGTGGGTACCACCGGTTGGTATGATCAGATGGACGCCGTGAAAGTTTTGGTTGAAGACAAGAACGGCAGCTTGCTGTGGGCCAGCAACTTCAGTATTGGCGTCAATTTGCTTTTTAGGCTGAACGACTACTTGGCCAAGCTAATGAAGGGCCACCCGGAATATGCCGCTGCGATCGAGGAGGTCCACCACGTGCACAAGCTGGATGCCCCCAGCGGCACTGCAATCACCTTGGCCCATGGAGTGGAAGCCAACTCGGAGCGGTACCGTGGATGGGCCTTGGAGGGGAACGATCGATCCACCCCGGCGCCACATGCCGCCGGAAAGGACGCCATTGGCATCAAGAGCATCCGCAGTGGCGAAGTACCCGGTACCCATACGGTAACATGGACCAGCCCCCAGGACCGCATCAGCCTGACCCATGAAGCCTTCGGCCGGGAAGGGTTCGCCACGGGCGCCGTGGTGGCCGCCGAATGGCTGCGCTCCCGCAAGGGCCTGTACACCATGGCTGACGTGCTCGGCCCGGTGGATTGAGGCCGTGTACCTTTGCAAACTTTAGCCATGGCCTGCTGGCAGATATGCGCAACTTTCACCCGCCCTTGAACACAACTGCATGATCGCCTGGTCCTTATTTGCCCTGTACATCGGGCTCCTGTTCGTCGTCCTGCCCAAGGTATTCGCCAAAGCCGGACGGCCGGCTTGGCATGGTGCCGTACCGATCTACAACCTGGTGGTCTGGAACAAGCTCCTGGGTAAGCCTTGGTATTGGTTGATCCTGCTTCTAGCCCCCGGGGTGAACCTGTTGATGTTGATCATCTATAACGTGAACACCAGCATCGTACTTGGAAAGCGCAGCTTCAAGGACCACGTGTTGATGACCGTGCTGCCGTGGGTGGAACTGCCCAAGCTGGCCTTCGGAAGCCAGTACAAATGGGTGGGCCCCATTCCCAAGGGCGAGATCAGGCGCAACCTGTTGGGTCAATGGGGTGATGCCATTCTCTTCGCGGTGATCGTGGCCACGGCCTTCCGCACCTTCACCTTCGAGGCCTTCACCATCCCCACCGAATCCATGGAAAAATCCTTGCTGGTGGGCGATTATCTGTTCGTGAGCAAGCTGAGCTACGGGCCCCGGCTTCCGATGACGCCGGTCACCTTCCCCTTCACGCACCACACCCTTCCGCTCACCGACCACACGCCAAGTTTCACCAACTGGTTCGAGCTGCCCTACATGCGCCTGCCCGGCTTCGGCAAACCCGAACGTGGCGACGCCGTGGTCTTCAACTTCCCCGAAGGTGACACGGTGGTGGCCAATTTCCAGAACATGAGCTACTACCAGTTGGCCCGCATGAGCGGCAGGAACAACCTGCTGGAGCGCCACCGAGTAGTGTTCACCATGCCCGACGGGCGCACCGGCAGCCGCCCCGCCGGCGACATCCTGGTGCGGCCGGTGGACAAACAGGAGAATTACATCAAGCGCTGTGTGGCTGTGGCCGGCGATACCGTGCTGGTGGCGGATGGCGTGGTGCACGTGAACGGCAAGGCCGAACCGCTGGTGCCCACCGGGCAGTATGCCTACGACTTCGAAATCAAGGACCGCTTCAACACCCGGATCCTCAAGGACCAGTACGACATTACTACCACCGATGTGCAAGAGGAGAACGGCACGGCCAACATGCCACTGACCGCGGCCAATGCCGAAGCATTGTCCAAGTTCGGCAACGTGGTGGACATGGAACGTGAGAACAAGCCAAAGGGGACATACGGCGCGAAGGATTTCTGGCCCATCTTCCCCAACAACCCCGCATTCAATTGGAGCGAGGACAACTTCGGCCCCTTGTGGATCCCCAAAAAGGGGGCATCGATCACCCTTACCCCCGAAAACCTGCCGCTGTACCGCCGCGCCATTGCCGCCTACGAAGGGAACACGCTGGAAGTGAAGGGGGGTGCGATCTGGATCAACGGCCAACAAACGGACCGCTACACCTTCAAGCAGGATTATTACTGGATGATGGGTGACAACAGGCACCGCTCGCAGGATTCGCGCTTTTGGGGCTTTGTTCCGTTCGACCATGTGGTGGGCAAGGCCGTGCTGGTATGGTTGACGGTGGACCCCGAACGGGGCGGCTTCCCGGGAGGCATCCGCTGGAAGCGGCTGTTCACCCGCGTGAAATGAAGTGGGCGGGGATCGTGAAGGGGATCCCCGAATGGGGCAAGGCCTTCTTGCTGGCCATGGGCCTGTTGCTGGTGGTGCACACCTTCATCCTGCGCTGGGTCACCGTCCATAGCACCAGCATGTATGCCACCCTGCTGCCGGGCGACCTGGTGGGCGTGGAGCGTTGGAAGCTTTGGGGCGGCCTGCACCGGGGCGATATTGCCGTGTTCCATGACCCCGTGCAGGATGACCGCCCCATGCGCCAACGCCAACTGCTGGTAAAAAGAATCGCCGCCGTGCCGGGGGACGAACTGGAGCTCCGCAATGGCGTGCTCTTCATCAACGGGTTGGAAGTGCCTGCCACCATGGGCGAAACCTCCCGCTGGACGGTCCGGCTACGCAAAGGTGTCCAAGCTACCGGGGTGCTGCACGCCCTGGGCCTTCCTTCCGACTTCGTGCTGCCCGGCCACACCGTGTTCGACCTCCCGCTGAATAAGGCTTTGGCCGGACGGATCGGGCAATTGCCCGGCGTGGAAGCCGTGGAGCCGCGCGGCAGCACACAGCGGGGCCAGGGCAATCTCTTTCCGTTCGGGCCGAATTACCGCTGGAACAATGACAATTACGGCCCACTGCGCGTGCCCGCAAAGGGCGATACTGTCGAAGTGAACACGTTCACCCTGCCGATATATGACCGGATCATCAGCCGGTACGAACACAATGCCATGGCCGTGTCCGGAGGGGCGCTGCGGATCAACGGGCTGGCCACGGACCGCTACGTGGTGCGCCAAGACTACTACTTCATGCTGGGGGACAGCCGCGATTTCAGTTCCGATTCGCGCTACTGGGGTTTTGTGCCCGCGGGGCACCTGGTGGGGTGTGCAGGATTTGTCCTTTTGAACGCTCGTTCCTTTGGCCAGGACCGAGTGCCCGGGCGCATCTTCAAGGGGCTGTAGGGTGGCGTACCTTCGCCCCATGCGCATCCTCGCGGCCGCCACCGTATTCCTGGCCCTCTCCGCCTGCACGTCCAACAGCCCGGAAGCCCTGTGCGACCGGTTCTTCACTCCCTACCCCGACATGCTCAGCCAACGGGAGCGGACGCCACGCAATGCCGAGTTGTTGGACGCCATGGCCTATTACAGCGGCGGGAAGTACGCCTTGGCCATTCCCGGCCTTCAAAAAGCCGTCGACGGGGATCCGCGCAACAGCGCCGCAAGGATGTACTTGGTGAGCGCTCTGCTAGCCACCGGCGATCCGTACAAGGCCGAGATGCACTTGGATTTCATGGAAAACTACCACGACCGCAACTACGCCGACCAAGTGGACTGGTACAACGCCCTGTGTTGGCTCTGCGAAGGCAACACCGGACAGGCTGTGGCACAGGCCCGCTGGATCGCCTCGCGGCCCCATACCTACCGCAAGGAAGCTGCTGCTTTGGCGGCCGCCTTGGACATCCATTGAATCCGTGCCCCTGTCCATCTCCGCCCTCCGTGCCGCGCTGCGCCCCCCCCTGCCCGGCCACAATGCCTTTGCCGCGCTCAACGGCTATCCCCGCCCTTCGGTGTCGACCGCCCTGGCCATGGCCCCACCCTCGCGCGAAAGTGCGGTGCTGATCCTGATCTATGCCGCCGGGGGCGTGGACCATACCCTGCTGATGCGGCGGCCCATTTACCAGGGTGTGCACAGCGGGCAGATCAGCTTTCCCGGCGGCAAGCGTGAGCCCGTGGACCCCGACCTGGAAGCCACGGCCCTCCGTGAATTCCGGGAAGAAACCGGTGCGGACACCTCGGCATTTGAGGTAGTGGGCCGCCTTACGAGGGTATACATTCCCCCGAGCCGGACGTTGGTAACCCCGGTGGTGGCCTGGTCCGCGGCTTTGGGCCCGCTACGCCCCGACGTGCGGGAAGTGGCCGCACTGATCAACGTGCCCCTTGATGAAGTGCTCCGAGCGGACAACCTGCGGCGAAAACCCATCCCCATGGGGCCCTCCGGGGAAGAGCGCATGGCCGCCTACTGGGATATCCGGGGCCAGGTAGTATGGGGTGCCACCGCCTTGATGATCGCCGAACTGAGGGAACTGCTGGGAGTTCCGCTTCCGCCACGTTGAACCCTTTGGGCCGGTGAACAAGCAGACGGCGAGCCCTTGCGCCAGGTGCCGGAACGCCGTTACATTTGCCATTAAACCATCTCTTCGCCATGAACGCCTCCTCCTTCCTGAAACCGGTTGCCTCCCTGGCTTTTTTTGCCCTGTTCAGCACCGCGCAAGCTGCGGATGTGGACATCACCATGGCGGCCAACGCCGAAGGCCAATTGGAAGTGAAGTTGCGCCCGGCAGCCAATTTCGATGGGCTTGTCAGCAGCCTTGTGTTCACCATTAAATGGGATGCGGCAACCGATGCCCATTTGGGCACGATCCAACAAACCGAGCCCGCAGGCACCTACCTGCCCATCAGCCGCAGTGGCGATGAACAGGACAACGGCGGGAACCGTTACCAGATCTTCGTGGGCTTTGGCATGACCCCCATGCAATGGATCCCCACCAACTGGGTGGCCGGCCAAGAGTATACGATCATGACCATCCCGGTGGCGGGCACGGCGGAATTCGGCTTGGTGAACAATGCCTGGACCGGCTTGAACAACGCCGATTACTACTTAGCCCTGGGCGGTTTGGATGAGACAGGTACGATCTACGGGTCCAGCAGCACCGGCATCGTGGCGGGCGAAGGAAGTGCGGACGGATTGACCGTGATGCCCAACCCCACGGACAGGTCCACCGTGATCAGCCTGACACTCGCCACGGCACAGCACTTGAACATCGACTTGCTGAACGCCGCAGGCCAATCCGTATGGAAAGAGGAGTTGGACCACGCCGCCGGCGCGGTGCGCATTCCCTTGGACCTGTCTTCTTATGACCAGGGCATGTACCTGCTACGGATCCGCAGCGCCGGAAAGTCGCTCACCCACCGGGTGATCAAGCGCTGAGCATCGGTCCGGGGGTCAAGCAAGGTCGAAGGCTCCGGCCGTTACCCCCATTTCGGCAAGGAACAGTCCATTGGGCACCGTTCCCTTGCCGTCAGCACTGTACCGGGCCTTGATGCGGCGCACGAAGTACATGTCCACCTTGCCCTTGTTCTTGGCTTCCACCTGCCCGCGGTGCTCGCATTCAAAGTGGTCTTTCACCAGTTGGAAGGTCACCCCGCTGATGTTCACCTCTCCGGGTGCCCCGCTGCTTTCCATGCGGCTGGCGGTGTTCACGGCATCACCCCAAATGTCGTAAGCGAACTTGCGCTTGCCCACCACGCCGGCCACCACCGAACCGGAGTGCAGGCCGATGCGCAGCACCCAGGCAGCCTTTCCGGACCCTGACCGCTCTGCGTGCCAACGGCCCATCTCCTCCCGCACCTCCAAGGCGGCCATGACCGCACGCAGTGCATGGGCCTCCACTGCGGCGGGCAGGCCGCATGCGCTCATGTAGCTGTCGCCGATGGTCTTGATCTTCTCGATGCCGTAATTGGCCGTGATGCGGTCGAAGCGCACGAAGCACTCATCCAGGTCGGCCACCAATTCCTCGGGCGTCATTTTCTCCGCAATGGTGGTGAACCCTTTCATGTCCGTGAACATCACCGTCACTCCGTCAAAACGGCGGGCCGTGGCAGAACCCTTTTCCTGCAGTTCATCACTAACGGCCTTTGGCAGGATGTTCAGCAGCAGTTCCTCGATACGCACCTTCTGGCCCTCGATCTCATTGCTCTTGGCGCGCACCTCGGCCGTACGTTCCTGCACACGGCGCTCCAACACCAGGTTGCGCATCCTCAGCTGGCGTTCGCGCAGCTTCACATAGCTCACCGTGCCGCCGATCACGAAGGCTGCCACCAAACTGTAAAACCACCAGCTCTTGTACCATGGGGGCAGAATGGCCAGGTGCAACTCGGCCGGATGCGGGCTGAAGAGGCCCGAACGGCCCATGGCCTCCACCGTGAACACATAATCCCCGGGGGGCAGCGCCGGGTAGTGCACATCTGTTTCCGCGGTCAATGGCTGCCACGTCTTGTCCAGCCCTTTCAAGTAATACCGGTAGCGTACGGCTTCGGGATCACTGAGGCTGACGCTGCCAAACTCGATCCGCACATTGCTCTCCGCATGGTCCAGTTCCAAGGCGGTCCCCACCGGCCGTTCCTCCAAGTTCACCCGTATGCCCCGGATGGCTGCGGTGGGTGCCACGGCCTTTGCCCGGTCGGACGGAGGCCCCACGCAAATAGCTCCATTGGCCGTCCCGAACCAAAGATCGCCACTTGTGGTACGCACTACGCTCCCCGGCTTGGCTTCGATGCCGGTAAATCCACTGCGGGAGGAATAACGGATGAAGCTGTTTTCGGCGGGCCGCCATTCATTGAGGCCCCGGTTGGTGCCGACCCACATATGCCCGTCACCGTCGGCAATGAGCGAACGGACCGAATTGCTGTTGAGGCCTTCCTCCACGGTGTACAAGGCATCCTGTTTCCCGTTCTTCAGCACCAGCACGCCACGGCCCTCCGTGCCGATCCACAATCGGCCTTGGCCGTCTTCGGCCATGCAGGTGGGGCTGAAGGGGAACCCAAGGTCCAACACCATGGCCTTGCCGTCCCTCACTTCACTGATGCCGCCTCCTGCACCACCCACCCACAACACGCCTTTCCGGTCCATGTACAGGGCTGAAACGTGTTCGCTGGACAAGCCGTCCGCCACATGCAGTACCGTGGGCACCATGCCGTCGCGTGCGCGCACCAGTCCATTGATCGTGCCCACCCAGCGCTCTCCGGGCCCGCCAATGGCCAAGGCGGTAACCTTGTTCTCGGCAATGGTGCCGGCCAGCTCAAGGATGTTGTTGGGCTTGAAGGACCCGGGATCAAAATCGAAGAGGCCGCCGTCCTCGGTACCGATCCACACATGGCCGGCTTCATCTTCCGCCAAGGCACGCACATGGTTGCTCGACAGCTGCCCGTCCTGCATGGTCAGGTGGCGCACACTGTTGGCCCCGTTCACCCCCGGTACCAGCACCGTGATGCCCCCATTGGTGCCGAACCAGATATTCCCGTTCCGGGTCTGTGTTACGGCCCACACTTGCCTGTCGACCAAGCGGTCATCCTCGGTGAAGGAGCGGAAGCGACCGCCCTTGTAGACCTCAATGCCGGCATCGTGGGTGCCCACCACCATGTTGCCTTCGCGGTCGCGCAGGATGCAGCGCATGCGCTGGCTATGGGTTCCGTTGCCCGTATTGAACCGGCGGATGCCATCCTGTTCGATCCGTGCCAAACCATTGTCCCAGGTACCCACCCATACACGCCCTTGGGCATCTTCGGCAAAGCACATCACGAAATTGCTCGGCAACCCGTTGGCTATGTCAAACACCATGGCTTGGCCGGCAGCTGGCTTCAACCTTACGGCCCCGCTGCTCTGCGTACCGATCCACAAGTCGCCATCGCCGTCTTGGAAAACCGCCGTGATGCCTTGCAAGGGCGGCATTCCTTTGGGCGAAAAAGGTGCGAAGCGGCCCTCTTTGGCCTGCCACACCTTCATGTTTCCTTGGGCTTCAAGGAAGACCAAGGACCCATCGTTCAGGGTGGTGATGCCGGTGATCCGCGATGCCAATCCGTCCGGTTCACCAAATTGCCTCGCATCCACGGGCCCACCTGCCGGCGTTCCGCTGATCCGGTATGCACCATCGCCAAAGGTGGCCACCCAGATCTGCCCTGCGGGGTCTTGGGCGATGCCTGTCACATCATGGGTGGGCGGGTTGTTCGCGAATTTCAGGGCGCGGAAATGTCCTTCTTCGCGCAGGCTGACCCCACCGCCCAAATGGCCGGTCCACAGGCGCATTTGGTTGTCTATGCACAGGGAGCGCACGCCGTTCGGCGCCAATTGGTCCATGGTGCCAAAAGACCGGACCCGGATGCCGTCATAGCTGGCCAGCCCCGCCTCTGTGCCGGCCCACAACATGCCCGTGCTGTCCTGCAGCAGGGCATACACCTTGGAGGCGGGCAGGCCGTCCCGCACGGCAATATTCTCAAAGAAATAGCGCTGCGCCTGACTTTGAAATGCAGTAAGGGCAAGGCCTAATGCGCAAACGGAGATCGATCTGGCACGCAGCATGACCGCAAAGTACGGTCTTCGGCGATTATCTGGTCAACTCGTAAAAGCTCGGGTCATTCCCAGCGGCATCGCTCACCACCAGTGTCGTTCTCACGCTCTCGCTGTAGTTCTCCATCAACCCCTTCAGCGGTCCATAGTTGTAGAAGGAATAGATATCGTCCGCCTTGGCGTCCACGGGGATCCAATAGGCCTTACCGCCTTGGCTGCGCCCATGGCCCGAATACCACACCAGTAGGGTGTTCACCTTGGCATTGCGCACCATGTCGCGGAGATCGATGTTGAAGAAGCGTTCCAGCTCCACGCGGGTGAGGTTCTTCTTCACCACGGTGCGCTGGGGCTGGTATTTGGCAAAGGCCTTGCGCATTTTGTCCATGCCGTCGGTGGTTACTGCAGGCATGTTCCGGTAGTTGCTGTTTTCAATGTAGATGATCCAGGTGGTGCCCATGAGCGGCATGGTGGCCGTCTTGGCCGGCTCCGCAGCGGCTGACACAGGCGCTGGTGCGGCCCGGTTCACAGTGTACTGTGTCTCCTTCACGTTTCCGTACTGGTCCTCCACGTGCACGGTGAAGTGCTCCTTGCCTGCCAGGTCCAGCTTGATGCTGAAGTCCGTGGATGTGGTGTCAGGTATGAAACTGGCGTATTTGCCATCCACTACCACCGAGCGGATACCGCTGGGATCTGAAGCGGTGCCCTCCACAAAAAGCTGGTCCTTGCCCGCCGGCAATGTCGTTGTTCCCGAAGCGTCAAAAATCGGCATGCTGATGGACACCACCGGCGGATCACTTTCCGTGCGCTGGACCGCCAAGGTGATCGTGGAGGTGTTTCCGTAGACGTCCTCGGCCATCACTTCGATCGCCTTGGCGCTTGGTGCCAGGGGCACCGTGGCGCGGAATTCGGGCGAAAGTTCCTCCGGATCGTAATCCGCACGCACCCCTTGCACCGCGATGGCCTTCAGGGGGCTTTTGTCACGCACATGGCCAGCCACCTTCACCCTGGCAAGCGCGCTGCTTATTTGCACCACCTCCCCTTTGCGCATGGGTTCCACCACGGTGATCACGGGCGGGTCCGGTTCCCGGTTCATTTCGAAGACGCGCAACTGCACGCGCTCCTTGCTGGCGGTGACCGTTTTAAGGTCTTCGGGGCTCCACCGGGCTGGATCATCCTTCATTCGCTTTTCGGCCATGTCCAGGTCCTTGGCGGCGCGGTCCAGGTCCAAGTTGGCCTCGCTGCATTCTGCGCGCAAGAGCAGAAAGCCCACATTGTCCGGGTATTGAAGCAGCAGCTTGTTCAGGTCGTTCACGGCATTTTGTTCCTGCCCGAAGCCGTGGTAATACAAGGCGCGCTGGTAATAGACCACGGAATCCTCACGGCCCAGGGCTACGCACTTGCTCACATCGTCGATGGCCTTTGAGTACTCCTTTTGCAGGGCGAAGGCCTTGCTGCGGACAATGAGCAGTTCGGTGCTGGACGGGTTCAGTTCCAATCCGCGCGTGCAGCGGCTGATGGCCTTTTCCAAGGCGCGGATCTGCATGGACACGCCACGGTAGCCCTTGTGCAACTGGATCTGCACCTCGCCGGAGGCGATGTAGGCCGCTTCGTACAGGGGATTCCATTCCAGTACCTTGTCCAGGTCGGTATCGGCGGTGGCAAAATCGCCCGATGCCATCCGGCTGAGCGCATGGAGGTAATACGTGTCGGTAGTGGCCTTCAAGGCCAAGGCCGCATCAGCGGCATCCACGGCACACGCCACGTCCTTGATCGCCAAGCAGGCCCTCACCTTGGTTTGCAGGGCGGCCATGTTCTTTCCCGAAAGGGCCAGTGCATCATCGGCGTAGCGCCTGGCCATGGCGGGCTGACCGGCGTCCAGGCAGGCGTCGGCTGCCTCAGTAAGGTTGTTGCCGTCACGCGGGGTGATCCGCGCCACATGCACCATGTCGGCCATGCGGTCCTGCATGCGGTCCATTTGCAGGAACAGGGAGGCCCGGCCCAACAGGGCTTTCACATAATTGCTGTCCACGCGCAGGGCGAAGCCGTATTGCTCCATGGCGGCATCCAATTGGCCGGCCGCCTGCAATTTGTTCGCCTCTTTCAGGAAAGTCTTGCCGTCCTGGGCATGGGTGGCGGCCGCGCCCCCCATCAGCAGGGCCAGCGCCAAGAGCAAGCGCATCCACACGGTTTTCCGGCAACGGCCTGGCATGTTGAAGTGTTCAATCCCCCTCCTTCTCCAGCAGGTCTACAATGCCTTGCGTGGCACCGGTGCTGCTGAAGCCTCCGTCGTGGTACAGGTTCTGCATGGTAACGTACCGGGTCAGGTCGCTGAACAGGGAAATGACGTAGTTGGCGCAATCCCCGGTGGGTGCGTTGCCCAACGGGCTCATGGCCTCGGCAAAATCGAAGAGGCCGGTGAATCCCTTGATGCCGCTGCCGGCCGTGGTTTTGCTCGGGCTTTGGCTCACGGTGTTCACACGGATCCCGTTTTTCTTTCCCAAATGGTAGCCCCACGACCTGGCGATGCTTTCCAGCAGTGCTTTGGCGTCGGCCATGTCGCCATAGCCCGAAAAAACGCGCTGGGCCGCGATGTAGGTCAGCGCGACAATGGATCCGCCATCCGCCAGTGCGTTGGTTTTCACACCGGCCTGGATCATGCGGTGGAAGCTCATTGCACTGATGTCCAGGGTCTGTTTGTACCACTCGTAGTTCAAGTCTGTGTATGCCCTGCCCTTGCGCACGTTCGGGCTCATGCCGATGCTGTGCAAGACAAAGTCAACCGGTCCGCCCAACTTTTCAAGGGCACCGGTAAAGAGGTTCTCCAAGTCTTCGTCCTTGGTGGCGTCGGCGGGTATCACTGCGGCACCCGTGCTGGCTGAAAGCTTGTCGATCTCGCCCATGCGCATGGCCACCGGGGCGTTGGTCAGCACAATGCTGGCCCCTTCGGCGTGGGCCAGGGCCGCCACTTTCCAGGCGATGCTCTGTTCGTTCAATGCGCCGCTGATCACGCCGCGTTTTCCTTTCAATAGTCCGTAGGCCATGGTTGGGATCGGTTTGCGGGCCGAAGATAGAATGTTGCCCGAGTGTTGCTTCTGCTCCTTCAGGGTCTTAGGCGTTGCCCAGCAGCTCCCGTGCATTTTCCATGGCGGCCCGTGTGGTTTTATGCCCGCTGAGCATGCGTGCCAAGGCTTGCACCCGCTCTTCACCGTCCAAGATGCGGATGACGCTCTCCACCTGCTCTGCCTGGTGGTCTTTGGTCACCAACAGATGGGTGTTCGCCTTGCTGGCGATCTGGGGCAAATGGCTGATGGCGATCACTTGCCGCTGGCGGGCCATTTGTTGAATCAGCCTGCCCACGCGATGCGCCATTTCGCCGCTTACCCCGGTATCGATCTCGTCAAAGATCACCGTGGGCAGTTCCTTGCTGGCTGCGGCGAGGCTGATCAGGGCGAGCATCACCCTGCCCAGTTCACCGCCACTGGCCACTTTGTCCAAGGGGCCGGGCGCGCGGTCCTTGTTGGCCGAAAAGAGCGCGCGGATGCCATCCATGCCGGCGGCGCCGGGTTCGGTGCGGTGCAGCTGAAAATCGAATACCGCGTGGGGCATGCCCAGGTCGTGCAGGATGGCCGCCACCTGCTGCGCCAGCGGGGCTGCCGCCTTGTTGCGTTGCAAACTGATCTTTTGCGCCAGGTCCAGTACTTCGGCGTGCAAGCCGGTTTCCTGCTGTTCCAGATCTTTCACGTCCTCCGCCATCGAGCCGATGCGGGAGAGGCGCGCGCCCAGTTCATCACGCAGGGTGATCAGCGCATCGGTGCCCTCGGCGCGGTGCTTTTGCTGAAGGCGCACCAGCAGGTCCCAGCGCCCGCGCAGCTTTTCGGCCACTTTCGGGTCGATCGATATGCGTTCGGCCAGTTGCCCGGCTTCGCCGGCGATGTCCTTCAGATCGATGGAAACACTGTGCAGCCGTTCCAGCAAGGCGCCCACTACGGGATCCAGACGGGCAGCCTTGGCGGCGTTCTGCCGGATGGCCCCCATCCGTGCCAATATGCCGTTTTCGCTGTTGAGCCCGTCCTCCATGCCCTGCAGGGCTAGTAGCAATTCCTCCGCATGGTCCGCACGGGCCAGGGCCTGCTCCACTTCCTGCTGTTCGCCGGCCACTAAACGCGCAGCCTCCAGTTCATCATACTGGAACTGCAGGTAGTCGCGTTCGTTTTGTGCTTGAGCCTGCCGTGCGCGGGCAGCCTCGAGGGCTTCCTTCGCCTTTCGCCAAGCGCGATAGCGCTCCTCATAGTCCTTTACGGCCGGGCCCTGGCCCGCGAAGTGGTCCAGCAAACCCAGCTGGAATGCCGGTGAATTGAGCAGCAAGGTGTGGTGCTGGCTGTGGATGTGCACCAATCCTTCGCCTAATTCACGGAGCTGTTCCAGCCTGATCGGGGTGTCGTTCACAAACGCGCGCGAACGGCCGCCGGGTTCCAACTGCCGCCGCAGGATCAATGGGGTTTCCGACGGCACGTTGTTGCTGCGGCACCACTGCTCCACCAGTGTGCTGCCCGGCCCGGGCCCCACTTCCAGCTCAACCACGCAGCGCTTGGTCGGGTCACGCTGCAAATTGGCCTCGGCACGCCCGCCCATGGCCAGCCCCAAAGCGCCCAGTAGGATGCTTTTCCCACTGCCGGTTTCGCCCGTGATCACCGTGAGACCCTTGCCCAGTTCCAGGTCCAATTCCCCGATCAGCAGGAAGTTGCGGATGAAAAGCCGTTGCAGCATAGGGCGTGAAGTTCGGGATGGCGGCCGGAACGGCCACGTGGGTTTGCCGCCCACCTGCCCGCACACCGGGCCCTATCGGGCCTTCATCATTTCCATGTACTGGCTGATGTGGCCGGGGTCGATGATCTGCAGGGTGTTGTACACCTTGGCCTTTTCCTGCGGGTCCGCCCCCTTGTACAGTTCCACCAGTTCGTTGTACTTGGCATTGAACAACACCTGCAGGTTGTAGCTGGAAGGCTTGGCCTGGTGCACGGCCTTCAGGGTGTTGACCGCATCGGCACAGGCCTTCCGTCCCTTGGCTAGGTCTTCGGCCATTTCGTCAAAACCTTGGCGGTGGTACGTATAAAGGAATTCGCGCAGTGGCCGGAACACCGCCTGCTGCTGGTTGTCCAGCAGCCAGTACCGGTTTTTCTGGTCCTCAAAGGCCTTCCATCCCGGTTCGCTGGCGTTCTGGGCGTTGTTCACCACGTTCTGGGCCTGGGTGTAGAAGTCGGTTCCGCCCATGGGCGAGAAGGTGTCGGCATCCACGCCGAGGATGTAATAAGCGTAGAAGGCAATGACCGATGAGAGGTTGCCGGAGAAGCGCTCGGGCGAGAAATCGATCTGGGTGTTTTCCAGGAAGGAGAACTGGACATTGTTGTCCAGGATGTCCACCACCGGGCTGTTGTAATCGGTGCCGTACACGGGCCTGGAATAGATCACTTGCAGGGTTGCCTTGAAGCGGTCGGCCGATGATTGCTCGTTCACCGTGAGTAGCATGTTGCAATCGATGCGCTCCTGGGGGCTGAAGTTCAGGTTGGTCCAGCGCCTAGTGTTCATCAGTTGGGTGATGCTGGTTTCCATGCTTTGGAACACGCGCTTGGGCGTGCTTTGGATCTGGGGGGCGATCACGGAGACCTTGCAATTGAACTCCTGGGCGTCCGCACGGGCAGCGGCCAGCAAGGTCAGTATCAAGAGGAAGCTACTTCGCATGGGGCAATACTATTCCGATCCGGTCCAAGATGGCGCGGGCGACCTCCGTTTTGGACATCAACGGCAGTTCCTCGGCATTCTTGTCCGCATCGATCAGGGTCACTTTGTTGGTTTCGTGGCCGAAGCCCGCGCCGGGATCGTTCAGCGAGTTGAGCACGATGAGGTCGAGGTTTTTGCGGCGGAGCTTTCCTTCGGCATTTACCCGTTCGTTGTCGGTTTCCAGGGCAAAGCCAACCAAGAACTGGCCTTCTTTCTTGCGGCCGCCCATCCAAGCCAGGATATCCTCGGTGGGCTCCAGTTCCAGCGGGGGCATGCCCTGCTCCTTCTTCAGCTTGCTGTCCGCTTTGCGGGCCGGTGTCCAGTCTGCCACGGCAGCACTGAGGATGGCCACATCACAATCGCCGAACCGTTCCTTGGCGGCGATGGCCATTTGCGCGGCGGACACCACATTGGTGCGGCGGATGGCGGGGTGCGGGGCCTCCAAGGCCACCGGGCCTGCGACCAGTTCCACCAAGGCCCCTCTGGCTGCGGCTTCCAGGGCCAGGGCAAATCCCATCTTGCCCGAACTGCGGTTGCCGATGAAGCGGACCGGGTCGATGGCCTCGTGGGTGGGTCCTGCGGTGATGAGCACCTTTTTTCCTGCCCAAACGGAAGCTTCGCCCATGGCCTGTTTCAGTTGGCTCACCAGGTCGTCGGGCTCGGTCATTCTTCCTTTCCCGCTCAGGCCGCTGGCCAATTCGCCTTCCTCGGGGCCGATGAAGCGCACGCCCCGTTCCTTCAGCAGGGCCAAGTTGGCCCGGGTGGCGGGGTTGCGGTACATCTCCAAGTCCATGGCAGGCGCCGCGTACACGGGGCATTCCGCACTGAGCCAGCAGGCCATCAACAGATTGTCGCACAGGCCGTGGGCCATTTTGGCCAAGGTTTCGGCCGTAGCCGGCGCGATCAGCAGCAGGTCTGCCCACCGGGCCAGGTGCACGTGGTCATTCCACGTCATGCTACCCGGTCCGCGCTCCACCAGTTCGGTCAGTGCGGGCCTTCGGCTCAAGGTGGAAAGGACCAGGGGCGAAACGAACTCATGGGCGGCCGGGGTGAGCACCACCTGCACCTCGGCACCGGCCTTCACCAAGGCCCGTACCAACTGCGGGGTTTTGTATGCCGCGATGCCGCCGGTGATCCCCAGCAAGATCCTGCGCGGAAGGACGCTTGGCGCACCCATCCCCGGGCACGGCTCTTATTGGGCTGCTTCCGCCGGCACCTCCGTGTGGCGGAACACGAACTTGTTCTCCAGCATTTCCATCACCGCAATGGCCGACGGCTTGGGCATGCGTTCGTACTGCTTGCTCAGTTCGATCTGCTCGCGGTTCTCGTAGATCTCCTCGATGTTCTCCCCGCTCACGTTGAACTCCTCCATCCGGTGGTTGATCTCGGTCTTGATCTCCACGGCCAGCTGGTTGGCCCGCTTGCTGAGGATCGACACGCTCTCATAGATGTTGCCCGTGTCCTTGTCCAACGCGTTCACGTTGCGGGTAACGGTGGTTTTAGCGGCTTGCAGGTAATGGGGGTTCATGGTTGCGTTGTGCTGGTCAGTTTCTTCTGCTCCGCGGTCAGGTCCCGGAGCATGGCCTTGGCCACCGCCATGCGGGTGCTGTTCGGAAAAGCGTCCGCGAAGGTATTGAAGGATCGGATACCGGCCTCGATCCGTTCGGCCTTTTTGGCCTCTACGCTGTTCACGGCCAGGTCGTGGTCGGCTTGCAGGACGCTCAGGAGTGCTTCTTCGCGGAAGGTGGAATTCGGCCACCGGCGCAGGAATCCTTGCAGGGCCTCGCTGGCCGGCTGGTAGTTGCGCAACCGCAGGTATTGCCGTGCGGCGGCATAATCCTTCTTTTCCAACTTCAGGCGCAGCTCATCGATCAAGGTGATGCACGAATCCTTCAGGGTGCTTTCCGGGTAGCGGACCATGAAGAGCTCCAGCTTGTCGATGGCCGTATGGGTATCGCGCTGGTCCAGTTCGAATTCGGGCGATTCCTTGTAGTGGCAATAGGCGGCCAGGAAGTCGCATTCCTCGGCATGGGCGCTGTTGCGGAAGGTCTTGGAGAAATTGCCGAGGTAATAGCTCGCCATCAGGTAATCCTTCATGCCGAAGTAGCCCTTGGCGTAGTAGTAGCTCACCGGCTCATACAGCGTATCCCCCCGTGTGAGGCTCAGCAGTTCCTCGAACAATGGCATGGCCCGGTCGTAGTCCGGCTTCTCGAAGTACTGCACCGCCATGCGGTACTTGTACCGTACGTCCGTGCTTTTCACCGCCTTGCTGAACTCGCTGCAGGAGACCAGCAGCAGGGCCGCCAGTAGGGCAAAAAACGGAAGGGTGCGCATGGAAGGCGGCAAAGGTAGGATGCAGGCCGCGTTCATGGCCCGGGCCAACCAGGGCTATCGGGTCTTCAAGCCGCGCCGGGCCTGACACCGGCTGCGACGCCCTTCGGGGTCGTGCTGGACTTTGATGAATCCTGGCAACATGCTGTGACCGCTTCGCGGTCGGTCTGTGGTCCTGACCCCAACGGGGTCACAGCATATTGAGATAGGTTACTGTGGATCTCGACCCCAAAGGGCGTCGCAGCCGATGTTCCCTTGTTCACAGCGAGAGGAAGACCCGATAGCCCTGCCGGGCCAACATCCTGCGCACGCTTACCTTCGCGGCCGGATTTCCCCCTATTCAACATGAACGACATATTTGACAAGATCCGCAAGGACGCCGGCCCCATCGGCCGCCATGCCAAAGCATCGCACGGCTATTTCTCCTTCCCCAAGCTGGAAGGCGAACTGGGGTCCCACATGACCTTCCGCGGCAAGGAAGTGCTGGTGTGGAGCCTGAACAATTACCTGGGCTTAGCCAACCATCCGGAGGTTCGGAAGGTGGACGCGCAAGCAGCCAAGGACTGGGGCCTGGCCTACCCCATGGGAGCCCGCATGATGAGCGGCCAAACCAAGTACCACGAACAACTGGAGGACCAGCTCAGCGAGTTCATGGGCAAGGAGGACACCTTCCTGCTGAACTACGGCTACCAAGGCTGCATGAGCACCATCGATGCGCTGCTCACCCGGCATGATGTACTGGTGTTCGACAGTGAATGCCATGCCTGCATGATGGACGGCGCGCGCCTGCACGCAGGCAAACGTTTCCGCTTCCAGCACAACGACATGGAGAGCTTCGACAAACAGTTGGAGCACGCCCGCAAGGTGGTGGAGCAAACCGGCGGCGGCATCCTGGTGATGACCGAGGGCGTGTTCGGCATGGCCGGTGATCAAGGCAAGCTCAAAGAGATCGCGGAGCGGAAGGCCAAGTACAACTTCAGGCTCTTTGTGGACGATGCCCACGGCTTCGGCCAAATGGGGCGCGATGGGCGCGGCACCGGCGACGAGCAAGGCGTGCAAGACCAGATCGACATCTACTTCGGCACGTTCGCGAAGAGCATGGCCAGCATCGGCGCCTTTATCAGTGGACCGGAGGATGTGATCATGTACCTGCGATACAACATGCGCAGCCAAACCTTCGCCAAGAGCCTGCCCATGCCCATCGTCATCGGGGCCATGAAGCGCTTGGAAATGATGCGCACCATGCCCGAGCTGAAGGAAAAACTTTGGACCATCACCCGTGCCCTGCAAAGCGGCCTGAAGGCGGACGGGCTGGACATCGGCAAGACCAACAGCTGCGTGACCCCCGTATACCTGAAGGGCAACATTCCGGAAGCCACCAACGTGGTGCTGGACCTGCGGGAGAACCACGGCATTTTCTGCAGTATTGTGGTATACCCGGTGATCCCCAAGGGCGAGATCCTGCTGCGCCTGATCCCCACGGCCACGCACAGCTTGGAAGATGTGAAGCGCACCATCTCCAGTTTCAAGGAGGTGAAGAAGAAACTCGAGGCCGGCGAATACAAGGCGGAAAGCATCGCCAACGTGTGACCGCGTTGAATACCCGAACATGGAAAAGCCCGGGGCCACCCCGGGCTTTTCCATGTTGCCCTTTCACGCACTACTGGAACTTCAGCCGGTCCAGGCTGTACTTGCCGCTGCCGATGAAGAAGATGACGATGAACATCATCATGTACACGAAGCCCAGTTCCTGCTTGGCAAAGGGGCCGTCGCCATTGGCCATGAAGGCCGCCACGGCCATGCCGATGATGAGAGGAATGGTAGTGATGCGGGTCCAAAGACCGAACACCACGCACAAGGCACAGAACACCTCGGCAAAGAGGATGAGCACCAGGCTGAAGGCATGGCCCACGCCGATGGGGTCGTAGAACGTGCCGGAAATCTCGCCAAACTTCATGAGCTTCACCAGGCCGTGATGCCAAAAGAGGGTGCCGCCAGCGGTGAGGCGGAGCAGCAAAGCGCCAAGGTCAACGGAAACCTCTTCGGAATTGAGCAGCATGGCCGTAATTGTGGGGGCGAAGGTAAATGCACCGGGTACGCCGCAGCAATTGCCAAAATGGCCAAAATCAATCCTTGCGGCCCGGCCGCCTTTGCCGCACCCACCCGGGGATATCCCCATCTTTGCCCCAACAAATTCCCATCACCATGTTACCGACCAACCCATTGAAGGCCCTTGGGGCAATGCTGCTTTGTGCATCCATCCCGTCAGTTGCAACCGCGCAGTTCGGGGCCGGGGACAACGTATTGGGCGTTGGTGTCGGCCTACTGGGTGGATACAATGTGGGCTGGAGCGGAGGCGATTACAGCCAATCGCCCGCGATCAACCTCCACTTCGACCACGGCATGGGTGAACTGGGCCCGGGCACTTGGGGCCTTGGTGGCTATGTGGGGTACAAGTCCGCCAGCTACAAAGCCAGGTACCTGAACTACTACAATTACGATTACCGCTACACTTGGCTGATCGTTGGTGTGCGAGGCACTTGGCACTACAACGAGTGGCACGGTGACAAATGGGATACCTACGGCGGGCTGATGTTGGCCTACCGCGGTGTCTCGTACAAGGACCATACGGACTATGGCCGATACGGCAACCTGAACACCTACACCTATTCCGGCAGCGGAATCGGTTTCAGCGGCTTCCTCGGTGCCCGGTACTTTTTCTCGGACAAGATCGGGGCTTACGCGGAGCTGGGCTACGGTCTCACCACTTTGCAACTGGGCCTTTCGATCAAACTTTGACCCCCGCGAAGTTTGCGAAGTGCCTTCCGCACCGGGAGGCGCTTTTGCTTGGTGCCATGGCCCACAGGCCCTGCTTACCTTCGCGCCCCCTTTCACCGCCGCTTGTATGGCGGAAAAGCTGAACCTATGCAGATCAAGGTTACCCTACCGGATGGAACTGTCCGGGAATACGAACAAGGCACCACGGCCATGGACGTGGCCAAAAGCATCAGCGAGGGCCTGGCCCGCAATGTGCTCAGCGCAAAAATCAATGGCGAGGTGCGTGATGCCAACCGCCCTTTGCCCGGCGATTGCACCCTGCAACTGCTCACCTGGAACGATGCCGAAGGGAAAGCCACCCTGTGGCACAGCAGCGCCCACCTCATGGCCGAGGCCATTGAAGCGCTTTACCCCGGCACCAAGTTCGGCATCGGCCCGCCCATCGAAAATGGCTTCTACTACGACATCGACCTGGGCGACCAGGTGATCGGCGACGGCGACTTCGCGGCCATCGAGGCCAAGATGAAGGAACTGGCGGGCAAGAAGGAAGTCTTCACGCGCCGCGAGGTGCCCAAGGCCGAGGCCATCCAATACTTCACCGAGAAAGGTGATGAGTACAAGCTGGAGCTGATCGACGGACTGGAAGACGGCACCATCAGCTTTTACACGCAGGGCAACTTCACCGACCTGTGCCGCGGGCCGCACCTGCCGGACACCAGCCCCATCAAGGCCATCAAGGTGATGAGCGTGGCCGGGGCCTACTGGCGCGGCGATGAAAAGCGCAAGCAGCTCACCCGCCTGTACGCCATCACCTTCCCCAAGCAGAAGGAACTGGACGAGTATTTGGCCTTGTTGGAAGAAGCGAAAAAGCGGGACCACCGCAAGCTGGGCAAGGAACTGGACCTGTTCACCTTCAGCGAAAAAGTGGGCGCGGGCCTGCCGCTGTGGCTGCCCAAGGGCACCGCGCTGCGCGAGCGGTTGGTGAACTTCCTGAAGACCGCGCAGGAAAAAGCAGGCTACGTGCAGGTGGCCACGCCCCACATCGGCGGCAAGGCCCTGTACGAAACCAGCGGCCACTGGGAGAAATACGGCAAAGACAGCTTCCAGCCCATCGAGACCCCGCAGGAAGGCGAGATGTTCATGCTCAAGCCCATGAACTGCCCGCACCACTGCGAGATCTTCGCCAGCCGCCCGCGCAGCTACAAGGACCTTCCCCTGCGTTTGGCCGAGTTCGGCACGGTGTACCGCTACGAGCAAAGCGGCGAACTGCACGGCCTCACCCGGGTGCGCGGCTTCACGCAGGACGACGCACACCTCTTCTGCATGCCCGACCAGGTAAAGGAGGAATTCAAGAAAGTGATCGACCTGGTGCTGCTGGTGTTCCGCGCGCTGGACTTCAAGGATTACGAGGTGCAGATCAGCCTGCGTGACAAGGAAGACCGCAGCAAATACATCGGCAGCGAGGAAAACTGGGAGAAGGCCGAGCGCGCCATCACCGAGGCCGTGGCCGAGAAAGGCATGAAGGCCGTGGTGGAATACGGTGAAGCTGCGTTCTACGGTCCCAAGCTGGACTTCATGGTGAAGGACGCCCTGGGCCGCAAATGGCAGTTGGGCACCATCCAAGTGGACTACAACCTGCCGGAGCGTTTCGAGCTGGAATACGTGGGTGCGGACAACCGGAAGCACCGCCCAGTGATGATCCACCGCGCGCCGTTCGGCTCGCTGGAGCGCTTCACCGCCGTGCTGATCGAGCATACCGCCGGGCGCTTCCCGCTGTGGTTAGCCCCGGAGCAGGCCATCATCCTGCCGATCAGCGAAAAATTCAACGCGGCCGCCAAGCAAATGGCAGAATTGCTGAAAGAATCCGATATTCGCGCCATCATCGACGAGCGGAACGAAAAGATCGGTCGCAAGATCCGCGACGCGGAAATGGCCAAAACGCCGTTCATGCTCATCATTGGTGAAAAGGAAGCCGACACGGGCACCCTTTCCGTACGCGAGCACGGCCGGGGCGACATGGGCGCCCTAACACCACAACAATTCCACTCATTGGTCCAGGAGCGCATTCAGGCCAGCCTCTCCGGCCAATAACCTACCGTAACCCTTACCGCAAGCAAGTTGGCAACACGTCCTCCCTTCCGTCCGTTGGGCCCCCGCCCACCCCGCCCCAGTGGCGGCCGCCGTCCGCGCGGCCGCGTGGTCCGCGAAGACCCTCACCGCATCAATGACCGCATATACGGCGTGCCGGAGGTGCGCGTGGTGGGCGAAGGCGTGGAACAGGGCATCTACCCGATCGAGAAAGCCTTGGCCATGGCCAAGGAACGCAGCTTGGACCTGGTGGAGATCAGCCCCACGGCCGACCCGCCGGTGTGCCGGATCATCGACTACAAGAAGTTCCTGTACGACCTCAAGAAGAAGCAGAAGGAGATCAAGGCCAAGCAGGCCGTGATCGAGATGAAGGAGATCCGCTTCGGACCCAACACGGATGAGCACGACCTGAACTTCAAGCTCAAGCACGCCCGCCGCTTTCTGGAGGAAGGCCACAAAGTGAAGGCGTTCGTGTTCTTCAAGGGCCGCACCATCGTGTTCAAGGAGCGCGGCGAGATCCTGCTGCTGAAGTTCGCCCAGGAGCTGGAGGACATCGGCGTGGTGGAGAGCATGCCCAAATTGGAGGGCAAGCGGATGATGATGTACCTGATCCCGAAGAAGAAATAACCCGGCGCCAGGCGCATTCCCCGGTAAAGAGGGTGAAAAAATGCACGGCATTCGGGAAAAAGTGCGAAATTCGCGCCCCCGAACGTTCGATCAATACCGAAGAGGCATGCCCAAGATGAAGACCAAGTCCGGTGCCAAGAAGCGCTTTGCGCTCACCGGCACGGGAAAGGTGAAGCGCAAGCACGCGTTCACCAGCCACATCCTTACCAAGAAGCACAAGAAGCGCAAGCGCAACCTGCAGAAGACCGGCCTGATCGCCAGCGTCGATGAGAAGGGGATCTTGGCGCTGCTGAAGTAAGACCGTTTCCCGCCGGGTCCACAGGCGGGGTTAACCAGGGTGTGCAGCACCAAAGACCCCGCCATGCCGGGGCGCTTGCACCCAAAAACAGAACAGAAGAATGCCACGCTCAAAGAACAAGGTAGCCAGTGCGGCGCGCCGCAAGAAGGTCCTCAAGCAGGCCAAAGGGAATTTCGGCCGCAGGAAGAACGTGTACACCGTTGCGAAGAACACGGTGGAAAAGGGATACGAACATGCCTACGTGGGCCGCAAGGTGAAGAAGCGCGACTTCCGGGCCCTGTGGATCCAGCGCATCAACGCCGCCACCCGCATGAACGGCATGAGCTACAGCGTGTTCATGAACAAGCTGAAGGCCGCCAACATCACCCTGGACCGCAAGGCCCTGGCGGAAATCGCTTACACGGATGCCGCTGCATTCACAGCCATTGTGGAGAAGGTGAAGTAGTTTATCCAAGTTCGGGACTTGAAAGCCATTCCGAGAAGGGGTGGCTTTTTTGTTGTCAGTTGTCAGTTGTCAGTCGTCAGTTGTCTGGTTCGGGCAACCAACAACGGACAACCGACAACTGTTGCCTTACCCCAACACCGTCACCTTCCCCCCGGGCGTGCGGTGGGCCTGCGGGCTAAGGCTGCCCTGCTTCACGTGGCTGCGCCTCAGCAGTTCATCGGTGGAATCCACGTCGGTGGCCCGGCCTGCGCGCAGTACGAGTTCCGCAGCGGCCTCCGCATCATTTCCGGCGCGGTGGTGCTTTAGGCCGATGCCATGCACGCTGCACATCGGCCCGAGGCCATAGCTGCGGTACCCCGGCCACACGCGGCGGCACAGGCTCACGGAACAGAAATAGCTGAAGGTGGGCATTTGTAGCCGGTGGCTGAGCAGGGTGCTGCGCAACACGTTCATGTCAAAGGCGGCATTGTGCGCCACCACTGTGCCTCCATCCATTAGGGGCAGCGCTTCCTCCCATACTTCCGCGAACCCGGGTGCATCGGCCACATCCTGCGGCCGGATGCCATGGACGGCCATGGTGAAAGGCGAGAAGTACGGCCATTGCCGCGGCTTGATCAACCAGTTGCGCACCTCGCGCACCACCCCGCCGCGCACAATGGCCAGGCCCATTTCGCAAGGGCTGTCGGCCTCGTTGGTGGCGGTCTCGAAGTCGAGGGCGAGGAAGTCCATGAGGGGCGAATGGTTGTCAGTTGTCGGTTGTCGGTTGTCAGTTGTCGGTTGTCGGTTGTCAGTTGTTAGCTGAGTTAACGAGATTGAACTTCGTTGCGGCAAAGCCCAACAACTGACAACCAACAACTACGAACCCATTCACACCTTCACCACCTCCGCGTCCGCCAGTGCCTGGTAGAGCTTCTTTGCGGTCTCCCCACCCACCGGCACCAGGGGTAGCCGCACGTGGTTTTCGCAAAGCCCAAGGATCTTCAGCGCTTCCTTGATGCCGCCGGGATTCCCTTCCGTGAAGAGCAGGTGGATGATGTCGATCAGGCGCAAATGCCCCCGGGCTGCGGCCGCGAAATCGCCTTTCATCGCGGAGTGCACCAGGTGGCCGAATTCCGCCGGAAAGGCGTTGCCCACCACGCTGATCACGCCGTCGCCGCCCAAGGCCAGGATGGGCAGGGTAAGGGCATCATCCCCGCTGATCACCAAAAAGTCCTTGGGGCGGTGTTTGAGGATCTGCCCGATCTGGTCCAGGTTTCCGCTGGCCTCTTTTATGCCGATGATGTTCTTGAAATCACGGGCGAGGCGCAAGGTGGTTTCCGGGGCGATATTGCTCATGGTTCGGCCCGGTACGTTGTAGAGGATGATGGGCCTGGGGCTTGCCCCGGCCAGTGCCTTGTAATGCTGGTAGATGCCCTCCTGCGTCGGCTTGTTGTAGTACGGACTCACGCTGAGGATGGCATCCACGCCGTCCAAATTGAAGGTACGCAATTGGTCGATCACCGCTGCCGTATTGTTCCCGCCGATGCCGAACACCACGGGAACGCGCTGGCGCACCACCTCGACCACCTGGGCGAGCACCTGCCCTTTTTCCTCCGTGGAAAGGGTGGCACTTTCACCCGTTGTGCCCATGACCACAATGAAGTCGATGCCTCCGGCCAACTGGTGCTCCACCACCTTGGCCAGTGCGGGGCGGTCTATCGTGCCATCCGCATTGAAGGGCGTTATCAGGGCTACGCCGAGGCCACGAAAACGGTTGTCCATCTATGCAATTGGTTCAATTGTAGTTGGCCATCCGTGGCGCGTTCACCATCATCAGGTAACGGTCCAGGGTGGCAATGAGCTGCGGCAGGCTGTCCGCCCCCGCCGTATCGATCATCATGTCCAGGAAGTGGGCATTGGTTTCACTTTGCCGGCCCACTTTGAAGCGCGCCCGGCTTTTAGCCAGGATGTATTGCAGCGGAAGCAGGTCGTGCACCGTGAGGTCGATGAGGACATCATACTCCTCCGCCATGAAATTCTGCACCACATTGCCGTGCGGGATGCGGTACCAATTGAGGTCCTTCACGCTGAAGACATCGAAGTTGAGCTTGGCGTGCAGGTAGTGGGGCATCACCTTTTCATCGTAGTAGCCCAGGGCCATGATCTTGGTGAGGCCCAGCTCTTCCTTGATCTTCTTCACGTAGTTGCGCACCTGGTTGTGGGCAGTTTCATCGGCAACGAAGTAGATGATGCCCACCTTCACGGACATGGCCAAGTTCTTGGCCACAGGCTTGCGGTCCGGCTGTGCCTCCTTCACCAAGGCACGCCTGCCCAACCATTCCTTGAGCCGGTCCAGCAGTTTCATGCGCCGATCATCCGTCTGAATTCCGTTTCGTCGATCACCTTCACGCCCAATTCGTCGGCCTTGGCCTTTTTCGCCGGCCCCATATCGGCGCCAGCCACCACAAAGTTGGTTTTCCTGCTGATCGATCCGCTCACCTTGCCCCCATTTTGTTCAATGGCCAGTTTGATCCCATCGCGGGTGAAGGTCTCAAAAACGCCGGAAACCACAAAGGAAAGGCCTTGGAGCCTATCGGACCGGGTTGCCGATCCTCCGTGGACCGCAGTGAATTGCAGGCCGGCAGCGCGCAGTCTTTCCACGATGCGCCGGTTGCCTTCGGCCCCGAAGAAGTCGTGGATGCTCGCGGCGATCACGGCGCCCACTTCATCAATGGCGGCCAATTCCTCGCGGGTCATGGCGGCCAGACGGTAAATGCTGCCGGTACTGCGGGCAATTTTCTTGGCCACCACCTCGCCCACGTGGCGGATACCCAATGCGAAGAGCACTTGTTCAAAGGGCACGGACTTGCTCGCCTCTATGCCGGCGATGATCAACTGGGAGCTTCGCTCGCCCCAGCCCTTGCCCAAGGCTAAGAGTTGATCCTGTTTCAGGTCGTACAGGTCGGCCACATTGTGGACCAGGCCAGCTTGGTACAGGGCATCCACGGTCTCCGCGCCCAATCCACCGATGTCCATGGCCTTGCGGCTGACAAAGTGCTCGATGCGCCGGGTGATCTGCGGAGGACAGCCGTGCTCGTTGGGGCAGTAGTGCTGGGCTTCGCCTTCATCGCGCACCAAGGGGGTTCCGCAGGCGGGGCACCGTTCGGGGTATTTCACCGGCCTGGCATGTGGGGGCCGCTGCTGCACGTCCACGGCAGTGATCTTGGGGATGATCTCCCCTCCTTTTTCCACCTGCACCCGGTCGCCGTAGTGGAGGTCCAACTTGGCAATCTGGTCAGCATTGTGGATGCTGGCGCGCTTTACCGTGGTTCCCGCCAGGTCGACCGGCTCCAGCACGGCCACCGGCGTGATGGCCCCGGTGCGGCCCACGTTGAACTCCACGTCCAGCAACGGGGTGTACTTCTGCTCTGCGGGGAATTTGTAGGCAATGGCCCAGCGGGGGCTTTTGGCCCGCAGGCCGAGCTCGTCCTGCAGGTCGAGGCTGTCCACCTTGATCACCACGCCGTCCATGCCGATGTCGATGTGATGGCGCTGCTCTTCCCAGAAGGCAATGAAATCCAAAATGCCCTGCAGGCTGTCGGTCTGTTCGATGAACCGCTTTTGGGGGTCGGGCGTGCGGAATCCCCAGGCATGGCACTGCATGATGTTGGCATACTGGCTCCGTGCGGGAAGCTCATCGGTATGGAGCGAGTAGATGTAGTTCTGCAAATGGCGCTTGGCCACGACCTTGGGGTCTTGCAGTTTGAGCGTTCCGGCGGTGGTGTTCCGGGGGTTGGCGAAGAGTTCCTCCCCTTGTTCGGCGCGTTGCCTGTTCAGTAGGTCAAACTCCTTGCGGCCCATGAGTATCTCGCCGCGAGCCTCCAGTTCGGCGGGCGGGTTTCCGCGCAGCCGCAGCGGAATGGTGCGCACCGTGCGCACGTTGGCGGTGATGTCCTCCCCCTTCTCCCCATCCCCCCGGGTGAGCCCCTGCACCAACTCTCCGTTGCGGTATAGCAGGCTGATGGCCACTCCGTCGTATTTGAGTTCCAGGGTGAAGCGGTTTCGCCCGTGGTCGCGTTCGATGCGCTGCACAAATTCCTGCACCTCCTCCCGACTATAGCTGTTGCTGAGCGACAGCATGGGCCAGCGGTGGGCCACCGTGGGGAACTCCTTGGTGATGTCACCACCCACGCGCTGGGTAGGGCTATTGGGCGACGCGAGGTCCGGGAATTGCCGTTCCATGGCCTCCAGTTCCTTCATCAGGAAGTCGAATTCCTGGTCGGAGATCACCGGCTTGGTGTCCACGTAATAGAGGTGGTTGTGGTGCTCGAGCCTTTCGCTGAGCTCACGCATGCGCTTCTCCGCCTCCTGCCTGTCCATGGTATGCTGCATGGTGGTGCAAAGATCACCTTCGTGCGCGAATGAAGCGGGCGTTCCCACTGAGGTCATGGATCAATTCGCCTTGGGCAAAGCCCATGGCCAGCACCACGGCCAGTGATTCCCGTGCGTGCAGATAGTGCGCCTCGAACCAAAGTTCATCACCGGGCTGCAGGGCGCCAGCCGCAGCCCGGGCAATGGCGCGGTAGAACCGCTGCGGATCGCCGTCGTCCACAAAAAGGGCAAGATGGGGTTCGTGATCAAGCACTTGGCTTTGCATGGAGGCTTTGTCGCCCAGGGGCACATACGGCGGATTGCTGACGATGAGGGTTGGAGCCTCCTGCGCCTGACGGTGCAGGAAAGGCATGAGTTCCACACCCAGCGCATCCAATTGTACCCATTGCACCTCCAAGCCGTTGACCTTGCTGTTGGAGCGGGCGACGTCCAAGGCTCCCTCGCTGGCATCGATCCCCGTGACGGCAGCATCGGGAAAAGCCTGTTTCAGGGCCAAGGCAATGCATCCGCTTCCGGTGCCCACGTCCACGATGCACGCGGGCCGGTATGGGATCCGGTGTTTGATCAGGTCCACCAGTTCCTCCGTTTCGGGCCGTGGAATAAGGACGCGGGCATCCACGGCCAAGCGCAATCCCATGAAGTGCACATGGCCAAGGACATACTGTACCGGTTCCCCTGCCACCAAGCGCTGCAGGATCCCGGAAAGCTCCTGGGCCTCTGGGGGCGTGAGCAGCCGGTCCGGGTCAAGGGCGGGGACGGGTATGTTCAACTTCCCGCTGAACACCGCACGGGTCAAGGCGCGAACTTCGCCCTCCCCATGCAGAGGCAGCAGGGCGCGCCGGAAGATTCCCTCGAAACTGCGGACGGTGATGGGGTCCATGCGGGTGGGGCGCCCCAAAGATCGCCTTTGTCCATCCACGGGACAGAGTTGGCCGATCCGTGCGATATTTGCGCCCCCGGGGCAATAGCTCAGCTGGCTAGAGCGCCGCGTTCGCAATGCGGAGGTCGAGAGTTCGAATCTCTTTTGCTCCACACCGGGAAAGCCCTGCTGATGCGGGGCTTTTTCTTTGGCCGGATCCCGGTACCTTCGCGCCCCATTGGCCCGAAGCCCTATGGAGAGGTGGCAGAGCGGTTGAATGCGGCGGTCTTGAAAACCGCTTTACCCGCAAGGGTAACGGGGGTTCGAATCCCTCCCTCTCCGCCAACGCGGCCCGCAAAGCGGGCGATGACGCAAGCCTGATCGGTGCGGAGCTTGCTCCAAGCACCGATCAGGCTTGTGGCATCACAGACCGCGCAGCGGACTGGAGCGTTGAAGCCTCCCCCCTCAGGGATGGCGCCGCTGAACGAAGCCGAAGCGCGCGCAATCCCGTTGAGCCCCAGGGTCCGCTTTGCGAGACCCTGAGGGAGCTATCAAGCGGGATTGCGCGCGTTGAGGCTTCCCTCCTATTTGATCGGATAATAAATGTTCGTGACCCACTTCGCCGCGTCTGGCTCCTGGCCCGGATCGGTAACGTACTCATCGATCGCGGGGCCGTTCATCTCAAGGCCATTGGCCTTTATCATGTCGTGCGCGGCCTCATGGGCATCACCGCTCTTGTCATAGGCTCCGAGGTACACCACTTTCAGCGCCTTGCCGGCCGGCACTTCCTGCAGTGCAAGGCCATCCACTTTGGTGCCCGGGGCTACTTCAATGGGAATGCCGGCAAACACATCCGTCTGCATGCCTGCCGTGTCCCATTCAAAGTAGAGACCGGAAGGCGCCCCGTTCATTTTTATCCCGGCTTTTCCGGCCGCTTGGGCCACCATGGGAAAAGTCTGGCCGAAGAACTCGGAGAGCTTCGCCCATTTCACCTTCTGCCGTTTGCCGAGGTAGGTCACCGCAGGGCGGTCCACCGTTTCAATGGTGTATCCCCTGAAGGTGCGCGCCTTCAAGTCTGCAGCCTGCTTGGCTACATCGGCTTCGCAAAGTTTCTTCAGGCTCTCCAACCCGCTTGCGAACACCGGTCCCATCATGGCGTCCATGTCCTTGAAGACATGGATGATCCGTGAGATAAAGCCGTTCTCGGAATCGAAGGACCAAGTTACTTCCGTGCTGTCACCTTTCGGCACCAGGTTGATCGCCCCTTTCGCCTTCCCTTCAAACGGTTCGATGAAATGCAGGTCCACGCCAATGTGCTTGCCGGGGTCAACGGCATTCACCACCTGCTCCCCCTTGCCCATCTTCTCACCGGCCCAACTGCTCTTTGAACCAACTTCGCCATCGGTTCCCTCAAAGATCACTTTCGCCGAGGGTTCCATGGCCAGGAACGGGCTCCACTCATTTTCCGCCTTCAGTGTTTTCACATGGTCCCAAACCACGGAAGCCGGGGCCGCGATCACGGTTTTGCTTTCCAAGTGCGAGTGCTTGGGGCCCAGCAAGCCCAGCACCAAGGCCAGCACCACTACTGCCAGCACGATGATCAGGAGGGTTTTGAGCGCTCTCATGTGTGGTTATTTTTCCGAAAGGTGCGAGATCCGGGACCGATTGGGACCAATTGTCAATAAAAGATCGGCATGGTTTCTCTTTGCCTCTGCAATCGCCGGGGTCCCGCGGTGCCATTGAACCCACGATCTTCTTGTGGCGACCCTGCGGGAACAATGGAGATGGCAAGGTTCGTGAACCCCGCCAAGATCCGTTCGGGCCTTGCATGAAAAAAGATCGGCATGGTTTTTCTTTGTTCCACGCAAAAACGACCACCATGCAACTTCATCACCTGCGCATTCGCCACGCCATCGGCCTACTGGCCCTGGCGGTCTTCTCCCTGTCAGCTTGCAAAAGCACCAGTCCCGCCGGGGAAAAGGTGAAAATGCCCTTCACCGGCAGCAAGTACGAAAGCAACAACCGCTGGTTCCGGGGCACGGGTACGGGGGTAAGTGTGAAGCAGAACATCGCCCGCAGCAAAGCCGACCTGGATGCCAAGAACCAGTTGGCCGCACAGGTGGGCACCAACATCCGGGCGGTAACTGACCAGTACCTGGGGCAAACGGAAAACGCCGAGGCTGCCGATGTGGCGGACAAGTTCCAATCGCTGGTGCGCGAGGTGATGAACACCGAGATCGGCGACCTGCGCAAGATCGGCGAGGAGACCCGCTACAACGCCACCACCAAGGAATACACGCAGTATTCCGCTTACGAGATCAAGAAGAACGCCATGTTCCGCTTTCTGAAGAAGCAGGCCAAGACGGACGCCAAGATCAATGATGTGACGCGGAAGAAGATCGAGGAGATCCTTGACGAGGAGATCCGCAAGGCCGACCTGGAAGGCGAGTAGGTTCGGAAGAAAAAGGCATAGAGAGCCCTTCCCTATAAACCACGGACCCGTCCTGGACCATGCCCCAGGAAAAGCAGCCTGCTTCCCGTGCTGTGCAGGTGTCCCAGGCCCTTCCTTCGCCAAGCAGGCCTCACCGCCTGCGTGGCCGGATGCCGATCACGCCCAACAACCCGCGGGTGATCTCGCGCAAGGCCGTGCGGCCCAACTGGCGCACCATGGTGTTCTTGGACGCTTGTTCGACCCAGCCGGGCTCCTCCTTGGGCGCCTTTTTCGGCTTGGGCACATCGGCGGGTTCCACCCGTTCCTGGTGATCGTTCAGCCGCTTGGCGAGCAGTTCACTGGCGCTCTCCCGATCGATCACCTCATTGTACTTCGGCGCCAGTTCGCTTTGCGCCACCAACGCCTGCAGCTCCGCCGGCGCAAGAATGTCCATGCGGGTACCGGGCGCCCGCACCAAGGTGTGGGCCAAGGGCGTGGGCATGCCCTTCTCGTTCAACACGGTCACCATGGCCTCGCCGATGCCCATGGAGGTGAGCAGCGTTTCCGTTTCGTAGAACTCCGATATGGGGTAGTTCTGTGCGGTGCGCTTGATGGTTTGCCTGTCCTTTGCCGTGAACGCCCTCAGGGCGTGCTGCACCTTCATGCCCAACTGCCCCAGGACGCTTTCGGGCACGTCGCTGGGGTCTTGCGTGCAAAAATGGATACCCACGCCCTTGGAGCGGATCAGTTTGATGATGCTTCCGATCTGGTCCAGCAAAGGCTTGGTGGCGTTGTCGAAGATCAGATGGGCCTCGTCAATAAAGATCACGAGCTTGGGTTTGTCCGCATCGCCCACCTCCGGGAAGGTGGAATAAACCTCTGCCAGCAGGCACAGCATAAAGGTGCTGAACAGGCGCGGTTTGTCCTGGATATCGGTGAGGCGAACGATGTGGATGACCCCCTTGCCATCGCGTAACCGGAGCATGTCCGCCGGGTCGAAGCTGCGCTCGCCGAAAAAGCTGCCGGCCCCCTGCTGCTCGAGCTCGATCAGTTTGCGCATGATGGTGCTCACGGAGGCCCCGCTGACCCGTCCATATTCCTTTTCCACGGCCTCCTTGCCTTCCCCGCTGGTATAGCGCAGCACGGCCTGCAGATCTTCCAGGTCCAGCAGTGGCCAGCCCCGGTCGTCACAGTATTTGAAGATCAGCGCGAGGATGCTTCCCTGGGTGTCGTTCAGCTCCAGGATGCGGCTGAGCAGCACAGGCCCGAACTCGCTGACGGTGGCCCGCAGCCGGGCGCCGGGCTCATCGCTCAGGCTCAGCAGTTCCACCGGCAGCCGGAGCGGCTCCCATGCCAAGCCCATCTTCTGCTGGCGCGCATCGATCTTCGGATTGGGCAAGGCTGGGGCAGCGATGCCGCTGAGGTCGCCTTTGATGTCCATCAGCAAGGTGGGCACCCCGGCCATGGAAAGCTGTTCGGCGATCACCTGCAAGGTTTTGGTTTTGCCCGTGCCCGTGGCCCCGGCGATCAGGCCGTGGCGGTTCATCATCCGCAGGGGCACCCGCACCGCCGTGCCCGGCGGGCATTCGCCATTGAACAGCGGGCCGCCCAGGTCGAAGCTTTGCCCCTTGAAGGTGTAGCCCGCCAGCATGGCCTGTGAGAAGTCGGTGGAATTGCGCATGGTTCTGTTGAATGTGCCCGGCACGAAGGAAGTGAAAAAGCAAAAAAGGGCCGAAGCCCTTTCCTGCCAAAGCGTGCAAGAAGAGGACGGCGCCTATCCGAACAGTTTGCCCAAAGCGCCCTTGGCAATGCCGCCCAGGCCGCCGGACCCGCCCAAGCCTTGCAACAGGCCGCTGAGCTTGCCGCCATCGCCTTGCACATGCTTGGCCAACAAATTCGTCACCAAGGGCAGCAGCATGTCCTTCACGTCACCTGCCTTCGCGGCATCCAGCCCCACTTGGCCGGTAAGCTTGCCTTGCAGCACGGGGCCGAGCTTGGCCAGAATGCCGTCCGCACCGCTGGTGTTGGCGCCACTGCTGAACAGGCTCAGCACATCGTCCATGCCGAAGCCATCGCCCCCGCCAAGCACTTGGGCCATACTGTCCTTGGCGGCGTTCACGGTGCCACCCACTTGGTTGTCATCAAGCCCGAACTTGGATTTCAACACCGGTCCGGCTTCGTGTTGAAGGGTGGAAAGAATCTGGTCCAACATGTGATCTGGGGGTTTTAAGGTGGGCGGCACTTCGGTTATCAACGAAAGCAAGGTCGGATGAACGGCCAGCCCGTTGTCCATCCAACACCGCGAAAGTCTGCCTTCCGTTGCAGCGGGGATGAACTGCTTGGAAAAATTGGGACCTATGCCCCTGCGGTGCACCGGCGCAGACAGGCGATTGTTCAAAAGTATCGCCCCTTGTTGCCCCTCTCCTCCACGGCACATCCGCTACCTTCGTCGCCGTTCAGGCGTTGGCCCAACGGATAATTCGAATTGAACCAGGACGTTGACCATCCGGCACCCCATGAAACTGACCTATTACGGCCAAAGCTGCATCGGTGTGGAAGCCGGGGATGCACACTTGTTGTTCGATCCCTTCATCACCGGCAACACGCTGGCGGCGCACATTGATGTGGAGTCCATTCCGGCCACGCACGTATTGATCACCCATGGGCACGGTGACCACGTCGCCGATGCGGAGGCCATCCTCAAGCGGACGGGCGCCCTGCTGATCAGCAATTTCGAGATCTGCAACTGGTTTGGGGCGAAGGGCATCAACAACAGCTTGGCCATGAACACTGGGGGCCGTGCCGACCTGGGCGGCTTCTCGGTGAAGAGCACCGTGGCCCAGCACAGCAGCACCATGCCCGACGGGGCCTCCGGCGGTTCGCCGGGTGGTTTTGTGGTGTTCACCCCCGAAGGCAACTTCCACCATGCGGGCGATACGGCCCTGATGCTGGATATGCAGCTGCTCAAGCGGCACCAGTTGCGCTTCGCCTGCCTGCCGATCGGCGACAACTTCACCATGGGCATTGAAGACGCCGTGGAGGCCGCGCAGTACATGGGCGCCACCACGGTGGTGGGCATGCACTACGACACTTTTCCGCCCATCACCATAGACAAGGCCAAGGCAACCGGGGCCTTCGCGCATGCCGGCATCAAGCTGCTGCTGCCGGGCATCGGGCAAACCATAGCGATCTGACAAGCAAAACACAACAGGAACACATGGCCAAGATCATCGCCATCGTCAACCAAAAAGGCGGGGTGGGCAAAACCACCAGCGCCATCAATCTCGCGGCCTGCTTAGGCGCCCTGGAGCGGCGCACCCTGGTGGTGGACGCCGATCCGCAGGCCAATGCCACCAGCGGCTTGGGGTTAGACCCGCGCGAAACCAAGACCAGCATCTACGAATGCATTGTCAACGGGACCCCGGCCACGGAAGTGATCCGGCCCACGGACAATCCGAACCTGGACATCCTGCCGGGCAGCATTGACCTGGTGGGCGCGGAGATCGAAATGATCGACATGCCCGACCGCGAACAACAGATGAAGAAGGTGCTGGACCCCCTGCGCGAAGCATACGATTTCATCATCATCGACTGCTCGCCAAGCCTGGGGCTGGTAACGGTGAACGCCTTGGTGGCCGGCGACAGCGTGATCATTCCGGTACAGTGCGAATACTTCGCCCTGGAAGGCTTGGGCAAGCTGCTCACCACCATCAAGATCATCCAACAGCGGCTCAACCCGGAATTGGTGATCGAGGGCATGCTGCTGACGATGTACGACAGCCGCCTGCGCTTGGCCAACCAAGTGGTGGAGGAAGTGAAGACCCATTTCCAGCAACTGGTGTTCGACACGGTGATCCACCGCAACGTGGCCTTGGGCGAGGCGCCCAGCCATGGCCAGTCCATCATCATGCACGATGCCAGCAGCAAGGGCGCGGTGAACTACCTCAACCTGGCGCGGGAGATCCTGCAGAAGAACGACCTGACGCGCATCAAGGAAGAAGAGCGCACCATCCCCATTGTCTAGGAACCATGACCAAGAAACGCGGCTTAGGGCGCGGATTGAGCGCTTTGCTGGAAGACCCCGGAACGGACATCACCGAGCAACACTCCGTGGGCAACAACGCGGCCCCCCGCGTGGCCGGCCTGGTGGGCACCATTCCCGTCTCACAGATCGAGCCCAACCCGTTCCAACCACGCACGGTCTTCTCCCCCGAGGCCATCCTGGAGCTGGCGCAGAGCATCAAGGAATTGGGCATCATCCAACCGGTAACGGTGCGCAAGCTGGGCTACGACCGTTACCAGTTGATCAGCGGCGAACGCCGGTTCCGCGCCAGCCAAGTGGCCGGGCTCACCGAGATCCCCGCGTACATCCGGATCGCCAACGATGAGAGCATGCTGGAAATGGCCCTGGTGGAAAACATCCAGCGTGAGGAGTTGGATGCCATCGAGGTGGCCATCAGCTTTCAACGCTTGCTGGAGGAAGTGAACCTCACCCAGGAATCACTGAGCGAAAAGGTGGGCAAGGACCGCGCCACCGTGGCCAACTACCTGCGCCTGTTGAAGCTTCCCCCGTCGATACAGCTTGGCTTGCGCCAACGGCAGATCGGCATGGGGCATGCCCGCGCGCTGCTGGCCGTGGCCGACCCGGTGAGGCAGGAGGACTTGTTCCGCCGGATCATCGAAAGCCAACTATCGGTGCGCCAAGTGGAGGAAATGGCGCGTGGCGAGAAGCACGCCGCCGTGCGTACCGGCTCCGGGGCCGGGAAGATGAGCGCGGCCCGACATCGGGAGTTGGGCAAGAACCTCTCCAACATGTTCGGCAGCCGCGTGACCGTGAAGCAGGCTGACACCGGCAAGGGCAAGATCGAGATCACCTTCCGCAACGAGGAGGACTTGGAGCGGATCAAGCGCTTGTTGGAAAGCCGGTGAGCGGCAGTGGGCAGTGAGCAGCAAGCAGTGGGCAGTGGGCAGTGTTGGTGGTAGTGGGCAGGAAGCAGTGGGCAGATGTCAGTCCTACGTGTTCATTCCGGAGTTGCTGTAAATCCCGTCCGGAAAACTGTTGGCCTTGCCCGAACTTCGCGCCATGGAGCACGCCCGCTACATGCAACGCTGCCTTCAACTGGCGCGCAACGGTGCGGGCTTCACCGCACCAAATCCCATGGTGGGTGCGGTGTTGGTGCAGGGCGAACGTATCCTGGCCGAAGGCTGGCACCGTGCGCACGGCCGTGCGCACGCCGAAGTGGAATGCCTGCGTGCATTCGGCAATAGCCCCGTACCACCGGATGCGGTGATGTACGTATCGCTGGAACCCTGCTCACACACGGGCCTTACACCGCCTTGCACGGACCTGCTGATCACACGCGGCATCCGCACCGCGGTGATCGGATGCACCGACCCGGACCCGCGGGTGGCGGGGCGCGGCATTGCCCGTTTGCGCGGAGCGGGGATCACGGTGATCACCGACGTGCTTCGCGACGAGTGCCGTTGGGTGAACCGCCGATTCATCACCGCCCAGGAAGAGCAGCGCCCGTATGTCATTCTGAAATGGGCCCGCACCTCCGATGGCTTTCTCGACCGTCATCCCCGCGATGGCCGGGGGGTGCAGCGCATCAGCTGCTTCACAACGGATGTACTGGTGCATCACTGGCGAAGCGAAGAGCACGCCATTCTCGTTGGCAGCCGCACCGTGCTGAATGACAACCCGCACTTGGGCGTGCGCCATGTGGCAGGCCGCCAACCGCTGCGCGTGGTGTTGGATCGCCAGGGCATCACTCCGCCATCTTCCAACGTTTATAACGGCAACGCCCCTACCCTGCTGTTCACCGGAAAGGTGCGCGGCCTGAAAGGAGTGGAAGAGGTCGTCATTCAGCCGGGGGCGTCTTTGTTGGAAAGCATGATGGCTGAGTTGCACCGCAGAAAGATCCGTTCCCTTCTGGTGGAAGGGGGCGGTGAACTGCTCAGCCATTTCATTGCTGAAGGGTTGTGGGACGAGACCCGCGAGATCGTCGGTGAAGCACTTTTCCTGCAGGGAACACCAGCGCCGCGGCTGGTGCAACAGCCGTTCGATTCCTTCCATTCCGGCATGGACCGCATCCACCTGTTCACGCGCACGGCGCAACCGGACCCCACATGGCCCTGGTGATCCTCTCCTCACTGTTCAATGCGTCGATCTACGTCCTGTTCAAGGTGTTCGGTAAGCGGCACGTAGCACTGCTGCCCGCCCTTGTGGTGAACTACCTGGTGGCTTTCCTGTTCGGCATGGCCTGGTCCCAACCATGGTCCACCGACCTCAGCTTGCTCTGGCTTCCTGCACTGATCGAAGGCGTGCTGTTCATCACCTTGTTCCGGTTGATGGGCCTCTCCACGCAATGGAACGGCATTGCCCCCACCACCATCGCCGCCAAGATGAGCTTGGCGCTCACCGTGCTGGGCACCGTGCTGCTGTTCGGAGAGCAACCCGGAACGCTGGCCTGGATCGGCATATCGCTTGCGCTGGCCGGCGTGTTGCTCGGCAGTTGGGGCGACAAGTCCATGCCGGGCCAGCGGCGTTGGGCACTGCCCGTGATCTTCTTCGCGAGCGCCTTAACTGACCTGCTGCTGGCCGTGGTGCAGCGCGTCCGGCTCACCCCACTCACCGAAACGGCGTTTGCGCCATTGATCTTCGGCTTTGCCGCGCTCATCGGTTTTGGTTGGCTGGTCTTCCGCCCCGAACGTGTAGCCTTGCGCGAACCGCGCACTTGGGCCGGCGGCGGGCTGCTGGGCCTGTTGAACTACGGTTCCATTCATTGCCTGGTGTTGGGATTATCACGCAGTGGGCTCGGGGCCAGCACCGTATTCCCGCTGGCCAACGTGGCGGTCATCCTCTTTGGTGCAGCAGCCTCGGTGCTGCTTTTCCGCGAACGGCTTCGCCCCGTCCACTGGGCGGGGATCGCCGTGTCGGTGGCGTCGTTGTTCCTGCTCATCAATGCGGCAACATGAGCACGGACCAATACAACACACTGTCCGGCGAGAGCACCGGCGAGGTCCGCGAAAAGGCGAGCCGCTTTCTGGCTTACGCCTTTCCCGTTGCGGATGAGGAAGCCTTCAAGTCGCGGTTGGCCGCGGTCGCAAGGGAGCACCACGGCGCGCGGCACATCTGCTACGCGTGGATCATGGGCGTTGTCGGCGATCGGTTCCGCGCCTTCGATGCGGGAGAGCCTGCGGGCAGCGCGGGCCGCCCCATCCTTCGCCAGTTGCAGGGTGCGGGGCTGACGCAATGCGCTATCATCGTGGTGCGCTACTTCGGGGGAACGCTCCTCGGCAAGGCTGGCCTTGCACATGCCTTTGCCGATGCGGCCAAGGAAGCCCTCGCACACAATGGCATTGTTCAGTGCACGGTGCTGGCGCGAATGCAGGTGGTCTGCGGATACGCCATGGTGGAGGAAGTGAAGAAGCAGGTTGCACAGGCCGGGGGCACGGTGGAGCAAGCTGCATACACGGAGCAATGCACGTTGACCGTGGCAGTGCCGAAAAGCCAGGCCGATGACCTTGCCGCCCGGTGGAATGCGGCCGGGACAACTGCGCAAGTAATGCCAAGCCCGCAGGCTTGATCACGCCGCAGGCCGGGTGAAGAATGGTGCAAGCGCAGCCAACAGCGCATCGGGCGCGCGGCGCGGTTTGTTCGTCGCGCGGTCGATGAAGACCAGCGTGGTCAGTGCCTCCGTGATCAGGTCGCCGCCCTCGTTGAACACCGCGTATGCAAAGCGGATCCGCACGGAGGGCAACTCCACAATGGTGGTCCGCACGGTCAGCAGGTCATCGTAGAAGGCCGGTTTCCGGAACTCCACCTTCATGTCGTGCACAGGCAGCATCACGCCTTCCTCTTCCATCTTGCGGTACGGCAAACCCAGGCTGCGTAAGGCTTCCACGCGGCCCACCTCGAAATACTGCGCATACGTGCCATAGTACACATAGCCCATGCGGTCGGTTTCGCCGTAGCGCACCCGCATGTTGGTTTCGTGGTGGAACATGGCGCGGAAGTTAGGCATGGAACAGGCCGGCGCAACTGCTCGACAACGGCAACCGGAAGTGCTATCTTCACCGCCATGCGATCCCCTGAACAGCTTCACCCCACCAAACCGAAGTCAGTTTCCGGGAAAACTTCGCGAGAGCCGTTGTACGATCGGCTGATCACGATCTCCGGCACGTGGCACGTCCCATCCCCATTCTTGCCTGCATCTTCTGAAGCCCTTGCCCGGCGCGGCTTTCAGGCACATCCCGCAAAATCCTCATACCAAATAATATTTGATCCGTGCATACCGCGCGGAACTTTTTTTTTCACTTCGCACTGCTCATATTTGCCACCCTTCGCAACGCATCCGGCCATCGTTCCGAACACCGCGCAACCCTCTCTTCCATCTCCCTCTCAATCCACCGAACCCTGCAATGAAGAAAGACCCTGAAGAGATCTGGGGACGGTGCCTTGAGGTGATCAAGGACAACGTAAGCCAGCAGAGCTTCAAGACCTGGTTCGAACCGATCCAGCCCGTGAAGTTCGCGGCCAATGTCCTCACCATCCAGGTACCCTCCCAGTTCTTTTACGAATGGCTCGAAGAGCATTACATCGACCTGTTGAAGAAGATCATCCGCAAGGAGATCGGGGCCGATGGGCGCTTGGAGTACTCCATCATCATGGAGAACAACTACAAGAGCGCAAATCCCTACACGGTGCGTGTGCCCACCAGCAATTCGCGCGAAGTGAAGAACCCGGCGGTGAGCCTGCCGATCGACGTGGAGAACACACCGATCAAGAACCCGTTCATCATTCCCGGCCTTCGGAAGATCAAGATCGAGAGCCACCTCAGCCCGCACTATTCCTTCGAGAACTTCATCGAGGGTGATTGCAACCGCTTGGCGCGCAGCGCCGGTTTTGCCGTGGCCCAAAAACCCGGAGGCACCGCCTTCAATCCCCTGCTGGTCTATGGCGGGGTGGGCTTGGGCAAAACCCACTTGATCCACGCCATCGGGCTCGAGATCAAGCGCAATCACCCGGAAAAGACCGTGCTGTACGTGTCGGCCGAGAAGTTCACCCAGCAGTTCATCGAGGCGGTGAAGAACAACACCATCGGCGACTTCCAGCAGTTCTACCAAATGATGGACGTGCTGATCATTGACGACGTGCAGTTCCTTTCGGGAAAGGAGAAGACGCAGGACGTGTTCTTCCACATCTTCAACCATCTGCACCAGGGCGGCAAGCAATTGGTGATCTCCAGCGACAAGGCACCCGTGGAAATGTCGGGCATGGAGCAGCGGCTGCTCTCCCGGTTCAAATGGGGCCTGAGCGCCGACCTGCAGACGCCGGGGTTGGAAACCCGCATCGCCATCCTGCAGAAGAAGATGTACGCCGAGGGCATCGAACTGCCCAAGGAAGTGGTGGAATACCTGGCCTACAGCATCACCACCAACATCCGCGAACTCGAAGGGGCCATGATCAGCCTGATCGCGCAAAGCTCGCTCAATAAGAAGGCGGTAACGCTGGAGCTGGCCAAGCAGATGATCGACAAGTTCGTGAAGAACACGGCGCGCGAAGTCTCCATCGACTACATCCAGAAAGTGGTGTGCGACTACTTCGACCTGCCAATCGAACTGCTGAAGAGCAAGACCCGCAAGCGCGAAGTGGTGCAGGCCCGCCAGATCGCGATGTACTTCGCCAAGAAGATGACCAAGAGCTCACTGGCCAACATCGGTGCGCACTGCGGCGGCAAGGACCACGCCACGGTACTGCATGCATGCCGCACGGTGAACAACTTGCAGGAGACGGACAAGCAGTTCCGCGGTTACCTGGAAGACCTGGAGAAAAAGCTGAGCATCCACTGACCCGCAGTGGCCATGCATTGTGGAAAGCCCCGGAAACTCCGGGGCTTTTTCATGCCGCCACGTTCTTCCGTTCCGCTTGGCCTGCCAGGCTACAACAGGAGGCCAGTGCCCCACAGCACCCACATCAGCACGGCGGAAGCACCGGCCACCGCGGCCAGCCTGAAGCCCCACAGCGAATGCTTGATGCTGCCTGGACCATAAGCGCCGCCCTTGGCGATCAGGCGGCGGCCCAGGAAATGGAAGGCGATGGCCAGCAACGCCATGATCAAGGCCGGCACGCACAATTGACGCAGGAAGGCCAAGGGGATCCCCAGTGCCCCGAACACCAGTGTCACGGTACTGAGCGGAAGGTTGCGCTGGGCCGTCATGCACGCGCGAGGTTCATCAGCTTATGGTGCACGGCCAACACCTGGGGTATTACCATTGCGCGGTTGTCGTTGGTGATCACGCTTCCGGCCACGGCGAGCCGTGCACGGTCATCGGTTTGGTGCTGCATGCGTGCCCGCACTTGGGCTTCCGTTGCACCGTCTCGTTCCACTACCCGGCGTATTCTTTCCTGCTCGGGCGCGGTAACCACCACCAAGTGGTCCAGTTGTTCATGTCCGCCGGTTTCCACCAGGATGGCGGCCTCATTGATCACATAAGGTGCATGCTGTGCCACGGCCCAAGCGGCAAACGCATTGCGCACGGCGGGATGGACGATGGCATTGAGGCGCTGCAACGCAGCCGGGTTGTTGAACACCCGGGCAGCCAAGGCACGGCGGTCCAGCTTGCCGCCGGCCAACACGCCCTCGCCGAAGGCCGCTGACAACTGCGCGCGCAACCGGTCATCCTCCCCTAGCAGGCGTTTGCCCTCATCGTCCGAACTGAACACGGGGATGCCCAGCACGCTGAAGACGCGGCATACGGTGCTTTTGCCGCTGCCGATGCCACCGGCAACCCCTACGGTGAACATGCCGGCGCCCGGTGATCAGGCCGTCTTGGCCGTTTCCTCGGTAAGCTGCATGCTGTGGTCCATGGCAATGGCGCTTTTTTCAAAGCGCAGCTTCACGCCGTCGGTGGCTTCCAGCAGCACGGTCTTCTCGTTCACTTCCACCACCTTGCCGTGCAGGCCGCCAATGGTCACCACGCGTGCACCCTTCTGGAGGTTCTCGCGGAATTTGCGCGCATCCTTGGCCTTCTTTTGCTGGGGCCGGATCATGAAGAAGTAGAACACGACGAAGAGCAGCAGCATCATGATGATGGTGCTCATGCCGGCGCCGCCTTGGCCGCTTGCCTGCAGCAGAATGGAAAGGGTGTTCATGGGATCAGGGTGAATTTGCAGGGTGGTGAATGAATGGTCAGGGTGTGCCGGGGGCCACTACTTCGCCCGACAAGGTGAGCACCGTGGTGGGCGGGTTGGTGTTGGCCACCACGGTAATGGTCTTGTGCTGTTTACCGGGGCGTCCTTCGCTGTTGAAGTTCACGGTGATGGCCGAACTTGCGCCGGGCGCGATGGGCATGCGCGGCCAGTTTTTGGCCACGGTGCATCCGCAGGAGGCCCGTACATCGGTGATCACCAGGTCGATCTTCCCGCGGTTGGTGAAGCGGTAGGTTTTTTCCACCTGTGCGCCCTCGGCGATGCGCCCAATGTCCAGCGCGGTGGAATCGAAGGTGATGGTGGGCTGGCGCGATGGATCGGTATCTTGGAACCCGGATGCCGGGATCTGGAAGTCGCGCGTGGAGATCTCGCCGAGATCGTTCTCACTGTGGTCGGTTAGCCGGCAGGCCGCCGTACAGCAGGCCAGGGCAAGCGTCAGCCACATGGTTGAAGGGATGGTCCTGCGTGATCTGGTTTGCATGTGCCCGTCCGTGTTCAGTGCTCCAGCAACCCCCTTCCCACCTTGTGGATGGTGCCGTTCTCCTTCATTTCGGCGAAGAGCTTGTCCAAGATGCCATTGATGAAGTTCTTGCTCTTTGGGGTGCTGTACGCCTTGGCGATCTCGATGTACTCGTTCAGTGTCACCTTCACGGGGATCAGCTCGAAGCTGCGGGCCTCGGTAAGTGCCATGCGCATGAGCAGCATGTCGCTGAGGGTAATGCGGTCTGCTTCCCAATTGCGCGCGCGCTCGGCGATCAGCCTTTCGTCCTCCTCCTTGTTTTGGATGGTGTTGCGATAAAGCGTGGTGATGAATTCACGCTCTTCGGCCGCATCCTCGCCCGGCCCGTCCAAGTGGATGTCGGCGTCGCGCAGGGCCATGGTTTCCAAGGTGCGTTTCACCATGGTGCAGGCCAGGTCCAGGTCCTCGAGCCAATGGATCGATCGTGACTCCACATGCTCGTGCAGGCCGGGGTCTTGTGCAATGTGCTCCACGAACAGGTCCACTAGCAGCTTGCGCTCCGCCGCTTCGGACCTGGTGCCTGCCGCCATGTATTCGTTGAACTCGGCACTGGCTTCCACGCGTTTGTACAGTTGGGTCAACAGGTCCTTTTCACCAACCCAGCCCACTTTTCGTTTCTCGCTTTCTTCCAGGAGCACCCTGCTTTCGCTGAGCTTCACCAGAAAGGGGTTGTCCACGAAGTACCTGTTGGGCGCCAGGTCCTCCTGCGTGGGCATGCGCTTGGCCTTCCGGCCGTCGATGCGGTTTTCCGCCAGTCTGCGCATCTCTCCCACCAGCAACAGCAGGTGGATGTAGAGGCCGTAGGTGCGGTCCAGGCCCAGCAGCAGTTCCTTTTCGTGCTTGGCGGCACTTCCTCCCGCACTTTGTTCATGTGCGTAGAGGGCCTGGAACACCTTGGTGCGGAGAAACCGTCGGTTGAGCATGGAGCGTGCACAGGGGGATCAGAAGGACAGGCCGGCCTGTCGCATGCTGCGGATGCGCTGTTCGGCGGCCTGGTTTGCGGCCAAATAGGTGGGAATGCGTTCCTCCCGGCTGCGCACGAAGATGTCCTGCGCGGTGCGGTAGATGTCCTCGGTTTGCGCCAGTGCGGCGTCGCGGTTGTACCCGCGCCGCTCCCAGGCGCAATTGATGATGCCCCCGGCATTGACCAGGAAATCGGGCGCGTAGAGGATGCCTTTGTCCACCAATGCCCTACCGTGCTTCTCCTCGTCGGCCAGTTGGTTGTTGGCCGAACCGGCCACCACGCTGCACTTGAGCTGCGGAAGGGTTTGGTCGTTGATGGTGGCGCCCAGCGCGCAGGGCGAGTAGATATCCACGTCCAAGCCGATGATCTCATCGGGTTTCACGATGTTCACGGCCGCATGCTCCTTCTTAACGGCGGCCAGCTTGTCGTCGTGGATGTCGGTGAGGAACACGGTGGCCCCGTCCTTGATCAGGTAGCCCACCAAATGATGGCCCACGTTGCCTGCACCTTGCACGGCCACCTTGCGCTTGCGCAGGTCGTCGGTGCCGTAGGCGAACTTGGCGGCGGCCTTCATGCCGCAATACACGCCGTAGGCGGTGACCGGTGAGGGGTCGCCGCTGCCGCCCATGCTCACGGGCAGGCCCACCACGTATTGCGTTTCCTTGCGGATGTTGACCATCTCGGTCACGCTCATGCCCACGTCCTCCGCGGTGATGTATCGTCCGTTGAGGCTTTCCACGAAACGGCCGAACCGCCGGAACATGGCCTCGGTTTTGCCGGTGCGTGCGTCACCGATGATGACGGCCTTTCCCCCGCCGAGGTCAAGCCCGGCCAAGGCGCTTTTATAGGTCATGCCGCGGCTGAGACGCAGCACGTCCTCCAGTGCCTCGGCCTCGCTGGCGTATGGCCACATGCGCGTGCCGCCCAGGGCCGGGCCCAAGGTGGTGTCGTGCAGGGCGATGATGCTGCGCAGGCCAGTGGCCGCATCATTGCAGAACAAGACTTCCTCATGGCCGTGTTCCTTCATTCGTTCGATGACCGCGCCACTGGTGGCCGGCTTTTCCGCTGTTGTCAAACTCATGGCTTGATCGAGTGCTTTGTTGGATGGGGCACGGCGTGCGTGCAACTATTCTGGTGGTAGTGGCCCGCCGCCCCATGGACCGTCCTTGGGGGCTTGGCTGGCACCGGGTTCATCATTTTCGCACCGGCCCATGCCGGTCTACTTTTGCGCGGCCTGCTGCCGCCTTGTCCTTTCGGGCGGGCAAATGTAGCACCCCTCCGGCATGCGCCCATTGCTTTCCACCCTGCCCTACTTCAGCCGTTACCGGGGGCGCATGCTGTTGGGCTTCCTGTTCATCTTCCTGACCGGCCTCTTCACGGTGTACACCCCCCAGGTGGTCCGCGAAGCCTTTAACCTGATCGGCAACGGCATCGCACAGATGGAACTGCCCGTGGGCGAGCGCCACATGGAAGTGCCGGAGCGGCTGCAAAGCTGGACAGGCTGGACGGGCATCGACCTGCAGGCCAAGCTGGACGGGCCCATGGATGATGCCGCGTTGAAGGCCAAGGTGCTTTGGTTCGCCGTGTTCTATGCGGGCCTGTTCCTGGTCTTTACCCTGCTGAGCGGGTTTTTCCTGTTCCTCACCCGCCAAACCATCATTGTGGTGAGCCGGCTGATCGAGTACGACCTGAAGAACGATGTGTATGCACACTACCAACGGCTGGAGCGTGCATTCTACAAGCACAACAGCACCGGCGACCTGATGAACCGCATCAGCGAGGATCTCAGCAAGGTGCGCCAGTTCATCGGTCCCGCAGTGATGTACATCAGCAACCTCGTGGTGCTCTCCGCGATGATCGTGTGGGTGATGCTGGACGTGAACGTTGAGCTTACGCTGTGGTCCCTGGCGCCACTGCCGCTGTTGAGCGTGGCGATCTACATGGTGAGCGAAACCATCAACCAGCGCAGCATGGCCACCCAGCGCCAACAGAGCCGATTGAGCGCAATGGCCCAGGAATCCTTCAGCGGCATGCGGGTGATCAAGGCCTACGCGAAAGAGGACCAGGTGGTGGCGCGGTTCAGGCTGGCGGCCAAGGATTACCGCAAAACGAGCCTGGCACAGGCCAAGGTGGACGCCTTGTTCATGCCTTCCATCATGCTGCTGGTGGGGCTCAGCAGCGCGCTGGTGATCTTTGTGGGCGGCATCCTGCTGATCCAAGGCGGCAGCGGGGTGACCATCGGCAACCTGGCGGAGTTCACCCTGTACGTGAACAAGCTCACGTGGCCCTTTGCCAGCTTGGGCATGATCACCTCCCAGGTGCAGCAGGCCGCCGTGAGCATGGAGCGGGTGAACGAGTTCCTCGGCACCCGCCCGACGATCACCACCCAAGCCGACCACCTGCCGGCCGTCAAGGGTGCCATCACCTTCCGCAACGTGGGCTTCACCTATCCCGAAACCGGGATCGAGGCGTTGAAGAACATCAGCTTCCACGTGCCAGCAGGCAGCACCTTGGCCATTACCGGCCACACCGGCAGCGGCAAGAGCACCTTAGTGGACCTGATGTGCCGCCTGTACGACCCCACCTCGGGCGAAGTGCTCCTGGACGGCACGCCCCTGCGCGAGGTCTCATTGGACAAGTTGCGCACGGCCTTGGGCGTGGTACCTCAAGACGTCTTCTTGTTCAGCGACACCATCACCAACAACATTGCTTTCAGCCTGGACCCCGCCCCGGACATCAAGGAACGCGTGGAACGGGCAGCGCGCACCGCGCAAGTACACCAGGACATCCGCCATTTCCCCAACGGGTACGAAACCCTGTTGGGCGAACGCGGCGTAACGCTCAGCGGCGGGCAGAAACAGCGGGTGAGCATCGCACGCGCCCTGGTCCGCGAGCCGCACATTCTGATCATGGACGATGCGTTGAGCGCCGTGGACACCGCCACGGAAGAAGCCATCCTCAGCGGGCTCAGGCACGCGGGAAAAGGCGTCACCACCACCATCATCATCAGCCACCGCATCAGTGCGGTGCAGGCAGCGGACAACATCCTCGTGCTCCGTCATGGCCGCATCGTGGAGCAAGGCAACCACCAGGAGCTGCTGGCACTGCGGGGCGAATATGCCACCATGCACGAGGAACAGCTGCTGGAGGAAGCCCGGGGGAAATAACCCGCCAAAACCCGCCGCACCCCGCAATTTCGGACAGGGAACACGCATCCATGGCCGTGCATGTGCCGAATTGAATACACGATACTGTGTTCCGCGCATCCTTCTATCTTTGGAAATCAAAGTTGGAAGGCATGACAGAGGAGGAACGCGAGGATGTTTATTCCAAGGTGGTACGTGCGGGCAAGCGCACCTATTACTTCGACGTGCGGAGCACCCGTGGCAATGACCTGTTCCTGACGATCACGGAACGGAAGAAACGCAGTGATGCCGACGGCCGGGTGAGCTACGAAAAGCACAAGATCTTCCTGTACAAGGAGGATTTCGAGAAGTTCGTGGAAGGCCTTCAGGACAGCCTTGCCGCATTGGAACGGATCAGGGCCACGGGTGAGTTTCCACCCAAGCCCGAAGGCCAAAGCCCGGCTGATGGCGGCGATATCCCCCCTTCACCTTATGACGACCTGCGGTTTGAGGACCTGGACCGCCCGGAATGATCGCCGTGCCGCACGGCAGGGCAAACCGCCCAAGGATGGAATCCCTGCAACGGCACGGGGCTATTGCGCCCTGATGCGGCGCCCCAGTTCGTGCTTTGCCTCGTGCTCACGCACCACCTCCTGGCGCAACTGGTCCACCTTGGCCAGTTGCTCCTTGGTCAACACCTTGGTCTCCCGTTGGCCGCGTTCCTGCAACAGTGCCTTTACCTTGGGGCTTCGTACGTCGGGAGCATCCTGTTCGATGTTGCGCAGCCGGTCGTTAATGTCGGTCTCGATCGCACGGAGCTGTTCGGCCTGTTCCGCAGTGGCCCCCACCTCTTGGGCTAGATAATCGGCACCAAAGAACACAAACGCCGGGTCCATGTCGGGTTCATCCGCCGCTTGTGCCGAAGATGGGGCCGTACCCGGGGGCGGTGTAGGAGATCCTTGGGCCAGTGCGCTCCCGGCCACGGCCATGGTAGCGGCAAACATCAGATAGCGGGCATGGGTCTTCATCGGGGATCGGGTTGGGGTTCCGGTCTGCTTGTTCAGGGCCGGAACCCAAAAGTACGGCAAGCCACCGATCCCGCAAGCGGCCCTGCCGGCGGATCCATGCCCAGGGTTTTGCACGGTAGCCCGCCGAACAGGCAAGGAACCATTCGCCCATGTGACCGACCTTTGCGCCATGATCCCTTGGATGGAACCCGTCGGCCAAGCTGGGCCGTGGCAGCCCACGGGGCCGGGCCCAAAAGCCGGTGCCGGGCACTACCAAGGGAAGAAGTCAAGCATTCACACCTCCATGCATCAACACCCTGTACGGTTTCTGTCCACCTGGTTGACCGGCACCGTTTCCATGCTGGTTCTGGCCACCTGCGTCAACGCGCAGCCACCCGCCGGCTACTACGACAGTGCCCAGGGCCTCACCGGGCAGCCCTTGCGCATGGCTCTGCACAACATCATCGACAACCACGACGCACTTTCGTACAATGCCCTGTGGAACGCCTTTGCCACCACCGATGCCAAGCCCGGCAACAAGGTGTGGGACATCTACAGCGATATTCCGAACGGCACGCCCCCGTATGTATACACCCTGTTCAGCGATCAGTGCGGCAGTTACGGGGCCGAAGGAGATTGCTACAACCGTGAGCACAGCTTTCCGCAGAGCTGGTTCAACAGCGCAAACCCGATGCGCACGGACCTCTTCCACATTTACCCCACCGACGGTTGGGTGAACAACAAGCGCGGCAACCTGCCCTACGGAGAAGTGGGCAGCGCGGACTGGACCAGCCAGAACGGCTCCAAGGTGGGCCTGAGCGTAAGCCCCGGGTATGGCCAAACCGTGTTTGAACCCATCGATGCATACAAAGGCGATCTGGCGCGGACTTACTTCTACATGGTGACGCGCTATGCCGGTGAAATGTCCGGTTGGAGCTCCCCGATGCTGGCCGGTGGCGACCTGTCCCCATGGGCGGCCGCGCAGTTGGTGGAATGGAACGGCCAAGACCCGGTGAGCGCCAAGGAAACCGCGCGCAACAATGCCGTGTTCGCCCTGCAGGACAACCGCAACCCCTACATCGACCATCCGGAGTGGGTGGATGCCATCTGGGGAACTCCCCAAGGGCTTTCCGCCCACGAAGCACCTTCCTTCGTGCTGCGGCCCGATGCTTCGGGGCTGCTGATCGAACGGGGGGAAGCCCCGGCCGGTACGCTCCACGTGCTGGACATGGAGGGCCGCACCGTGCTGGCCATGGCATTGCCGGACGGAACCAGCCATGTTCCCTTTGGCGGTACCGAAGGATTTTACATCGCCCAAATAACCACTGCCGAGGGTCGCTCCGTGCAGCGTTTTGCCTGGCTGCCCAGCCATTGACCAACCAGCCACTGCTTCCACATGAACTACGAACAGATCCAGTATGGCGTGGCTGAAGGCGTGGCCACCATCAGCCTGAACCGGCCTGACAAGCTGAACAGCTTCACGGCGAAGATGGCGGAGGAGACCCTGCACGCCTTGGGCGTGGCGCAATCCGCTGCCGCCGTGCGGGCCATTGTCATCACCGGCTCGGGCCGTGCCTTTTGCGCGGGACAGGACCTGGCCGAGGCCACCGCTCCGGGGGTGCGCATCGAGGACGTGGTGGAGCGGCAATACAACGCCATGGTGCGCTGCATCCGCAAAATGCCCAAGCCGGTGCTGGCCAGCGTGAACGGCATTGCCGCCGGTGCCGGTGCCAACCTGGCCTATGCCTGCGACCTGGCCTACGCTGCGGAAAGCGCCGTCTTCGTACAAAGCTTCGTCAACATCGGCCTGATCCCCGACAGCGGGGGAACGTACACCTTGCCGCGCCTGGTGGGCATGCAGCGGGCCTTCGGCCAAGTGGTGCTGGCCGAAAAGCTGCCCGCCAAGCGGGCGGAGGAATTGGGCATGATCTGGAAGGCAGTCCCCGATGCTGCACTTGCCGACGAGGTACGCGCCGTGGCCGAACGGTTGGCCACCATGCCCACCTTGGCCATCGCCCTGACGAAATACGCCCTGAACCGCTCGCAAGGCAGCAACCTGGAACAGCACCTGCTGGTGGAGGGTGAGCTTCAGGCCATCGCCGGCCGCAGCCACGATTGCAAGGAAGGTGTGGCTGCCTTCCTGGAGAAACGCAAGCCGGTGTTCACCGGGCACTGAAGCAGCGCAAGCCTTCGGCATCTTTGCGGCATGAATGAGCAACTGACCGTCGGCATCATCGGTGCCGGCACCATGGGCATGGGCATCGCGCAGGTGGCCGCCCGGGCGGGCCACCGCGTCCGGCTCTACGATGCACGCCCTGGGGCCATTGCGCCAGCCATGGAGGCCTTGGGGGCCACGCTGGGGAAATTAGCGGCAAAGGGCAAGATCACGGCGGATGAAGCAGCCACCTGGATCGGCGGCATCCAGCCCGTGCAGGAGTTGAACGGCTTGGCCGATTGCGGGCTGTTGATCGAGGCCGTCGTTGAAGACCTGGCCATCAAAAAACTGTTGTTCAGCGAATTGGACCGGTTAGCTGCTCCGGAAACCGTACTGGCGAGCAACACCTCTTCACTGTCCATCACGGCCATTGCCTCAGCTTGCCAGCGGGCGCAACGGGTGGTTGGGCTCCACTTTTTCAATCCGGCCGCAGTGATGCCATTGGTGGAAGTGGTGCCGGGCTTGCTCTCCGACGCGGACATCGTGCAACGTATGCACACGCTGATGGTCCAGTGGGGCAAAACACCGGTGATCTGCAAGGACACCCCCGGCTTTATCGTGAACCGGGTGGCGCGCCCGTTCTACGGTGAAAGCTTGCGCATTTTCGAGGAAGGCATTGCCAGCATCGCGGAGATCGACCAAGCGCTGAAGAGCGAAGGCGGTTTCCGCATGGGGCCGTTCGAACTGATGGACCTGATCGGCAACGACGTGAACTTCGCTGTAACCACCAGCGTGTGGAAAGCCTTCTTCCACGAACCACGCTACAAGCCAAGCCTGGTACAGCAGCGCCAAGTGGAAAGCGGCCGGCTGGGCCGCAAGAGCGGCCATGGCTTCTACGACCATTCCGGCAAGGAACCCGTGGCCTTCCAAAAAATGGAACCCGCGCTGGCACGCAAGATCACGCAGCGTGTATTGGCCATGTTGATCAATGAGGCAGCGGATGCCTTGTTCCTGCGCATTGCCTCAAGGGAGGACCTGGACCTGGCCATGACCAAGGGCGTGAACTACCCCAAAGGCCTGCTCGCATGGGCCGATGAGCAGGGTGCGGCCCATTGGGCGGGCGTGCTGGACGAGCTGCGCAACGAGTACGGCGAGGAGCGTTACCGGGTATCCCCCCTGCTGCGCCGCATGGCACGCCAAAGGGGGCGGTTTTACTAAAGGGAGCCTCCATTAACCCCATTTCGGCATCATCAGCGCTTCGCACCGACCTACGGCAAGCCATCCGCTTGGGGTCCATAGAGGTTCCCTAAAAATTCAAAATTAGGCCTGTTGATATTCGCCATGTAAACAATCTGATTATCTTTGCCGCATCAAAACAACCAAAACACCCATGAATCCACTGAACAGCCCTTTGTTGCTCGGCGCCCTTGTGGGCGTGCTCGCCCTAAGCGCGTGCGGCAGCACTGAAACGCCCGCCGCAAGCAGCGAGGCCCCCTCCACCGCCACTGCACCCGCAGGCACCTACGCCCTTCACCCGGGCTCCAGCCATGTGGGCTGGTCCGGCACCATGCTCGGGGTAAAGACCCACACCGGCACACTGAAATTCAGCGAAGGCGAGCTGGCCCTGGCAGACGGGAAGCTGGCCGGGGGCAAGTTCACGGTGGACATGACCAGCTACTTAATGACCGACACGAACTATGCCGCCGATGGTTCTGCCCAAGGCACCCGCCAAAACCTGATGGAGCACTTGATGTCGCCTGATTTCTTCGCCGTGGACAGCTTCCCCGTGGCTCACTTCACGATCACCAAGGTGGAAGGCAACACGGCCACCGGCAACCTCACCGTACGGGGCCGCACGCACGAAGAGCAGGTGAAGAACATCGTGCTCAGCACCGACGGCAGCACGTTCACCGCCACGGGCGACCTCACTTTTGACCGCCAGAAGTACGGCGTTAGCTGGAAGGCCCCGATGAAGGACCTGGTTCTCTCGAACGACATTGTGCTGAAGATGCAACTGACGGGCAACAAGATGGAAGCATAGGCCTGCCGAACCGCCTTTTTGAAGGGCCGGTGGCGATGCGCTACCGGCCTTTCACATTCACGCCCACCTCCATTTGCGAGGCGGTTCCGAACCGGGACCCTCCCTTGTTGTCGGGCTGGTCGCCGTGGCCGGTATAAATGCGGTACTTGCTCACATCCTTGTCCAGCTTCATGGCGGCCATGCGCACGCCACTGGCCTCCGCCACCACGTGGAAATCCACAATGCCCTGCAGTGGCACATGCGGCGTGGCGGGCTTTGTTTTCCAGCGCGTTGCCAAGCCGCGGTTGGCATGCTGCAGTTCCTTTCCGGTTTCCATGTTGATCGATCGTTTGTTCACTGGAACGTCCATCCCGTGGTGCCCGCCGTATTGTTCACCGGGTTGAGCATCATCACCGGGATCATGGCCGCATTGGTGATGATGTCCTCCTCGTAAGGCACCCCGAGCGCGCCGAAGATATTGGTTCCCACCATATTCATCACCGCGATCAGGTCGGCATCCATCGCCCTGGCCTGCTCCAGCACGGCTTGCACGAACCCTTTGCCGCCGGTCTTTACCTCGGTCACGTCCATGCCGACCCCCCGGGCCTCAAAGTACTTGCGGGCATAGCTGATGTTGTCCGCCACTTGGTGGCGCAGAAATTCATCCACCACGCCGGGCACCACCACATGCACCTGCGCCTTGAAGAAATGAGCCATGCCAGCCACCAGGCCGATGTGCTGCTTGGTTTCGCGCTGCAGGTCCAAGGGCACCACGATACTGCGGTAGCCGGCGGCCCTCATTCCACGCTCCTGCACCACGATGAAGGGCACCTTGCTGTTGGTGATCACGCGCAGCGCCCGGCTTCCCGTGATGAACTGCATGCCGCGCATGCCGTGCGTGCCCATGATGATCAGGCCGGCGCCGACCTCTTCCGCCGCTTCACCGATGCCCGCATAGATCTTTCCTTTCCGCAAGAGCACCTCCACCCTTACGCGCGCGTTAATGGCCTGCGCACGGACCCGTTCCGCTTCCAAGCGGCGTTGCATCACCTCCTCTTCATCCAGGTCGGGTACCATGTGCAGCAGGTATACTTCCGCATCCATGGTACCTGCCAGCTTCATGGCGTGGTCCATGGCATAATCAACCACCTTGGTGAAATCCGTCGGCACCAGGATGCGCGCCGTCGTTTTGCCTGTTACTTCCCCGCTGCTTGGTTTCATCACCTCCTCCGCCGCACAAAAAACATGCCTTGCCCCAACGGCCCGGTACAAGCCGTGGCCAGCTGCGCACCCCTCCACCCACCGTGGAACGATCCCCCCACTTTGGGCATGCGGCGCCCGTTCAGACGGGTTGCGCCCACCCCTTGTTGCCGCAATGGGAGGAAGCGTACATTTGGCCCCCGAAAGGCGGATTTCGCACCGATCCATGAACAGGATGTCCACATTCCATCATGCAGTTAGTGCCCTGCGCGCTTCGGTCAGCGGCCACGGCCATGCGGGCCTGCGGCTCTCCCAGCGCGTACCAACGCCGCCAACCTCCTGATCCCGATCGTACAGTCCGTGCCGTTGGGGAATAAAACAAAGCATCCCTTGCGGCCAATCACGCCCACAAGGGCACAGATCCATACAAACAAACCAATGGCAACACAGACCAAAGAAGCCCCGGTCCGAAAGGAAGGGATGTATGAAGTGGTGATGAAGCAGTTCACCCACGCGGCGGACATCATGAAGCTTGAACCAGGGGTGCGCAAGATCCTGAGCAAGACCAACACGGAGATCGAGGTGAACTTCCCCGTGCGCCTGGACAACGGGCAGATCGAGGTGTTCACCGGCTACCGGGTGCAGCACAACAACGCGCTCGGACCTTACAAGGGGGGCTTGCGCTACCACGACACCGTGGACCTGGACGCGGCACGCGCCCTGGCCATTTGGATGACCTGGAAGACCGCCTTGGCCGGTCTGCCCTTCGGGGGCGCCAAGGGGGGCATCCACATCAATCCGAAGAACTACTCGAAGAGCGAACTGGAGCGCATCACGCGGCGCTTCACCTATGCCTTGGGCGACAACATCGGCCCCGACTTAGACATTCCCGCTCCGGACGTGAACACCAACGCCCAGATCATGGCGTGGATCGCGGACACCTTCTCCTCGACCAAATCACCGAGCACCCGTTTTGCAAACCTGCACGTGGTGACCGGGAAGCCCGTGGGCGCCGGCGGCTTGGCCGGGCGCGACCGGGCAACGGGGTTTGGCGTGGTGGCGAACATCAAGAACTGGGCGAAATTGAAGAACGTGGACCTGAAGGGGAAGCGTTTCATCGTGCAGGGCTTCGGCAACGTAGGCTACTGGACGGCGCACTTCCTGTTGAAGGAGGGATGCATCCTGGTAGCCGTGCAGGACGTGTCGGCGAGCTTCCGCAACGACAAGGGGATCGACCCGGAAGCCATGCTGGAGTTCAGCATGGCCAATGGCCGGAGCCTGAAGGGCTTCACCGGCGCGGAAGAGATCGACCCGGGCAAGTTCTGGGGCGTACCCTGCGACATTTGCGTGCCGGCCGCCTTGGGCAACCAGATCACGGCCGCCAACGCCGACCAGATCACGGCCAAGCTGCTGGCGGAAGGCGCCAATGGGCCCACGGACATTGAGGGAGAGGCCATCCTGAAGAAAAAGGGCGTGGACATCATCCCGGACATCCTCTGCAACTCCGGCGGCGTGATCGGCAGCTATTATGAGTGGCTCCAGAACAAGCGCGCCGAGATCTGGAAGATCGAAGAAGTGCTGGAGATGATCCACGACAAGATCGACACCTCCTTCGGCAAGGTGGCCGAGGCTGCCGAGAAGTACAAGGTGGATTGGCGCATGGGGGCTTACATTGTGGCCCTGCAGCGCTTGGAAGACACCTATATGGACCGCGGCATCTTCCCGTAATAGATGGCCCGAATAGGCGTATTGAAAGAACCCACCGGCGGCAAACTGACGGTCCTTACCCCTTCAGGCGCGGAACGCCTGAAGGGGAAGGCCGAGGTGCTGGTGCAGCGCGATGCCGGCCGGGCGGCAGGGTATACCAACAAAGCCTACGAAGAGGCCGGTGCCACCTTGGTGGACAGCGAGGAGGCCCTGTTGGCCGGTTCGGACATCGTGCTGAGCTACGGCTACCGCGACTTGCGCAACCGCAAGATCCAAGGCAAGACCTTCATCGGCATCTTCAACTTCCTGTGGCAGCCCGAACACGTGGGCCATTACCTCCAGCCCGGAGTTACGGTCCATAGCCTGGACCTGATCCCGAGGAGCACCTTGGCGCAATCCATGGACGTGCTCTCCTCGGTGGGTTCCATCTCGGGCTACCAAGCGGTGCTGCTGGCCGCTGAGCGCAGCTTGGCCACCGTGCCCATGATCACCAGCGCGGGCGGCACGCTGCGGCCGGCGAAGTTCTTAGTGATGGGCGCCGGGGTGGCCGGCTTGCAGGCCATCGCCACGGCCCGCCGCCTAGGGGCAGTGGTAAAAGCCTACGACGTGCGCAAGGCCTCCAAGGAAGAGGTGGAAAGCTTGGGTGCAAGCTTCATCGAGATCGAGGGATCCGTGGACGACCGCACTGCCGGGGGCTATGCCACCCAACAGAGCGAGGAATTTCTGGAGCGTGTACGCCAGCGGATCCATGAGGAAGCCGCCGGTGCCGATGTGGTGATCACCACGGCCCGCATCCCGGGCAAGCGCGCTCCCCTGCTGATCACCGCCGACATGGTGAACGGCATGAAACCCGGCGCCGTGATCGTGGACATCGCCGCGGCCACGGGCGGCAATTGCGCGCTCACCGAACCCGACCAGGCCGTGGTGCACAACGAAGTCACCATTTTGGGCCCCACCGCCATCGAATCCAGCTGCGCGTACAGCACCTCCTTCCTGCTGTCCAACAACTACATCTCCTTCATCCAGTATTTGCTGGAGCACCAGGAGGAACTGGACAGCGACCCCATTCTGGGTGCAACGCTGGTGGTACGTGACGGGCGTTCGGTGAACGAGCGCGTCCTGGCCTTGCAAGGCGCCGCGCAATAACCCCCCACTACATGGAAATGAGCTACACCATTACCCCCATCGACGGCTTGTTCGTCCTGGCCCTGAGCCTGCTGGTGGGCTTCGAGGTGATCAAGAACATCCCTGCCGTACTGCACACCCCGCTGATGTCCGGGTCCAACGCCATCAGCGGTATCATCCTGTTTGGCGGGGTGACCCAGCTGCTCAGTACCCCCATCGACCAAATTTGGACCATCGCCGCCGCCTCGTTGGCCGTGGTGTTGGGCACGATCAATCTGGCCGGCGGGTTCTTCGTCACGCACCGGATGCTTTCCATGTTCGTGGTCAAGCGCAAACCAACCGCCAAATAGCCAGGCCGATGTTGATGTTCGCATATCTGGCGGCCACGGTAGGCCTGGTGCAAGGCCTGAAGTACATGGGCGAGCCCGCCAAGGCCAAACTGGGCAACCAAGTGGCTGCCGCCAGTGTGCTGGTGGCGTTGGCTGCCCTGATCTACGCCACCGGACGGGCCGGAACGGCCAATCTGCTGCTGCTGCTCGTGCTGCTGGCCTTGGGCACGCTGATCGGCAACATGTGGAGCAACCGCGTGGCCATGACGGCCATGCCCCAGTTGGTGAGCATCTTCAACGGCTTAGGCGGCGCCTGCGCCGTGGTGCTCGGTCTGAACCAGGTTTTCGGACAAGCAACACCGATGGACGGCAAGTTGGCGGGCACCGTGCTGCTGCTCACCAACCTGTTCGGCGCGGTAGCCTTCACCGGCAGCATGGTGGCCTACATGAAGCTGGACGGGCGAAAGCTGCCCCGCCCGTCACAAGGCCAAAAATTGGCGGCACGCGTGCTGCTGGTGGTGATGGTGGCCGCCTTGGTGTACTACATGGCATGGCCTGCGGATGCCGGGGCCTTCACTTGGCTGATACTGGCCATCTCCGTGCTGGCTTTGCTGTACGGGGTGTACTTCGCACTGCCCATCGGCGGCGCGGACATGCCCGTGGTGATCTCCTTGCTGAACGCGCTCTCCGGCGTGGCCACCTTGTTCGCGGGCCTGGTGTTCCACGACCCGGTGATGATCATCGGCGGCATCCTGGTGGGCGCCACCGGGGTGATCCTCACCCTACAGATGTGCGTAGCCATGAACCGCTCGCTTTCCGGGGTGCTGGCCGGGACCTTCAAAGGGGGCAAGGCCGCGCAAGCCGAGGGCGAACAGGAGCTGCGCAGCATCACCGCGGTGGAAACGGCCTCGTTGCTGGCCTTCAGCAAGCAGGTGGCCGTGGTACCGGGGTACGGCATGGCCGTGGCACAGGCGCAGCGCGAATGCTTTGCCCTGCAGGAAATGCTCCGGCAACAGGGCGTGGACCTGCACTTCATCATCCACCCGGTGGCGGGCCGCATGCCCGGGCACATGAACGTGCTGCTGGCCGAGGCCAACATACCTTACGCATCCGTAAAGGAAATGAGCGAGGTGAACAACACCATGGAGCATTACGACACCGTGCTGGTGATCGGGGCGAACGACGTGGTGAACCCCGCCGCTGAAAACGACCCCGACAGCCCGATCTACGGCATGCCCATCATCCGTGCATACAAGGCCAAGCAGGTGATCGTCCTGAAGCGCAGCAGCGCCAAAGGGTATTCGGGCGCGGTGAACACGCTCTTCGACCGGCAGAACTGCAAGGTGCTCTTTGGTGATGCCAAGGCCAGCCTGGAAGAAGTGATCAACGAGCTGAAACGTATTTGACCATGAAGAACCCCAAGCTGATCATCTCCGCACGGGAGCGCGACCTGATCCTGTCCTGGATCGGCGGCTTCACCGCACCCGACCTCAACACGCAAAAAAGCCTGGAAAAGCTGGCCGAAGAGTTGAAGCAGGCCGATGTGCGCGACGAGGCCAAGCTGCCTGCCGACGTGGTGCGCGTGGGTAGCGTGGTCACCTTCAAGTCACCCTCCATCCGCAAGGAAGGCCTGCAGTTGGTACTGCCCGCCGAAGCCGATCTGAAGGCCAACAAATTGTCGGTGTTCACCGTGATGGGCTCCGCACTGATCGGTTACCGCCAAGGGATGGAGATCACTTGGATGCTGCCCAAAGGCGAGGAAACCATCCACTTGGAAAAAGTGGACAACTCAAAGGTTGCCTTGGCAGACGGAATTTGACCTCCTTGGGTGCATCCCGCACCCGATCGATCGCGGCCCAGCCTTCAGCGCATTTCTTCCTCTTACACCCGGATTATGCAGTAGGGTTCGTTGCGAGGGTCGAAATCACAACGGCAGCGCGGCTTTAACCGAGAAGGAATAGCCCAAGCTATTCTGACGAGGGGAAAGCCGGTGAAACGTACGCTGCCGCAGCGATTTCGGGCCGTAGTAGAAATCCTACTGTATATTCCGGGTTACAGCGCGTTTCCACCAGTGGTGCTTGAACACACCCTCCGGGAAGATCCATGGAATCGTAAAAGCGGTCGAACAATCAGGGCATGATGAAGGTACATTTGAGGAACCTTTCAAATCACATCATGAAACCTAGATTCAATGCTTCAGCCGCAGCGCCCGGCATCTATACGGCACTGATCGAAAGCGAAAAGTACCTGCACCACTGCTCGATCGAAGTGCCCTTGATCCACTTGGTGAAACTGCGCGTTTCGCAGATCAATGGGTGCGCCTATTGCTTGGACATGCACTGGAAGGACCTTCGCGCCCTCGGCGAGACCGAGCAACGCCTATACTCGCTGGACGCATGGCGCGAATGCACATGGTACAGCGACCGTGAACGCGCTGCACTGGCATGGGCCGAGGCGGTAACCTTGGTTTCCGTGGACCACGTGCCCGATTCCGTCTATGATGAGGTGCGCCCGCACTTCAACGACACGGAACTTTCCGACCTCACCTTTGCCGTGGCCACGATCAACTCGTGGAACCGCTTGGCCATCTCCAGCCGCACCCCGGCAGGCACCTACCAGGTGAAGAAGGAAAAGGCCACGGTCTGAGGCAACGGGCACCTGCCTTTCCAGCAAGCGTGAAATATTGGCAAAGCGCCCGCTCCGCCCGAAAGGGATGGGGCGGGCGTTCTGCTACTGGGCGAACTGTGCACCAAGCCGCCCGATATCCCTCAATGATCCTTGGATTGCGCGGTGCGGAGGGCCGCAAGGATCGGAGCCTTGTCAGCCAGTGGCCCTTTTGCCTTCTCGACCGATTCGATGCACGCAGCGACGGGGAGGTCATCGCTCACGGGATTAACGAGGTTCATCAGGACCTGCTCCACTTTTTCCTGCCGATCGCCTGAATCGATCAGTGCGATGAAGTATTCCGGGTATTGGAGCAGCACATGGAACAGCACAGAATTCCACTCCCGGCGCTCGGCCAATGTCATTAAGTTAAGGATTTTCACAGCGCTGGCCGGGAGTTTGGCATGCAGACCGGCTTTCGGCAGGTGCGGTACTTGTCACGGTTGCGGGGATAATGCCTGCCGGGCCTGATGGGCACAGTGCTGCTGAGGAACAACTTCTTCAGGGCATCCAGTAGTTGCTCGGGATCCTCTTCGATGAAGATGCGCACCATCTCATTCTTCAAGTACCCGAAGGTGACATTGTTGTTGATCTTGTATGCGTACTTCCTCTGGCGGTGCTTGGCGGGCAGTTCCTCCTGCGCCTCGCTCACCAGCAGTGCGTGGATGTTGGACATGAACAGCGCACAGTGAAAGTCCTGCCGGACCACCTGCGGGGTGTGTCCGGTGAACTGCTCCACGCGTATGATGTTCTTTGCCACGTTGTAGAACCGCTCCACGCCCCAGCGCAGGTGATAGAGGTCCTTGAACATGGCGGTGGGATACCGTTCCGGGTCGATCAGGGAGGTTAACAGGACCTCCACTTCGCCGTCATCGAGCAATACCTTGACCATACGCACGGCCACGCGACGGTCCTTGTCCTTCCCCCAGGATCGAGGTGTGTTCTTTCCCGGCCCTTTTTGGATGACCAGGCTCTGTAGGTCACTGCCCATGAAGTCCCGGACATGCCGGTCATGGGTGTGCTTGCAGCGCATCAGGTATTCCGCCTGGCGATCTTCCAAGGCCTTGATGAGCGCGAACCCGGGATAGCCCCGGTCGTAGATCACCAGGTCGCCTTTGCCGCAATGGGGCAAATGCTCCAGTGCCAAGGTCGGCTCCCCCACGGCATAGGGTGCCAACAGCCCGTCGATCACCAAATTGTTGAGCACATCGTACAATACTGAGCACCTTGCCTTGGCCCCCACCACCCCGTGCTGATTGGAGGAACCGCCGTAGATTTCCTGTAGCTCATGGTTCTGTGGCAGGTCCAGCGTTGAGCCGTCGGTGGCCAGCAGGCGCATCCCTTCCCAGAGCAGCACCCGTTCATCATTGTCCGTATAGAACTCGGTGTTGAGTACACGCACGAGCTCCCGGAACACCAAGGGATCGACCTTCTTGCGCCGTTGGTTGAATGCACTGGCCGTCACATTTTGCACCCCATCGGCGAACGAGCGCATGAAAGCCGTCAGGTCGACCTGAAGGCTTCGCCTGGACAGGTTCATCATAAAGAGGATCACCTTCGGAAAGGGCATCTTGCGCTCGCGGGTGAAGTCCTTGTTTGACAGGCGGAAGGTCTCCTTCAATCCCGAGCTTGCCAAAGTAGACTTCAGCAATATGAGAATGTGCGTGTTGGCCTTTCTGCTCATTGGCATGGGTTTGTCCGGCAAGGACAGACCTGGCAACAAAGACAGGAGCCGGTTGGTGATCAACCTTCCAACATCCTCGATCTGAAAACCTCGGGATCCCTTAACTTAATGACATTGGGCGCTCGGCTGTGCCGAGTGCCCTCTTTCACTTTGGCCTCCGGCCGCTTCATCGCTCATCGTAAAACATCTTCAACCGGCCTTCCGCATGGGCACTGCTGTGGGCGTAGTGCTCCGGCAAGGTAACAAGACCTTCCTCAACCGGGTTGTTATGGATGTACGCCACCTTTTGGTCGTACATCCCAGGACCAACGATCTCGATGGGCCTATTGGTCTTCTGCCAGAACATGTAGGCTTGGTTCTGGTTGGTGCCAGCTGCGGCTTCCTTGAAAAGGCGCGACATCCATTCCCGCCTGCTCTCGCCCGGCTGGTCCAGAAGCAGGTCAAGAATCCGTTTGGCCGTGAAACTCTTGAAGTCGCGCAACACATCGCTCAGCCTTCCTTCCTGTACACGTGCGATGAGATGCAGGTGGCTTGGCATCAAACAATACGCGAACAGTTCAAGTCCCTTGTTGACCTGGCAATAGGCCAAACTGTCCAGCACCACCTCTGCGCAACGCCGCCGCGTGAACACATCCGCCCAGCCCACCACAGTGAGCGTGCAGAAATAGGAGGCTCCCGCAACGTGGGCTTTGAGGTGTTCGCTCATGGAATGACGAATGTAGCAGGAGCCCGCCAGAGGCGGATCAAGGGCCGGGCACTCGGCAGATCGTTGACATCATGCGTTAAGCCGAGCGCCGGAATCATCTATGGCCTCACGCTATACCCGAGCGCGGGTTGGGGGCGGATCAAGCGCCGGGATACTGCTATGGCCTCGCGCGGGCACCCGAGCGCGGGTTGGGGCGCCGGGATCCTGCTATGGCCTCGCGCGGACACCCCTCCCGGCGCTCGGCTGTGCCGAGTGCCCTCTTCTTTCTTGGCCTCCGGCCCACTCATCGTTCATCATCAAAACACCTTCAACCGGCTATCCGCATGCGCGCTGCTATAGGCATAATGCTTGGCAAGGTAACGAGTCCTTCCGCAACCGGAGGAAGACGAAGGCAGCAGGAGCCCGCCGGAGGCGGATCAAGGGCCGGGCACTCGGGACGCACAGGCCACCCACAGGCCGGACCCGAGCGCCGGGATCCTGCTATGGCCTCGCGCGGGCACCCGAGCGCGGGTTGGGGCAATCCGGCTCGTCCCCCTCCCGGCGCTCGGCTGTTTGCCGAGTGCCCGCTCTTTCGCGGCCTCCGGCCGTTTCAGCTCTTTGCATGGAACCACCACGAAACACGTTCGCAAATACTTGCCGAAGATAGCAGGAGCCCGACGGAGGCGGATCAAGGGCCGGGCACTCGGGCCGCACAGGCCACCCACAGGCCGGACCCGAGCGCCGGGATCCTGCTAATGGCCTCGCGCGGGCACCCGAGCGCGGGTAGGGGGATGTCCCAGGAGGATCTGGCCAAGAAGCTCGGCATCCACGCCCCGATCATCGGCCGGTACGAGCGCGGTGAGGTGAAGCCCTCGATCGAGGTGGCCGCCAAGCTCGCCCAGGCCGTCGGCTCATCGCTCGACTATCTCACGGGCATTTCCGATCTGCAGCTCGATCAGGAACTGATCGCACGCATCAACGACCTGCACGCGCTATCCGAGGAGGATCAACAGCACATCATGCGCACCCTCGGCGCATTGATCCGCGAAGCCAAGACCAGGAAGGCGTTCGGGTAGGGGCGATCTACATCAGACCGCGGTCTTCTATTCCAGGCTAGTGATGTAGCCTTATTTTGAGATGCTGTAGGGTGTCGGATGGCAGGTCGCGGGTGTAGCGTTCCAATAGCAGCGTATCACCAGCCTCGGATAGATGGATCCATAGCCCATCCTTGTAATCCACCCCGTACTCGTAGCCGTAACGACCGCACACTTTCAGCTTCCCGCTGGGATAGAGTTCGAAGTAGTCGGCTACCCTGAACTCTCTCTCGGTGGAGTCGATTACCATTTCAAGCTGGTAGGGGGGCTCTGTGCCTTGGATTAGTACGGTGTCAACAATGAGGTAGCGACGAACGATGAACGCCTCCCACGTCCGCCCGTTCGGATAGAGTGTGCGCCGCACTTCTTCACCTGGCCTTGGAGATAACGCAGGAACCTGGGCTGAACAGGAAGCGGTTAGCAGGGGCAACAACCAAAACAGAAGCCGCATTGCTATTGGCCTATTGCAATCGGACATCCACACGCCGATCCGTCGGGACATCTGCTTCCTCGCCACCTGAAGCTTGAGATTCTCCCATGAACACGACGTTCACGCGGCCACTGATGTCCATAGACGAACCAGAAGCAGTAATGGCCTGTTGGATTGCACCGGTGATGAAATTGGCTCGCTGTTGAGATAAGCCTTGGTTGTATGCATCAGTACCATCCTTAGAGGCATAGCCAGTGATGGTAAGATTCAACGTTGGGTCCGTTATCATGGCTTGCGCCATCGCCGCGACATTCATGTTCACATCAGCTGCGAACATTGATCGATCAGTAATGTTCGTCTCAAAATATGCGCTGAACTCACGCATAGGCTGCACCCCTCCTATACCAACGATTAGAGAGCCTTGCCGGTCACCGGCATTCTGAGCATAGGAACGATACTGGCCCATTGCAGTACGGGCAGTGCCAGTTGCTCGCGAACGTCCGGGCGTACCGAGGGTATGCTGTTGCGACAAGGGATACGCTTGAGTTCCCTGATTGCGACCGGAATTGGTGTAGTAGCTCGTTGGCTTTGTGGATAGCCGTCTTTCGGTAGGGTTGAGGAAATTGTCGGTATTAAAGTCGGGATTGCCATTGGGTGTGCGACTTGACAAGTAGTAGTCTACTCCCATTACCCGCTCTCCATTCGCTCCAACACGGCGGAACTGCTCTTCCACGTAGGACACCGAAACAGACATCCTACCCGTACCATCTCCAAACGGGTACTTGACGACAATCCATTCCTCCAATCCATCGAGATCTTTCGCAATCGTGGGTTTGTTGCCCGCGAACTGGTAAGGTGTATAGAAGGGGAACTGGCGAGCCATGGGATCCACGCTGAAGAAGCGACCAACGCGCGTGTCGTAGGCTCGCATCCCGTAGTCCTGGAACGTTCCGACCGCCCCATGAACCTCATTGTCATTCTCCTTGCCGTTGAACCCGAACCGGTAGCTGTCGCTGCTGTAGTTCCTTCCGGGCAGCAGGGACCCGAAGGGTTCATACCCCTGTAAAACCCCTATGCCCCCCTCCTTCCCCATCACTCATTCGGCTCCGGCCGGCCAAGTTGTTTTTGCGAGGCTTTCCATTGGGCTTCTTCGGCCTTGAGGATCAGCTTCAGGCTGTCGCTGACGTCCTTCTGCTCCAGGCGGTCCAGGTCGGGCTGGCCGGCATCCACCCAGGCGCTGTACCAGAAGCTGCCCACGGCGAGGATGGCGGCGTTCATGCGGCGCTCCACCATGCCGTCCATGCTGGATTCGTAGGCCTGGATGAATTCCTTGCTCTGCAGCTGCATGGCGTTGCGGCCGCGCTGCTCGTAGGTGAATTTTTCACTTTCGGGGAAGCGCTGCTGCAGTTCCTTTTCCATGCCGAACACCGTGTCCAGCGCGGCGTGGCTGGCGATCACGTAGCTCCATGCGGCGGCTTGCGGGTCGGCGATGTACTGTGCGCGGCCCACGAAGTGGTCGTAGTTCTCGGCACTGGTTTCAGGGATGCGCGATTCCCAGAAGGCGTGGATGCCGTGCTGGCCGGTCATTTGGCCGTTGTAGTTCTCGGTGGTGTGCAGGGGCACGTGGGCATCGCCGATGTAGTGGCCGATCTCCGCGCTGTAGTACAGGATGCGGTCCACGTCGCCGCGCTTGAAGGCATTGACCAGCCTGCGGTATTCCACGGGGATGTACCAGGGCACGATGCCATACGCCTGCAGGGTGTCCTCGGTGAATTTCTGCACGGCGAGGTCCCATTTCTCCGGCACTTCCTTGAAGGGGTCTTCGCCGGGCTTCACATAATGGTCAATGTCGATGTAGTGACGCGGTGCTTCGCCGGCCACGGCGTAGCGGCGGCTGTCGGGGTCGGTGGCGTGGTCGGTGACGTAGTCGATGTGGCGCTTGTAGAAGCCGAACATGGCGGGCGGCAGGGTGAACACGGCCATGCGGTTGATGCGGCGGTGGCCGTAGAAGCCCCAGGCGGCGGCATCGCGTTGCAACAGGAAGGGCCACAACAGGACGAGCGCTGCGGTGATGCAGATGGTGCGAAGCAGGAGTGTTCGGCGCATGGTTCAATGCTCCAGCGGTACCAGGTGCCCATTGCGCAGCACGGGGATCACCGTGCTTTGGTCGGGGGTGAGGCAATACTTCACATCTTCCAGCAGGTGCAGTTGCTGAAGGCGCTTGCGGCGGGGCGCGGCCTTGAGGATGCTCATGATGTTGTCCCGCGCGGCCATGTACAGGTATTTGGAGGCGATGCTGCTGTCTTCCTCCAGCCCGAATTTACCGCTTTCCAGCAGGCGGTCCATGACGGCGCCGGCAAATACGCTGTCCTCCAAGCTGAACTTGTCGCGCCAGCCGGAGCAGAGCAGCAGGATGTTGTCATTTTGCCGCAACAGCCAATCGGTGAGGGCGGTGAGGTTGAGGAAGGCACCGATGACGAGCTGCCGGGCTTCACGGCCTATGTTGATGGCCTGGGTACCGTTGGTGGTGCTGATGACAATGGTCTTTCCATGCAGGTCCATGGCCTTGAAGGCAAGCGGCGAATTGCCCACGGGGAAGCCTTCCACCACTTCGCCGTTGCGTTCGGCAGCAGCGATGTAGCCGGGGCGGCCGATGTACTGGCGGGCCTCCTCGATGGTGGCCACGGGGATGATGTCCTTAACGCCGTGGTGCAGGGCGGCGACCATGGCGCTGGTGGCGCGCAATATGTCGATGACCACCACGATGCCCATGCCTTCCTTGTAGAGCGGGTATTGGCCGGGCGTGTAGCAGACTTCCACACGGTACTGGTAATCGGCGTTGTGGGAGATGGCCTTCATGTGCGCTTGCTGGAGCGGATCGCAGGCGTTGAAAGTACGGCGGGCAGGTGAAATGGGGATAGTTTACGCGAAGACGCGAAGACGCGAAGGATGAAGGCTTACCGCCAAGACGCAAAGCACGCGAAGGAAGGATACTCTCGCGAAGATGCGAAGGCGCGAAAGATGAAGGGTTACGCCAAGACGCAAAGCACGCGAAGGAAGGATATTCACGCGAAGGCGCGAAGGTGTGTGGACTCACGCGAAGACGCGAAGGCGCGAAGGACGAGGGAGTACCGCCAAGACGCAAAGCACGAGAAGGAAGGATACTCACGCGAAGGCGCGAAGGTGTGTGGACTCACGCGAAGACACGAAGGCGCGAAGGACGAGGGGGTACCGCCAAGACGCCAAGCACGAGAAGGAAGGATACTCACGCGAAGGCGCGAAGGTGTGTGGACTCACGCGAAGACACGAAGGCGCGAAGGACGAGGGGGTACCGCCAAGACGCCAAGCACGCCAAGAAATAGCGCACGCGAAGACGCGAAGGCGCGAAGGACGAGGGAGTACCGCCAAGACGCCAAGTACGCCAAGAAATAGCGCACGCGAAGACGCGAAGGCGCGAAGGAGGCAGGGTGGCATTGATGGAGCGGCGTAAACCAACCGTCATTGCGAGGACCTGTGCGTTCAACAGGGCCCACACCGTCATTGCGAGGACCTGTGCATTTAACAGGGCCTACACCGTCATTGCGAGGACCTGTGCGTTTAACAGGGCCGAAGCAATCTTTAATTCAGAGGGACGGAATTAAAGATTGCTTCGCCCGATGACGGGCTCGCAATGACGGTAGGCTCGGGGACTCGCTCGCAATCACGGTGGGAATTGGCGCCACGGCGTGTGCGGGATCGCTTCGGCGGTCGTGGAATTACCCAGCCGCCTCGCGATGACGGTGGGCGGGAAGTAATCGTTCAGCCAGCCGTGTAGAACGGCGTCTTCACCACTACGGCCTTGAGCACTTTGCCGCGCACGTCGATGCGCAGTTCGGTGCCAGGCGCGGAAAGGTCCTTGGGCACGTAGGCCAGGCCGATGGGCTTTTGCAAACTGGGACTCATGGTGCCGCTGGTGACGCGGCCGATGACGTTGCCTTCGGCATCCACCACGGTGCAGCCGTGGCGCGGGATGCCGCGCTCCAGCAGTTCAAAGCCCACGAGCTTGTTCTTCAAGCCAGCCTCTTTCTCGGCCTTCAGCGCGGCGGAGTTGGTGAAGTCCTTGGTGAACTTGGTGATCCAACCGAGCCCTGCCTCCAACGGTGAGGTGGTGTCGTCGATGTCGTTGCCATAAAGGCAAAAGCCCATTTCCAAACGGAGGGTGTCGCGCGAGGCTAAGCCGGCGGGCTTGATGCCGAACGGCTTTCCTGCTTCCATCACGGCGTTCCATGTTTTCTCCGCCAGGACGTTGGGCACGTATATCTCAAACCCGCCCGCGCCGGTGTAGCCCGTGGCGGAGAGCAGCACCAGCCCTACCCCTTTCATTTCGGCGTAGGTGGCGGTGTAGTACGGCATGGCGGCAATGTCTTCGGCGAACAGCCCCTTCAACGTGTCCACGGCCTTGGGACCCTGTACGGCGAGCAGGCTCATCTTGTCGCTGATGTTTTCCAGCTGGGCATCGAAGGTGTTGTGCTTGTTGATCCAGTCCCAGTCCTTTTGGATGTTGCCCGCGTTCACCACCAGCACGTAGTGGTGGTCGTTGCCTTGCTGCATGTTGTACACCAGCAGGTCGTCCACGATGCCGCCGGTTTCGTTGGGCAGGCAGGTGTACTGCACCTTGCCTATGCCCAGCTTGGAGGCATCGTTGCTGCACACTTTTTGAATGAGGTCCAAGGCCTGTGGCCCGCGCACGAGGAATTCGCCCATGTGGCTCACGTCGAACACGCCCACGGCGTTGCGCACGGCTAAGTGCTCATCGTTCACGCCAGTGTACTGCACGGGCATGCTGAAGCCCGCGAAGGGCACCATTTTGGCGCCGAGCGCATGGTGGATGCGGTCCAGGGTGATGTGCTTGAGGGCGGTAGTGGTTTCCATGTGCGGTGCGTGCTATGCGGGGATGCCTTTCGGCTGTTTGACCAAATTGTTGAAGTGTTTCAGGTAGGTATCGCGCCAGGCTTTCACGGAGTATCGTTCCTCCACGGTGCGCCGGGCTTCGGCACCCATCCGTGCGCGAAGGTCGGCATCTTCCACCAAGCGGGAAATGAGTTCCACCCATTCCTCATCGGTGCGCGGTAAAAAGCCGTTGACGCCGTGTTGGATGATCTCGGTGTTCACGCCCACGGGGCTCATGAGGGTGGGCAAGCCGAGGGCCATGTACTGCAGGCCCTTTAGGCCGCATTTGCCGCGGGCCCATTCATCATCGGGCAGGGGCATGATGCCGATGTCGCCGCAGGAGAGGTCGGATACTTCCTGTTGGGGTCTCCATGGCTGCCCTTGTATGCCGAGTTCGGCCATTTTGAAGGAAGGATCTCCGATGATGGTGAATCCGATGCGGTCGCCGAACTTCCGTTTGATCTGTACAAGCACCGGAATAGCCAGGTTGAGGTGGCGGATGGTGGTTGGGCTACCTGTCCATACGATGTTCACCGGGCCATCATTCCGCGCTGGTTTCACGGTGTAGCTTTCCGTGTCTATCGTGGTGGGGATCACCGCCACGTTGGCGTTGTGGTACTTGGCATAATCAGCGAGATACCGATTGCCCGCGATCACCAGGTCGGCCATGGCGATCAATGCGGCTGTTTTGGCCGGTGATTTCAACCAGCTTAACTTTTTATTCCCTTCGCTCACATCCATCGTCCAAATGGCATCGTCAAAATCAAAGACGAAGGGAATGCCGGTCCGCTTGAGCATCCGTTCAAAATAAGTAGAGCCGGTCATGAAGGCTTCGCGCTGCACAATGATCAGGTCATAGCGGCTTGCCCCGCGTGCGTGCATCCAACGTTTGCGCAAGCTTTGGGCGAAGATGATCGATTTGCGGCCCCAATTCCCAGGGGCATAGAAATAGCGATCGTCCTTTGCACTGATCAGCCATGCATGATCGGCGGTGAACCCATGCTGCCGCCAATAGGGTTCGAACTGCTCAAAGCGGTACCGTTGGCTCGGCGAGCGCCCAGGACGGTGGGCGGCGACAAAGAGTATGCGATGCATGGAGCGCGGTAAAAATAGCCGCTTGCCCGCCATGGTGGCCAATGCCCCTCCTGCTACCTTCGCGCTCCATGGCCCGGCCGTTGCTGCTTCCGCGCTGGACGATCACCTTGATCGACCTGGCCATGTGTACGGTGGCCCTGTTAGCCGCCTACCAGCTACGGTTCAATTTCAGCGTGCCGGATTACGAATACCGGTTGCTGTGGCCCGTGTTCCCCGTGTTTCTGGCGGTGCGGCTGGGCTGGTACCTGGCCTTCGGGATCCAGCGCAGCATGGTGCGCCACACCGGCACCGAAGATGCCAAGCGCGTGTTTTTGGTGGTGCTGGCCGGCAGCCTCACGCTGTTGTTGCTGAACGCCGTGCGCTACTATTTTGTCGATCGCCAGTTCGTGCTGCCCACCTCGGTGATCATCATCGACTTCTTAGGCACGGCCATGCTGCTGATCGCCACGCGCATCGCCTTCAAGCTGCTGCATCTGCGGCGGCAGGGCAAGGGCAAGGATGCCTTGAGCGTGGTGCTGTACGGCGCGGGTGAAGCGGGCCTGATCACCAAGCGCACCTTGGAGCGGGAGGGATCTGCCGCATACAACGTGTTGGCGTTTGTGGACGACGATCCCGGCAAGGTGGGCAAGCGCTTAGAGGGTGTTCGCATCCACGCCGCCAATGAACTGCCTGCATTGTTGACGGAACATGAGGTGGACCAGCTGATCATCGCCATCCAGCAGCCTGATGCCGAGCACCGGCGGCAAGTGGTGGACATGGCCATGCGCGCCAAGGTGGATGTGCGCACCGTGCCGCCCGTGCGCGACTGGATCGACGGGCAACTGAGCAGCGGCCAGATCCGCGAGGTGCGCATTGAGGACCTGTTGGGCCGGGCACCGATCCAACTGGAGGATGCCCTGCTCAAACAACGCTTCAGCGGACGCACCGTGCTGGTAACCGGCGCGGCGGGCAGCATCGGCAGCGAACTGGCCCGGCAGCTGATCGCCTTGGGCGCAAAGCAAACCGTGCTTTTGGATCAGGCGGAAAGCGCGCTTTACGACGTGGAAATGGAGCTGAAGGGCAAAGGCTTCACTGCCTTTCGGCCCCTGGTGGGCGACGTGCGGGACCGCGAAGCGATGGCCCGCCTCTTGGCGGAAGTAAAACCCGAAGTGGTGCTGCATGCAGCGGCTTACAAGCACGTTCCGTTGATGGAAGCCCAACCCGCCGAGGCTGCGCTCACCAACATCGGCGGCACGCGCAACATGGCCGAACTGGCCGCTGCGCACGGCGTGAAGGAATTCATCCTGATCAGCACCGACAAGGCGGTGAACCCCACCAGCGTGATGGGCGCCACCAAGCGCTGCGCCGAGCTGTTCATGCAGGCGTTGGGCGCAGCCACGCCGGGCATGTCCATCACCACCACGCGCTTCGGCAACGTGCTGGGCAGCAACGGCTCGGTGATCCCGCTGTTCCGCAGGCAGATCGCCGAGGGCGGCCCGGTGACCGTCACCGACCCCGAAGTAACGCGCTTCTTCATGACCATTCCCGAAGCCTGCCGCCTGGTGCTGGAGGCGGCCACCATGGGCAAGGGCGGCGAGATCTACGTGTTCGACATGGGCGAGCCGGTGCGCATCGCCGACCTCGCCGACCGCATGATCCGCCTCAGCGGGCTGGAACCCGGCAAGAACATCTTGATCAAATACACCGGCCTGCGACCCGGGGAGAAACTCTTTGAGGAATTGCTTGCGGAGCAGGAAGGCAACCAGCCTACGCACCATCCGCGCATCCTCATCGGCCGCACGCAGCGCGTGGACCCGCAACAAGTGTTCGCCATCATCAACGGCATTCTGGATGCCGCCGGAAAGGGTGATGAAGAAGCCACCGTGCGCGGCATGAAAGCCCTGGTGCCCGAATACCGGAGCCGCAATTCCACCTACGGTAAATTTGACCCGCAACCTGCAACAACGGCCGCGGGTGGACCCGCCCCGGCATAGCCCTATTCATTGATGACCCGCGACAACAACCTGGAGATCGCCAAACTGCAAAAGGAGATCGGCGACCACATCGGCATCGGTGTGGACAGCCTGATGTTCAACTACGTGGAGGAGCCGGGCAAGGGTTCCAAGCTCTTCCTGATCACCCTCAATCCGCGCCACAACCAAAGCTTTCTGTTCCACAGCACCAGCGGCCGCGACAAGCTGGAAGCCCTGCAGGCCATGCGTGAGTATGTGGGCACCTACAAGGACCGCACCAGCAGCTATACCGTGCAATGGAGCGCCAAGGGTGAACATGAACTGAACACGTCCTACTTCAGGGCGAAGAACATCTTGGATGCGCTGGACAAGCTCTTTTTTGACCGGGACCCGAACAGCATTACGGTGTTTTCGGTGATTATGAATCCGATTACGTAGTTCGTGGTTGTCAGTTGTTAGTTGTCAGCAGATGAAGATCACTACTCCCGTACAAGTCCGTTTCAGCGACCTGGACATGGCGCGGCACGTACACAATGCGGTGTACCTGCAATACTTCGAGCTGGGCCGCATGGAGCTGTTGCGCCAATTCATGGAGCCGGACCATGACTGGGTGCGCACCGGATTGATCTTGGCGCGCAATGAAGTGGACCACCGCAGGCCCATCCACTTGGCAGACCCCGTGCAAGTGCAGACGTGGTGCGGAAGGATCGGCGACAAGAGTTTTGACCTGCAGTATGCGGTGCAGCATGTGCAGGACGGCACCATTTTCGCCGAAGGCCGCAGCGTATTGGTAGCATTCGACTACCACCAACAAGCCTCCATCGCCTTGCCACAAGCCTGGCGCACGGCCTTGGCACGGTTCATGGAAGCAGCAGCATAACGAACATTCCCCACATGAAATTGACCCATGTACTGGCAGGAGCCGCCTTGTTTTGCTCCGCCTGCAGCAGCACCCAGTTTGCCCAAGTGCTCGATGAAACCTCCAAACAGATCAACAGCGGCGGGGCCGCGCTCACCAATGCCGATGTGATCGCGGGCCTGAAGGAAGCCTTGGACAAGGGCGCTGAACACGCCGTAGGCACGGCCTCCGTGGCGGACGGCTTTTGGAAGAGCGACCGCCTGCGCATTCCCTTTCCGCCGGAAGCCGTGAAGGTGAAGAACACGCTCAACGACATCGGCATGGGCGCCCAGGTGGAAAAATTCGAGCTGACCATGAACCGCGCGGCGGAAAATGCCGCCAAGGAAGCCGTACCCGTGTTCCTTAACGCGATCAAAGGCATGACCGTGGCCGACGGCTTTGCCATCCTGAAGGGCGGCGACCATGCGGCCACCGATTTCCTCAAGGAGAAAACCACCGCCGAGCTCACCGCCAAGTTCCGGCCCATTGTGGAGAAGGCCACCCAGCAGGTGGCGCTCACCAGCTACTGGACGCCGCTGTCCAACGCCTACAACACGGCCACGCTGCTCACCGGCGGACAGTCTGTGAACCCCGACCTGGACGCCTACGTGACGCAAAAGGCCATTGACGGGCTCTTTGTGCTGGTGGCCGACGAGGAGCAGCAGATCCGCAAGGATCCGTTGGCGCGCAGCACCGATTTGTTGAAGCGGGTGTTCGCCGCGCAATAGAAAGGCGAAGGGCAGACCGTGTGGGGCCCGCCCTTCGCGAAGATCACCGCGTAGACGGTCACTGCCTGTGCAAGAGGCGCACCACCCCCGCGCGGCCAGCATCAGTCACGCGCAACAGGTAAGGTCCGTCGGGCATGGCGGCCATGTCCAACAGCAGGCGGCCTTCCATAGCGTTGCGCAACTGCACGGCTACACTGCGTCCCGCGATATCGAAGAGGGCCACGGCATCGGGCTTCACACCAACCCCGGTGATCACATGCACCGTTCCCTGCTGCCCCAGCCAACGCAAGCTTTGCGCTCCCGCCCCTACCGAGGCCACGCCCAGGCAGGGGTCCAGCGCAATGCACACCCTCGCCGTATCGTTCGGGCACCCCTGCGCTGCAACCGAATAGGCATAACATCCGGCAGGTGAAACCGCCGGGCTGAACATGGCAGCGGTGCCAAAGCCATTGAAGGACCACGAACCGCCGGCATCAGGTGTTCCACCCAATGCGGTGAAGAGGTTGAAGGGCGCTGAACCTTCGCAGACGGTCAAGCTGCTATCCTGCCCGGCATACGGTTCAACGAGGATAATGATGGGCGTGGGTGAATCGACCCCGTCGACCTGCGGGTCGCTGCCCACCACGCGGATCAGGTAGCCCGGCCCCGTGGGTACCCCTGAAGGCACCTCGGCCACGATGGTGCCCGAGGTGGTACCGAACCACATGCCGATGTTGATGGGCTGGGCGAAGCTTCCATTGGCATCTGAAAGCTGTGCGGAAAAGAAGTTGCCCGCGTTCCAAGTGCCCGTGGCCGTGAACGGCACATCGAAGGCGGATTTGGGGCAGATGCTGGCTGGAACCACTGCTCCGGTGGTCAAGGTGTTGGCCGCCTGGGTGGAGGTCACCTTCACGTCATCAATGCCAAAGGCGGGGTCGCTGGCCGACATGGTGGTGCCGTTCACAAAGCGGAACCCGAAGCGCAGCGTAGCCTGGTCTGCGAAGGCAGGCAAAGTGATGGTCTGCTGCACCCAACCCGGTTGGTTGGCGTAATTGGACAGCGGCGTGGTGACCTGGTTCCAGGACGTCCCCCCGTTGGTGCTGTAGTACACTTCGCCGTAATTGCTGGCCGATCCGGCGCAAAGCCACCAGAAGCTGAGGGCTACCTCGTCCGCGCCGGTGGTGGCCACATCCGTGGTCATCCGTGCGAAATGATTGCCTGCGGCGGTGCACAGCCCGTCGGCTGCCGCAAAATTGCAGTTGGCAATGCCGCTGGCCATGGCTGCGTTGCTGGTGATGTGCATGTACTTGCCGTTGGGTTGGGTGATGCCCGCTGGTTGCGCTGCCGTATTGGGTATGGTGAACGTGAACGGGATCCCCAAGCAGTCCAAGGTGCTGCTTCCCCCGGTGTAGGCATTGTTCACCAGCCAGGTATTTGCCCCGGAAGTTTGCGAGCCCATGTCCGAGGTGTTCAGCGTGAAGCCGTGTTGAGCCCCTTCAAAGTCCTCGGAAAACAGCACCTGTTGGGCATTGATCGAAGTGCTTAGCAGCAAGGCGGGAAGAATGCGTAGAATTTTGGCCATGGTTGTTGGGTTAGTAGGTGCAATATAGATGATCGGGCACTGCACACAAGGAAGCTATCCGGGACCGCAACCATGGAATATCCGGTGATCATGCCCACATTTGCCCACCGCACGTCCGCTAGCGGGTTTATTCTGAAATCCCATACCCATGCGCCCCATCCTGCTCACCGAACCCGGCACGGAGCTTCCCGAAAGCGAGCTCATTCTCAACCCGGACGGCTCCGTGTACCACTTGGCCCTGCGCCCCGAGCAGTTGGGCGACCTGGTGCTGGTGGTGGGCGATCCCGGCCGGGTGGCCCGCGTGAGCGCCCATTTCGACAAGATCGACCACCAGGTGCACAACCGCGAATTCGTTTCGCACTCAGGCACCTTGCACGGTGCGCGCATCACCGCCTTGGCCACGGGCATCGGCACGGACAACATCGATATCGTGCTGGGCGAATTGGACGCCCTGGTCAACATCGACCTGGACAAGCGAACCCCGAAAAAGGAGCATAAGTCGTTGACCATCGTGCGCATGGGCACCTGCGGGGCCTTGCAGGAGGACATTCCCTGCGACGAGCTGGTGGTGAGCCAATATGCACTGGGGCTGGACAACGTGATGCACTACTACGCACACGAACAGACCGATGGCGAACTGAGGATCCTGCAATCCTTCCTGCAGCACACTGAATGGCCGGACAACCTGCCCATGCCTTACATCGCCACAGGCCATGAACCTTTGGTGGAAACATTGGGGCGCGGCAACCATGTGGGAATAACCGCCACGGCCGGAGGCTTTTACGGCCCCCAGGGCCGGCAATTGCGGGCAGTGCCCAGCGTGGGCGGCCTGAATGAGCTGTTCACCTCGTTTCGCCACGAGGAGCTGCGGTTGCTGAACTTCGAAATGGAGACCAGCGCACTGTTCGGCCTCAGCGAATTGCTGGGCCACAAAGCATGCACCGTGTGCACCGTGGTGGCGAACCGCCTGCGGAAGGAATACAGCAAGGACCACCATGCCGCAGTGGACGCCATGATCGCCCAAGTGCTGGAACGGCTGGTGGGCTGAGCCCCTTTTCCGCCTTTGGGGCAGGTGGCCACGGGCAGGCCAAGGACTTTCCACAACCAGCTGTTGGCGGAGCGGTCTTCAACCCGCGATGGTTGAAACAAGCCTTCCGCTCCCCCATCACGCGCTTCAGGGCCGGGTACTTTCGCACACATCACCGCGAGAAGGAAGCCCATCATGAGCGAAAACGAGATCCGTGCACTGATCGCCCTGATCGACGACCCGGACGAAGGCATTTATGACCAAGTGCGCGAGCGCATCATCGCCATTGGCGGCCCGCTGGTGCCCGAGCTGGAGCAGGCATGGGAACTCGACGGACAAGGCGACCTGTTCCGCAACCGCGTGGAAGACCTGTTGCACACGATCCATTTGGACATCACCTTCAACCGGTTGACCGCTTGGCGCAAGGCCGGGGCCGATGACCTGCTGGAAGGCGCCTTGGCCGTTTGCCTCTACCGCTACGCGGAATTGGACGAACAAAGGGTACGCGCCCGCATGGCTGCCCTGCGGCAGGACATCTGGTTGGAGCTGAACGACAACCTCACCGCCTTTGAAAAAGTGCGCGTGTTCAACCATATCTTTTACCAAGTTCACGGCTTCAAGGGAAACAAGCGCAACTACCACGCGCCGCAGAACAGCTACATCAACGAGGTCTTGGAGACGCACAAGGGAAATCCGTTGTCTCTGGCGATCATTTACCAGGTGCTGGCCGAAGACCTGGACCTGCCCCTGCGCGGGGTGAACCTGCCCAACCACTTCGTGCTGGCCTACATGGATGAAACCGGCGTGGCCGCCAGCGAACTCGGGCATGCGGGCGTGTTGTTCTATGTGAACGCCTTCAGCCAAGGCGACATCCTGGGCAAGGCCGAGATCGATGAGTTCCTAGGCAAGTTGGAGATTCCGGCGGATGAAAGCTTTTACCAGCCTTGCACCAACTTGGACATCATCCGCCGGCTGTTGAACAATCTGCTGAACAGCTACGAAAAACTGAACGACCCGGACCGGGTGGAAGACCTCAAGTACCTGCTCAGCGCGTTGTAGGCACGGGAGTACGGTTGTTGCCCCCACTTGCTGGTGCAACATTACCTTTGCATCACATGCCAAGCCAAAAGAACCGGGTAACCGTTGTTAAGGAGTTTTCACCCGAAGGGAAGGTCATGAATGCTGCCTTTAAGAGAGCTGCAAGGAAGGCCGTACGCGAGGCCTTTGCGCTCCGCAAGACCATACTGGTGGAAAAAGACGGTTGGCTGGTGATGATCAACAAGGAGGGCAAGGTGGTAAAGAAGATCAGGCAGCTGGAGGCTGTTTGCATGCCGGCGGGTTGAAATGCCGGCAGAGCTCCGAATGCGGATTTTCGCCGGACCCAACGGGTCGGGCAAGAGCATGATGTACCAGCAGGTCCGTACGACCCAGGTGGAAGGAAGACCGATCAACTTGGGCAGGTACCTGAATCCTGATGATATCGCCAAAACCCTTTGGGGCACGGGCGAATTGGACCTGAAGGCTGCTTTCGGCATTGAAAGGCAAAGAGCTTCACTGGTCCGGTTCGCCTCAAGTTCTGGCCTGTTGCGCGGACCATTCAACCGTGCCACCATGATGGAGGCGCATCGGTTCAAAGGCTCCCGCTTCGTTCTGTTGCGACAGGACCTTCACGAGCATTTTGCCCAGTTGATCACGGCTTTCCTCTGTGACCTTCTGATCAAGCGCAAGCATCGTTTTTCGTTCGAGACTGTATTCAGCCATCCGTCGAAATTGAAATTGATGCAGCAGGCCGCAGCGAACGGGTTCAAGGTCTACCTGTACTTCATTGCCACCAATTCCGTGGAGATCAACAAGGAACGGGTAAAGCTGCGTGTGGCCAAGGGCGGCCACGCCGTACCTTCCGATCGGATCGGGAAGCGTTATCACCTGTCCTTGGGGCAGCTACTCCCGGCTTTGGATGCCAGCTACCACGCCTTCCTGTTCGATAATTCCGGTACGGAACCATTGATGTTCGCGGAAATGAAGCGCAACGCGAATGGTCGCACCTGGGCATGGTCCCTGGACCATATCCCTGATTGGTTCATCACGCATTACCTCTTGGCCGCAAAGAATCCGATCTACGAGGACGTTGCACGCCAAGCATTGGCAGCACGAAAGTGATACGGGTTCACCACCCGCCGAACACCTTTCTCACCGTGGCCAGAATGATCCGCAGGTCCAGCAGGAAATTCCGTTCCCGCACGTACCGCAGGTCCAGCGCGAGCTTGGCGGGCATCACTTCGTTGATGTAGGCCTGTTCGGGATCGGAGGTACGGGCGAGCAGCTCGTTCTCATCGATGTAGTCTATGCTGGCCATGCCGGTGATGCCGGGCCGCACGTTCAGCACATGCCGCTGTTCCTCCGTGTACAAGGCCACGTATTTGGGCACTTCCGGCCGTGGGCCCACCACGCTCATGTCACCGAGCAGCACGTTCCACAATTGGGGCAGTTCGTCCAGTTTGGTCTTGCGCAGGATATAGCCTACGGCAGTGATGCGGGGATCGCGCCCGCCGATGGTGAGCTGGCCCTTGGCCTCGCTGCCCGGCCGCATGCTGCGGAACTTCAGCAGGCGGAACTCGCGTCCGCCACGTCCCACGCGCACCTGCCGGAAAAAGGCACCCCCCGGTGAGGTGAGCGCCACCGCCAGGGCAAACACCAGCAGCAGCGGCAGCAGCAACACCAGCAGCACCAGCGAAAAGGCCATGTCGAAGGCGCGCTTCAGCATGCCTCAGCCCATCACCGCGTGAACGGCCTCCTTCACCACGGCGATCACGGTGTCCACCTGATCGTCCGTCAGGTCGTAGTACACCGGCAGGCTGATCTCCCCGCTGTAGTGCTTGTAGGCATTGGGGTAATCCTCCATCCGGTAGCCGGTGTTGCGGTAGTGGCTCAGCAACGGCAGCGGGATAAAATGCACGTTCACGCTCACCTCCTTGGCCGAGATGGCGGCGATGATGGCATCGCGTTGTTCTTCGGTGGCCTTGGACACGCGCAGCATGTACAAGTGGTAGCTGCCTTCGCGGTTGGCATCCTTGAGCAAGGGCCGGTCGATGGCCGCTTCCTGCGCAAAGCCCGCGTGGTAGCGCTCGCAGATGGCCTTGCGGCGCGGCAGGGTGTCGCTGTCGTAGCGCTCCAGCTCCACTAGGCCGATGGCCGCTTGCAGGTCGGTCATGTTGCATTTCCAACCGGGAGCTTCCACGTCGTAGCGCCACGCGCCGGGCTTGGTCTTGGCTAAGGCGTCCTTGTTCTGCCCGTGCAGGCTCATGGTGTTGAACCAGCGGTAGATCTCCTCCGTGTCGAAGGGCGCGGGCAGGTTGAAGGTTAATGCGCCACCCTCGGCGGTAGTGAGGTTTTTCACGGCATGGAAACTGAAGCCGGTGATGTCCGCCTGTGGCCCGATGGACTTTCCGCCGATGCGCGCGCCGAAGGAGTGCGCGGCATCGCTGAGCACCAGTGCGCGTCCCAGCCGCATCTGCGGGTTGGAGCCGCCCACGCGCAGGTTCACGGCCGGACTGAACCAGGCGCAGCTGTCCTCGGCCACCTTCACGATCTCCGCCACCCGCGCGGGCAAGCCGCCGATGTCCACGGGAATGATGGCCTTGGTGCGCGGGTTCATGGCCTGGCGCACGGCCTCGGGGTTGATGGTGAAATCATCCAGCACATCCACCAGCACGGGTTTGGCGCCCACGTGCTTCACGATGTTCGCCGTGGCGCAATAGGTGTAGGCGGGCACGATCACTTCATCGCCCGGGCCGATGCCGTACCAGCGCAAGGCAAGCTCCGCCGCATTGGTCCAGCTGTTCAGGGCGATGGCGCGCTGCACGCCGCAGTACGCGGCGATGCGCTTCTCGAACTCCTTGGTGCGCGGGCCGGTGGTGATCCAGCCGCTGCGCAGGGCATCCGTGACGGCCTGGATGGTCTTCTCGTCGATGCGTGGAGGCGAAAAGGGGATCATGGTCGTTGTTCAGTGTTGGCCGCAGGTTCCGGGCTGCGGCAGATCAGCAGGACAAAAAAGAGGATGAAGAACACCACCCCGGCTTGCACTTCCAGCACGGATTCAATGGCCCCATTGATGATGTAAAGCAAGGCGAAGATCGCTATGAATGGATCTTTCCGCCGGATCCCGATCACCAAGGGTGCCACCATCATTGCGCACACCAGCAGCAGGCCGGGCCAGCCCAGCGCCACACCGCTTTGCAACACCTGTGAGTGACTGTTCAACTTGTGCTGAATGGCTGCCGTGGCGCCTTTCTCCTGGTAACAGGCCAACAGCGCATGCTTGATGTCCCCGGTGCCTGCGCCCCAGGGTGACATGGCCATGCAATGCACACTGCACGACCAGGCTACCAATCGTTCATCCGAACTACTTTCCGCAGCCAAGTATGAGGAATCCTTACCCAACAGACGTTCAATGGCCTGTATGGCCTCATTCACTCGCACCGACAGCACCCGTGAAAACATGCTTCCAGGCACACCCAGAAGGATGACCAAGCTTGGAATGAGCAACCACCTCCGCTGTTTCGGAACGATTCGTAACGAGGCGGTAACGAGCAGGAACAACACGATGGCCAGCCCGATCAATCCGCTCTTGCTTGCCAGCATCACCACGTACACAATCAAGAGCACCAGGAAAAGGATACAGGCAGAACGCATCCATAGGCCTGTCACCTTTCCCGTGACCAGTTCACTTCCCCAATAAAACAACGCCCAGCAAGCAAACCAGGCCATGTAGCTCGGATGCACCAGCGTGGACAAGTAGCTCTGCGTAAAGCACTCCTTCCAGCCATGTTCGCTGTAACAGGTTGAAGCGGTCCATGCGCTGATCACCATGGCCACCAGCAGGCCGACGGAGAGCGCCGTCATGGCCGACCGGAGCATGTCCCTACCCACAGCCGACCGCATGCCAGCCGCCAACAGCGGCACCAGCAACAAACTCAGCTTTACTTCCAGATCGAACAGGCCGAAGGCTACGTCCGTGGTCCAGGCCATGCCCAGTACGTGCAGCAGGTAGAACACCACCGGGAGCAGCAGCAAACCTTTGTCCTTCACGCTTCCGAAGGCCAGCACCTGCGGCAGCAACAGCACAATGCCCAGCGCCAAGGGGATTGGCACCAAGGGGCCATGGACGGGAAGCGCGGCAATCGCCAGCAACAGGGCGCAGCGGCCCAACAAGGCGCTGCGCTCCTGCCACGTGGAAGCCTTATGCCAGTCGCTGAATTGCATCCCACAGTTTCTTGCTGATCACCTGCCGGTCAAAGTGTTCCTTCACGTAGCGCTCGCCATGGGCACCCTGTTCCAGCACCAACGCACGGTCGCCGGCATATTGCGCGGCCACGCGGGCCAGATCCGGCGCGGATTCCGGTTCGAAGTAAAGCCCTGCCCTGCCCTGTTCAATGAACAGTTCGCGCGCTTCGCCGTCCACGCCCAGCAGCACCGGTTTGCGCAGGGCCAAGGCTTCGAAGATCTTGCTGGGAATGGCACCCTTGAACAGATCGTTGCGCAATAGCGGCACCACCACGGCATCGGTGGAACGCATCAGGGCCAGCAGCTCGCGGCGCGGCATGCGGTCCACGAAATGCACGTTGATGGCCCCAAGTTTCTGTTTCAGTTCAAGCAGCCGCTCCTTCTCCGGGCCATCGCCCATCAGGATAAAATGGATGTCCGCCCGATCTCGCAGCAGGGCCGCCGCCTCCAGCACCACGTGCAAGCCTTGTGCATGGCCCAATATGCCGGCGTAGGCCAGCAAGAGGTCATCGGGCCGGATGCCCAAGCGGGTGCGGATGTCCGATGCGGGCACCTCCCCCGCTTCCGCCAGCGCCGCGAAGTCCACGCCGTTGGGCACCCAAAGCACCTTCTTATGCGGGAAGCGGCCACGGATGTTCTTCACAATGCCCTGCGTTTGGCCCGTGATCAGCGCAGCGTTCCGGTAGCAGCGCTCCTCCAGCCAGGTGCTGGCGCCGATCATGGCCCTGTTCGTCACCAAACCCAGTTGCACCGCGCTTTCCGGCCACAGGTCGCTGACGTTGAACACAAGCTTCGCCCCTTTCAGCCGGGCCAGCAGCATGGCGGTGATGCCGAGGAACAGCGGCGGCGATTCCACCAATAGCACGTCCGCTTTCTTCAGCTTGAAGAGGCCCACCACCAACGCCGTGAACACAAAGGAAAAGTAGTTGCACAGGCGCGCAACGATGCCTTTGCCGGTGGACACGAACAGCCAAGCGCGGTGAACAAGCAGCCCGTCCATCACTTCACGGACGTGAAGCCTGCCCCGGTAGGTGGCGTGGATCCGCATGTCCGGGTAGTTGGGCATGGCGGTGAGCACGGTGACCTCCGCCCCATTCGCCTGCAAAGCCTTGGCCGTGGCGAACAAGCGGTTCTGGGGTGCGCCGGTCTCGGGCGGGAAGTACTGGGTGAGGAAGATGATCCTCATGCGGCAGGCCCTTTGTGGGTGGTTGCCTCGGCCGCTTCCAGTTCGCGCAAGGCTTCGGCATGGGTGATGAACCCGTGGCCCCGCTCCTTCAAAAGCACCAGCAACCACTCATACCACGCCTTCCACGTGGCGAACGCCGGGCTGTAGTAGCGGTCGTGGAAAAGGATGCTGGTGTACTGCAGGCCTGCCCGCTCCGCTTCTTCCAGCTTGCCAATGGTGAAGCGCTTGGCGCCTTCCAGGTCGCGGCTTTGGTAGCGCTTGGTACCGTCCAGGGCCCATCCGTCCATCAGCAGTAACGGAAACTCCCACATGCCGTGCAACCGGTACGGGTCGCGCACTCCCTGGATGGTGGCATCGAAACGGTAGCCGGTGGCGGCCAGTTTGCGGAACGTGCTGTCATCCTGCCGCAGGTAGTGCATGCGAATGCCAAAGTCACTACGCCCGCTGATCTGTGCAAAGCGGCGGTGCTCCTCCCGCATCGCGGCTTCATCGGTGTAGGCGATCCCATGCACACCGGCTTCGAAGCCGCGTGCAATCACACGGGGCACGTGCTTTTCCGCATGCCGCAACGGATAGGAAAGTCCCACACCATTGGCCATGCCGAAGAAGAAACAGGAACGGATGCCGTGGAACTCATGCAGGTCCATCACCTCCTCGATGCGCTCCCAACGGTTGCGCACCAGATCGGCATAGCGGTGACCCAGTTCGCGCAAGGAGATCTTGCCCAGCACGTGCTCCAGATGGTTGCGCACCAGGAATTTGGGGATGATCGGGTCCTTCCAATGCTCCCACACGGTGATGTGGTCCACGTCGTGGCTGAGGATCACCTGCATGGATCAGAAGAGATGGCGAAGCTTTTTCTTCAGCGCCACCTCCGTGAGGAACGGAGCGCGGTTCACGGTGAAATAGGGCGTGGGCGTGCCGCCGAACGCACGGAAGTAACGCTCCACCTCGGGGATCATGCTGCCCTCGAAATCGAAGATGTGCTGCCCGGAAGCCTTGGCCTCAGCAATTGCGGCATCCACGGCCATGGCGCCCGCACCCGCGCTGGCATGGACCTTATCCACCCCGCCGAGCAGGTAGTAGGCCACCCCGGCGGATGAAGCGGTGAACGCGGCGGCCGTATCGTGCCCGCCCTCCACGGTGATGAAGGCAGCACCCGTGCCCGGCTTCAGGAACGCCTTCAACAGGCCCATGGCCACGCCCTCGTCCAGCCCTTTGCCTTTTCGCTGGAACGCGCTCCGGACCATGCGCAGGACCCGCTCCGGGTCGTCCGTCCGCACCGTATCGGCGCTCCCTGCCCGGCTCTTCTTGATCGCGTTGCGCTGTTCCGCCTCATAGCCGGCGCGGACCGCTTCCATGCCTTGTGCCAGATCGATCCGGTAGGTCCACTGCGCCACTACCTTGAAGCCCTTCCACGCCCACGGTTGCAAGTCTGTCTCTTCCGGCGGGAAGGCCAGGTGGATCATGCCGTCCTGGGCCAACAGGTGGTCGGCCAGCAGGCCGTGCAGCTTCTTGGCCTCACCTACTGCCTTGGCAGGGTTGCTGGCCAAGCGTTTGCGCCACAGGCCGCAGTTCTGGGTGTGCGCCGGATGGGAGATCAGCCGCAAGCCCGAACGGCGCGTGCGGTGCAGGTGGAATGCGGCCACGGCTTTGCCGTCCTTGTTGAAGATGCCCAGCCGCTCCATGCCTGCACCTACAATGCCCGCCCATTCGTCGCGCAGGAACAGGGGCAGTTCCGCAGGCGTGATCCCCAACGCGGCCGCGATATCGCCGGTGATCGGTGCAATGGTCATCGTTCCAGTTGGCGGTAAAGATCGACCAATCGCTTGCTTTCACTTTCCCAGCTGTAGTGCTGCTCCACTTCCCTGCGGCCCGCAAGCGCCCTTTCCCGGCGGCTTCCTGTATCGGCCTGCGCCGTGCGGACGGCATTGGTGATGCTCGCCGGATCTTGCGCATCGGCGAACCAGGCGAACGGCCCGAAAGTCCGCCGCCAGAAGGGAAAGTCGCTTACCAGCATGGGCAGGCCGCAGGCCATGTACTCGAAGGTCTTGATGGGCAGGCTGATCATGTAGTTGTGTACGGGGTACAGCAGGCACACGCCGAGGTCGGCGGCACGCACGTGGTCGTACACTTCGTCCATGCGCACCTGGCCCAGGTCATCCACCTGTGCCCAAGCGGGCAGTGCCGCACACTCCGCTCGATAGGTTTCATCGGCCCACGGGCCCAACAGCTTCAACCGCACGTCGGGCAACGCTTCCAGGGCCATCACCACTTCCTTGATCCCCCGAATGCGTGAAAGACCGCCGACGTAGATCAGCGTGAAGCGCTCATCCCGGCCTACCGTCTTCAACGACCGGTCGATGAGGGCCAGCACGGGCAGGTTGCGGATCACCTCCACCTTGCGGGCCTGTGCGGGATGCAGGCGCACGATGTCCTCGCGCATGCTGTCCACCACCACCAGCACGCGGTCCAGCTTGAGGATGGCAAGGTCTTCGAACCAGCCATAGAGGCGGGAAGCAAGTTTGCGGAACCACGCGGGCCCGAGCCAAGTCTTGGTAAGGATATGGCCCCGCATGGACTCGTGCATGTCATACACCACCTTGGCCCCGGTGCGTTTCAACAGCAGGGCGATCCACAGCAGCTCCGGATCGTGGACCTGATAGATGGCGGCCTTGAGCTTTCGTGCCTCCCGAAAGGCACGCCATGCGCCTACGATCGGGCGCATGAGCCGTGAAGCGGGAACCTGGACCGGACGAATATGAACGCCATCTTCTGTGACCGCCCTGTCGATGGGGGCGATCAGATGCACATCGAAACCTGCGGCTGCCAGCGAGCGGCACTGCTTGAAAAAAATGCGGTCGTCGAACGCGCCGTGCACGGTGGTGATGTGGCAGACGCGGGTCATGCGGCGGGCTCGTGTGCGGGCCGGAGCCAAAGGAAGAGCAAGATGGTCAAACCCCAACCGTGGGTAAGCAGCACCGTGGGCAAGGCACTGCCGCTCAATGCTAGCAATGGGAAGGCGTTCAAGGCCAATGCCCACTTCCAGCGGGTGCCGTAGATGCGTTGCATCAGGAGCAGGACACACGCGGTGATCAAGCCGGAACCGAACAGACCCCAAGTGCCGAAATTGGCATAGCCGTACATGAATGATGCCGTGCCCATGGTGCCGGGCACGTGCTTGGCCGCCATTTCAGGGTAGGCCAGATCATACACTTTTTCCGTGTAGTCCGTGTAGGGCACACCCAGCGCCACCGCCAACGGTCTTACAGCCCCGCCCTTCGCATACGGGATGTCCGAAGGAATGTGCGTGAACCACTCCGCCACGGTCCAACCGGGCATCAGTACCACACGTCGGCCCACGCCAAGCAGAGCATCCAAGACGAAACCGTGTTCCTTCACCCCGGCATCTTCCGCCACGGACTGGCCGGTGGTGCCTGGGGCCGGCCGGGACCGCAGCTTCTGTGGGTTGGCGGCGGTGGACAGCAGTACCGTAACCACCAGGAACAGTGAAACAAGCACTGCGGAATACCTCCATTGGCGGGTGACCAGCAAGGCTAGCAACAACGGCACGAACAGCGTGATGAAGAAACTTTTTGCCAAAAGCGAAGCCGCATACACCGAGGCACAGACCGCCAGCAGCCAGAACAAGCGCCGGTTGGTGGACCAAGCAAGGAGCAGGGCCATCGGTACGAGCGCCTTGATCAGAAAATGCGAGAAATAATCCAGGAGCAACGGAACACCCTCACCTGCGGCACGCCTGATCTCCACAATGCGCAAATCATCCTGCTCGTGCAGCGCCTCCCACAGCGGTATGCCGCCCAGCCAGGCCCAATGCGCGATCATCTGTACCACTTGGGCGATCAGCACGGCCCGGATGAACAGCAAGGTGTAAGCGGAAGACGGAGCAGCAGGGCGCCGGAACCCCGGGACCAGCCTGTTCAACAAGGCATATCCGGCCAGCAACACACCAATGTAGATGGACACCTGGGGAAGAAAATGTAATTGGGTACGCTGGACCAGGCCGATGAGCAACAAGGCCATGATCAGCAAATGCAAGACCAGAACCCCATGACGTTTCAGTGCAGTTTCCATCAGGCCGTGGCAAGCGATCGTTCATACTTCCCTACATGGAACCACACCAATGCCGCATATCCCCCGTAGGCCAACACTTCCGTAGCGCTCAGCAATGCCATGAAATGCGTGGCGGATACCTGCTTGAAAAGCGGCAGGAACGCCAGCAGCAGCGCATAGAACACTGGAAACAACATGGCCGGCTTCACCTTGCCCATGGCGATCAATTGGGAGCCCAGCGGACTCCCCACCAATTGCGCGGAATACCCCCAGATCAAGATGCCCGCGATATGGCCCGCATAGCGCCATCGCTCCCCAAGCACCAAAGCGAACAAGGATTCGCCGAACAGGGTGACCACCAAGGCGATCCCCAGGGCCAAGGCCATCAGCACCCAAGTAACACGCATCAAGTCCGTCCGGATGGACTGGCGTTCCCGGAACCGGGTGGCCGTGCGTTCAAACAGCACCTGGCCCAAGGCCACGCTCACCATGCTGATCGGCACCAGCAGGTATTGCCGTGCAAAATTGTGCTCCCCCACTATCTGCACATCGAAGTAGGCTACCATGTAGATCACGGCCATTCCGGAGGCAACTGCATTGAGCACGGCAGGCCAGGCATTGTGCAGCGGCCAATCCCTAAAAGTCCCCAAGGCACTGCGGATACGCTTGGTGTCCCAGCCTTTGTCCACAGGAAATTGGCGCACCACCACCCACAGCGTTGCTCCGCAATACACCAGCCAACCAAGCAAGTAACCGGAAACCAGCCCATTGCGCCATGCCAGCCATCCGAACAGCAACGTGAGGCCGGTAACAGCGACGGACTGCAGCACCTTCTGGCGGGCGATCACCGGAAAGGCCCGGTGGCGCAGCAGCCATTGCAGCAGCACCAATTGGGTGCCACCGAGGAAGGTCAACGCCACCAACGGCCATACCAGGCGGTGCAGGTCGGCGAGCGAAGTGGAGCGCTCCAGGCGTGAACTGAACAGCCCGAGCACGACGGCAGCCAGCACGGTGGTACATGCCACCAGGGCCAAGGCCCCTTTCATTAAGTCACCCGCTTGCTGCCGGTCTCGTGGCAACACAATGGCTTGGTCATAGCGGCCTGCGGCCACCACGTTCAAAATGTTGAACACGGCCATCAACGTGCCGAAGGTGGCGAACTGTTCCGCGTTGTACAGGCGCGCGATCACAGGGGCCAGCAGGAAGGGGATGGCCTGGGCCAGCACGGTTCCGCTGAACAGGGTGGTAACGGAGCGGAGGAATCCGTGCGCTCCGGAAGTCGGTCCAGCCGCTCCGCTCATGCCTGAACCGGTTGTTCACCCGTGCGGTGCAACGCCACGCCCCTCAAGAACTCCAGCGTGGCCAGGTCGCTGCCTTTCCCATCGGGCCCCAAGGGCAGCACCACGGCATCGCCTTGGCGCCACCACAAGCGGTCGCGCACTTCTTCGCCATCGCAGATGATGCCCGAGGCAAAGAAGGCCGCCACCTGGCTGAAGAGGCCTCCCACGCGTGCGCGCACAAACCCGGGCACGGCGTGGCGGTCCAGATCGTCGCCCATGAACGTCACCACCACCGGCACGTTGCTCACCAGCACGGCGAAGAGCGCCGATACCGAACCGAAATGCACATGCACCACATCCGGCCGTTCCTTCATGATCAGTTGCTTGAAGGCCCGCCGCGCCTGCCACAGCCGCCATGGCGACGTGTGGCTCCCCAACTGGAAGGAGGCCACCTCACAACCTTGCTGCACAAAGCTGCGCGCCTGTGCCAAGGAAGCCGCATGGGGGCCTGTGTCCGCGTGGTCGGGCAGCAGCAGCACCACGCGCATCCTGTTGTCCGTGCGTGAGGCCATCCTGCGCAGTTCGCTGCGCACATAGGCCACATCGCGCCAAGTAAGCCAGCCCAAGTAGAACATGGCCAGCACGATCACCACGCCCATGGTGTACCAGGGCGTGGGGATGGCCAGGTGCACCGCACTGCCTACCAGCAGCAGGCCGAAGGCTTTCACCAAGTTCATGCCGTTGCGTGGGGTGTGGAAATAGGCATCAAGTACACTGCGCATGCCGTTGAAGAACGCGAAAGGCAAGGCCCCGATGAAGATGATGCGCGACATGGGCAGGTAGGCCTCACCGGTTGGCCCGAGGTAGAGCAGCAGCAAGGGCTTGGAGAGCAGCTCGAAGCCTACGGTGAGCGCGATGGAAAGGGCGATCACCAGTCCGTAGAGGCGGCCGATGTTGCGCTCCAGGCCCGCATGGTCGCCTGCGGCGATGCGCCCCGCTGCTGCCGGCAGCAGCAGCAGGGCCACTGGCGAGAATACGGCGGCAGCCAAGTTGAGCAGGGTGGCGCCGAAGCCCACCTCGCCGCTGACATCCAGGCCGTGGGTGCGCAGGGCCACATAGCCGGGCACCGTGAGCAGGGCGCCCAAGGCCACGTCACCGGGCACGCGCGGCAGGCCATAGCGCAACAGCTCGCTTCGTTCACTGCGCATCTTTTGCTTGACCGGAGCGGCTAACGAGGGCAGGATGCAAAGCAAGGGCACCGCCACCCAGCCGATGCCGGTGGCCCAGAGGATCACGGCCATGTCGGTCCATAGCAGCAGGGCGGCGCAGGGCACCACCGCCAGCACCATCAGTTGCACGAAGTTGGCGGCCACGGTTGCCGGCTTTCCGCGGAGGTATCCGTAAGCCACTCCGTGCAGGGTGATGCCCACGGTCATCAAGGCCAAGGGCGGCACCAGCGGGGCGCTGTCGTATGCGCCGTAGATGGCCCATGCCAAAGGCTTGGCCAGCAGGAAGGCGAGCAGCATGGCCAACAGGCTCAGGGGTACCACCCAAGCCAAGGCCCCGCGCAGGTAGCCGCGCTTCTGCTCCGCTTCGCGGCTCATGGCCACGAACCGCGTGAGCCCCACCATGGCGCCCATGAGGATCACCGGGAAAGCAAACGCCACGGTGCGCCGCACGATTACGTAGATGTCCAAGTCCTGTTTGCTCACCATGGCCGCCAAGCGGAAGGTGAGCACCATGCCCAGCATGGCCAGTCCCTCGGTAAGGGTGGTCAGCAAGCTGTCCCTGCCTTGGGGGGAGCTCAGGAAACTCCTGATCTTTCCGGCCATGAGGCGCGAAAGTAGGCCCTCCCCCAAGTTCCTGCACGGCTTCATCCGCGGCACGGACCGTTCATCCGAATGGGGCGGCGGCTGCATGGCGGGGGCCTATCTTGCGCCGCAGTTGCACAACCATGGAATTCTTTCAATGGCACTGGTGGGCGGGATTGGCCCTGCTGATGATGATCTTGGAGATCTTTCTGCCGGGCTTTTTCCTGTTCTGCTTAGGCATCGGCTGCATTGCCGCCAGCGTTACGGCGGGTTTGGGCTTTGGCCCGGGGGCCCAATTGCTACTTTTTTCAGCGTTCTCGCTCCTGGCGTTCTTCACGGTGCGGCCAGTGCTGATGAAGCACTTTTGGAAAAAGGAACACGTGCTCACCAACGCGGATGCGCTGGTGGGGCAGCGCGGCCATGTGAGCCAGGATTTTGAGCCCGGATTGCGCCTGGGCCGGGTGCAGGTGGGCGGCGACGATTGGCGGGCCGAAAGCCTGTCCGACCAACCCTTGCGCACGGGCGACCTGGTGGAAGTGGTCCGTGTGGACAGCAACACCCTCATCGTAAAAACCATAACCCTTCTTTGAACCATGAGCCCCGGAACCATCATTTTGCTGCTGATCGCCTTCTTCGTGATCTTCATCGTCGCCAAGGGCGTGCGGATCGTGCAACAGAGCGAGGCGATGATCATTGAGCGCTTCGGCCGGTACCGCGAAACGCTCACCGCCGGTTTCAACATCATCATTCCGGTGTTCGACAAGCCGCGCGAAATCATCTTCCGATACAGCCGCGAGCTTCCCGACGGCAACAAATACGTGCAGTTTGTGAAGAAGGAGCGCTTGGACCTTCGGGAAACCGTGTACGACTTCCCCAAGCAGAACGTGATCACCAAGGACAACGTGATGACGGAGATCAACGCGCTGCTCTATTTCCAGATCATGGACCCGGTGAAGGCGGTGTACGAGATCGAGAATTTGCCCATGGCCATTGAAAAGCTGACGCAGACCACCTTGCGGAACGTGATCGGCGAACTGGACCTGGACGAATGCCTCACCAGCCGTGACACGATCAATGCCAAGCTGCGGGCCATCCTGGACGAGGCCAGCCACAAGTGGGGCGTGAAGGTGAACCGGGTGGAGCTGCAGGACATCAACCCGCCGCGCGACATCCGCGAGGCCATGGAGAAGCAGATGCGTGCCGAGCGCGACAAGCGGGCGCAGATCATCGATGCCGAGGGCAGCAAGCGGGCGGTGATCCTCAGTGCCGAAGCGGTGCAGCAGAAGCAGATCAACGAGGCCGAAGGCCAGAAGCAGGCCCAAGTGCTGCAGGCCGAGGGCGATGCCCAGGCGCGCATCCGCCGCGCACAAGGCGAAGCGGAGGCCATCCGCCTGGTCACCGAGGCCATCAAGGGCGCCCAGGCCGACCCGGCCAGTTACCTGATCGCCATGCGCTATTTGGAGACCCTGCAGGAAATGACCAGCGGCCAGGACAACAAGGTGGTGTACATCCCTTACGAGGCCACGGGCGTGCTGAGCAGCCTAGGCGGGATCAAGGACATGCTGGACATGGGCAAGAAGATGGGGTAGCCACCCAACACGGTTACATTGCACAAGGGCCCACTGCACGGTGCGGCCCTTTTGCATGCCGCATGGCACCGGCCCCCATCGGCGCAGTGAACCGGAGCCCATCGCCGGATGTTGCTTCCATACAGGCAGGCACACAGTGTTGAATGCCTACCTTCGTACACCATGGCACGCACATATGACACCCTTTCCCAAGCCGTGAACGACTTGGTTGCACGCGGCTACAAGGACGACCTGGTCCTGCACGACGAGTGCCTGATCTGCAACGGCAACAACACTTCACTCCGACCCGATGAGTTCACCATCGATGAATTTCACCGCTTTGAGGGGGATTCCAACCCCAGCGATGAAAGCATCGTGTATGCGATCAGTTCGGAGAAGCACAAAGTGAAGGGCGTGCTGGTGAACGCGTTCGGCACCTATGCCTCTCGGCTCAACCAGGCCATGGTGAAAAAGCTGGACATTCAGCGTTGACCAACTGCGCGCTACGCGCCATTCAACGCGCCAGCAGGTCGAACGCGATCTCCACTTGGTCGTTGATCACCTTGTCGCCCAAGGCATCGAAGAAACTTCCGGACCGGTACTTGATCCCGTACAAGGTGCGGTCGAAGACCATGGTGCCCTGTGCGCGCACTCCGTTCTTCTCTTGCCAGGCACGCACGGGGAAGGTCACCGGTTGTGTGATGCCCTTGATCGTCAGGTCTCCGGTAACGGAGTAGTTGGGCCCGCCTGCCACGGTGCTGCTGTTCTTGGCAATGTGCGTGGCCTTGAAGCTGGCCGTACGGAACTTGCGCACATTGAAAAAATCGGCCGACCGCAAGTGGTTGCCCAGCTGCGTTTCGCCTTCCGGGTCCATGCCGATGATGGTGATGCTGTTCATGTCGATCACCACTTCGCAGCCGTGCAGGCCCGTAGCCCTCCATAGCACCGAGCCGTGCTGCACGTGGATGTGGCCCTGGTGCTGGCCCATCACCTTCTTGCCGGTCCAGGTGAGGACGGTGGCGCCGGTATCCACCGCGAACACCGATTGGGCGCCGGCCACGGAGGCGGCACTGATCAGTAAACAAGTGGCAAGGACCTTGAACATCTTGGTGCGTAGGTTGCGCGGAGGGAGCAATGGCTGTGCCAGATCGGGGTTCAGTCGCGCAATTTGTCCAATGAGGCATTCACGGCGCGCGCCTCGGCCATGCTCAGCTTGCCGGCCACCGTGCCCACCACCCGCTCGGTATCGCGGTCCAAGGCATTCACCAGTTCAAGCCCCTTGGCGCTGATGAGCAGGTGCACCACGCGCCGGTCATTCTCGCAGCGTTCGCGCAGCACCAGGCCTTTGGAGATCAACTTGTCGGTGAGGCGCGTGGCATTGGGTGCGCGGTCCAGCATGCGTTCCAGCACATAGCCCATGCTCACCTTCCGGCCGTTGGCGCCGCGCAGGATGCGCAGAATGTTGTACTGCTGCGGGCTTAACCCATGGGGCCGCAGCCGCTCCATATCCATGTGCCGCAGCCAGTTCGATGTAAAAAGCAGGTTCAGGAAGAGCTTCTGGTGTTCCGTCTGGAAATCCATGGCCAACTCCTTCTCGATCTTCACCATGGCCCCAAAGGTAAGGGCATTATCTTCCATGGAAGTATTTTCCACGAGGCCATCCCGGCTTGCGTGGCCAAAGGTGATGCTCAGATCGATCTTGAAATGGCAATGGTAGTTGCCCTCACCAATGGGGAGCGGGTGATGGCGTCCGAGGTCCCACCGGTGCACCTGCGAATGACCGGCATGCTCATGGAACGGTCAGGGATCCGGGATGCCCACGGACCGCCGCCCGGATGATGAAGGGGTGGGAAGGAAATGTCCGCTCCTTTCATGCCTTCCATCCCTGATTGACTCACCTGGATCCGTGGTTAAAAGATCGGAAATACCCTGTACGCAACAGGCCATGGCCGCGACATTTTCCGGCATGCGTTGGTGAACTGCCTTACTTTGGCCATCCACTTCAGCCATGATGCGCATTCTACTTCCCCTCTCCTTTGTTCTGATCTTTCCGGGGGCCGGTTGCCAAGGGCCTTCCACCGGTGCAAGCACGGATCCGGGAACCACACAGGCCATCCGGCCATTTGATGCGGGCGACGCGCGGATGGGCGATTCGCTGATCAAAGCCATGGGGCCATTGGCCGGCAAAGTGGTGGCGGACCTGTATGCGGACGACGGGTATTACACCTGGAAGCTGCTGGGGGCCGGGGCGCGGGTATTGGCCATGGAGGACGATCCCGCCCAGGCGGCCGCCCTGGAAGCCCGCAAGAAAAGTGAAGGCATCGGCGACGACCGACTGCTGGTGCGGTTGGTACCTGCGGGCACCGTGGGCTTGCTGCCCGGGGAAGCGGACCTGGCCTTGGTAACCCGCGAATATTCCACATTGGGGGACCGCGGCGCATGGATCAAGGAATTGATGGCCGGGATCAAGGAGCCTCATCTCTTCTATTTGGTGAACTACCTGCCCGTACCCTCCCCTTCCGGTCCGCCCCTCTCCCAACGCATGGAATTCGACCGCGTGGCCGACGAGCTGATGACCTTCGGGGTGGATGATGTGGGCATCCTGTACAAGACCCTGCCGGACCGCTACATCCTCTTCGGCTCCAAGCCGCCCGTGTTTGAATCCCCCGACACGGACCAGGTTGCCCCGCCTTCCAATTGACCGCCCCGTCGAAGCGTTGCGGCACCCAGGTGCGTGCGGCAACGACTCCTGTCCAAATAAAAGTATTCGCATGCTTTTAATTGGATTTGGGCTTTACCTTCGCACCGGTTCCCAACAGAACAGCACCCAACATGGAAACAACGACCGAAACGATCCTTGATGTCACCACGCTGGCGCCAGCGGTGAAACACTCCACCATCTTCGCGCATGTGGACGCGCTGAAGGACGGCGACAGCTTCATCATCCACAACGACCACGACCCCAAGCCGCTGTACTTCCAGCTGCACAACCTCTATGGCGATTCCTACACGTGGGAGTACTTGGAACAAGGCCCCCGGTGGTGGAAGGTGCGCATCGGCAAGGAAGCTGCCGGCATGGCGAACAGCAACGTGCTTGACGTCACCAAGCTGGCCCCGGCGGTAAAGCACAGCACCATCTTCGGCCGCATCGCCCAGCTTGGCGAAGGGCAGAGCTTAGTGATCCACAACGACCACGACCCCGCCCCGCTGCGCCACCAGTTGGGCCACACGCATCCGGGCACCATTCAATGGGAATACCTGGAAAAAGGCCCCGAATGGTGGAAGGTGAAGATCACCAAGATCGCCCCGCGCAATGCCGAGGCCGGGTTGAACATCCTGGACGTCACCAAGCTGCCGCCAGCGATCAAGCACAGCACCATCTTCGAGCGCATTGCCAAGCTGCAGGGCGGTGAAAGCCTCACCATCCACAACGACCACGACCCCAAGCCGCTCCGTTACCACTTGGAGGCCGAGCACGGCGACGCCTATGGGTGGGAATACTTGGAGGAAGGACCCGAATGGTGGAAGGTGAAGATCACCCGCCGCATTGCCGGGAGCGCCTCACAGGCCGGGGAGAACATTTTGGACGTCACCAAGCTGGCGCCCCGCGAAAAGCACCCGACCATCTTTAGCCGCTACCACGCCTTGAAGAAGGGCGAAAGCCTTACCATCCACAACGACCACGACCCCAAGCCGCTGTACTACCAGATGCAGGGCGAAATGGGCGACGTGTTCACTTGGGAATACTTGGAGCAAGGCCCCAAATGGTGGCGCGTGAAGATCACCAAGCGCCCCGATGGTGCGGGTGCGGAAACCTTGGGCGAGATCGTCACCAAGGACATGCGCAAGGCGGAGGTGTTCAAGAAATACGGCCTTGATTTCTGCTGCAACGGCGGCATGACGGTGGCCGAAGCCTGTGCCGCCAAGGGATTGGACGTCACCCGCATCGAGCAGGAGCTGCGCGAGGCCGACAAGGTGCAAACCTCCACCGCCCTGCCCTACAACGATTGGAACATCGACTTCCTGGCGGACTTTATCGTGAACACGCACCACGGCTACCTGCGCAAGAACCTGCCGGAGATCGGCAAGTATTCCGCCAAGGTGGCCCAGGTGCACGGCATGAACCACCCCGAGCTGAACCAAGTGAACAAGCTGGTGCAGGAGGTGATCGCCGAGTTCACCGCCCACCTGCCCGAAGAGGAGAAGACCATGTTCCCTTACATCAAGCAGTTGGTGGCGGCCAAGAACGCAGGGCAGCCGCTGCCGGCCAGCACCATGGGCCGCTTCAAGGATTCCTTGGACACCTTGGTGAAGGAACACGTGTCCGTGGGCGGCAAGCTGGACGAGATCAATGAGATCACCGACGGCTACACGCTCCCCGGCGATGCCTGTGCCAGCTACACGCTGCTCTTCCGCCTGCTGCACGAACTGGAGGATGACACCCACGTGCACATCCACCTGGAGAACAACATCCTCTTCCCCAAGGCGGCTGAACTGGAGCGCTCCTTCCATTGACCCGGTGCGAGGGTGGCGAGGTGAGGGGCAACCCGATCATCCTCCCACCCTCCCACCCCATCACCCCATCACTCTATCACCTTCACACCTTCACCTCCTCTCATCGCATCAATCCCACAGGGCTGAACTACGGAACGCACGCGGATGGACACAGAGAAATTCACTTGGAACCGATCAATGCATCACCATTTCTTTACTTCGTGCCTGTTCATCCGCGTGCAACCGTAACCCCTCCCCAAATGACCATCAACGCGGGCACCAAGATCTCCGCCCTGCTGCGCGAAAACCCGGAAGCGCTGGAGGCCATCGTCAGCCTGTCGCCCAAGTTCACCAAGCTGCGCAACCCATTGCTGCGCAAGTTGATGGCCTCACGCACCACCATCCGCATGGCCAGCAAGATCGGAGGCTGCACACCGGACGACTTCTTCGCCAAGCTGGCCCCGCTGGGTTTCCAAGCGGAACTAACCGCGCAGGAGGAAGAAGACCAGGCGGAGGAACCAATGCCCGAGTTCATGAAGCAGGTGAAGCCCGAACAAGTGATGGAGCTGGACGTGCGGCCCATCCTTAGCGGAGGCAAAGACCCCTTCAACCTGATCCTGGGCAAGGTGAAAGCCCTGCCGGCCGGGCACACGCTGAAACTGATCAACGACTTCGAGCCCATCCCGCTGATCCAGCTCCTCAGTAAGCAAGGCTTTCAGAGCTACAACCAGGTGATCGATGGCAACACCTACCACACTTGGTTCTTCAAATCGGGTGATGCGAAACTGCCCGATGCCCATGTTGGCGGCAACAGCGACGACTTTGAAAGCTGGGTGGAGAAGTTCAACGGCCGCACCAAGACCATCGACGTGCGCCACTTGGAGATGCCCCTGCCCATGCTCACCATCCTGGACGAGCTGGAGCACCTGCCCGACGGCCAGGCGCTGTACGTGAACCACAAGCGCATCCCGGTGTTCCTGCTGCCGGAGCTGGAGGAGCGCAAGTTCCAGTACCGCGCCAAGGAGATCGCCGAAGGCGACGTAAAGCTCTTCATCTTCAAAGCCTGAACACTCCACCACGGATCAACCCGGATGTACACGGATAAAACGCAAGCGACTTGGATGGCCTTGATGCATCCATCCGTGTTCATCCGTGTTCATCCGTGGTTTAATCTGCTGCACATCGGCCAAGGTGGCTTGGGCAGCTTGCGATCCGTGTCCATCCGTGTTCATCCGTGGTTCAACCGGCTGCACATCGGCCGGGGTGGCTTGGGCAGCTTGCGATCCGTGTCCATCCGTGTTCATCCGTGGTTTAACCTGCTGCACATCGGCCGGGGTGGCTTGGGCAGTTTGCGATCCGTGTTCATCCGTGTTCATCCGTGGTTCAACCGGCTGCACATCGGCCGGGGTGGCTTGGGCAGTTTGCGATCCGTGTTCATCCGTGTTCATCCGTGGTTCAACCGGCTGCACATCGGCCGGGGTGGCTTGGGCAGTTTGCGATCCGTGTCCATCCGTGTTCATCCGTGGTTCAACCGGCTGCACATCGGCCGGGGTGGCTTGGGCAGCTTGCGATCCGTGTCCATCCGTGTTCATCCGTGGTTCAACCGGCTGCACATCGGCCGGGGTGGCTTGGGCAGCTTGCGATCCGTGTCCATCCGTGTTCATCCGTGGTTCAACCTCCGCCCCCCTGTGGTGCGCATGGAATTGCAGTAGCGACTCATGTTCGGATCACCCTTGGGCGGCAACGTGGCGCGCACCACCAACTACCGGGTGGTGATCCCCTTTTACGCGTACGGCGCCATTGCCTTCCTGGCCGCGGCCGTGCTGCTGCTCACCTCCAACGGCTCCTTCACTGGCCACTGGTTCCAGCCGCACCTGCTGGCCATTACGCACCTGATGGCGTTGGGATGGGCCACCATGATCATCCTGGGGGCCAGCCACCAATTGGTGCCGGTGCTCATCGAGAACGACCTGTACAGTGACAAGCTGGCCTATACCTCTTTCGCACTGGCCGCCGTGGGCATCCCCTTGCTGATCTACGGCTTCTTCGTGTTCAACCTGGGCTGGCCCGCGCAGCTCGGCGGCTCGCTGATGGTGGGTGCCGTGCTGGCCTTCGTGGCCAACATCGCCATCAGTATTTCCAAGAGCAAGCGCGAGAACGTGCACGCCGTATTTGTCTTCACCGCCACCATCTGGCTGCTGCTCACGGTGCTGTTCGGGTTGGCGTTGCTGTTCAACTTCACCTCGTCCGTCTTTGCCCGCAACTCCCTTTACTACCTCACCCTGCACGCCCACTTGGGCCTGATAGGCTGGTTCCTGCTGTTGGTGCTGGGCGTGGGCTCGCGGTTGATCCCCATGTTCCTGATCAGCAAGTACAAGGCCCCTCGGCTGCTGTGGTGGGTATTCGTGCTGGTGAACACGGCCCTGGTCCTGTATGGCCTCTTCTTCCTCTATCACCAAGCCACGGTGCTGAACTACATCCCGGCCCTGCTGGTACTGGTGGCGCTGTTGTTGTTTGCCCACTACTGCCGGATGGCCTACGTGGAGCGCATCCGCAAAAAGGTGGACGACCAAATGAAGGTGTCCTTGCTGGCCGTGGCCCTGCTGGTCTTGCCCACGCTGGTGCTCATCGCCCTGATCGCCACCTTGGCGGTCACCGCGGGCGACCATGCCAACCTGGTGCTGCTGTACGGCTTCACCATCTTCTTCGGCTGGCTCACCGCCATCATCCTGGGCATGACCTTCAAGACGCTACCCTTCATCGTGTGGAACAAGGTATACCGCCATCGGGCGGCCTTGGGGAAAATGCCCAATCCCAAGGACCTCTTCAGCCATCCGGTGTACAAGGCGATGGGCATCACTTACCTGGCGGGCTTCGTGCTCTTCGGGGCTGGCATCCTGCTTCAGGTGGTGGTGCTGCTGCAGGCCGGTGCTGTAGTCATGCTGGCGGCCGCCTTCCTGTACAACTGGAACGTGATGAAATTGCTCACCCACAAACCCTTCAAGAAATGAGCGAGGAAGAAGAACGCGAAATGCTTACCGACAAGGCCATCGCGGGATTGAAGTTCGTGGACGACCCGGAAGTGGGCCTCAACGTGGTGGACCTGGGACTGATCTACGAACTGGAATTGGACATGCAGGAAAAGCAGGCCAAATGCCTGTTGACCTTCACCACGGAATTCTGCCCGATGGGCGAATCCATCCAAGCCAACGTGACCGAGTCGTTGAAAATGACCTTGCCCGGCTTCACGCCCGTGGTAACGGTGACCTTCGACCCGCCGTGGAAGCAGGACATGATCTCCGATGCAGGCCGGGAGTTCCTGGGCGGCTATTGATGATGCTCAGCCTGACGTGCAAGGCAGCCATCAAAGCGGTGGTGTTCCTTGGCTCGCGCCTGGCTTCGGGTGAACGCAGCAGCCTGAAGGACGTGGCGGCCTACACGGAGGGGAACGAACACACCGTGGGCAAGCTTCTGCAAAAACTGGCCAAGGCGGGCATCATCCAGAGCGCCAAAGGGCCCAAGGGCGGGTTCTACATCACCGCCAAGCAAGCGGACCAGCGCGTGATGCGGATCGTGCACGCGATCGACGGCGACCAGGTGTTCGAGCAATGCGGCCTGGGCCTCAGCCGGTGCAGCGACAAGCACCCCTGCCCTTTCCACGACGAATACAAGCCCATCCGCGAGCAGTTCCGCCAGCTCTGCGAAGAACGCAAGGTGCGCGACCTCTATGAGGAGGTGAACAGCGGGCTGGCGCATTTGGTGGGGTAATACCAAATGGACATTCCATCTCAGCCGATCTGCTTGCTCTTTTTCCGCATGGCTTCTTCGCGTCATGCGCTCCGTAGCCCGCTCCCTCGCCAAAGCGGCTATGGCGCGTCGGAGACCCGCTACGCAACGCACGCCACGGATCGCCCTACGAAAAAATAGCTGCGCATCTTTGGCCGGATTTGAATGTCCAATTGGTATACCCGCCGGTCCGGCTCCCCCACCTGTTCGGCACGGGACTTCTCTTCCCTTTCCTATTTCCACCCGCCGCCCAAGGCTTCGTATAGGTCTACGATGGCCATTTGCTTTCCATAACGGATGTTCACCAAGTTGAGCTGTGCAGCCAAGGCACTTTGCCGCGCCGTGAGCACCTCCAAGTAGTTGGCCATGCCGTTCACCAACAACTGCGCCGAGTAGTCCACGGCCACCTTCAGCGCTTCGTACTGCTTCCGTTGCACCGCCTCTGCCCGCACCTTGCTGTCGTGATCGAACAAGGCGTTGGAAACGTCCGCGCCGGCCTGGAGTAAAACTTGCTGATAGCGCAACAGGGCCTGTTCCTGGCGGCTCCGGGCCACTTCATAGGCCGTGCGCACCTGCCGTTGGTTCACGATGGGTTGCAGCAGGTTGGCGGCCACGTTGGCGAAGAGCGAATTGGCATTGAGCCAGTTGGACACCTCCAGGCTTTGCAGGCCGCCGGTGGCCGATATGCTCAACGAGGGGTAAAAGTTGCTCTTGGCCACGTTCGTCAGCTCGAAGGCGCTGATCAATGCGTACTCGGCTTGGCGCACATCGGGCCTGTTCGCAAGCAAGTCGGCCGGCACGCCCAAGGCCAACGGTGTGGTGATCTCCGGGCTGTCCGTTGCGCCCAAGACCACCTCATGCGGAGGCTCGTTCAACAACATGCAGAAGCTGTTCTCCAGCAGGCGTCGGCCCTGCTGGAGGTTGATCAGCAGCAACTGCGCATCGTACAGTTGAGCTTCCATCTGCTGCACCGCCACGGCCGTTACTTGGCCCGCTGCCTGCAATGCTCGGGTGGTGCGCAGGCTACTGTCCCGCGAGGCGATGGTTTCTTGGGCAATGGCCACCTGCTCGCGCAAGGCCATCAATTGGTAGTAGCCTGCGGCCACGCTGGCCACCAGTCGGGTTTGCACGTCGCGCTGCGCTTCCACGGACTGGAGATAAGCGGCCTCATACGCCCTCTTCTGGCTGCGGATCTTTCCCCAGATGTCGGCTTCCCAGCCCAGGGACGCACCCGCTTGGAACTGGTCCACGTCCGCCACGCCCAAGTTTCCCTGTGGGCCGTTTTTTGAGAGGTGGCTGTGCCCGGCTTGCACCGAGCCGTTCACGGCAGGCCAGAACGCGGCCTTCCCTTGCCTCAAATACGCCGCTGCGGCGTCCGTGTTCCGCAGGGCGATCCGTACGTCCAAGTTCCGGTCCAGTGCCTGCTGTACATACTGCTTCAGCACCGGGTCCGGGAATAAATTCCTCCAGGATACCTGGGCCAATGAGGCACTGTCCATGGTGGGCGCAACGCTGTCCGTGGCCAGGTCCATGCGGTACAGTGCGTCCGTGGCCATGCCGGGGCGTTGGTACTCCTTGGCCGTGAAGCACGAGGCCAGCGGCAGCAGGAGCAGCACGCCGTACAGCGGCCTTATGCGCGTTGCGTCTTTCATGCTTCAGCTCCGTTGCTGTTTTCCTGCATCTTCAATCGTTCATTCCGCCTTCCACTGAGCTTTTCCTGCAACCATTGGAAGAGCACGAACATGCTGGGCACCACGAACACCCCGATCACGGTTCCCACCAAAAGCCCGCCCACGGCGGCGGTGCCGATGGAGCGGTCGCCCTGGGCGCCCACACCCGTGGCAAAGGCCAACGGCATCAGCCCGAACACAAAGGCGAAAGAGGTCATCAGGATCGGCCGGAAACGCACCCGTGCCCCTTCCAATGCCGCCTCCAGCAGCGACATGCCTTGGCGTCGTTTTTGAATGGAGAGTTCCACGATGAGGATGGCGTTCTTGGCCAGCAGGCCGATCAACATGATCAGTGCGATCTGGAAGTACACATTGAGCTCCAGCCCGGCGAGCTTCACGCTGAGGTAGGCTCCCATTACGCCCACGGGCAGGGAAAACATCACAGCCAGGGGCAACAGGTAGCTTTCATATTGGCCCGCCAGCACGAAGTAGACGAACAGCACGCAGAGCATCAGGATGAACGCTGTTTGATTGCCGGCCAGGATCTCCTCCAAGGTGAGCCCGCTGTAGGCGATAGTGATGTTGCGGGGCAACTGGGCCTGTTCCTGCCGGATGGCGTCGATGGCCTCGCCCGTGGAGAACCCGGGGTTCGAGGCACCGGTAACGTGCACGGAATTGAACAGGTTGAAGCGCGTAACGGACTGCGGGCCATAGATGGGCTTGAATTGCACGAACTCGGTGATCGGCGCCATATCACCCTTTGCGTTGCGCACGTACATGGCATTGAGGTCGTCCACGCCTGACCGGTCTTTGGGAAGGGCCTGCACATACACGCGGTACTGCTTGCCGAAGCGGGAGAAATCAGCCGCGTAGATGCCTCCCACGTACCCGGCCAAGGTGGAAAAGATATCGCCCACGCTCACCCCGGCTTCCTTGGCGCGGGGCACGTCGATGTCCATTTCATACTGGCGGTAACCGGTGCTGAAGGAAGTTTGCGCGTATTGGATCACGGGGTTGCCTGACAACTTGGCCAGGAAGGCCTTGGCCTCCCGGTCCAGGTCGGTGAAACTTCCGCCGGACCTGTCGAGCAGCTCGAACTGGAAGCCGTCGGCGGTGCCGTAGCCTTGGATGCTGGGCGGCGTGAAGAACAGGATGCGCGCCCCGGGGATAGTGGCCCCCGTGGCGAACAGCTTGGCGGTAATGGCATCAATGGAGAGCGAATCCGCTTTGCGCCGGCTCCAATCATCCAAGGTGATGAAGGCGAGGCCGAAGTTGCTTCCGGCCCCTCCCAACAGGCTGAACCCGTTGGCCACGGTGAGGCTCTTCACGCCCGGCACCTTCAACACTTTCTCGGTCATTTGGCGCGTCACCTCCGCCGTGCGGTCCGCCGTGGCGCCATCGGGCAGCTGCACATCGCAAAAGATGGTGCCACGGTCTTCCTTGGGCACGAAACCCTTTGGCGTGGTGTTGGCGCACCAGGCGATCAGTGCCACGCAGCCCAGCAGCACCACAGGCACCACCCAGCGCCGGCGTTGAAGCAGCAGCAAGGCATGCATGTAGCGGTTGGTGGTGTGCTTGAAGGCCGTGTTGAACCCGTCAAAGAAGCGCTGTGCGAAGCCTTTCCGCTTGCCGTCCTCCGGCACCGGCGGTTTCAGGAACAAGGCGCAAAGCGCAGGGCTCAACGTCAAGGCGTTCAAGGCGGAAATAAGGATGGCCACGATGAGGGTGACACCGAACTGTTTGTAGAACACGCCCGTGGTGCCAGGGATGAACGTGATGGGGATGAACACGGAGGCCATGACCAAGGTGATGGAAATGATGGCCCCGGTGATCTCGGACATGGCGGACCGCGTGGCGGTAAGGCTGTTCGTTCCCTTACCCTCCAATTTGGCGTGTGCAGCTTCCACCACCACGATGGCGTCGTCCACCACAATGCCGATGGCCAGCACCAGTGCGAAAAGGGTGAGCAGGTTGATGGAGAAGCCGAAGAGCCAAATGAAGAAGAAGGTCCCGATGATGGACACGGGCACCGCGATGGCGGGGATCAGCGTGGAGCGGAAGTCCTGAAGGAAAATGAACACCACCAGGAACACCAGCACGAACGCTTCCAGCAGGGTGGTGATCACTTTCTTGATGGAAGCGTTGAGGAACTTGTTCGTGTCATAGGTCACGGACATGCCCACCCCCTTGGGGAAGTCCTTGCTCATTTCATCTAAGCGCTGCTGGATGTTCTCGATGATCTCATGGGCGTTTGAACCGGGGGTTTGGTAGATGCCGATGGTGATGGCATCATGGCCATTCGTGACCGAATTGGTTTCGTACCCCTGCGCGTCGAGCTCCACCTTGGCCACGTCCTTGAGCCTGAGGAACTGGCCCCCACCCACTGCACGCAGCACGATGTTGCCGTACTGCTCGGGTGTTTTGTAGCGGCCGCTGTAGCGGATCACATATTGGAAGGCCTTGCCCGCATTTTGCCCAATGGTGCCCGCGGCGGCCTCACGGCTTTGCTCATTGATGGAAGCCACCACATCGGCGGGCGTCAACCCGTAGTTCGCCAGTTTCTCCGGGTCCATCCACACGCGGATGGCGTAGGTGCGGCGGCCCAGCACCCGCACGTCGCCAACCCCGCTCACCCGTTGGATCTCCGGTACCACATTAATGTTGGCGTAGTTCTGCAGGAAGGTGGCGCCGTACTCCTCGTTGGTGCTGAAAATGTTGAACCAGAGCAGTGCGTCGGTGCTCTGTTTCTTGGTGGTCACCCCGGCCCGCGTCACCTCGGCGGGCAACAGCGGCAGTGCTTGGGCCACGCGGTTCTGCACGTGCACGGCCGCAATGTCCGGGTCAGTGCCTTGATCGAAGAACACCTGGATGTTGGCACTGCCGTCGTTGCTGGCCGTGGAAGAGATGTACTTCATGTGCTCCACGCCGTTGATCTGTTCCTCGATGGGGATGATCACGCTCTCCAGCACGGTTTGCGCGTTGGCCCCGGTGTACACGGTGGAAACCTGCACGGTGGGCGGGGCAATGTCCGGGTACTGGGAGATCGGCAGCATGTACATGCCAATGATCCCCAGCAGGACGATGATGATGGAGATGACCGTGGAAAGAACGGGCCGCTCAATGAATTGCTTGAACATGGTTGTGCCTGCTGCCGCTGCTTATTGGAAGACCGGTTGGATGCTGGTGGCGAGGCTGTCAAAGGGCATGGGCATCGGCACGATCCTGTCCTTGTCGTGCAGTTGCAACGCGCCTTTGGCCACAATACGCTCACCGGCCTGCACTCCTTTCCGCACCACGTACAAGTTGCCGATGCGGTCCTGCACGTCGATCACCTGCGGAGTTACCGTACTGTCCTTCAGTACTTGGAAAACATAGATCAAGCCTTGCTGCTCGAAGGTGGATTCCTGCGGCACCAGCACGGCATCGGGGTAGTTCACCGGTAGCACAACGGTGCCGCTGGAACCGTTGGGTATCAGATGTTCCGGGTTGGGGAACGTGGCCCTGAAACTGACTGAACCTGTCGCGGGGTTCACCTGCGCGGTCACTGCCGTTATGTGGCCCGGGTGCGGGTAGGTGCCGCCATTGGCTAGTTGCAGCTCCACCGGTGGGAAGTGCTCCATCTTCTCCTTCAGGGTGGCGCCCGGCGTTTTTTCCAGGAAGTCCATGTAGGCGGCTTCGTTCATGGAAAAGTAGCCGTACACCTCGTTCGTATTGGACACGGTGGTCAGTGGCAACGGGCTGCTGGGGTTTACCAACGAGCCCTGGCGGTAGGCGATGGCGCCCACCACCCCATCAATGGGACTGTTGATGTTGGCGTAGCCGATGCTGGCCTTGATGCTTTGGAAGGCCGCTTTGGCCTGGGCCAGCCGGGCTTGTGCGGTTTGCATTTGCACCGGGCTCACGATGTGCTGTTCCACCAGCGGGAGTAGCTGGTCCACGGCCACCTGGGCCGCATCCACGTTGGCCTTGGCGGCCAGTGCATCCTCGGACAATGATTCGGTCTCCAGGCGGAACAGGGATTGCCCCTGGCGGACGCGGTCGCCCTCATCCACCAGTACTTCCGTAACATAGCCGGCGATCTTGGCCCGCACATCGGCGTTCACCATGCCCTGTAGGCTGACGGGCCAAGCCTGCTGCCCGGTGGCATTGCGCGCCGGTAGCTCCACCACCGGCAACGGGAGTTTGCGCGGGCCTTGTTGCCCATCCGTGCCGGAGCGGCCGCAAGCGGCGAACACGGCCGCCGCAGCCGCCATAAGAAGATGGCCATTTCTGATCATGCGTGGGGATTGTATTGCTTTTCGCGCTCGCCATAACGGGCTGCGAGCGCCGTGAAGAAGGTGATGCACTCCGAGAAGAACTCCAACGCATCGCGTTCCACGTGGGTGGTTATGGGTCCTTCGATGCCGGCGGCATTCACCGCATCCTTGTAGGCCAGCACCCGGGCCAGCAGTTCCGATTCCCCGCGCCACCGGTCAAGCAGCGAGACGATCATGCGCGATACATATCCCGGGGCACTGAAATAGTAGCGTTTCCGGTCACCCGGTTTGGTAAAGTACAGGATGTGCCCCTGCACCACCATCCGGTTGAGGTTGGTGGAAATGCTGCTCTTGCTGGCCGCCAGCTCCTTTACCAGCGTTTCAAAGGTGGTGCCCTGCATACCGTGCAGGATCAACAAGGCCAAAATGCGCGCCGACAAGGGCGGGATCTGCTTGTCCTGCTCCAAGTGCAGCCCAAGGCGCTCCACCAACTTGCACTTTCGCTCCGCCAATCCAGCTGTCGGTATTCCTCCTTCCCTGTGCGGGGCAAAGGTACGGGTAGTTCGGTAGTAGCCGAACCAAGTTGATCGAAGAACTTATACCCTTTCGCCATTTACAACCACCCAAACTTCCGCAGCGGCCTTCCGCAAGCGACCCAGCGGCAACCAAGAACGGATCAGGCGGATAGGTATGATGAAAGGGTATTACGATCCCTCGGGACACACCGCCAAGGCCTGGTCTTCACCCGTTCCGCGCCAAGTGTTCCTACGTATGAAAAAGCCACGATCGCCAGTAGCTGGACGGGAAGGAGCCTTCCGAACCGTAGCCCCGGAAGCGTGCATGTCCGGTGTGTACGGAACAAGATGGTGAACAAGGCACGGGTGTGGACGCACGCTCCAGTAGTTGGGGCACAAGGACAGCCACAGCCCGTAGCGGGAACGATCGGCACAACGATGAGCTGGCGACCGTCCAATGAGCGGATTGCCCGCCTGCCCGGCCTACCGCAACTTAAACCACCATGCTCCCTCTGCGGGCATCCGTGTTCGTGCGCATTTACACGAACCAACAACCCGTCAGCCCTTCAGCTTCTTCAGCATATCGGAGGGCATGCCCTTGCGGTTCACCATGAAGGAGGTGGTCTTGTAGCGCACAAAGTTCTTGCTCATGTACAAGTAGCCTTCGTGGTCGTTCTTCACGCCCCAAGAGTTCTTCACCACGTACCATTCGTTGCCGGCCTGGTCCTTGGCAATGCCGGTGATTTGCATGCCGTGGTCGTCCTGCGTGGTGTAGTTGTCAAAGGCTTCCTGGCGCAGTTCGGGAGTGATCTTCATCTCCGGCTTCGGCCCGTTGAACAGCTCGGCCTTTTGTTCTTTGGTGAGCTCATCGGCCGGTGTTTCGGGGATCCAGGCGATGCCGTTCTTCCAACTGAAGGAGGGTTCGCTTACATCCCCGCCCCAGGCCACGGTATAGCCGTTCTTCAAGGCATGATCGATGGCGGTGACCATGTCTTCCATGGGAATGTTCCAGCAATACTCGAACGCCCAGTTGTCCGGCACCATCATCATGGTCTTGGTCCAGTACGGTGCGGTGGTCACGGATACGAACTCCAGGTAGTCCTTGGGGTCCAGCTTCACCACCTCCTTCGCGAAGCTCTGTGGCGTGTAGCTCTTGCCCTGGTACGTGAAGGTCTCGGGCACGGGCCCGAGGTAGGCGTCCAGCACATTGCTGAAGGCCTTCTTCCACACCGGGGTGAGCTTGCCGCGGTTGGGCGCCTTCACCACCGCTTCCAGCATGCCCTTGAGGATGGCCTGCATCTCGGCAAACTGGTTCTTGTCGGTGCCGTAATTCAGGCCGAGGTAATTCTCCTCGGGCAGGGTACCGTACTTGGCGTACATGTTGATCACGTCGTGCGGCTCACCGCCATCGCCGTAGTTGAGGCTGCCGTGCATGCGCACATAGCTGTCGGCCTTATCCTCGTACGACTTACGGGCGGTATAGATCTTCGACAGGTGTATGGCGGGCCCGCCGTTCTTGATCATCTCCGACTCCAGGAAGCTGTTGGCCGCATAGCTCCAGCAGGTGCCGCTGGAGGCCTGGTTCTCCACCGGCGTGGCCTCGGCGCTCACCACCACGGTGAAGCGGTAGCCGGTGCTGTCGGTGGCTGTTTGGCTGGTTTTACGCACCAGGTCGTCCTGGGCGTGGAGCGAAAAGCCAATGGAACAGGCGGCCAACACCGCCAACGATTTGGAAAACAGGGAACGGGGTGCCATGAAGTGATCCGGTATCAACGTTTTTGCGGGGCGCAAAGTAATCTTCAGCCTGCTGCCCGGCGCTGCCAACGATCCTTAACTGCGGTGCCAAATAAGTTGCATCTGTAACTATCAGGTCGTTACCTTCGCGCCCCGCAAAAAAGCCATGCCGACAGAACAGGAAGACCCGCTTGGATATTGGTGCGCCCTGATCGGCCACGAATACCTCGGGGCGATGCGGAGGCGGTTGGGCCATTTGGGCATCGACCGCTGGTTCTTCGTGCTTGCGCGCATGGCCGAGGTGGAGGGGCCGATCACCCAACAGCAGCTCGCTGATGAGCTGCGCCTGGACAAGGTGGCCATGATGCGCGCCATCGACCATTTGCAATCGCACGGTTACGTGAAACGCAAGGTTTGCCAAGCCGACCGCCGCAAGCACCATTTGGAGCTGCAACCCAAGGCGAAGCCGGCGGTGAAGGACGTGCAGCAAGCCTGCGCCGCCCTAAATGAATTGGCCTTGGGCTCCTTGAAGGCCACCGAGCGGCAAAAGCTCTTTATGCTACTGGAGAAGATGGGCGATCGCCTGCACCGGGCGGATGAACAAGAAGATATCCCGCACAAGCCGGGGAGAAAACCGAATTGACGATGAAGGGAACAGGAGGAAGAGTGCGCCCGGGCGGCCGCGGAATGCGCAGATGCACCTGGCCATGGGCGGTGTTGCCGGCAACCGCCCTGCTGATCACGGGTTGCGGCGGGGGCGGCAAGGCCAACCCCGGTGCAGCCCGCCAAAGTGGCGGCGCGATGGCCGTGCAAGTGCACGTGCTGCAACCGGCGCCCTTGGAAAATGTGATCACGGGGACAGGCACCCTGTTGGCGAATGAATCCGTGGAGATCCGCAGCGAGGTGGGCGGCCGCGTGGAGACCATCGACTTTCAGGAGGGCGGCCCGGCAACCGCTGGCCAGTTGCTGGTGAAGATCAACAGCGACGACCTGCAGGCCAACCTGCGCAAAGCGCGGTCCGAACTGCGGTTGGTGGAGCTCACCGAGGGGCGCCAGGCCCAACTATTGGCCGCCAAGGGAATCAGCCAGGAAACGTACGATGCCACGCAGGCGCAGCTCAGCGGCAAGCAGGCCGAAGTGGACAACCTGCTGGCGCTGATCGCCAAAACCACCATCCGTGCGCCCTTCAGTGGTGTGCTCGGCCTGCGGAGCATCAGCCAAGGGAGCTACGTGGCCCCCAATACGCCAATCGCCACACTGAACCAGGTGGACCCCATGAAGCTTGACTTTGATGTGCCTGAGCAGTACGGGCGGCAATTGAAAGTTGGTGGCGAGGTGCGGTTCACCTTGGTGGGTGATACGCTGCCGTACACGGCCACCATTTACGCCGTGGACCCCGAGGTGAACCCGGGCACCCGCACGGTGCGTGCACGTGCGCGCACCACCAACCACGATGGCCGCCTGGCACCGGGAGCGTTCGCACGCATCGTGCTGGACCTGGGCACCATTCCAGGCGCATTGACGGTGCCTGCCGAAGGTGTGATCCCCGACGTTCAAGGGCAAGTGGTGATGGTGATCCGCGGCGGAAAGGCCAAGGCCATGCGTGTGGAGCTGGGCCTGCGCACGGAAAAAGAAGTGCAATTGATCAGCGGCGTGCAGGCCGGTGACACCGTGATCACCAGCGGCCTGCTGGCCGTGCGTGAAGGCATGCCCGTTCGCGCAGCCGAGCCCAAGGCCGAAGCAGGCAACGGATCCACCCCGGAGGCGGCCACTACCGCCAAGTGACCGCAGCGGCGATGAACATCAGCTCCATCAGCATCAACCGGCCCGTGCTGGCCACGGTGATCAGCATCCTGATCCTGCTCTTCGGCGCCATCGGCTTCACGTACCTCGGGGTGCGTGAATTTCCCAGCGTGGACCCGCCCATTATCACCGTTACCACCAATTACACCGGTGCCAACGCGGACATCATCGAAAGCCAGATCACCGAGATCCTCGAGGAGAGCATCAACGGCATCGCCGGCATCCGCACCCTCTCCAGCGTAAGCAGCGACGGACGTTCCACCATCACGGTGGAATTCGAACTGGACGTGGACCTGGAGGCCGCCGCCAACGACGTGCGCGACCGGGTAAGCCGCGCCGTGCGCAACCTGCCCAAGGACGCCGACCCGCCCATCGTGGCCAAGAGCGATGCGGACAGCAGCCCGATCATCTCCATGACCATCCAGAGCGACCAGCGCGACCTGCTGGAGCTCACCGACCTGGCCACAAACATCTTCAAGGAACGCCTGCAGACCATTCCGGGAGTGAGCGAGATCAACATCTGGGGCGAAAAGAAATACAGCATGAAGCTGGAGCTGGACCCCGTGAAGATGGGCAGCTTGGGCATTACCCCGGGGGACGTGCGCGCCGCCCTCGACCGCGAGAACGTGGAACTGCCCAGCGGGCTGATCGAAGGCTACCGCACCGAGCTGAGCATCCGCACCATGGGCCGGCTCACCACCGAGGAGGAGTTCAACAACATGATCCTGCGCGAGGACGCCCACACCTTGGTGCGCCTTCAGGACGTGGGCCGCGCGCGCCTGGCCGCCCAGAACGAACGGACCCTGTTGCGCGGCAACGGCGGCGTACCCATGGTGGCGGTGGCCGTAACGCCCCAAGCGGGGAGCAACTACGTGGCCATCGCCGATGAGTTCTACAAGCGCGCCGCCCAGATCCAGAAGGAAATGCCGGCTGACCTGCGCTACTCCATGGCCATGGACACCACCACCAGCATCCGCAAGGCCATTTTGGAAGTGGAGGAAACCATCGTGATCGCCTTCCTGCTGGTGGTGCTGGTGATCTTCGCCTTCCTGCGCAACTGGCGCACCACCCTGATCCCGGTGCTGGCGATCCCCATCTCGCTGATCGGTTCCTTCTTCATCATGTACGTGGCGGGCTTTAGCATCAACATCCTTACCCTGCTGGCCATCGTACTGGCCACCGGCATCGTGGTGGACGACGCCATTGTGGTGCTGGAGAACATCTACGCGAAGATCGAGCAGGGCATGGACCCCATCGAGGCCGGCCACGTGGGCAGCCGGGAGATCACCATGGCCATTGTGAGCACCAGCCTCACCTTGGTGGTGGTGTTCCTGCCCATCGTGTTCCTCAGCGGCCTTACCGGCCGGCTCTTCCGCGAATTCGGCGTGGTGGTGGCCGGGGCCGTCTTCATCAGCGCCGTGGTGAGCCTCACGCTCACCCCCATGCTCAGCGCGCACTTCCTGCGCCATGAAAAGAAGCAGAGCCGCTTCTTTACCGTTACCGAGCGCTGGCTGGAACGCCTGATCGCCGGATACCACCGTTCGTTGGAGCAGTTCATGCGCTACCGCTGGACCGCCTTTTTGATCATGGCCGCCAGCGGGGTGCTCATCGCCTTGGCCGCCATGAACCTGCCCAGCGAGCTGGCCCCGCGCGAGGACAAGAGCCGCTTCATGGTCACCAGCACCGCACCCGAGGGCACCAGCTTCGAGATGATGAACGCCTACATCTCGGACATCATCCGCACCGTGGACACCATTCCCGAAGTGGAGAACATCCTTTCGGTCACTTCACCTGGCTTTGGCGCGTCCGTATCCGTGAACAGCGGTTTCGTGCGTGCCACCCTGGTGGACCCGGAGGAACGCCACCGCAGCCAGGACCAGGTCGCCGAGGAAGTGGGACGCCTGATCCAGCAATACAACCTGGCACGCAGCTATGTGATCCAGGAACCCACCATCGGCGGTGGGCGCCGCTCCGGCCTCCCGGTGCAATACGTGCTGCAAGCCCCCGACTTCGAGCGCCTGCGCGAGCGCTTGCCCGGCTTCCTGGAAGCGGCGCGGCAAGACCCCACCTTCCAGGTCGCGGATGTGGACCTGAAGTTCAACAAGCCTGAACTGCGCGTGGAGATCGACCGGGACCGTGCCCGGACCTTGGGCGTGGACGTGCGCGACATTGCCGAAACCATGCAACTGCTCTTTGGCAGCCAGCGTTACGGCTATTTCATCTTCAAGGGCAAGCAATATGAAGTGATCGGCCAGGCCACCCGCGACAACCGCGACACGCCCGCCGACCTGGGGAAAGCATACGTGCGCAACAACAAGGGCTCGATGGTGCAACTGGCCAACCTGGTGACCACGCGGTATGAGAGCACCCCCCCGCAGTTGTACCGTTACAACCGCTTCGTCAGTGCCACGGTAAGTGCCTCACTGGCGCCGGGGCGCACATTGGGCGACGGCATCGAGGCCATGAACCAGCATGCCAAAAGCACCTTGAACGATTCGTTCAGCACCGCCCTCAGCGGCGAGAGCAAGGAATTCGCCGAAAGCGGGAGCAGCCTGCTGTTCGCCATGCTGCTGGCCTTGGTGTTGATCTACTTGATCCTGGCGGCCCAATTTGAAAGTTGGATCGACCCCTTGGTGATGATGTTCGCCGTGCCGCTGGCCTTGGCCGGTGCCCTGGCGACCTTGTGGATCGGCGGCCATACCTTGAACATCTTCAGCGAGATCGGCATCATCGTGCTCATCGGCCTGGTCACCAAGAACGGCATCCTCATCGTGGAGTTCGCCAACCAAAAGCGCGAGGCGGGCATGAACAAAATGCAAGCGGTGATCGAAGCCAGTGCCCAGCGCTTCCGGCCCATTGTGATGACGACGTTGGCCACTGCCCTGGGGGCGCTGCCCATCGCCTTAGGCCTGGGCGCGGCATCCAAGAGCCGCATCCCCATGGGGGTGGCCCTGATCGGCGGGTTGCTCTTTTCCCTGGTGCTCACCTTGTACGTGGTGCCCGCCTTGTACAGCTTCATGGCCTCCAAGGTGGAAGCCAAGCCCGAAACGGACCTCCATCCGGAAAATCCATGAGAACGCTCCTGACCCCCTTGCTGCTACTGGGCGCGGCCTTCCTCCAAGCGCAGGCACCGGGCGGCATGCTCACTGCGGAACAGGCCGTGGCCATCGCCTTGGAGAACAACCATGCCGTCCGCATCGCCAAGCTCGATGCCCGGTCGGCCGAGGTGGCCAACACCGCCGGCAATGCCGGCATGCTGCCCACTCTCAGCGCCAACGGCTCCTACGCCATGGACAACAGCGCCACCAAGCAAACCTTCTTCAGCGGCGAGGTGCGGGAAGCGGACAATGCGGACAGTAAAGTGCTCAATGGCGCCTTGGCGCTCAACTGGACCGTGTTCGACGGGTTTACCATGTTCGCCGCCAAGGAGCGTTTGGAAGCCATGGAAGCCATGGGCAAGGTGGAACTTCGCCAACAGTTGGAGACCACAGCCTACAACGTGCTCACCGGCTATTACATGGCCGTGCAGGTAAAGCAGGCCTTGGCCGCCCAACGCGACTTGATCCAGACCTCGGTGGAGCGGCTGCAGATCGCCGAGACCGGCGCCCGCATCGGCACCATCAGCGGCGTGGCCTTGGTGCAGGCACGCCTGGACCTCAGTGCGGACAGCGCGGCCATCCTCGACCTGGAGCAACAGCTTGCCCTGTCGTACAATCGCCTGAACACGCTGCTGGGGCGGCCGTCTGCCACACCGGTGGAGGTGGCGGGGGACATTCCACCCGCCGCGGCGTTGGACCTGGCCGTCATCCGGCAGGAAGCGATCACCGGCAACGCGGCATTGCAGCGGCAGCGCCAAGCGGAGCAGATCAGCAACCTCAGGGTGAACGAGCTGCGCGGCGCCCTGTTTCCCCGATTGGACGTGTACGGCAACTACGCATACAGCAACAGCACCAGCTCGGTGGGCTTTCTGCAGAGCAACACCGCCCTGGGGCCCAACTACGGCGTGCGGATCAGTGCGCCCATCTTCCAAGGCCAGCGCAACAGCAAGGCCGTGCAGGTGGCCAAGATCGCCAGCGAACAAGCCCGTATCGGCACGGACCAGGCCCAGCTTGAACTGGAACAACAGGTACTGGATGCCTGGACGGCGTACGACCTGGCCAACCGGCGGGTGGCCATGGGCCAACGGGACCTGGAAGGCATGCGCAGCTTGGTGGACGTGGCCCTGGAGAGCTACCGCTTGGGCATGCTCACCGCCGTGGAACTGCGCGATGTGCAGCAGAGCCTGTTGGATGCCGAAAACCGCGTGCTGCTGGCGCAGTTCGAAGCCAAAAGTGCTGAACTCCTGCTCCGCCTGCTTGCAGGAAAGCTGCTGTGATTACCTTGGTGGTACCCGAACGCCCGATCATGAGCCGCCGCCATGCCTTGCCACTGCTTTTTTTGGTCGTTCCCTTCCTGATCGCGGGCGGGGCGCATGGCCCGGTGGGCCGCACCTCCGCGCAACCGCTGCTGCCCAAGCCCACTGAAATAGGCCGGTTTAAGGTACCCACCGGTACCGTATGGCTTCTGTTGCGCGGACCGGGAAGGGCCACGGGGCCCGCAGGCCAGGCCCTGTACGTGGTTGCGGCCGCCGACAGCGGCAACTGGTCCAAGCACCACGAACCTTGGCATCTGCCCGGACGCCTGATCGATGCCGGCAACCAGCAAGCCTATTACGAGGCGGAGGTATTCGCCGGCGAGGTCCTGCGCGACACCTTGGGGGTCATCTGGTACGACCGCTCGTTGATGCCCGATGGCCAGTGGAAAGAGAACACGACTTTGTTGAACCTCAGTTCCGCCGTGCCGGACACCATGGTGTTCTTCGGGCATGCGCGAAGAAGCACCACCATGGGCCTGGCGTTCCGGGGCAAATGCTTGATGCTGGACAGCCTGGACCAGCGCATGCGCCCCTGACCGCCCGCCGGCAAACCGGGGCGGTTATCCGATCACCCATTGGTATGGGCCGGTTGCATGGACCGTAGCTGCTTGGCGTGCATGGATTCCGTCCAGGCCGTTGCAAAGAGCATGCACGCCACCAGCACTCTCACCGTGACCACTCCGCTTCCGCCACTTCGGGCATCGTTTCCGCCGCGAAAAGTTCACGCGCCAGTGCGGCATCGTGCCCGTAGACGTCATCCCGGAAATTCAGGCGGCCTTGCGCGTCCACCCATACGGTGAAATAGCTGATGGTGACGGCCGGCATTGGGTCCGTCGGCATTGTCGGCCCCAACATCTTCATTTCCGCTCCGACCCAGACCTACCAGTTCTGGACCTCACCGTGTGGAAGCAGTACAGCTTGATCGCTTACAACGATGTGTTTCTGCTGGTGGGCGTGCTCACCCTGGTGTGCCTGCCGCTTGTGTTCTTCGTGAAGTACAAAAAGCCGAAGCAGGGACGAAGGTGGAGATGGCGCACGAGTAGGGCGTGCCCTGTGCATCCAAATTCACGGTAGTACCCATAAGCTACAGCTTTCAAGGCGGAACCGGTGTGTAACCCGGTCCTCTGCATCCACATCCTGTTAGCGGGCTTGATGTTTGGAGGATGGATTTGGGCGTGCCCCGGCTGCTGAGGGCCGAAAGGACATTGGAAGCAGCCGGGTCGGGCTATACGCTGCAAGTCCTCGCCGCCCTCGTTCCTCAGGCGGCTGTGGGCTTTCCGCTGCTATCCCTCACGCAGAGCTGCGCAACTAACGGAATCTTACTGTCGCCAGTTGCTGTCGTACATAGTTTCCAAAATCAAAGGAAACGGCTGATGGAGCAACGCGTTGCCACAGCAAGCTGACATTTCGGCCACGAATGTGGGTAATGCACAGAAATTCGTCATTGTGCATGCCTGTGCTACGTGATGTTTGGATAAAACCCCAAGGAAGTCCTCCCAATTCCAAAACACCGTAATCAATGGGTTTCCATGTGGTATTCTCTATCTGTTGAGCATGCACATACTGTACCAGCCATTCTTGGACAGCAGCTCGTTCGTTCCCAACATCGAGTGAGCTACCGCACTCAATTGGATCATAAAAAGGATAGCGCAGGGTGAATTGGAACACTGAGTCAGAGAGTGGGCTGAAATAGCCCTCATCACAGTGTAAAGGCCAATGGGCATAGGCGGCACCCTCAAGCCATTCGGCCCCACATTTATAATCAGAGGAATGTTTCCAGCTTGCCGCTTGGCTCAGATTTGAGTCCAGCTCAATGGAAAGTGTCCCCATGTGATCAGGCAGGTCAAAGCAGTGCTCCACTCGCCCAGCGGGATGTTTTGCACACCCAGCAATCAACAATGGAATCGCGAAAAATCGAAGAACAGTCCATTTATCCATGGACCTGAAGGTAATAGGGACCAGCCAACATGCACTTGGATAACGCTTGCAGGTCACGTGTGTTACCTCAACACTTGCTCACGTGCCCCAATGCGAGTTCTCGCTTGACTAAAGCCGGACGAGCACTTCCCAAGTTCAGCCTACCGTTCGATCAACAGCACATCGAGTTCATCCTTCAACCGTGCGAACTTCTTGTCCGCGGTGATGAGCCGAATGTTCAGGAAAGCCGCTGTTGCGGCAATGACCGCATCAGGCAACTTCATCTTGAACTGACGGCGGAGCAGGACGGTCCGCTCTTGGATGGTGCTGGTGAATTCCATCAGCTTCACGCTTTGCAACAGCTCCCTGATCACTTGTTCACCGGCCTCATCCAGGTCCGGGTGGCTGAGCAATTCAACTTTGGTGATCACCGACAGAAACACGTTGGCTCCCTGAAGCAATGCTTCGAGCTTGTCATCCCCCTTCAACAAGTAAAGGACGATGTTGGTATCCAGCACCACGCTATCCCCACTCATCACGGAGCTTGCGCTGAACCTTCAAAGGATCTCCCTTCAGAGGCAACGCACCGTTGAAGCGCTTCGCATCGAATCCTTGGGCCTTGCGTCGTTGAGATGCCTTCAGCAAACCCTTGAGCTTGGTGCGCGAAGTGTGTTTCTTCACTATCAGGACCATAGTGTCAAAGGTAATACCTGAGGCATTCCAATTGCCCTTCGTTCCTGCATGCCTCAATTCGGGTTCAGCCGGCGGACCTGAACTTCTGCCCGAAGGCAAAGCCCAAATACGGAAGGCTGCTCTACTTTCGGAAAATGTGGCGATGGCTTGCACGCATATCAGCAGGGCTCTCCCTTGGCCACTTCGGGCTGCTCTTCATCGTGGGGATACTGCTCCTTCTCATTGGTGGATTTGTGTTCTATGTCTGGATATCCGGGTAGTACTTGGGCATGCAGATACTCGTGTATGCCATATTTTTCCAACCCAAAGAGGAAGGTTTCACTGAAAGGATCCGTGCTGGTTCATGAGTACTGTCCGAGGCTGGGATTAAGTTATGGATCCATCAAATTTGATATGAGCAAGGGGATCAGAACGGTGTTATGGGTACTCGTCTCGATTGTCCTCATCGGCGTGGTTGGGTGGAAGATATTCACGTACACTATCGGGGCAATGGGTACCCCAAAATGCTCCAACCATCGCGTTTGGAAAGTGGGCGAATATGACATCGTCGAAAAGCAATGCCTCGGATTTGCCGGGCCGCATTACTACCCGGTGTACCTATTCAAAGGAGGAGTGGAAATCAGCATGATCACATATTTGGAGGATTCATGCGAAGCCATGTTTGTGGTTGGAGTCGGGGATACTTTGGTTTTTGATCTCTGTGCAAACCGCATAGTCAAGTAATCGGATAACCTGGGCTCCCAATGGCAAAAGCATATACCATCCACATCCACTCCCCGATCGCTTTCATTGCAGCATGGGTGGCCATCGTGATTTCCGGCACCACGGGCATGAGGTATCTTTCAACGGCAGGTGACCCTGCTTTGGCATACACGGCCATTGTGCTATTGTTAGGCTTGGGCCTTTTCATCGCAAGCCGCCTGTCCACCGCCAAGATCAGGATCCAACTGGATGAGCACGGCTTCCAGCACGAATGGATAAAGCGCTTCATTTTAAGCAAGGAAGCCGACATACACCTGAGCTGGGACCAAGTGATCGACTACGTCTTTGAGGAGGATCGAACTTTCTACAAATTCGAACTCACCCTGCAAGGCAAGCTACGGTACCGCTTCTACCGACAGACGATCTGGCCTACACGGGATGATTTCCACAAGTTCAAACGGGACTTTCCACACCTGATCCACGATATCCAATCCGTCGCGGCGAATGACATTATCCGCGGCAAAACCGTTTTTGAAAAGAAGTGGTTCAAGTGGGTTTTGGCGGCCATGACCATCGTCATCCTGCTACTTTTGGTGGCTGCGATCTCCAATGACAACGGCTCAAACAGTGTGTGGGCACTGGGTGCATTAGCCTGAGGTGCCCTGTTCTATTGGACGAAGATTCGCGCCAATGGAGCGAACAAATAAGGCGAAAGAACGCCCCAGTTGCTCGCATTCTCCCAATGCGAGCATCCAAATAACAAATCGGTAGGACTCGGTTCACACGCTCTTCGCCCCAGCCTCGGGCCGGTTGCCGCTCACGTTCACGCCATCGCTGCGGCGCAGGCCGGTGAAGGTGATCGCGGAAAGGATGGTGGCCACGCCCAGTACCAGGAAGGTGTGGTGCAGGCCCTGTGTGAAGGCCAATGGCGCGTGCTCACCAGCCAACCCGCCCAAGAACAGCGCTGCCACCAAGGAGGCCACGGCCACACCAAAACCGCGTGCCATCTGCTGGAAGGTGGAGGCGATGCTGCTGGCGCTGCTGGCGCGGGCATCGCTCACATCGGCGTACACCAGCGTATTCAGGCAGGTGAACTGCAACGAGGAGAACAACCCTTGGAGCAGGCTGAGCATCAAGATCTGCCAGATGGGCGTACCCGGCCCGATGAAGAAGAACGCCATGATGTTGGCCCCCAGCAACAGGGTGTTGGCACGCAGCACCGTGCGGAAGCCGAAGAGCGCGATCAGGCGGGTGCTGAGCACCTTCATGCCGATGGCACCGAAGGCCTGCGGCATGGTGAACAAGCCCGCCTGCAGCGGCGTGTAGCCCATGCCTAACTGGTAGAGCAAGGGCAGCAGGAAGGGCATGCCGCTCACGCCCAGTCGCGTGATGAAGCCGCCGATCACCGAAATGCGGAACGTGCGCAAGGCGAACAGGCGCACGGCCAACAGGGGCGATGGAATGCGATGGGCATGCACGCCATAGGCCACCAATAAGGCCACCGAGGCCAGCACCATGGCCACGATGGGCCCAATGGACCACGTATGCTCGCCAAAGACTTCCAGCACATACGAGAGCAGCCCTATCCCCGCCCCGAACAGCAGGAAGCCCCATTTGTCCATCGGCGGCACCTGCGGATCCCGGTGGTTGGGCATGTAGCGGCCCACCATGTACCAGCCCACCAGGCCGATGGGCAGGTTGACGAAAAAGATGGTGCGCCAGGGCAGCCACTCCACGATGAGGCCACCGAGGAACGGACCCACCAGCGGCGCGATCAGCGCGGGGATCACCACGAAGTTCATCACCCTCAGCAGTTCGCTGCGCGGGAAGGTGCGCACCAGGATCAAGCGGCCCACCGGGGTCATCATGGCGCCGCCGGCGCCTTGCAGCACGCGTGAACCCACCATCATGCCCAAACTTGTGGAAAGGCCGCACGCCACGGAGCCGATGGTGAACAGCGCCACGGCCGCCCGGAACACGTGCCGCGTGCCGAAGCGGTCCGCCATCCAGCCGCTGATGGGGATGAACACGGCCAGGCTCAGCGTGTAGGCCGTCACCACGGCTTTCATGCTCAGTGCCTTCACGCCCAAGTCGTTGGAGATCACAGGCACCACCGTGTTCAGGATGGTGCTGTCCATCTGCTCCATGAAAAAGCCCACCGCCACCAGCCACGGTGCAATGCGGCGGATGCGCGCCAATTGGGTTTCGGTCATGGATACCGCGGACATGTGGGTCCAAAGGTGGCGCTCCTTTCCACCAGTCCTTCCTTACTGGGGTCCCAATAGGAGCCTGTCCTATCTTTGAAGCATCATATCATTGGACATCAGGCGAAATCAACGTGATGAATTGGTCATCACGCTCAAGGGCGCTTGGGACACGGAAAAGGTGCAACGTGTCCTGGACTACTTGCGGCACTTGGAGGTGTTGAAGAAGTCCAAGGCAAGTGCAAAGGAGATTGATGCGTTGGCGATGGAAGCCAAGAGTTCCTGGTGGAAGAAGAACAGGAAACGCTTCATGCCGTGAAACTGGTGGTGGACGCCAATATCCTGTTCAGTGCGATTTTGAGCAGGGATGGACTCGTCGCGGAAACGTTCCGTGAAGCCGAACCAGCATGCACACTGCTGGCTCCAGCATATCTGGCGGATGAGTTGATGCGGCTACGGCCAAGAATGGCCAAGTTGGCCGGCCTGCCCATCGCAGCGGTTGAAGCTTTGCAATGATGGGCATTGGCCAAGGTGGAGCTGGTGGCAGGAGAAGCCGTTTCACGGAGGCATTGGATCAAAGCAGGTGAATTGGCGGACAATGTGGACCCCGCGGACATTCCATACGTTGCATTAGCCCTGCACTTCAAGTGTCAGATATGGACGGGAGACAAGCGATTACGCGCGGGCCTGGCCGCGAACGGCTTCAATGGAACCATGGACACGGCCGAGGTTCGAAAATTCCTTGCACTGGATCAATAGGACAGCCGAATGGCCCGGGTTGCTGGAGCTATCCCCTGCTACGCGGCTTGGGCCAGATCATGCTGCAAGGGAACGCGGCCACGGGCCTGCTCTTCCTGACGGGGATCACCATCGGTTCACCCTTCATGGGGCTGGCGGCGCTGCTGGCCGTGTGCTGCGGCACCGGCACGGCATTGTTGCTCCGTTATGACAAGGCTGAAGTGGAACAAGGCCTGTACGGCTTCAGCGCTGCGCTGGTGGGCGTGGCCTTGGTGCTGTTCCGGGGCACAGGGCCGGAAGTCTGGTGCGCCCTGATTGCCGGCAGTGCACTGGCCACCGTGCTCCAGCACTTTTTCATCCGCCGGAAGATCCCCGCGTTCACCCTGCCGTTTGTGGTGGTCACCTGGGCGGCACTTGTCCTGCTTCCAGTTCCAGCGGCTGCAGCAGCTCATGCGGAGCCGGTGCTTCCGGGCGGTGTGCTATCCGCAGCCATGGTGCGCGGTTTCGGGCAGGTGATCTTCCAGGCTGATGCGCTCTCCGGACTGCTTTTCATCGTTGGCGTGGCGGTGCATTCCCGCACGGCCACCGTGTTCGGACTGGCAAGCGCCTTGCTCGCGGCATTGATGGCACTGGCTTTGGAACGCGCGGGAGCTGACGTAGCGATGGGCCTGTGGAGCTACAACGCCGTGCTGTGCGGCATCGCCCTTGCGGGCGCCAAGCGCAGGAACATGCTTGTGGCGTTGGTGGCCGTGCCGCTGGCGGTGGGCATCGGCATTGGGATGGAATTGGTTGCCGTGCCACAACTCACCTTCCCCTTTGTTGCGGCCACGTTCACGGCACTGATGGGTGAACGGCTGCTTGGCATGCGTGCAGCGTGATCCGGCATGCCGCTTCACCTTTGCCCCATGCAGGAACAAGCGCACTACGACAAGACCTTCGAACGGGTGCAATGGAGCAACCGGCAAGCGATTGGCCGCACGTTCGAGCAGTGTACGTTCACGCAGTGCGACTTTTCACAGACCGATTTCGCCAACAGCCGGTTCGCGGATTGCAGCTTCACGGGTTGCAACCTGGCCATGATGAAGTTGACCGGTGTTTCGCTGCAAGGCATCCAACTCAAGGATTGCAAACTGCTGGGCGTGGACTTCAGCGTGTGCAAGGAAATGCTCTTCCGTGTTTCGTTCGACCGGTGCATGCTGGACCATGCCGTGTTCCACAAGCGGAAGATGGACGGCACGCGCTTCCTCCAATGCTCGCTGAAAGGCGTGGACTTCGAGAACGCGCACCTGAACAAGGCCATTTTTGACCAGTGCAACCTGGAAGGCGCGGTGTTCGCGGGCAGTCAACTGCAACAGGCCGATCTCAGCACCGCATGCAACATTTACCTGGATCCGGAACGCAACAAGCTGAAAGGCGCCAAATTCTCCGTGGAGGGGGCGTTGGCGCTGCTGGCGAAGTATGGTGTTGAGATCGGGTGAGCTGATCGGGACGAAAGGTTCCCGGAAATCACGGTTCAAGGGAACTCGTTCAAGGGAACGGACTTCACGAACCGGCCTTCCTTGTAGGTATCCTTCCGGACCGGGGTACCATTGAAATTGTAATAAATAAAGTCGCCCACAGGCAAGCCCGCACTGAACATGCCGATCACGGAAAACTGGCCGTCCTTGCGCTTGCCGACCATCTTTCCTTCTGGGTGTCCATCCACGCAATGGAACCTGAGCGAAGCGCCACCGGTACCTGCGACCACCACATCGCCGTTCGCTTTCGCGCCCGTGGAGTCCCACACGATCGTTTCCCCGGACATCTTCCCATCCCGGTACGGCGCTTTCAGTTCCAACATGCCATTGGCATAGTATTGCTTGAACTCACCATGGGCCTTGCCCTTGTGCATTGGCGTCTCCCTCCACACCAGGCCATTGCTTCTGTAATCGGTGGCCATACCCTCCAATTTCCCCTTCTTGGCAAGCGATCTACGCAACAGGGTGCCCGTCGAATCGAAGTACTCAATGGGCCCGTCCCATTTCCCTTTGATCGCGTTTCCCTTTTGCCGAAGCGTCCATGTAGTGTCAAAGTATTCCACATGGCCGGAATACACCCCCTTCTTTGTATGGATGCCAACGATGTACTTATCCACACCACCAGACTTTATCCGCACGGTATCCGGCACTTGGGCCCGGGTATTGCAGGCTCCGGCAAGAACCAGGAAAACCAGGAAGGCACGCATGTTTGTGCATCTATGCATTATCCCATCCTGCGGTTCTGCCGCAGCTGCAAATCACACCTTCACTGCCACCGGCAACATCACGCGCTCCAGCACTTCCACCGCGCGGTCCACTTCGGCTTCGGTGTTGAACTTGCTGAAGGAAAAGCGCAGGTTCGCGCCCTTCCTGCCCGGGTAAAGGGCCTCGATCACATGGCTCACCTTGTTGCTGCCGCTGCTGCAGGCACTGCCGCCACTGCACGCAATACCCTCGATGTCCATGTTGTAGATGAGCATTTCGGCCTTGCCATCGTCCGGGAAGTGGAAGTTGAGCACGGTGTAGAGGCTGTCCGCCGTGGGGTCGCCGTTCACGGAGCTGCCCGGGATAAGCTCCAGCACCTTTCCCCGCATACGGTCCTTCAGGGCCTGCACATGGCGGTGGTGTTCCTCCAGGTCGCGGCAGGCCACCTCCATGGCTTTGGCCAGCGCCACGATGCCGATGATGTTCTCAGTGCCCGCGCGCATGTTGCGCTCCTGCGCGCCACCCACGATGAAGGGCTTCACCACGGCGCCGTTGCGCATGTATAGGAAGCCCACACCCTTGGGCCCGTGGAACTTGTGCGCGCTACAGGTGAGAAAATCCACCGGCAACTGCTCCAGATCGAAGCGGTAGTGGCCCATGGTCTGCACGGTATCCGTGTGGAAGAGCGCGCCGTACTTGCGGCAAAGCGTACCGATGGCCATCAGGTCGTTGCGGGTACCGAGTTCATTGTTGGCATGCATCAGCGAGACCAGCACATGCTCGTGGCCCTTCAGCAATTCCTCCAAGTGGGCCAAGTCGGCCTTGCCTTCCGGCGTCAGCCGCAGCCAATGCACTTCGGCGGCCTTGGTGCGGGCCAGTTCCTGCGCTACATGCTCCACGGCGTGGTGCTCAATGGGCGAGGTGATCACGTGCTTCACGCCCAGGTCGCGCACGCTGCCGAAGACGGCCATGTTGTCCGCCTCGGTGCCACAACTAGTGAAGACCAGTTCGCCCGGGGCGCAGTTCAGCAGGGAGGCTACTTTGCGGCGCGATTGTTCTATGCCGGCCCGCGCCTTGCGCCCGAAGGCATGTACGGCACTGGGATTGCCGTAGATCTCGTGCATGTACGGCAGCATGGCCTCGATCACCTCGGGGTCCAGTTGGGTAGTGGCGGCGTTGTCCAAATAAATGCGTTCCATGGCGGAGGCGAATTTACGGATGCCGCAATTGTACTGGCTGGCGGAAGTTCCCCGCACTGCGGCAGGCACGAGCGGCAGGGCAGCCCAGGCCATAGTGCCCCCGCAATGTGCACAGGCGCCGCATCCATATTTGCGTTTCCGTGCCTTCCACATACATTCGGGCTTGACATTCACCCCTTCTCCCCCCGCCCCCGGCAACCCGCCTGTTCAATCCGCACCATGAACACCACCCAAGCAAGACACTGCACCTCCGCATTGCGCTTCATCGCCATCTGCCTGTTGGCGCCGGGCCCGTTCCTTGTTGCACAGGCACAAGGATGGCAACCTTTGGGGCCGGACGACCTGGTTCCCGGCCAGGCCGGTTTCTCCGACGGTGGGGCCCATGCACCAAGCGTAGCCATCGGACTGGATGGATACCCCGTAGTGGCCTACGTTGACGAAGCCCATGACCACAAAGGCACCGTGATGCGCTGGAACGGCAGCAGATGGACCGTGGTGGGCAGTGCCGGCTTTACGGAAGGCTACATCGGGTTCCCTTCCATAGCAACCGCAACGGACGGCAGCCTTTTCCTGGCCTTTTCCGACGGTGCCCAGGCAGGCAAGGCCACGGTGATGCGCTGGAACGGCAGCAACTGGAACGCTGTAGGCCCCCTTGGATTCTCCGACAGCCTGGCATATGAGACGAACGTGGTGCTGGATTCCGGCGGCGATCCGGTGATAGCGTTCATGGATTGGTCGCAAACGTTCAAGGCCACTGTGATGCGGTGGAACGGAACGGCCTGGCTCCCGGTGGGCACGCCCGGGTTCTCGGAAGATGAGGCCATGTCCCTCAGCTTGGCCATGGATGCCGAGGATAAGCCCATCGTTGCATTCGAGGATTTTTGGCACGATCGCAAGGCGACCGTGATGCGCTGGAACGGCACCAGCTGGAATGCGGTGGGTCCCCTCGGCTTCACCCCGGACGAAGCCTGGCAGACAAGCTTGGCCATGGGTACCGACGGCAATCCCCTGGTGGGCTATCGGGATCAAGCCCAACAAGGCAAGGCCACGGTGATGCGCTGGAACGGCAACGCCTGGGCGCCCATCGGCCCGCAAGGTTTTTCCGCCACAGCGGTGAACTACACCTGTTTGACCGTGGATCCCCAAGGTCGTCCGGTGTTTGCCTACAAGGCGGAGATGGACCTTGACCCCACGGTGATGCGCTGGAACGGCAGCAACTGGCTTACCGTGGGGCAGCCGGGCTTCGCATCGCCCATTACCTCCGTAGGCCAACGGTGGCTCGCGGTGAACGAACAGGGCCATGCCGTGGTGGCCTACGCGGACAGTTCCATGTTCGCACGGCAATACGACCTGTTCATTGGCCTGGATGAAGCAGCCGGGCCGGGAAACAGGGGGCTCTCCCTTTTTCCGAACCCCGCGCACGAAGGCCGGTTCACCTTGCACATGGGCGGCCTTTCACAAGACCGTGCGCCGGTGCTGGTGACCGTGCGCGATGCCACTGGACGCACCGTCCACCAAGAGCAGGCCAAAGCCGACTGGGGCACCCTTCAACTGCAATTGAACCTGTCCCCAGGGCTGTATCTGGTGGATGTGTCCGTTGGGAACCACCGCACGGCGGGCAAGTTGTTGGTGGAATGACCCCACCCGAAAAAGTTGCCGATCAACGGTCTGCTGCAGCGATTAACATGCATTAACCGCCCCCGGCTGAACCCGGGGCTCCGATCACCGTTAAATTCGTGCTGCCTTGGTGGAAGGATGCAGCCGTTCAGGCGGCCTCCTCATGGCCAAGCCCCAGACTCACCGCATGAAAAATCTTCTTCTTGTGCTGGCCGTGGCGGCAACAGCACCTGCATTGGCGCAGCCCAGCTCCGCCGCCACCAAGTTGCAGGCCCTGTTGTACCAGATCGACAACATGTACGTGGACAGCGTGGATGACAACAAACTGGCGGAAAAGGCCATTGTGGCCATGTTGGCCGAGCTGGACCCGCACAGCGTGTACATCCCCAAAGATGACCTGGAGGACGTGAACGAGCCGCTGAAGGGCAACTTCGAGGGCGTGGGCATCCAGTTCAACTTGGTGCGCGACACCATTTACGTGGTGGACGCCATCGCCAGCGGCCCCAGCGAGCGCGTGGGCATCAGGGCCGGCGACCGCATTGTGAGCGTGAACGACAGTACGGTGGCCGGAACGGGGTTGAAGAACTCGGACGTGATCAAGCTCTTGCGCGGCCCCAAGGGCACCCGGGTAAACGTGGGTGTAGTGCGGCCCGGCGAAGAAGCGGTACTGGAATTCACCATCACGCGGGACAAGATCCCGATCAACAGCGTGGAGGCAGCGTACATGGCCGCTCCGGGTGTGGGCTACATCAAGGTGAGCCGGTTCGGGGCCACCACGACCAAGGAATTTTCCGACAAGCTGGACGACCTGAAGAAACAGGGCATGAAGGACCTGGTGCTCGACCTGCAAGGAAACGGAGGCGGGTACTTGCGCTCGGCCGTGGAGATGGCGGACCAGTTCCTCGGCGACCGAAGGTTGATCGTGTACACCGACGGCCGTACCACGCCGCGTGAGGATACCTACGCCACCAAGGGCGGCAAGTTCGAGAAGGGCCGCCTGGTGGTGATGATCGACGAAGGCAGTGCCTCGGCCAGTGAGATCGTCACGGGTGCGGTGCAGGATTGGGACCGCGGCGTGGTCGTGGGCCGCCGTTCCTTTGGGAAGGGATTGGTGCAACGTCCGGTGATGCTGCCCGACGGTTCCGCGGTGCGGCTCACCGTTTCGCGCTACTACACGCCCAGCGGGCGTTGCATCCAGAAATCGTATGCTGACGGGCTGGAGGCCTACCGGCACGAACGGCAGGACCGGTTGAAGGAAGGCGAGCTCACCAATGCGGACAGCATCCACTTCCGCGATACGGTGCAGTACTTCACCCACAACAAGCGCGTGGTGTTCGGTGGCGGCGGCATCATGCCGGACATCTTCGTGCCGATCGACACCACGGCCAGCTCCACCTGGTTCAGCCAGTTGGTGCGCAAGGGCATCACCAACACCACGGCGCTCAACTATGTCGACCGCAACCGTTCCGCGTTGCTCAAGCGTTACCAAGGCGTGGGCGATTTCCTCGACCGTTTCTCCGTGGACGCCGGCCTGGATGCCGAATTGATGAAGCAGGCTACGGATGCGGGGATCGAGCCCGACAGCACCGGAATGGCGCGTTCCAAGGCCTTGGTGAACCTGCGCCTGAAAGCCTTGGTGGCACGCGACCTGTGGGACACCTCGGCCTACTGGCAGGTGATCAACGCGGACAATCCCGTGGACCACAGCTTCAAGAAGGCCCTGGAAGTGATCCTCGACCCCGAACTGCAACGCACCAAACTGGCCGAGCGCTGACCGGTACCGCGCAGCAACCAGCCGCGAAAACCCGGCACAACGAACTTCACCTTGCACCAAACCGCGCGGACATCCTAATTTCGCCCCCTCATTTCAGCACATTCAACCATGAAGGAGAACATCAAGATCGCCTTGTTGGCCGTGATCGCCGCCACCACCATTTTCATTGCGGCCAGCCAGCGCAACCAGCCTTCCGGGCCCACCACGTTCGCACCCCTGTCCGCCGCCACTGCTGCCGCATCGCCAGTGACCGCCGCGCCGCAAAGCACCTTCGACCCGCTAACGCCGCCCGCCGCACCAGCCACACCGGTGCCCACGGGGCCAAGCACCACCATGGCGTTTGCGAATTCCACGCATGACTTCGGCAAGATCATGCAGGACAGCGACAACAAGTACGCCTTCAAGTTCACCAATACCGGCAACGAACCGTTGGTGATCACCAACGCGGTGGGTTCCTGCGGCTGCACCGTGCCGGACTATCCGAAGCACCCGATCAAGCCCGGGGAAACGGGTGAGATCAAGATCGAGTACAAGCCCGGCAAGCAGGAGGGCATGCAGAACAAGACGGTGACCATTACCGCCAACACCGAACCTGCACAGACCGTGGTGAACATCACCGCCAACGTGCAGAAGGCGATGTGACGGCGATCCGCACATGATGCGACGGCCGCCCTTGCAGGGGCGGCCGTCGTCTTTTGGCACGGGAGCAATGCCCTGCCCTACAACAGGCCATCGATGGCGCGGGCCAGTTCGCGGTCCTTGGCGGTAACCACATCGCCGGCATCGTGGGTGCTCAGGGAGATCTCCACTTTGTTGTACACGTTCCGCCAGTCGGGGTGGTGGCCCATCCGTTCGGCCAGCAAGGCCACCCTGGCCATGAAGGCAAAGGCTTCGCTGAAGTCCTTGAATTGAAAGCTGCGTTGGAGCTTGTTCCCGGATTCTTTCCACATGGTGCAGATCGGAGTTGATGGTGGGGATTGGTGCCTAAGGCTCCTGATAAACCAACTGACGACCCACTTGGTTCCCGGGCTGTGGCCGATGGGTGTTCCGGTCTTGCTCCGGAAGAGTGCCGCCCAAGGCATGCCCTGAAAGGGATGAGGGGAGACCACCCCGGTGCGCCCGTTCATGGCCCGCCACGGACAGCTCCTGCCACCCGCAACGGCTCCAGCCTTAGCGGTGCAGGGGTAGATCGATGAGGTGCGGCAATTCTTCCCCTGCGGATACCAGGTTCATTTCTTCCACCAGGTGCTTGGCCCCGAGGTATTTATCGATGATGAAGAGCACGTAGCGGATGTCCACGGAAATGTTGCGGCATTTGGCGGGATCGAACAAGATATCGCTCATGGTGCTCTCCCAGGTACGGTCGAAGTTGAGTCCGATGAGCTCTCCCCGGCCATTGAGCACGGGGCTGCCGCTGTTCCCGCCCGTGGTGTGCAGGGAGGACAGGAAGCATACCGGCATGGTTCCGTTGTGGGCGTATGGGCCATAATCCTTCGCCCGGTACAGGTTGAACAGCTTTTGCGGCACTTCGAACTCGGGGTTGGCGGGATCGTATTTCTCCATCACGCCCTCCAAGGTGGTGAACGGTTTGTAGATGATGCCGTCCCGGGGCTCGGCCCCCTCCACTTTGCCGTAGCTGAGGCGCAGGGTGCTATTGGCATCGGGCCACCAGGTCTTTTCCGGGAAGAGCTCCATCAATCCCCCGGACCAAGTGCGCATGGCGGCGTCCAAGCTGTCGCTCAACACGCCGAGGCGTGGCCGCACCTGTTCCGAGTAGTTGTTCGAAAGGGCCTGCACCAAGCGCCAGGCCGGGTCCTTGGCCATGCGCTTGGCCACACTGGGCGAGAAGTGGTCCAATGCCTTGTACAACCGGTCCGGGCTGGTGAAGATGCTCTTGTCGAACACAGCGTCGGCGTAGCGGTCCCAGTTGCCATGGCGCTTGTCCAGCACGGTTAGTTCCCCGGGTGCCAAGCCTGCTTGCGCATGCTTGCGGTAGACGGGCAGCACGGCCTTGAAGATCTTGCGGTCCACCTCGGGTATGTAGTTCTTGAAATACCCTTGTGCGCCCGTTCGCAGGTGGTCCAGTTCCCCCTGCAGTTTGTTCTCCTTCCGCAGCTCGGCGTGCTCCTCGATCAGTTTGCGATAGCCTTGTGCGAACCGCAGGAACTCGGGGCCCATGTACACCAGCTCCACAAAGAGCTCACGCGCACTTTCATAGGGCAGCATTTCCCCGTACAGGCGTACCAGCTCACCCGGAACGGCTTCATACAGGGGATTCCCCGCAGCACGTGCGGCAAACTCCCTTTCCTGTTCCTGCTTCACGACCACGGCGTCCAGTTCCTTCAGTCCGCGCACCTCGCCCTGCCACTTTTTCCATCCGTTGGCGATGCGCGCCTGCTTGCTGGCGTATTGCAGCTTGGCCTGTTCGTTTTCCAGCATGGCCGCATTGATCACGTTCAGGCTGGCGGTGCGCATTTCGATGCGCAAGGGATCGATCACATCCATCACCTGTGCCACGGCCACGCTGGGCAGGTAGCGCTGGGTTCTGCCGGGAAAGCCGAAGATCATGGCAAACTCGCCGGGCACGGCCCCGTCGATGGCGATCGGCAAGCTGTGCTTGGGGGTGTACGGCACATTGGCCGCGCTGAATGCCGCCGGTTGGTTATCCGGAGATGCATAGATGCGGAACATGCTGAAGTCGCCGGTGTGGCGGGGCCACATCCAGTTGTCGGTATCCCCGCCGAACTTGCCGATGTCGCCGGGCGGGGCGCACACCATGCGCACATCATTGAACGTTTCGCTGACGATGAGGTACCAGCTGTTGCCGTAATTGAACGGCCGCACCACGGCCTTGACACCCGGCCCTGGGGGAACCTCCCGGGCAATCTCATTGCCCAGCTTGTTGGCCGCCTCCCCGCGTTCCGTTTCACCCATGCCCATGGTGAACGCCGCCTGCATGCGATCGGTCACATCCTCCATGCGCACAATGAACGTTGCGGAAAGGCCGGGACTGGGAAGCTCGTCGGCCAGGGTGGGCGCGCTGAACCCGTCGCGCAGGTAGTTGTGTTCCATCGAGCTGTGCTGCTGGATGAAGCTGTGGCCGCAGTGGTGGTTGGTCAGGATGAGTCCTTGCGTGCTGACCACCTCGGCCGTGCATCCCCCGCCAAACAGCACCACGGCATCTTTCAGGGAACCCTGGTTGAGGCTGTATATATCCTCGGCGGAGATCACCATCCCCTCGGTGCGCATGTCCCCCTCAATGGCTTTGAGGAGGGTGGGCAGCCACATGCCTTCATGGGCAAGCGCGGCGAACGGTTGAACCGCAATGAACAAACAAGTGAACAGAAAGGTGGACTTTCGAACGTGGTGTATCAACATGGGATTACGTCCAGGGCAGGTCGCCCGGGCTAGTGGAGAGAGGACAAGTTTACCAATTCCCCATGCTTTGGAAGTAGCGGCAAGCCAACTTCCCCATGGGCACGGCTTGGCCCCCTGCATGCCCGCCCATGGTTATCGCCGCACCGGCCGCTTACCTTCACGGCATGAACACGCGCCTGTACCGGCTTCAGCGGAAGCTCCGCCTGCACCGGCCACCGTTCCACAACCGGGACCCCTTGATCCTGCGGGACCACCTGGCCCTGGAACGCACCCGGTTGTCCAACGAGCGGACGTTGCTGAGCTACATCCGCTCCTCACTGTACCTGTTGGTGGGGGGCATCGCACTGGTGCAGGTGGAGGGCTTCGGCAACCTGCAATATGCGGGCTACCTTTCCCTGTTGATCTGCATGCTGTCGTTGGTGGTAGGCGTTTGGCGGTTCCGTATCCTTCGCGACCAGCTGGACCGTTATTATTCCATCCCCCACCTGCCTGAGCCGCCGGGTGAAAAGGATAAAAACGATCGGTACCCGGGCGGTGAAGATTGAAGCTTTCCGCGCCGGGCCCGTGCCAACGCAGGGCCAAAAACCCGGATGGTGCCCCTGGATCGCATGGAGGTGATTACTTTGGTGCATCCAGATGCCGGTTCTTCGGTCGTTCGCACCCTTTTTTTTTGCGCTGGCAGCCGTGGGCGGCATGCAGGCACAGCCGGTGCTTCGCTTCATCGAAAATCGTGGCCAGTGGCCCAGCGAAGTTGTATTCCGGGCTGAAGTCCCGGAGGCCTCCATTTGGTGCGAGCGGGGTTCGGTCCTGATCGACCGCTTTGATGCCGGGGCCATCGCAAAGCTGCATGCGGGCAGCGGCGGGGGCTACGATCCGGACGCTCCGCGCACCATCCGTCACCATGCATTGCGGCTACGGTTCATCGGTGCCAGCCAGTCCGTGCACAGTGAAGGCATCGGTGTGCAGCGGGGCCGTTACAACTACATCATCGGCAACGATCCGGGCCGGTGGGCCTCGAATGCCCACGCCTTTTCCGCCGTGGTGCAGCATGGCCTGTACCCGGGCATTGACCTGCGGCTGCGCCAAGGGGGCGAGGTGCTGAAGTACGACCTGGTGGTGGCTCCCGGGGTGGATCCCCGGCAGGTGCACTTCACCTACGAGGGAGCCGACGGCATGCACATGCAGGACGGACGCTTGATCGTGGAAACCCGTTTGGGCGATATGATCGACGAAGTGCCCTTGGCCTACCAACTGATCAATGGCGTGCAACACCGGGTGGAATGCCGGTACACATTGAAGGGCAACAACGTGTCCTTCCAGCTGGGCACCTACGATGCCGCCCATGAACTGGTGATCGACCCCGCTCTTTCCTTTAGCAGCTACTCGGGTTCCACAGCTGACAACTTCGGGTACACTGCATCCTTCGACAGCCGGGGTTTCCTGTACTCGGGCAGCAGTGCCTTCGGCCAAGGCTACCCCATCACCACGGGCGCATACGACGTGACTTGGAACGGGGGCACCGGCAACCAGAACGTGGGTACGGACATCGCACTGACCAAATGGGACACCACGGGGAGCTTCCTGATCTGGAGCACCTACTTGGGCGGCAGCGGCGATGACCTGCCGCACAGCCTGATCGTGAATGATGCGGACGAGCTGATCGTGCTGGGCACCACCGGTTCACCCAACTTCCCCACCACCCCATCCGCTTTCCAAAGCGCCTTTGCCGGGGGCACCACCTTCACCCCGCAAGGCATTGGCACGCGCTATCCGCTGGGCACGGACATGGTTTTATCCCGTTTGAGCGCCGATGGTGGCCAACTGTTGGCCAGCACCTACGTTGGGGGTAGCGGCAACGACGGCATCAACAACGCCACGGGATTGCACTTCAACTACGCCGACGACATGCGCGGCGAAGTGGAACTGACCCCAGCTGGCAACATCCTGGTGGCCAGTTGCACCCAAAGCAGCGACTTTCCCGCAACGCCCGGTGCCTACCGCACCTACTTCACCGGTGGGAGCCATGACGCGGTGCTCTTCGAGATGAACCCCGCGCTCACGGCCATGAACTGGGGCACCTACTTCGGCGGCACCATGGCCGATGCGGCATACTCCCTGGAGCTCGATGCTGCGGGCAACATCATCATCGCGGGCGGCACCACCTCCATGAACCTGCCCGTAACGCCCGGCAGCGTGATGGGCAGCGCCCCCGGCGGACCTGCGGACGGCTTCGCCGCCAAGTTCAACCCCAACGGCAGCACGCTGCTGGCTTCCACCTATTACGGAAGCGCGGCCTACGACCAGTTCTACTTCGTGGGATTGGACCAGGCGGACAACGTGTACCTCTTCGGGCAAACATCCGCCCCGGCAGGTGCGCTGATCTCCGGGGCCACCTACTTCCAAAGCACCGGAGGCCAGTTGCTGGCCAAGCTCTCCCCCAACCTCTCCTCCACCATCTGGAGCAGCCGCACCGGCGCCACCTCGGGTGCGGGCATCGGGGTGCCCAACATCTCGCCCACGGCTTTTCTGGTGGATTACTGCGACAAGATCTACATCAGTGGCTGGGGCAGCGCGGTCATGGGCACGCTCACCACCAACGGGCTGCCCGTCACGTCCGATGCCTTCCAAGCCACCACCGATGGCAACGACTTCTACTTGGCCATATACGACATCAACATGACGGGCCTGGCCTATGCCACCTATTTCGGTGGCGCGCAAAGCTTGGAGCATGTGGACGGCGGCACCAGCCGCTTCGATCGGCGTGGCCGCGTGTATGGGGCGGTGTGCGCCGGCTGCGGAAGCCATGATGATTTCCCCAGCACACCCAATGCGTGGAGCAGCACCAACAACTCCTTCAACTGCAACCTCGGCGTGTTCAAGTTCGATTTCGACGCCCCCGTGGTGGTCGCCGGGCTGGCGGCACCGCCCCCACTGTGTGCCGGGGCACCGGTGGTCTTCGGCAACCACAGCCACCTGGGTGCCACTTGGCAATGGGATTTTGGCGACGGCGCCACCTCCACCGCACAGGCCCCCACGCACACCTATGCCGCACCAGGCCTGTACACCGTGCAGCTCATCGCCACCGACCCCGGTGCGTGCAACCACGCCGACACCGCCAGCATCCAGGTGGAGGTCTTGGCCGCCGCTCCCCAGCTGCAGACCTTGCAGCCGATCAACATTTGCGGCCCGGCAGACAGCCTGGTCTTAGTGGCCGATGCCGATGGAACGGCCAACACCTGGACATGGTCCACAACTCCCCAATTCACCGACACGCTGAACACCGGTCCGGCGGACAGCACCGCGGTACTGGCGCCCGTGGCACCAGGCACCTATTACGTGCAAGCCTCCTGGAATGGAAGTTGCACCGCAAGCGGGCAGGTTACGGTGACCACCCAGCTCGCCCAGGCCACCATCTCTCCGGAGGTGTCCATTTGTGCGGATGACACGGCCGTGATCTCCCTGAACAACCTCGACCCCGGCTCCACGATCCTGTGGTCCCCCGCGATCGGGATCCTGGCCGGCCAGGGCACCGCCCAAGCCACGGTGGCGCCGTCCACGGCCACCTGGTTCACCGCCACGGTGACCACGCCAAGCGGCTGCACCTGGACCGACAGCACCTTGGTGAACGTGGGCCTGATGAACGGCAGCAGCGTTACCGCCAGCGTGGACCAATCCGTGGTATTGCCGGGCACGGTGGTGCATTTGTCCGCCACGCCTTCCACGGGGGTGACCTACTCCTGGCAACCGGCAGGCGCCGTGAGCGACGCCACCATGGCCGCGCCCACGGCCACGGTGAATGAAACCACCACCTTCATCGTAACGGTGAGCGACGGCGTCTGCTCCAGCATGGATTCGGTGACCGTGGTGGTGCATGAGCTCGTGTGCGCCGAGCCCGACATCTTCGTGCCGGACGCCTTCACCCCCAATGGCGACGGCAACAACGATCTGCTTTTTGTGCGCGGGCGCAACGTGGCCTCCATGGAATTGAAGGTCTTTGACCGCTGGGGCGAAGTGGTCTTTGCCACCGAAGACCAGGCTGAGGGTTGGGACGGCAGCTACAAAGGCAAACCGGTGGATCCCGCCGTTTACGTGTACTGGCTTACCGTGCGCTGCACGGACGGGCAGGACTACTTCCACAAGGGCAACGTCACCGTGATCCGATGAGGCAAGGAATGCGGCCGGTTGAAGTGCGTGGCGCCCAGCCAGGCGAATTGCTGGTCCGGCATTCCTCCTTCACCATCGCGCTTCTTCTCTTCTTTACTTTTTCACTGCGACTTTCCGCACAGGACATCCACTTCTCCCAGTTCTTCAACGCGCCCTATGCACAAAGCCCCGCGAACATCGGAACCTTCGAAGGCGACTACCGCATGGGCGCGATCTTCCGCCAGCAGTGGCGCAGTGTCACCATCCCCTACAACACCTTCGGCATTGGCGGTGATGCGGCCAACCTGGCCGGTGTGAACGGGCTGGGACTGGGCGCCTGGATCTACAACGACAAGGCCGGCACCTCGCGGCTCAACACCTTCCATGCGGACCTCGGCCTGAGCTGGACGCAGCACTTCGCCACGGCACATGCGCTCACCATGGGCATGCAGGCCGGCTACACCAACGTGTCCATCAACTACAATGCCCTTCGCTTCGATGCCCAATACAACGGCTTCAGCTACGATCCCTCCTTGGGCAACGCGGAGCAGTTCACGCGGAGCGCCCGGTCGCGCATGGACCTGCACGCCGGGCTGGCCTACAACTACACCCCGGAGAAGCGGCGGCAATTCACCGCAGGCCTGGCCTTTTTCAACCTCTCCACGCCCGATGTTTCGCTCTTCGATGCCGCACCCTCCCCACTGGACACCCGCACGCTTATCCACGCTGGTGCGCAATTCCCCGTGAGCGAAAAGCTGGACGTGCTGCCCCGGCTGCAATGGCAGGCCCAAGGCAAGTTCCGCGAGTTCGACATCGGCGGCACCGTGCGCTACATCCTGCTGGACCGCTGGAACCTGGTGCGCACCGTGCAGGCCGGCCTGTACATGCGCGCTAAGGACGCGGGCTACCTCTACGCGGGGCTGGAACACGACGACTGGACCTTCGGCCTGAGCTACGACATCAACCTGAGCCGCCTGGAACCCGCCAGCCGCAACCGGGGCGGATTCGAGATCACCGCCATCCGCGTGTTCCGCAAGCGGCCGCCCGTGCCGGTGCGATACAAGGCCTGCCCTGACCAAATGTGATGCACGGCCACCGCCCCATACGCCTACTGGTTGCCGCGCTGTTCGCCATGGCCGCACACATTGTGCTTGCACAAAGCGCCGAGCAGTTCACCGCCTGGGGCGACAATGCCATGGCGCTCGGCGAGCATTACGGGGCCTCGCGCTACTACGGGGAAGCCTTGGGCAAAACGCCCGGCCTGATGGAGCTGCAATGGAAATACGCCGAAGCCTGCCGCCTGAGCAACCAATACGGCGAGGCGGCGCTCTTTTACGACAAAGTGCAGAAGAAGGACCATGCACGAAAACACCCGGAAGCCTTGCGCTGGTTGGCCGAAATGCAGATGAGCACCGGGGAATATGACGAGGCCGCGAAGACCTGGGCCAAGGCCAAACAGCGTGAACGCGACAAGAAGGGCTTCACCTCGCAGCGCGCGGACAACGGCATGGATGGATGCAAGCTGGCCAAGGCAATGGCCGCCGATCCGGACCGCTTCGTGACCATCGAGCACCTGCCCATGCCGGTGAACAGCTTCAGCAGCGAGTTCGGCGGGCGCACCGGGCCGGACAGCGCGCTGTACTTCACTTCGCTGCGCGGGGAAGTGAACGCGGACGGCGAAGTGAAGGACACAACCAACTACCACGCGCGGATCTTCAAGGCAACGGAGCAAGGCGGCAAATGGTCCGAACCCGCTGCGCTGCCCGCCAACGTGAACAACGGGCGCAGCAACGCCAACGGCACGTGGAGCACGGATGGGAAGTGGTTCTACTTCTCCCGGGAAGAAGCACCGGGCGAATTCAGCATCCGCGCCGTGGACCTGCACAACCCTGCTGATACCGGCAGCGTGGTGCTGCGCAGGCCGGGCTTTACCACCACCCAGCCGATGGTGGCCAACTTCGAGGGCACCGACATGCTCTTCTTCGCCAGCAACCTGCCCGGCGGCCAGGGCGGCATGGACATCTGGTGGGGCACCTTGGTCGGCAAGGAATTGATCGCCCCCAAACCCTTGGGCCCGCCGGTGAACACCCCGGGCAATGAGGTCACGCCCTTCCTCGATGGCCCCAAGGGCATGCTCTACTTCAGCTCCGATTTCCTGCCGGGCATGGGCGGCTATGACCTGTTCAAGAGCCTGCTGGGCCATGCCTCCGCCGGTACGCCGACCAACCTGGGCGTGCCGTTCAACAGTGAAGCAAACGACCTGTACCCAGCGGTGAACGAAACCGCCGGCACCGGCTGGTTCACCAGCAACCGCGCGGGGTCCTTCGCCGAAAAGGGTGAAACCTGCTGCAACGACCTGTACGGCTTCAGCTACCCGCACGCCTCCGTGGTGGAAGCGCCCAAACCCGACACGGCGGAAGTGCGCGTCCGGCAGGAGAAGCGGCTCACCTCGCTGCGTGAAAAACTGCCGATCCGCCTGTACTTCCACAACGACGAGCCGAACCCGCGCAGCTGGGACACCACCACCACGTTGGACTACGCGCAGACCTACCGGAGCTATGCCGCCAAACGCGCGGAATACGACTCGGCCTGGCATGCGAAGCGTGGCGACACCACCGCCTTTGATGCATTCTTCACCCAGCAGGTGGAAAGCAATTTCAACCTGCTGAACGATTTCATAAGCCTGTTGGAACAAGCGCTGGCCGAAGGGCAGCAGATCACCCTCCAGGTGCGCGGCTACGCCAGTCCGCTGGCCAAGAGCGACTACAACAAGAACCTCTCCCTGCGGCGGATCGAGAGCCTGGTACATTACCTGGAACGTTGGTCGGGCGGCACACTCCTGCCCTACCTGAACGGCACGGCTGCCAACGGCGGCGCCTTGACGGTGGTGAAGCGGCCGTTCGGCAAAAGCACTGCGGACAGCGGGGTCAGCGACCGCTTGGACGACCTGCGCAACTCGGTGTACGGCGTGGGGGCGGCGAAGGAAAGAAGGATCGAGATCGAGCAGGTGCAGTGATGGCGGCGGCGGCGTGGAAGGCACGTGGGTGAGAGCCTGCTGGAACCGGGCCAACGGAAGTGAGTGCACACTTCGCCCAAGGCCGTGCCGGTGACTTTTTCCATCTTCGCCCCATATCCGGCACCCAACAATGAACTCCTACACCTACAACGATGTGAGCTGGCATGTGTACGGCGAGATCAACCGGGGCACCGTAGCGGTAACGCACATGAAGGCGAAGGAGGCCCACCGGGATGCACTCACCAATTTCCTGCTGCATGCCGTGGGCATCATGAACTGGACCAACAAGCCCGGGCCGATCACCTACACCATTACCGAGACGGAACAAGGCTACACGTTCCACATGGACTGGGAAACCACCAAGGTGAAGGCACAGGCCATACAGGACACCATTGAACTGATGAAAGTGCAGGAGCGGCCCGCCACCGGCAAAACCCAGTGGAGGCATGCACTCGTGTACGATGTCGAAAACGTGCTCGGCTATTGCAGCGAGCTGGAATATGCCCATGTGCCCATTGAAGGCAATGACCTGGCACGCGCACACTTGGAAGCCATGGTCCGCTTCACCAGTTTGGTGGATGCCCCGCACATACCGCGCTTATATGTGGATGGGCCCCAACGCCAGGTGAGCATCTTCGACCTGTTCAAGTTTCAATGGTTGAACCGCAACCAATTGAACATGGAGTTCCTGGTCGGGGAGGACGATGCGCTTTCCGCTCAGATCAGCATACCTGGCAAGCAGGCGGAACTCACTCTTGGCGACCGCACCCGTGCCCACGCCAACCTGGTGCGCTTCCTGCAGGCCATCCGCAACATCATCCATTCCGTGGAAGAGCGGTTTCCCGTGGTGAACGTGGCCACCATGCGCACCAGCAGGTATTACGACGAGGAGTGGGACGAGCAGTTCGTGCTTGATGTGGATGATAGGGACGACCCGTGCCCGATCAAGGCTGAAGTGCTGCACACGCGCTACGTCCACTTCCGGGAGGACCGGACCCATTGTTCCATGGATATCCGCAACATCCATGGCTGGAGAAGCACCTTTAACGTATTGATCCGTGAGGGAGCGGACCTGGTCCTTGAGGACGACTGGTTCTACCGGAACAGCGGGCAATTCGTAGTACACGGTGGGTGGGTGGAACAACCTACACGGGCGCAACTGGAAGCACCGGTGCGTTTGGCGTTCACGGCGGATCAGCACGACTTGCGCGCGGCAGTGTCCGGGGCCATGCACCAGTTCCTGCACGATCTGGGGCCTGGCCGCTATGAAGAGATCTACAACGCGGAATTTCCCCAAGAACTGGCACGGGAGATCTGATCCGGGGACCCATGCGGCCAGCATACATCCCGGCCTTCGTCGCTCAACTTGAGCGGGGATGCTTCGATTGTGCGTTCATGCACGGTCGGCTATAAAGGGCACGGGCGCGGGTGGTGGTGCCAGGGAAAGGGTTGCTTCAGTGGTTCCTCACTCAGGTTCGATATCCGAATTTTCCGTTGGTTGCTGTGGAAGCTCCAGATTATCCACACAGAGTTTCAAGGCCAGCCACCAAGTAAGGATTGCGGGAACACCAATGTTTTGTGCATCATCCAACATGCCGTGGGCCAACCTATTCCTGTAGTTCCAGCCACTCTCTTCCACGAGCAAACCACGAAGCTCGAAGCACATCTCATTTCCGAAGAGTTTAATGGCTTCTGGCAAAAGCAAGAGGTCCCGAAAAGTCTTGTTCTGCTGTGTACCATCTTCCTTGATGCTGGTGACATCCCCCCCATGCACTGTGATGCAATGGCGAATGCTCGCTTCCAACTGTGGCACTATGAGATAGGAAGCCAGCACCCAATCGCCATGGAAGCCTGCATGCAGGCCTCTCAGTAGTGTGTTGGCATGTGATTCCGGAACGAAGTTACTGTAGAGCACGATCGGGATCAGCAACTGAAGAGATGGATTGTGCTCATCGGTAAACTGCGCCCTCGCGGGTTCGATAAAAGCTTGGACCCTCATCTTCCACTCGAACAAGGCTTCTGAAAACATCAGGCTCTCCATCGCTTTCTCCTTGTCCTCCGGGTTCAAGTCACTATAACCGTGACGGATCTGCCGATGGCGCCCGTTCGCATCAAGAACCAATGTTGTGAAAAACTGGTCCCACCCCTTCTTTTCAGTACTATCCTGAACTTGTTGTCGCAGAGCGGGCAAGTCGGTCAGCTTTCGAATGCCTGATAAACGGCGTAAAGCCAAACCAAAGGGCTGTCCTTTGATCCAATCTCGAGACGCCTTCACCGGTTCCTCAATGTCGATTTCAAAGGAGTATGGTTTCAATTCGGCGCCACCTCTCGTTTGATAGTCTGTGAGCACACCCTTCAATTCATCGATGCGCTTGTGATCCGCTCGCCCTTTTTGAAGGGCTTGGATCGCCTCTTTGAGGATCATCCCAGCCGCCATATAGCTTCCTGATGGTCCTTCACATCTCATTGCAGCGGTCATAACCTTCATCTCGCCGATCCGTCTGAAGGCCATATGTTCGAATTCGAGGTTTCCTGCTCTCCTCGCCGCCGAAATGGCTGTTTGGTACACCGCCTCGGCATAAATGCCTTTCTTTTTCTCCCATTCAAGTTCCGCCAGCCTTTCAAGTGGCTCCAACAGTTCCGCCGGAGGGGTAAGGCGGTGTTCGAGGATCAAGTCTGCGCACTGTTTATATCCGAATACGTTATCCGTATCCAAGTACTCCTTCGCCGTCCTCATCAACGCTGATCGTGCGGTGGTGTACAACGCTGACTTCCTGCCACGAGGTATAGCTAATTGCAGCGCACGCTTCAATGCCCGGTTGGCGTCAAAACTGTTATCTGCTTCGTTCTGAAGGTCAGAGATCCCTATATACCCATCGACGGCTTGATCGATGGACGTACGCTCCTTTGTTGCCAGCCAATGCAAATCGAGTAGTCTCGTCTTCAGTTCAAGTCGATCCAGCCTCTTGATCAAGTAGGCGATCGCCTTTGCATCGTCCTGCCCAATCGCCTCCGGAAACAGCGTTTCTCCATTCTCTCCAATGTACAACGGCTCGAATGATTCGGTTCCAGGCTTATACGCTGGCTGAAATGAGCAAAGCGCGTGTAAGAATCTGTACACGGCTTCCTGAGGCAAACGTCCGACCGATGCAGCCTCGCGCATGAGTTTCGACAATGCCGCGACTACCTCCCATATTTTAAGTGGAGGAATTTCTTTCAGATCAACATTCAAGTCGACCTGATCGAACCAAGCTAGTTCTCCATCGTAGAGTTTCGGTGGCATCGTTGGGTATGCACGGCTGGGCGAGTGTGAAAAGCACAAGCGTAGGTGCTCGCGCCAATGCTGGGAGATTTTTCAGTTCGCGGCAACCACCGCTGGATCCAACTGCTCCAAGAATACTTCATGCCAAGCATGGAGTGGGTGTTCCTTCCCATAGGTCCGCAGTACTTGGCAAAAGGCATCCGGTGAGAGACGCTGCATGAATACCTGCGAGAGCTCATCCTTGGTGTATTCGTACGGGCCTTGGATCTCTTCACGTTCCGATTCCAGGCTCAGCCGATACACCCATTGGCTATTGACGAAGAAGGCCACTTTGTAGGGCTTGAGTTCCGAAAACGAGGCATAGACCACTTGGGCGCTGAACACCTGGTCCATCATGGCCAGGAACTCTGATGGCAACAGGAACTTTTCATCCTTCTTGGCCAACTTGTCCCACAAGCCCAGGACCAGTTCCAGCCGTTCAAACTGTTCTCTATTTGCACGGTAGTGCTTGTATCGCGCGGGTTGCGAAAGTTCGGCAGCAACCCTTAGTTCAGTTTTCACCCCATCCATAACGAACTCATTCATGCATCCTTGTAGCAAGCCCTTGTCGTTCTGGCCGAGAGCATTCCATCCTGCTGACAGGGCGTTCGCCACGCTATCCAGCCTTTCAGTTTCCTTTCTGAAGTAGCGTTCATTCGCTGCAACGAAGCTGCCCGCTTGATCGACATAGTACATCCTTCGCTGGGTGAGCAAGGATTTCAGCAAGTCCACCTCTGCATGGGTAAATTCGATCGGTTTCATCTCTGTTCGGCTTGTGTTTGGTTTTCGCGATTTCCTGAATGCCCAGTCCCTACACCTTGGATGTCCCCATCACCATCCCTTCCACCTCTTCCTTCGTCTCCTTCCGTTTCGTCTCCGCCTGGTCCTTCAACTTCGTAGATTGGGACAATGCCGCTGTCATCGGTTTCAAGAGTTCCCGTTGTCGATCGATAGGTGGCAAGGGAAACTCAAGGTTCAATATGCTTCCTACGGTAACCTTCTTCATGGTAGGACTTGTCCCGGTGGCAGCGCTTTCGATCTGCTGGCGCAGGTCTGCACAATGCATCAACGCCACGAGGAACTGAGGGTCGAGCAGACGCTCCCTTTTGAACTTCACCCTGAAGATCAGGTCCGGCAGCATCAATTTCGGCCTTGTAGCGTCAACGTAAGCAAACGCGCCAACGAGCCGAAGCACATTGCCCCGAATGATCAGCACGTCACCCGCCCGAACCTCCAGGTTCTCTTTCGGAACAAATGCCTTAGGAAGTGCCTTGTTCTCCGCGTCATTGAATCTGCCGAATGATACGGCGCCGAGTTTCAGCACTCCCCATTCGGTTCCGTTGGCAGGTCGATCATAGCATTTTGGACTCCACCCATTCTCCAAGCCTACAATGACATTTCCCAGCCGTTCAATGGGGAAGTCGTCATGTCCTTGAGCGCCTTTCAGGGCATGGGTCAGTGTTGCTCTGACACCCCAACGATCTATCGCCATGAAGTCAATGGCAAAGGCCTTCCGTTGGTCACTCTCTTGAGGCGCATTGATACCTAATGTTCGTTCAAACCCCGCCTGCGCCTCCTCCACCAGCTCCTTGGCCTTGGCCTCCAGCGCGGCGGCTTGTTGCATGCCCGCCTGCCAGTGCGCTACGATGGAACGTTGGGTAGCGAGCGGTGGTAGCGGAACGCATTGGTCAAGGAAGAATTCCAGCTTCACTTCTTTCCGGCCTTCTGCTCCCACCTTGTTCCTCCACAACAAGTCACGGAAAACGCCCATCTGGAACACCCGATGCAAATACTCGGGAACGACCCGCTTGTGATCGATCTGGAACGGAACAAAGTGGTTGGTCACGGCAACATTTTCCCATTCTTCCGGAACGATTGCAATAGCCCCGTTCTTCAGATCGATTTTCGCTACCAGCAGATCCCCTGGCCTAGCGAACCAAAGGTCCATCGTATAGCTACGCCCCTCGACCAATTTTCTTTTCGAGATACGGCCGTCATTGTGAACCGTAACCGGTTGCAATTTGTCGAAGCTCCATTGCTTCCGATCCACTCTATCCTTCCGGGCCGTCAGCAAATCGCCGATCCTGATCATCTCACTAAGCGGCCAGTTCCACCTGATAGCATGATAGCTCGCTGGATCCCACCGCTCAATGTCCTTGAACTCCACCGCAAACGCCCGGCCCACCTTCACGCTATGTTCCACGGTGCTGCTCATGCGGCGGTGTGCAGCAGGAAGGGCTTGGGGTCTTTGCGGAAAGCCTGGTACTGCTCCAAGCAGGTACGTTCCAAGCCGGGTGGCACCTTGGGGTTGGGGTAGAGTTCGTTCCAGGTGTCGGTATCGCCGGTGGCGGTAATGCCCACGTGTTCGGCCTCGTAGAAGAAGACGGGGTAGTTCCAGGCCTGCTTCAGCAAGGCGCGCGCTTCCTGTGCAAGGCGTGCCTCGCATTCGGCCACCAAGGCTTTGTGATCGCGCTGCAGGGCCTTCAACTTGGCCGCTTGGCGCGCGGCCTTCGCCTGTTGCATGGCCGCCTCCAGGTCCGTGAGCCGGGGCTGGTAGTGGGCAAGCACCGCCTTGCGGGCCTTGCCATCTGCTTCGGTCCGTGCCGTGCCAAAACGGTCCTGCTCCTGCGCGGTGTATTTCTGCAGGAAGAGGATGCTGGTCTTTACGCTGGCCTTGCTGCTCTTGAAGGTATCGTCGGGCAGGCTCACCACGGCGCGGAGCCAGGCGCGGTCCTCCACGAAATCGCGCACGTACTTCAGGCTGGGGTTGTTGAAGATGCCTTCGGGCAGCACCACGCCCAGCCTGCCGCCGGGTTTCAGCAGGTCGAGGCACCGCTCGATGAAGAGGATCTCGGTCTTCACCTTGCCCAGCTTGGGGCTGTTCACGTAGGGCAGCTGGAAGAGGCTGGCGATGGGCATTTCCTTTTCCGCCGCATCGAACAGCGTCTGCTGGGCCTCCACGTATGCCTTGCCGTAGGCCCGCTTGTACTTGGCGGCGGCCTCAGCCACCACGCTCACCTGGTCGGGAAGCACCAGGTCGGTGGGCTCCACGTTGGCGCCGAAGGGCGGGTTGGTGAGGATGATGTCGAAGCGGCCGGGAAAGATGCCGTTGACGTTGAGGAAGCCGTTGTGGTGGTGGATGCCGCCGTGGCCATCGCCGTGCATGATCATGTTCATCTTGCTGGTGCGGGCCATGCGGTCGTTGGCATCGGTGCCGTAGATGCAGCGGTTGGCCAGGCGCCAAAGGCGGGTGCCGCCCTCGCCCTGCTCGTCGCCGATGGACTGGTCAAGTTCCTGTTGCAGTTCCGCCCACCTGGCCAGCAGGAGTTCGGCACGTTTGGCCTCGCTCAACTTCTTCTGCGCAAGCTCGTCTTCGTAGTCTTTGTACTGCGTGTCGATGTCGTGGGCGATCTGTTCACGCACCAGTTCGAAGAAGCGGATGAGGAAGCCGCCGCTGCCGCTGGCGGGGTCGCAGATCAGCTCGCCTTCCTGCGGCTCCATCATGCGGATCATGAATTCCACGATGGGGCGCGGGGTGAAGAACTGGCCGATCTCTCCCCTGAAGGTGCGGCCCAGGAAGCGCTCGAAGGCGATGCCCTTCACGTCCTCGCCGGTGTCGCTGAGGTTGTAGGCCTCCAGCTTTTCCACGATGGCCTCGGTGGTCTGCGGCTTCAGGCGGATGGCATCGTCCTCGGCAAAGAGCTTGTCGGTCTTGTAGTGGCGCTTGGTCTTGGCGAAGAGGTCGTTGATGGGGTCGTCGCCAAGCTGGTCTTTCAGGAATTCCTTGGTGAAGAGGTTGCGCTTCTTTTTGGCCCGCAGTTCGCGTTCGGTGAAGGTCTTCACGAAGAGGATCTTGGCAATCTCGTCAAAAGCGGCGGCAGGGTCCAGGTGTTCGCGGTTGCGGATGATGTTGTGGCACTGGTGCAAGAGGTTGGCGAACTCGTCCTCCTTGAAGGTCTTCAGTTCGTTCAGGATCTTGTCGATCTCCTTTTGGCTGTCGCCCGCCTTGGGGATATCCTTGATCTCGCTCCAGTTGGGATAGAGCTTGCTTTGGTCCACCTTGAAGAACTTGCTCTGGCGGTTGTTGTGGGCCACGAAGAAGGGGGCCTTGGTGTAGTTGGCGTAGGCGCCGCCCTGCTTGTAGGTGCTTTGGTCCACCGCGATGTTGGCGGCCTTGCATTCCACCACCACCAGCGGGATGTTCTTCTCGCGCTTGTCGGCCTCACTGCGCCACACCACGATGTCGGCCCTGGCATCGCTGTGCCCCCGCTCACCGTCGATGCGCATCTCTTCGGCCATTTGGTCCAGCGCATAGCCGTACTCGTTCACGAGGGTGCATACGTAGTGCTGGCGCACGGTCTCTTCGGGCGTTTCCACCAGCCAGGAGTTGCGGATGTGGCTGCGGATCCGGCCCTTGTTGTCGCGCTCCACTTCGAGAAGGTCGGGCGCGGTGGTGTTCTTCTTTGCCATGGAAATCGTCAATGGGTGGCGGATAAACATAGTGCCTGCATCGGCTCCGTGGTGATCGCCATACGGCAATGGGTAAACTGTCCAACGAACCAGGCCAAGGCATTCCGGGGGGACTCCACCTCGTTCCCAACTTGCGTACGCACCTTTACCCATGCGTTTGTGCATCACAGCCGATTGCATGAGGCAATGGCGTACGATGTTCGTGGCAACGAAGGATCAACTTACATTGCCGACAAATGAAATGACCCGTGGTAATGCGCTCAGCTTGGCCTGATGAACTTTTCCTGAACACGCCGGAGCGATGGGGATTACGAGGTGACCCGGGGTTGTGGCAAGAGCTCAGCGAAGTCCTCGCCATGGAACCGAAACCAGCATCCAAGGATGAGTTTCGAACGCTGCTGGTCCATACTATCCAACGACTGATCGGCACTGCTTTGGACCACAATACAAGGCAACAGGTGAAGCGCTATGATCACGGCGGTCTTTCAGGAGGGCAGGTTTATGGCCCCTGGTGGATGGACACCGGTATTCCGCTATTGGTGTCCCGCTTCCACCCGTAAGAATTGACCATACACCGGAGCCGTGCAGGGGGACTTCCACCTTTGCGCAAATTCTCTCCGTTCGTGCGATTGTGCTCCAACAGGACACCCCAGCTAATCCTGGCCCCAAACACCGCACAAATCCCTGAAGGAAAGGTACAGCACCAGCTCGTCGAGCGAAAAAACATAATGGGGTGTCCGGAAGTGCCCGCCCCCAGTCTTGTCCATGATCGTTGAGCTTATGGGGTCCAAGATCATTGTTCCCTGCTTGGTGATGTTCCTGTAGAACTTTGGGTTCTTCATGGACTCTTGGCTCACATACTGGATCAAGAACTTCCGTTCCATATCATGGTACAGAAGGTCTGCTTCCATGAAAGCCTCCTTTCCGCAGGCTTCACATTGGAATCGATTGATGAGCATGGCGCGTAGTAGCTTCATCGCCTTCTCATCCCGACTGTTCACCGAAGACCACACAGTTGTTTGCTGTTCATGGCTGCAGAATGGGCACGGTATCGTTTGAAGATGGAAATCGGACATCGAGCTTTGGGGTTTTGGGCAATTTATAGACATAGAGCCGAATCGTTTCAACGTGCGTATGCCGGCGACGTTAGTTCCAAAGCCCGCAGCAATGCCATGCCCTTTCCGGGCCGCAACAGTATCGCCTCGAATTCGGGATGATGGACGAAATAGCGTTTGCCTTTCGCAGTGGGACGGTACTCACAATTCGTAGCGGTATCGATTGGCCCGTATATGATGAGACCCGCTTCCATCAACCGGATGTGCGCAAGGCCCATAGCCTTGAGCAAACTGCCCAGTTCCACCGCACCAAAGGAGGCTTGCAACCGCAAGAATTGGTCACGACCTTCAATGCGCCGGTAGCCGTGGCTCATGGTACGTATTTATCATGCTTATGGTACTTTGCTGGTGGCCACAAGGTACAGCGCTGTTCATGTAAGTCATGCGTGCATTCCAAGGCTATCGGAACTTTCTCTTCCCGCAAGGATCTTCGCAACCCGCAAATGCCACTTACCTCATGCTGGTCGAGATCCTGCGGCAGCGGATTCTTCGATTACCTGAACTCCAAGAGCGATTACAAGAAGAACCTCTCGCTGCGACGGATCGAAAGCTTAGTGCATTACCTGGAACGCACGAACGGCGGCGCACTCCTGCCTTACCTCAACGGCACGGCTACCAACGGCGGCATCTTGACGGTGGTGAAGCGGCCCTTCGGCAAAAGCACTGCGGACAGCGCGGTCAGCGACCGCTTGGACGACCTGCGCAACTCGGTGTATGGCGTGGGCGCGGCGAAGGAAAGAAGGATCGAGATCGAGGAAGTGGAGTGAAGGAAGAATGAGGCAAGGAAGCCCGCCGCTGCCGGAGCTTCACGCCACACGGGTCTTCAATTCCGCACAATCCCCCTACCTTGGCGGCATCCACCGTTGATCAGATGAACTTGCTGCTTTTGTCCAATTCCACAATGCCCGGTGAAACCTTTCTAGGCTGGGGCCGGGAACACATTGCACAATTCCTCGGCGCACCCAAGCGCATTGCATTCGTTCCCTTTGCCGCTGTGACCACCAGCATGGACGACTATGCCGCACGCACCAGCGCCATATTCGCGGAACTTGGCCACGAACTGTTCAGCCTGCACGCCGAGCAGGAAAAGGTAAAGGCACTGGCCACCGCGGATGCGGTGTTGGTCGGCGGCGGCAATTCCTTCCAGCTGGTGCGCATGCTGTACGGCACGGAACTGATGCGCGCCATCCGTGTACGCGTAATGGGCGGCCTGCCCTACATGGGTTGGAGCGCGGGCAGCAACGTAGCCTGCCCCACCATCATGACCACCAACGACATGCCCATCACCGAAGTGCCCACGCTGCGCGCCATGGGCCTGGTGCCCTTCCAGATCAACCCGCACTACACCGAGGCCACCATTCCGGGGCAGGGCGGTGAAAGCCGCGACCAGCGCATTGCGGAGTATTTGGAAGTGAACCGCAAAGCGGTGGTGGCGGGCCTGCGCGAGGGAACGCTGCTGCACGTACAGGGCGACCGCCTGCTGGTGGAAGGGCGCGGCATGCGCGTGTTCCGCCACGGCAAGGCCCCCAACGACATTGCCGGCGGCGTGGAGCTGCGCACCTCCTTGGCCGACGTATAGCCACCATGCACGCCGCGTTGTTGATCGCTTCGGCGCGGCCGTGAAGTTGCGTGCAGGTCCGCATGTAAGTTCGCATCCACATTGCACGCATGGAAGGCGAAGTGACCAAGGCGACGGGCCTATTGCACAGCTTGGGCATGGACCTGTTGCTGGTGCTGAAGATCATCGGCATCCTGGTGGCCGCCTGGCTGGTGGAACGCCTGACCTACTTCGCCCTGCGGCGGGGTTATGCGAAGGCCAAGGCCAAAGGGCGCGAGGAGATGACGCGCTACCGGTTCTTCCGCAACGCCGTGCGCACCTCCGTGGTGATCCTGGCGCTTGTGGCCATTATTTACACCGTGCCTTCGTTGCGTGCACTGGCCTTCACCCTCTTCGCCGGTGCGGGGATCTTGGCGGTGGTGATCGGCTTTGCCGCGCAAAAAGCGTTGAGCGACATCATCAGCGGCATCTTCATCGTGGCCTTCCGGCCCTTCCGCGTGGGCGACATGATCCAGGCCGGTGAAGCGGGTGCCTTCGGCATCGTGGAGGACATCAACTTGCGGCACACCACCATCCTCACCTTCGAGCACCGCCGCTTGGTGATCCCCAACTCCATCCTCAGCGAGGACCGCATCGTCAACAGCACCATCCGCTCCGAAGCCACCTGCGAGTTCATCGAGTTTACCCTGGCCCTGCACGCAGATGTGAACATGGCCATGGGCATGATGCAGCACCAGGCCATGCTGCATCCCGACCGGATCCCCAGCCCCGAGACCGGCACCACCATGGAAGACCCCAACGAGGTGATCACCGTGCGCTTGGTGAAGATCGAGGAAGGGGCCATCACCTTACGGATGTACGTGTGGGCCAAGGACCCGGTGACGGCGCGCCGCATGCACTACGACCTCAACCAGGCCGTGCTGGAAACCTTCCTGGAGCACGGTATCCCCTTCTCGCTGCCCATCCGGCGCTCCATCCAAACCGACCACACGCGCCCCACCCCTGATGGCCAAGCTGCGAAGTGAGAAGGCCGGCCTTCCGCCGGGATCGTTGGTGCCCATCGGTGATGTGCCGCCACAGGCCACCTCCATCCGCACCTTCGTGTATGACGCCGACCAGCTGGCCGAGCGGCACGAAGTACTACCGGGGGAGATCCAACCGGGCGACCCGGCGAAAACGGTTACCTGGATCGATGTGGCCGGGTTGGCGGATGTGAACGCGCTGAACGCCATTGGCCAACGCTTCGGCCTGCACCAATTGTTGCTGGAAGACGTGCTCAACACCGACCACCGCCCGAAGATCGATGAATTCCAGGATCAGCTCTTCGTGGTGGTGAAGATGCTGAGCACCGATGCGGACGGCGCGGTGGAGAACGAGCAGATCAGCTTCGTGCTGGCCAAAGGCATGGTGATCAGTTTCCAGGACGCCGGTGGCGACGTGCTGGACCCGGTGCGCGAACGCATCCGCAACAACACCGGCAGGCTGCGCAAGAAGGGCGCGGACTTCCTGCTTTACTCCCTGCTGGACGTGATCGTGGACCATTACTTCAGCATCGTGGAAGGGCTGGGTGAAGGCATCGAGGACCTGGAGGAGCGCGTGGCCGTGGCGCGGGGGGCCCAGGTGCTGGCCGATTTGCAGGACCTGCGGCGCAAGCTGATCCTGGTGAGCCGACAGGTGACCCCGGCCCGCGAATTGGCCGGGCGGATGAACATCATCCCCAGTGAGCTGATCGACAAGAGCACCCGGCGGTACATCAACGACCTGCAGGACCACACGGTATACCTTGCCGAAAGCATCACCACCTTCCGCGACCAGTTGGCCAACGTGGAAAGCACCTACCACGCAGGGCTGAACATGCGCATGAACCAGGTGATGCGCCTGCTCACCGTGATCAGCACCATTTTCATCCCGCTCACCTTCATCGTGGGCATCTACGGCATGAACTTCCGCAACATGCCCGAGCTGGAGTGGCAGTACGGCTACTACACCATCATGGCCATTATGCTGCTGATCTCCTTGGGCATGTTGTGGCTCTTCCGCAGGAAAGGGTGGTTGTAGGGATCCAGGACGGGCCGGGCGGGAATTTTTCCACCACCGTGCATCACAACCCGTGGGGCTTTTACTTTGCACCACCGCCAGCATGGCCACACCCTCCGAATACCGCCCCGGCCGCCCGATCTTCCGCATTGGCAACAAGCTCTTTGCCGCGCCTGCGGCTCCTCCATTCCGCTGATGGCGCTTCCCTCCCTTCCGGTCTTGGCCGCGGCACATACCTGCCGCCTGTTTCCGGGGAAGTACCACACATCCGCCGACGCTGGACGCTCCCCGCTGTCCGCTTCCTGACCAAACTCTCCGATACAACCACCGCACCGGCCGCTCCATGAAAACCCGTTACATCGACCTGATTGAACAAACCTTCGATTTTCCCCAGGGGGAATTCAAGTTTGACAACGGGTACCTGACCTGGAACGACCTGCCGTTGATGGACATCTTGAAAAAGCACGGCACGCCCCTGCGCGTGATGTACCTGCCCAAGATCGGCGAGAAGATCGATCTGGCGCGCCACTACTTCGCGAAGGCCTTCAAGGAGCACGGATACAACGGCACCTACGATTACTTCTACTGCACCAAAAGCAACCAGTTCAGCTACGTGGTGCGCGAAGTGCTGAAGAAGGGCGTGAGCCTGGAGACCAGCAGCGCGTACGACATCAACATCATCGAGAGCTTGATGGAAGGCGGTGAGATGCCGCGCAGCAGCACCATCCTCTGCAACGGCCACAAGGACCAGACCTACATCAACAACATCGGGCGCTTGGCCAACAGCGGGGTAAACGTGATCCCGATCATCGATAACATGAACGAGCTGTGGGAGCTGGACCAGGTGATCGAAGGTCCCTGCGACATCGGCATCCGCATTGCGGCCGAGGAAGCACCCAAGTTCGAGTTCTACACCAGCCGCCTCGGCGTGGGCTACAAGGACATCATCCCGTTTTACATGCGCAACGTGAGCAAGCAGAAGAAATTCCGCCTCAAGCTCATGCACTTCTTCATCAACACCGGCATCAGCGACAGCGCGTATTACTGGAACGAGCTCACCAAGTGCGTCAACGTGTATTGCGACCTCAAGAAGCTCTGCCCCAGCTTGGACACGCTGGACATCGGCGGCGGCCTGCCCATCAGCAACAGCCTCAACAAGCACTTCGACGTGGACTACATGATCGGCGAGATCGTGGGCCGCATCAAGGACATCTGCGACGAGAACGGCGTGCAGGAACCCAACCTGTACAGCGAGTTCGGCAGCTACACCGTGGGCGAGAGCGGCGCAACCTTCTTCAGCATCCTCAGCCAGAAAAAGCAGAACGAAAAGGAGCGCTGGAACATGATCGACGGCAGCTTCATGACCACCCTGCCGGACAGCTGGGCCATCAACCGCCGCTTCATCATGCTGCCCATCAACAACTGGGAGGATGAGTACGAGCGCGTCTTCCTCGGCGGCATGACCTGCGACAGCGACGACTACTACAACAGCGAGCAGCACGTCAACGCCATCTACATGCCGCGCTTCCGCGAGGACCGCCCGCAGTACTTGGGCTACTTCAACACGGGTGCCTACCAGGACACCTTGGGCGGCTACGGCGGTATCCAGCACTGCTTGATCCCCAAGCCCAAGTACGTGCTCATTGACCGCCTGCCGGACGGAACGCTCACCGACCGCGTGTTCAGCGAAACCCAAAGCGCCGAGCGCATGATGGAACTGTTGGGCTATGTGAGAAAGGAGGTGCCTGTGGAACAGCGGTAAGCTGTCCTTCCGCGTTGGGTTCCACTGGAACCCCTGCTGCATCACCACCTGGTACGGTGTAGCTTTACCGCAAATGGCAGAGAAGAAACTGGTATTGGAGCCATTCCGGAAAGCCTTGCACTCTCTGGACAATGCTTTGGCCATGTCACCTGTGGATGACATTGTGCGCGATGGCACCATTCAGCGTTTTGAATACACTTATGAGCTGGCTTGGAAGATGCTTCGAAGGCATCTTGAATGGCGCGGCGACACGGGCGTTGATGTACTGCCCAGGAAGGACGTGTATCGCGAAGCAGCCCGGTCCGGATTGATCGACGACCCAACGCGGTGGTTCAAGTACAATGAAGCGCGGAACGCCACCAGCCATGACTATTCCCGCAGCAAGGCGGACCATACGTACGAACTGGTGAAGACATTCGCCCGTGATGCCCGCTTTCTGTTGGAGCAATTGGAAGGCTTCCATGCTTGACCTGCAAGCAGACCAATTGGAGGTGGTGCGTTCCATCCTGCGCGCACATCTGCCCAACGCACGTGCCTGGGCGTATGGATCCCGCGTGCAAGGCCGGGCCAAGCGCTACAGCGACCTGGATCTGGCCATTCGGTCGACTGCAGAGCTGGGCTTGGAGGAACTCTTCACGTTGAAGGATGCCTTCAGCGAAAGCGACCTGCCCATCCGTGTGGACGTGCTGGACCTGCACAGCGTGTCCCCGGAGTTCCTGGCCGTGATCCGGGATGAGTTTGTTCCGGTGGTGTGATGTAACAGGCCGTACAAGACTCAACTCACGCGAGCGTCTGCGCTCGTGTGAAATGCCAAGTGAGGCGTGTCGACGCGAGCGGAAGATGCTCGCTCCGGTGTTGGAAAAAGCCCTGTGAAATGCCATGTGAGGTGTGTCGACGCGAGCGGAAGATGCTCGCTCCAGTGCTGGGGTAAGCCCACCTCCACCCTACGCCTCCAGCAGCCACCGGTCCGCCTCCGCGCGCCGTTCCACGGGCACTACATGCACGTCCATGTTCGTGGTATGCGTGGCCAAGAGACCGGTGGCCTTGGTGAGGAGTGCAGGCAACGTGGCCAGCGCGATGCGTTGCTGCACCGCCGTGCCGAGCAACTTCCAGCGCACTAGGTAGAGGAATTTGGTGAGGCTGTCCCAGGCGGCGCTGTCGCGCACTTCAGCGAAGAGGCGCACAACACCGGTCTGCTTGGCGATGCCGAGGTAGCGCTTCAGCAGGGCTTGCCATTCAACGTTCGTGGCCGGACCGTCAAGGACGAGCTTGATGGTATCGTCCGGGGCAGTGGTGATTTCTTGGGGCAGGTTCATTCCGTCCGTTCCTTTAAGTTGCAGGTCATATCGCGCCCAGGCTTTCAGGCCACGGCCGGTATTGCCGCGCCCGGGCCATGTGCATGGGCTTTGGTCATGGACGATGGCATGGTTGCGGACTTCCGTAACGCCTCCATCACCTCGCTGTTGTGCAATTCATCATCGTTCAGCACGATCTCGGTCTTCTTGTTCCAGCCGAAGCGCGCCATGACGCGGTCGAAGAGGTAGTAGATCACGGGCACCACCAACAGGGTGAGGAACATCGAACTGGTGAGGCCGCCGATGAGCACCCAGGCCAGGCCGTTCTTCCACTCCGCACCGGCACCGGTGGCCAGGGCGATCGGCAACATGCCGAAGACCATGGCGAGGGTGGTCATCAGGATCGGGCGGAAGCGGGTGTGTACGGCTTGCATCAAGGCATCCTTCACTTCCAGCCCGGCGGCGATCATCTGGTTGGTGAAGTCCACCACTAGGATGGCGTTCTTGGCCACCAAGCCGATGAGCATGATCAGGCCGAGGATGGAGAAGATGCTGAGCGACTGGTTGACCAAGGCCAGCGCGACGAACGCGCCGATCAAGGCCAGGGGCAGCGAGAACATCACCACCAGGGGATGCACGTAGTTGTCGTAAAGCACCACCATGATCAGGTACACCAGGATGAGCGAGGCCAGGAGCGCGATGCCGAGGCTGCCGAAGGCGTCGCCCTGCCGCTCCATCTGACCGCCCATCTTCACGGTTACGCCGGGTGGCAGGTCCAGATGCGCCAGGGCCGCCTGTACTTCCGCGCCCACCGTGCCCACCGGGCGGCCCAGCACCTGGGCCTGCACGGAGAGCGAAGGCACCTTGTCGATGCGTTCCAGCTTGGACGGGCCCGTGCTCTCGGTGATGGTGGCGAACTGCCCCAGCTGCACGGGCTGGCCCTGGTCGTTGATCAGCGTGAGCGCGCCAACATCGGCGGAAGAGCGGCGGTCGAAGCCATCGAGCTGCACGGCGATGTCGTATTCATTGTCGCCGTCGCGGAATTTGCTGTCGCGGTCGCCGCTGAAGGCCGTGCGCATGTTGGCGCCCACCTTGTCCATGGTGAGGCCCAGCTTGGCCATCTTGGTGCGGTCCACCTGCACGTTGATCTCCGGGTTGCCGCCTTCCACGCTCGTTTTCAGTTCGGCGGTGCCTTCGATCTTGCGCACCGCGTCCATCACCAAGGGCGCTGCCGCCATCACTTGCTCCAGGTCCGGCCCTTGCACCATCACGTCGATGGGGGCTTCATCCGCGCTGCCCATGATGTTCACCGGCACGGTGCTGAACTTGGCGCCCACGAACTTTTCCTCCAGGGCGATCTTGGTTTCGCGGGCGAAGAGCGCGGTGCTCTTGCTGCGCTTTTCAGCGGGTACCAGGCTCACGTTCACCTCGGCCATGTAGGGCGTGGACGTGGTGCTCATCCGGCCGCTGGTCTGGCCCACGGTGGTGGCCACGCTGGTCACCATCGGATCCTCGAAGAGGTAGCGTTCCACCTGCTTGGTCATCCGGTCGGTCTGTTCCAGGGTGGCGTTCTTGGGCAGCTCCACCCGCACGTAGAATTGGCCGCGGTCACCGGCAGCCACGAATTCCGAGCCGATGAAACCCGCGCCCACCAAGGCGAAGGAGCCCACCAGCAAGGCTAGCGTGATGCCGAACAGCCAGCGCTTGTGGCCGAAGGACCATTGGAGCAGCCCGGTAAGCCATTGCTCCACGCTGGTGATCACGCGCTCGAAACCGAGCACGAAGCGGCCGACCAGGGTTTGGTCGGTGAAGTGCTCCACCTTGCCGAACCGCGAGGAAAGCAGGGGCACCATGGTGAAGGCGATGAACAGGCTGAGGAGGGTACTGGTGGCCACCACCACGGAAAACTGCAGGAGCAGGTCGCTGATCATGCCGCTGGTCATGGCGATGGGCAGGAACACGGCCACGATCACCAGGGTGATGGAGACCACGGTGAGGCCGATCTCGCGGATGCCGTCATAGGCGGCCTGCGCGGCGGACTTGCCCATTTCCAAGTGCCGGTGGATGTTCTCCACCACCACGATGGCATCGTCCACCAGGATGCCCACCACCAGCGAAAGGCCGAGCAGCGACATCAGGTTGAGCGAGAAACCCATGAGGTACATCACCGAGAAGGTGGCGATCAAGGCCGCAGGGACGGCGAGCATCACGATCACGGCGTTGCGGATGCTGTGCAGGAACAGCAGCATCACCAGGGCCACCAGCACGATGGCGAGGATGAGGTCGAAGATCACGTGGTCTGCGGCCTCCAAGGTGAAGACCGATGTGTCCGTGGGAATGCTGAAGCCGAGGCCCGCCTTGGCGTTTTCCTGCTCCAGCGCAGCGATTTCCTTGCGCACCTCCTCGCTCAGGCTCACGGCATTGGCATCGGTCTGCTTCTGGATGGTGAGGCCGATGGCATCGGCACCGTTCACCCGGCTGATGACCTCCGGCTCCTTTTCACCATCTGTGATGGTGGCCATTTCGTTGAGCCGGACCACGCTGCCGTCCGTGCGGTGCTTTACCACCAGCTCGCTGAGCTGTTCCACGGAGGTGTACTTGCCGCTGAGGCGGATCAAGGTTTGACCGTCGGCGCGCTTCACCTTGCCGGTGGGGAAATCCATGTTGGCACTATGGACCGCATTGCGCACATCGTTCATGTTGAGGCCGAACGCCATGAGCCGGTCGGCGTCCACGTTCACGAGGATCTCGCGCTCCTGGCCGCCCTGGATCTTCACCTGGGCGATGCCGGGGATCTTGGCCAGCGCGGGTTGTACCTTGTTCTCCACCAGGTCGTACAGTTCGGTGGGCGCCACCTGTGCGGTAACGCCGAGGTTCATGATGGGCATGGCGCTGATGTCGAACTTGCCGAGCGAGGGCGGGTCCACCTCGTCGGGCAGGTCACCGAGGATGGCGTTCACCTTGCGCTGTGCATCCTGCAGGGCGAGGTCCACATCGGCCTCGTGTACCAGTTCCACGGTGATCAGAGAGAAGCTCTCCATGCTGGTGGAACTCATCTTCTTCACGCCTTCCAGGGAGGAAAGGGCGTCCTCGAGCTTCTTGGTCACGCTGTTCTCCACTTCGCCGGGCGATGCGCCGGGGTACACCGTGCTAACGGAAAGCACCGGGGAGGTGATCTTCGGAAGGAGTTCGTAGTTGAGCGACCCGTAGGTGAACAGGCCGAGGCCGACCAGCAGGGCCATCACCACCACCACCACGGTGGGGCGCTTGATGGAAAGGCTTGTAATCTTCATGATGCTGAAGTGTTGGGATCAATGGTTGATGGCGCTCACCTTGGTGCTGTCCACTAAGTTGATCTGGCCGCTGAGCACCACGCGGTCGCCGGGTTCCAGCCCCTGCTCGATCACCATCTTGTCCGGGGTCAACTGGCCGATCACCACCTCGCGCAGGCGGGCGATGCTATCCTGCACCACATATACCTGCGGCGCTTTCACGCTGCCCACCAGGGCGCGGCGGTCCACCGTCAGGAACTCCTTGGCGCTTTCTTCCTTGAAGCTGGCCACGGCATACATGCCGGCCTTGAGCGGGCTGTCCTTGGGGTTCTTCAGCTCGATCTCCACGTTGTACTTCAGGGCCTCATTGGCCTTCAGGCTTACCGAGGACACCGTGCCGTTGAAGGTGGTGCCCGGCAATACCTTGAGGGTGATGTCCACGGCCTTGCCGGGGTGCATGTCCAGCACGCGGCTCTCGGGCACCTGCACGTTCAGTTTCAGCGTGGTGATGTCCACCAGTTGGAACAGTTCCGTGCCGGCATTGATGTAGCTGCCCAACTGCACCATGTCCTCGTCGATGTAGCCGCCTACCGGTGCCTTGATGGAGGTTTTGCGCAGCCGGTCCTCGGCGCTCATCAATTGGGCTTCGGCGTTCTTCACGGCCAGTACGGCCTGCTCCACCTGTTGTTGGGTCATGGCGCCACCTGCCGCCATGTTCCGCGCACGCACCAGGTCGGCATCGGCCTTGTCCTTCTGGTTGCGCATGGCCAGCACTTCGGCCTGTTGCGCACCGTTCTCCACCTGGGCCAGCAATTCCCCTTGGCGCACCTGCTCGCCTTTTTTGTGCAGCAGGCGGGTGATGGTGCCTTGCGTTTCGGAGGCGATGCTGATGTCCACTGCGGCTTCCAGGGTGCCGCTGGCGGAGTAGTCCTCCTTCAATGTGGTCATCCCGGCGGTTCCGAGGTTCACGGGGATGCTTTCGCTCACGCGTTCACTGAGGGCGGCCTCAGCCTTCATCTCCTGTTTGTTGTCGTTGAGCTTGAAGGCGCCCAGGGTGAGCAACACGCCGATGCCGGCGATCCACAGGGAGTTCTTCATGGTCTTCTTGGTTTTCATTCCGTTGGCGGGTGCGTGCGTGTTGTTGGGGGTGCTCATTGTACCAGGGTGTTAAGCTTTCCCTGGGCCTTGAGCAGGTCCAGTTCGGCGAGTTTGTAGTTGAGGGTGGCGCTGTGGTAGGTGGTGCGCGAATCGCTCAGGGCCTGGTCCGCGTCGAGCAGGTCGGTGAGCGGCGCGATGCCTTCGGTGTAGAGGCTGTTGGTCTGGCCGTACACCTCCTCGGCGAGTACTAGATTGCCGGCCTGCGCCTCCACGGTGCGCCAGCTGTTGTCCAGGGCGGCGATGGCGTTGCGTTCTTCCATGGCCAAGGCATTCTCGGCATGCACCAGGTCGGCTTGGTATTGCAGGCGCACCACTTTCTGCTGGGCGATCTGGTGGTGCTTGCGCCCACCGTCGAAGAGCGGGATGGCCAATGTGGCGCCGATGGCGGCATTCTTCAGCCAGGTGCCATCGCTGCCGTACATGTCGAACGCGTTGCTCTGCGCCTGCCAGCCCAGGTTGCCGAAGGCGCTCAAGGTGGGCGCATACCCGGCACGCGTGGCGCGGATGTTCAGGTCCTGCAAGGCGATCTGCTGATTGAGCACCTTGATGTCGGTCCGTTGTTCATAGAGTGCCGTGCTGCCGGGTGTTGGTGCCACGATGCCGAGGTCGGTGGGTTGCACCAGTCGCACATCCGTGGCCACGGGCATGCCCATCAACACCTTCAGGTAGTTCAACTGCTGCTCCGCCTGCAGGGTGAAGCCGTCCCGGCGGGTGATGGCGTTCTGGCGGTTCACCTGCACGCGTTGGAGGTCCAGCTTCAGTTTGTACTGGTTCCCTACCTGCAACTTGGTGATGCGCTCCAGCTCGGCCATGGTGGCTAGCTGGCTGTCCACGCTGGCTTCCTGGGCCTTCAGGTCGAGGATCTTGTAGTAGGTGCCGGCCACTTCGTACAGCACCTGCTCCCCGGTCTGCAAATGCAGCAAGGCATAGAGTTCCTCGGATTGCTTGGCAGCCTGCAAGCCCGTGAGGAAGCGGTGGTCATAGAGCTTCTGCGTGACCTGTCCGCTCACGGAGGCGATGTACTTGGTGCCGAACTGCACCGGCACCTGCTCGCCCGGCCGGCCCAGGATCTCGCCGGGCAGCATCTGCGTGGCGATGCTTGGATTGAACTTCAGATCGCCTTGCGCGGAGATCTGCGGAAGCCCGTCGGCGCGGGTCTCGCCCACCTTGTTGCGCGCGGCCTCCTGGTCGAGTGCGGCGTTGCGCACGTCGGTGTTGTGTTTCAGCGCCTGTTCCAGCACCTGCTTCAGGTCCATGGGCTGTTGGGCCATCACGGGCAAGGCGGCCAAGGCCAGCATCGCGCCGCAGGTGAACAGGGCCATTTTTGTTCGCCCAAGCATCATTAGTTCTAATTCGTCGTGTTTGTTCTGTTCCATGTGAACTTATCGAGGTAAAAAAATCAGGCGCGCTGTTCCCACTTCTTATACAGCGCGGGAAGCTCCTTTGCCATGAACTCCAGGAAGCCCGCCAGGTCGGCCAGGCTGCGGTTGAACTCGGCGGAGCCCTTGGGCCGTTGGGCAAGCACTTCCTTGTAAATCGCGCTCATCGCGGTTATCCCCGTCAGGCTCCGGTTCAGGTCCTCCCTCCACGTCATCAGCTTCACGCGGAAGTAGCGCCTGCGCTCACCCGGCTTGGTGATGTACTCGAGGCGGTTGATGGTGAGCAGCAGGTTGATGGCGTTGCTGGTGGCGCTCTTGCTCAGGTTCAGCAGGCGGGAAATGTCCTCAAAGGGCAGTTCGGCCTGCGGGACCACCAGCAACAAGGCCGCTACCCGGGCGGGCGCGGGCGCCATCTGGTGGTTCTCGTAGGCCACCCCCACCCGCTCAATGAGCTCCTGTTGGTCCTTGTTCAGTTTGATCTCGCTCATGGCCTTTTGTTCCTTTGGACGGCACAAAGGTATGTAAAGTTTCTTTGGTTCTGTAATAACTGAACTATTTATTTTTCCATGGCCCGGTAAAGGGGCTTCCTTTGAACCACGAACCCTGCACCACGCCAGTGTTGCTGGAAGCCGACCAGCGGTTCAAGCAACCCCCAGGGGAGCGAACGGAACCTCACGAAAACCAGGTCCACTCATGTACCCTTTCTCCTCCCTTCCGGGAAGGTCCACCGGACAATCCTGGGCAAACCATTGGACCGCTTCGCCCCTACTCTACGCCCACCAGTCCGCCATGCTTTCCCGGCACTAACTTTCGCGCCGAATTACACATTGAAACACCAAGCCGCCCGAGCGCAAGCCATGAGCACCTCCCGTCCTGTCTCCGCCTTTATTGAAAGGCATTTCCTCCACTTCAACGCCGCCGCCTTGGTGGATGCCGCCAAGGGCTACAAGGTCCACAAGGCCAGCGGCAAGAAGATGCTGATCTCACTGGCCGGTGCCATGAGCACCGCCGAGCTGGGCAAGAGCCTGGCCGAAATGATCCGTGCCGGCCAGGTGGACATCATCAGCTGCACCGGGGCCAACTTGGAGGAAGACCTGATGAACTTGGTGGCACACGACCACTACGAGCGCGTGCCGCACTACCGCGACCTGACCCCGAAGGAGGAACGCGCATTGCTGGACCGCGGCATGAACCGCGTTACCGACACGTGCATCCCGGAGGAACAAGCCTTTCGCCGCTTGGAAGAGCACGCCGTGAAGCTGTGGAAGGACGGCCAGGCCAACGACAAGCGCCGCTTCCCGCACGAACTGTTCTACGAGATGATCAAGAGCGGCGTGCTGAAGCCCTACTACCAGATCGACCCCAAGGACAGCTGGATGGTAGCCGCCGCCGAACGCAACCTGCCCATCATCTGCCCGGGCTGGGAGGACAGCACCATGGGCAACATCTTCGCCGCGCACTGCATCCTGGGCGACTGCGAGCCGCGCATCATGAAGAGTGGCATTGAGTACATGATGTGGCTGGCCGACTGGTACACCGCCAACGCAGGCACCGAGGGTATCGGCTTTTTCCAGATCGGCGGGGGCATCGCGGGCGACTTCCCCATCTGCGCAGTGCCCATGATGTACCAGGACCTGAAGCGGCACGACACCCCGTTCTGGAGCTACTTCTGCCAGATCAGCGACAGCACCACCAGCTACGGGAGTTACAGCGGCGCCGTGCCCAATGAAAAGATCACTTGGGGAAAACTCGATATTGACACCCCGAAGTACATCATCGAAAGTGATGCTACTATTGTGGCTCCGCTCATCTTCGCCTATATACTCGACCAGTAAGCACCCATGGAACGCCGCATCCGCTCCTTCGACACCCTCACCGAGGAACTGCGTGACAAACTGCAGGAACAGTACCCCGATGGCATTGAGAACCATCACATCCGCACGGTAAGCACACCCAAAGGAGAGAACCTGCGCGTGATCGAACTGCGCACCCCCGAGGTGATGTACCTGATCAAGCTCACGGCCGAAAGTCGCCAGGAGATGGACGAATTCCTTGAGCAAGACCAGGACTCCGATGCCGGGAACGGCGATGAACTGGAAGGCAGCGACGACCTGGAAGGCGCCGATGAGGAGGAGGAAGAAGAGGATAACGACGCCCCCCCGGCTGACGACGGGGATGACGATGACGAGGATTGATCACTGACCTTTTGATCTCCCGCCCCATGCTCAACGGACGCTTCCACTTGGCCTTCGCCACCACGGACCTCAAACGCATCAAGGCATTCTATGGTGGCCTGTTGGGCTGCCCCGAAGGGCGCAGTTCGGACACGTGGGTGGATTACGATTTCTTCGGCCACCAGCTCACCGTACAGCAGGTACCCATGGTCACCCGTACCGCACGCACTTACAACCCCGAAAGCCACATCCCCAGCGACCACTGGGGCATTGTGCTGGATTTGGCGGATTGGCGCAAGCTGCGGGACCGGTTCAAGAAGGTTGGCGTTCCATTCTTCATCGAACCGCAATTGGTGATGAAAGGGCAACCCGGTGAGCAGCACAGTCTTTTCATCGAAGACCCGGATGGCCACGCCATTGAGTTCAAGGCCTTTGAAAGCCCTGACAGCCTGTTCCGAAAGGGATAAAGTAGGCGGCCGGGCATGGGCGGCAGCCCCATGGCAGGGAAAGTGTTGATGGTAGCCACCGGATGGGATCCGCACGGCTGCTTGGACAATTACATGACCATGCAATTTTTTCCTTGCCTCGGTCATGCTCGATTTTCGTGACCATTACAACCCTGCCTTAACCAATCCAGCCCATGGCGGGGAAGATTTCGATTGTAGCGACAGGATGAGCCCCCACCGTTGCTTGGACAGTTGCATGGCCATGCAATCGTGGGAATCCGGGTAATGCGTGCTGTTCAACTCACAGATCATCGGCCGAAGGCAATTGCATGGCCATGCAATTATTACCTTGCCTCGGCCATGCCCGACCTTCGTGACCACTACAACCTCTGCCTTTACCATGCCGGTGCTGCCTTAGGCCGCACGTTGGGGCGCATGGCTGAAGCACATTTCCGCCACATCGAGATAACCCCGACAATGGGCTTTATCTTGATGACCGCAAAAGTGGCTCCTGGCATCAACGTGAAAGACTTGGCATATGTACACCAGCTGGACCCCTCAACGATATCCCGGACGTTGGACAAGCTCGCATCCAACGGGTACATCGTCCGCAACGGCCACGAAAGAATAGTTGAGGTCTTTGCCACGCCTGAAGGCTTGCACAAGGCTGCGGAGGCCCATAGCGCATGGGAGAAGCTTCGTTTGGCCTATTGCAATTTGCTGGGGGAAGGAGGAGCCCGGGAGCTGGCCGAATTATCGTCCCGAGCAGATGCCGTATTGCGAAAGGATGGGTGATCATGCGTCGATGACCATGATTTATACGTTGCCGTGGTATCCCTTAGCAGGCCTTTTGTGAATTGCATGGCCATGCAATCGCGCACCACTGCCAGAATCTACACGGCACTACAGGTGCTCTTATAGGGCAAGGACCCTCTTGGCACAGGTCCCGCTGACGATTGCATGGCCATGCAATCGTGCACCACTGCCGGAAGTTACACGGCACTACAGGTGTTCATGTAGGGCAAGGCCCCTCGTGGCACAGGTCAGGCGGACGATTGCATGGCCATGCAATCGTGCACCACTGCCGGAAGCTACACGGCACTACAGGTGTTCATGTAGGGCAAGGACCCTCGTGGCACAGGTCAGGCGGACGATTGCATGGCCATGCAATCGTGCACCACTGCCGGAAGCTACACGGCACTACAGGTGCTCATGTAGGGCATGGACCCTCTTGGCACAGGTCCGGCGGACGATTGCATGGCCATGCAATTGCGCACCACTGCTGGAAGCTACACGGCACTACAGGTGTTCTTGTAGGGCAAGGACCCTCTTGGCACAGGTCCGGCTGACGATTGCATGGCCATGCAATCGTGCACCACTGCCGGAAGCTACACGGCACTACAGGTGCTCATGTGGGGGCAAGGACCCTCTTGGCCCATGTGAGGCTGACAGTTGCATGGCCATGCAATCATGGCGAGCCCATTCCACAGAAGGCGTGTGGAACACTGTGGCACCCAGGGAAAGCCTTTTCATAGCCGCACAGGAGGACAGTTGCATGGCCATGCAATCGTGGCGAGCCCCCCGACGGCCTCCATATCGCCCCCCGCCCCATCAAGCAAACTGCCCCAAAAATCCGCTTTGTTCAATACTTCCACAGGCCCCTTCTGCGCTGGGGTTAAATTCGCACACAGTTCCCCGGCCATGACAGCACCCTCCACCTCCACCGCCAGCAGCACCTCCGTAAAAGAACTCCAGTCCATTGCCAGCCAAGTACGGCGGGACATCGTGCGCATGGTGCACGCCTGCCAAAGTGGTCATCCCGGCGGATCGCTGGGCTGCACCGATTATATGGTGGCACTGTATTTCCATGTTTTGCGGCACGACCCGGAAAACTTCACCATGGACGGCATCGGTGAAGACCTCTTTTTCCTCAGCAACGGCCACATCAGCCCGCTGTTCTACAGTGTGCTGGCCCACAGCGGCTACTTCCCCCTGGAAGAGCTGAACACCTTCCGTCGGCTCAACTCCCGCCTGCAAGGCCATCCCACCACGCACGAGGGCCTGCCGGGCGTGCGCATCGCCAGTGGCTCGCTGGGCCAAGGACTGAGCGTGGCCGTAGGTGCGGCACTGGCAAAGAAGCTCAATGGAGACCCTTCGCTGATCTACTCGCTCCACGGCGACGGCGAGCTGCAGGAAGGGCAGGTATGGGAGGCCGCCATGGCCGCCGCCGGCAAGAAGGTTGACAACCTGATCTCCACCGTGGACTGGAACGGTCGCCAGATCGATGGCGACGTGGATGACGTAATGCCCTTGGGTGACCTGCACGCCAAGTGGACCGCCTTTGGCTGGGAGGTGATGGAGATGGAGGGCAACGACATGGCATCCGTGCTGCAGGGCCTGGAGCAGGCGAAGGGCCTAACGGGCAAGGGCAAACCCGTGATGATCCTGATGCGCACCGAGATGGGCAAGGGCGTGGACTTCATGGAAGGATCCCACAAATGGCACGGCGTAGCCCCGAACGACGCGCAATTGGAAGCCGCGTTGAAACAGCTTCCGGAAACGTTGGGCGACTACTGACCCCGGCATCGTGGCGAACCTCCCATGGATCCGGCACGCTTTTGCATGGTTGCACGTTATGCACCTTGACATGCGCACGGTTTCCATATCGGCCCGCGATCGCACACGGACCGGCTTCCAGCGATCCAGGTTCACCTTCCTGCTGTTCCTCCTGCTTCTACTTCATGCCGCCCCTGCATCCGCGCAACAGGGCGAGCCTCCCCGCCTCACGCGCATCCTCTTCGTGATGGATGCCAGCAACAGCATGAACGCCTTTTGGGGCAACGAGCCGCGGATCAACGTGGCGCGCCGGGTCTTGTTGGAATCCTTGTCACCCCTGGAGGGCATGCCTAATTTGGAGCTTGCCCTGCGCATTTATGGCCATCAAACGCGCATCGAACCGGGCAAGCAGGACTGCGACGACACCAAGCTGGAGGTGCCCTTCGGGCCCGGCAACGCACAAGCCATCCGCAACAAGATGAACGAAGTGCGCTGCTTGGGCACCACCCCCATCGCCCGTTCGCTCGAGCGTGCCGCAGGCGATTTTCCCGACAACAAGGCCCGTAACGTCATCATTCTGGTAACCGACGGCATTGAGGCCTGCGATGAAGACCCCTGTGCGGTGAGCCGTGCGCTGCAGGCCAAGGGGATCATCCTCAAGCCATTTGTCATCGGCATCGGCATCGATGAGGCCAACAAGTACAGCCTGAAGTGCGTGGGCAACTACTTCGATGCCGGCACGCCGGAGACCTTTGACCGCGTGATGCGCATTGTGATCGACCAAGCCTTGGGCACCACCACCACGCAACTGCTGCTGCTCACCGACGACGGCAAACCCACAGAGACCGACGTGCCTGTCACCTTCTACGACCAGCGCACCGGCGAGGACCGCTACGACTTCGTGCACACCATGAACCTGCGCGGCGTGCCGGACACCCTGCACATCGACCCGGTATACACCTACCGCATCGTGGCCCACACCATTCCGCCCAGTGTGAAGGAGAACGTGGCGCTGGAAGCCGGGCGCAACAACGTGGTGGCGTTGGTGGCCGGGCAGGGTTCTTTGGAATTGTTCACCGAAGGTGCCGTCGCGGCGGAAATCCCTGTACCCTGCATCGTACGCAAGCAGGGCGAGGGCGCCACCCTGAACGTGCAGGCCATGAACAGCCGCCAGCTGTACCGCACCGGCACCTACGACCTGGAAGTGCTTACCCTGCCCCGCCTCCTCATTCCCAACGTGGTGGTGAAGCAGGGCACCATCACGCCGGTGGGCGTTCCCCGCAGTGGCATACTGAACGTGGTGGCAGCCCAAGCCGGACCGGGCGCCATCTTCCAGAAGAAAGGCAACGAGCTGGTGTGGGTGGTGGACCTCGATCCACGCGTGCCCCGCAACCAGTTCAAGCTGCAACCCGGAGACTACCGCGTGATCTTCCGTCCGGGCGGCGCCCGCGAAACCGCCTTTTCAGTGGTGAAAGATGTCTCCATCGCAGGGGGAAGGGCCGTTCATGTGGAACTTTGAGCAATGCCTTTTGAACAGACCAATGAACAAGGTGCACGCAAGCCGATGCCCCCGACAACATGCAACTGCCACGTGGCCAATTACTGATCCCCTCAACCCATGACCACCTATCCCGTACTTGACAAAAAAGACACCCGCAGCGGCTTCGGCGAAGGCTTGCTGGAGGTGGGCAAACAAGATGACCGCGTGGTGGCGCTCTGCGCGGACCTCACCGGCTCCTTGAAAATGGATGCCTTCGCCAAGGAATTTCCCGACCGCTTTTTCCAAGTGGGCATTGCCGAAGCCAACATGATGGGCATGGCCGCCGGTATGACCATCGGCGGCAAGATCCCCTACACCGGCACCTTCGCCAACTTCAGCACCGGCCGCGTGTACGACCAGGTCCGCCAAAGCATCGCTTACAGCGGCAAGAACGTGAAGATCTGCGCCAGCCATGCGGGCCTCACCCTCGGGGAAGACGGGGCCACCCACCAGATCCTGGAGGACATCGGCCTGATGCGCATGCTGCCCGGCATGGCCGTGGTGGTTCCGGCCGACTTCAACCAGACCAAGCAGGCCACCATGGCCCTGGCCGACCATGAAGGCCCCGTGTACCTGCGCTTCGGCCGCCCGAAATGGCCCGTGTTCATCCCGGCGGATATGCCCTTCGAGATCGGCAAGGCTCAAGTGCTCAGCGAAGGCACGGACGTTACCCTGATCGCCTGCGGGCACCTGGTCTGGAAGGCTTTGGAAGCCGCAGCGGAACTGGAGAAACAGGGCATCCATGCCGAGGTGATCAACATGCACACCATCAAGCCACTGGACGAAGAGGCCGTGTTGGCCTCGGTGGGCAAGACCGGCTGCGTGGTGACCTGCGAAGAGCACAACCGCTACGGCGGCCTGGGAGAGGCCGTGGCCCAGGTGCTCACCACCCACCATGGCGTACCGCAGGAGTTCGTGGCCGTGAACGACAGCTTCGGCGAGAGCGGAACACCGGAGGAGTTACTGAAAAAATATGGCCTGGATACGCCTGACGTGGTGGCAGCGGCACGGCGGGCCATCAAGCGGAAGTAGCTTCGGCCTTTCACACTTCACGAACGACCATGGGCAGATCCAGAATGACCGACGGCTTTCGCCTGCCCCAGGCGATACCCCTGATGGAGAAAGCCATGGAGATCCGCGAGCTGGTGGATCACATCCTGGAAGCCGCACCGGAAGAAGGCGCCGACCTGAACGACGGGACGGATGAAAGCAACAAGCGCCGGGAATTCGAACGCGAAGCGCTCAAGGACCAGATCGACGAAATGTACGGCGCTTCCCTCCTGATCCCGGCCAAGATCGCCGGGGCCGAAGGGGGTGATCTGTATGACATTCGCATGGAGAATGCCGCACTGATCCGCAAGGCCGCCCGGGAGTTGATCGTAGGCCTGCGTGGCCTGGAGATCTTCGGCTACGATGAACAGCCGTACTTCAACCTGCTCCGCGAGCAAATGGAGGAGTTCCGCAAACTCTTTGTGGCTTGGGTGCAAGCTTTTGACATGCGGCGCTTCGTGGCCGACGAATGGGGCCTGTTCAATCCACCAGGCGTGGACCCCGACAGCGACCTGATCGGCGACATCGGTGGCGATGATGACGATGATGATGACGATGATGATGGTCCCGGACCGTTCGGGGGTGGAGGGGACGATCCTTTCTGAGGCCCCATCCCGGGATCACGCAACTTTGCGCCATGGCCGAACTGAGAAGCGTCTTCGCGCAGCACCTCGCACAAACCAGCCCCTTCCCCATTGCCTTGGACATCACCAGGGCGGAAGGCTGCCACCTCTACACCCGTGACGGCAAGCGTTACTTGGACCTGGTGGCCGGCCTGGCCGTGAACAACACCGGGCACCGGCACCCCAAGGTCATCGCGGCGATCAAGGAGCAACTGGACCACTACCTGCATGTGATCCCCTACGGCGAGTTCATCCAGGAAGCGCAGGTGCGCTACGCGGAACGGCTCACCGGCCTGCTGCCCCCCGGACTGGATAGCGTATACTTCGTGAACAGCGGCACCGAGGCCAACGAAGCCGCGCTGAAACTGGCCAAGCGCATCACGGGTCGCACGCGCCTGGTCGCTTGCCACAAGAGCTACCACGGAAGCACGCACGGTTCACTGAGCATCACCGGCAACGAGGAGAAGAAATACCGCAACAGGCCGCTGCTACCGGATGTGGACTTCATCACCTTCAATGTGCCGGAAGACCTGCGGTACATTGATGAACACTGTGCAGCCGTGGTGGTGGAGACCATCCAAGGGGATGCCGGGGTGCGGATCCCCGATGTGTCATGGATGCAGGCGCTGCGCAAGCGCTGCTCGGAAACGGGCGCCATGCTCATCTTCGACGAGGTGCAAACCGGCTTTGGCCGCACGGGCTCGCTCTTCGCCTTTGAGCAATTCGGCGCGGTGCCCGACATTTTAGTGCTGGGCAAGGCCCTGGGCGGCGGCATGCCCATGGGCGCCTTCGTCAGTTCGGGCGAGTGGATGGCATTGTTCACCCATCACCCCGTGCTGGGGCACATCACCACTTTCGGCGGGCACCCGGTGAATTGCGCGGCAGGGATGGCCGCGCTGGAGGTCTTGCTCAATGAAGGCCTGGTGGAGAATGCCCGTCGCATGGGCATGCTCTTCCAGGAATTGTTGGTTCACCCGTCCATCTTGGAAGTGCGCGGAACCGGCCTGATGCTGGCCGTGGACCTCGGCGCTGCCGACAAGGTGCAGCGCGTGGTGCAAGGCTGCCTGGAACGCGGGGTGCTGGGTTTCTGGTTCCTGAGCTGTCCCACGGCTTTCCGCATTGCGCCGCCGCTGTGCATCTCCGAAGAGCAGGTGCGGGTGGCCTGTACGGCGATCAAGCAGGAATTGGATCGGTTGTAGCAGGTACCAGCTCCTTTTCCACTTGCTGGGCAAGCAGGTCCTCCAGCGTTTCACGGCGACGGATCAGCAGCGCTTTTCCGTCCTTTACCAGCACTTCCGCAGGCCGTAGGCGCGAGTTGTAGTTGCTGGCCATACTGAACCCATAAGCCCCCGCATTCAGAAAGGCGAGCACATCGCCGGTCTGCACTTCGGGCAACTGGCGGTCCCAGGCGAAGGTGTCGGTTTCGCAGATATAGCCCACCACCGTGTAGATCCGCTTGCGTTCCTCCGGCCTGCTGACATTGATGATGCCGTGGTAGCTGCCGTATAGCATGGGCCTGATCAAATGGTTCAGGCCGCTGTCCACTCCTACGAACACGGTAGCCGTGGTTTGCTTCACCAGCGATGCCGCAACCAGCAGCACGCCCGCTTCGCTCACCAAGAACTTGCCCGGTTCGAACCAAAGCTCCACCGGGTTGGGGCGCCCCGCATTGAATGACTTGATGCGGGCGGCCAGGCGCTGCCCCAGTTCTTCCACGTCCGTGGAAATGTCGTCCGGCTTGTACGGCACCTTGAAACCGCTGCCTAAGTCCAGGAAACGCAGGTTGGGGAACAAGGCGGCGCTTTCCAGCAGCAGCTCGGCGGCGCGCATGAACACCTCGGTGTCCAGGATGTCGCTGCCCGTGTGCATGTGCAGCCCGTCCACGCGCAGCCCGTAGGTCTTCACCACGCGCTCCACATGGCGCAACTGGTGGATGCTGATGCCGAACTTGCTGTCGATGTGGCCGGTGCTGATGCGCTCGTTGCCACCGGCCATGATGTGCGGGTTGATGCGGATGCACACGGGGATGCCTCCTCCGAACTCACCGCCGAACCGCTCCAGCACGGGAATGCTGTCGATGTTGATCTCCACGCCCAGCTTCGCCGCCAGCCGGTACTCCTCATACGGCACCATGTTCGGCGTGAACAGGATCTCCTCGGGCTTGAACCCGGCCTTGAGGCCGATCTGCACCTCCTCGATGCTCACGGAGTCCAAGCCTAAGCCCAAGCTGCGCATGTGCTTCAGCACGGCTACGTTGGTCAGTGCCTTGCACGCATACATGAAGCGTGTCGGGGTGGCCTTGAATGCCTCCTTGAGCCGTTTCGCCTGCCGGTCGATCACCGCGGCATCATACACGTACACCGGCGTGCCGGCCAATTCAGCAATGCGGCTTGCCGGCACACCACCAATGTGGTACGCTCCCCCCCGAAGTTCCATTTGTGCTTGATTTTGAAGGCGGCGAAGCTATGATGGAAGGAAGGTGAAGGAGCAGCGAGTGCGGAAGTGAAGCGCAAAAAACCTGAAGGCCGGAAGATGGAAGTGCAGACCCAGTTGCATGGCCCGCGCTGTTCCGCGTGGTGCAGGATTCAATACTGTCCCGTGTTCAGCATCACCAAGGTGCAGGCCTCCAGCGTTTCAATGCCGGCTTCCTGCGCGGCGCGTTCAAATGCGGGGTTTTCCGCGCCTGGGTTGAAGATGATGCGCTTAGGCTTCATGGCCAAGATCCGCACTTGCCAAGGTTCCTGGTTTTGCGCATTGAGGTACATGGTCACCGTATCCACGCGCAATCCCTCAGGCAGGTCCTTCCCAATGTGTACATCCCCCACCTCGCCCTCGCGCAGGCCCACGGCCACCACGGGCTGGTTATGCCTGCGCAAATTCCGGATGGCCATGTTGGAGTAGCGCTCCTCCTTCAGGCTTGCGCCCAACACCAGTGTTTTTTTCGCGTTCGGCATGATATCGTTTCTATCCCCAGTGCTCCGCATACCAAGGAACTGCCCGATCCAACCCTTCGTCCAAGGTGCAACAGGGCGAATAGTCCAATTGTTCACGCGCCTTGGAGATATCCGCCAAGGAGGCGCGTACATCACCGGGCCGATCAGGTCCATGCACCGGCTTGATGCCCGTAGCTTGCGGAACGACCCGTGCCAGACGGTCCTGCAATTTGCCCAACAAGCTTCGCAAGTCGCAGGATTCACCGCAGGCGATGTTGTACACTTCGCCAGCCCGCTGCGCCGGTGCATCCAACGCTGATCGAACGGCTTTCACCGCGTTGGCTACGTAGGTGAAATCCCGTGTTTGCAGGCCATCGCCGTTCAGTACGGGAGCTTCGCCTTTCAGCAGGGCCCGGATGAATTTCGGGATGGCGGCGGCGTAAGCCCCTTCCGGGTCCTGCCGCTCGCCGAAGATGTTGAAGAAGCGCAGGCCGATGGCCTCAATGCCGAACAGCCGCACATAGAGTGCGGCATAGGCTTCGTCCATGTCTTTCGTAACGGCATAGGGCGAAAGTGCGGCGCCTTCCGTGCCTTCGCGCTTGGGCAACTGAACGCTGTCCCCGTACACGCTGCTGCTACTGGCATATACGATCCGCTTCACCCCTTCGGCGCGCATGGCCTCCAGCACCTGGAGGAATCCCGCCAAGTTGGCCTGCTCGCTTTCCAATGGATGCTCAATGGAGCGCGGCACACTGCCCAAGGCGGCCAAGTGCACCACGGCATCCACGCCTTTCACGGCCGCGTTCAGGTCGGCGGCGTTGCAGATGTCCGCCTGGATGAACCGGAAGTCATTGCGGGGCCGCAGGTGCGCAATGTTGCTTTCCTTGCCTGTGGCGAGGTTGTCTATGCAGCGCACCTGCGCCCCTGCCGCCAACAAGGCATCGCAGACGTGCGAGCCGATGAAGCCCGCGCCGCCTGTAACGAGGAAGACCTTATGAACCCCGTGCTGCATCCTACTTTGCCACGGCCATGGCCCGCTTCTCGCGGATCACCACCACCTTCACTTGCCCGGGGTAGGTCATTTCGTTCTGGATACGTTCGGCGATGCTCATGCTGATGTTGTCTGCTTCGCCGTCGGAGACCCGTTCGCTTTCCACCATCACACGCAGCTCGCGGCCAGCTTGGATGGCGAAGGCCTTGGATACGCCGTCGTAGCTCATGGCGATGCTCTCCAGGTCCTTGAGCCGCTTGATGTACTGCTCCACGGCCTCGCGTCTTGCGCCGGGGCGTGCGCCGCTGATGGCGTCGCAGGCTTGCACAATGGGCGCGATCATGGTGGTCATCTCGATCTCGTCGTGGTGTGCGCCGATGGCGTTGCACACGTCGGGTTTCTCACCGTATTTCTCGGCCAGCTTCATGCCCAGCAAGGCGTGCGGCAGTTCGGGCTCGTCATCGGGCACCTTGCCGATGTCGTGCAACAGGCCCGCGCGCTTGGCGGCCTTCACGTTCAGGCCCAGTTCCGCGGCCATGGTGGCGCAGAGGTTGGCCGTTTCACGGCTGTGCTGCAGCAGGTTTTGGCCATAGCTGCTGCGGTAGCGCATGCGGCCCACCATGCGCATGAGCTCGGTGTGCAGGCCGTGGATGCCCAGGTCGATGCAGGTGCGTTTGCCGATCTCCAGGATCTCTTCCTCCAGGTGCTTCTTGGTCTTGGCCACGATCTCTTCGATGCGCCCCGGGTGGATCCGGCCGTCCTTTACCAGTTGGTGCAGGGCGAGGCGGGCCATTTCGCGCCGCACGGGATCGAAGCAGCTGAGGATAATGGCGCCGGGGGTGTCGTCCACCACGATCTCCACGCCGGTGGCCTCTTCCAGCGCGCGGATGTTGCGCCCTTCGCGGCCGATGATGCGGCCCTTGAACTCATCGTTCTCGATGTGGAAGGTGCTCACGGCATTTTCCACGGCGTGCTCGGTGGCCACCCGCTGGATGGTTTGGATGATCACCCGTTTGGCCTCCTTGTTGGCGTTCAGCTTGGCTTCATCCACTACGTCCTTCACCAAGGCCATGGCGTTGGTCCGTGCCTCATCCCGAAGGGAATCGACCAACTGCTTTTTGGCCTCTTCAGCACTCATGCCGCTGATGCGCTCAAGTTGGACCACTTGCTTTTCCTGCGCCTTGTCCACTTCCTGGCGCCTTCGCTCAACGCCTTGCAGGCGCTGCTCCAGGTCTTGCTGCCCTGCCTGAAGGTTCTTTTCCTTTTGGGCCAATTCCTGTTGTTGGCGGCTGAGCTGCTGCTCGCGTTGGCGGTGTTTTTCCTGGCCTTGCTGCAGGCGCTTGTCCCGTTCACGGGCATCGCGCTCGTGCTCCTCCTTCATCTGCAGGAATTTCTCCTTGGCCTGCAAGATCTTCTCCTTCTTGATGGCCTCACCTTGCGCCTCGGCCTTCTGCAGGATGCCTGCGCTTCTGCGCTTCAGCAGTCCGTTGAGGACGAAATACACGATCCCTCCACCGGCCAGTACGCCCACCAGGACGCCGATCATGGCCGCTACGATGTCAAATTCCATGTTATTCACTGTTTATGGGTTTTACAGTGAACCATGGGTCCTGCGGGAAAGGAGTACAAAGGGGATCAGCCGGCGAGGTCTTTGAGCAGCAGGTCCAATTCATCCAGCACCGCAGCATCGATGTTGGATGGTTGGGTTTTGGCCAGGTTCAGCACCCGGGTAGCCACTTCCAGAGCGGCCATGGCCAAGAGGTCCTGCTTGTCGGTCAGCGGGTAGCCGGCCTTCAAGCGGTTGATGCTTTCATTGATCTCGGTGGCGGCCGTACGGATATTCTCCTCCTCATCCGTGTGGATGGTGAGCGGATATGCCCTTCCGGCCAGCTCGATCCTGATCGACTTCTCCTCCCTGGTGTCCGTGCCTGTGCTCATCAATTGTTCAATAAAGCCAAACACTGGTCTATCTCATTCACCAGTTCGTCGATCTTCTCCTTCGTTCCTTCCCGGCCTGTTGTCTCCACCTTGGAGGCTGCGGCCTTTCGCAGGGCCTCGTTCTCTTGTTCCAGTTCCTTGATCCGGGCCTTGAGCACATCCTTTTCACGGTTAGCCTCGCGTGCATGCTTTTCCGAAGCCTCGATGGCCGCAGTCATCCGTTCACGTTCGGCCAGCAACTGCTCCGCGTGTGCGCGCGCAATGCCGATCCGTTCCAAAAGCCCTTCCATCTTGCTGGACAAAAGACCGTTATGGTCCAACGACAAAGATAGACGGAGGCGGGGATCATGGACGAGATTGTTTCCACCCGGCCTTGTTGATCACCCATTGCCAGCCTGCCAGGAAGTACCCGCCGGGAGGGATAGCTTGCGCCCTCCTGGCACGAAGATTGAGTAGGTCAAAGAGACTTCAACTACATAAAGCATCGAACAAAGTGCGATATCATAACTATTTGGCGGTCTGCACATTGATCTCTTTACCATCAATTACTTACGCACAGCAGTTGCCGCCTGTTCTTGGGCTGCCCATGGACCTGCAGGTGGAGGTAGCGGGCAACTTCATGGAACTGCGTTCCAACCATTTTCATTCCGGCATCGATCTGAAAACCAACGGCCGTACCGGTCAGCGGGTAAAGGCCACCGGCGACGGCTGGGTCAGCCGCATCAAGATCAGTCCGTGGGGCTATGGCAAAGCGGTGTATATCAGCCATCCTTCGGGGTACACCACCGTATACGGCCACTTGGACCGGCTCCACGGCCGCTTGGCGAGCACCCTGCTCGAGCTGCAGTACAGTGCAAAAAGCTTCAGTATCGATCATTACTTCAAGCCGGGTGAACTGCCTGTGCAACAAGGGGAAGTGATCGCCTATAGCGGGAACACGGGGGGGTCCAGCGCCCCCCATTTGCATTACGAAGTGCGCCGTACCGCCGACCAGCATGCCCTGGACCCCGAAGCGTACGGGGTGAAAACATTGGACAAGGTTCCACCGATCTTCGCGGGGATCCGGTTGAGGCCGTTGGACAGCCTTTCACGGGCAAGCGCATACCCGGACCATGCCGTGGGTTTCCCGGTAGTGGCCTTGAATGATTCTACGTATGCGTTGAAACCCGGCACGCACGTGGCGGCATGGGGCGTTGTGGGCCTGGAGGTGAACGTTACGGACCGGTACAGCAACAGCACGAACACCTGCGGTATCCGCACACTGGCCGTCAGCGTGGACGGTACCACCGTATGCGACATCCGCCTAGAGGAGGTGGATTTCGGCGTGCAGCGCTATGCCAACGCCTACATGGAATACAGCCTGTTCAAGGACAACAACATGCACTACAACCGGTGCTACAAGCTGCCCAACAACCGGTTGGATGTTTACCAAGGCAATGGGGCACCGGGCCGTATTGCGGTGGAGCCGGGGAAAGCCCACACGGTGCAGGTGGTGGCCACCGACCCCACGGGCAACCGCTCCACGCTCACCTTCGTGCTGCAAGGAGCCACCCGGGAGGAAGCCGGCAAATGGCCCGTTGCCCGCACCGGCGGTACGCTCTTGCCCTTCGACCGGCCTAACGTGGTGCAGCAGCCCGGCATGCGCTTCAGCCTGCCGCCCAATGCGTTGTATGAGGATACCTACTTTAAGACGACCGTGGCTCCGGCGCAGGCCGGTGCGCTTGCCCCACTGTTCACCATCCAGGATGAACTGACCCCGCTCCAGCTTGGCTGCGAACTGTCCATTGAGGTGGGCGGGCCGGTTCCCGGCGGCCGAACGGACAAGTTGCTGGTGGTGCGTCGCTCAAAAGGCAAGCCGGTGGCCGAGGGAGGACGCTGGGCCGACGGGCGGATAACCGCCAGCGTGCGCACCTTGGGGCAATTCACCGTCATGATGGACACCACCCCCCCCGTACTCACACCGGTGGGGCTACTGGCCGATATGAAGGGCCGGAAGGGATTCAAGGTCCGTGTGAAGGACAACCTCTCGGGCCTGGACCAATGGTCGGCCCGGTTGGATGGCCAATGGATCCTGATGGAATATGAGCCCAAGACGCATGCCTTGGAACATCACTTCGACGTGCACAGCGACCTGCCCGGCACGCACGAATTCGAACTGGAGGTCACCGATGAACGGGGGAACCGCAGCCGGTTGACCAGGACGTTCACCCGTTAATACCATCTTGAGTTACAAATCAGGCCAAAAGATCCGAGGCTATTTTTTCGCAGGACGATCCGGGGGGCCTGTGGCGTAGCCATAGCTACGGCACTAGGCACCCGGAGAAGTAATGCGGAAAAAGAGCACGCAGGACCTGTCCCGCCACAGAGGGATGGGACTAATTTGTGGTTCAAGATGGTATAAGCACACTGCCCAAGGCGCCGGGGCGCCGGCCCCGTGCAACGAAACCTGGGCAGGCCTCGTAACAGGCCGCGACCTGACCGAATATGCGCAAGAGTTTCCTGATCATTTCCGCAGCTGCCACAGTGGCCATGATAGGCCTGCACGGCTGCAGTCACACCCTGTTGACGGGCGGCCAGGAGGGCACCATCAAGTTCGCCATGTCCTTTCCCGACCTGGACCCCAACGGGTTAATGACCGATATGCTGCCCCGGGAAGCTATTCTCAGCTTCAACCGCGACCACCAATCCATGGACCTGAGCGCGGGCATGGGCATCTTCAAGACCAGCATGGTGGTGAACACCCCCTCGAAGGTGGTGGAATACCACATGAGCGTGATGGGCAAAAGCTTGGTGGCGGAATTCACGCGCCGCGACCTGATCAACCTCAACAAGGCCCAGCCTCCCTTGGCGGTGCTGCACACCATGGCGCGTGACACCATAGCGGGCATGCCGTGCAAGCAGGCCTTTTTGCTCTATGAAGACATCTCCATGCCCGAAGTGGAGGTGTGGTACACCGAGCAGCTCGAACAAGAGAACCCCAATTGGTACGGGCCCTACAGTGAGATCCCCGGTGTGTTGATGCGCTACGACGTGGTGCAGCACAACATCCGGATGCACATGGAGGCCACCACCGTGAACTTCGGCCCCGTGGACCCGGGCATGTTCCTCAAGCGCCCTGAGCACCAGGAGGTGAGCCCGGAGGTGCTGTACCAGCAATTGGACGAGGTACTGGGGGCGTTCAACAATTGAGGGCACCAAGTCCTCGTTGGTCCCCCGGCAGCGTGAAGGGGCGGTAGAGGCACAGCAGCCTTCCGACTATCACAAGCGATTGTTGATAATAGCCTGCCCCATGGGGCCGTTTCCCCTTTATGCCACCGGTAGTTTTGCTTCGGCTGTCCGGCCTGCAGGCAGATGTGCCTGCGTGCATGGCAGCGGTATTCAGCCCTTGAGGCCCAGAACTTTCCTTGCTTTTGGCCAACGAACGAAAGAACAAATTGCGCGCGCAAGCCGCCGAGGCGGAGGAACAGCCCGTGCGCAAAACGGCGGGTCGCAAGTCCAAGCGCAACGCCGCCGATGGGGATGAAGGGCGTCTGCAACGCTTGCGCACTTTCCTGGCCGACGAGCGCGTGCACAAGGTGTTCGGCCTATTCCTGATCCTGGTCTCGTGCTACCTGCTGGTCGCCTTCACCAGCTACCTCTTTACCTGGCGGATCGACCAGGACCTGATGGGCCGCAGCTGGGGTGAGATCTTCCAGCCTTCGGTGCGGGTGGAGAACTGGTTGGGCAAGTTGGGCGCCTTGATCAGCCACCGGTTCATCTATATCTGGTTCGGCGTTGCGGCATTCGCGTTTGTTCTCTGGACCTTCTTGGCAGGTGTGCGCTTGGTGCTGGACACCTGGTTGCTGCCCTCGGGAAAAACCCTGCGCTGGACGGTGATGGTACTGATCTGGATGCCCACCTTCATGGGCTTCCTTTTTCCCCAGGGTGGCTGGCAAGTGCTGGGCGGGGGCATTGGCTACGCCATCAACAACCACCTTGGTGCATGGCTGGGCACTTTTGGGGCCGGCGCCGCCATTCTCTTCACTGCGATCGGCTTCGGGGTGTACACTTTCAACCCATCCCTTTCCTGGGTGGGTGCGTTGTTCGCGCCCAAGCGCTCCGTAGCTGCAGCGGACGGCCCGGAACCGGAAGCCACCCCCTCCGCAAAGCACGGAAACCGCATGCGTTCCGCCCCGGAGGAAGATGGGCCTTTGGCCACTGCACCAGTGGAAATGGAGAATCCCGGGGAAAAGATGGTGGAAGAGGAACCTGATGAGGAAACTAGCACAGGCGAGCCGGAGGGGCCGGAGGAGGAACCCGCCGTGGAACAGGAGGAGGACACACCCGGCGCATTGGAGCTTTCACCCCACGGGGCCGCTTTCGACCCCGGCAGCATCACCGACGAAACCAACGGCTTCAGCGTGGAAGTGAACCAGCCCGAAGAAGCACTGAGCGAGGAGGAGATCGATGCCAAGGTGAAAGAGTTCGGCGAATACGACCCCACGCTGGACCTGAGCAGCTACGTGCCCCCTTCGATCGACCTGCTGGCCGAGCACAGCACCGGTGAGATCACCGTGACGAAAGAGGAGCTGGAGGAAAACAAGAACAAGATCGTCAACACGCTCAACAACTACAACATCGGCATCGACAAGATCAAGGCCACCATCGGGCCCACGGTGACCTTGTACGAGATCGTGCCGCAGGCCGGTGTGCGCATCAGCAAGATCAAGAACTTGGAGGACGATATCGCCCTGAGCTTGGCGGCGCTCGGCATCCGCATCATCGCACCCATCCCCGGCAAGGGCACCATCGGCATCGAGGTCCCGAACAGCAAGCCCCAAGTGGTGAGCATGCGCGAGGTGGTGAAGAGCGAGAAATTCCAGAACAGCACGGCCGACCTGCCCATTGTGTTAGGCAAGACGATCAGCAACGAAACCTTCGTCACCGACCTGGCCAAGATGCCGCACCTGCTGATGGCCGGTGCGACGGGCCAAGGAAAATCCGTGGGCCTGAACGCCATTCTGGTGAGCTTGCTGTACAAGAAACACCCCAGCCAGATCAAGTTCGTGCTGGTGGACCCGAAGAAGGTGGAGCTCACCCTGTTCAACAAGATCGAGCGGCATTTCTTAGCCAAGCTGCCCGGTGAAGAGGAAGCCATCATCACCGACACCAAGAAGGTGGTGGCCACCTTGAACAGCCTGTGCATCGAGATGGACGAGCGCTATGAGCTGCTCAAGGACGCCCAGGTGCGCAACATCAAGGAATACAACGCCAAATTCATCAGTCGCCGCCTCAACCCGGAGAACGGTCACCGCTTCCTGCCCTACATCGTGCTGGTGGTGGATGAGTTCGCCGACTTGATCATGACGGCGGGCCGCGAGGTGGAAACACCCATCGCCCGCCTGGCCCAGCTAGCGCGCGCCATCGGCATCCACCTGATCATCGCCACGCAGCGCCCGAGCGTGAACATCATCACCGGCACCATCAAGGCCAACTTCCCGGCGCGCATTGCCTTCCGCGTCACCAGCAAGGTGGACAGCCGCACCATCCTCGATGCCGGCGGCGCCGACCAGCTGATCGGTCGCGGCGACATGCTGCTGAGCACCGGCAACGACCTGATCCGCATCCAATGCGCTTTTGTGGACACGCCGGAGGTGGAGGAGATCACGGCGTTCATCGGCAACCAACGCGGCTATCCCGATGCCCTGTTGCTGCCCGAAGTACCCACCGAGGAGGGCGAAGGCGGTGGCGACCTGGACCTCGGGGAGCGCGACAGCATGTTCGAGGAGGCCGCCCGCGTGGTAGTGCAAACGCAGCAGGGCAGCACCAGTCTGATCCAGCGCAAGCTGAAACTGGGCTACAACCGGGCCGGCCGCATCGTGGACCAGTTGGAAGCTGCAGGCATCCTCGGTGCCTTCGAGGGCTCGAAGGCCCGCAAAGTGCTGGTGCCTACCGAGGCGGCGCTGGATGAGCTGCTGCACCCGGCCGAAAGTGCGCCCGGCACGGGGAGGCTTGGAGCCTGATGGCCATGGACCGTTGGGGCCCGCGATAACCTTCAGGGAGCCTTTCTATGCCGCCGCTTGGCTCAATCGTTCCGCCATCCACGTGCGCGCGGCCTGCTCATCATGGGTGATGAAAACATGGTGCAACTGCGGGAAGTAGGATAGGTAGAGCCGCGTGAGCATTTCGATCATGCTGGCTTTCACTACCACGGCCGTGGCGATCAGCTTGCCATCACTGCGGTCCACAATGCCCTGGTCCTTGCCCATGGCATCGATGTTGTAATCCACCTCTTCGGGAATGATCGTGAGCGTACCGTAGGCGGAGTTGCCCATCAGCTCGCGCCGCTTATTCTGCACTTCGGTCACCGTCGCTGCGGTAAACACGATGTTCGCATGGTACAAGATCTCGATCAGCTGCGGGCTTACCGCCCGGAGGGTGGCGATGCTGGTACGGTATTCAACCGGTTTGAAGTCCATTTTTTGGGGGGCTTCGATTGGAGCGGGCGCTAAGGTATTTACCGTAGTGCCACTCACGCGATGATCTTGCATCGCCGCGATCGGTTTGTTCATCGCCGTGTTGCCCGTACTGCACGCTGGCACACCCGGCCCCCCCTGCCCGATAAAAGCCAAGGCCCTGCCGAAATCCGGCAAGGCCTGGCACCTGAGGGATAGAGGCTACTCCTCCCCCGTGGCCTTCTTCAAACCCTGCTCGATCATGTTGTAGAACTGGTCCATCCTGGGCATGATCACGATGCGGATGCGGCGGTTGGTGCTGCGGCCCTCGGGGGTGTCGTTGCTCACCTTGGGCACATATTCGCTGCGACCGGCCGCCGTGATACGGGCGGGGTTCACGTTATAGTCATTCTGCAACACCCGGGTGATGGTGATTGCGCGCGAGGCGCTCAAGTCCCAATTATCCTTGAAGCAGTCGCGACTGATGGGCACGTTGTCCGTATGGCCTTCAATGAGCACTTCCTGGTCCGGCTTATCGTTCAACACCGTGGCTACCTTGCTCAACACCTCCTTGGCGCGGGGCGAAAGGTTGGTGCTGCCGCTCTTAAAGAGCATCTTGTCGCTCAACTCGATGAACACCACGCTTTTTTCCACGTTGATGGTGACATCCGTGTCGTTCAGGTTGCCAAGCGAGCTTTTCAGGCTTACCACCAGGGCGAGCGTGATGGAGTCCTTTTTGGTCAGGGCCTCCTGCATGGTGCGGATCTGCAGGTCCTTCTCCTTGATGCTCTCTAAGCTCTTCTCCAGGTTGGAGGCTTCCTTGGCGCTCAGCGTGGCCATGTTGCCCACATTGTTCAGCAGCGCCTGGTTGGTGACGCTCATTTCGGCCACTTGCTCCTTGAGGTGGTCGATGCTGGTCTGCAGGTTGGCGTTTTTGCCATCCGCGCTGGCCTTGGCGGCATTGCATTCATCCAAGGCGCGCTTGGCATCGGCCAGTTTGTCGTTCAGCGTTTGGTTGGACAGCTGAATGGCCGTGTACTTCTTTTTGGAGACGCAAGATCCCAAAGTCAGAGAAGCAGCCAGCAGAATAAGGAGTGGACGGTTCATGGGCGGTGAGGTAGTTGCGGCAAATGTAGCCTGCCGTACGATCGCCCACGCCGCTGCCCCAATGTCATTGCGTTAAGGGGGGATGAGCACTGTTGTAACACAGGCTTCCAGCCTGTGAAACGACAACATCGCAGGCTGAAAGCCCCCGGACCATGATCCGTTGATCAATGCTCCCATACGTTAATGACATAGGCCGCTGCCCGGCACGCGCAAGCAGAGCATGGCCGATCTTGCCCAGGCCGTGGCGGGCAATACTTATCTTTAGAACCGAAAGCTTTTCCACCACACCAGCAAACAACGGCACATCACCATGAGCGACGATAAAAACAAACCCTCGTCCCCAGCCCAAAAGCTGACTTCGATCTCCGGTTGTCCCGTAGTGGACAACCAGAACGTACTGACCGCCGGCCCGCGCGGCCCGCAACTCTTGCAGGACGTATGGTTCTTAGAGAAACTGGCGCACTTTGACCGCGAGGTGATCCCCGAGCGGCGCATGCATGCCAAGGGTTCCGGCGCGTACGGCACCTTCACCGTCACCAACGACATCACCAAGTACACCCGCGCTAAGCTCTTCTCGAAAGTGGGCAAGAAGACGGAACTCTTCGCGCGCTTCTCCACGGTGGCCGGTGAGCGGGGTGCGGCCGATGCCGAACGCGACATCCGCGGTTTTGCCGTGAAGTTTTACACCGAGGAAGGCAACTGGGACCTGGTGGGCAACAACACGCCGGTGTTCTTCCTGCGCGATCCACTGAAATTCCCCGACCTGAACCACGCCGTGAAGCGCGATCCGCGCACCAACCTGCGCAGCGCGCGCAACAACTGGGACTTCTGGACCAACCTGCCCGAGGCGCTGCACCAAGTGACCATTTTGATGAGCGATCGTGGCCTGCCCGCCGGCTACCGCCACATGCACGGCTTCGGTTCGCACACCTTCAGCTTCATCAACGCCAAGAACGAGCGCTTCTGGGTGAAATTCCACCACGTGTGCCAGCAGGGCATCAAGAACCTGACCGACGCAGAGGCCGCCGCCATGATCGCCAACGACCGCGAAAGCAGCCAGCGCGACCTCTATGAAGCCATCGAGAAGAAGGACCTTCCGAAGTGGAAGCTCTGCGTGCAGGTGATGCCCGAGGCCGATGCCGCCAAGGTGCCCTATAATCCCTTCGACCTGACCAAGGTGTGGCCGCACGGCGACTACCCGCTGATCGAGGTGGGCGAATGGGAGCTGAACCGCAACCCGGAGAACTACTTCGCCGAGGTGGAGCAGGCCGCCTTCAACCCGGCCAACGTGGTGCCCGGCATCGGCTTCTCACCGGACAAAATGCTGCAAGGGCGGCTGTTCTCCTACGGCGATGCACAGCGCTACCGCTTAGGCGTGAACCACCAGCAGATCCCGGTGAACGCGCCGAAATGCCCGGTACACAGCTACCACCGCGACGGCGCCATGCGCGTGGACGGCAACCACGGCAGCACGCTGGGCTACGAGCCCAACAGCTATGGCGAATGGCAGGAGCAGCCCAACTTCGCTGAACCACCGCTGGGCTTGACCGGGGCGGCCGACCACTGGAACCACCGCGAGGACACGGATTACTATTCGCAGCCGCGCGCCCTGTTCAACCTGATGAAGCCCGCGCAGCAACAGGTGCTGTTCGACAACACGGCGCGGGCCATGGGCGATGCGCCGCGCATGGTGAAGCTGCGCCACATCGGGAACTGCCTGAAGTGCGACCCGGCCTACGGGGCAGGCGTGGCCAAGGCGCTGGGGATACCGGTGGAAGAGGCGAAGAGCGAACCCGTCGCCACGCGTTGACCGGTTGTGCCGGAGTTCAGCTTCCGGGATGGACCGTACCATCCCGGAAGCAATGAGCGTGGGAACCTCGCTGAAAAGCGATCTCACCCTACTACACGCCATAGCATGCCGACGATGACCGTCAACAGGAGGATGCCATAGATCCACTTGTTGTAGCGGGCGAGCCATTCGGGCAGCCAAATGTCGAAGTTCGATCTGGTGGAATCCGTGTACTTGCGCGCCACTAGGGTGAGCGGGCAGCTCATGCGATAGACCAACAGCACCAAGCATTCCACCCCGAAAAGGCCCAGTCCGATCCACGCCCAAATGCCCACCCGGTCCGTGATCACCGTGTAGTAGAGGTAGGCCATCACCGCATTGAAGAAGAGCCAAACGGCGGTGTGCAGTGCACGGATCCAGGTGAGCCGTGCGTCCATCGTCAATGGATAAGCCCCCGCAAGCGCGCGATCCACACGGGTGCCAAGGTGGTGATGATCGGCACCAAGACCCAGATGCGGCCCTCCCAAAGGTGGTAGTCGGCCAAGAGCACCTGCCAGCTCTTGTGTGCCACAAAATGTCCGAATCCGAACTCAAAAGCAAGCGTGAGCAGCAGCCAGGTGATGCCGATGGTCCAGGCATGTCTTGGGCTGGCAGGGGCCATCCATGGAATGGTTGCCCAGGTGATGACCAGAATGAGAAGTAACAACAGCATCGTACTGAGCACATGGCCCCATGCCGCACCGATCCACGGGTTGAGCACAAACTCGCGGAACGTACCGTTCAGGATCGCCCCGACCATGCAGAGCAGCCAAACGGCCAGGATCTTCCACCACATGGCTTGTTGTTTTTTCGAAAGTACCTCTACCGCCCGAGGAGAGCCTGACAACGGTCATCACTGGCGCGTACTCAATGTCATTAGGTTAATGGCACATTGGCGCAGGGATTTGCATCCATGAAGCCAACCGGGACTGCGGGTCAGGCCCGCAGTGACGCACAAAGCATGGTGCCTGTCAGGCGGTGACGTACACGTCATGGCGGGCCTGCCCAACCTGCGCAATTGTTGTTCCACAGGCTTCCAGGCTGTGCCACAACAATCCCCTTCGTCCCCTTAACCTAATGACATCGGGCGCGTGCGGGGGCTTCAGTAGCGATTGTTCCGGTGCCAGCTTGAACTGGTCACGACGCCAAGCCGCACCAACCTCCCCTGCCGGCACGGCAACGCGGGCGCTTCCGTCCACATCCGGTTGTTCACCACCCGTACTGCGGTGCCTTCAACAAGGGCACAGAGGTTCCCTTCTTTGCGGGGCAAGCACCGCCCATGGCCCTCAGTCGTTTTTGGACCTTCATCCTCATCCTCAGCATCGGCTATGCGCTGGTGATGCTGGCCACCGGCAGGCAGCACAGTTTGGGCACGTTGGTGAACGGTAACCAGGGCGACCCGCTGATGGTGGCCGAAAAGGACAGCGCGGAGCTGCACGGCACGGCCTTGCTGCTGGAACTGCGCGCAGCAGGTGATGCGGGCGTGATGCGTGGCGACACGCTGATCACCTTGGGCAAGGGCGGCATGGTGCGCTACAGCCACGGCACCCAAGCGGCGGACGGCCTCTTCGAAACCTGCAAGAACACGGTGATGGACCTCTGGCTGCCGCTGATCGGCTACCTCACCTTCTTCTGCGGCCTGATGAACCTGCTGGTGGACTCGCGCGCCATGGAGAAACTGGCGCGCTTCCTCTCCCCCATCTTCCGGCGCATCTTCCCCGACCTGCCCGGCGACCACCCCGCCTACGGCTACATGACGCTCAACTTCTCCGCCAACTTCCTGGGGCTGGACAACGCCGCCACGCCCTTCGGCCTGAAGGCCATGGAGAGCATGCAGGAAAGCAATCCCACGCCGGACAAGGCCACCAACAGCCAGATCATGTTCCTGTGCCTGCACGCCGCGGGCCTCACCCTGCTGCCCACCAGCATCATCGGCTACCGGGCCGCCATGGGCGCGGCCAACCCGGCCGACATCATGATCCCCATGATCGTCACCAGCTTCGTGGGCACGCTGGCGGCCATGTTGTTCGTGGCGTTCCGCCAACGGATCAACCTCTTCAATGTGCCCGTGCTGGTGTTCGTGCTGGGCGTCAGCACGCTCATCGGCGGATTGATGGCCTACATCAGCGGACTGGGCGGGGCAGCCAAGTTCCACTTCACCGACAACCTCGGCAACGGGCTGCTGCTCGCCATCATCCTGCTCATCGTGGGCTACGCCTTCCTGCACGAACGCTACTTCAAGGAGAAGGGCACCAACATGTTCGATTCGTTCATCCACGGCAGCAAGGACGGCTGGACCACCGGCCTGCGTGTGCTGCCTTACATGATCGCCATGCTGTGCGCGCTAAGCATCTTCCGCAACAGCGGATTGATGGAGATCGTCATGGACGGCTTCTCGGCGGCTTTGGCCTTTTTTGGTGTCAGCCGCGAGATCATCGATGCCGTGCCCGTTGCCCTGATGCGCCCCTTCAGTGCGGGCGGCGCGCGCGGCTTCATGCTCGATGCCATGAAGACCTATGGCGCCGACAGCCTCACCGGGCAGATCTCCAGCATTTTGCAAGGCGCCGCCGAAACCACGTTCTATGTGATCGCGCTCTACTTCGGCGCGGTGAACGTGAAGGACACCCGCTACACGCTGGGCATCATGCTGCTGGTGGACTTAGTGTGCGTGCTCACCGCCATCGGGGTGTGCGTGCTGTACTTCTGACGGGAAGGGAATAAGGGAAGAAGAGACGAAGAGACGAAGAGAAGAAGAGAAGAAGAAAAGAGAATAAGAAAGATGGCCATGTTGCTGGGGAATGAAGGATCCTTTGAATTGAACCGTGCGTTGTGGAACGCGCGCACCAAGCTTCATGTTGGCTCGAAGTTCTATGATGTGGAAGGGTTTCTCGCCGGGAAGAATTCGCTCAGTGCAAAGGAACTTGAATTGCTGGGCGACGTGCACGGCAAACAACTGCTGCACCTGCAATGCCACTTCGGGCAGGATACGCTCTCCTTGGCGCGCATGGGCGCACAAGTCACGGGGCTGGACCTTTCCGATGCGGCCATCGCCGAGGCGCATAAGTTGGCTGGGCGCATGGGGCTGCACGCCGAATTCATCCATGCCAATGTGCTGGACTTCCAACCGCAATTAGCCGGCAAGTTCGACATCGTCTTCACCAGTTACGGCGTGCTGGGCTGGTTGCCTGAACTTGAAGGCTGGGCGCGGAACATCGCGCGCTACCTGAAACCGGGGGGAAAGCTGGTGCTGGTGGAGTTCCACCCGGCCGTGTGGATGTTTGATAATGACTTCACGCACGTGGCGTACTCCTACTTCAACCGCCAGCTCATTGAGGAAACGGAGCAGGGCACGTACGCCGACCCTGCGGCACCGATCAGTTTGGCATCGCACACGTGGAACCACTCGCTCGGGGAAACCATATCCGCGCTGTTGGGCGCAGGTTTGCGCCTCAAGCACTTCGAAGAGATGGACGGATCGCCGCACAACTGCTTTGCCCGCACCGTGCAGGGTGCCGACGGCTTGTTCCGGATTGAGGGAATGCCAGGCAAGCTGCCGATGGTGTTTGCCGCAGTAGCGGAACGATCCATCTGAGGAGGCGTAGTTTTGCCCCCGCTTTTCAAATTCCGCATGCCCGTTAAAATCATTAAGCGCAGCTCGAAGATCCATGGCCATGGCGTTTTCGCCACCGCGCCCATCAAGAAGGGCGAGGAAGTGGTGGAGTACAAGGGGAAGCTGCGCACCCATGCCGAGGTGGATGAAGAATATGGCGGCCAGGACAATGGCCACACGTTCCTGTTCATCCTCAACGACGCATACGTGGTCGATGCGAACATTAAAGGCAACGTAGCGCGCTGGATCAACCATGGCTGCACGCCCAATTGCCAAGCCTTCGTGATCGGGGATGAAGGTGGCGACCCGCGCAAGGACCGCGTGGTGATCGAGGCGCTGCGCAGCATCGCAGCGGGCGAGGAACTCACGTACGACTACGACATACAGGTCGAGGGGCCCATCACGCGGGAGGAACGCCGATTGTGGGCCTGCCATTGCGGGGCACCCAATTGCACAGGCACCATGCTGAAGGCGGCCAAGGCGAAAAAACAGCGCAGGACGCCGTCCTGACCCATGGCGCGCAAGATCCTCGTACGCCGATCGCCGGTGCACGGCAACGGCGTATTTGCCGCCGTGGACCTGCCTGCGGGCACGGAGCTGATCGAATACAAAGGCCGGTTGATCACGCCCAAACAGGCGGACAATTGGTATCCGGACGAGATGGAGACGGGGCACACCTTCCTCTTCACCTTGAACGACCAGTGGATCATTGATGCCAACGTGGGCGGCAACAGTGCGCGCTGGATCAACCATAGCTGCGCGCCCAACTGCATCCCGTATTTGCACGAACACCCCACCGACCGCCGCAAGGACCGTGTGATCATTGAGACCTTGCGGGACGTGCAGGCCGGCGAGGAACTGTGTTACGATTACGGCATCAGCTTCGAGGTGCGCCACACCGCGCGGCTGAAGAAGATCTGGGCCTGCCGTTGCGGCGCGCCCAACTGCACCGGCACCCTGTTGAAGCCAGCAGACCATGAGCGCAACACGGTGGGCTAACCATCGTGGCACGTCACTTGCACCTTGCACGCAAGCTACTTTTGCTTCCTTTTCAAGCCAACATCCCCGATGAAAAACACGATCCTGTTCTTCGCCACCCTTCTCCTCGCCGCCAACACCTACGCCCAGGACGACCCCAAGAGCCGGGCCATCGTGGACGCCGTGATCGCCAAGAACAAGACCTACAAGAGCTTCGACGCCGACTTCAGCAGCCGATTGGTGAACACGGCCAGCAAATTGGACGTCAAGCAGGACGGCAACCTGAAGGTGAAGAACCGCAAATTCCGCCTCACCTTGCTGGACAACGTGGTGATCAACGACGGCACGGCCTTGTGGACCTACAGCAAGAAGACCAACGAGGTGAGCATCACCGACCCCTCGGAAATGGATGAGACCTTGGACCCGGCCAATCTGTTCAACGTGTACGAAAAGGGCTTCAAGAGCCAGTACGTAGGCACGGGCACCGAGGACGGCGTGGCCGTGGAAACCATCAACCTGTTCCCCTTAGAGCCGGCCAAAAAGGCCTACCACACCGTGGTGCTCACCGTGGACAAGGCCAAGATGGAGCCCAAGAAGGTGGTGATGAAATACAAAGACGGCAACGTAGTGACCTACACCCTGAAGAAATTCACCCCGAACGCCGAAATGGTGGACGCCCTGTTCGCCTTTGACAAGGGCAAATACCCGGGCGTGGAGGTGAACGACATGCGGTAAGATCCGCTTGATGTGCGATTTTCGGGGATAGTTGTTGGTTGTCATCCCGGCGCAGGCCGGGAGTCAGTTGTCCGGCCTTGGGTGCACTGATGCACATACCTTGAACCGGCGGTGATGTGCCTGCCAGGCCGTGGCCCCCACGGGACACCGGACCCCTTCCCACGCCGAGGAACAACCGGGGCAATGAACAGCAGCCCATTGGCTTTCATTCGGCGCTGTGCGGCCATGTCCAACGGCCGCCCGGTACGGGCCTTCGCGCTCCACCAAACGCATGGTTCGGCCCAACTGCCCTACATTCGCGCCCCGCTTTTGGAAAGGCGCGGAAAATCGCCATGCCCCTGCACAGAACACATCAGCAGCCGCTGACCTGGGCCGGCATGCTGATGACCTTGGGCATCGTGTTCGGGGATATCGGCACCTCCCCGCTCTACGTGTTCAAGGCGATCGTGGGCGCCACCGGCCCCATCACGGAAACCGTGGTTTTGGGCGGACTGAGCTGCATCTTCTGGACGCTCACCATCCTCACCTCCTTCAAGTACATCTACCTCACGCTGCAAGCGGACAACCGGGGTGAGGGCGGGGTGTTCTCCCTTTACGCCCTGGTGCGGCGCTTCGGCAAGTGGCTCTGGCTACCGGCCATCATCGGCGCCGCCACCCTGCTGGCCGACGGCATCCTCACCCCGTCCATTTCGGTTTCCTCGGCGATCGAAGGCCTCAGCGGGGTGCCCGCCTTCTCCGGCATCATCGAGGCGGGGAACACCCTCACGGTGATGGTGGTGGCCATCATCCTCAGCCTGCTGTTCTTCTTCCAGCGTTTCGGCACCAAGGTGGTCGGTTTCTCCTTCGGGCCCATCATGCTCATCTGGTTCACCATGCTCACCGTGCTGGGCGTGGCCCAGATCACGCACAACCCGCACGTGCTGGCGAGCCTCAACCCCAAATACGCGGTGCAACTGCTCACCCAATATCCCGGCGGGTTCTGGCTGCTGGGCGCGGTGTTCCTGTGCACCACCGGGGCAGAGGGCTTGTACAACGACCTGGGGCACTGCGGCCGTCGGAACATCCGCGCCACATGGACCTTCGTGAAGATCGCCCTGGTGTGCAACTACATGGGGCAAGGTGCGTGGCTGCTGAAGCACCAAGGCAGCGACCTGGGCGAGCTGAACCCGTTCTTCGAGGTGATGCCGCCCTGGTTCCGCTTAGTGGGCGTGGCCATTTCCACACTGGCGGCCATTGTGGCCTGCCAAGCGGTGATCAGCGGCTCGTTCACCCTGATCAACGAAGCGATCACCCTGAACTTCTGGCCACGTGTGCGCGTGAAATTCCCCACCCTGGTGCGCGGCCAGATCTATATCCCCAGCGTGAACTGGCTGCTGTGGGCGGGCTGCATGGGCGTGATGTTCTACTTCCGCAACAGTGCCAACATGGAGGCGGCGTACGGGTTCTTCATCGTGGTGGCCATGCTGATGACCACCCTGTTGCTGTTCGGCTACATGCACTTCGTGCGGCGCTGGAAGCTGTGGCTGGTGCTCCCGTTGATCGCGTTGTTCTTCACGGTGGAGCTGGCCAACTTCGTGGCCAACGCCGTGAAGATCCTCCATTTCCCGCTGCTGCTGGTGGGTGTGGTGCTGGTGCTGGGGGTGATGTTCATCTGGTTCCGGGCCCGCAAGATCATCAACAGTTTCATCGAGTTTGTTCCGTTGATGGACCACGTGGAGGCTTTGCGCGAGCTGAGCAACGACAAGGACATACCCAAATACGCCACCCACCTGGCCTACCTCACCAAGGCCGACGATGCCTCCCAGGTGGAGCGTTGGATCGTCAACAGTCTGTTGGCGCGCAAGGTGAAGCGGGCGGAGATCTATTGGTTCATCCACGTGAACTACACCGACGAGCCCTACACGATGGAGTACCGCATCAGCGAGCTGATCGACGACAAGGTGATCCGGGTGGATTTCAACTTGGGCTTCCGCGTGCAGCCGCGGATCAACCTGTTCTTCCGCCGGGTGTTGGAGGAGTTGGACGCGGACCACGAGCTGGAGTTCCGCAACAAGTACGAATCCATCAAGAAGGGCGACTTCCATACGGATATCCTGTATGTGATCACCGAACGGGTCCTCTCCGTGGAGAACGAGTTCAGCCTGCGCGACGGCTTCGTGCTGGACGCATACTTCGCCCTGAAGTCCCTGTCACAAAGCGACCGCGATGCCATGGGGCTGGACCCCAATGTGAGCGTGGTGGAAAAGGTGCCCTTGGTGATCGCCGCCCCGCGCGAGGTACCGCTGGTGCGGGTGCACCACCGAACACGGGGTTGATCCGGGCGTGCCTTAGGTTCCTGCCCCTGTGGCCCTCACTTGATGCCGCGCTCCGCAGCCACGCGCTCCCAGGCTTCCTGCACTCTTCGGAACTTCTCCGCGGCCGCCTTCTGCACTTCCTCACCCAGGTTGGCCACGCGGTCCGGGTGGTGTTTCATGGCCATGCGCCGGTAGGCTTTTTTCAGCTCCTCGTCGCTGGCCTTGGGGTCCGCCTCCAGCACCGTGTAGGCACTGTCCACGGAAGGCCCCCGGAACATGGCATCCAAGGAGGCGAGGTCCTTCTCGCTGATGCCCAGGTCGGCCGCGATGCGTTCGAGCACTTTGCGTTCCGCCATACGGGCCATGCCGTCCGCGTTGGCCAGGCCGATCAGGTAGTGCATCACCTGCAGGCGTTCGGGGTGGGAAAGGTGGCTGCGGATCTGCAGGCACACGTCGCGCAGCGGGATCTCCCGCTTGAGCACATCGCGGAGCAGGCGCAGCAGTTCGGCGCTGTGCTGCGGACCGAACTGGTGGACGAAAAACCGGCGCACGTGCCCCAGCTCGCCGTGCGTAGCCTTGCCATCGGCCTTCATCACGGCGGCGGTGAGGATCACCAAGCTCACGGCCAGGTCTCCCGGGGTGGCGGTGCGGCGCTCGTTGCCCGGCTGGAAGCGGCGACGCTCCCCGCCAGGTGCGGCAACCACCACACCCTCGGCATTGTCCAACAAGGCACCCAAGGCGAAGCCGATCACCGCGCCGATGGGCGTGCCCGTGAGCGCAAAGCCCAAGCTGCCGAAGATCCACTTCTTGTATCCGGGCATCGCTTACCAGGAACCACCAGCCCCGCCCCCACCGAAACTTCCACCGCCAAATCCTCCGAAGCCGCCTCCTCCCCCGCTGAAACCGCCGCCACCGCCCCCGGTAAAGCCGCGCCAGCTGCTCCCATGGGATGAGCTCGCCGCGTTCATCAAGGTCCAGGCCGCCCAGAAATCAATGCCGTTCACGCGGGCATACCGCCGGGTTCGCCCCACCGCCGACAGGATGATGAACACAAAGAACAACACGATCCCCGCGATGGGAAGCCAAGGGACGGGTTCCTTGCCGTAGCTCTTGGCATCGATCTCCCCCTTGGCCAAGGCCATCAGCACGGTGGTGGCCTTGTCCATGCCGCCGTACAGGTCGCCGTTCCGGAAGCGCGGCAAGATCTCCTCCTCCACAATGCGCTTGGCGATCAAGTCCGGGATGGCCCCTTCCAGGCCGTAACCCACGGCGATGAACACGTGGCGGTCACCCGGTTTGCCATTGGGCTTCACCAGCACCAGCACGCCGTTATCGATGCCCTTTCGGCCCATGCCCCAGGCTTCGCCCAGTTGGAAGGCGAACTCGGAGGGTGGATAGCCGCACAAGGTGTCCACCGCAACTACCGCGATGCGGTTGCTGGTTTCGCGGGCGAAATGCACGAGTTTGGCATTGAGCTGCTCTTCCTGCCCGGCATCCAAAAAGGGCGTGTACTGGAACACCAGCCTGTTCTCGTTGGCTGGCTTGGCCGGAAAGCAGGGATCGGGCACGGCCGGAAAAGCCGCTACAGCCAAGGTTGCAGCCACGGCGATAGGAAACATGCGTACAACGTTCATGTGCCAAAGCTGATCTCGTCGCTCAGTTCATTCCGGTCGTCCGCGCGGTGCGGAAAGTGCTTCTTCAACTTCTCGCCCAGCACGGCCACGCCCGCGCACAGCCCATCGCAAAAGCGGTCGTGGCGGAAATGCGCCAGGACCTCCTCGAGCACGTCTTTCCAGAATGCATCACCCAATTGCGCATGAATGGCCGTGTCGCCCACCACGGCCACCTTGCGGCCCGGCACGCTCACATACAGCAGTACGCCGTTGCGCTCCCGGGTCCGGTCCATGCCCAGTTCGTGGAAGACGTACGCGGCATGGTCGAGCACATCGTCCAGGATGGCCAGGTCCAAATGCACGCGGATCTCGCCACTAGTACCCTTCTCCGCCATGCGGACAGCCTCGCGGACGCGGTTGTGCTCATCGGGCCGGAGCCACTCTTCGATGGCGATGCGCTCTCTCACTTGGTGAAGCTGATGTCGGGCGCCACATCGGTACCTTCCTGTGCCTTGAAGTAGGCCTTTTCCCCAAAGCCGAACAGCCCGGCCAGCAGGTTGTTGGGGATGCGCTTGACCTTGGCGTTGTATTCGCGTGCGAGGTCATTGAACTTGCGGCGCTCCACCCCGATGCGGTTTTCCATGCCTTCATACTGGGCTTGGAAATCGCGGAAGGCGGTGGTGGTCTTCAGGTCGGGGTAGCGTTCCACGGTCACCATCAAGCGGCTCAACGCGCCGCTGAGCTGCTGCTGGGCCTCCTCGAACTTGGCGAGGTTCTCCGGGGTGAGGTCGTCCGCCTTGAGCTGGATGCTGGTGGCCTTGGCCCGGGCTTCGATCACCTCGGTCAAGGTGCTCTTTTCGAAATCGGCCGACCCCTTGATGATCTCCACGATGTTTTTGGTCTTGTCGGCCCGGAGCTGATAGGCGTTTTCCACGTTGCTCCACTGTGCCGCAACGCCTTCGTCCATGCCTACCATGCCGCGCTGGAAGTTGATGGCCCAGAGCACGATGGCGCCCAAGGCGACGAGGAGGATGATGGTGGAACGTTTCATTTCGGTGGTCCGTGGGTTTGGTGGTTTCAGTTACAAAGATGCAAGTACCGGAATAAACCGCTGCCTTGGCTGGTGCCGAACGGTCGGTGAACCGGATAAGCGAGTCGATTTACAAATTCGCCAAGGTGCCAAAGATCCAATGGAGCCCTTTGGCCGAATTATCAAATTGACTTACCGGAAGATCGCCACTTCCTCTCCTGCTTCGTCGATCTTCGCCCGGTACATACCGGGGCAGTTGAAGTCCAGCACCACGCGTCCGTCGCGGTCCACGGCGATCAGGCCTCCTTCGCCGTCCAAGGGCGGCAGCTTTTCATGCACCACCACCCGGACGGCTTCTTTCAATGAAAGGCCCTTGTAGGCCATCAGTGCATGCACGTCATGTGCGGCCACGGCCCGCAGGAAGGCTTCGCCGTTGCCGGTGCAGCTGATGGCGCAAGTTTCATTGTTCGCATAAGTGCCCGCACCGATCACCGGGCTGTCGCCAATGCGTCCCCATCGCTTGTTGGTCATGCCGCCGGTGCTGGTGGCGGCGGCCAGGTTGCCGTGCACATCCAGGGCCACGGCCCCGACGGTGCCGAATTTCTTCTCTCCTGCGCTGTGGTCCAAGCGCACTTGTTCGCTACCCTTCACCTCCTGCCATTGATCGTAGCGGAACTGGTCGAAGAAATACGCATCATCCTCCAAGGGCAGCTTGCAGCGGTGGGCGAATTCGAATGCACCACGTCCGCTGAGCAGCACATGGCCGCTCCTCTCCATCACCAGGCGGGCCAGGCTCACCGGGTTCTTCACGTTCTGCACACCGGCCACGGCACCTGCGCGCAGGTCGTTGCCCTGCATCACGGCCGCATCCATTTCGTGCCCGCCGTCCGCATTGAACACCGCGCCGCGGCCGGCATTGAACAGCGGTGAATCCTCCAGCACCCGCACGGCCGTTTCCACGGCATTCAAACTGCTGCCGCCTTGCGACAGGGCCCCGTGGCCTCGCCGCACGGCCAATGAAAGGGCGTTTTTGTAGGCTGCCTCCATTTTCGCCGTCATGGCGGAAGGGTCAATGGTGCCGGCACCTCCGTGCACGGCGATGGCGATCTTTTGCATATCAGTTGGTTTTCGTTGCGCGGTGAACGTATGGCACCAGCAAGCCCACGGTGGCGCCTGCTGCATAGCCCACCAGCACATCGGTAGGGAAATGACGGCCTGCCCGCATGCGCAGGTAACCCATGCAGGCAGGCACGGCGGCTGCTGTTATCCAAGCGGTTGTTTTCATCACCGGTGCTGCATCCGAGCGCTGCACTATGCAGGCGGTGGAAAAAGTGATCGCGGCCATGTTGGCGGTGTGACCGCTCCAAAAGCTCAGCCGGTCCTCCGGCCCTGGGGTGAATTTGCCGGCCAAGGCGGGGTCATAGAGATAGGGGCGTGGGCGGCGCACCAGTTCCTTCACCGTGTTGGTAAGCCCCGATGCCAGCAGCCCGCTCTCCAATGCCATCACCGGTGGTGCCCAAGCCTGTCCGCCGTGGGGAGCCACGTAGGCGGCGGCCAACGAAACAGCAGCCGCCGATGAGAAGAGGATGTTGCTGGCCCGGTGTGCGCCTGAATTCCAATTGCCCACTACGGCGCGGTCCAGGCCGCAAAGCCGGTCAATGGCGGGCAGTGGCAGGTTGTTCGGTGTCTGTTGCGCATGGCGCCACATGCTGAAGCCGTGCAGCGCTGCTGCAGTGCCGAGTACAGCAGCCTCACGCCCAGGGCTGAGGGCAACGGGATCTTGCGCCCGTACCTGCGTAGCCCAACCGACCGCCGAAAGCACCAAAGCGCCGAGCAGCAGCCGGGGTCTTGGCAGATTCACGCCGGGGCCGCAGCCCGTCATTCCTTGATCAGCACGCCATCCGCCTCGAACTTCCAGCTGATCTCCGGCTCGGTGATGGCGGCGATCTCCTCCTTGCTCTTGCCCGCGTCTTCGGCATAGTGGCGCAGCATCGCTACGCTGGTTTCCTCCTTTTTGGCACGACCCTGCATCACTACCTCCTTGCCTTCCAAGCCCTGCTTGGGCACGAAGAAGCCATAGTCGCGGAAGCGCACCATCATGGGCGAGCCGTCGCTCATTTTCACGGTCATCCAGCAGCCTTTCTTGGTGCAACTTTCAATGATCTCCCCTTCCACCTTGGCCTCCAGGGAATCTTTCCGGGCAGCGGCGGCCTCGAACTCGGCCATGCCAATGGCACCGTCCGGTGTGATGGCGTCGCCGTAATTGGTGTACGATGCGTTGGCGCCCACGGCCGTGGCCGGTTGCTGCGCCTGCAGGTGGAAGGCCAAGGGCAACACCAAGAGGAGGGTAAATGGTCGCATGCGGAAGTGATCTGTGCGGTTGGAGCGCGAAGATAGTTCGCGCCTGCGCTACACCGTGCCGGTGATCCAGGGCAAACGCATCATATTTCAATGTCAGAGCTACAGGTTTGTGCGACGCCCTGGCCGGTGATCGCTGCGGCACACCGCTTTTGCCACCCGCGGCGCTGACGGCCAGACCGGCCAACGACCTGCCCCAAATGCGGCCATGCGGCCCTGATCGTCGTGCCCGATCCAAGGTTTGTGCTTCATTTGTCCTTCCACTTCCCCGCCCCCCAACCGGCCCAAGCCATTGCAAACCCTTTGATGAGAACCTCCAGTAACCCGACCCAGGCATCCTCCATGTTGCACACCACCGCCCGGATCGCGCCCTCGCCCGGCCGTCCGTTCAGGGCTGCCAGGGGTTCCTTGCGATCGGTCCTTGCTTCCTTGGCCTGCCTGATGCTGGGGCCACTATCCGCCCAAACGATCCTGTACGAGGACTTGGGGAGTTTCGGGGCCTCCACCGACATGCTGCGGTTGGTCGCGCCCGGGGTGCTTCCGGAGTTGGGCCATGGTCCGAACCAAACATGGGACCTTTCCGGCCTCACCCTCCAGGCCATCGGGACGATGAACTTCACCCCCGCCGCCGGCACCGCCCATGCGGCTCAATTCCCCACGGCCAACTGGGTGTGGACCCATACCGCGACGGGAGTGGGCACCGCGTACTACTACCTGCGCGCCACCAGCCAAGGCATGGACCTGCTGGACCGCAACGTGGGCTTGCCCGACCCGGTGATTTACACGGACCCGGTTCAGATCATGAAATTCCCGTTCACCTTGGGCGAATCCTTCACCGATGATTACTCCACCGGGGGCGTCATCAATACCAAGCATTGGAACTTCGCCGGTTACGGTACATTGATCCTGCCCTCGGCCACCATTAGCGGAGTGGCGTTGGTGGAGAGCCAGGAAGGTGACGTGGTCTTTTGGAACCACAACCGGCTGTGCCCGGTGATGATCAGCGATGAAGGATCCACCATGTTCTACATCCAGAACAATGTGGGCGTAGGGGAGCACGCGGCGCAGACGGCGGAAGTATGGCCGAACCCCTGCACCCACTACCTGAACGTTCCCCAAGCGCTCCCAGGGAGCGGATGGCAAGTGCTGGACATGCAGGGCCGCATCCTGGCCACGGGCAAGTTGGCCACGGGCGCTCCCCAAGTGGATGTGCGCCACTTGGTTCCCGGCAGCTACGTGCTGTTATTGGGCCGGGAGGCGGCCTGGCAGCGGGTCCGGTTCGTGAAGAACTGATCGCCGGACGGCCTTCGGGAATATCCGGGCGGCGTGATTTAGCCCCTTGGCCCGCATCTTTGCAGCTGCGCCGAAGCCTTGGCCGCCATACCCTGTCCGCATGACCGACATCATCCGCCTTCTCCCCGACCATGTGGCGAACCAGATCGCGGCGGGTGAAGTGGTTCAACGCCCGGCCAGCGTGGTGAAGGAGCTGTTGGAAAACAGCGTCGACGCCGGTGCGCACCAGATCACCTTGGTGGTGAAGGAAGCCGGGCGCACCCTGATCCAGGTGATCGACGATGGGCAAGGCATGGGCCCCACCGATGCGCGCACCTGCTTCGAGCGGCACGCCACCAGCAAGATCCGCACGGCGGACGAACTGCACACGGTGCGCACCAAGGGCTTCCGCGGTGAGGCGCTGGCCAGCATCGCTGCCATCGCCCAGGTGGAGCTGAAGACGCGCACGGAGGGCCACGACGTGGGCACGCGCATCCTGATCGAAGGCAGCCGCGTGATGGCCCAGGAGGTGGTGGCCTGCCCGGCGGGCACCAACCTGCAGGTGCGCAATCTGTTCTACAATGTGCCGGCCCGGCGCCAATTCCTGAAGAGCGATGCCGTGGAGATGAAGCATGTGCTGGAGGAGTTCCAGCGGGTGGCCTTGGCCCATCCGGGCATTCATTTCCGCTTGATCAGCAACGATCAGGAGCTGTTCAACCTGGAAGCGGGGAACGAACGGCAGCGGATCGTGCACATCATGGGCCGCAAATACGATGAGCGCCTGGTGCCCGTGGAGGAATCCACGGAATTCGTCCGCGTGGAAGGCTTCGTGCTCAAGCCTGAGTTTGCCCGGCGCAACCGGGGCGAGCAGTATTTCTTCGTCAACCAGCGCTTCATTCGCAGCCCGTACCTGGAGCACGCGGTACGCAAGGCCTACGCCGAACTGATCGCCAAGGAGAACTACCCGGGGTGGTTCCTCTTCCTGGACCTGGACCCGGCCTGGATCGACGTCAACATCCACCCCACCAAAACGGAGGTGAAGTTCCGCGATGACCGCGCCGTGTACGCCATCGTACATGCCGCGGTGCGCCGCGCACTGGGGCGGTTCAACATCACGCCCAGCATTGATTTTGAGCCGGAGCCGGCCCTGTTGCAGGGTGCAGCCATCCCGGAAGGCATTCCGACCGAACCCCCGATCGGCCAAGGTCGCTGGAGGCCGCACGACCTGCCCCCGCATACTTCCGGCGCCGGGTGGCAGCAGCTCTTCGACTTGGGCAACGAATCCATGGGGCAGCGCCAGGTGCCTGAACCGGCAACCCTTCCGGGAGCGGGCCCGAAACAGCAGTCGCCGGACCTGGAAGGGACCGGGCAACGGCCGGTGTTCCAACTGTTGGGCCGTTACCTGCTGGCCCAAGTGAAGAGCGGCTTTGTGGTGGTGGACCAGCAGCGGGCCCAGGAGCGGATCCTGTATGAACAGGCCCTTTCTTCCCTGGGGCACGGAGGCGGCAGCAGCCAAACCCTGCTTTTTCCGGTAAGCATGGAATTGAACGCTCCCGACCATGCCTTGCTGGTTTCGGTATTGCCCGACCTGCACGCCTTGGGCTTCCATGTAGAGATGCTAAGTGGCCGCACGGTGGTGGTGAACGGCATGCCCGCGGAAACCGGCACGGATGACCCCGCCGGGCTGTTGGGCCAATTGCTGGAACAGGTGCACGCCCGGGGCGGCGACCTGAAAAGCGAGCGGCACGCCACCTTGGCGCGCAGCTTCGCCCACAGCGCCTTGCGGCAACCCTTGAAAACACTGCGCACCGCCGAGATGCACGATCTGATCGACCGCCTCTTCGCCTGCCAGATGCCCTACTTCACACCGGGTGGCAAGCCCATCCTGATCACCTACGGACCCCGGGAGCTCAACGAACGCTTCGAACGCTGATGCAAGCTTACGCCAACCCCGCCTCCCGCCTGCCAGAGGTGGTGAAAAACCTGTTGATCATCAACGGGCTGATGCTGCTGCTGAAGATCGCCATGGGCACCGATGGCCTTGGGCGCAGCGTATTGGACAACTGGCTGGGCCTGCACGTGATCGGTTCACCGGATTTTAAGCCGTGGCAGGTCCTTACGCACATGTTCCTGCATGCGGGGCCGGGCAGCGGACCGGGCTGGTACTGGCACATCGTTTCCAACATGTTCGCCTTGTGGATGTTCGGCGGGCCCATTGAAAACGTGATGGGCTCCAAGCGCTTCCTGAACTACTACCTGCTGTGCGGGCTGGGTGCCGCCGCCCTGCAAATGAGCGTGAGCTATGCTGAAACCCGGTCGCAGGCAGCCGAACTGGAAGCCGTTGGCGTAACCACCGCGGAGGTGAAGGAGATCGTGGCTGCCAGCCACATTTCCCCGGACGAGGCCGACCAAGTGATGAACCGGATCATTCGCGAACATCCCGGCAGCGGAACACAGGTGCAGGCCATGTTCTGGAACTATGCCGGGGTAATGGTGGGGGCCAGCGGCGCCATCTTCGGCATCCTCATCGCCTTTGGCATGCTGTTCCCCAATGTGGAACTGATGCTTCTTTTCCTGCCCATCCCCATCAAGGCGAAATACTTCGTGGCCCTGTACGGCCTGTGGGAGCTCTTCGCGGGCGTGCGCCAACAGACCGGCGATAATGTGGCACACTATGCGCACCTCGGCGGCCTCATCTTCGGCTTCTTCCTGATCCGGTACTGGAAGCGGAGGGGGGTGTTCGGAGGCGGCGGTTGGCGGTAGGCAGCAGTTCACCGGTCACAAACCACCAGCTGGTCCCACACTAACTTTCCACTTTCAACTTTCCACTTTCAACTTTCCTATTTTTCTCTTTCCTCTTTCTCCCCCATGTCCATCGCCGACGACATCAAGCACCAGTGGCACACGGGCGGCATGTTGAAGAAGCTGCTGATCGTCAACGTTGGCGTGTTCCTGCTGATCTGGGCCGTGGAACTGGCGGGGTGGCTGTTCAACACCAAGGGATTGAGCGTGTTGCTGCTGAACCAGCTCATGGGTACCAGCAACCCCTCCAAGCTGTTGTTCAAGCCGTGGACGCCGGTGACGTACATGTTCACCCACCAGGCGCCGATGCACCTGTTTTGGAACATGGTGATGTTCTGGTTCAGCGGACAGATCTTCCAAGGCATCCTCGGCGACAAGCGGCTGCTGGGCAACTACCTGCTGGGCGGCTTGGCCGGTTTCGCGTTCTATGCCTTGGGTTCGTTGATGCCCGACCACCTGGCCTTGGGCAGCCACGGCCCCATCCTGGGTGCCTCCGCCGCCGTGATGGGCGTGTTCATCGGCATCGCCAGCTACCGGCCGGACATGGTGGTGAACCTCTTCCTGCTGGGCCCGGTACGGCTGAAATACATCGCCCTGGCCGTGCTGGTGCTGGACCTGATCGCCATCCGTACCGGCAACAACACGGGCGGACATTTGGCCCACTTGGGCGGGGCCTTGTACGGCTATGGGGCCGCGCGGCAGTTGGCCAAGGGCAACGACTGGTCCGGTGCGTTCATTGACCGGATTTCGCGCATACCGAAGCTCTTCAGCGGAAGCAAAGGACCGAAGCTGCGCGTGGAAAAGCGCCGGACCCACCATGCCCGGGGCACCGTGTCCGACGCCGACTTCAACGCCTTGAAGAAGCAGAAACAGGAACGCATCGACGCCATCCTGGACAAGATCTCGCGCAGCGGCTACGACAGCCTGAGCAAAGAGGAGCGCGACTTTCTCTTCAAGAGCGGCAATGACCACTGACCGCCAGGCCGCCCTTGGCCGCCTGCGCCCCTCGCGCTGGCACCGGCCGCTTTGGTGGGCCAATGGCCTGGCCGTTGCGGGCCTGCTGCTCGCCTACATAGGCACCCAGGTGAGCCCTGCCGCCCTTTGGCCCCTGGCGCTGTTCGGCATCGCCTATCCGTGGCTGCTGTGGGCCAATGTCTTCTTCATCGGCTGGTGGCTGCTGTTCCGGCGCCGCCGTGCATGGCCTTCGCTGCTGGCCATCCTGCTGGGTTGGAGCTTCCTGGCCGAGTACGTGCAACCCTTCGGGCACACACGGCAGCCCGCGGACACCCGCCAGCCGTTCACGCTAATGAGCTGGAACGTGCGTTTGTTCAACCTGTACAACTGGACGCACAACCAACAGACCCGCGACGAGATCATGGAGCTGTTGCGCGTGGAGGACCCCGACATCCTGTGCATGCAGGAATTCCTCAATGTGGGCCCTGGCAATCCACTGATGGTGAAGGACAGCCTGCTATCCAGCTACCGTTTCACCGCATGCGCCGACGCGTATACGGTGCATGCCCGCGGCGACCACTACATCGGCATCGCCATCTTCAGCACCTTTCCGGTGGTGGCCCAAGGCACGCTGCACTTCCCCGACGAGCTGAACAACCTCTGCCTGTGGGCGGACATTGCCCTGGGTGCCGACACCATCCGGGTTTACACCGCCCACTTGGCCAGCCTGCGCTTCGGCGACAACGACTACCAGTTCATCCGCAGCCTGGAACAGGGCGCAGGCCGGGATTCGCTGGCCACCGCAGGCACACGCATCCTGCGGCGCATGAAGAATGCCTTCCTTCGGCGCTCCACGGAGGTGGCCGCCATCACCGCGCACATGGCCAGCTCACCATGGCCAGTGGTCTACTGCGGCGACCTGAACGACACACCCATGAGCTACAGCTACCACGAGCTCAGGCGCGCGGGCCTTACGGATGCCTTCGTGGAGAGCGGACGCGGTTTCGGCAATACGTACATCGGCGATGCGCCCAGCTTCCGCATCGACCACATCCTGCACGGGCCGCAATTCCGCTCCTGGGGCTTCCGCACCCTGCCGGATGAACTCAGCGACCACCACGCCATCATCGCCTCGCTGGGGTTCAAGGATCCCTGAGGTCAGTGTTTCCCTTCCACCCCCGCTGGGTGTGGTTCCAACATCGGTGTGGCTTGGTATCCCATGCCCCGTAACAAATCCAGCACCCCGCCTCCACTGGGCAGGTGGGCAGCGCCAATGGCAAAAAGGATGGTGCGTCCGCCCCGCATCAGGCTGTCCATGCGGTTGGCCATCACGCGGTTGCGGTCCTTCAGCAGCTTCTCGCCCATCAGCTCCGGCATGTTGCCCTTGGCCACCAACTTGGCCAATCGGCCCAGGTCCTGCGCCGCATAGGCATCCAGGAAACGATCCATCATTTTTTCATCCTGCCCGCTCCTCACAGTTTGGTAAAGCATGTCCGCCTGGTCCTGCAACGGCAGCGCGTCCACCGCGGCCAATTGTTCCTCCACCGTTTCAAGCCCCAGCACCTCCTTGCCCATCTCTTTGGCTTTCACTTGCAAGTACTGGTCCAGCACCATGGAACTGTCCGCCTTCATGGTGGCCTCCGTGAGGAAAGCCATCAGGAAAAAGGGCTTCATACGATCGGCCATCATGGCCATGGGGCCCATTTTCGCGCCGAGCGCCTTGTGCACCTGCCTGAGCTCCTTGGCGGTGAAGAAGTCGCCCAGCTCCTTCCCTGCGGGCAGCATCAGGCGATCGGCCATCAGGTGGGTAACGGGGGGGCCGGTGGTGAGGTCGATCTCACCGGCAATGGCGTTCCGGCCTTGCATCACCCCGAGCAGCTGCGGCACCTGGCGGAAAGCCCGCGCATCCTTGCTGTGCACGGTGCCCACCACATAGCTTGGTTCCGGCAGCCCTTGGCCCTCGATCCTCCACAACAGGGCATTCGCCGGACCCTGGCACCAGCCCGGCAACGGCAGCAGGAGGAAAGCAAGCGTGAAGGTGCGCACCGCACGAAGGTAGCTACAGGAGCGGGCCGCCCACCGATCACCAAGGCTTGTAGGCCAACATCAGCAGGACCACGGCCAGCGCAGCGCTGATGAGGCCACCGAGGAAGATGACCTGGCCCCGGTCGGTGGACCGTTGGCCAGGATGGGGTTGTAACCGCAACATGGGGTTTGGGGGGCTGCTCGATCCTGAAGACGAAGGCCACCACCATGGGTTGCCACAAGGTGGAAAAAATTACGGCCCGTTGCTCCGGTCTCCTTGGCCATCGTTCCACTACTGCGCACTGTTCCCATCCTGTGGGGCTATCGGGTCTTATCCATGCGCTTAGCGGCGCATTCACACACTGACTTGAACCACGCCCCGGTGGATACCGGGGCCACACGCCCCGGTGCCTGCCGGGAAAACACGGATAGGGAAGGTTGTTTTGCTTGGTAGGTGGGTCGATGATCCGTGTGCATCGGTGTCCATCCGTGTCTCAATACTTTTTGGAAGCTGCGCCCGCAGGGCGCGTTAGACCCGATGGCCCTGTCCCATCCTGCCTGCCCCAAAACCCGTTTGGTAACTTCGCGCCTCCTTGGAACAGGGCCTCGTGCCCGACTCCCCGCCCCGCGATGAGCACCCCGCTAAAAGCTGCTTTCCAAACCTTGGGCTGCAAGCTCAACTTCGCCGAGACCAGTACGCTGGCCCGGTCGCTGGAGGATGCCGGTTATGCCCGCGTGCGTGAGGAGGAAAGACCGGACGTGTTCGTGCTCAACACTTGCAGCGTCACCGAAAATGCCGACCGTGAGTGTCGCCGCATCATCCGCCGCTTCCGCAGCATCAACCCGGAGGCGTTCATCGCCGTGGTGGGTTGCTACGCCCAACTGAAACCGGAGGCCATCGCCGCCATTCCCGGCGTGGACCTGGTGCTGGGGGCCAACGAAAAATTCGATCTCGCCGGCCATTTGGCGGAGCTCGACGGCAAGCAAAGCTGCGGCCGGGCACTGTACGGCGCCATCAAGGAGGTAAAGCGCTTCGTGCCCTCGTTCAACGCCAACGAACCGGGCATGGCGGCAGGTCCTTCCGGCGGCCGCACCCGCACCTTCCTCAAGGTGCAGGACGGCTGCGATTACTTCTGCTCCTTCTGCACCATTCCGCTGGCGCGGGGCCGCAGCCGCAGCGGTACCATCGCCGAAACCGTGGCCACCGTGCAGGCCATCGCCGCCACGGGCGTGCAGGAAGTGATCCTGACGGGGGTGAACACCGGCGACTTCGGCCGCAGCCACGGCGAAGACTTCCTTGAACTGGCACGGGCATTGGATCGGGTGGAGGGCATCCGGCGTTTCCGCATCAGCAGCATTGAACCCAACCTGTGCAGCGAAGAGGTGATCAACTTTGTAGCAGGGAGCCAGCGCTTCATGCCGCATTTCCACATGCCCCTGCAAAGCGGCAGCGACACCATCCTGGAGCGCATGCGGCGGCGCTATGGAACGGCCCTTTATGCCGAACGCGTGGAGCGCATAAGGCAACTGATGCCGCACGCCTGCATCGGTGCGGACGTCATCACGGGCACACCGGGGGAAACGGACGGGGAGTTCCTGAAAACACACGCCTTCCTGCGGAGCATTGAGGTGGATTACCTGCACGTGTTCACGTACAGCGAGCGCGCCAACACCACTGCCGTGCGCATGGACGACACCGTGCCCATGGACGTGCGCCGCGACCGCACCCGCCAGCTGCGCAGCCTCGGGGCCAAGCTGCACCGGGCTTTCCAGGAGCGCCACCTCGGCACCGTGCGCCCCGTATTGTTCGAGTACGGCAGTGAAGACGGCGATGGCAGCCCGGAAGACATGGCCGGCTACACCGACAACTACCTGCGCGTAGCCATGCCGTACGATGCGGCATGGGCCAACACCGTGCGCACCGTTCGGCTCGGCGCCGTGGACGGGGACGGCCATGTGCGGTGCCAACCCTTTGCGAAGGCCATGGCGCATTGATCAACAGCCGGGGTAGCATCCGCAACAGGCGCGTAGAGCCGTATGAAGCGCTCCACGAAGCCCCGGCCACCCTTGGACCGGCAGATTCGTTACATTTACCGCCGGAGGTTTCCAACATGCCCTTGTTCGCATCTTGCTTCGAGCGCACAACACCTGCCTGGTGCGCAACCGCCCAATGCGAGTGAAGAAGTGGACCATGCCGACCATGGGCATCACGGCGAATCTCGAAAACCTGAACCCCTTAACCCAACCAACATGACCGCATCTGTACGAACTATTCAGCTGGCCCGCGAGCAATCGTGGGGCCTTCGGCTCCTCATCTCCCTACTGATGTTAGCCGGTGCCTTTGCCACCGGGCTATACGCACAGGTGGGAAGCGTCTGTGGCACCCCCATTGAGGTAACCGCCCTGCCCTTTGATGATGCCGGGAACACTTCCACCTATGGCAACGACTATGGCCAAGCGGATGTCCCTCCGGTGGCTACTGACGCCGTCACCAACGGAACCGGCAGCAATTATTACCTGACGGGTTTCGACGTGGTGTACGCCTACACGCCTTCAGGCAACCAGGAGATCACCATCTCCACCACCAATGACGACGATTGGATCGGCCTGTGGGCTTTTACCGGGTGCCCGTTCAGCAGCACGGTGGGCTACCACACGGCGATCAGCGGAGCCACCCGTTCCATACCCAACCTGCCCGTGCTGGGGGGCACCACCTACTACTTCGTCATCTCCACTTGGGATGCGCCCCCAACCACCAATTACACCATCCACATCGAGCTGAACTGGGCGGCGGAACCCTGCGTGGGCACGCCCGCCCCAGGCGCCACCACGGGGCCTTCGGGCGCTTGCTTGGGAGTACCCTTCACACTGGGTGTGGAGAACCCGTCGACGAACAGTGGCATCACCTACCAGTGGGAAACTTCCACGGACGGCACTACTTGGGCCAATGCACCAGGCACCAGCACGGCAAGCACCTATGCCACCACCCAGTCCGAAGACACTTGGTACCGGGTACAAGTCACCTGCGATGAGCATAGCACGGCGATCAGCACCCCGCTCTTGGTGACCATGAACGCGCCCAACGAGTGTTACTGCATCCCCACCGGCGCGGCCAACAACGCGGATGAGATCATCAACTTCACCTTGGCCGACCTGAACAACACCTCCGCCCCTTCGGAGGGTATTGACGGATACTCCGATTACACCGGTACCGTTCCGGCCGCCCAACTGCTCGCGGGATCCACCTATGCGGCATCCATTACCGGCGGGACGGGCAGCGGCAACCACGGTGCGGCCATTTGGATCGACTACAACGACAATGGATTGTTCGAGGCCGCCGAACGGGTAGCCTTCCTCGGCAACAACATCCCCGCATCCACAGCAACGAGTTTCCCGCCGTTCATGGTGAGTGCAGCCCCGGGTGTGCACCGCCTGCGCGTGCAGTACACCTATTTCCAGGATGGCGGCTCATTGGATCCCTGCGTGATCTCCACCACGTTTGCAGAGACCGAGGATTATCTGGTGGAGATCACCGTTCCCGATTGTGTACCTCCGGAAGGTGTTGGCTTGAGCAACCTGACCGACACCAGCGTGGACATCACTTGGACGGACAACGCCTCATTGAGCTACAACTACGAGGTGCGCACCTCCGGGGAGCCGGGCAGCGGCCCAATTGGCCTGGAGCTCAGCGGCAACGTGGCCTCGGGCACACCGGCGATCACCTTGGGGCCCTTGGCCAACGGCACGGCCTACATGGTTTACGTGCAGGGCGTGTGCGATGGCAGCGAAAGTGCTTGGACCATGGGCCTGGGCTTCACGCCCGGCTTGGTGCAGATCGGTGGCGGTGCCGGTACCAACGGCTATTTCCCCATCTACACCTGCTATGGGTACAACTATTCGCAGCAGATCTACTTAGCCAGCGAATACCTGGGGCAGCCCTACATCACCAAGATCGCGTTCAAATACACGGGGGGTAGCACCACACCTGCCAACTGGAACAACTGGACCGTGTACATGGGCAACACCACGCAAGCCAGCTTCAGCAGCACCACCGATTGGATACCTCTTTCTGCGATGGAACTGGTTTACTCCGGTCCGGTAAACCCGGTGGAGGGCGAGTGGATGGAGATCAACCTGAACCCCGGATTCTTGTGGGACGGCACCAGCAACATGGTGGTAGCAGTGGATGAAAACGTAGGCGGTTATAGCTGCACGGCCAATTGGGCGTCGTTCGGTGCGGGCAGTAACCGCGGGCTGCTCTATTACAGCGACGGCACCAACCCCGACCCGTCCTCGCCACCGGAAGCCAACTACGGCCCGCAGAGTTCCATTGCGCAGATCCAGTTCAGCACCGGCACCATTCCCACCTGCCTGCCGCCCACCGGCCTTGGGCTCAGCAATTTGAGCGCCTCCGGCGTGGACTTCACCTGGAACCCCAGCAGCAGCGATCCGGCAGGTGGTTACTCCTGGGAACTGCACGATGCCAATGACCAGATCGTGGACAACGGCACCACCAACGACACCAACGTCACCATTTCCAGCCTGGAGCCCAACACCACGTACAGCCTGTATGTAGGCAGCGATTGCGGAGCAGGCGATCTGAGCAGCACGGTGGGAACAGGCAGCTTCACCACCCCCTGCGTAGCGGCCGACGCACCCTTCACCGAAGGGTTCGAAAGCGGCTATGCCGATCAAACGGGTGTGGGCGGCTGCTGGTCCCAGCTGAGCACCGGCGGCGGCAATGCCTGGACCGCGAACAGCAGCATGACCACCTACAACCGGCAAGCCCGTACGGGGGCCTTCAACGCCTATCTGCAATATGGCAACACCGATTGGCTGTTCCACCCCATCAACCTCAATGCCGGCACCGTCTACCGGTTCACAGCCTATGCACGCCAAGATGGTGCCACGGCCGCCAACGCAAGCCTCACCTTGGCTTATGGCAACGACCCCACCGAGGCGGGCATGGTAAACACCGTGGTGAACGCGCAAGGGCTGGTCAACGGTGACTACCAAGTGGTGGAGGGTGATTTCTCCCCGGCCACCACCGGCATGTATTACATCGGCATCAAGGGCATGATCACCAGTGCGCCCTGGTACATTTCCTTGGATGACATTTCCGTGGTGTCCGTGGAGGTCTGCTCAGGCACGCCTGACCCCGGTGCCACCACGGGCCCCGCCAGCGTATGCCCCGGAGTGGCTTTCATGCTGGGCATTGAAGACCAATCCACCTATGCGGGCATCAGCTACCAGTGGGAAGTATCCTCCAATGGGACCATCTGGGCCGATGCCCCGGGCAACAGCACCGCAGCCACGTACAGCACCTCCCAAACCGCGACGACCTGGTACCGTTTGGAAATGACCTGCGACGGCGGAGGCACCGCGTACAGCACCCCGCTGCAGGTAACCCTCAAAGGCCCTACGGAGTGCTACTGCACCACGAGCTTCAGCACGGTGGAGCCGATCTGCAACGTCACGTTCTCGGACATCAACCACGATTCCGATCCCGCGATCAACGGATCTCCCGGCTTGGAGGACTTCTCTTCCGTGGTGGCGCATGTGCAAACGGGCAGTTCCTACGTCATCTCGGTCACGGGCAACACCAATGGCAACAACTCCAACCGGATCGTGGTGCACTTCGACTGGAACGGCGACGGCGTGTTTGATGCATACAGCTCCTTGGGCGAATTGACCAACGACCTGTGCACCAACGTTCGCTCAGCCACCATCCAAGTGCCCACCAATGCCGTGCTCGGCACCTCGTACATGCGGATCATCAAGAACCGCACCACCGCCCCCACCGACCCCTGCGCCACTTACACCTACGGGCAGGCTGAGGACTACTCCTTGGTGGTGTCCGGCCCCAGTGTGGTGGATTGCGAAGGCGTGGTGGACGGGCCGGCTATGCCGGGCACACCCTGCATCGCCACCAGCGGCTTCGGCGGAACGTGGAGCAACACGTGCGTGTGCGAAGAGAACGTGGGCATTACCGAGGAAGCTGCCGTGCAAGGCGTGGCCATCCACCCCAACCCGGCCACCACGGAGTTGTTCATCACCACCCCGGGCCAAGCCCCTGTGCATGTGAAGGTGTTCGACATGCTGGGCAAATTGACCATGGAGCAGGACGGGACAACCCGTTTGGACATTTCGGATCTTGCACCCGGCAGTTACAACCTGCTGATCACCGACCGCCAAGGAGCGATCCAAGCACGCGCGCGATTTGTGAAGCGGTAACCAAAGCATTACCAGGCCATGAAGGGGCTGTCCGAAAGGGCGGCCCCTTCGTTTCTATCCCCCCTACCGCACGCAAGCCGGGCGAAATCCGCTGACTTCCCCTCCCCGGCTCGGGTCTTGCCCGCTGTGCTTTCTCCACATGCCGATATCTTCGCCACCGTAAAACCGACGCCGCCGGGGTTCCGCATTCGTGGAGAGCAGGGCTCCTTCTGACCGGCAAACAGACTGCCCGCCATACCATGTACCCCACCCTCTACCATGCCCTCCTGGACCTCACCGGGCTGGACTGGCCCGTGCTGAAGTTCCTCAACAGTTTTGGGTTCTTCGTGGCAATTGCCTTCATGGCGGCGTATTGGACCTTGGTGCTGGAATTGCGGCGCAAGGAGGGAGCGGGCCTGTTACAAGCTACGCAGCGCACCGTGACCGTGGGGGCTGGTGCGCAGCCGGGTGAATTAGCCATGCAAGGCCTGGTGGGATTCATCCTGGGCTGGAAGGGCCTCTACATCCTGCTGTACTCCGCCGAGGTTACCGCCAATCCGCCAGGCTTCCTGCTCAGCGGCAAAGGCAGTTTCGCAGGCGGCATTGCCGTGGCAGCCTTGCTGGTGTGGCTGCTGTGGCGCGAAAAGCAAAAGCAGCGCTTGCCGCAACCCAAGCAGGAAACCCTTACCGTGCACCCATGGCAACAAGCGGGCAACATCACACTTACAGCCGCACTGTGGGGTTTTGTCGGTGCCAAGGTCTTCCATTGGTTGGAGAGCCCCCGCGATTTCCTGGACCTGGTGGCCACGGGCAATGTGCAAGACCTGGTCTCGGGACTCACCATGTATGGCGGCCTCATCGTGGCGGGCGCCATGGTGGTGCGCTACTTCAAAAAGCACGGCATGGCCATCCTTCCCAGCATGGACGCTGCCGCTCCAGGTTTGATGCTGGCCTATGGCATCGGGCGCTTGGGCTGCCAGGTGAGCGGCGACGGCGACTGGGGCATTGCCAACACTGCCACCAAGCCGGGGGGGATCCCCCAGTGGTTGTGGAGCTACGACTACCCCAACAACGTAAACGCCGTGCTGGGCCCGCACCGGGGCGGGTACAGCGGTGTTCCCATCACGGACGGCACCTGCTTCGAGGGTTACTGCACCCACTTGGTGCCGGGCGTCTTCCCCACCCCGCTTTATGAAACCATCATGTGCCTGCTGCTTTTCGGCGCGTTGTGGTGGCTGCGCAAGCGCATTGGGCTGCCGGGAGCGCTTTTTGCGGTTTACTTGATCATGAACGGCGTGGAACGCTTCCTGATCGAAAAGATCCGAGTCAACGAACTCTTCCTCGGTACGTGGACCCAGGCCGAAGTGATCAGCCTCGGGCTGGTGCTCCTGGGCGCTGGTAGCCTGATCGCCCTGAAAAGACATCATTCCCATGGACCTGAAAAAGCTCACTGAACAAGTAGCCCTGCTGAGCAGGGACGTGGCGGCGTTCATCCGCGTGGAAAGCCAACGCTTCACCGATGACCGGGTGGAAAACAAGAGCCTCAACAACTTAGTGAGCTACGTGGACAAGGAGGCTGAGCAGCGGTTCGTGGAAGGACTGCGTGAATTGCTCCCGGAAGCCGGCTTCATCGCCGAGGAGGGCACGGGCGAACCCTCCCAGGGCCTGAATTGGGTGATCGACCCCTTGGACGGCACCACCAATTTCGTGCACGGCGTGCCCAGCTATTGCACCAGTGTGGCCTTGGTGCAAAAGGAGGAAATTCTGCTGGGCGTAGTGCTGGAGGTGACGCGCGACGAATGCTTTGCGGCTTGGCGGGGCGGCGGCGCCACCCTCAATGGCAACCCCATCAGCGTATCCACCAGGGACCAATTGCAGGACAGCCTCCTGGCCACCGGCTTTCCATACGACGACTTCGGCTTTGAGAGCGAATACATGGACCTGCTGCGCGAGCTGATGCACCGTACCCGGGGCATCCGCCGCTTGGGCAGTGCCGCCGCCGACCTGGCCTACGTGGCCTGCGGACGCTTCGAAGCCTTTTACGAATACGGGCTCAACAGCTGGGACGTGGCCGCTGGCGTCATCCTGGTCCGCGAGGCCGGCGGACGTGTCAGTGGCTTCCACCCTGCCAAGGATCCAGTGTTCGACGAAGAGATCGTGGCCAGCAACAACGCGATCCACGAGGAATTGCTGGAAGTGATCGAGCGCAATTGGCAGCGCCAGGACGCTTAATACCAATTAGACATTCAATTCCGGCCAAAGATGCGCAGCTAATTTTTCGCAGGGCGATCCGTAACGGGCGTTGCGTAGCGGTGCCTACGGAACGCATGGCACGGAGAAGCCATGTGGAAAAAGAGCAAGCAGATCGGCTGATATTGAATCATTGGTGTCCGGGATAAGCAACGGCATAGGTCGGGGCGCCCTGCCCTGTATGGAAATGGATGGGGCGTGCAACGCAGCTCCCCGTGTCAGGCACACCGGCTGCGACACCCTCCGGGGTCGAATACCATGTGGTGGGCAAATGTTACAAGCTGCGACCCCTCCGGGGTCAAGAACCCAGCGTCAACAAAGGGGCCTGACCCCGGAGGGGTCAAAGCTTATAGACCAACAGGCCCGTGTGCGCGCCGACCCCGGAGGGTGTCGCAGCCGGTGTTGGGATGTTGTCCCGGACGCCAGTGGATATTGAATGGCTAATTGGTATGAGGGCCTTCCAGTTTATTCCGGAGCTTGTTTACCCCGAACGGAAACAGGCATGGTTCTTGTGCACTTAAACGTGCATCATTTGGATCGTACATTTACCCTATAAATACCCCGCGCCATGCACACACTGATCTACTCCCTCCTTGTGATGAGCATGCCGGCAATGATCGAAGGCGGCGACTTCAGCGTTGTCGTGCACACCACGGACCGCGTGGTGATCAATTACTACTGCGGCGAATTCGACCCGAACAGTGCCAATAACCACATCCTGCGCCATGAGGTGCGTGCCGAAGGTGGTGCCACCTGGCACGTGCAAGGTGGCGTGGCACCCTACACCATTCTTCGCAACGAACTGGACAAGGTAGGCGCGGGGTGCATTTCGGTCATGGATGCGGAAGGGCGCACGGCCACGAGTTGCGGCGTCATTGGGGAGCAGGTGGAGAACGTACAGGTTCCGTGCTTGTGGTACCAACAGGACACCTTGAACCATGCGCCGGTAATGGCACCGGGCAAAGACACCGGGAGCCAGGGCGTATCCGACCACAGCGCGGCTAAACCGGCAACTGGCCAACCCCTCCCGAAGCCAGGCCCGGTCACCAAACGCGTGAAGAAGTCGCGTGTGCTGCAAACGGCTCCTTCACCGGGGCCGAAACCCCAGGCCGTAAAAGGAGTGGATGGCACACGGGAATCCCCCAACCCCGCGCCGCCCGTGGCCTCACCATCGCCGAAAGCGGAGCCTGGTGCCGCACCCCGGAAGTGAGCGGGCCGACATCCCGTCCGGGCAATGCATGAAGCTGGCCATTGCAGTGGAAGCGGGTCCGTGAGGCCACCAGTTCGCCCATGACGCGGGAAATGCCACGTGCCGCAGGGTTGCGCGAATTGCTCGATGATGCCTACCACCGGTATGCTACCCCGGCATTCCTCGTGGACGACCCGATCCAGGTGCCGCGTTCCTTCTCCCTGCGCCAGGATGCCGAAGCGATCGGCTTCCTGACGGCCACCATTGCCTGGGGCCAACGCAAGGCCATCATTGCCAACGCTTGGCGCATGGCGGAATTGATGGACGGGAGGCCGTTCGACTTTGTGATGTACGCCGACGAACGTGAACTGAAGCGCGTGGATGCCTTTGTGCACCGCACCTTCAACGGCGGCGACTTGCGCACCTTCATCCTCGGACTTCGCCACCTGTACCAACACCACGGCGGGCTTGAAGCGGCTTTTCTGCCAGCCCGTCCCCATACGCCATTGCCGCCGATGGCTGAAATGATCGGCTTGTTCCGCCAGCGCCTGCTGGAGCCCAAGCACGCACAGCGCACGGAAAAGCACGTGGCGAACCCGCAGCACGGCAGCAATGCCAAGCGCATCAACTTGTTCCTTCGGTGGATGGTGCGGCCAGCCGACCGGGGGGTGGACCTGGGCCTATGGAAGCGCATCCCCGCATCGGTCCTGCGCGTGCCCTTGGACGTGCATACCGGCCGGATAGCACGTGAGCTGGGCTTGCTTCACCGCAAGCAGGATGATTGGAAAGCCGTGGAGGAACTCACCTTGGCCTTGCGCCGCTTCGACCCCGCCGACCCCGTGAAGTACGATATCGCGCTTTTTGGATTGGGAGTGAGCGGCATGTAGTTCGTAGCTGATAGTGCGCGGTGTGAGCTACGCCCTACGAACCACACCCTAACAACCAACAACGAACAACCCTTCCATCTTCCGTTACGGGTTGAACAACTGCGCCGGGCGTACCAACTTCAGCCTTTGGCGAATTGGCAAATTGCTGATCAACCCATGCTGTAGTTCGGTGCCTCGCGGGTGATGAACACATCGTGTGGATGGCTTTCGCGCATGCCCGCCGGCGTGATGCGCATGAAGGTGGCCTGTTGCAACGCCGCGATATCGGCTGCGCCGCAATAGCCCATGCCGGCCCTCAGCCCGCCTTCCAGCTGGTGGACCACCTCATGCAGGGGCCCTTTGAAGGGTACGCGACCGCTGATCCCTTCGGGCACCAGCTTCTTGATGTCATCCTCCATGTCTTGGAAGTAGCGGTCCTTGCTGCCTTTTTGCATGGCCTCCAAGCTGCCCATGCCACGGTAGGTTTTGAATCGGCGGCCTTCATAGATCACCGTTTCGCCGGGGCTTTCCTCGGTGCCTGCAAAGAGCGAACCGATCATCACGCAATCGCCGCCTGCGGCAATGGCCTTCACCACGTCGCCCGTATAGCGGATACCCCCGTCGGCGATCACGGGCACTCCACTCCCTGCAATGGCCTGGGCACAATCGTGCACGGCCGTTAGCTGGGGCACGCCCACCCCCGCGATCACGCGCGTGGTGCAGATACTGCCCGGGCCAATGCCCACCTTCACCGCGTCGGCCCCGGCATCCACCAGGGCTTGTGCCGCCGCAGCGGTGGCCACGTTGCCCACGACCAGGTCCACGGATGAAAATGCCTTCCGGATCCGGCGCAGCATGTCCTGCACCCCAATGTGGTGGCCGTGCGCGGTATCGATCACCAATGCATCAACGCCGGCCTCCACCAGCGCCGCCGCACGCTCCAAGCTGTCCCCGGTAACGCCGATGGCCGCAGCCACCCGCAACCGGCCCAGGTGGTCCTTGCACGCATTGGGGCTTTGCTTCAGCTTCAGGATATCCTTGTAGGTGATCAGGCCGATCAACTTTCCCTTCCCATCCACCACCGGAAGCTTCTCAATCTTGTATTCCTGCAGGATGTCAGAGGCTTGGGCCATGCTCACCTCGGCCTGCGCGGTGATCACATTGTCCTTGGTCATCACTTGGGCCACCGGCTTGTCCAACTGCTTTTGGAAACGCAGGTCGCGGTTAGTGACGATGCCCACCAGGCGGTCGCCCTCGTCCACCACGGGGATGCCGCCGATCTTGTGCTCGGCCATCAGCTTCATCGCATCACCCACGGTGGCATCCACCAACAGTTTCACCGGATCGGTGATCATGCCGCTTTCGCTGCGCTTCACCTTGCGCACCTCGGCAGCTTGCTGTTCGATGCCCTGGTTTTTGTGCACTACCCCGATGCCGCCCTGCTGGGCGATGGCAATGGCCAAGGCGCTGCCCGTTACCGTGTCCATGGCAGCGGACACGATAGGCAGGTTCAGGGCAATGTTGCGGCTGAAGCGCGTGCGGATGTCCACCGCGCGCGGCAACACCTCGCTATAGGCGGGCACCAGCAGCACGTCATCATAGGTGAGGCCTTGAACTGCGAAGCGGTCGGAAAGCGGGGTGGCCTCCTTGGCCGGGCGCCCACCCTGCTTGCGGGCGGGTGCAACAGAGGAATTTTCCATGCACAAAGGTAAGCGGCGGGGGGAAATGCGGGCGGGGGGATCCGGTTACCACCCCAGTCGCGATCAGCCTCGCTCCCGCCTGGGATGTGGTTTTGGCCACGCATGATGGCCAGGCCATTCATAAATGCGTGGGGCGTAGGGCATGGTGGCACATGAATTGCCATGGAGCAGCGCCACCAAAAGCCTATTCGATGCAAGCCGCCGACTGGATCGCCCTCGCTCAATTGGCGGTAATTGCAGTACTCGGCACCTGGGTCGCCGTCCGATTGGAGCGCATCAGAAAACTTTACGCCCGCAACCTGAAGCGCTACGACCTGCTGCACACCGCACGCTTCAAGGCCTTGGAAGCCGCCGACGACTGCATGGCTGAATGGCAACAAGCCCAGTTCCTGGCTTGGAAAAGCCTGCAACCGCCGACCTCCGGACCGGATGAAGCCAAGCGTGAAGTGATCGACGGCTTGCGCCGTGTAGCTCATGCCCTGGCCCTAGCCAAGATCAAGTGCGAGAAGTACTTCGATGAAGCGTTCAACAAGGAGTTTGCCCAATTGGTCGGCAAGGTCCAAGATGCGGAAATGCGCATGCGCGATGTGTACGAACTGAACGGTTATGTCAATGCGGAGCAATTGCGTCCTGACCGGATGACCCGAATGAACGATGCGTGCACGGTTACACGGGACGCCGTACCCGCTTTTCGGAAACGCATGGGCGAGATCATCCAGCGCGACCTGGAAGAGTGAACTGGTCGGGGGTTGAATAACCAAGATGCACGCCCCATCCGTGTGACCGGCCAGGCAGTGGGTGTCCCATGTGTTCCACCGCTCAAGTTGCACACGTCAATGCGCGGCCGCATCCGGGACCCATGAAATCCATCCGGGCTACTCTCTTATGATCTGAAGATGGCCCAGTGCCCACGCCAGCACCAAGGAAGCCGAAAAAGACAGGCCAGGCAGGATGCCTTAGCTCCTCCTCCACGGCTGCACGTTCTTCGCATTCAGGTGCTCCACAATGCGGTCCATCTCATCGGTGGGGACCAGCTCCAGCTGTGTGGACCCGTTCAGGGCCTTCCATGCCTCATGTTGGCGGGGGTATTCCCCCGCATCCGGTTCGTCGCCCACCACGTAAGCTTTGCCTAAGCGGCCGGCCTGTTGCAGCACGTAGGCCACGTTGGCCAGTTTGTTGATGTCCGCCTCGAGGTGGAACTCGCGCTTCTCGAAATCCACCACCTCGCCGATCACGTCCTGTCCGTTCCGGCCCACGAAATCCAGTTGGACCGAGGGAAAGAGCAGGCCGGGCACCTCCTCGCGGGTGATGCGGGCATCCCAGTTCACCCGGGCGGCAATGCGCTCCTTCAGCCGTGATTTCGTTTCGTCGATATCCCGTGCGCGGCTACTGGCAACAGCCGGGGAGCGGTCGTCCACCAACAGGCGGAACAGCTCTTTGAATTGCTCCCCGCCTGCTTCCAAGGTGATGGACGTTGCCGGCCCGATGGTCAGCAGGTTCGTGCTGTACTTGGCCAGGTAGTGGAAGTAGGGTTCGTTGAGTTCATGGCCGGCGTGGCGGCTTTCAACCTGCATGGCGGTTCCGTGCTGTTCCGGCAGGGCCTCTTCGGCGGCCTTGCGCTCCAGGGCCTTCAGGTTCTGCACCAGCAGCTTTTCCGCATCGGCGCCCATCAGTTCCCTGATCAGGGCCGTGCGGTGCCTGCTCCAGGCGAAGTGCAGTTGTTGCGCACCGCGCATGAAGAGCCCTACGGCGAGCTGGTCGCCGCTGGCCGGGTTGATACCGGCAAAGAGGATGGAGTAGAAGCTCATCTCATGGCGCCGAGGCCCGGCGCTGGCGTTCTGCTCAGCATTGCTGCAGCAATTCGTGAAAGTGGTGTTCAACGGCCCGGAGCCGGTCCTGCGCAAAAAGCCGTTGCTGCACCAACGGCCGGAAGGTGGCTACATCGATGCGCCAATCGGCGGGCAGCAGGGAAAGGATCTCATCGGTGCGTTGTTCACAAGCCGAGGCCCAAAGGTAGAAGTTCCCCACGGCCTGCTGCACCAGGTTCGTGTTTCTTTTGAAGTTCCGGCCCAGCAGGTTCCGCAGGGCCGGATGGGTCAAGATGCTGTCTTCCAAGGTCAAATGCGGCAAGGGCCGCTCCGGGTTGTTCCCGTAAAAAATGCCTTCGTGGTCCATCACCCGGATGGTGAACCCTTCGCCGTCGGCCGTTACCAGCAGGTTGGGGTGGTTGCCGGTGCGGTCATCGTTGGCCAGCCAGATATCAAAGAGGGCGATCTTCAACAGGTCTTGCCGGTTCACGAACCGCTTGCCCTCGTAGGCGTTAGCTTGGTCCAGGAACCGGTTGAACTCGGTGGAGTCCTTCCGGAAGCGCGTTGCGAAACAGGTGTGCTTGAAGTAGGCGGGTTGGCACGTGCCGGATAGGTGCCGCCCCACATGCAGCGGGTCCACCTTCAGGAGCGCAGCCTCCAGCACAGGCAAGCCCCAGATCCCCGCGTAGGCATGCGCCAGCACCTCGTTCCGCAAGCGGGTACAAGGCGCCTGGCCGCGGTTGTGCTTGGCCACATAGTCCTTCACATCATCGGCGATCACCTGCACCGGGTTGATGTTCGTGTCCCACACCCGAACGAGCTCCGTGATGCTATGGCGCAGTGGCAGGTTCATTTCTTCTTCCCATACCGCCCCACCGCCTCCGCAGCCATCGCCATGTTCTCCGCCGTAGCGCTGCGCGAAGGCGGACCCGCATTCCCATCATCCTCCTTCGCCAAGGCTGCGGCGGAAGCATCTGATCGACTGATCTTCTGATCTTCCGATCCCACCACCACCTGCCCGTTCATCAGCAATGGCAACAGCCAATCCCGTAGCGTTGGTCATAAACAAGCCGCGTAGTTGTGCCAATACCGGTTCCCACCCTTGCCGTATGTTCGTGCAATGGCTTTTGAATCGATCAACGATGCAGAAATTGAGCGCCTGCTGGGTTTGCCCAAGCGGGTTGCCAACCCGGGTGCACGCGACAGTAGGATCGAAGGACGACTGCAGCGGAACTACGCGCTTGCAGATGATAGGAAGGAGCACACCTTCCAGGTCTATACCCGGCAAAACACCAGGCCAGGCATGGAGGACGACTTCTCCTGTGGCCTAAGCTGGCTGGCCCCGAACGGTGAAACACTCACGCTTTGCCGATACAACGGACCGCACTTGGACCACTTCAACCGCCTCGAGAATGAATGGTTGGAGGCCAAGTGCCATATCCACAGGACCACCGAGCGTTATATTCAGGCTGGATTCAAGCCCGAAGGCCATGCATCAACAACGGATCGTTACAGAACTCTTGCCGGTGCCCTGCATTGCTTGGTGACGGACTGCCGTATTTCGGGGCTTGCAACACAACCGGATGAACCTACGTTGTTCCCAGTAACATGAACGCCGACCTGCCCAAACTACAGGAGTTGCTTTGCAAGGCGATGTGTTCCGAGGTGCAGGTATTGCCCAAAAACAAGGAACTGGCCATCATCCGTACACCCTTCTCCTTCCCGGATGGCGACCCTTACCAGGTGTATCTGAAGCAACTGCCGGGCGGACTCTTGCGGGTGAGCGACATGGGGCACACGCTCAATCACCTGAGCTATGAAAACGATACCGACAAGTTCCGCAAGGGCACACGGGGCAAGCTCTTCGACCAGATCATGGCCGAGGGCAAGATCGCCGAGGATGAGGGCGAGTTCTATGTGGATGCCGAGCCGGACAGCCTCGCACCCGCCATCTTCCGTCTCTCCCACGCGCTGATCAAGCTCAACGACATCACCTTCCTGAACCGGGCAAGAGCGGAATCCACGTTCTACGAAGACCTGCGGGAGAACCTGATGCGCATTGTGGCTGCCGAAAAGATCAGTGAAGACTACGTGTACGAGGCGATGGATAATGCCCGTGACTATCCCATCGACTATAGGATCGAGGGGAAGCATGCCCCGCTGTTCGTATTCGGCGTGCCCAACAAGGACAAGGCCCGCCTGGCAACCATTGTGCTGGAGCGGCTGAAGCGTGCCAATGCCGACTTCGACTCGCTCCTGATCTTCGCCGACCAAGGCACCATTCCGCGCCCCGACCTGGCCCGCCTTTCCAATGTGGGCGGCGAAATGATCGCATCACTCGATGCCCGTGATGACTTTGAGCGGAAGCTGTTGCGCAAAGTGGCTTGAGGCATCACCCCTCAAGCTGGCTTCTTCCCATACCGCCCCGCAGGCTCCGCAGCCATCGCCATGTTCTCCGCCGTAGCGCTGCGCGAAGGCGGACCCGCACTCCCATCATCCTCCTTCGCCTCTCCTTCGCTGTGCTTCGGCGAGTAACACAAGGCTTGCGCCTCCGCCAGCTTCGGTCGCACGCGGTCGGCGGAAGCATCTGATCGACCGTTCTCGCAATCTGCCTGTTCTTCAAGAACGAAAGCAGTCAATTGTGTAACGAGGTGCTCGCCTACGTCCGTCTTGCCATTGAAAAGACATCGGATGGTCCTAAGCACGGATGACATAATACACGTCAAAACAAAGACGGCAAATGTAACTGTTATTTTGAAGTGGTTAACAGTTAAAGCCTTCTGAGTATCAACATGTTGCTGGGATACATTCATACGACATGACGTTGAGCCAACGATTAACTTCGTTTCCCGGACAGCGGGCAAACCACTCCCGCGTCCAACCTGAATCCATGGCAAACAGAGGCAAACATGGAGGTGGTTCGTCGTCCGGGAAAGGACACAACTACCGCAGTTCGGAGTCCGGGCAATTCGTAACCCGGCGATATGCGGAGCGCCATCCGCGCACCACCGAGAAGGAGCGCAAGTAAACTTGCTGCGAACCTTCGGTACTACAGGCCAAAAGGCCAAGCAGGATGAACCCCGGCCAACGGGGTTCATCGTTTTCCCTCCTGAACCGGTCAATCCGAAAAACGCCATATTTACCCAAGATGCCTGCCACGCACTATAAGATAATGGATTGGGGAGACCCGGTCGGTGAAGGTGTTTCGGAACCCCGCTTGATCAGTGTTTCGGGCGTGGCCAAGACGAGCAACCCTGCGGAGCCGCACATCGTGGCCAACGAGTACATCTGCGCCCGTTTAGCTGCGGCTGTCGGCCTTCCTGTTCCACCGGGTTTTCTGGTCAAGGAAGGGGATAGGTCCTGGTTCGTGTCATTGAATTTCAACCTGTCGGGTGAAAAGCTGCCACCCGTGATACCCGAACTATTGGTGGCACGCCAGCCGGACCTCTGCGCCGGTATTGTGTTGTTCGATGCTTGGGCCCTCAATCCGGACCGCCATGCCAAGAACCTGATGCACTATGAGAAAACGGACGCCGTTCAGCTCTTCGACCACTCCCGTGCATTGATGCCTACCGACCTGCCACAACGGGAATACGCTGAGAAAATGCGCGACCTGCCTGCCATCGGGGCCCATTGCCTGGCACAGGAGCTCGTGGATGCCAGCACCTTCAAGCGCTGGCACCAGCGCATCATGGCGGTGGCCGAACACCAGATCACCGATGCCTTGAATAAAGCCGTGGAAGTAGGCCTTGAACCCGGCAACGTGGATTTCTTTCGCGCATACCTGATGGACCGGCGTACCCGGTTGCCGAACATTGTTGCCGCGAACAAACAAGCGTTCCCAAGCCTTAACTTAGGGACCCTTCCGTGGAAACCATGAATGCCCGCGTACAATACCTCATTGCCCAATACCAGGCGGACCCCTTGCGCAAGGAGCCGCGCAATGTGGGCGTGATAGCACGCATGGGCGAACGTACGCTTTCGCGCTTTCTGGGAGAGGATGAAACGGGCACCATGGACAGGCGAAAGCTGCGGCCCTTGAACGAACCCGACGTGTTTTTGCAATGGGTGAAGTATTGGCAGGACCAGGGCCAAACGGTTCCCAAGCTGGAAGACCTCATTGATGGGGAACGCTCAAACTATGGCTTGATCAAAGGCGGCAATGTGCTAGACATAGGGGACGACCCGCTGGAGCAGGTGGTGGATCACCTCTATTCCAGGTTCGTGGGCAAGGGTTTTGCCGAAGCCGTGCGCGAGGGCGACCCCGTGCTGGTGACGGGCACGCAGCTGGCCAATTCCATCGCAACGGAACTGCTTGACCTGAATATTCTTGTGGACGACCACAAGACACCCGAGGGCATTGTGCATCCGGTGCGTCGGCGACAACCCGTCGTAGGAGGTGGTAGCGTAGTGTACCGGCCTGAGTTTTCACAGGAGAACAGCGTGCTGTACCTGATCGAGACCTTTGACTTCACACATGGCCAAGGCAAGCGTTTGTATGAACACGCCGGCCTTACCGCCTACATGTACAAGGACATCCACCGCTTGAAGGGGCCGTCCGGGATGAAGGCGATCTCCGTGGTGAAGACCGACCCGGATGCAACTGCGACCGAGTACATGGAGAATAGCCGGAAGATGCTGGGCAACGAGGGCGAACTGGTGGATTGGAATGACGAAGCCCAACGACGCGCCTTCCTTGATGAGCGCAAGCAGGTAGCGGTCGGCTGATCAACGCTTCTTCCCATACCGCCCCGCAGGCTCCGCAGCCATCGACATGTTCTCCGCCGTAGCGCTGCGCGATGGCGGACCCACACTCCCATCATCCTCCTTCGCCAAGGCTGCGGCGGAAGCATCTGATCGCCCGATCGCCTGATCACTTGCACTGAGCGAAGTCGAAGCATCTGATCGAACCACCACCTGCCCGTTCATCAGCAATGGCAACAGCCAATCCCGCAGCGTGGTGAGTTCCTGGTTCTGTCTCACGTTGCTACCGATGAGGTCAAAGAGAGGTGCGACCAGTTTCTCGAAAACCGCCACGACATCCTTCGTAGGGCGGAGTATCGAGCAACCCTTGATATGTTCGTTAGTGAGGTTGTTGATGTTCGTGCCCAGGCTAACGTTCCGAATGTGACTACCAAACCAATCGGACTTCAAGAAGTTTCCGACGTAGAAGGTGTAGTCCTTATTGATCCGGATCCTTGAACAGAAGGCCCCAAAGCAGACCCTGTCATCGAAGTAGAAGTATGCCTTCTTGCCAACGTGCGCCTTGCTACCGCTGGACATCGTAATGAGAACATCAGGGAAGCGTAGAAGCTGGTCTTCCGATACGATCGACTTCGGTACGTACTGGAGGTCGCGAAGGTCGATTACTGAACCGCTAATGTTCGTTGCACGGAGCAATGGAATGGCATTCTCGTCTGTGCAATCAGTAAGATCATCCTTGCTGTAAGTCACACCTCGTGTCAGTTCAACGAAACTGTCGAGTGTGTCAGCTTCCCACCCCTCCGGCACCTCCCGTTTCAGCTCCTGGTTGTGTACCATGGCCCCGCCGCTGCTCTTGTAGGGCATGCCGGCCAGCGTAGGCTTGCCCATGCGCTTGGCCTGGGCGGCGCTGATGGGAAAATCGAACTGCACGAACCAGTAGTCGTACACCAACTTGGCCAAGGCCTCCAGCTCCGCGTTGATCCGCGTGTTCAGGGCGATCTTGGCGTCGAGGGCGGAGAGGACGGAGGCGATGCGTTTCTGTTCTTCGTAGGTTGGATAATCGAACTCGACCCGCTTCAGGTTTACCCCGGTCAGGTGCTTGATAGTTGAACCTATCAGGTACTTGTCAAGGCCACCTGTTCTACCTGCAAGAAGCATCCTGTAGTAGATGAACTCGTTGCTGTATCCCTCGTTGACCCGAACGCGATGCAGGGCCTTCTGGATCTTCATGTCGGCCACTTCCTCCCGCCAGATCGCACATCGACCCGGTTCACCACCCTCACAAACAACAAGGTCGCCGTACCTGAGCCCGAACCGTTCATGTTCATCCGCCTCAAATCGCATGAGGTTGAGACCCTCGGTATTGAACGCACCCCAGCGAACGTCCTTGTTAGACAGATATGGATGTGGTTCGCCCTTGTTCTTCTCTTTATCGAGCATTTTACCGAGCAGCACCTCGGCAATGTCGCCCAACTTTTCAGGCCTCCACTTCCTCATAATGAAAGCGCGTCCAGGTGCTCTTCAATCTTGTTCTCCAATGCAGTGACCTCCGAATGGAGCCGGGACAAAGCCGCTTGGTGTTCCCGGATCTTCATTGCAAACTCCTGTGGGGTAATCTCCACATGTTTGAGCTTCACCTCAAAATACTGCCCCGCGCTGAAAGAGTAATTCTTGGCGGCGATCTCGGCATAGCCCAGCACCACGCTGAAGTCGTCCATGGCCTGGTGCTGGTTGAAGGTTTCGATGATGCGGTCCTCTTCTTCCACGGAGAGCAGCGTTTTCTGGTTCTTGCCCTCTTTGATGGTGGTGCCCAATTTGCTGGCGTCCATCAGCACGATCTCGCCCTTGGCGTTGGCCTTGTCCAAAAAGAGCACGCTCACGTTGGTGCCGGTGGTGGCGAAGATGTTGCTGGGCATGCTCACCACGCCGCGCAGCATGCGGCCGTCCACCAGCTTCTGCCGGATCTTCAGTTCGATGCCGCTTTGCGCGGTAAGGAAGCCGGTGGGCACCACAATGGCGGCCTTGCCCTTGGGCCCCAGCGCGTGCATGATGTGCTGGATGAAGAGCAGGTAGATGGCCATGCTCTCCTTCTTCTTGTTGGGCACCTTGGGGATGCCGGCGAAGAAGCGCCCGGCGTTGGCCTTGCTGTCCAGTTCGTCGCGGTGGTCGCTGAAATCCAGCTTGAAGGGCGGGTTGCTCACGATGTAGTCGAACTGCGCCGGCCAGCTGCCGCCGGTGTAGGGATGGCGGATGGTATCGCCCTGGATGATGTTGGGGATGGAATGCACCAGGTTGTTCAGCACCAGGTTGAGGCGGAGCATGCTGCTGCTCTTCTGGCTGATGTCCTGCGCGTAGAGGGTGCATTGCGTCTCGCCGATGGCGTGGGCCAAGCTCATGAGCAGTTGGCCCGTGCCCGCGCCGGGGTCGTAGCAGGTCACGTTCCTTACCGGCCCCGGCACCAGGATGGCGGCCATGATCTTGGCGATGGCGTGCGGGGTGTAGTACTCGGCGTATTTGCCGCCGCCGTCCTTGTTGTAGTCCTTGATCAAGTACTCGAAGATGGTGGCGAAGAAGTCGAACTTTTGGTTGAAGATGCCCTCGAAGCTGAAGGGCACCAGCTTGTTGACGAGGGCGATGCAGAAGGCGTCGCGCTTGGCGGGGCTGTTGATGTACTGGCTGAGCTCATCGAAGAGGATGATCTTTTCGCCGGTGTCCTCCTTCACGCTGAAGATGTCGGTGTTGAGCACGGCCACATCGCGGAGGGTGTCGTCAAAGAGCTTGTGGAATTCAGGCTTGTTCTGGTTGTTGTACAGGTAGGCCAGGGTCTGGTGGCGTTGCAGGCGCGCGCAGTCCGCGGGCAGCTTCAGCAGCAGCTTGTCGAATTCCTGGTCGCTGTATTTGGCGAGGGCTTCTTCCCAGTTCTCGGCCTTGGCCAACTTGGGGTCCAGCCGCTTCACCTCATGGGCGAACTTGTCGTTGAGGAATTTGTAGAGGAAGGCCTGGGTGATGATCTTGTACTCGTTGCCGTCGTTGCCCAAGCCGTAGCTGGCGCACACGCTCTTCAGGTCGTCGATCAGCGCCTTGGTCTGCGCGGTGAAATCGGTGGTCATTGCGGATGGGTACGAGGAATGGAATGGTGGCTGTGCGACCCTTTCAGGGTCGGCTTGGTTGCAGCTTTCATGCAACGCTGTGCGACCCCTCCGGGGTCTGTATTGGCGGGCACGGCACGGTTGTGTGCTTTTATGGCGGCATGGCGGGTTGTTTCACCAATCCATGGCCATCCCGCACCTGCCCGGTGTTCGCACATCATTACCATGCCACCCTTCCGTTGAATTCGTTCATGTACTCGCGCACCACGCAGGCGTTGATGAACTGCGCGCCGGGAGCGTCCCATTGGAGCTTTTCCTTGTCCAGCGCGGTGGTCACGTAGCCCATGAGCAATTGGGCAAAGTAGGCCTCGTTGCTCAACAACTTTTCGTTGGCCCCCACCGTGTCGTCGGCTTCGCGCTTCACTTCCAGGAGCATTTCATTGATCTGGCTTTCGCGCTGGCTGATGCCGCCGCGCTCCAGCACGCGCTTGTGGACGCGGGCGTACTTGGCGTCGCCCCGGTACTTGCCGCGCAGTAGTTCGTTGCGGCGGTTCAGCTCGGCCACCTTGTCGTGGATCTTGCGCAGCTCGCCGATGTTGCGCTTCATGTCCTCCTGGGTCACCTCGTCCAGGTTCTTCTTGTCGAACAGGCGTTTCAGTTCGTCGTAGAGCGAGATGAACACCGGGTCCTTCTTGTCAAAGTTGCCGGCGAGGGCCTCGCGGGTCTGGCGCAGGGTGTTCTTCAGTTCATCGGCGATCACCAGTTCATCCTCGCTCACCTTGCGGAACTGGAAAAGCACGTCCTCCAGGGCCACGTTCAGCAGGTTGATGCTGTCCGGGTCGTTCTTCAGGCTTTCCTTCAGGTTCAGCAGGTGCAGGTGGTCCGCGGCCACGTTGTAGAGCTGCCCCAGTTTCTTGAAGTCGAACTTCCCCAGCAGGTCGAAGTGGCCGAGGAGGCGGATCAGGTTGTAGAGGCTCTTGACGTTCTCCAGCGCCTTCTTGATGGCCAGCATTTCGGCCCGGTCCTGGATCTGGCTGATCTGCTGGCTGAAGGCCTCGGCATTCAGCAGGTCGAAACGGAACAGGTGTTCCTGGATGTCGGCGATCTCGGCCTCGATCTCCTCCTTGGTCTTGAACAGGCTGCTGTAGCTGCCCATTTCATCGCCCAGCTCCTGCTGCAGCTCATCGAAATAGGCCTTGTTGGTGGCGTCGAACTCCTTGGTGATGTCGGCAAAGTCCACCACGTAGCCGTAGCGGTGGGCGCGGTAGGTGCGGTTCACCCGCGTAAGGGTCTGCAGCAGGTTGTGGCTCTTCACCTTGCGGCCGAGGTAGAGTTTCTTCAGGCGCGGTGCATCGAAGCCGGTAAGCAGCATGTTGTTCACGAAGAGCAGGTCGATCTTGCCTTCCTTGAACTGCTCGATCTGCTCCTTCCGTTCTTCCGTGTTGCCGAAGTCGTGCAGGATCAATGCGGCGGTGAGCGCCTGTTTGTGGCGACTGGTATAGTCCCCGTACACCGCCGCCGGTTCCGCGGCCATGGCGTAGGGCTGCACTTCGGCAAGGGTGGGCAACTGCGGATTGTATTTGCTCTTGAACACCTCCAGCACCTTGCGCGCCTGTTCGTTGCTGTCGCACACCACCAGCCCGCCGATGCTGTGATCGTCCAGGCGGATGCGGCTCTTCACGAAATCCTCCACGATGTAGTCCAGCATGGGCTCCACGAAGCGGGCATGCGCGAAGACCTGCCTTTTGTCGCCCATGCCCTTGAGCACCTCGATCTCCTTCAGCGCTTCCCTTAGCCGGGCCTTGTAGTTGGTCTCAATGCCTTCGCGGATCAGCTTCAGCGTGTAGCCGTCGGCAATGGAGGCGTTGTAGTAGTACTTGTGGATGTAGTCGCCGAAAAGGTCCTTGCTGCGGCGGTCGGTGCTGATCAGCGGCGTGCCGGTAAGGCCGATGGTGATGGCGTTGCGGTCCGCGTTCACCAGGTTGGCCAGGAAGCTGCCTTCGGGGTCGTAGCTGCGGTGTACTTCGTCCAGGAAGAACACCCGCTGGGTGCCCAAGTTGTAGTCGCCGCCCTTCACCACATCGGTCTCCTCCTTGAATTTCTGGATGTTCACCACGGTGATCTCACGCTCGCCGCGGTCGTTGTGTATGGCGCCGGGGCGGCTGAAGTCCTTCACCATGTCATCACGGGAATCCACCACATGCACCTTCAGGCCACGGCAGGTGAATTCCCTCTTCGCCTGGTCCAGCAGGTCCAGCCGGTCCACGATGAAGAAGAACTTGGGCACGATGCCCTTTCCTTGGTAGTAGTCCGTAAGCGCATGGACGTTGTAGTAGGCGAGGGCGGTTTTTCCGCTGCCCTGCGTGTGCCAGATGATGCCCTTGCGCACCCCCGCGTCCAGCTTGCGCTCAATGGCCTTGGTAGCGAAGAACTGCGGGTAGCGCATGATGTGCTTCTCCAAGCCCTTGGTGGTGCGCACATAAGCGATGGCATACTTCAGCAGCGTGGCGAAGCGCTCCTTGGAACAGAGCGAGGTGAGCACCCGGTTGGTGGGGTTGCGCGGGTCCTTGTTGGTCAGGAACTCCGGCGAATGCTTGATGGCCACCAGGTTGTTGTCCTTCAGCACGGCGGTCTCCAGCGAATCATCCTCCGGTGCCAGCAGCGCCTGCAGGTCGAAGGTCTGTTCTTCACGGAAGCAGTTGAAGGAAGCCTCGCTGTAGGAGGTGGTGGAGTAAAAGGCACCCTGCACCGGCTCGATGCTTTCGGTATCGTACTCCATGTTGTTGCTGAACACCAGCAACTGGCTGAGGTTGATGAAGCGCCTGAACTTGGTGTTCTTGAACCGCGTGTTGATGCGGTCGCGTTCCGCCAGTATGCCTTCGCGGTTGTTGGGCTTCTTCACTTCGATGAAGGCCAGCGGCATGCCGTTGAAGAGCAAGGTGATGTCCGGCCGGAATTCATCCTCGCCGTTCTTGCAGGTCAGCTCGGTGACCACGTGGTAGCTGTTGTTCCCCGGATCGTTGAAGTCGAACAGCTTAACGCCCGTTCCGTAGGTGAGCAGCTTGTAAAAGGCTTGCCCCAGGTCTTCGTTGTCCAGCGCAAGGGTGACCTCATCCAAGGCCCGCTTGATCTCGTCCGGCGTGCGTTCGGGGTTCAGCTTGCCGACGCTCTCCAGGAAGATGCCCGTGAAAATGTTGGTGTTCGGGTCCCATTTGGCCTTGCCCAACGGCAGATACGTATAGCCCAACCGGCAAAGGTGCAGGATGGCCGGGAGCTTTACCCGTGTGTTTTCGTTGAAGGCCATTGGGGAGCGCGTGCAAAGTAAGGTGCTTCGTGCCTGCGGAGAATGCTGGTAGCGCCCTGCGTTCGGGATGTTCCCCCAGCGCCCGCCCGTGCCCGGAGCCGCGTGGCGGCGAGACCCAGCGTGAGTGCCAAGCGATGCTCCCGCCAAGGATGGTGCTTGGGCCACGCCTCGGTGTGTGGCCGCATTCGGTCCCTTTGGCGAATTGGTCCTCTGCCTTCCACCACCCAACCTTTCAGGCTGCCGGGATGTTTTCTCTTGCAAATGGGTAACTTCGCATCAACGAGAAACGCACTTGTGCAACGGTCCGTGGCCACTCATTCAAAAGGCCGGTAATGAGCCAAGCAGAATTTCCAAAATACCGACAGGAGGCAGCACTTTTCAGGGAGATCAACGCCAGGGTGAGCCACCGGGTAAAAGCCATCAAGGAAGACCGCAGCCGATACATGAAGGCCAAAGCGATCATTCTACCAGTGCTCTATTTCGGCTGCTATTTCACCGCGCTGTTCTCGGGCGATCGGCCAGGTTTGTATACAGCCTTGTTTGTCATCATGGGCCTCACCGTGGTGCTCATCTACCTCAACTTGGTGCACGAGGCGGCGCACAACAGCATATACCAAACGAAGAAGTACAACCGCTGGGTGATGCGCCTGTTCGACCTGGTGGGCGCCAACAGCTACATCTGGGAAAAGCGGCACATGGAAAGCCATCACCACTACCCCAACGTGGAAGGCTGGGACACGGACATGGCGAAAAACGGGCCCATCAAAGTGTACCCGCATGGCCAAGCCAAGGGGATGCAGAAATACCAGGACAAGTACATCTTCTTCATCTACCCGCTGTATCTGTTCAACTGGATGCTGCTGCGCGATTTCCGCGACTTCTTCGGCAAGGACCGCATCATCCAACGCGTGCACGGCCCCATCCCGTCCAGTGAAAAAGTGAAGCTGATCCTCTTCAAGGCGTTCTACTTCTTCTATCAGATCGCGGTGCCGGTGCTCTTCTTCCAGGTTTCCCTCGGCCTGGCCTTTGGGGCGTGGGCGTTGCAGATCCTGGTGGCCAGCGTCTTTGCGCTGTTCGTGCTGCTCCCGCTGCACCCGCTGCCGGACAATGCGTTCCCCCTGCCCGATGACCACAACATGCTGCCCTATGGCTGGCTCCGGCACCAGCTGGAAGTGACCAACGACCTGCGGAAGAACAACTGGTTCATCCGGCATGTGTTGGGCAACTTCAATTTCCATGTGGTGCACCACCTCTTCCCCATGTACAGTTATCCCTACTACAAGGAGGTGACCGAGGAGCTGGTGGCCTTTGCGCGGGAAAAAAACCTGCCGTACAAGCGGATCCCGTTGCTCACGGCCCTGCACAAGCACTACCAGCTGCTGCGGATGAATGCGCGCAACCAGCCCTTGCGACACGTGTTTGAGCACTTGGACTCATGAGCGCGGAAAAGCCGGCACGACCGCAGTGGCGGTGCACGGAAGCTTATCCACCGCGGCATTCGGCCGCCAGCGGGCCCCAAGCGATCCATGGCACGGATCGGTGTCGAGGCCCCATGGGGGGCCCATGCATTGCTGGCGTTGCACCTGCGTCACCTCCCGCACCCGGGCGGCAGGAGGGTCCAACCGCGGATGCACCCTACTCCACTGGCAAATAGAGGTCTACGTACTGGCTGACCTGTTGCAGCACATCGGCGATGTCGGCTTCGGCCCAATCGCCATGGCCACCTTGGTAAATGGTGAGCTGATGCGGTATGCCGTGGGCGGAAAGGGCTGAATCCAGCGTGTAGGCATTGGCCGTGGGCACCAAGTTGTCCGTAGTGCCATAGAACATCACCGTGGGGCTGCTGGCCGGGCCAACCTGGAACACGGGGCTGAGGGCTTGGTTCAAGTTGGTGCCGGGAGGGAACGCGGTTCCGTCCGTAAGCTGGATGAATGCCGCTTGGAACAGCGGGTTGCCCACATAGAAGGGGTCGGTGAGATCGGAAGGCCCCACGATGTCGGCCACCATTTTCACCCGGTCGCCGCTGTCGTAGGCATAGTCATACAGCATGGCCAAATGCGCGCCGGCACTGGTGCCCACCAAGGCGAATTGCGGCAGGACCTGCAGCTGGGCACTTTGCGCGGCGATCTGGCCGAGGGCTTGCCCGATGTTGGTCACTTGGTTGGGGAATGCCTTGGTGCTGCTGTCGCCCAGCACGTAATTCAGGTTGGCGATGGCATGGTGGGGATGGGTGGCTTGGATATGGCCCACCAAGGTGTCCATGGACGACTTGTCGCCTCCCACCCAACCACCGCCGTGCACCAGCACGATCACCTTGGTCCTTGCCGCTGAGCGGTCCGCCGGCAAGTAGAGGTCGTACACCTGTTGGGGATGGGTGCCGTAGGACACATTGTGGAACACCTCTGCCACGGTGGGCACGGGCGTGGTGCCCGGGGCTTGTCCGGCTTCCTTGCGGCAAGAGCCAAGGACAAGGACAACAGCGGCCAACAAGGCCGGGAGGTGGATGTTTTTCATGCGTCGTTGCCTGCCTTGGTATGGGGGAAGGCAAAGATGGCCCACCAGCGGTATTCCTTCCCATGTGAAACCCACCATTCTTGCACCGTCCGCCTTCAGGCACGGACCGCACCGGGGCACCATGGTCACCTGCCGGGCAGGAACGTCACCGTGCCGCGCTTTTCCACGGTTCTTCCGGCACCGTTGCGAAAGCTGCAATACCACGCGTAAACCCCTTGGGGCACCGTAGTGCCGTTCACCTGTCCGTTCCAGGCCTGGTAGGGGTTGTTGGTGGTCCAGATGGCCTGGCCCCAGCGATTAAAGATGGTGAGCTCGTACCCGTTCACGTCGGCATAGGCCAGCACGGGCTGGAAGGTGTTGTTGTACCCGCCCTCAATGAAGGCGTTGGGCACCCAGATCTCCTCGTGCTGCACGCTGCAGGCCACGTTGCTGGTGGATGTGGCGTTGATCCCCGAGGCATTGCCCGTTTCGCTGGCTTCCACATAGTAGCAAAACTTGCCCGGACTTTGGGAGAGGCTCTCCACGTTGTCGTCCATTGCCCACTGGTTGGGCGGCATGGTGGCCAGCCATTGGAAGGGTCCGTCGGCCACGCTGCGGTATACGTCGTAGCCGAGCACGGAACCGGCCCATTGCACATATCCGTTCCAGCGCAGGTGGTTGATGCCACCTGGCCCGGCGGTGGCGGTAAGCAGCAAGGAATTGCCCATGTTGCTGGTGGCCACGGTATTTCCGCAACTGTCCTCCACCAGCACGCGGTAGCTGTAGCTGCGTTCGGCGGTATTGACGTCAAGGTCGGTGAAGCTCACCGTTGCTGCACCGGTGGGCGTCGTGCTGGCCACAGCCTCCCAAGGTGAGCCGTTCAAGCTGCGTTCGAGCACCACCCGCCGGGTGAAGCCCCCGGTGTCCAAACTGTCGACGACCAACACACGGTCCGGTGCCTCCACGGTGGCGGTCCGCAGATAGTTCCACTGAGGCGTGGGCGGATAGGAAGTGGTACGGCAAACTTGGTTGGAGAGCGCTTGCCGGGTGGTATCGGTACCCACGGCGCGGACCACGAAGCAATAGGTGGTATCGGGCAATACGCCGGTCAGCACGTGGTCCACCGTGGTAGGCGCCAAGGCGGCCACCAAGCTCCAAGTGCCGTTCTGCCCGATCCTGCGGAAGAGGTCATAATGGTCCACGGGCCATCCAACGTAATCGGTGCGTTGCACACGGATGGTTTTCGCGCAGGCGTCGTACCGGGTGTGGAGATAAACGGTGGTATGGGGCGCGGATGCCGCGCTGGTATTGGGGCTGGGCGGGGTGCCTTTCCAGCAGGTATCGATGGCGGCAACCGTATATGACTCGGGCCCCAGCCCTGCATCGCTGGCCGGCCACGTGTAGGAGGTGTTGAACTGCCCGTATATGGTGTCCACGATGGTGTTTGTTCCACCGTCGTTCAGCACGATGATGTAGCCGTCCGTATCGGGTTCGGGGCTGGGGTTCCAATGCAGCACGGCCTGGTTGGTGGCGGTATCCACGGTAATGGCCACGATGTTGGGAACGGCGGGCGGGGTGATGTCTTGGAACACGGCACCGTGGACGTTGCTTTGGGCAAAGCACCCGCTGGCATCCCACTGGGTTATTCTGAAAACGAGCGAATCCTCGCAGATGTCCACCACCCATTGCCAGTGGTGGAGGGCGGCAGCCACTGAATCCACGATTTGCAAGCTGGGCTGATCAGTTCCCCTTTCCACGTACCCGAACGGTAATTCGGCGGCTACGGACGGAATGCCTGCGGATGTCCAATTCAGCACGGCACTTCCCAAGGGTACGCTTTGGGTGACTTGGAGGAAACTGGTGGCCAGGGTGTCGCTGTTGGCCGAGGTGTTGGGCGGGCCGGAGGTAGATACGGTGGTGATGTAATAAAATTGGGGAGCCGCATTGGCCCCGGCACCCAAATGGGTGAAGGTGGTGGTGGCATAGCTATTCACCTGGCCAACCCATCCATAGGGCCCGGTTGCCGCCGTAGCGTGGAAGACCTCATAGCGAAGGAAATCGCCACCAGGGTCCGCCGGGACCTGCCAAGTGAGCTGCACCCCGCCGTTCGCCAGCACCGAGGCACAGCGCAGGTCGGGCGGGTCCAGCACAGCACTTGCCGCCAACAGGGGCAGGCCTGCCATTGCGGTGAACAAAGCCCAGATGCGCACGATGCACCAACGCAGGTTCATGCCGATCGGTATCCGGTCCATTGACGTCTCTTCGACTGCTTTCGTTTGCCCTGTGCCGACCGCCATGCGCATTCAAGGGAAGTTCAAGGCTCCCATGCGCACTTGTGCTTCCCTGAACTCATTCATCACCTTTTCCACAATGCCGGCTGCCGGGAGCATCTCGCGGATGGCGGCAGCCACCTGCCCGATTTCCAGTTCACCCTCTTCGAGGTCGCCCTCGAACATGCCGCACTTAGCGCGGGCACGGCCGAGTATCCGCTTCAGGTCGTCCGCCGTGGCACAGCGGGCGTACGCTTCCTGCAGTTCGCTGAAGAACTTGTTCCGCATCAAGCGCACCGGGGCCAATTCCTTCAGCGTAAGCACCGTATCGCCTTCACGGCTGTCCAACACATGCTTCTTGAACGCGGGGTGTGCGCTGCTTTCCTCCGAGCAGGCGAACCGGGTGCCCATCTGCACGGCGTCGGCACCCAGGACCATGGCGGCCAGCATGGTGCGCCCGTCGGCGATGCCCCCTGCGGCGATCACCGGCACCTGCACCGCGTCGCATACCATGGGAACCAGCACCATGGTGGTCGTTTCCTCGCGCCCGTTGTGGCCCCCTGCCTCAAATCCCTCGGCCACCACGGCATCCACGCCCGCCTGTTCGGCCTTCAAGGCAAATTTGACGCTGGCCACCACGTGCACCACGGTGATACCCGCCTCCTTGAGCTTGCCGGTCCAGGTAGCCGGGTTGCCCGCGCTGGTGAACACAATGGGCACCTGATGTTCGATCACCGTGGCTATGTGCTCCTCCACGGCAGGGTACAGCATGGGGATGTTCACCGCGAAAGGCCTGGAAGTGGCCGCCTTGCATTTTTTCACATGCTCGCGCAGCACCTCCGGATACATGGATCCCGACCCGATGACCCCCAACGCACCGGCGTTACTGGCCGCCGAGGCCAGGCGCCAGCCCGAATTCCAGATCATGCCCGCTTGTACCAAGGGATAGCGGACGCCAAAAAGGGACGTTATACGGTTGGCGGCACTTGCGGCCAAGGGTGGATTCATGGGGCCGCGAAGGTAGAACCCCCACCGGAGCGGTGATCGTTGATATCCTATTTCCGGTGCTTGCGTTGAACGAGCTTTGTTTTTTCTAAGTTTGCCAGTCAACAGGAGAACCCTTATCCGTATGCAGGCAGGAAAAATACCCTTGGCATTGTTGGTGGTGCTTGGGCTTACCATGGCGGGCGAAAGCCGCGCCCAGTACGACTGGGACATTGGTGGGCACTTAGGCGGGGCCAACTACCTGGGTGAAATGGGCGGCAAGGAAAAAACGCGCCAGGATTTCATCTGGGACATGAAGCTGAGCCAGACACGCTGGGCGGTGGGTGCGTTCGCACGCCGCAAGCTCACCCGTTCCTGGTCGGTGAACGCCGGCCTGATGTACATGCGGATACAAGGCGCGGACCATTTGAGCACCAACGAGCCGCGTGTGGGCCGCAACTTGAACTTCCGCAACGACATGCTGGAGATCTACGCCCGGCCGGAGTTCACCCTGTTCCAGGACAATGACCTGGGGGGCCGCGGCCGCTACCGCACCGATTTCCGCCTGTTCGCATACGTGGGCGCCGCCTTGTACCTGAGCAACCCCAAGGGCCAGCTCAACCACACCGGTGAATACTTCGGCCTACGGGACTTGGACACTGAACTGGCCGGATACTCGTCCATGGGCTTTGCCGTCCCGGCAGGCATGGGCTTCCACTTCACGTTCAAGCGCCGCCACCGCGTCGGGTGGGATTTCGGCTGGCGGACCACCTTCAGCGATTACTTGGACGATGCCAGTACGGTGTATGCCGACCCCGCCGAGCTTCCGGGCGGAGCCACGGGCCAAGCAGCGCTGCTGGCCAACCAGTCCGGCTACATCTATGGCCCCGACGGCCTTACCCCCGACCCGGTGGGCTTGGCCCAGTATACCGCAGGCAACAAGCGCGGGGACCCCACCCACAACGACAGCTACCTGACCATGACCCTGACGTACAGCTATGTGCTGCGGGGCCAATCGAATTACTACCGGCAGCGCTACAACTGGATGCGCGGCAAAAAGCGCATCGGGCGCAAGAGCCGTGCAAAGTTCTAAGCCGTGCGGAACATCTCCATGGGAAAGGGGCTGCGGCCCCTTTTCCTTTGCCGGGCAGGGTTCTACAACGGCATGCAGGACACCGCAGCCATCGCGCGACGGCAGCGGCTACATTTGGCCGCCCAACGCCTTCACGGCCATTCCATGCGTTACGGGAAAGGCATAGGCGCGGCCTGTTGAAGAACCGATGTGCGGCATTGCGGGATCCATCACGTGGCAGGCCGGTGCGAAAGAGCAGTTGGATACCTTCGACATCCAGCGCCTTGCCCACCGCGGCCCCGATGCCTTGGTCACGCTGCGCTCCGGGGCGTTGGCGCAACCGCCTGCGCGCCTGCGCTGGAAGCTGGGCCATGCACGGCTCTCCATCCTGGACCTTGCGCCCAACGCCAACCAGCCCATGTCAACCCCGGACGGGCGCTACTGGCTGGTGTACAATGGGGAATTGTACAACAACAGCGCGTTGCGGGGAGAACTGGAAGGCTTGGGGCACCGGTTCACCACCCACCACTCCGATACCGAGACCCTGCTCTATGCCTGTATCCAGTGGGGCAAGGATGCCCTGGCCCATCTGAACGGGATGTTCGCGTTCGTGTTCATCGACAATGACGAAGGCACGGTGCTGGCAGCGCGGGACCGGGTGGGGATAAAGCCCTTCTATTACAAGTACCACCAAGGTGTGTTCACCTTCGCCAGCGAACCGAAGGCCATTCTGGGCAGTCGCCGGGCCAACCGGCGGGAACTGGCCGGCTATTTCAATTTTCTGCAGGTGGAAGGAACGGCCACCTTTCTGGAAGGGATCTGCAAACTTCCAGCCGGGCATCTGCTGGAACTGAACGGTGGGCAGGCCAACCCCATGGCCTATTGGCACCCCCTGATCGCGGCCTCCCATGGGCGCGACCTTGGCGACGCGGGAGGGTGCATGGAACTGTTGCAGGAATCGGTGGACCTGCAGCTGGTGGCCGATGTTGAGGTAGGCACCTATTTGTCCGGCGGGCTGGATTCCTCGGTGATCACCGCCTTGGCTTCGCGCGGCGGTCGGCGTGTCAACACGTTCAGTATCGGTTTTGCAGGGAACCACCCGGGCTACCAAAGCGAGCTGCCCGCTGCCCTGGTGGTCTCCGAGCACCTCAACACGCGGCACCATGCCATCCGCATAACGCCGGAAGAATACCTGCATGCCCAGCAACGGGTGTTCGGCATTTTGGACGAGCCCATAGCCAACAGCGCGTGCGGCCCTTTGTTGCTGCTGAGCGAGAAGGCACGTGCCGAGGGGGTGAAGGTGTGCCTGAGCGGGGAGGGATCCGATGAGCTGTTCATCGGCTACCGGCACTGGCACGATGCGTACCGCGTGGACCGGGCCCTGCACATGGCGCCGCGCCCGTTCTGGAAGGCACTGCTTGCCATGGCGGGGCCTTTGGCCCGGCGCAAGCCCGGGTGGTCGGCATGGGCACATCGCCACGTCCTGGGGCAGTACATCATTTGGGGCGGCATTGATGCCATGGCCCTGAAGCGCCAAGAAACGGTGTTCGCGGCTGAATTTCTGGAGCAGGCCCGCGACCCTTACAGCATCGTCCGCAGCCACTATGATGCCCCTGCCTGCCGGGAAGCGGACCTGGTGCAGCGCCTGAGCGCGTTCGACCTGCAATTCCACTTGCCCGAATACCTGCTTGCGCGGGTGGACCGCATGTCCATGGCCGCCTCCATCGAGGCCCGCGTACCCTTTTTGGACCACCGGCTGGTGGAGCAGAGCCTGCGCTTGAAGACCTCTCTGTTGTTCGGCAAGGGGGGTGAAAAGCTGGCCCTCAAGCGGTTTGCCGCCAAGCTGTTGCCAAGTTCGATCATTGATCGCCCCAAAGTGGGCTTCGAGATCCCCATGGAAAAGGTGCTTGACCATGCGCAGGCCATGGCCCAACGCGACCTGGTGCTGGCCATGGACGATAGTTTCAGGCTCTACTCACCCCGGTTCCGGCAACGGATCGCGGAGGGACGGGTTACGGGAAAGGAATTCTGGCCGCACTTTGTGCTGTCCCATTGGTGGAACTTGCACGTGGCCGGGCAATAATACCCTTTCGCAATAAGGGGCCGTCCAAAGATGCGCAGCTATTTTTTCGCAGGGCGATACGAGGAGGGCGTTGCGTAGCGGTGTCTACGGAATGACCTCATCGGAGAGGCCATGCGGAAAAAGAGCAAGTAGATCGGATGGGGCTTTATTGCGAAAGGGTATAAAGGCCCAACCGGCCACAACCGCCGCCCCGCCTACTCCACTTGGTTGGCCTGCATCCATTCCTCCAATACCACCAGCATCCACACCCGGGTCCAGGTGATGGCCGGGTCGCGTGACAGGAAGCGCTCCCACAGGTGCTTCACACCGCTTGCATCAAACTGGGCCCGTCGCCCAAGGCTTTCCATGCGCACCGCACAGAAGTGGCGCAAGGGTTCCCTCATCCACTGGTCCCATGGCAGGGTGAAACCCATCTTGGGCCGGTGCACCACCTCCTTGGGAAGCAAGTCACCCAACGCATCGGTCAGGAGCTTTTTGGGCGTGTGCGGGAATTTGGCCCGGTCGGGCACGCCCATTACCAACGACGCCAAGGTGTGGTCGAGGAATGGTGCACGCACTTCCAACGCATGGGCCATGGCCATCTGGTCGGTGTCGCGCAGCAGGGTGTCCACCAGGTAGGAACCCAGTTCGGCCAAGCTCACTTGTGCCAATGGCGGCAACCGGGCGGCATGCACCTCCTCCAGTTCGTGGCGCACATCGGCGGCCACGGCATCCGGGCCAAGGGGGCCCGTGAGGAGCTTGCGCAGTTCACCATCGCCCAGCGACAAGCGGGCCAAGGGATAAGTATCGGCCACGCGCCATGCGGAAAGCTTGAGCAGTTCGGCGGCCTTCCAGCCGGCGGCACCCGGCCGTGCCTTCTGCATTAAGTAGGCGGCCAGGTTGCGCAGCGGGCGGGGAAACGCGGTGATGTGCCTGTTGCGCAACAAGGCTAGGGAGCGCTTGAACACCTCGTAACCGGCAAACAGTTCATCGCCGCCCAGACCGCTGAGCGCCACGGTAATGCCCGCTTCCTTGGTCATTTTGGACACCACCCACGTATTGGGTCCGTCGGCGCTTGGATGATCCATGCCGGCCAACGCCTGCGGCAGCAGGTGCAGCATCTCCTCGGGGCGTAAGCGGATCTCGGTGTGCTTGGTACCGAATTTTTCAGCAATGATCTTCGCGAAGCGCGCCTCACTGAACTCCGCCTCATCGAAGGTGATCGTAAAGGTGTGAACCGGCGTGGCCGACACCTGCGCCATTGCCCCCACCACGGCGCTGCTGTCGATGCCCCCGCTGAGGAATGCCCCCACGGGCACGTCAGCCACCAAGCGCTTTTCCACGGCGTGGAAAAACCGGTCGCGCACCTGCCGAAGCAATTCGGCACGCGGCAGATCCCCTACTGCGGGATCCACACTTTCAGCCATGTTCCACCAGCGCCGGATGCGGATACCCCCGGAAGCACTCCAGCGCAGCAGGTGTCCCGGCTGCAACATGCGCACCCCCTGCACCAAGGTGGAAGGACCATGCACCGCGCCGTGGCGCATGTGGTCGATCAGTGCCTCCTGGTCCAACTCGCGGGGAACCATGTCCGAGGCCAGCAAGGCTCTCAATTCACTGGCAAAGAGCAAGCGTTTGCCCAGTTGGGCATAGTACACGGGTTTTTCCCCGAACCGGTCACGTACCAGGGTCAACTCCTCCCCTTGTACATCCCAGATCGCGAAGGCGAACATGCCCTCGAGCTGTTTCAGGCAGCGGTCTCCGCGGTCGGCCCAGGCGGCAAGGACCACTTCCGTATCGCTGTTGGTGCGGAACGGATGGCCGGGCAGGGCACTGCGCAATTCCTTGAAATTGTAGACTTCGCCGTTGTACACGATCTGGAAGCGGCCATCGGGGCTGTGCATGGGTTGATCGGCCCCGCGCCCGGGATCGATGACGCCCAGCCTTCGATGGGCAAGGAGGACCTTGCCGCCTTGCCACCGGCCGCCGGCATCAGGGCCGCGATGGACCAGGGCACCGCTCATGCGGTCCAAGGCGGGGGAAAAATCCCCCGCATGCCCAGGGTCGTCCGCTGGAGCTGCGATGCCCGCGATGCCGCACATGCTTCCGGTTAATCCAGTATATGGCTGGTGTCGGCCAACACACGCTCCAACCCATGGCGCAGGGGCATCAGCTCGCGGCCCAGCAGTTGGCGCATGCGGGCGATATCCGGCATCCGGCGCGTCATGTCGCCTACTTCCAGCGGGGGCAGATGCACGATCTTGGACTTGCTCCCGGTCAGCTCGATCACCAGCTTGGCCAGGTCCAGGATGCATGTTTCCCGGTCGTTCCCGATGTTGGCCACGTCATTGATCACCTCCCCGTTCCGGAAGGCGTTGGCGGTGGCCTCAATGTTGTCGTCGATAAAGCAGAAGGTGCGTGTCTGCCTGCCGTCGCCATAGATGGTGATGTCCTCCCTCTTCAATGCGGCCCGGATGAACTTGCTGACCACGAAATCCTTGCTCTGCTTGGGGCCATAGGTGTTGAAGAAGCGGAAGATGGTATAGTCCAGGCCGTATTCGTGGTGGTAGCTGCGCAGAAAGGCCTCACCGACGTTCTTCACGATGGCATAGGGCAGTTTGCTGTTCAGCGGGGTGGTGTGCTCGTTCTGCGGAAACTCCACCGGTTCGCCGTATACCTCGCTGCTGCTGCTGAAGAACACACGCTTCACGCCCGAATTCTTGCACAGGTCCAGCACGTTGCGGATACCGTCGATGTCGTGCAGTACGTTCACCGGGTGGTCGGTGGTGCGCTTCACGCCCACCACGGCGGCATAGTGGAAGACGAACTCGGGCCGGAAGGCGTAGAACACGCTGCTGATATCCTCAAAGCGGTTGACGTCGCATTTGATGAACCGGATGGCGGGATGGCGGCCAAGTTCAAGCTTGTCCAGGTTTCCGGTGGTCAGGTTGTCCACTGCCAACAGCTCCGTGCCGGGCAATTGGGACAAGCGGATGGTCAATGCACTGGGGATGAATCCGGCTCCACCGGTAACAAGAATGCGGGACATGGATATTAGGCGTTGTGATCGGTGGATTCCGCTAGCGTGCCGGAAGGATCAATGGTTCATTGGACACCAAAACCGGTTTTGCTTCAAGCTCTTCCACGTCGGTTGAGAGCGAACCGATGATCTCCTCCTCGGACATCACGGTAAGGATCACCAGCAGCAGGATGGTGTATGGGTTGAGCGAGGCCGTGAGCCAGCTTTCGTAAAGCACCGAGAAGAGCACGGAGAACATGACCGCCATGGCCAAGGAGGTGTTCTTGCCGGCTTTGATGAAGATGAGGGCAAAGCTGCGGAAGTAAAGGATGAGCCCCACGATGCCCACATTGAGCCAGAAGGTGAGGTAACTGTTATGTGCACCGCCCTCGTGGCCCAACGGGGAGAGGATGGGATAGGCCCGCTCCATGATCACGTATTCATTCTCAAAGCCCCCGCCGAACAAAAAGAAGCCCTTCTCATTGATCTGCTGCCAAACATACTGCCATGCGATGTACCGGCCCGACCCGTCGGCCAAGGTGTCCACACGCATGTATTCGTGCAGGCCCAACGCATTGATGACGAACGGCAGGTTGCTGGACAGCAGTTCCGCCAGGCCGATGAACGCAATGAAGGAGATGATGCCCAAGAGCAGCGAGATGCGGAAGAATTGGATGAACACCAGGAACATCAGGGACGACATCAGGGAAGTACGAGCCCCGCAAGTGATCAGGTAGTAGGCCAGCACGGCATAAATGAAGATGACGGAAGTGCGTGAAAACAGGCCGCGGTGCAGTTGGTTCACCACCGTGAAGAGCACCAGGGTCAGGTACACGAAGATGGCCATGCCGTTGGGGTTGCCAAAGAAGCCGGTGAAGCGTTCGGCGACATAGAAGTTTTCCGCGGGCCAGAAGATGGGCAGCAACGGTTGCGCCGCCAGGACCAGCACCAGGAACCAGACCAGGTTCTTGAAGAAATCCCAGCCATGGAGCCGGAAGTTGTAGAGCACGAAATTGGGCACGACTAAGAACAACAACCCGTAGGACAAGGTCTTTTCGAAAGCCGTAACCGGCACCTCGGACCAGATGATGGGAAAAAAAGCATAGGCGAAGAACGGCAGGAAGATGTAGAACAGCCGGGCCATGGGCTGCATGCGCACCTGGTCCACCAGCACCACCAGGCCCAAGGCCAAGGCCACGACGCCCTTGGCCCCCGCCATCACGCGCATGCCCGGCAATCCGCGCAACATGTCCGAAAGCACCAGGACCATGATGAAGCTGAACAGGATATCCTGCCAGCGGTCGGCCCTGCGCAGCAGGAATATGCCTATGGGCAGGATGCCGTACAGCAACCAGGGAACACGCGCCGCCAAGAAGATCCACAGCAGGATGAAGGCCACCAGTTGGTAATGCTCCCTCAGGAATTGCCTCATGCGCTTTGCCTAATCCCGACCTGAACCCGCAAATTTAGGCGCCTGCCGTTGAAGGAGCTTGATGGCGCAAGCGCAATGGGCCTTCCGGCTTGCACAAACGGCCCACCTTGCGGGAAGGCGCGGGGATGGAGCGCCCCGCCACCTACCTGCCCCATCGCCTACCTTCGCGCCGTGGCAAAACGCATCCTTATCACGGGCGGTGCTGGCTTCATCGGCTCGGCAGTCAGCGCATACTTGGTGGCCCAAGGCCATGAGGTGGGCATCTTGGACAACCTTTCCTTCGGACGCAGGGAATTGGCCCCGGTGCCCGATGGGCGCTTCATGCAAGTGGACATCCGGGATGCGGCCGGCACCCGCGCCGCCATGGGCGATATGTCCCCGCATTGGGTTGTTCATTTGGCTGCGGTGCACTTCATTCCTTATTGCAACCAACACCCGACGGAGGCTGCCGACATCAACATCAACGGCACCATCCACGTGCTGGATGCCGCAGCGGCCACGCCCGGCGTGGAACAGGTGTTTGTAGCCAGCACGGCAGCGGTGTACCCCATTGCGGAGGGTGCCTTGGGCGAAAGCCACCCCACCGGCCCCTTGGATATCTATGGAACCACCAAGTTGGCTTGTGAGCGCATCGCCCAGGCTTTCCACGGCACCACGGGCATCCCTGCGGTGGTGGGCCGTTTCTTCAATGCCTTCGGCCCCAACGAGACCAACCCGCACCTGATCCCGGAGATCCAGCGGCAGGTGCTGGCCGGCGCCCGCAACCTGCGCTTGGGCAACTTGGACCCCAAGCGCGACTTTATCCACACCGAGGACATGGCACGGGCCATGGCCGCTCTGTTGGAAGCGGGGATCACCGGCTACGAGGTGTTCAACATCGGCCGGGGCATTGAATATTCCGTGCGCGAGGTCGTGGAGGCCTTTGAGCGCCAACTGGGCGAATCCCTATCCATTGAGGTGGACCCGGCGCGGGTGCGCAAAGTGGAACGCATGCACCTGCTGGCGGACGTGTCCAAGTTGAAGGCCCGCACGGGTTGGGTGCCGCGCCGCGACATCGACGAAGGCGTGGCCACCTTGCTGCAGAGCGACCGGCCCGTGTTCCGGTAAGCCCGCGGTCTTCTCCCCCATTTTTGCCACCATGGCCGAATTGCACATCGCGCTTTGCACGGACGGCATCTTTCCGGAGGTTACCGGGGGCATGCAACGGCATTCCCGCCTGTTGGCCGAGCACATGGCCACCATTCCGGGGGTGCGCCTCACGGTGTTTCACCCCCATGCCACCGGATTGTTCGATCCGGCGCTGGGGATCCGCGAGGTGCACGTGCCGGACATCGATGGCCGCAAGCTTTACTTAGGGGAGCTGTGGGCCTACAGCGGGCGCATGGCAGCAGCGCTCCAAGCCGAAATGGACCAGCCCGGCGGCCCCCGGGCGATCCTCTCCCAAGGCTTCAGCATCTGGAAGAACATCACGCGGTTCAGCAGCCAATTGATGGTGCACCCGCATGGTTTGGAGATGTTCCAAGGACTCACCCGCAAGGAACGCTGGATGGGCTGGCCGTTCCGGCGCTTGGTGCGCCATGTGGCACGGAACAGTGCCCGCGTTGTTTCGCTTGGCGGAAAACTGACCCCTATCTTGGAGCAGGTCGTAAAAGGTACTGCCACCCAGGTGGTAGAGCTGCCCAACGCGGTGGAAGTTCCGCCCCATGCGCCACCCTATCCCGCCGATGAAGGCCCCCTGCAGCTCCTGTTCGTGGGCCGCTTTGCGTTCAACAAGGGAATTGATCTGCTGATGGGGGTGGCCGATCGCCTGCAAGGCGGGAACCTCGGGGATGCGGTACAATTCAATTTGGCGGGCACGGGGCCGTTGTTCGAAACGTACCGTTCTGCAGGTGTTCCGGCCAACGTGCGCCTGTTGGGCCGTGTGGGGGACGATGAACTGGTCCGGCTGTACCAAGCGTGCCACGGGTTCGTGCTGCCCACCCGCTTCGAGGGCATGCCCACGGTGGTGTTGGAGGCCATGGCCCACGCACGCCCGGTGCTGGTAAGCGATGTGGGTGCCGCAGCCGAGTTGGTGGCACCCGGGGAAAGCGGCTACCTCTTGCCACCGGGCGACGCCGAAGCCCTCTACCAGGCGGTGCGGCGTTTAGCGGACACCGGTCCGGGGCAGCGCAGCCGCATGGGAGCTGCGGGCTACCGCATGGCCAAGGAGCAGTTTGCCTGGCCGGTGGTGGCGCGCCGGCATGTGGAAGCCTTGAAAGACATGCACCCGTCCGACCACTTGGGCGTTTCTTAGCGGGCGGCCAAGGCCACATCATACAAGCGGCCCAATGCGGCGTTGCGCACCTGCAAGTTGAAGCGTTCGCCGATGATCGCATCATTGGCCATGCCCATCCGTTGCCTCAACCCGGGGTCGTCCATCAATTGGCGCAAGCGGGCCGCCACCTCTTCGGCAATGTCATCGCTCGTGCGGCCCTTCACCGAAAGCATCCACCCGTTCGCCCCGTCCCGCACCACCTCCGGAAGCGCCCCTACGTCCGAGCAGATCACCGGCACCCGGCAGCCCATGGCCTCCAGCACGGTGTTGTTGAAGGGGTCCATGAAAGTGGTACCCACGAAAACGTCGGCCCTTCTCATCTGCTCGATCACCTGTGCGTGGGGCAGCTCTTCCAGAAGGACGATACGGGGGTCATCGGCAATGGCTTTGCGGGCCCACTCGATGGTATCGTTGCCGGGAAAAACGCCCCAGTCCACTTCCAGCCTGCTGATGATCACCAGTCTGGCCTCGGGCTGGCCCAATGCCTTGAACGCCTTCAATAACTCCACCCCGCCCTTGCGGTAAAAACCATTGCCGGCAAATAGAATGGTGAAGCGGTCGGCCGCCCGCTCCAACGGAGCGTATTGTTCCACTGCCCGGTAGATCACGGTCATCTTTTCGGGGTCCACCCCGGCGGCCTCCAAACCGGCCCTGTTGCGGCCCATGGCCTCCAGGCTGGTATATATCAGCGCCTTGCAATGTTTCCCGGCCAAGCGGCGCAGCGCCCATTTGAACAGCGGATGGGAGCGGCTCAGCTGCTCATAGCGCGGCAAATAGTCTTCCACCTCCACCACCCAGGGGTGTGCGTTGGCCACCACGCCGTTGTAGGTGTGGTACAGGTCGGTTCCGCCTTTGGGCAGGAAGACCTTTGTGTTCGCAACGAATTCCGCCCGCAGGCCGAGTAGGTGCCACGGCATATCCCAACCACGCACATAGCGGTAGCCTTCGGGCGGATTGCCAAAGCAATACTCTTGCCAGTACCTGGTCTTATGGCTAATGGCAACCGTGCGCATGATGCCAAACCCGTATCAGCCCACGGCTTTACCAACCGGCCCCACCGTGGCGAACCACCGGGCAAATTGGCCCAAGCCTTCGGCAAGCGTGGTCTGCGGTGCATAGCCGAGTTGTTCGCGTGCTTTGGCGATATCGGCCAAGGTGCGGTGCACATCGCCCGGTTGCTCGGGGAGCTTTTTTATGATGGCCTTGCGCCCGGATACTCCCTCAATGGAAGCGATCAGGACCCGCAGGGGCACTGCCTCGGAATTTCCCAGGTTGAACACTTCGTAGGCTCCCTGGCCTGGTTTTCTCGCCATGGGCCGGTCCATCGCCCGGCAAATACCGTCCACCACATCGCCCACATACGTATAGTCGCGCTGGGTACCGCCGTCGCCGAACTGCTGGATCGGCTTTCCGTCGATCATCTTCCGGAAAAAGCCATGGATCGCCAGGTCGGGGCGTTGCCTGGGTCCGTATGCGGTGAATAAGCGCAGCACGGTGCAATCCATGCCATGCAGGCGGGCATATACTTGGACAAAGGATTCGGCGGCCAATTTGGTGGCCGCATACGGGCTGATGGGCTTCAGGCCGGTCAGGTCCTCCTTCCATGGCACCGCCGGATGGTCGCCATACACGCTGCTGCTGCTGCCCTGCACGAAATGGGCCGCACGGTAGTGGCGCGCTGCTTCCAACAACTTCAGCGTGCCGGTGACGTTCACCCGGTGGTAGCCTATGGGGTCGGCCAAACTGGGCCGCACCCCTGCCAAGGCCGCCAAATGAACCACCATGGTCTGGCGCCCCTTCGTTTGTTCAAAAGCCTGCTTCAATACGTCGTCGTCCAGGATGTCGCCCTCGATCAGGTCAAAAGCCGGGTTGCTGCGGTGGCGTGCCACATTGGCTTCTTTCACCTCCCGTGGATAGAACGGGTGGAAATTGTCGACCACCGATACGTGCCAGCCCGGCTGGCCCAGCAACCTGTCCACCAGATGGCTGCCGATGAACCCTGCTCCGCCCGTAATGATCGCGTGCCTTTCCATATCCCTCAATCGGGGACCAAACTAATCAAACCGAGGGCATCGCATGGGCCCGGATCCAACGTCCTGATAGATTTGCCCCATGGCCCCTGGGGAACCGATCCTGTTGCTTTGCCACGCATTTCCGCCCGTGCTCGACATCGGCGGGCGGCGCTGGGCGAAGTTCGCCAAGGAATTGGCGAAGCGTGGCCACCCGGTGCACGTGATCCACAGTGAACCGATCCCGGGGACGGCAGAGTCACCTTGGATGGCGGACGCCAAGCAGCCCAACATCCATCGCCATCCCCTTCCCAGGCTTTACCCTTCGGTACTGCGGAGGACCGATGTGCACTCCCTTGGCGACAAGTTGCGCTACCATGCTTGGACGAAACTGCTGCCCCTGATATGCAAAGGCAATTGGTATGATGAAAGCATCTTCTGGCGGAAACCATTGCTGAACAAGGCCACCAAGCTGATGGAAATGCACGGCATCCGGCACGTGGTCGCAACCGGCGCACCATTCCGGATGCTGGCTTTTGGCGCGGAACTGAGGCAGCGGTTCCCGCAGGTTGGCTTAGTGGTGGACTTCCGGGATGCCTGGACCTGGGCGGGCAGTTATGGACTCGGTTCCATCGGCGTGCGCCGCCTGCGGTACGAGCAGCATTTGGAAGCCGTGGTGATGCACGCCGCCGCCAGGGTCATTTCCCCTTCGCCCGGCATCCTGGGGCACCTGCGGGCAACCTATCCGGCGATCCCTGCGGAACATTTCATCCACGTGCCGCACTGCGTGGACCCCGAGGACATAGACAACAGCGCCCCACCGGTGAAGCACCCGGGATTCAGGATGGTGTACGCGGGCAGTTTGTATGGTGCCGGGGAGGCCGATGTCTACTTCGACCAATTGTTGAATGCATTCACCGCCCTTCGGGAAACGCGGCCGGAGGTGTTCGCCACCTGCGGGATGGACCTGTACATCACCGGCCACGGCACGGCCAAGTATGAACAACTGGTTGCCGCCCGCGGCCTGGCCGGCACCATCCGCTTCCATGCGCCCCTGCCCTCCCGCGAAGCATTCCGCCGCATCCGGGCCTCGGACTTAGTGGTCCTGTTCATCCCCTCGGGCAACCGCGATATCGTGGGCACCAAGTTCCAGGAGATCTTTTACACGGGCACGCCGATCCTGCATGTGGGCGAATCGGGCATAGTCAGCCGCACGGTGGAGGAAAAGCGCATGGGCGCATCCCTGCGCGTGGATGAATTGGTGAAGGAGCTTCCGCGGATCATCAGCAGGGAACGCACCGTGGAAGTGGACCGCTACGCCGACCACAGCGCCTACCTGCTGTCCAACGTGACCGACCGGCTTTTGGCCGAGGTGTTGATCTGAAGTGCACTGGATGGGTCCGGGCGAGCCGTTGTTGCTGATCTGCTTGGAATTCCCTCCGGTGCGAGGCATCGGTGGGCGTCGCTGGGCCAAGTTCGCCAAGGAGCTGGCCCGGCGCGGGCATCCGGTGCATGTGATCCGCAGTGCCGGGCATGCCGGTCAACTGGATTCGCTGTGGGCCACTGACGCAACCGCCCCCCGCATCACCCACCATCCGTTGCCTGCCCGCTACCCACGCGTGCTGACCACCCGCCCGCTGACTAACCTTCGGGAAAGACTGCTGTACAACTTCTGGATGCGGGTCCTTCCCATGCTCGCAAAGGGCAATTGGTATGACGCCTCCATTTTTTGGCGCAGGCCGCTGCTGGCCTTGGCGGCCGGGCTGGTCAAGCAACATGCGATCCGCCACGTGGTGGTGTCCGGTGCCCCGTTCAGGCTGATGGCTTATGCCGCCGAGCTGAAAGCGCTGCATCCGCAGATCAGGCTCACACTGGATTTCAGGGACGAGTGGACCTGGGGGGGCCATTACGGACTGTCCACCATGGACAGCCGACGGATGGCGGATGAGCAAGCGCTGGAAGCCATGGCCGTATCAAGCGCGCAACGATTGACATCACCAGCACCCTCCATAATTGCGCACCTGCGAAACGCTTATCCCGGCGCTTCAGCACACCTGCACGTAGTGCCCCATGCAGTAGATCCGGATGACATCGACCGTTCCGTGCATCGCCAACCGGACGGCCTGTTCAGGATGATCTACGCCGGCAGCATGTATGGAGGGCCGGAGGCGGAGCTGTACTTCACCAAGCTTCTGCAGGCCGTGCAATTCCTGCGGGACCATCGACCGGCTGCATTCGAAAGTTTCAGGTTTGACCTATACATCACCGGCCATGGCGTGCAGTGGTATGAACAGCAGGTAGCGGCCCGCGGATGGCAGGAACACATCATTTTCCATGAACAGGTGCCGCCCCGCACCGCACTCGGCCTGATCGGAAATTCGGACCTCGTGGTGCTGTTCATCCCCGGGAAGAACAAAGACCTTTTGGGCACCAAGTTCCAGGAGATCTTTTACGCGGGCACGCCCATCCTGCACGTGGGCGAGCCGGGGTTGGTAAGCCGCACCGTGGAGGAAGGGCGCATGGGCGTGTCACTGCGCGTGGAGGAATTGGCCTCCGAACTTCCGCGCATCCTCAGCCGGGAGCGCAAGGTGGAGTGCGACCGGAACGCCGACCACAGCGCCTACTTACTGCCCAGTGTCACTGACCGATTGATCAGCGAGGTATTGGTTTGACCGGGACCCGCCTTTCAGGCCAACGCACCAAGCAGGCTGCGGTATTCCGTTGATCGCCCTTTCTTGGTGAAATGCGCCACGGCAAAGGCACGGTACTTGGCGCGGTCCGCGCTGGAGGGCCGTTCCAATGCCGGCAAAGTGGCACCTTCACGCCAAACGGCACCAAGTCCTTGCCCCTCCACCAAGGCGGAAAGATCGCCAATGTGCGCACTGATCACCACCGGCAACCCTGCGGCCAGGTATTCCGCGAACTTGGTGGGCGAGGCTACCCGGTTGGTGAGGGTATCCTCCCGCACCAGCAAAGCCGCATCGCAGGCTTGCAGCATGGGCGGCACTTCTTCCGCCTTCAGGAATTGCCGCACCACCCTTCCCGGGAAATCCGCGGCCAACCGGTCAATGCCGTTGTCCGGCGGGCTCAGGAAAAGCACCTTGAGCCGGCGCTGTGCTTCAAGTGCCCCGCCCAGTATTCCACCTAAGAGCTCAAAGGATTGCCAACCCGCCACACTTCCCGAATACACCAGCACCACATCGCTTTCGGTGAAGCCGAGCCCGCTCCGCACATTCCCAACCGCCGCAACAGGGCCCTCATGAGCCCGGCCCAGGGTACAGGGGACCACTACATGCTCCTCTCCCGTGTAGCCGTAGCGTTCCCGCCAATGCCGCACCAACGCTTCGCTCACGGCGAGCCTTACATCAGCGGAACGGACCGCTTCGCCCTCCACGTCGCGGAACTGCCCGATCAGTGCGTCATCATCCACGATGCGGTATTCCTCCCACTCGGCCGCGTAGGCTCCGCGCGCATCAAAGCAAACGTGCTTCACCAGGCCCTTTTCGCGCGCACGCAGCGCCATCCATGTGGCCAGCACACCACGCGCCATGATCCCAGTGGGGCGGAACCATCGGCAGGCCAAGGCCACCAGGGCCGCATTCGCCCGCCAGCGCTTCATCCTCGGCACCATGGGCAGCACGATGGCATCCGGGCTGTGCGCCCTGACCTTCCGCCGGATGCTGAAGTAACCCCTGGCGCTCACCAAGGCAACCAGCCTCACGCGCGGGCCTTCGAGGGTGTTCAGGTGCGCCACCACGTCGCACACCTGGCTCCAGTACACCCCGCTGGGCTGGTCGTTATAGGTTAAAAAGAGGATCACTGCTTCTCCAATACGTCAAACACGCGTTCCGTGGCATGGCCATCCCACAAGGGTGGCACTTCCCCTTTTTTGAACGTGCCGGCCTCGATGCGCCCGATGGCATCGCGCAGCGCATCCAGGTCAAACGTGATCAGTTCATTGGTGCCCATGGTCACGGTGATGGGCCGCTCGGTGTTGGGGCGCAGGGTGAGGCAGGGCACGCGGCGATAAGTGGTTTCTTCCTGGATGCCGCCACTGTCGGTGATCACAAAGGCGCAGGTGGCGATGAGCTGTTGGAAGTTGAAGTAATCCATCGGCCCGGTGATGCGCAGGTGCTTCAACGCCTTCAGTTTCGGCATCAGGCTGGTGGCCTCCAACTTGGCGGTGGTGCGTGGATGCACGGGGAACACCACCGGGCGATCCTTGGCCACAAAAGCGATCAGCTCCACGAGCTTGGCCAGCTCGGCCGGGTGGTCTACCGTGGCGGGCCGGTGGATGGTCATCAGCACATGTCCGCCGCTGCCGAGTGCGAGGTCCTGCAGCACGGTGGAAGCCTGCACTTGGGCATCATAGGCTACCAGCGTGTCGATCATGGTGTTGCCCACCAAGTGGATCGCTTCCTTGGGCCTGCCTTCTGCGATCAAGTGGTCAATGCCGCTTTGCTCCGTAACAAAAAAGTGGTCGGTGATGCGGTCGGTGAGGATGCGGTTGATCTCTTCCGGCATGCCCATGTCGCCACTGCGCAGGCCACTTTCCAAGTGGGCCAGGGGCAGGCCCATTTTGTTGGCCACCAGCGCGCCGGCCAGCGTGCTGTTCACATCGCCCGGCACCATCACCAGGTCGGGCTTCCAGGCAGCGACTTCCGTTTCCAGGCCGATCATGATGTGGCCCATTTGCGCGGCCGGGCTGGCCTGCGGGGTGTCCAAGAAGCGGTCTGGCCGCAGGCCGAACTGGTCGAAGAACACCGTGCTCATCCGGTCGTCGTAGTGCTGGCCGGTGTGTACCAGTTGCACGTCCATTCCACGCCGTGCGGCCACCGCCTTGAAGCGCGTCACTTTGATGAAATTCGGGCGCGTGCCCACCACCACCATCAACTTCTTCATGCCTCCCTAGATTGCGGCACCGCCGTGCGAATGCCGCGCCGGGCGCGAAAATAGCCCCCGTGGGGTTCCCTCCCCGCGCAGGGCAAACGCATCTTATTTCAATGCTAAGGCTTCTCGCCTGTGCGACACCCTTCGGGGTCGAATCCCCGCAGAATTCCAACACCTACGCTGTGTGACACCCTACGGGGTCACAAAGTGCGCTTCCATGATCGCCACAAGACTGGGGCAAGGGGCTTAGCACTTTCGGGATGCCGCAACCGATCCAATGCTTGACCCAACGGGGTGATATAGCGTAGTACATTCGGTATAAAGAGAATTTCGACCCCGAAGGGCGTCGCACAAAACCCAATGCTATCAACCTGTTTAGATGCGTTTGCCCTGCCTCCCCGCGCCTGTGGAACAGGGAGCCGGCCCTATGGCTGCCGCTCCCCGGCTGCGTGCATGCGCTTTACCTCGTTGGCAAGCGCTGCGGTGAACAGCCGACTGCCCCGGTCGTTGAGGTGGCCCTTGTCAAATGCATTTTCAAAAAGATAGAACTCAGGATACCTCGCCGGGTCGCACAGGTCAATTCGTCTTTCCTCCGGCAAGGCCATGAACACAGCGAGCGCTTCCGGCGAGCTGATCAAGGGCGGAAGGATAAAGTACACCTTCACTCCCTTCCGGTCGCCCAATTCCATCAAGTGCATCAACATGTCGAGGTGCGGCTTGCTCACATGGAGATCGGCCATCGAGGAGTAATATCCCCGAACCTGCTCCATGCGCTGTTGGATCAGCAAGTTGTCTCGTTCCAGTTCAGTCACCCGGCGGTCGAGGTCATTCGTGAAGCTCAGCCTCATTTCCTCCTCCAAGGGCATGAACCCATCGCCCCGGGGTCCGAAAACAAGTGCGCTGCTGCGCACTTCAAGCTTGCTCAATTGGTCAAAAAGCCCAAGGGTCAGGCCAGCCTTCACGCATGCCTCGCTCACCCCCTTCATCAGGGTCCACCTGTTTTGGTCGGACCCGATGCCCAACTCCCTGGCATGGTTGAACAACAGCCACCATACTGTAGGGCTGACCATGTACCAGGCCCGGGCGCTACTCAAGTTTTTCCCCTTGAACTCCATGAACGGGCTCACCTCAACATACATTTCCTTGACAGCAAGTGCCGGCTGCGCCAACAAGTACCCACAAGCTAGTTCCGCCTCCGGGGAAAAGGTAGCGGCATATCCCATGTTGAACGACCTGGATCCATCGTGCAGCGCGGAATCGAACAACGCTGGCGATAATTGGCGATAGATATGGCTGGACCCCAGGAACAGGCGGTCATAGGCGTGCCCATTTCGTTTCACAAAACTGACTTTTTCGGAAAGGCCGGGATTGCCCCAAAACGGGGGGAGGGCCATGTGGACCACGATAAGGATCCCGGCCACCAAGCCCATGAACCGTAGAGTTGCGGAAAATGCTTGCTTCGAGTTCATTCCAGGCGCTGCTACCCTGTGGTCAAGGCAGCAGCAAAGAAACTACTTGGGCCATGTTTCATGCCAATGTTTCATCGTCGTCCCTTTGTCCCGAAGGTCCTATTGCGCACCCAACCGGTTTAGGCCCAAACACCTAACCTGTCACTGCCCGGGCGGCTTGGCCCCTTCGCCTTGGAAGCCCCAGGCAGCCACTAACACCAACACCAGCGGCACGGGGTACTGCAACATGTGCGAAAGCCGGATGGACACCATTTCCAAGGGTGGTGACCAGCGGGCACCCGCATGCAGGGCCAACGAAAGCAGCGCAAACGCCATAAAGCCCATGAGGATGGGCCTTGCGTGGCGCCAACTGCCGAGGAGCACCCGGGCCAGCGTGATGCTCAACCCGGCGATCACCAGCATGGACAGCAGTGCCAAGGCCCATTTGATCGCCAACAGGGTTTGCAGGTCCATGCCGCGCGTCCAGCCCTGCACCATGGAATGCGCGTAGGAGAACGGCGTGTGGTGCTGCACGTGGTCGATCTGGTAGTTGAGGTTGATGAAGGCGAACTCGCGCCAACTGCCATAGGCGATGCCCGCCACCATCACCAGCGCCGTTTCCACACGGCGGTCCCAGCGGATGCCTTGGCGGCTCATGTGGCCTTGGCCGGTGCTTTACGGGGTGCGAAGCGCCTCACCCAGATGTACCACAGCAGGAACACCCAGCCGTACACGATCACATAAAAGGTGTAATCGTGGTTGAAATTGAGCCACTCGTAGTTGATGCTCACCACGATGCAGAGCGCGGCCACCCGCAGCGCATTGATCAAGTGGATGGAGAGGATGCCCACCGCCCCGAACCAAAGCTTGTGCCTCCACGGCCCGCCGTAGGCGATGAGGAAGATGAGGAACACGGCGAAGAGCCCCACGCCGTTGCACGGATCGCCGATCCAGAGCAGGTGTCCGCCTTCCACGCCGATGGTGCGGATGTTCTCGTCGTTCACGGGTTCAGGGATCAGCTCGTAACCCAAGAGCCGGAGAATGGCCCCAGCCCAGCTGATCAGCGATGCGATCACGGCACGGTCCACCGCCCCCCACGGAGCCAGCACAAAAGCATAGAGCAGATACCACGCCGCATAAAGCGAGGCGGCCGTTAACAGGAAACGGAACAGGGGGTCGCTGCCCGCCTTGGAAGGCGGAAAGCCGGACCGCATTAGATGGACTGCTTGCGCGCCTTGCGTGCGTCCAAGGCCTTCTTGCCGCCCAAGAGCGCACCGGCCCCGATCAACAGCGAAAGCCCGCCGTCAATGGGGATGCAGGGCGGTGGCCAGCAGGGCGGGCCGGGGCCGGGGCCGGGCTGGGCCATCAACGCCCCTGCAACGGGAGCCACCAACAGGATGGTGAGCAACAGGATGCGGTAGGGATGCTTCATGGAGTCCTAACGAAAAAACAATGCCATTCGAACGCGGCCAAATGTAGAACGATCCGTTCAATGATCGGTTGCTTAGTTGAAAGTTTGCCCACAAGCAAATCCCGGAACCACAAATCCAGCGCCCCGCCCGCCTGTGGAACAGCCGGGGCGCGGGCCTGCCATCGGCTGCCCCAAGGCTTGCGCGGTCCGATGGCCTTCGGCAAACCGCTTTTGCCCTGCTCGCCGCCCACCTGCGGTGGCTATATTTGCCGCCCTTGCAAAAACCGCCTTCGCCCTTGCGGATGCGGCCCACGGCACAAACATGGCAGCGCCCCAAGGCCCCAAAGGGAGCATTATTGAAGTGAACGATCTGCGGGTGGTGGGCCGCATCGTTTCGAAAAACTGGTATTTCCTGGCCATCGCCCTGGTGCTCTCGGCGGTGCTGTCCTACCTCTATTCCTACAAGCTCCCCAACGTCTACGGCGCCACCACGCAGATCCTGCTCAAGGACCGCACCGCCTATGACTACCAGAGCCAGATGTACAAGAATCTCGGCTACTTCTCCTCGTACAGCGACATGGCCAGCCAAAAGCGCGTGCTCACCAGCTACGACCTGATCGACCGCACACTGGAGAAACTCGACTTCGAAGTGTCCTACTTCATCATCGGCCGCTTCAAAACCACCCAGATCTACACCAATCTTCCGTTCACCGTGGAGATGCAGGTGCTGAACCCCAAGTTGTACGAGCGGCCCGTGGACCTGCACATCATCGACCCCAAAACATACAGCATCAGTTACGACCCGGGAGAGGGCGTGGTGACCAAGAAATTCACCTTCAACCAGGATGCGGCCGATGCCGACTTCACCCTGCGCGTGTCCCCCAATGTGGACCTCAAGCCCTCCACCATTGCCAAGTACACCGCCAGCGACTACCGGTTCGTCCGCCATTCGCGCCAGCGCCAGGTGGCCAAGTACGCCCGATCGCTCGCCGTGGAGGACATCCCCTACACCTCCATCCTGAAGATCACCGTGGAGGATGAGATCGCCGAGCGGGCCAAGCTCTTCCTGGACACCTTGAGCGCGGAGTACATTCAGTACACCCTGCAGGGCGACGTGGACATCAACGAGAACACGCTGAAATACATCGACAAGCAACTGGACGAGGTGTCCGGCATCCTGGGCGAATACGAAGATGACCTGCAGTCCTTCCTGCGCAGCAAGGACATCCTGGACCTGAACAAGGAAAGCAGCATGTACTTCAACCAGTTGGTGGACTTGGACGCCAAAAAGCGCCAGCACGAACTGATGGTGGAAAGTGTGGACAACCTGCGCAACTACGTCATGAACATCGGCGAGGGCAAGTTGCTGCCCCCATCCTTCTACGTACTCAATGAGGATGACTTCCTCAAGCGGACCCTCAACGAGTTGTACAAGATGCAGATGGACCTCAACCGGTTCAGCTACTCCTTGGAGCCGGACAACCCCACCATGGAGGAGACGAAGGAAACCATCCAGCTCACCAAGGCGAACCTGCTGATCTACCTGAAGAACACGCGCGAAGCCATTGTGCAGAAAATTGCCGACCTGGACAAGCAGAGCGCGGAATACACCGGCCTGATCCGCGCGGTGCCGGAGAACCAGCGCGACGTGGAGGCCTTCCAGCGCAAGGTGAAGGTGAACGAGCGGCTCTACGAGTTCCTGCTGGAAAAGCGGGCCAGTACCGTGATCGCACGGGCGGGCATCGTGCCCCAGACCAAGGTGATCGAGGCCGCCCGCAGCATGGGCGTGGTAAAGCCCGACAAAACAAAGATCCTGTATTCCTTCTTAGTGGGTGGCGGCATCATGGCCATGCTGCTGGTCTTCGTGCGGGTGTTGTTCTACGACCGCGTGGACAACGCCGAGCAGCTGCGCGCCGCCACCAAGGTCCCCGTGTTCGGCGAGGTGATCGTGAGCGACAAGGCGCAGGACAATTACTTAGTGGTGGACAGCGACCCCAAGGCGGCCATCACCGAAAGTTTCCGCACCATCCGCACCAACTTGGAGTACCTGCCCGCCACCGATACCGGCCGTGCGGTACTGGTGACCAGCTACCGCCCCAGCGAAGGCAAAACGTTCTGTTCGGTGAACCTCAGCGCCATCCTGGCCAAGGCCGGCAAGCGCGTGCTGCTGCTGGAGTTGGACCTGCACAAGCCCAAGGTAGGCGTCAACCTGGGGCTGAAGAACAAGATCGGCATCACCAACATCCTGGTGGGCAAATCCTCCATCGAGGAGTGCATCATGCCCACCTCCATCGAGCACTTTGACGTGATCCTCGCCGGGGCCTCCCCGCCCAATGCCTCCGAGCTGATCCTCAGCAAGCAACTGGTGGAACTTTTCGAATATGGCCGACGGCACTACGACTATGTGATGGTCGACACCCCGCCCGTGGGCCTGATCACCGATGCCCTGCTGATGATGCGCCACGTGGATGCCGCCCTTTTCGTGATCAACACCCGCTTCGCCAACAAAGACCACATCCGCAACGCGGTGGACGTGTTCAATGCCAATCCGGCGAAAACCTTCGGCTTCATCCTCAACGGGGTGCGCATGAAGAAGAGCAAGTACTACTACAACAGCAATTACGGCTACGGATACCGCTATGCCTACGGCTACGGGGGCTATGGTGGATACGGGTACGGGCGCACAAGCACCGGGACCACGAAAAAGGGCAAGGGCAAGGACCGGGGCAGGCAGGCGCAGGAGCCGGACAATGGGGCGTGACAATCGGTGAGCAAGCAATGACATCGGCAAACGGCCCTGCCCCAGAGCAGGCGGAATGGGACGTGGTGATCGCCCCGGCGCGCCCGTGGTGGCGACTGGACCTCGGTGAAATTTGGCGCTACCGCGACCTGCTGAAGGAACTGGTGGTGCGCGACCTCACGGCCATTTACAAGCAAACCATCCTGGGGCCGCTGTGGGTGCTGGTGCAGCCGTTGATCACCTCCCTGATGTTCGCCGTGGTCTTCGGGGTGATCGCCAAGATGTCCACCCCGGGCATTCCCGGCCTGCTGTTTTACATGAGCGCCGTGGTGCCTTGGTCCTTCTTTTCGGGGGTGATCACCAAGACCGCCGCTACCCTGATGACCAACGCGCCCTTGATGACCAAGGTGTACTTCCCCCGGCTCATCCCCCCGCTCTCCACCATGTTCTCCACCGGGTTCACGTTCCTGGTGCAGTTGGTGTTCTTTTTCATTTTCGCCCTGTTCTACCGCCTCGGTGGCAGCTACGCTTGGGCACCCGGCACGGCCCTGCTGTGGCTGCCCCTGCTGCTGCTCCTGCAAATGATGCTCGCTTTCGGCGTGGGCCTGATGGTGGCCGCCCTCACCACCAAATACAAGGACCTCAACTTCCTGATCCAATATGCCGTGCAGCTGTTGATGTACGCCAGTCCCGTGATCTTCCCGCTCAGCAGACTGGAACCTGGCAGCAAGGCATACCAGTTCATCTCGGCCAACCCCATGACGCCGATCATCGAAGGCTTCCGCGGGGCGCTGCTGGGAACGCCCGTGCAATGGGGCACCCTGTGGTATGCCGCCGCCGTTGGCACTGCCCTATTGATCCTCGGCTTGGCCATGTTCCAACGCGCCCAACGCTCCTTTGCCGACGTGGTGTGAGCAGTTCGTCCGGCACTCTTATCCAACCCGTCATTGCGAGGCCGTTTCGGCCGAAGCAATCCATCAGGAGGATCGTGGCTGGACTGCCACGCCGCAAAGCCGGCTCGCAGTGACGACGTGGTGGGGTTTTATCCAACCCGTCATTGCGAGGCCGTTTCGGCCGAAGCAATCCATCAGGACGATCGTGGCTGGACTGCCACGCCGCAAAGCCGGCTCGCAGTGACGACGTGGTGGGGTTTTATCCAACCCGTCATTGCGAGGCCGTTTCGGCCGAAGCAATCCATCAGGAGGATCGTGGCTGGACTGCCACGCCGCAAAGCCGGCTCGCAGTGACGACGTGGTGGGGTTTTATCCAACCCGTCATTGCGAGGCCGTTTCGGCCGAAGCAATCCATCAGGACGATCGTGGCTGGACTGCCACGCCGCAAAGCCGGCTCGCAGTGACGACGTGGTAGGGTTTTATCCAACCCGTCATTGCGAGGCCGTTTCGGCCGAAGCAATCCATCAGGAGGATCGTGGCTGGACTGCCACGCCGCAAAGCCGGCTCGCAGTGACGACGTGGTGGGGTTTTATCCAACCCGTCATTGCGAGGCCGTTTCGGCCGAAGCAATCCATCAGGACGATCGTGGCTGGACTGCCACGCCGCAAAGCCGGCTCGCAGTGACGACGTGGTAGGGTTTTATCCAACCCGTCATTGCGAGGCCGTTTCGGCCGAAGCAATCCATCAGGAGGATCGTGGCTGGACTGCCACGCCGCAAAGCCGGCTCGCAGTGACGACGTGGTGGGGTTTTATCCAACCCGTCATTGCGAGGCCGTTTCGGCCGAAGCAATCCATTGCGGGAACATCAAACCTTCCTACTTTCAACCCATGAAGCGTGGTGGATCGGTATACATGATGACCAACAAACGGAATGGCACCATCTACACGGGTGTTACAAGCAATCTGGTCGTGCGCACTGGGCAACACAGGCGTTGCGAAGACCCAAATAGCTTTTGCTCACGGTATGGTCTAAACAAGCTCGTGTACTATGAACACTTATCGTTCATCGAGGAAGCCATTATGCGTGAGAAGCAGTTAAAGGCTGGAGGGAGGAAGAAGAAGATTGTGCTGATCGAAAGCATGAACCCCAACTGGTTTGACCTGTTTGACGACCTGGTCAAGGAGACTGAAGGCCTGTGATTGCACTTGCTGCACATGGACTGCTCCCCGGCGCAAGGCCGGGGTCGCAGAGCCCCCTCGCAGTGACGATGCTCCTATGCGAACCGTCATTGCGAGGCCGTCGCGGCCGAAGCAATCCATCAGGGCACCCCTTGCCTGGACTGCCACGCCGCAAAGCCGGCTCGCAGTGACGGCGTGGTGGGGGTTTTATCCAACCCGTCATTGCGAGGCAGCCTCGGGTCCCGGCCTTGTGCCGGGAAGCAATCAATCAGGGCACTCTCGCCATGGACTGCTTCGTCGCAGAGCCTCCTCGCAGTGACGATGCTCCTATGCGAACCGTCATTGCGAGGCCGTCGCGGCCGAAGCAATCCATCAGGGCACCCCTTGCCTGGACTGCCACGCCGCAAAGCCGGCTCGCAGTGACGACGTGGTGGGGTTTTATCCAACCCGTCATTGCGAGGCCGTTTCGGCCGAAGCAATCCATCAGGACGATCGTGGCTGGACTGCCACGCCGCAAAGCCGGCTCGCAGTGACGACGTGGTGGGGTTTTATCCAACCCGTCATTGCGAGGCCGTTTCGGCCGAAGCAATCCATCAGGAGGATCGTGGCTGGACTGCCACGCCGCAAAGCCGGCTCGCAGTGACGACGTGGTGGGGTTTTATCCAACCCGTCATTGCGAGGCCGTTTCGGCCGAAGCAATCCATCAGGAGGATCGTGCCTGGACTGCCACGCCGCAAAGCCGGCTCGCAGTGACGACGTGGTAGGGTTTTATCCAACCCGTCATTGCGAGGCCGCCTCGGGTCCCGGCCTTGTGCCGGGAAGCAATCAATCAGGGCACTCTCGCCATGGACTGCTTCGTCGCAGAGCCTCCTCGCAGTGACGATGCTCCTATGCGAACCGTCATTGCGAGGCCGTCGCGGCCGAAGCAATCCATCAGGGCACCCCTTGCCTGGACTGCCACGCCGCAAAGCCGGCTCGCAGTGACGACGTGGTGGGGTTTTATCCAACCCGTCATTGCGAGGCCGTTTCGGCCGAAGCAATCCATCAGGACGATCGTGGCTGGACTGCCACGCCGCAAAGCCGGCTCGCAGTGACGACGTGGTGGGGTTTTATCCAACCCGTCATTGCGAGGCCGTTTCGGCCGAAGCAATCCATCAGGAGGATCGTGGCTGGACTGCCACGCCGCAAAGCCGGCTCGCAGTGACGGCGTGGTGGGGGTTTTATCCAACCCGTCATTGCGAGGCCGCCTCGGGTCCCGGCCCTGGACCGGGAAGCAATCCATCAGGGCACTCTCGTCATGGACTGCCGCGTCGCAGAGCCTCCTCGCAGTGACGATGCTCCTATGCGATCCGTCATTGCGAGGCCGTCGCGGGTCCCGGCCTTGTGCCGGGAAGCAATCCATCAGGCACCCCTTGCCTGGACTGCCGCGCCGCAAAGCCGGCTCGCAGTGACGGCGTGGTGGGGGTTTTATCCAACCCGTCATTGCGAGGCCGTCTCGGGCCCCGACCTCGGCCAGAAGCCATCCATGAATTCCGCACCCCTCCCACACCTTACCTTCGCGGCCCCATGTCCGCCCCCCCCCTCATGGTGCAAGTGCAAGGCGTAGGCAAGCGCTACCGCTTGGGCACCATCAACCGCCAGCAGCTCACCGATGACGTAAAGGCTTGGACCGCCAAACTGCTGGGCAAACCGGACCCCACCGTCCCCGTGGGCCAGGCCATCGATCCCCAACGCATCGGCGAGAACTTCTGGGCCTTGCGCGACATCAGCTTCGAGGTGCACCAGGGCGAGGTCGTGGGCATCATCGGCCACAACGGTGCCGGCAAAAGCACCCTGCTCAAGCTGCTCAGCCGCATCACCCTGCCCACCGAGGGCACCATCAAGATGCGCGGCAAGATCAGCAGCCTCTTGGAGGTGGGCACCGGCTTCCACCCGGAGCTCACCGGTCGCGACAACATCTACCTCAACGGCGCCATCCTCGGCATGCGACGGCATGAGGTGGACGCCAAGCTGGACGAGATCATCGCCTTCAGCGGCGTAAAGCACCACATCGACACCCCCGTGAAGCGCTACAGCAGCGGCATGCGCGTGCGCTTGGGCTTCGCCGTGGCCGCCCACCTGGAGCCCGAGATCCTCATCATCGACGAAGTGCTCAGCGTGGGCGATGCCGATTTCCAGCGCAAGAGCATGGGCAAGATGAAGGACAGCGCCCAAAGCGGCCGCACCGTGCTCTTCGTCAGCCACAACATGACCGCTGTGCGCAGCCTTTGCAACCGCGTAGTATGGCTGGAACACGGCCGCATTCGTATGCAAGGCGGCACGGAAGAAGTGGTAAGTGCTTATCAAGGCCATTACAGCCACGGGAGCACCGAACGCATCTGGAACGAAAGCAATGCACCGGGCAACGAGGTGACCCGTCTGTACCACGTGCGCGTGCGGCCCGGCAACGGCGGCGACACCTTTCACTGGGAAGATGAAGTGGTAGCCACCGTGGAACTGGAGAACCGGGGCCAGCATGATGCATTGGTGAACATACATGTAGTGAACGGCGACGACCTGGTGATCCTCGCCACCAACAGCCGCGAGAATCTGCCGGGCACAGGCTTGGGTCCGGGGCGCCACGTTGTGAATTGCCGCTTTCCGGCACACCTCTTCAACGCCGGGCAGTACAGGCTCCACATCATGATCGGCATGAACGGGCGCACGATACTGCGCGAGGAGAACGCCGTGCAGTTCGAAATTGTTGAACCACCGCGCACAGGTTCCTACCACGGTGTGCGAAAAGGCATCTTCCGCATGATCGTGCCTTGGGAACGTCCCGAAAGAACCGACGCTCCATTGCCCCACTGACCGCTACCATGGACCTTCCGCTCATCCTCGTGGTGGGTGCCCCGCGCAGTGGCACCACCTGGCTGCACCACATGCTGGCAACCCATCCGGATGTGGCTTCACAGAACGAGGAGCTCACCATATTCACCTACCTGGGCATTGCAGAGCGCCGGTTCCTCAACGAGAAACACCACCTGGATGCCGGTCATTGGCGGCAAGGTGCACCATTGCTCTATACGGAAACGGAATTCTACCAAGGGCTTCGCGCCATAGCCGGGGATGTGTACGGCAGGTTGCACGCCAAAAAGCCGGAGGCCAAGCACCTCTTGGACAAGCACCCGGACTACGCCCGGCATTTGCCATTGGTCCAAAAGCTATTCCCCAATGCCAAGGTGATCCACCTCATCCGCGATGGGCGCGAGGTGGTGGTGAGCATGATGAGCGCCAAGAAACGGCTTGGCTTCGGCGCAGGCGAGATCCAAGGTGCCACCCGCCATTGGGCAACCAACCTGCTTGCCGCGCGCCAAGCGGAAAAGCTGCTCGGACCGGGGCAGTACATGGAAGTGCGCTATGAAGAATTGAAGGCGGAAACAGCAACAGGGATGAAAGCCGTCTTCAACTTCTGCCAACTGCCGGTAACGGATGACTTCTTGCTGCGGATCACCGAGGAATACGACATCCGCAACAAGCAGGTAAGCCGGGGGGATGCCACCTTGAACCCATTACGCGACAAGTCCGGTGCCATCTGGCAAGCCAAGCTTAGTCTGGAAGAACGGTGGACCATGGACCGCTTGGCCGGCCATCTGCTCCAGGACCTCAGATACGCCAAGCCCGGCTGGTGGGCCTTGCGGCCTGGTGACAACCTGCGCATGGCCTTCCTTTCCAACTTGCGCAGACTTAAAAACACCCTGGGAAGCGCCAAGCACACATGGATGCACTCCACGCCCCAACGCAGCGCGTTGCCCAGCGCGCAATAGCTCCGTAAAACAGCAGGGATGTCACTTGATACCTTCACGCCCCTGGGGCAGGAATGCCTTGCATCCTTTCTTCCGTTCGAGCCCGCATCCGCGCAACCTCATTTGTGCTGCATCAACCTACCGACCAATAAATGAGCATTCCAATCCCATGCAAGGGCGTAGCTTTCAGCGCAGTTGGTAACACACCCGTACTGTGGATCACGTGGGCCCATGAACGCCGATGAACAAGCCTGAGGCAAATAGCGCGATCGGGGATCGGCCCGAGGGGGGCGCGGAACAAGACCCCGTATACGTCACCCGGTCTTTCCTGCCCCCGCGCGAGGAATACCTGCACTGGTTGGACAAAGCGTACAGCAGCCACGTGTTAACCAACAACGGCCCCATCCACCGCGAGCTGGAGGAGACCCTGCGCGCACGCTTCGAGGTGCCGCACCTGAAGCTGATGGCCAACGGCACCTTGGCCCTGCAATTGGCCATCCGTGCCTTGGGCGTTACCGGTGAAGTGATCACCACGCCATTCAGCTACGTGGCCACCACCAGCGCCATCCTCTGGGAAGACTGCGAGCCGGTGTTCGTGGACATCCACCCCACCACCTGCTGCATCGATCCGAACTTGATCGAAGCCGCGATCACCCCGGATACGAGCGCGATTCTCGCCACGCACGTGTACGGCATCCCCTGCGATGTGGAGGCCATTGACGCCATTGCCAAGAAGCACGGCCTGAAGGTGATCTACGATGCCGCCCACGCCTTTGATGTGCAATACAAGGGCCGCAGCATCCTGCAATGGGGCGATGCCAGCACCCTCAGCTTCCACGCCACCAAGCTCTTCCACACCGTGGAGGGCGGCGCCGTGGTGCTGCACGATGCCGAGGCCGACCACCGTCTGCGGCTGTTGCGCAGCTTCGGGCACATCGGCGATGAGCATTTCAGCTTGGGCATGAACGCCAAGATGAGCGAGGTGCATGCCGCCATGGGCATGGCCATTCTGCCGCACATGGAAGCGCTCATCGCCGAGCGCCGCATGCTGTGCGGGCGGTATGATCAATGGCTTTCCGGTTTGCCGATCGAAAGGCCGGCCCTTCCGGCGGATACGGGCTACAATTACAGCTACTACCCCGTATTACTGCAAAACCTCGCTGTCCGCGAAGCCTTGTTGAAGGCTTTGGCTGTGGAGAACGTACACGTGCGGCGCTACTTTTTCCCGTCCTTGGACACGTTGCCGTATGTTCAGTCCAACCCCTGCCCCCACAGCCGTGATCTTGCGGACCGAACGGTATGCCTCCCCCTTTACAATGGCATGGATGGTGACACGCAGCAACGGGTCGCACAAGGCATTCAAACATTCTTCAAAGTTGCTTAACGGCGTTGCCCGGTCCAGTCCATGAAGCTCGCCATCATGCAGCCCTACCTGTTCCCGTACATCGGCTATTTCCAGCTGATGCACGCCGTCGACCGGTTCGTGGTGTATGACGATGTGAACTACATCAAGCAGGGTTGGGTGAACCGCAACCGCATCCTGGTGGGTGGAGCGCCACACCTGTTCACCATGCCGTTGTCGGAGGTTAGTGCCTTTACCCACATCGACCAGCTGTCCTTGCACGGCACCGTGTACCCCAAGTGGCGCGACAAGTTCATCTCCACCCTCCGCCAAGCCTACGCCCGCGCCCCTTTTCGCGGTCCAGTGCTGGGGTTGGTGGAAACGGTTCTGCCTGCAGGCACAACACCGCTTCGCGAGGTCCTGCTCAGCGGGCTTCAACAAGTGCAGACCTACATCGGGGCAAGCACCGTCCTGATCCCAACGTCACGGTCTTTTGGCAATGGCCAACTCCACGGAGCGGACCGGGTGTTGGACCTGTGCAAACGCGAAGGTGCGGGTACCTACGTCAATGCCATCGGGGGCAAGGCCCTATACGACAAGGCCGCATTCAAGGCCAACGGGATCGATCTCTGTTTTCTGCGCACCCGCCCGATAGAATACGCGCAAGGCAGGCACAACTTTGTGCCCAACCTGAGCATCTTGGACGTAATGATGTGGAACCCGCCTGAACAGATCGGGGCTTGGCTGGGCGAATACGACCTGGAATAAGTGGCGCGCAAAGGCATGGGCGAAATACGGTTACTCACGATACAAAGCGTGCCTCGTTCGGGATCCTCCTGGCTCGGGCAGATCTTCAAAAGTTCACCGGAAGTGGCCTTCCGCTTCCAACCGCTGTTTTCGTACGCCTTCAAAGACCGGTTGACGCCACAGAGCACCCGGGAGGAATGCCTGCGATTTTTCGAGGAAATCCGCTTCACACGAGACCCATTCGTGCTCCAACGGGACCCGAACATCCATGTGGACTATCCGTCGTTCGCGGAAAGCACGGAGCCTACGCACGTGGTGATGAAGGAGGTGCGGTACAACCACATCCTTCCGAACCTGATGGCGGTGCTGCCGGAGATCAGGGTGGTGGGGCTGGTGCGGCATCCCTGCGCGGTGATCGACAGCTGGATCCATGCCCCGCGCGAGTTCAAGCCCGAATGGAGCGTGCAGGAGCAATGGCGCAGCGGTGCGCTGAAGAACCAGGGCAGGCCGGAGGAATTCTTCGGCTTCGACAAGTGGAAAGAGGTCGCCCTCCTCTTCCTTCAACTGCAACAGCAGTATCCGGACCGCATGAAGGTGGTGCGCTACGCCGACCTCAACGATGACCCCGTGGCCACGGCGCATGACTTGTTCCGCTTTTGCGCGTTGGAATTCGGCCCGTCCACCGAAGCCTTCATCACGTCCAGCCGCAGTGCGGACGGGAACGATGCCAACAGCGTCTACCGCAAGGTCCGTGCGGATGAAGCATGGCAAGGCAGGCTGGACAAGACCATCGCCACCACCATCCTGAACGAATTGGCCAACGGACCCTTGGCGCGATTCCTTTGAATGAGCAGTTCCTTAAACCCTGGGCCGCGCGCAGCCAAACCTTGGTCAGCGTGGTAGTGCCCACCTACCAGCATGCTTCCTTCATCGAGCATTGCCGGATCGGCGTTGTGATGCAATAAGCCGGAACCGCCGCAGGGATGTGCAACACTTGACCTGTAGTCCGTAGGCCAGATCGATCAAAGTTGGCCGGTATGCGGCGCGATGGTCCCAGGCACTCCGCGTTGACTGCTACATTTACGGCCCTGTCATAAAAGGCACCCAATGGAAAGAGCACACTATAGCATTGACAACTCCCCCATCACGGTGGACATGAAGGGCACTCCGGAACTCAAGCGTGGCAACAATGAAGTCCTGTCCAACGCCACCACCGACATTACCCATGGTTTGCCGTGGTATCCGCAAGGCTACCATGCGTACGACTTCCTATCCGCGCAAGAGTTCGGAACGCTTCGTTCGGGCCTCAACGAGTCCATTGCCGCCATCGTCAACGACTTGGGCATCAGCAGTGCCGGTTTTGACCTGGAGCAATACCACAAAGTGGTCACCACCACGGAAGATCATCACCGCGTGGCAGCCCGCACGCGGGACCTCTTTGCAACCGATTTCAATTTCTCCGTGGAAGAATTGGTCCCCCGGTTTGAAAAGCTGGTCGGCTTTGGCCTTACGGACGTGAACCCGGACAATGGCCAGAAAATGCACATCATCGTGCGCATCAACCGCCCAGGCTCCAACGATTTCAATCCGCCGCACAAGGACATGTACGGTCCTTGGGACAGGGAGCGAAAGATGCTCCGCTTCGTGAACCTGTGGATCCCTGTGGCGGGCGTTGGTCCGAAATCAACACTTCCCGTTGTGCCCGGAAGCCACCTCCTCCCCGAGAACAAGATCCTGCGCACTTTTGAAGGCGCGGTGGTGGAGGGCAACAAGTACCGCGTGAACGCCATTGTGGAATGGGATGGCAGCAGCGCACTGGTCCGTCCTGAAGTAAAGTACGGCCAAGTCCTGATGTTCAGCGCACATTTGGTACACGGCTTGGCCAAGAACGAGCAGGAAGACACCACGCGCGTGGCGTTGGAATTCCGGTTGTTCCGCAAGGATTGAGATCCATGAGAACCATTTCGCTGACTTTGCACATGGGGGCATGTGCGCCTTGTACTTCCCATGTAGGTTCGTTATAGATGCCCATGGCTTTTGTTCAGCAGCCAATTTGTTTGGGCCGTGTACTATAAACAAATAAACGGCATTCGTGCCTTTGCGGTTTTGGGGCCTTTGGTGGTTCACTTATGGCCGCGAAACCTACCTGACAGCCCCTACACTACAGCAATAGCGCACCTTGGCTCGCTTGGGGTGGATTTGTTTTTCGTCATAAGCGGATTCCTGATCACCGGCATCCTTATCCGGAGCAGGGGGTACGTGAAAAACAAGCGCATTAGCCTTGGCCGAAGCTTGGCCATTTTTTATGCACGACGGGCCATCCGGATTTTTCCGATTTACTATCTGCTCATAACCACGCTGCTTTTACTCGGCCTGAAGGAATTACAAGAACACGCGGGATGGTATTACGGGTACATGGCCAATTTTCGCATCATGTCAATGGGCTACTGGCCAGGAGCTGTTGCCCACATGTGGAGCCTGTCCGTGGAGGAACAGTTCTATCTGGCCTGGCCCTTGTTCGTCCTGTTAACGCCTGACCGGTGGGCGAGGCAATTGTTCCTGGTGTTATTTGCCTCCGGCCCCATCTACCGCGTCTCAATGATACTATTGGGAGGCAACAGCATTTGGGTGGGAATAGCCCCCATCTCTTGCCTCGATCCTTTGACCGGGGGGGCGCTCTTGGCACTTTGGATGCACCAGTACCAGGACGGCCGCTATTATGGCAAACTGCGAATGATCGGATTGATCGGCTGCTTCTTGTTCCTGTTGCAGGTACTGATCTACGTCATCGTGTATAAAGGTGGCCCCATCAATTCCCAACTCCCGTTCATGCGGACGGCCGCAACATTGGTCTTCATGTGGCTGATCGGTGCGGCTGCACTGGAACGAACACAAGGACTGGGTGCAATATTCCTGTTTAAGCCGATTGAATACATCGGAAGGATCAGCTATGGGATTTATCTGTACCACCTGACCATACCATGGATACTTGCCACGGTTCTGGGCATTCACCCTAGTCGCTCGATGGGTTCCTTTTTGGCCATTAGCGCAATGACCATAGTCGTGGCCAGTTTTAGCTGGCACTTTATTGAAGCCCCCATCAATAAACTGAAGCGCTTTGTGCCTAGCCCTTGACATGCTTAAGTTGACCGGCTGCCAGCCGGATGGAACCAACCCGTCACTGGCATCAAGATCTTCGTGTAATGTCACTTAATCCCCGCTATTGGAAAGGCTTGGGCCGCCAAGTGGCCCCGATCGGTTTTGGTTGTTGGCAACTGGCCGGGAATTATGAAGTGAAGGGCAAACCGCACGGATGGGGCGCTATGGAACCCCAAGATGCAGTGCGCCTGATGCATGCCGCATTGGACCAGGGCATACAATTCTTTGACACCGCCGCCGGCTACGGCGCTGGGCGGAGCGAGGAACTCTTGGGCAAAGCCTTGCGCAGTTCAACCGTGGCAGGAGAAGCCGTGATCTGTACCAAAGTCGGCTTGCTGCCCGAGGAGATCAATGCCCTTGCACTGGGCACGGCGTTCAGACAACGCGTAGAGGGCAGCTTATCGCGCATAGGCACCGAACGCATCGATGTGCTGCTATTGCACGGCCCGCCGGATGACATGCCATGGAAGGACTTGGACAAATGGGCGCTTGATGAACTGGTTCAAGAAGGTAAATTGGGCACCTACGGCATCAGTGCGGTTTCTCTGGCAGGTGTGGAAAACGTGCTTCATGCGGGCTTCGGTACTTGCGTGGAATGGGTATTCCACTTGCTGGAACGCCGACCGGAAAAATTGTTTCCCCGGCTTCAGGAAAGAGGAATGAACTTCATCGCCCGCAGCCCGCTTTCGCGCGGCCTGCTGTCCGAACGGTACCGCCTTGAAGCTCCTCAGTTCCGACCCGATGAATTCCGTTCCAACCTTCCCAGGGACTGGGTGCAGTGGAGCATTGAGGCCATGCGACGGATCCCTGCACCAGGGAATAACATCGCTGAACATGCCCTGCGTTATTGCCTCAGTTTTGAAGGCATGTCCGTGGTGATACCTGGTGTTCGCACACCAAAGCAATTGGAGAGCCTGGAACGAGTGCGGCGATCCGGACCGGTGGCACACGGCCAATTAAAGGCTATGTTCCAAGGAATTCCGGTCCACTACCCCGCCTGGACATGAAATCGGCATCTTTTGTCATTCACTCCATTCCAAGGCATTCATGATCGAGCACGTTGGGTCAGGCCCTGAGAACCCGATGGTGAGCGTGGTGGTGCCCACCTTCCAGCACGCCGCCTACATCGAAAAATGCCTGGACAGCATCTTGATGCAGCAGACCACCTTTCCGGTTGAGATCTTGATCGGTGAGGATGAAAGCACGGACGGCACGCGGGAGATCTGCCAGCGGCTTGCTGAACAACACCCGGACCGTATCCGGCTCTTCCTGCGCAGCCGCAAGGATGTGGTGTATGTGGAAGGCAATCCTACCGGCCGGGGTAATTTGATGTTCTTGCTCAGCCAGGCCAAAGGCAAATACATTGCCTTTTGTGAAGGCGATGATTTCTGGACGGACCCAAACAAGCTGGCCAAGCAGGTGGCCTTGCTTGAGCAGGACCGGCACTGCATGGGGGCATACCACGACACTGCCATCGTGGATGCGGGTGGGCAAGTCACCGGGCGCATATTCCGTTCCCACCTGCCGACGCAAATGACCCTCTTGGAAGTGATGGTGCCCCTCTCCCCGTTCCACTTCTCATCCTTCCTGACCCGTAACACGCCCGTAACTGCAAAACTTCCGGGATGGATGCGCCGGGTACCCAGTTTTGATACGGCCATGTATCCCTTGCTGATAGGCAACGGCTACTATGCCAAAGCGGATGGCGTAATGAGTTCCTACCGCAAGCACCAAGGCGGCATCACCAACACGCCGATGCACACGAACATCGGCCTCGATAAGGGGCGGATCAAGTTGTGGACCTTGTTCGACCAACACGACGGATACCGCCATACCGGACGGGCAAAGGAGCTCTTCCTGCACCATTGGGCGCGCATCCAACAGCAAGCCACACCGCGCACCCGCCTGCGCTATTTGGCCGAGTTGATCCAAGCAGCGCCCACCTGGTTCCTCCGCCACCCCGCCTTCACCCTGGCCCGCTTGCGCGATTGCATAAGACGGTAGGTTCCGTTGTGCCACCTTTGTCCGCATGCCGCCCCGCATAGCCATTGCCACGCCCAACCGCAACGCCTACAGCGAGACGTTCATCGCCGCGCACATCGGGCGATTGAAGGAGGTGGTGCTGGTGCTCAGCGATGGCATCCTGCCGCAAACGGCCAACGGCCGCCCGCTGATGCTGCCCTTGGGCACGGCGGGCCGCTTGCGCAACTTGTGGGCCCACCGGGTTCTGGGCAAGGACCACCGGACCATGCTGCGCAACCGCATCACCGCATCGCTGCGCCGGCACCGCGTGCAAGTGCTGCTGGCCGAATACGGCCCGACGGGCGAAGCGCTATTGGACAGTGCACGCGATGCAGGCGTGCCACTGGTGGTCCACTTCCACGGCTACGACGCGCACCAACACGACATCGTGGAGCAGAACGGCCGCTACCAACGGCTGTTCGACGGTGCCGCCGCCCTGGTGGTGGTCAGCCGGACCATGGAAGACCAATTGCTGGCCTTGGGCGCCCCGCGTAATAAGCTGCACCGCATCGTGTACGGCATCGATGTGGCCCAATTCACCCCCGGCGACCCTGCAACGGCCCCGCCCCACTTCCTTGCCGTAGGCCGCTTCACGGACAAGAAAGCCCCATGGCTGACCATCCTGGCCTTCGGACAGGTGTTCAGGCAACGGCCGGATGCACGCCTGACCATGGCAGGCACGGGCCCCTTGTGGAACGCCTCCGCCGACCTGGTGAAAGCCTTGGGCCTGGAGGCCTGCGTGGACCTCTGCGGCGTAAAAGCGCCGGAGGAAATTGCTGCCAGGATGCGGCAAAGCCGGGCCTTCGTGCAGCACAGCGCAACACCCCCGAGCGGCGACAGCGAGGGCACTCCCTTGGCCGTGCTGGAGGCCATGGCCAGCGGCCTGCCCGTGGTGGCCACGCGCCATGCCGGGATCCCCGACGTGGTGGCCCACGGCGAACGGGGCCTGCTTTGCGCGGAACATGATGTGGAGGCCATGGCCCGGTACATGGTGCAGCTGATCGACCAACCGGAACAAGCGGCAGCCATGGGCAGGGCCGGCCGGGCCCATGTACTGGCAAACCACCGGGTGGAAGACCGGGTTGGCGATCTGCAGGCCTTGCTGGGGCGGGTGGCCATTGGAAGCTTGGCATGATCCCTTTCGCTCGGGCCTGTGCACCCAACAGGCCCGAAGCGATTGTCTTGCTCCTGCGGGCGGAAGTACAGGGCGTATGCGGGGGCTTCGCGGATGAGATCGCTTCGCGGCCAAATGCGCCGCTCGCGAAAGGGGAAATGGGGGAGATCGCTTCAGCCCAGAGCGGCCTCGCGTAATGGGAAAATGGGGAGATCGCTTCGCGGCCAAATGCGCCGCTCGCGAAATGGGATGTCCGTTTCGCGAGGGCCTGTGCACCCAACAGGCCCGAAGCGATCTTGTTTTGCTCCTGCGGGCGGAAGTGAGGAAATACGTGGGGCTTCACCGGGGGAGATCGCTTCGGCCCAGAGCGGCCTCGCGAAATGGGATGTCGGGGAGATCGCGAAAGGGGATGTCCATTTCGCGAGGGCCTGTGCACTCAACAGGCCCGAAGCGATCTTGTTTTGCTCCTGCGGGCGGAAGTACAGGGCGTATGCGGGGGCGCGGATGAGATCGCTTCGGCCCAGAGCGGCCTCGCGAAATGGGATGTCGGGGAGATCGCGAAAGGGGATGTCCATTTCGCGAGGGCCTGTGCACCCAACAGGCCCGAAGCGATCTTGTCTTGCTCCTGCGGGCGGAATTGCAGGGCGTATGCGGGGGCTTCGCGGATGAGATCGCTTCGCGGCCAAATGCGCCGCTCGCGAAAGGGGGTGTCCCACGCCGGGTTACCTTCGCGCGCCATGCCCGCTACGCCCCGTGTTTCCGTGGTAATGACCCTGTACAACAAGGGCGCGTTCGTGGAGGAAGCGGTTCAGAGCATCCTAGCGCAGACGTTCACCGACTTTGAACTGCTGGTGGTGGACGATGCAGGCACGGATGACGGCTTGGCCAAGGTGAAAGCCATCAGCGACCCTCGCATCCGGATCATGGAAAGCGCGGAGAACACCGGGCGGGCGGCAGCAGCCAACCGGGGCATCGAAGCGGCACAGGGGGAGTTCATCGCCTTCCTGGACGCGGACGACATCATGTACCCGGATCGCTTGGCCAAGCAGGTGGCCTTCTTGGATGCACATCATGAAGTCACCATCGTGGGCACCGATGTGGAAGAGCTGCGCGGGCAGGACAAGCAGCCCTCCTCTTGGCCGCGCAGCCATGAGGCCGCCATGGCCGGCCTTGTGTTCGGCGACGCCTACCTGCATCCTTCCTCCTTGGTCCGCCGGTCGTTGTTCAGCGATCCGTCGGTGCGCTTCAATGGCGGTTGGCGCACGCCGGGCATGGATTACCTTTTCCAAGTGGCCATCTGCCGCAAGGCGGTGTTTGCCAACCTGCCCGAGGTGTTGGGCGCCTACCGGCGCGGGGGCAACAACTTCCGCAGCGGGCGCGACTGGCGGCGGGACCGCCTATTGATCGCACGGGAGACCTTCCGCCTGCTGGGCTGGCCGGTGAGCGAAGCCGAGGTGGACGCGCACGTCACCCTGACCGGATACCTCCCCGCCGGGTTCAAGGCCGCCGATGTGCGCCACCTGCGCCAATGGCGGGACCGCCTGCTGGCACTGAACCACGAGTTCCGCCTGGCAGACCCCGCGCTGTTCGCACAGGAGGTAATGGACCATTGGCACCGGCTATACCATCGCGTGGCCGATCAAGGCTGGGGCCCCGGCCTGGCCTTCTGGCGCCATTCGCCCGCAAGGACGGGGGCGTGGTTGGCGTACCTGGCCAAGGTGCAATTGAAGGGCGCGGCCAAGCCGGCCCATGAAGGCGAGTGAGCATGGCAACCGGTGGATCATTGCCGCAGGGCGCCGCCATGGGCGTGGAACGGCCCGCCGTTGCTTCCCTGATCTCGGTGATCGTGCCCTGCTACAACATGGAGCCATGGGCCGAACGCTGCATCGGTTCCTTGCTGGCGCAGCACTACGCCAACATGGAGATCATCGCCGTAAATGACTGCTCCACCGATGGCACGGGCGCGCTGCTGGACCGCCTGGCCTTGAAGGACGACCGGGTGAAGCCCCTGCACCTGCCCGCCAATGGTGGCTTGCATGCCGCGCGCCAGGCGGGCTTCAACGTGGCCAGGGGCGACCTGATCGGCTTTGTGGACGCCGACGACCACGTAGGCCCGGACATGTATGCAAGCTTAGCCGGGGCCTTGCAGCGCACCGGTGCCGACATGGCGCTGTGCGGCCACCGGGGCATTCGGGGCGACGGCACCGTGCAACGGCACCACGACTACGGCAAGGAGGAGGTGTTGGAAGACCGCCTGTTGGAGCGCTTCGCACAGGGTGAATTCGGGTCGGGCGTGATCTGGAGCAAGCTGTACCGCCGCCACATCATTCAGCCGGGCATGGAACTGGCGTTGGACCGCCGCCTGGATTCAGGAGCTGATTACATCGTGGGCGTGGGGTGCTTCACGGCCGCACGAAGCGTGGTAACGGTGGCGGGAACTCCGTACCTGTATGCCCTGCGCACCGACAGCATGTCCATGTCCATGCAAACAGCGCGTGCCTTTGTATTCCTGCTGGACTGCTATGCGGCCTGCCTGGAGGTATACGCCCATGGACCGGAAGCCGTGCTGCGCCAAGTGGATGCCCTGTACCGACGGCAACTGCGCTTCAACGGCTATCGCGTTGGGCAGGCGGAAGAACTGCTGCCCCACCGCGAATACTTGGCCCAAGTGCTGGCGCGCTTCGGGCAGGTGCGCCCGCAAGCCCTGTATGGCCTGGTGCACACCTTCGACCCCCGGGAGGTGCCGCCGGTGCCTGCGGGGGTGCGGTTCCACCTGGGGCAGGTACGCCGCTCCCTGGCCAAGGCGGTGCATGCTTTGTTCCACGGTAAAGCTTGATTTGGCACCCTGATGGAACTCTGGCTCTTCACGCAAAGCTTTCCCTATGGGCGCGGAGAAGCATTCTTGGAAAATGAACTGCCCGTCTTGGCAAAGCGCTTTGGGAAGGTGAAGCTTTTCCCGATGCACGGCGGCGAAGGCATGCGGCCCTTGCCGGGCAACGTGGAAGTGCACCGCCTGATCGAAGATCCGTTCGCACGGGCGTCGCCGGGTCAGTTGCTGCGTTACCACAGGGCCTTGCTGCGGATGAGCGTTTCGCTGTGGAAGGACATGGGCACCAAGTTGTTCCAACGCCGTTGGCGCGGCGAATTGCGCAGCATCATGCGCGGCCATGTGCACCGCTTGGCCGTCCTGGAACGCGACCTGCTTCCGCAATACCGCCCCAAAGAGGTGGTGCTCTATTCTTACTGGACCCACGAATGGGCCACTCTGCTGGCCTTGCTGAAGGCCACGCAACCGGAGCTCCGGTTCATCAGCCGGGCACACGGCTTCGACCTGTACGAGCACCGCCATACCCTAGGGGCCATCCCATTCCGCACCTTGCAGTTGCGGGCCGTGGAAAAAATCTTCTGCGTGTCCGGGGCTGGCCTGGATCATATACGGGCCGCACACCCAGCCCACGTGGCTAAGTATGAACTCTCGCGACTGGGCACCCGCGACCACGGCCTTTCCTGGCCCTCCGGATCGGGCCCGCTGCAATTAGCAAGCTGCGCGCACGTGGCCCCGGTAAAGCGCGTGCCCATGATCGCACGGGCCTTGGCCCTAGTCAACAAGCCAGTCTGTTGGACGCATTTTGGCGACGGCCCTGAAATGCCCTTGCTCCGGGAACTGGCCGCACAACTGCCCACCCACGTCACCGTGGACTTGAAGGGTGCTGCGGACAACGCGGCCATCATGCGCTGGTACCAGAACAATCCCGTGGACGTTTTCGTGCTCACCAGCGAGCTGGAGGGCGGCGTGGCCGTGGCCTTGCAGGAGGCGGCCAGCTTCGGCATCCCGCTGATCGCCACGGATTCGGGCGGCGTGCGCGACATCATGAACGAACGCACCGGCATCCTGCTCGCAAAGGAGGCAAGTGCAGATGAACTGGCCAAGGTGATCGACGGCTTCCGCCAAAGTCCCATGGCCACGGCGGAGTTCCGCGCCGGCGTGCGCGCCTTTTGGGAAGAGAACTTCCGGGCGGAGGTCACCTTCAACCGCTTCTGCGACCGCCTGCTGGAGCTGCATGCATCTTGGAATGGATAGCAAGGTGTCAATTGGACAATTCGCCAATGGAAGAATTTGCCAATTCGCCAATAAAATACGTCTGACCCGTTGGCGAATGGACCCTTTGCCGAATTGGCGAATTGCCCAATTGGCACCTTGACATAGTCTTGCATTCCTCCCAAAACTGAACCAACCGCCCGGATGCTCTTCAACTCCTTCGAGTTCATCTGCATCTTCTTCCCGCTGGTGACGGGGCTGTATTTCGCCCTTCCCCACCGGTGGCGCTGGCTGCTGCTGCTGGTGGCCAGTTGCTGGTTCTACATGGCGTTCGTGCCGGTGTACATTCTCATCCTGGCCTTCACCATTTTGGTGGACTACTTCGCCGGCTTGTGGATCGAGCAGAGCGATGGCCGGAAAAGAAAGCTGCTGCTCACGGCCAGCATCATTGCCAATGTGGGCGTACTGGCCTTCTTCAAGTACTTCAATTTCCTCAACGAAAGCATCGCGGAGGTGGTGCGCGGGCTGGGCTTCCACTACGGGGTGCCCGACCTGGGCATCATCCTGCCCATCGGCCTCAGTTTCCACACTTTCCAAAGCTTGAGCTACACCATTGAAGTATACCGGCGGAACCACCCCGCCGAGCGGCGCTTGGGCATCTTCGCCCTGTATGTGATGTTCTACCCGCAGCTGGTGGCGGGGCCGATCGAGCGGCCTCAGGCGCTGCTGCCCCAGTTCCATGCCCGCAGGCGTTTCAATGCCGACGACTTCCAGTACGGCCTCACGCGCATGGCCTTCGGATTCTTCAAGAAGGTGGTGGTGGCCGACCGGTTGGCCCCCTATGTGGACGCGGTGTACGCCGACATTCCCGGCTCCAACGGGCTCACCATCCTGGTGGCCACAGTGTTCTTCGCCGTGCAGATCTACTGCGACTTCAGCGGTTATTCCGACATCGCCATCGGTGCTGCGCGGGTGATGGGCTTCCGCTTGATGGAAAACTTCCGCCGCCCCTATCTGTCCACATCGGTAAGCGAGTTCTGGAGCCGCTGGCACATCAGCCTCAGCAGCTGGTTCCGTGACTACTTGTACATTCCCTTGGGCGGCAACCGCGTGGTGAAGTGGCGCTGGTACTACAACCTGTTCATCGTCTTTCTGGTCAGCGGCCTGTGGCACGGAGCGAACTGGACCTACGTGATCTGGGGCGGCCTGCACGGCACCTACTTGGTGGCGGCACTGGTTCTGCGCCCTGCCACGGACCGCCTTGGCCGTGCCCTGCCCGGCTTGCTGACCCGTGCCTTCGGCCTCTTGTCCACCTTCACACTGGTCACCTTGGCCTGGGTATTCTTCCGCGCCACCACCGCCGGCGATGCTATCCTGGGCTTGCGGAAGATGGTGACCATGCAAGGCGCATGGCACGTGGGAAACGGCCATGTGGCCACCAGCATGTTCCATTTCTTCGGATGCACCGCCGTGATCGGATTGTTGCTGCTGAGCGGAAAGCTGCCCATGGACCTCCGCGTGCGCCATCCCCGCACCTTTGTAACAACTACCGTGCTCCTCATCCTTTTATTGGGCCGCAATGGCGGAGATTTCATCTACTTCCAGTTCTGACCGGATGCCATGGCGCTTCCTGCTGCCGGTGCTCGCGGGCATCGTCCTCGGCTGTGCCGTGCTGGATCCACTTATTACGCACGGGCTGGCCTGGAGCAATCCCAGTTTCGGGGCCGCCAAGGTGCACCGCCTGTTCACCGAATTGCACCCCGATGAAGTGGCGATCATCGGCTCATCCCGCGCGGATGGCTCCTATGTGCCCGAACTGATCCACCCCGCTGCCTGGAACTACGGCATTGAGGAAACCGGCTACGACGTGACGCGGATGATCCTCGGCCAGGAACTGGCCAAGCCCAAGCCGGGCCCGGTGATCATCAACTTCGACCACACCTTTTTTTCGCCGTACCAGCCCAGCATTGCGCACTTCATCCCGGAGGTCCGGCAGGCGGCCGTGGCGGAATGCTTTGCCCAGCGCCTGCACTGGTACAACCAGGTGCCCACGCTGCGCTATTTCGGTGTAATGGATGAATACGTGAAGGCCTTTCTGTCCAAGTACACCTCCGGCACGGTGCGGTCCAAGGGTGGCATTTTCGTCAACAATGCCGCCCCTCCCGGGGAATTGGCTGGGATGGTGCAACGGCGCAATGCCACACGCCATGCTTGGATCCCCCACCCCAAGGAGGAACAGGCCTGGATCGACCTGCTGGCATCCACCAAGCGCACGTTGGTGGTGGTGGTGGCGCCCTATCATCCGGCCTATTTGCAAACGGACACCAACCCGGCGGCCGTACAGGAATACCTGGGCCGCATGCAAGCACTTCCCCATGTGCACGTGATCGACCTCTCCGCCATGCCCTTGCCCGACAGTTGCTTTCAGAACACCACGCACGTGAACTGGGAGGGAGCAGTGCGCTTCAGCAAGGAACTGCGGTCACGCCTCAATGCTTTGGGATTGCTTCCGATCGGCCAGGAGTGACGGCGCATGACCAAAATTCCCGCTTTGCCCCAATGATCCCGGCCATTTTACCTTGCCGCCCCATGATCAATTTCCGCGGCGGCAGTGATGATCCGGTTTCAACGGTCCCGATGGGCGGCGGTTTGCTGAAGATTTCATCAATCGTGAAATTCTCCCCCGCTCTTTCTTGCCCTTTCACCCTTGCACCAGCAATTTCCGTCCTGCCGTCCTCCTAGGTTCCATCTGCATCCGCCCACGATCACCCCATGCTCTTCAACTCCTTCGAGTTCATCTGCATCTTCTTCCCGCTGGTGACGGGGCTGTACTTCCTGCTTCCGCAGCGCTGGCGCTGGCTGCTGCTGTTGGTGGCGAGCTGCTGGTTCTACATGACCTTCGTGCCGGTGTACATCCTGATCCTGGCCTTCACCATCGGGGTGGATTACTTCGCAGGCATCTGGATCGAGCAGAGTGAAGGCCGCAGGCGCAAGCTGCTGCTCACGGCCAGCATTTTGGCCAACGTGGGCGTGCTGGCCTTCTTCAAATACTTCAACTTCCTCAACGAAAGCATCGCGGAGGTGGTGCGCGGGCTGGGCTTCCACTACGGGGTCCCGGACCTGGGCATCATCCTGCCCATCGGGCTGAGCTTCCACACCTTCCAAAGCCTGAGCTACACCATTGAGGTGTACCGCAAGCACCAGGCGGCCGAGCGGCGCTTGGGCATCTTCGCCCTGTATGTGATGTTCTACCCGCAGTTGGTGGCGGGCCCCATCGAGCGGCCCGGCAACCTGCTCAACCAGATCAACAGCACCACGCCCGGCACGGGCATGCGCGCCAAGTTCGACTACGGCCGCGTGGTGGAAGGGCTGCGGCAGATGCTCTGGGGCTTCTTCAAAAAGGTGGTGATCGCCGACCGCTGCGCCGTGGTGGTGGACCAGGTCTACGGTGCACCGGAGCACTACGGGGCCCTCTCCATCGCCCTGGCCACCTACCTCTTCGCGGTGCAGATCTATTGCGATTTCAGCGGCTACACGGACATCGCGCTGGGCGCGGCCCGCGTGATGGGCTTCAACCTGATGGTGAACTTCCGCACGCCTTACCTCAGCAAGAACATCAGTGAGTTCTGGGGCCGTTGGCACATCAGCCTCAGCAGCTGGTTCCGCGACTACCTCTACATCCCCTTGGGCGGCAACCGCGTGGTGAAGTGGCGCTGGTACTACAACCTGATGATCGTCTTCCTGGTGAGCGGCCTGTGGCATGGCGCCGACTGGACCTACGTGATCTGGGGCGGCCTGCACGGCGGCTACCTCATCCTGGCGCTGGTGTTCGCCCCGCTGATGCTGCGCTTCACCAAGGGCATCGGCCTGGATCGGCTCCCTTCGCTGAAAAAGTGGCTGAACATCTTCATCACCGTGCAATTGGTGAGCTTCGCCTGGATCTTCTTCCGCGCCAACAGCATCCACGATGCCAACACCTTGGTGCACCGCCTCTTCTACACCCCATGGGCCCTGGATGACCTGCGCATGCTCTTAGCCGACCTGCCGCGCAGCATGCTGGACCTCACCGTGCTGCTCACCTTGGTGTTCATGGTGATCGACCCGCTCTTTGATGCATGGGCCAAGCGTGAAAAGCCGGTGCCACAAGGCCTGCTCGGCCCGGCGATCTACGCCGCGCTCCTGGTGGGCATCCTGCTCTTCGGCTACTTCGGCTCCACCAGCTTCATCTACTTCCAGTTCTGATGGGCGTACGGTGGGGCCGGGTGCTGTTGTTTGCCTCATGCGTGCTGGGCATGTACGCCTTCGCCATGTTCGGATTGAGCCATGCGAAGCTGGAAAGCCGCGCCTTGATCTTCCGCACCGGCGACTACTACAACTGGCCTGGAGGCGACAGTTGGACACGCTTCCACGAATTCGACCGGGCAAAGCGCTACGACGCCATCATCATCGGCTCCTCCCACGCCTACCGGGGTTACGACCCGGAGGTGTTCGCCGCCCACGGCCATCACGTGTACAACCTGGGGTCCAGCGCGCAATCGCCGTTGAACACCTTCCACCTGATCAAAAACTACGTGGACAGCGCGCACTGCCCCTTGCTGATCTTCGACGTGTTCGAGGGCACCTTCCAGAACACCGGCCTGGAAAGCTGCGCCGATCTCACCCAGAACATCACCTCCGGGGCGGCCGCCTTGGGCATGGCCTGGGACCTGCGCGAGCTGCGCGGTTTGAACATGATGGCCCTGCGCTGGTGCACCCCCGGCAGGCGGCCGTACTACGAGAGTGCATACCCGGTGCGGAACGGGTTCGTGGCGGTGCCCGACAGCGTGGACAAGCCCATCAAGCCGTTGAAGAACACCAAGTTGGACCTGCTGGACCGGCAGAAAGTGTTCTTCAAGGCATGTGTTGACCTTTGCCGGGAGCGGGGCATCCCCTTGGTGGTGGTGCAGCACCAAGCCCGGCAGGGCACCAACCGCGTGCGGCACGAAGCCTTTGCCGCGTACATCCGCAGCGCGCTGGCCGGCACGGACATTCCTTTCCTGGATTTCGCCTTCGCCCCCGGCTTGAACGACCTGGACCACTTTGCGGACCACAACCACCTCAATGCGGCCGGTGCCCGCATCTTCACAGGGCAATTGGTGGACAGCCTGGAATCCTTGGGCTACATGAATCAAAGCCGCTGAAACGGCTGCGCTCCAGGCAACGGGCAAGACCAGGCAGCGAACCCTACTTTTGCCGTCCACAACCACGCCGACATGCAATCCGCACAAGCCATTGAATCCACCCTGGGCCGCGATGCCGCCATCTTCGACATCATTGAGCAGGAAAAGTGGCGCCAGACCAAGGGGCTGGAGCTGATCGCAAGCGAAAACTACGTGAGCAACCAGGTCATGGAGGCGATGGGCTCGGTGCTTACCAACAAATACGCCGAGGGCTTGCCGGGCAAACGCTATTACGGCGGCTGCGAATTTGTGGACCTGGCGGAAACCTTGGCCATTGAGCGGGTGAAGAAGCTCTTCGGCGCCGCGTGGGCCAACGTGCAACCGCACAGCGGTGCCCAGGCCAATGCCGCCGTGATGCTCGGCTGCCTGAAGCCCGGCGACACCATCCTGGGCTTCGACCTCAGCCACGGGGGCCACCTCACCCATGGCTCGCCGGTGAACTTCAGCGGCCGCCTGTACCATGCCACCTTCTACGGCGTGGAGAAGGAAACCGGCCGCGTGGACATGGACAAGGTGGCCGAAAAGGCGCGGGCAGTGAAGCCCAAGCTGATCATCTGCGGGGCCAGCGCCTACAGCCGCGATTGGGATTACGCCCGCTTCCGCGCCATTGCCGACGAGGTGGGCGCCCTGCTGATGGCCGACGTGGCCCACCCGGCCGGCCTGATCGCCGGCAAGCTGCTGAACGACCCGCTCCCCCACTGCCACATCATCACCACTACCACGCACAAGACCCTGCGCGGGCCGCGCGGCGGCCTGATCATGATGGGCAAGGATTTCGAGAACCCGTGGGGATTGAAAACGCCCAAGGGCCAAATTCGCCTGATGAGCTCCATCTTGGACAGCGCCGTGTTCCCCGGCACCCAAGGCGGACCGTTGGAGCACGTGATCGCCGCCAAAGCCGTGGCCTTCGGCGAAGCACTGGACCCTTCGTTCGCCGTGTACGGGAAGCAGGTGAAGGCCAACGCCGCCGCCATGGCCGGGGCGTTGATCGAGAAGGGCTACAACGTGGTCAGCGGCGGCACGGACAACCACTGCATGCTCATCGACATGCGCAACAAGGGCATCACTGGCAAGCAGGCCGAGGCGGTGCTGGGCGCGGTGGACATCACCGTGAACAAGAACATGGTGCCCTTCGATACCGAAAGCCCTTTTGTTACCAGCGGTATCCGGATCGGCAGCGCCGCGGTCACCACGCGGGGCCTGAACGTGCAGGACTGCATCCAGATCACCGAACTGATCGACAGCGCCATCAAGGAACGGGACGATGCCGCACAACTGGCCCGCATCCGCTTCCAAGTGAACGGCATGATGCGCCTGAAGCCCTTGTTCGGCTGGTGAGCCTCCGGCCCGCGCCCGCACCTTGCACTTCATGGCCTCCGGAAAGTTTCCCGCCGCCCGCCGCTGGATGGTGGCCGCCGCCCTGATGGCGGCAACGGCAGGTGCATTCGGCCAGGACGGGCCGCATTTGCGGCACCGCGTTTTTCTGCAATGGGGCTACAACCGCGCACAATTCTCCACCAGCGACATCCGCTTTACAGGCCCCGGTTACGACTTTACCCTCAACAGCGTGGTGGCCAAGGACCGGCCAGAGCCCTTCTCCCTGAACGGTTACTTCAACCCTAAGTACTTGTGGATCCCACAGTACAACTACCGTGCGGGCTGGTTCCCAAGCGAGCGGTGGAGCATTTCCATAGGCCTGGACCACATGAAATACGTGATGGTGCGGGGACAACAGGTCGCATATACCGGCCACCTCGGCGACGATGGTAACGGCAGGCAATACGCGGGTTCCGGCCAGTTGGACCTGACCCCGGACCTGCTCACCTACGAGCACACGGACGGCCTGAACCTCCTTTCCGTGGAGCTGGACCACTACCTCCGGCTATGGCACAGTGGCAATGGCCTCCATGCCCTGTATTTCACCCCGGGTCTCTTTGCGGGCCCCGTGATCCCCCGCACCGACGTGCGCCTCTTCGGCGAAGGGCTCAACAACAGGTTCCATTTGGCCGGTTACGGCATCGGTGCGCAAGCGGGCATCTTCGCGCTCGTTCACGACCGCATCTTCGTCCGGGCACGGGTGCATGCAGGCTTCATCAACCTTCCCGACGTGCTGACCACCGGCACGGCCGATGAGCGGGCAAAGCAGCATTTTTACTTCATCGAGGAACAGGTGGTGCTCGGCGTGTTGATCGGCAGGGGAAAACCATAGGAAGTCCCCCGGCCGTTCCGCCCCCAAAGGCCCCTGGAGCGCACCATCCCCGCTGCATGGCGTTGCATGGACAGCGGCAACAAAGGGCGCCGGCGCCGGACCGCGGATGTAACGCCGGACCTCCTGGTCCGTTTCACGGCTCCGGTGTAATTCGCATCTTGCGGAACAATGTCCTCGGTATCCCCGCGCAATTCCACGTTGATCATCCTTGTGCTATGGGTATTTGTTACGGCCATGGACGTGAACAAGGCGTTCCATATTGATGATGCCTTCCATTTGTATGCGGCCCAATGGATCGAGCACCACCCCGCCACGCCCATGAGCGGCATGGTGAACTGGGGCGATGATCCGGAACCGATCCACCATTTCAACCAACCTCCCGGATTTTTCTACTTGGTGGCGCTCACCGGCCATCTGTTCGGCTACACCGAAGTGCCAATGCATCTGATGCGCAGCCTGTTCACCCTGCTCGCCTTGGTGTGCTTTTACCGCTTGGCACGCCACCGGTCCCCGCGCCATGCCGTGCTGCTTACCGCCTTGTTCGCCCTTTGCCCCGCCTTCATGGTCAACCAAGGGTTGATGACCGACACCCCGCTGCTGGCGATGACCCTGCTGTTCGCCGACCTGCTTCTTGTGCCCCGCCGCTTTTCCACTGGTCGGCGTTATGCGTTGGCCGGCCTTGCGCTGGCCGCCGCCCTGGCGATCAAATACACCGCGCTGCCCTTGCTGGTGGTGTTCCTACTGGCCTTGGCACTGCGCCGGCAGTGGCGCTGGCTGCCCATGGTCCTGATCCCCGTGGCCCTGCTGGCGGGCTGGTCCGCCTGGAACCTGCACGAGTTCGGCAGCGTGCACTTGTTCGGCCGCCAAGCAGGCGATCCGTCCTGGAACGGGCTCATGTTCCGCGCCCTCTCCTTGTCGGTGGCCTTCGGAGCCATCGCGCCCTTCACCCCGGCATTCCTGCCCGCCCTCTTCAAGCGCACGGCACCATGGATCTTCCCCGCCTGGTTGGCCGCATTGGCCGTTGCCTGCCTTCTGGCCGCCTTGGTATACACGGGAAGCATCGGGGAGGCAGGCATGAACCTGATCCTGCGCCGATTTGCCTTCGCCCTGAACGGCTTGTTCATAATCGCCTTTTGCGTCCGCTACCTCCCCCGCTCCATGGGGCCGTCCACTACGGACAATTGGATCTTGGCCGCTTGGGCCGTCGGCTTCGGGTCCTTCCTGATCCTGTTTTCCCCGTTCTTGGCCACCCGCCATGTGCTTCTGCTGATACCGCCGGTACTCTTGTTGATCGCCCCCGCCTTGGACCTGGTCCCGGTGCGCACGCAGGTGCTCGCCGTGGCCTGTACCGCCGTGCTGGGGGTGCTGCTCACCGTTTCGGACAAAGCGTATGCGGGCTTTTTCCGCAAAAGCGCACCTATGATCGCGGCGCAATTGCGCGATCGCACATCGGGAACCGTCTGGAGCCTGGGCCATTGGGGTTGGCAATGGTACTCGCAACACGCCGGCATGTCCGTTTACGGAACGCTCACCAGCGACGTGCACGTGGGCGACATCCTGGTGGTTCCCCAGGACTGCGATGTCCAGGCGGTGGCGGCCAACATCGACATGGAGCCCCTGGCCGAATGGGTGGAACCGGCCAGCCCGGCCACCTTCTTCAACGTGGAACAATTTGCCGGCATGTATGCCTCGGGTTACGCGAAGTTGCCTTGGAGCCTCAACAGGACCTACCGGAAAACGATCATTGCGTACCAGGTGGTGGCCGTGCATTAATGGGCGGCCGGGCCTTCGATCTTGCATCATCCGCCGGTTGCAAGCGACCTTTGCGGCATGAGCGACCTGAGCAATTCGGCGGACCTCCACAACCTGCGTTCCTGGATCGACGCACCCGCCGGCAGTGATTTCCCCATCCAAAACATTCCCTTCGGCATTTGCAGCAGCGGCACCCGGCCACCTCGCCCCTGCACGCGAATCGGCAACCGGGTGATCGATCTGCGGGCGTTGGCCGAAGCCGATCTGCTCAACGGGCTTGGGATCGACCCCGGCGTGTTCTCGGCGCCCGTGCTAAACCCACTGATGGCGCACGGGAAGGCGGGGATCCGGCGCTTGCGCCGTCACTTGATCGAGCTGTTCCGGGAGGACAATGATTTCCTGCGCGACCGCAAGCGCGTGGTGGAAGAGGCCGTGATGCCCGTGGATGAGGTGACCATGCACCTGCCCGTGGAAGTGGGCGACTACACCGACTTCTACAGCAGCCGGGAACATGCCACCAACGTGGGCACGATGTTCCGCGGGGCGGAAAACGCACTGATGCCCAATTGGCTCCACCTGCCCGTAGGCTACCACGGGCGGGCTTCCTCCGTGGTGATCAGCGGCACCGCCATCCAGCGCCCCATGGGCCAGATGCGCCCCAACGCGGACGAACCACCGGTTTTCGGGCCCAGCAAACAGCTGGACATAGAACTGGAAACGGCCTTCATCACCTTTCAGGGCAAGCCTTTGGGCCAACGCATCACCACCGAGGAGGCCGAAGACCACATCTTCGGCATGGTGCTCTTCAACGACTGGAGCGCGCGCGATATCCAAAGCTGGGAGTACGTGCCCTTAGGCCCCTTCCTCGGTAAAAACTTCGGCAGCAGCATGAGCCCGTGGATCGTGACGCTGGACGCCTTGGAACCGTTCCGGACCAACGGGCCGGCCCAAGACCCGGAGCCGCTGCCCTACCTGCGCACCCGCGGCCCTGGCAGCTTCGACATCCGCCTGGAAGCCTCCATCATCCCCAAGAATGGGCTCGAAACGACGATCTGCCACACCAATTTCAAGTACCTGTACTGGACCATGGCCCAGCAGCTGGCCCACCACACGGTGAACGGCTGCAACGTGCGGGCGGGCGACGTAATGGCCAGCGGCACCATCAGCGGCCCGGACGCCGGCAGCTTCGGCAGCCTGTTGGAACTCACCTGGCGGGGAACCAAGCCGCTCACCTTGGCCGACGGTAGCCAGCGCAAATTCTTGGAGGACGGCGACACGGTGGTCATCCAGGGGCATTGCGAACGGGACGACCTGCACATTGGCTTCGGCGAGGTGCGCGGAGAGATCCTGCCTGCCGGTTGAACCCTTTGCGTGGGGAACCCGGCCGAACCATACAACCTGTATTTTTGGGAAATGCCAGACACCGTGGAGCAAATGCCCGCCATTGACCTGGAGGCGGAAAAGGAACAGATCCTGCGGCGCTACCGCGGGTTGCTGCGTTCGGTGCGCGGCGAGCGGACCTCGGAGAACACGGGCCTGATCCGCAAGGCCTTCAACATTGCCATGGAGGCCCACAAGGACCAGCGCCGAAAGAGCGGCGAACCCTATATCTACCACCCCATTGCCGTGGCCCGCATTTGTGCGGAAGAGATCGGCCTGGGCGTGACCAGCGTGGTGGCAGCTTTACTGCACGACACCGTGGAGGACACCGACCTCACCTTGGAGGATGTGCGCGACGTGTTCGGCGATACGGTGGCCACCATCATCGACGGGCTCACCAAGATCAGCGGGGTCAATTGGCAAACCGACAGCATGCAGGCGGAGAACTTCCGCAAGGTGCTGCTCACCCTGGCGCAGGACGTGCGGGTGATCTTGATCAAGCTGGCCGACCGGCTCCACAACATGCGCACCCTGGAAAGCATGAGCCGGGAGAAGCAGCTGAAGATCGCCAGTGAAACGCTCTTTCTGTACGCCCCCTTGGCGCACCGGCTCGGGCTTTACGGCATCAAGAGCGAACTGGAAGACCTCTCCCTGCGCGCCAAGGAACCCGAGGTGTACCACGACATTGAGCACCGGCTGAAAAAGGGGGAAACAGTGCGGCGGCGATTCATCAGCCGCTTCATCCTGCCCATTCGTCAAGCCTTGGAAAAAGAGGACTTCGACTTCGAGATCAAGGGGCGCCCCAAGAGCATTTACAGCATCTGGCAGAAGATGCAGACCAAGCACGTCACCTTCGACGAGGTGTACGACCTTTTCGCCGTGCGCATCATTGTGGACAGCAAGCCAGAGCTCGAAAAAGCCGATTGCTGGAAGGTGTACTCCATCGTCACCGACTACTACCAGCCCAGCCCGGACCGGTTGCGCGACTGGATCAGCATGCCCAAGGCCAACGGGTACGAGAGCCTGCACACCACCGTAATGAGCCCCGGGGGCAAATGGGTGGAAGTGCAGATCCGCAGCCGCCGCATGGACGAAGTGGCCGAAATGGGCTTGGCCGCCCACTACCGCTATAAAGGCGAAGAAGAGCATGTGCATGCCATGGAAGGCATGCTGAACAAAATCCGCGAAATGTTGTCCGACCCGGGATCCAACGCCTTGGATTTCGTGCAGGACTTCAAGCTCAATCTCTTCAATGATGTGATCATGGTCTTCACCCCCAAGGGGGAAATGCGCAACTTGCCCGTGGGTGCCACCGCGTTGGATTTCGCCTTCGACATCCACAGCCAGATCGGCCGCCGCTGCATCGGCGCCAAGGTGAACCACAAGCTGGTGCCGCTGAGCCACCCGCTGCGCAATGGCGACCAGGTGGAGGTGATCACCAGCCGCAAGCAGCAGCCCAAGGCCGAATGGCTCAACTATGTGGTTACCGCCAGTGCACGCCACAAGATCAAACAGGCCCTGCGGGAGCAAAAGGGCAAGTTGGCCATCGTGGGCAAGGAAGCCGTGCAGCACAAGCTCAGGGCATGGGGTGCCAAGGTGAACGATGAAAACGTGAACATCCTGGCCGACCATCTGCTGGCCACTTCGGCCACCGACCTGTATTGGAAGATCGCGCGCGAGCGGTTCAACCTGGAAACCATGGCCCCGCCCCCGGTGAAGAACGGGCGCTTGGTGCTGCCCAAGGGCGTGCGGCCCAAGGACGAGCGCCCCTTGGAGGAGATCGTGGGCGAGATCCGCGGCACGGCCGGCGGCACCTTGACGATCGGCGACGACGTGCAGAACATGGAGTACAAGCTGTCGCCGTGCTGCCACCCGATCCCCGGCGACGACGTGTTCGGCTTCATCACCCCGGAAGGCATACGCATCCACCGCGTGAACTGCCCCAACGCCGTGCAGCTGATGAGCAATTTCGCCATGCGCATCGTCAAGGCCCGTTGGAAGGGCAAGGACAGCGTGGAGTTCCTGGCGGGCATCCAGTTCAGCGGCATCGACGCGGTGGGCCTGGTGAACCGCATCACCAACATCATCAGCCACGAGAGCAACGTGAACATGCGCAGCATCAGCTTCGAAAGCAAGGACGGCATCTTCGAGGGCAAGGTGATGGCGTATGTGCACGATGCCGAACACTTGCACTCCCTGGTGGAGAAGCTCCGCAGCGTGCCCGAGGTGCGCAGCGTGGAGCGCATTGACCACTGAGCGGGCAATGTCTTTCAGTTAAGGGAGGATTTATCAACGGATCATGGGCCGCAGGCTTCCAGCCTGCGATGTTGTCGTTCCACAAGCTGGAAGCCTGTGCTACAACAGTGCTCTTCCTCCCTTAACTGAATGACATTGACTGAGCGGGTGGCCGGGGGCCCCGGGCGTTCAGCTTTCCGGCATCAAGCGCCCGGCCTTGCCGCATTCCCCGCGCACCCCCCTCACTCCCGTGGATACTTGTGCGGGTCCCGGTGGTTTTCCTCGATCTGCATTTTCACCGACCACATCTTCAAGCCCAGCATGGCCAATTCGCGGTGTTGCCGTTGAAGCAACCATTGGAATGCCTGCTCATCGCCGCCGCATTCGGCCACCTTCCGCAACACCTGCAGGCCATGGTGGTCCAACCAATCCAAGGCTTTCGCATCACCTTCAATTCCTCTGATCACCGCCATCAGGTGCTGGTGGCCGTTCTCCATCAGCCACTTGCGCGCATCCGCTTTCAAGTGCAGCGCAAAAACAAAGATGCCCAGTTCCGGGTAGCCGTTGCGGGTGAGCCAATCGCGCAGCTCCGCGTTCCCCGAGATGGCCTCTCCCCAGGCCAGGAGCACCTTGGCGGGATAATGCAGGCGCATGCCGGTGAAGATACTTCTTTCCCGTGCCGGTCAAGCCTCTATGTAGCGCACCACCTCAGGCAGCGGCTTGCGATAACCCTTGGGCCACTCCACCGCCGGGTAGCCCATGTAGAAGAGGCCGAGGCAATGGCCCTGCGGCCCCAGTCCCAGGAAATCGCGCATCGCATCGCCGACCATCACGGCGCCGGTGTTCCAAAAAGCGCCCAAGCCGAACGCCGTGCAGGTGAGGTACATGTTCTGCACCGCACAGGCCAGGGCATATTGCTCCTCCTGCACCGGGATCTTGCCGTTGGGATCCCGTTCCATGCCCAAGGCCACCACCACGCTGCTCTGCAGGGGCCGTTGCACGTGGTTGTCGAACTTGCGCTGGAGAAAGCGCTCCGGTGGGGTCATACGCTGGTATTCCGCGCCCAAGAACGTCGACAGGCGTTTGCGGGCTTCTCCGGTGAACACCGTGAAGCGCCACGGTTGGGTCATGCCGTGCGTGGGCGCCCACACGGCGTTGCCCAGCACCTGGTCGATGATCTCGCGCTGCACCTCGCGCGCACTGAAGTCCTTGGGTTGGATGCTCCGCCGGTCGCGGATAATGGCGGTGATTTCGCTAACACTGTGCCGCATGGTTGAAGATAAGGGTGGCAAAGGGACGAAGGAAAGCCCGAACGGCCCAATCCGGCCCGCACGATGGCCTGACCTGCTCCCTGGGGCAACCAGGGCCTTCGGGTCTTGCGCGCCCTGCGGTCACGACTCTCCCGAATGCCCAACCACGGGCCTTGCTCTGCCGAAGGCTTTGCAAAGGCGCGGTGCATGCACCCCGGCGGATGCCAGTGGAACATTGATCAATACACGATGTGGGAAGTGGGCCACGCCTTTGCGTCAAATACCCGGAAACGTTCGCTATCCGTGTCCATCCGTGTGGATCCGTGGTTCGCCCAAGGATCGGACAAGCGCCGCCAGGCGCAGTTATGAAGCGGCGGGAGCCCTGCTGAGGCAACGATCTTTACGCCAAGCCTGTCTTAGGTTTGCATCCCATAAAATCAACCGATCGATGAAGCCCGTCCGATACGCCCTGTTGCCCGTTTCCCTTCTGCTTGTGCTCCATGCCGGGGCGCAGATCACCTTGGTAAGCCCGGGCAACGTACCGATCAACGGCCGGTCCTATCCGGTGCATCGCGCGGCGTACCTCCCCCCTGGCCCGGGAGGTGCCGACATGCTGTTCAACTTCAACACCCTGGCGGGCACCGGGACGGAAACCTACCAATGGATCGATCCCGCCACCGTGCCGAACGGCGGTCAATACCCCGGCGCGCAGTTCGTCCTTACCAATGGCGGCCAGGACACCGTTTTCTACAAGCAAGGCGCCAGTGGCCTGGAACGAGTGGGCGATACGCAGACCATCACGGCCATGGGCACCGACTACCACTTGGCCACCAACTATACCAACAACGCGCTGGACCTCATGCTGCCATTGAGCTTCCAAGGCACATGGACGGACCTGTTCAGTGGCACGTTCACCGTAGTGGGCGATGCCACTACGGGCCAGCGCGACGGAGCCGTGAGCGGCTTGGCCGATGCCTGGGGCCGGGTGGTGATGCCGGGCGGGGCCGATACGGTGGAAGTGCTGCGCGTCACCACGCGCATGCAGGAATCCATCCCGCTCACGGTAAGCGGGATGCCGCTCAACATCGCCCACGTCCACAATGAGACGGCGTTCTATCCCTTGTGGGGCAAGTACCCCGTGATGCGCATCGTGTCGGACACGCTTACTTCGCTGATCACCCTGAACTACAGCTACGTGGAATGGCTGGATGCGAGCGCTGTGGGGGTCGCCGAGCAAGCCGCACCGCCCTTGGCCCTGCATGTGTTCCCCAATCCCGCCAAAGACCTGGCCACGGTGCTGGTGCACAGCACGCCCAAGGGAGCGGTGGACGTGGCGGTGTACGATGTGCGCGGCGCACTGGTGTGGCAGCAGAGCACCCGGGACCGGACCTTGGACCTCCCCGTAAGCCAGTGGGATGCCGGCCTCTACCAATTGGTGGCCACCGACCGTGAAGGGCGGCACAGCACAGCATCCCTGGTGGTGGAATAGTTGTTGCCCCGGCGCCCCGACGGTGCCATCGGGGATGATCAGCTGCGCCCCAGCACGGCAACGAAGAGCTTGGGGAACCTGCGCCTATCAGCTATTCCCGGCCTGATCGCAGCGGGCATGCCCGGGCCATTTCAATACCAACCCCGGGCGAGCTACCTTCGCCACGTGATCATGGCACCCGACGTTCAGCAGGACGTGCAGCACATCTTCAGTGACTACTTGGAGAAGCAAGGGCATCGCAAGACGCCCGAGCGCTTTGCCATACTCAGCGAGATCTACGCACAGCCCGGCCACTTCGACATCGAGCGGCTCTACGTATCGATGAAGCGGAAGAAATACCGCGTCAGCAGGGCCACGCTGTACAACACCATGGAACTGCTGCTGGATTGCAAGCTGGTGCGCAAGCACCAGTTCGGGTCGCACCAGGCGCAATTCGAGCGCGCGCACACCTTCCACCAGCACGACCACGTGATCTGCACCAACTGCGGCAAGGTGATGGAATTCTGCGATCCGCGCATCCAGCATATCCGCAACACGGTGACCGAAGTGATGGGCTTCGAGGTGAGCCACCACGCCATGCACATCTACGGGCTCTGCCCCGACTGCATTCAAGAACGCAACCACAACCATGACCCCCACAGCAACGGATAAACCCGCCTTCAGCCTCGACATCAGCGACCGGCCGGGCGCCAAAGTCTTCCATCTCAAGGGCCGCCTGATGGACCAGCAGCAGGCCGACCAGTTGATGAGCTCCCTCGACCAACACCTCAAAGGCCATGAGGGCGTTAGCGTGATCTTGGACATGGCGGAACTGGTGTACATGAACAGCACGGGGCTCAACATCATGATCAGCGTGCTCACGAGCACCCGCAAGGCCGGTGGGCAGGTACTGCTGGCCGCCGTATCGCAGGGGGTGCGGCAATTGTTCGTCGTTACGAAGCTCGATACCGTGTTTCCCATTCTGGACACGGTGGAGCAGGCCTTGGCCAAGTTGCAAGCCTGAACCATGGTGGGCAAAGTGGATGTGATCCTTGGCGCCCAATGGGGTGACGAGGGCAAGGGCAAGGTGGTGGACGTGGTGGCACCGGAGTATGCCGTGATCGCGCGGTTCCAGGGTGGGCCCAATGCCGGGCACACGCTCATCTTCGACGGGAAGAAGCACGTGTTGCACACGATCCCCAGCGGGGTGTTCCGCAACAACGTGTGGAACTTGGTGGGCAACGGGGTGGTCATCGACCCGGTTACGTTCATGCAGGAGGTGCAACACTTGGAAGAGGTCGGCGTGGACGTGCGTTCCCGCCTGCTGATCAGCCGCCGGGCCCATCTGATCCTGCCCACCCACCGGGCCTTGGACGCCGCCAGCGAGGCCGACAAGGGCGCGGGCAAGATCGGCAGCACCCTCAAGGGCATCGGCCCAACATACATGGACAAGACCGGGCGCAACGGCCTGCGGGTGGGCGACCTGGAGCAGCCCGACTTCCACGAGCGCTACCGTGCGCTGGTGGCCAAGCACGAGCGCCTGTTCGCCATACACGACCACCAGCCCGAGTGGCGCAGCCGGGAGCAGGAATGGCTGAAGGCCGTGGAAGCCATGCGCGGTTTCAACCTGGTGGACAGCGAACATTGGCTGCACGAACAGTTGAACGCCGGGCGTTCCGTGATGGCCGAAGGTGCACAGGGCACCTTGCTGGACATCGACTTCGGCACCTACCCTTTCGTTACTTCCAGCAACACGATCAGTGCGGGTGCATGTATCGGCTTGGGCGTGGGGCCCTCGATGATCGGCAAGGTCATCGGCATCTTCAAGGCCTACTGCACGCGCGTGGGCAGCGGCCCGTTCCCCACCGAGCTGCACGATGACACCGGCGAGGCCATCCGCAAGGCCGGCAATGAATTCGGCAGCACCACCGGCAGGCCGCGCCGTTGCGGCTGGCTGGACCTGCCCGCACTGCGCTACGCCGTGATGATCAACGGGGTGACGGAACTGGCCATGATGAAAGCCGATGTGCTCAGCGGCATGGACCGCGTACGGGTATGCACGGGCTACCGCTCCGGCGGCAAGATCCGCGAAAGCTTCCCCTTTGAGCTGGCCAACGCCTTGGAACCCGTGTATGCCGACCTCAAGGGTTGGCCTACCTTGGATGCCGCACAACCCCTGCCGCCGGAGTGCGAAGCATACATCGCCTTCATCGAACAGGCCGTCGGTGTACCGGTGCGCATCGTATCCGTGGGCCCGGACCGCACCGCCACACTGGTGCGCGATGCCGCCCCCGTCACGCGTTGATCCGTGCATGGCCGCCACGCGACCGGCGGGGAAACCGCCCCGGCAGGTACCCGTGGAAATTCCGCCGCACGTGCAGCAATTGCTGGGGGCGGAGGCCGATGAACTGCTGGACGCACTAAAGTTGCCGCCCCCGGTGAGCATCCGCCTGAACCCGTCCAAACCAACGGACGTGCAGGGCGAGCCCGTGCCTTGGTGCAGCCAAGGGCGCTACCTGCCCGAACGGCCACGCTTCACGCTGGACCCCCTGTTGCATGCCGGTGCGTATTACGTGCAGGAAGCCTCCAGCATGATGCTCGGCCAAGCCCTTCGTGCGTGCACCACATTGCCGCGGAACCCCATTGTATTGGACCTGTGCGCCGCGCCGGGGGGAAAATCCACCCACCTGGCCGCCTTGCTGCCCCGGGAGGCCTTGCTGATCAGCAATGAACCGGTGCCCAACAGGCAGGCCGCCCTTGCTGAAAACCTCTGGAAATGGGGCCATTCCAACAGCGTAGTGACCGGTGCGGAACCAGCGGCCTTTCTGCCCATGGGCCCCTTTTGCAACCTGGTGCTGGTGGACGCCCCCTGCTCCGGCGAAGGCATGTTCCGCAAAGACCCGCAGGCCCGTGCCCAATGGGGCCCCAACCTGGTGAAAATATGCGCCATCCGGCAACAGCACATCCTGGACGCCGCATGGGACCTGCTGGCCCCGGGGGGATTCCTAGTGTACAGCACCTGCACCTGGGAGACCTGCGAGAACGAAGACCAAGTGCACCGTCTGGTACAACGCGGCGCCGAGCATTGGACCATTCCGATCGACCCGCAATGGGGCGTTTCCCGATCGAACGGCGGGTTGCGTTGCTGGCCGCACCGGGTGCGGGGGGAAGGCTTCTTCCTTGCCCTTCTGCACAAGCCCGGGGCCGCAGTTCCCCAAGGGGGTGCCGCTCCACCGGATGCACTACCCCACCCCGCGGACCAGTGGCTGCACGATCCGGAAGCATTCCGCCCGGTGGAAAGGGGCCATACCCTGTACGCCGTTGGTGCACGATGGCACAGCTTGGTGTCCCGGTTGGCCCGAACGGTCCGGTGCATAGCCCCCGGAAGCCCGGTAGCCGTGCACAAGGGTGGTACTTGGATGCCGCACCCAGCCCTTGCACTGAACGGCATGTTGGACCATGGGCAGTTCAACCTGTTGGACTTGGACAGCAGCCAGGCCCTAGGCTTCCTCAGGGGTGAACCGATCCCCGCCACACATGCCGCCGGAACGGCATTGGTCCGTTACCGCAACCTGGGGCTTGGCTGGGTTCATGGCGCCGGCAACCGCTGGAACAACCGGTGGCCGCCGGAATGGCGGATCCGCTTGCGGTAAACGGCCCGGGCCTTGCAGCATCTAACTTGCCCCTGCCATGTCCTTGATCGATCGTTGCCTCGACCTGTTCGACCGGCACAAGTACGGCATCATCGGCACGCTGCTGCTGCACACACTGTTGCTGCTGGTATTGAACATCAGCATCCTTCAGCGGACCGCGGTGGCCCCGCGGGAAGAACCCCTGCTGATGGAATTCACGGATGACGAGCCGCTGCCCGAGGAGCAGGAGCACATGCCGCAACAGGATGTCGTGGGCAACCAACAGGTGACCAATTTGGCGAGCAACATCACCGCTGCCCCCACCATGTCCCATGCAGCGCAGGAGCGCATGGCCCAGCACATCGAGAGCGACCTGAAGAGCATGGAGCAGGCGGAATTTGACCGCTTGGCCGATAAGCGAAAGGCCGAAGGCAAGGAAATCGATATGCCCGAACTGGATCCCAGCAAGTTCGACAAGCGCAACTACATGGACCAGAAGCCCAAGCCCGTGAAGGTGGAAGGCCTCACCACCGTCTCGTACGACCTGAAGGATCGTACCGACATCGTGCTGGAGGTTCCCGCGTACCTATGCAAAGGAGGTGGGAAGGTGGTAGTGCACGTAGCCGTGGGCCGAACCGGTACCGTGCTAAAAGCCGAACTCGACCGCGAGGCCAGCACCACCTCCAGCGAGTGCATGCGCGTGCATGCCTTGGCTTCAGCTAATGGTGCACGCTTCAGCAGCGCCGCCAACGCCCCTCAGCCCCAGCGGGGCACCATTACCTACCTCTTCCTGGCACAATAAGTCAATTTGGCGCAGCATGGAGCGACAATGCGTCATTATGGCATTGTGCGCATTATGGGAAGCGCCCTTCCGGCAGGATCTCCCCTATGGCATTGAGTTGGATCGTTCGACAGTGCACCCAAGTGCAACAACAACGAAAACCAACCACGTCATGACCTACACGAAAGACCTCATGTTCCCGACCACTAACCTTCGGCCGTTCACGGATGTATGGGATCGTTTCTTTGGTGAGATGGACCCCTTTGCAGGCGGCTCCACCACCAGGCGTTCGCTGCCCAGGGTGAACATCTTGGAAGATGAAAAGACCTATAAGCTGGAGGTGCAAGCGCCCGGCTACGGCAAGGATGAACTGAAGCTGAACCTGGAACAGGACGTGCTGACGATCAGCGCGGACAAGGAGCAAGAGAGTCTCAAGGAAAACGAGCGTTACACGCGCTGTGAATTCACACGCCATTCCTTCAGCCGAAGCTTCCGCCTGCCCGAACTGGTGGATACCGAGCAGATCAGTGCGGAGCACCGCAACGGCGTACTGATGGTGAGCATCCCCAAAAAGACGGAGGTGAAGCCCACGCCCAAGCAGATCACCATTGGCTGAGTGAGCCGTTTCTGCCGACAATTGAACCCGGGGCCGTCCCAAAAAAGGGCGGCCCCGGCTTTTTGTTCCACAGTGCCTGCCACCCTGTGGGTAAGGATCATCACGATCCGCAGCACTTCCCGCCCGTAATTTTCGGGGTGTCCGTGCATCCAAACCGCAACATTGCCCGCCTTCGGGGCGTAACACCATCCCTCATGGGTAAACCGTTGATCGACTATTACAAGGAGGTCCTGTCCAAGATCAGCTTTGCGGACCAAGCCGTTTTCCGCAAGGAGATGCGCAAGGCATTCCGCCGGCTGATCCCCGAGGAGCGCGAGGCGCTCAAGCATTGGTTCCGCACATCGTGCGTGTGCAAGATGGAAGAACAAGCTTCACCCGGGGAAATCCCGGCCCGGGGTTGAACCGGCCAGTTGCTCAGTTGAACGTTTTGCTGTTCCACGCCTCGGTGCTGAACTGCCCGAAGGAGGTGAACCAAGCCAAGGTGGTGGCCGCACCGGCGAGCATGGCCGTACAGAAGAACATGCCAAAGCGGTAGCTGCCCCACCAGCTTGCCCCCGCCTCGGGAGTGATCCACGCGGTGGGCACCAAGGCAGCAACGATTGCTGCTACTGCCAACGCGGTTACGGCCAAGTGCTTCCAGTTCCGCACAGGCCAGCCCAAGGCGGCTCGGAACGGGCTGATCTCGCGGCCCCACCGGTGCACCAAATAGTATTGGCCGTTGCCCACGGGGACGAACAGCAGGGGGTCTGCATCGCAATCGCACAACCGGAAGCGGCTGGCCGGAGCCATGATCATGAAGCTCCGCATGGGCTGGCCGGCCACCTGTTCCAATTGCCGGACCGCCGTAATGGCCCCTTGCGGGATCGCGCCCTTGAAACGACCCGAAGGCAGAAAGCGCAGCCGGAACCGGATGCAGATCCGCCGGATGTCCGCAATGCCGAAGACCCGCGAACCATCAAGCCCGGGAACCGCGTGCTCCCGGTGCTTCATGCAGGATTTGATGGACGCGCGCACCAGTTCATCCTGCTTTTCCTCTTGTTCCAATATTTCATGCACTTCCTGCATGATGGAAGCCTGGCCCCTGAGCAGGTTGACCAGTTCGTCCTCCTTGGTGTAGGGCATCTTGGGCGGGTTCAAATCAAGTAATGTCAGCCTCAGCTAGCGGCTTCCGCCCCTTCCTGTTCCAACACCGGCTGTTCAAGCCCAGGTGCTGGGGGGCAATGTTTGCAGGAAGCCGTGACCTCGCCATTGCCCTTCTCCACCACGGCATGCCATATGCCATCGAAGGGCAGCACAAAGCGTATTCCCTCCGCTACGGCTTGCCCTCTGTAGTACGTATGGGTACGGCCGGCCCCGTAATGCTTGAACTCCTTTGCGGTCATGAACTTTACGATGGCTGCGGCATTCAGATGCACTTCAATGGCTTCACCGCGTTTGGCCGGGTACTTCCTGTGCAGAAATTTCATCTGTCGTTGATTGGCAGCGCTAAGATAAGCGAACGGGCAAGCCTTGGTGGCCGGTTCACAACTTCACGCTCAACACCGGGAAGTTCGTCCGGTTGACGATATCCTCGGTAACGCTTCCGTTCACCACGTGGAAGAAGCCCTTTCGCCCGTGGGTGGCCATGGCGATCATGTCCGCATCGATGCCCCGGGCGAAGTTGAGGATGCCTTCCTCGATGGAAAGGTCGTTGTAGATGGTGGTGCTGAACTTGCGCAGTTCGTAGCGCTGTAGAAAGCGGTCAATGGCCTTGTACGTATCCGCACTGCGCTCGAAGGAGGCGGGCGTGTTCACCTTCAGCAGGTGGACCTTGGGCTTGAAAAGCTCCACCAAGGGGCGGAATTCGTCGAACTTTTCAATGTCCTTCTCCGTGAAGTTGGACGCATAGACCAGGCCCTTCACATCGAAGTCCTCCACTTGGTGCTTGATCACCAGGATGGGCATCGGGGCTATGCGTACCACGCGCTGGGTGTTGGAGCCGACCATGCCGGCAATGCCGCGCGCCCCGTTGCTCCCCATCACGATCAGGTCCATGCCGCGCAAATGCTTGTTGCGGAACATCTCGGTGATGCCGAATTGGCGCAGCATGAAACGTTTCATGGGCAAGCCCTTCAGGAAGGGCATCTCCGGCACCTGGTCCAGGCGCTGCTCAATATCGTCGCGTTTCCAGTGGTTGCTGGAGTGGAAATCGCCCATGTCCTCATACACGTGCACCAGGTGCAGCATGCTTCCGCTGAGCCTGGCCAGCTTGGCTGCCACGCGGAGGGCATCGGTGGCACAATCCGAGAAATCGTATGGGACGAGGATGTTCTTCATGGCCATGGCAGCAGGGTTATTTCCTCGGGCCTGAAGATAAGTGAAAAATTGCTCCACATCCCGCACATCCTTGTCCGGCGGGGTGGATCCAGGAGCCGCCTATCTTCGCGCTTCCATGGAAAGCATCCGCTTGGCCGGTACCGATAGGACGCCCGAGGTGGCTTTTGACCCACAAGGCGGCACCTTGCGCATGGAAGGCTGCTCCATCCACGAGAATACCGAGGCTTTTTTCCGCCCGCTGCTCGATCGTGCCGAGGCCTACGTGGGACAACCCGCCGCGCACACCACGGTCCAGATCTTCCTGGAGTACTTCAACTCAAGCACCGCCAAGTACCTCCTGGACCTGCTGAAGTTGTTCGATGGCCTGCACCACGCCTACCCCGGCACGGTGGAACTGGTATGGCATTACGAGGCGGACGACCTGGACATGCAGGAAGCTGGCAGCGACTACAAGGCCTTGCTGGATATGCCGGTACACCTGGTCTGCGGGCCTATTCGCTGAACCGCTCGGCCCACTGCCAGTCCGGAATGCTCCGGCCCTCCTTGAAATAAAAGGTGTGTCCCCAGGGATGGACCACCTTCTTATAGGTCACAAGCCGGTTGTCATCCAACACCACCCGCTCGACCACCACAGCCCCCGCTTCCTTGTACACGCGTTCGCCCGGTTGGCCCGGATCCGGGCGATCCGGCCGGTGCACGGGATCGGCAGGCGCGGACTTTTGCGGTGCTGCCACCGGGCGCAACGGGGTGGCTGGCGCCGCAATGGGCACCTCATCAGTTTTCGGCGTAGGTACCGCCAAGACCTCGGCCTGCGGCACTTCCCTTGGTGCCGGCCTTTCCACCGGAGCTGCCTCCTTTACGGGCGCCTCGGCCTGTCGCGGCTGCGGCGTCAGCTCCTGTTGCCTTTTGATCAGTGCTTGCAGGTCCTCGATCTTCACCTTCGGGTACACATTGAAGGGCCTGAGCCGGCGTGCTTCCTGAAAGCGTTCCAAGGCGTCTTCATACCGTTTTTCCTGGAAGAGGGCCTCGCCTTGGCGCATGACCTCTTGGTACGTACTGTCCTGCGCGGCCTCTCCGGCTTCACGGGCCGCTATGCGCGAGCGGTCCTTGGCCGATAGCTTGTCGAAATCCTTGGTCAGGCTACCCCTGCCCTGCGCTGCGGCAGGCACGGTGGTGGCAGCCGACAGCAAGGCCAGCCAGGCCAGACGAACCAATGCGGTGGCGCGCGTGTTCATTTCCAAGTGCCCAAAGGTGCTCCTAATGGGCGCTGCTTGTACGTTTTTTCGATCCAATCGTTCAACGTTGGCCCCAAGTACGCAATTTTGCAGTTCATAGGCGGCCAGGCCGCTTGGAACCCCACAAACCAAACAACCATGAAAAACCTCGCAAAAGCCGTTGCAGGGGCGCTCCTCCTGCTTGCCTCTTCCTGCCAAAACGACCCTACGCAGAGTGAACAATACAAGCAACTCGAGCAAAACAGGACGGAAGTGGCTGCGCAGAGCAGCCTGAAGGATTCGACCATCAATGAGATGTTCGGCGCCTTCAACCAGATCACCGAAAACCTGCGCCTGATCCGTGAAAAGCAGGGCTTGTTGGCACCTGCCCACAAGGGCGTGGAAGGCGGGGTCACCATGGAGCAGGGCATCCTGGACGACCTGCGGGCGATCGATTCGCTGCTGAGCGTAAACAAGAAGATCGTGGCGCGCATGAAAAAGAACGCAGCTGCGGACGATGCGAAGCTTTCGGAACTTGCCAAGAGCATCGCCACCCTGGAGCAGAGCATTCGCGACAAGGACCAGGAGATCGGTTCCATCAAGGAGCAGTTGGCCAGTACCAATGCCTCTTTGGCGAGCATGATCCAGATGTACCAAGACAAGGAACAGCAGGCGAACGTGCAACAGGGCGAACTGAACGCGGCCTGGTATTGCGTGGGCACGCAAAAGGAATTGCGCGACAACAGCATCCTCAGCAAAGAAGGCGGGGTGATCGGGATCGGCAGCGTGAACAAGCTAAAGACCACGGACCTGAACAAGGCCTACTTCAAGGAGATCGACCTCACCAAGGTATCCTCGATCCCCTTGGATGTGAAGAAAGCCAAGCTGATCACCTCGCACCCGGCGGGCAGCTATGAGCTGGTGGGCAAGGACCGCGTGGAGAAACTGGAGATCAAGGATGCCGCTGCTTTCTGGAGCCTATCGAAATACTTGGTGGTCCAAGTGGACTGACGGCAGACATTGCACATGAAAAAGGGCCGCGAACAGCGGCCCTTTTTCATGGGTTCCGGGCGTAGGCGCCCTTGCGTTGCCCGGATCGGGCAGGTGGCCCTTATTCGCTTGCCTTCGTGGCGCGCAGGCCGGTTTGGACCTTGTCGACCTTGTCGGCCTTCTGCAACTTGGTGTCTCCCTGTTGGGCCTTGTCAGCCTTCTTTCCACCGGCGCAGCAGCCCTTGCCGCCCTCCTTGCCGCAGGATTCCAACTTGCCCGAGGCCTGCAGTTCCTTAAAGCGGACCTGCTGCTTTTCGTCGAGCATTCCATTGATGGAGGCGTAGGTGGCCTCATCCTGTTTCTTTGCCTTGGCCTCCATCATTTCGCAATGGCCGCGCATGCCCATCAGGCTCTCTTCGTTCTTGGCGAGCATATCGTGCACCTTGGCCGATTGGTCATCGTTGAGCGCAAGTTCCTTGGTCAACAGTTCCGCTTTGGCCTTGGCCATGTCCGCACAGGCTTTCGCATCCTTGTTGGTTTGGGCGGTCGCCACGCTGGCCACACTGATCAACAGGGCGGCCGTGAAAATCTTGATCGTCCTCATCGGCATTTTGGTTTTGGTTGTGCGAAGATAGGGCTGCATGGCCATTGCGCGCCGTGCAATTGTTGATCGTTGTTATGCCATTGTCGGCAGGTGGCCCTGCGGAATCCCTGCAAGGTTGGTGCCGTACAACGCGGCTTCCCGCAGGCCGCAGGTGCCTTGGTCAACTTTTGGCGCCCCGCACCATGCGCTCGATGGCGTCCCACATGGCCGGCTCCACTTGGTCCAGCATGTTGAACTGGCCCGCACCCTTGAGCCATTCCCCGCCGTCGATGGTCACCACCTCGCCATTGATGTAGCTGCTATAGGGCGAAACGAGGTAGGCGGCCAGGTCCGCAAGTTCGCGGTGTTCGCCCACCCGGCCCAGGGGCACGCGCTTGGCCATATCGAACTGCTCCACCAATTGGCCGGGCAGCAGGCGTTGCCAGGCTCCCTTGGTGGGGAATGGCCCGGGCGCGATGGCGTTGGTGCGTATGCCGTACTTGGCCCACTCCACGGCCAATGAGCGCGTGAGGGCCAGCACGCCAGCCTTTGCACAGGCACTGGGCACCACGTAGCCGCTGCCGGTCCAGGCGTACGTGGTGGTGATGTTCAGCACGGTGCGGTGCGCGGGCGGCTCTTCGATCCAATGCTTCCCGAAGGCCAAGGTGCAGTTCACCGAGCCCATCAGCACGATACCGATAATGGTTTCAAACGCCTTTGGACTGAGCCTTTCCGTGGGGCTGATGAAGTTTCCCGCTGCGTCGTTCACCAAGCTGTCCACCCGGCCAAAACGGTCCAACACTTGTTTCAGCAGGGCATCCACCTCCTGCCACTTCCGCACGTCGCAGGCCACGGGCAGCACCGTACCGCCTGTTTCTTTTTCCAGTTGTGCGGCCGCTTCGCGGAGCACCTCGATCTTGCGGCTGGTGATGCACACCTTGGCGCCTAGGCGCAAAAACGCTTGGGCCATGCTGCGGCCAAGTCCGGTACCGCCCCCGGTGATCACGATCACTTGTCCGTCCAACGCGCCGTCGCGCATCATGCTGGGGTTCTTTTCCATTATTGGGGTGCGTTGGTGCGCGGTAACGGGGTTCCGTTCCTGCGGTCGGGATGGTCCTGCGGCGGATGTTGTACCGGTGGCTGGGCCTTACTGCCGGTGGGGAGGCTGCAACTGGCCGCCATCTTCTCCTCCACTTCGGGTCCGAACTGCGCGGTGAATCCCCAGTCCAGCGCCTGCCTGAAGAATGCGCAGGCCTTGGTGGAGTCACCGGTTTCCAAGGCGATCATCCCCAAGTTCCGGTAGACGTATGGATTGCTCTTTTTCTTCTGCTTGGCCCGCCCGATATCCCGCACGCCCTTTGCCGTTTCCCCCAGCTTGTACCGGCTCCATCCGCGGTTGTTGAAGGCATAGCTGTAGTTCGGGTTCAGTTTGATGGCGCGGTCGTAATCGGCGATGGCGGCGCGGTGGTCACCGCGCCATGCATGCAGGTAATAGGCCCGGCTGTTGTAGTTCACCGGATCGGACGGGGCCAGGCTCACGGCACGGTCCAGTTCAGCCTTGGCCAGGGCGGTATCTCCGAGCATGGCGGCGATCTCGCCTTTCAAGCGGTGGAGCTTGGTGGCCGTGGCATCGTCGGGCGCAAAAGGGGCCAAGGCCTGGTTGATGTTCGCCATGGCCGAGTCCAGCTTGCCCTGGCGCTGTTCCACCGTGGCCAATTGGAAGCGTGCCTCCAGGTCGGGGCTATGGTCCAGGATGGTTTGCAAGTGTGCGGCCGCACTGTCCCAATGGCCCTGCCCCTGCTCGGCCGTGGCAAGCTGCATCAACGCGGGCGTATTGCCTTCTGGGCGCTGCTTCAGGGAGGCCCGTGCATCGGCCTCGGCCTTGGCGTGCTCCCCGATCATGTTGTAGCCTTCGGCGCGCAGGACGCGGAACTCGGCATTGTCCTGCTTGCCGATGAGCGCCGTGGCGTTCCGGATGGCGGGATAGGCCTTGCCCCGGTCCAGTTGCTTGCGCACCTTGTTTTCCAGGCGCGACTGCCCCTGCCCCGATACCAAAAACGGCGCCAACAACGTGGCGAGGATGAGGCCCGTGCGCATGGCGCGAAGGTAGTGGACGGGGGGGGCGGTTCACGGACCGGAAGGAGGGGCTGGGGGACCTTGCCTGAAAATGTCTACGCGATCCGCAGGCCGGGCCGCCGCATTCCAGCGGAACCCGTCCAAGCGGAGCTCATCGGGCGGCGCTTGGGCCAGTGGGTAAAGCGTGGCCGAAGGCTGGGTGATGAACGTTACCGTGCTCACCTTCCCGCTGTCCAATCCCACATGGATCACGCTGCAGTCGGCGCGGTTCACTCCGGTGACCTGCTCCAGTGAATCCCTTGTTTCCTTGGCGAAGTATACCGTGCGGGCATTGCCGTCAGCCACCAACCGGTTGAGCTCCCCGGCATGGAAGTGGCCGATCATGGTGCTGCCGGCCACTTGGTCGAAGTGGGTGCTGTCGGCTTGTGCGATCAGAAAGGCGGCACCATTCACGTGCAAGGTTTCCGCCCTTCCGTGGCTCAATTGGATGTGCACCGTATCACCGTTGATCTGATCGGCACCGCTCCACAGGAAGGGTTGCCCCCGAAGGCTGATCAGGCTGTCGGCCATGGCGTATGAAAGGGTATCGCACACGCCCTGCAGGTCTCGCTTGAAGAAGCGCACGTTGCGGTGGGCCAGCAGCCGCTTGCCGCTGCTGTCCATGCTGGCGAACAGGGTATCGGCATGCAGGAACAGGGTGTCGGCATCCATGGGCAACAGCAGTTCGGCCCGCCCGGTGATCATGGAGCGTCCTGTGGTTTGGTTGTGCATGCCCCGCTCCCCGGTTGCGGTCAGCTGGTTGATCGTATCCACCAGTGTGATGTTCCCCCACCCCTCCCCTTGGCCCGTGTGGCGATCATACAGCAGGCTGTCGCCGGTAAGCCGTTGGCCATCGCTCACCATGCGGGCCGCCCGTGTAAAGCTGCCCTTGCCGGAGCGTGTGCCATACATGCCCCGCTCGCAGTACATCCGGGTGTTCTCCAGGATGATCCATGTGGGGCCGAGAAACTTGGCCTCGCCGGAGCCGGTGTAATACCGCAGGGAATCCGAACGGATCACGCCCTCCGGCCCGGTGATCACTACGCTGTCGCTGAAGGTAAAGATGCGCGGCCCTGCCTCGTAGGCTCCCTTTCCGCTGGTGAGCGTATTGGCGTCACGCCTGCTAACGATGCGTGCCCCGCCCGCATAGTCCGCGCGTTGGGCCTTCAGGTCGTAGTGGAGGGCCTCGGTGGCCAGTTCCATGCCGGGGTCGTTCAGGCGGACCTGTCCGGTGATGGTGGCCGTTTGTGCCGTAGCAGAAAAATCCAACTGGTCGCCAGTGATCCGCAGGGTATCTCCTTGTGTGAGCACTACGTTTCCGTATGCCTTCACCCTGTCGTCCCGGTACAAATGGGCACTGTCGCAGGCCATGTTGGCCCCGCCCTGCCGAAGCCGTACATGGCCCAACAGCCTTTGCGCGCCCGTGGCCACGTCCTTGTCAAACACCCAGCGGTCCGCGTTGAGGACCTCCACGCGGTTGCGCCCCTGCTCCGCCTGGGTTTGCGCCGCTGCGGCACAGGCGTAACCGATCAGGGCAAGCGCCCCGATGCCCTTCAAAAGGCGAATCCCCCTGTTGGGCCGGGCAGGTGCCCTGGGTATCGGCGCATTCCCCATCCCGGGCGGCGCGGGTTACTTGGCCTGGGCCTGCTTGCGTTGTGCGTGGCGGGCATTCAGGCCCTTGACCACTGCCGGGGTAATGTCCAAGGCTTTGTTGCCCACCCAGATCTGCCCGGCATCCTGGATGCTGAAGATGTAGTCGTACCCTGCCTGTTTGTTGTATTCCTCCAGGAATTGCTTGAGGTCGCTGGCGATCTCATTGAGGAAACGGGCCTGCATCTCATCCAACTTGTCTTGTGAATCGGCTTGCAGGCGCTGGATCTTTTCACCGAGCTGCTCCACCTCGGCTTGGTCGGCCTTCACCTCGGCCTGGGTGCTGTAGGTGTGGTCCTTGGCCACCAGTTCATTGTAGCGTGCTTGTGCCTTCTGCATCTCGCGCTGCAGGTTGTTTTCCATGCGCTGTCCCTCGCTGCGGACACGTTCGGCACTTTCCTTCACCAAGGCAGACTTTGCTTGGAGGGAGTCCATCATGAAGAAGGCGATCTTGGCTTCCGGCGGCGGAAGCGTATCCCCCTCAGCCCAGGCGACCGGCGCCAATTGAGGGGATACCGTGTCCAATTCAATGCCGGAGAGCTTTTCCTTGAGGAGGCGATCCGGCACGCGTGATCGCGAAAGGGACCAAATGACGGCACCGGTGAGCAGGGCGTTCCACGCGATCAGCAGGAAAAGCAGGAAGCGTTTGGACATGTGAAAAACAGAATGGCGCGAAGTTAACGTTCGCGCCATTCATCAATTTGCGTGCCTGATCAATGCTGCACTACGAAACGGCCTCGCAGGGTCGTTCCACCCCCCTTGCATTGCAACACATACGTACCCGGAGCCAAGCGGTCCGTGCCTATGTGCAATGTTCCGTCAACCGGTGTAGCGTTGCCTTCCAGCACGGTTGTACCCCGCACATCGCTCACGGTCCAGGAAATCGGGATGGCCGGTAATCCGCTTACCTGTACAGCATCTTGTGCAGGGGACGGCCACAAGGTCAATGGTGCCATCCCGTGGTCCTGGATGCCCGCCACGATGTCGACGTTGACACACAGGGTATCATTCTGGTTGAGCAGGTCCGCAGCAGACACGGTCCACACGCACAGGGGCCCGGAGGCGTCCTCTATCGGCAACAGCTGTTGGGCAAAGGTGACGATGGCTGAATTGCCGGGGCCTATGGGGTTTCCGGTATAGTTCTGCGTGGCCTCGGGCCCGTTGTTGAACCTGTACTTCACTTGGAAACCGCCCACGGGAGTGTTGCCGTAGTTCTGCACCAGCGCCTGCACGGTGGTGGCGGTGCTGATCTGCTGCCCGTTGTTGATGCCGAACAGCCCGGCCACGCCGATGTCCGTGAAGGGGGGTTGCGCCACGCGGAGCCCAAGGTGGAAATCGGTGTTGCTCCGATCGCGGTACTCGGCCCAGGAACCGCTGAGCACTTCGTAGCAACGCAGCGAGAACGGTGCCTGGATGTCGACGGCGATGTTCACATTGGCCCCGAGCATATACCACACCACATAATACCCGCCTGAGAGGCATTGGATGGCATTGGGCAAGGTGTAGACGTGATCGCCCGGGCCGCCATTGGCGTATGCGATCACCGAACTGTCCAGCAGGGTGCCCGGCGCACCGCCCGGCCCGTCATCATCATAGACCATCATGGCGAAGTTGCTGCCACTGTTGCTGGCGATCCGCACCGTGGTACCGGTGATCTGGCACGGATAGTAGGGAGGCATGATGTAAGCGGCAATACCGCCGTCGCCGCCGTTCCACGCGAGCCCCACTCCGTCGTCGGTAGTACCGGCCCAACTGACCAAGGCCGTGGCTTCCGACGGGGCATACACCACCAGCTCGCGCTGCATGGTGTTGTTCGTGCTGATCATTTCCCCGGTGATGCCCGAGAGGACCACTTGGTGGCGATAGGTGCCCGTGGCCGTCGGCACAAAGTGCTGTTCCAGTTCGAACTGGATGTTTCCCCCGGGTTGCAATGCGGGCACGGCCACCGTTTCGGTAAGCACGGCCTGCCCGGAGGCGTTGAGCACCTTGCTGGTCAAGGTAAAGGGATCCAAGGGTTGATTGCCCGTGTTGTGCACCATGGTGGCCAAGGGCAGCGATGAACCCGTGGCCAACGTGAGCCCGCCGGTACCTTCCTCCCCCACCCAATCCACGGCGGCATCCTTCACCTGCAGCAGGGGTGTGGCAGGATTGTAGAACCGCACGGCATAACCCGCTGCGGGCATCAAACTTTGGCTGCGCGCCAGGCCGATGCTGCCGGTGATGCTTTCAATGCCGATCACCGGGCCGTTGCTGCTGGTGGTTCCCGAGATGCTTTGGTACTGCATGGTGATGGTGCTGTCCTGTTTGCTCAGGATCAGCTGGAACGTGTTGCTGCCCGTGTAGCCTGGTGCGTTCACGCTCCAGAACGGCACGTTGATCCAAGAGATGATCAATCGCGTGGCCTCGTCCTTCAGAAAGCACTGGGCGGGGTTGCCGGTGCCGCCGAAGGTGAGGTCGGCCATGAAGGCAGCAATGTAGTTGTCCGTGCCGCCAGCCGCAGGCAACGCGGGGAAGTTCGCCGCGATGTTTCCCCCGCCGAAGGCCACGTATCCGTTGCTGCCCACCCACACTTTCTTCACATCGTACCAGTAATAGGGCATGTTGCCCGACATGATGAAGGGCCCGTGGGTGTTGTCGTCGGCCAAGTCGGTGATGGGAATGCCGTCCACGGTGATGTCCACCCAGGAATAAACCGGGCCGCCTGGTTCATCACTGTCCTTCCACAAATAACCGTACTGGTCGGGGCCGCCTGTGGCGCCGAACACGGCTACAGGGGCGAAAATCAATGACAAGAGCAAGCTTCGCATCATGACCGATCATTTGTGGGCAAGATACGCGCTTTACGCTTCCATTTGACCCATTGACCCGGCGACTGGGATGGGCCGGATGTGCCTGCCTGTCCCCTTTGTTGGGGCCGTTTCCAACGGTTTCGAGGCCGGTGCGGCGCTGTTCGGCCAAGACCTGTTTCAGGAGCTCATGGGGAAACTCGAAGAATCTCGAACAGATGGCACATGGGCCTCTTATCGGCCAAGCGGAACGCGGTATCCGGCGGGCGGTTTTCTACAGGCTCATCAGCTCCCTGAAGCGCAGGGATTGCCTGCGGCTCACCTCCACGGTTTCTCCCGTGCCCAAGGTGCAATTGAGGCCGCCGCTGAACCATGGCTCGATCTTTTCCACCCAGGCCAGGTTGATCATTTGCTTGCGGTTGGCCCTGAAGAAGACCTGCGGGTCGAGCTTTTTCTCCAGGTTATTGAGCGACCGCAGCACCAGGGGCTTGTTCTCGCCAAAGCGCACACGCACATAGTTGCCCTCGCTTTCCAGCATGCGCACGTCGCGCAGGTGCACAAACCAGCACCGTTCCCCGTCCTTGATGAAGATACGGTCCGCAGGTCCCAGGATGCCCCGCTCGGCACTGCCCGTCCGGGGTAGGTTGTCCAGTTTGTCCAAGGCCGCCGCCAATCGCTCGGGATCGATGGGCTTGAGCAGGTAGTCCATGGCATTCACTTGGAATGCCTTCACCGCATGTTCGTCGTATGCGGTAACGAAGATCACGTGGGGCGCGGGGTCCAGTGCTTCCAGTAGCTCGAATCCGTCACGGCCCGGCATGTTGATGTCCAGGAAGAGCAGGTCGGGCTTCAGCTCGGCCACGCTCCTTTCCGCCTCGTCGGCGTTGGCGGCCTCGCCCACCACTTCGATCTGGCCGTGTGCTTCCAGTAGGCGCAGCAGCTCCTTGCGGGCCAATCGCTCGTCGTCGATGATCAGGGCTTTCATGGTGTCAGGGTTCCCGTTTCGTAGGGTTCGTGTTCGGCTAATTCCGGCGTGGCGGGCAAATACAGTTCGCAAACCACCATGCCGTTTTCATCGCGCATGTCCAAGCGCGCCTTGCCAGCGTAGAGATGGGCCAGCCTTTCCCGGGTATTGCGCAGCCCGATGCCGGACCCGTGCGTGGCCCCCTCCTGCAAATGGCCCGAGTTGCGCACGGTAAGCACCATGCCGCTATCCGCTGCTTTCGCCTCCACCTCCACCTCCCCGCCTTGCTTCCTCTTGGCAATGCCATGGCGCACGGCATTCTCCACCAGGGTTTGCAGCATCATGGGCGGCACCGGCCTGCGCTCCAGGGCGGGGTCCACGAGGAACCGTACGCGTAGTCGCTCCTCATAGCGCATGCTCTCCAACGTGAGGTAGGCGCGCACCGTGTCCACCTCCTCTCCCAAGGGCACAGTCCTGCGTTTTACGGTGGACATGGCGTTGCGCAGCAGGGAGCTGAGCAGGGTGATGGCACGTTGGGCCCTGTCGGGATCTTCGCCGATCAGGGCACGTATGCTGTTGAGCGCATTGAACATGAAATGCGGATTGAGCTGGCTGCGCAGGCTGGCCAATTGGCCTTCCCGGTTGGCGGCCTCCAAGCGCAAAGCGCGCATCTTTTCCAGGCGGCTGCTTACAATATAATGGTAGGCCACGTATGCCACGGACCACACGAACAGCTGCACCACCCAGCTCAGCAGCACTTCCGCCAGGCGTCGGCCGTTGCCGCCGATCAACTTCACCGCCCCGGGAAAAGCGGCATCGTGGATGGCCGCCTGGAGCACGCCCGCGATGGCCCCCAGTGCAATGGCGCCCGCCACCATGCGGAGGGTCAACGCACCCAACGGCAGGTCCAGCCATTTCAGGTCCTTGAAGCAGATCCGCAACGCATGGCTCGCGGCCAGGCCGATGACCACCATGACCGCAGTGACCAGGCCGAACCGCGGGGTGTAGCCTCCATCCAGCAAGGTGGGCAGTCCGAGCAGCAGCATATAGCCCGACCACGCCACTACCTGCGTGGCCCAATACAGCACCGAGCGGGAGCGTACCGAGGCCATGGCTGCCAAATTACCAGCGGCCGCCGTTTGCTGCACGGGGGATCCATGGCCGGGCGCCAGGCGCGATGGCCGGGCGGCACCGTTGCAGGTTGGCTCGAGGTTTGTGCCCTGCATGACCTCCGCCCCTACCTTTCCGATCGCGCATGAACTACCTGGGCCACCTTCTCGTATCAGGAAATGAACCCTTGGTGATCGTCGGCAACTTCATGGCCGATGCGGTAAAAGGCCGCGATCTTTCCGCATGGTCGCCTGGGTTGCGATCCGGTATCCGCATGCACCGCGAGATCGACACCTACACCGACAACCATCCGCTGACGCTGCAGGGCCGCGAGCGTTTGCGCAGCCATTGCGGAAAGTATGCGGGGGTGGCGCTCGACCTGTTTTACGACCATGCCATTGCCAGCCGATGGGACCTGTTGAACACCGAGCCCTTGGATGTATTCACGGCGCGCATGTACGCAATGCTCCAGCAGCATAGCCACCTGATGCCGGCGCGCACACAGCACATGCTTCAGTACATGGTGGCCCATGACTGGCTGAACTCCTATGCCAACGTGGACGGCATCGCCCGCGCATTGCGTGGGCTTTCGTCGCGCGTGCCCGGGGGCGAGGCCCTGTTGGGCGCGGAGGAAGTGCTGCTGGCGCACCACGCTGCGTTTGAGCAGGAATGCCTGGCGTTCCTGAAAGACCTTGGCGACCACCTGTCCCGGACCGATGCGTAGCGCTGAATCCATAGGCACTTCGGCATTCGCCATCCTGCTGGCACTTCCCATGGCCATGCCGGGCGGGGGGCAGACCGGGCACGGCGCGCAAACCTGGGAGCACCCCCAAGTGGTGCGCGACCTGGCCCAGATCAAGCACGATACCCTTCGCGTGCTGGTATTGCCGGACCCCCTGAGCTGGGAGGAACGTCCCGGAAGCACCACCGGGCTGGAGTGGGAATTGCTTGAGCGCTTTGCCCGCCGGCACCACCTCCCCATGAAAGCGGTTCCCGCCACCAACCGGGAGCAGATGTTGCAGATGCTGCAAAACGGCCAGGGCGACGTGATCGCGGCCCAGCTTTCACCACACGGCTGGGCGGCACCGTACGTCCATTTCACCCGGTTTTACCGCAAAGTGGCCCATGCCGAAGTGCAACCGGCCGCACCTGGCCCCGGCCAAACCCGTGACACCCTTGTGGTCAGCGCTTGGTCCCCCTTTTTGGACAGCACAAGGCAGCTCACCTTGGGTGACGGCCAGTTGCACTTCCGCGTGGTGGATTCCATCCCCGAGGACCTGCTGGTGGCCACCGCATTGGGCAACACGGGCAGGTTGCTGGTGAGCGATGCCACGGCCGCCATGGAGGCCAAGCGCCTGCCTTTGGTGCGGTTCGGGCCGCGCGAGGGCAAGAGCATCCCGCTGGCCTTCGCCGTACGCACCAACGCCATTCATCTGCTGCATGCCATGGACACCTGGCTTGCCTCGGCACGGGAGAACCGTGCGAGGCAGGCACTGATCGCGGCCTACGACAATGGCCTGGATACCCGCAAAACCACGCGGCCCACCGCCCACTGGGCGTTTGGCACCGACAGCATTTCGGGATTCGACAGCCTGTTCCAGGTCCACGCGGACAGCATGGCCTGGGACTGGAAGCTGCTAGCAGCCATCGCCTTCAAGGAATCGCGGTTCGATACCATGGCCCGATCATACCGAGGTGCAGGCGGGCTGATGCAGTTGCTTCCAGCCACGGCAGCGTTGATGGGCGTGGATTCCGGTGACGGTGTGAGCGGGCACATCAAAGGGGCCACGCGGTACCTCCACCGCTTGGACGGCATTTGGCGGGGCCGCATCGGTTCGCCCGCCACGCGGCTGAAATTCGTCCTGGCCTCGTACAATGCGGGGCCCGGCCATGTGAAGGATGCACAACGGCTGGCCGTGGAATTGGGTTTGGACCCCGATCGCTGGGACGGCAATGTGGAGCGGGCCATCGTGCTGCTGAACCGGCCCCGGTACTTCACCGGCCTTGCCGCACGCAACGGTTATTGCCGGGGGCAGGACACCTACTGGTACGTTCGTGAAGTGCTGGACCTGTATGCTTGGCTTGGCGGCAGGGACAAGCACTGATCAGGCTTCCGCCCGAACTGCCCCAATGCCGATCGCACTGCGGCCCGGCCAAACGGCTTCAATGCCATCGCCACAGTCAGGGCTCTCCTTCCGATGCACTATTTTTCCTGCCCCGCCATACCAATGAGGATACCGTTCTCGATCGCCGCCTTGTGCGTAATGCTCAGTGGTTACGCCCAGGAGCAGGGGCTTCCCCACCAGCTTTCACAGGAAGAAATCCATCTGATCCCCCAGTACCGGGAGAGCCGCATGGCCCTGCCGCGCAGCATCAACGGACCACCGGGGTTCCCGGTGCGCACCATGGCCGAGTGGGAGGAAGTGCAGAGCTTGGTGATCACCTGGACCAGCTACCCCTCCATCCTGAAGCAGATCGTCCGCCATGCCAAGGAGGAATGCGAGGTGATAATCGTGTGCAACGACCCTTCCAGCGTAGCCCAAACCCTGAACAGTACCAGTGCCGGAGGACCGCTGGACAACTTGGACAACATCACTTTCCTGCAGGCGGGCTACAACAGCATCTGGGTGCGCGACTACGGAGCCGAAACCATTTACCGCAACGAAGTGGACACGTTGATGCTGCTGGACTGGATCTATAACCGGCCCCGTCCCCTGGACGATGTACTGCCCACAACTATTGCATCCTCCCTGGGCATCCCGCTGTATGCCACCACCCAAGCGCCCTACGACCTGGTGCACACGGGCGGCAACTTCATGTGCGACGGTGCCGGAACTGCGTTCAGCAGCAACCTGGTGCTGAATGAAAACGGGCCGCAAGGGCAATACAACCAAACGGTCAAAAGCGCTGCCCAAGTGGATTCCCTGATGGCCGAATGGATGGGGATCACCCCAGGGCGCTATATCAAGATGCCCACCTTGCCCTACGACGGGATCCACCACATCGACATGCACATGAAATTGCTGGATGAGGAGACCCTTTTGGTGGGTGAGTTTCCCCAGGGTGTGAGCGACGGCCCCCAGTTGGAGCAGAACCTGCAAGGCGTAACGGGCAACTTCCTGAACACCTTCGGGGAAGCGTACAGCGTGGTACGCATTCCCATGCCCCCGAGCACGGGCGGTGCTTTTCCCCCCAATGCCTCCTACCGCACATACGCGAACAACATCTTCATCAACAAAACAGTGCTGGTGCCCACCTACCGCACCGAATACGACACCATTGGCCTGCGCATCCTAAGGGAAAGCCTGCCGGGCTACCGCATCGTGGGGATCGACTGCGATGACGGCGGTTCGAACATCATCAGCCAAAGCGGGGCGATCCATTGCATCACCAAGGCCATCGGAGTGGCGGACCCGCTGCTGATCCGCCACAGGAAACTGAGGGACACGTATGAAACCACCACACCCTATGCGGTGAACGCCTACATCCGCCACCGCAGCGGCATGGCCTCCGCCCAGCTGTACTGGACCACCGACACCACCCAAGGCTTCACGGCGGTGCCGATGAACGAAGAGGGCGGCGGCACCTGGGCATCGGCCATCCCGGCGCAACCCGCCGGCAGTACAGTGTACTACTACATCCGGGCGGAAGCGGAGAACGGCAAGGTGCAGGTACGCCCGCTGGTGGCACCCGATGGATGGTGGCATTTCCGGGTGCTGGACATGGCCACGGCAGCCGGCGATCCGCAAGGCCCGCAGATCACAGGCCTGTATCCCAATCCCACGCAGGGTGCCTTTGCCATTTCCTTGGACCGCTTCCGGGGGGAATCCGTGCACGTGGCCTTGGTGGACGCCACGGGGCGTGAAGCCCGGGTGCTGCACGAAGGCCCGTTACCCGCCGACGGCAGGCTTTTTCCGGACATCTCCACCTTGCCACCCGGGGCGTATGCCTTAACGGTCCGGAGCAAGTGGGGCAGGTCCACGGCGAAGATCCTCAAGCTTTGACAGCATGCCGGCACCACGCCAGCATGGGAAAGCCCCGCCGAATGGTCCGGCGGGGCTTCTCCTGGGGCGGTCCTGCAAGGATCACTTGCCCAACTTCTCCATCTCCTTGTCGAAGGTTTCCTTGAACTTCTCGTAGTCGTAGTCGATCTTCAACTTATCGTCCTTGCTAAGGCGCTCATTGTACGCGGCCAGCAGGTCCTGTGCACTGAGCTCGATGGCCACATAGCACTTGTAATTGCCGGTGGCGTCCACCTTCATCATCTTCTCGCAGATGGTTCGCGTGCCGGTGAGCTTTTGGTCCACCACCTCGCGGGCAAGGCTTTCGTAGCGCTCGGCCACTTCCTCCTTGTTGTTCATCTCGCGGCTGTTGACGTAGTTGTCGATCACGGCTTTCACCTGCGTGTTGATGGCGCTGGCCATGTCGGCGCGGGCGTTGGAGAGGGCCTTCTTCTTGGCCGTGGCCTGGTCCATGCTCTCACCGAGGTTGTTGGCGCGGAAGTTCTTTTCATCGGTGAAGAATTCGGGGCCCGAGCAGAGCACCTTCACTTCGGTTTCACCGCTGGGCGGCTTGGCAGCGGCTTCGGCGGCCTTCTTCTTGCTTTTGCAGGCGGCGAGCCCGCCCATGAGCATCATGGCCATCAAGGCGTAGGATGCGAACTTCGATGTAGTGCTTAACATGGTCTTCGGTTTTTGGTGTTTATCGGTGGTCTGGTTGTTCGTCTATTCCAATGGCGTGCCAAAATGCGCCGCGCCTCATTGGAAGATGGTGCCGATCAGGTTGGGTACAAGCTCGTTCCTCAGGTCCACGGCGGCTTTCTTGTACGCATCGAGGCCGGCTTTGGCATAGCTGAGCTGGATCCCTTTCAGGCCTTGCTTGCCACCCTCATGCACCACTTCCCCGGTGCGCTGGTCGGTTACCTTCACGGAGGTATTGAGCGCTGCCGTATAAAAGCCGTTGCTCTCCCCCATTTCGCGGGTGTCCGCGGTCAGGTCCACGATCAGGTCGGCGTCAGCAGCCCGGTCCACCGCGCGAAACCCGCGTGTGGTGAGCTCTTCCTTCAGGGCCAAGGCCAACGGGGCATTCCCCATCGGTTGGCCCAAGTTGTGCTCGCTGCCTTTCACCAGCACCCTGGGCATGGTGCGGTCAATGGGCACGTGTGCCTCCGGGGCGGTGAGGCTGCCCAGAAGCGGCTTGGTGAAAGCGGGGTCGATGTCCTTGGCCACCAGTCCGCCCAGGTCCAACCGCACCAGCACTTCGGCTGCGGCCGTGGACAGGTCCACCCGTTGGATGGTGGTGCGCGCCCGGCCCTCGGCATCGGTATTGCGGCTTTCGGAGACATTTCCCGCCTGCCCGGGGAAGCTGATGGTGACCGGCAGCTGTGCCAGCGCCTTTCCCCCGGGGGCGAATGTGGCGGTGATGAGCAGTTCACGCTTGAAGTGGTTGCGCCAATCCAGAGCGCAACGCTCCGGCAACACGCTTATGCGCACGCCGCTGGCCATGCGTTGCAGGTCGTTAAACAGCTCATTGGCCAGGGCGACGTCTTTGCCGTTTACCTGCACCTGGTCGTTTTCACCCCAATAGTCACGCATGGCCACCAAGCCGCGCAGGTCCAGGTCGAAGGCGCTCCGCAGGTCGCCGTCCTTCAGGCTGGTTTGTGCGCGGCTGTAAAAGTCACTGGCCTGATCGATGGCTTGTTGCTTGCGCCGGGCCTTGATGCGCGCGTATTCCGCCTTCCCCAAGCGGTAGTACACCCAGTAGTTGGCCGCATCGGCGTAGCTGCCGACCAGTTCATAGCCCTCCAACTGTTCCTTGGTGCGGGTGGTGATGGTACTGGTGTACTCCTCGTCGAACTTGTACTTGCGGTCGAGCGTGTACAGCAGGCTGTTTCCTTCCACGGTGACGCTGATCTCGCTGGCCAGGTCGTTCAAGGCGTTCTTCTTGGCGGCTTCCTGGTAGTCGGCGCGGTTTGTAGGCGCGGTGCCTATGCCGATGTAGTCCGCGGTGCTCAGCGGCCTGCTGCGCACCCATTCGGGCTTGGCTGCTTCCTGGTTCACTGCGGTTTCCGCAGGGGCCATGGGTTGCTTGGCCTTGCATGCGGCCAAGGCAGCGACGACCAACACCATGGCGGCAAGCGTGGTGGCGGCATGCACGGTGGGCGGCGCGAGCCGTTTGTCCGGGGTCCGGGTCATCAGGGCTTTCCGGCAAGGGTTTGTTCCACGCCTCCGGCCACTTGCATGGACGTGGTGCGCAGCAGTTCGTTCACCAGCTCCGCCGTGGACTTCACTGTGCGCGGCGCAGCCAACAGCGCACCCAGTTCACGGCGCGCACTGTTCCGCGTGTCCACCTGGCCGTTCAGCACGGGATACAGCGCCTGCGTGTTCCCGTCGTAACTGGCATACCAGGCATGGTCGTTGGCTTCGCGTTCCACCACCTTGCTCATCAGCACTTGCCCGGTTTCCAGCGAAACCAACTTGAAGCTGAACGAGAGGTTGGCCTTGTTCTCCTTGTATAGTTCGGTGTATTTCACGGGCTTGTACCGGGTGACGTAGGCATAGGCGTTTGTTTCGGCATTGAGCTCCTTGACCTGGTAGCTCTCATAGCCTTCCTTGGTGCTCTGGCGCACGCGTCCGGGTGTTTCACTGAACGCGATCACCGTGCCCATCACCACGGCCTGTGCGCCCATCAGCTTCCCGGCGCTCACGGCCGAGGTTTCATCCACCATGCCGCTCATCCCCAGCTTTTGCTCATCGAGAATTTTCTGGATGTTGTCCCGGTCCACCACGCTGATGAAGGGGTCGTTCATGTTGGTAAGGGCAGCCGTAACATGCGCCTGCAAGCTGGCGGCCTGGGCGGCTGGCACCCCGCCGGCGGTGCTGAAGGGCAGCACGGCAATGGGGTAACGGCCCTTCTCCACGCATTCCTGCTTCAGCGCGGCGGCGTCCTTGTATTGCGCATTGCGCCCAGTGACGCGTGCAAGGTCGTTGTACGCATTGCGGTATTGTCCTGCGGCCAAGGCCGTTTTCCCCGAGCGGTACAGCGGTTCCAGGAAAGCGATGTCCTGCAGGGTTTTGGAATCCTTGTATCCCGGCTCCAGCTTACCGATCTTGGCAAATAGGGCTTCGGCACCGGTATAGTCGTCCTTGGCCATGAGGTCATTGCCCTGGCTGTACAGGTCCACCAGGTATTCCCCTTTCACTTGGTCGAAGTCCTTGGCATAACTGTCCGGTATTTCCAGGACCACACCCGCACGGCCCACCCGCTGGCGATAGGACTGGGCATCCAGGAAGGCGTTCACGGCCGCCTCCTTGCTGTCGCCCGTTGCAAATGCCTTGAAGAAGGTGCTGAGTTTGTCGTTCAAGAGCATCTGGCCCGTTTTCTTCAGGCCGATCTTGGCATCCACGTTATTGGCATTGCGCTGGGCGCTCTGGAAATACATCTCCGCTGCCTCGGCGTACATGCCGCCCGCGTCCAATTTGGCCGCTTTCTTGGAAAGGGGCTTGGAGCCGGTGCAACCCGAAGCGCCGAGCAGCAGGGCGGCAATGATGGCGGCGTACGTTTTCATCGGGACGATCGCTAAGGTGCTGCGCCCAACAAGGTCAGCGGCCTTGGATGTACTTGTTCAGCTCATCCACCGAGCTGGAGAAGCCGAACGCATCGTTCACCTTGTAGTAGTTGTTCCGGTCGCTCACGTGGTCGTAGGCGAACTTGGCGAAATCCAGCTTGCTGTCCTCAAAGCCGAAGAGCCCCATGATGGTCTTCACCTGCCCGGTGGAAAGGCAATTGCTGCTTCCGATCTGCTTGGCCAGGGTAAGCTTGGTTTCATCAAAACCCTTGTCGTTGATGCTGGCCACGGCCTCGTTGAAGTCCGCCGTGGGCATGGGTGCGCCGCATCCTGCGGCAACGGGGGTAGCCACATCCGGCCCGGTGGTGGGGTTGTTGGTAACGGATGTGGAGCTGTTGGATGAAGTGGTGGTGGTAGTGGTGGTAGTGGTGGTGGTGGTGGTTCCGCCCATGCCGTCGTTCACCGACATGGTAAGGCCCACTCCGTTCACCCCGATGTTCATATTGATGTTGTGGTCCGGCATGCCGTCCGTGGTGGTAATGGTGGTGGTGGACTTGACGGTACCGGTGGGATCCGTGCCCACTGCACCGGTTTGTGCAGGAGCATCCTCAACAAATTGTGCGGGCGCCGGCTTTTCCGTCGGTGCCTTGGTGGTGCCCAATTCGGCCACTCCCTGCATACGCAGCACCCGTTCGCCTTTTTTATTGGTCGTTACCCGGATGGTGTATTCCTTTCCGAATTCCAGCCATCCGTTCTGCCGAAGTTCCGCCATGCCGGCATCCGCAAAGCGGACCACCAACAGGGGTGTTTCATTGCGTATTCCCTGTGCCACCACGCGGGCGGCCGGTGTTGCGTTCTTCACCTCACCGTCCACGATCAAGGTGAACTTGTCCCCTGCTTCGGAGAAGACGACGAGGTCGCTGGTTTGCGCAAACAAGCCCGCAGCCGCCAGGCTCATGGCCAACATCAAAGTGGAAAATCGTTTCATCTGTTCGTGGTTTGGGTTTGCGAATGTAATGTGGCCCAACTACTGGCAAGGGGTGTGCCAAAATCCGATCTTCATGTCCGGGGCGGTCTTCCCGCGTCACGGGATTTCACCGGGAGCGCTGCAGCCGTACGGCCGATCCAGCGACCGCTCATGTATCGCCCACCGGGCGGCCGGTCCTGCGGGGTACTTTCGTGCCTGCCCTCCGGCACATGATCCAACTCAAGCACATCCGCAAGGCCTACCACATGGGGAGCAACACCTTGGAGGTGTTGAAAGGCATCGACCTGCATATCAGGAAGGGTGAAATGGTCAGCGTCATGGGCTCCTCCGGCTCGGGCAAGAGCACCTTGCTGAACATCATTGGCCTACTGGACAACGCAGACAGCGGCGAGTACTTGCTGGACGGCATGGCGATCAAGGATCTGAGCGAGACACGGGCAGCGGAGCTGCGCAGCCAATACATCGGTTTCGTGTTCCAGAGCTTCAACCTGATCAGCTTCAAGAACGCCATGGAGAATGTGGCACTGCCGCTGTATTACCAGGGCGTATCGGGCCGCAAGCGCAATGAACTGGCCGTGGAGATGCTGGGGAAAGTGGGCCTGCGCGAATGGGCGCACCACATGCCCAACGAGATGAGCGGCGGACAGAAGCAACGGGTGGCCATTGCGCGTGCGCTGATCGCCAACCCCAAGGTGATCCTGGCGGACGAGCCCACGGGGGCACTGGACAGCACCACCAGCAGTGAAGTGATGGAATTGCTGCGGGGCGTGAACAAGGACCTGGGCATCACCATGGTGATCGTAACCCACGAACCCAACGTGGGGGCGCTCACCGACCGGATCATCCGCCTGAAGGACGGAGAGATCGAGAGCCACGATGGCGAACCCCTGATCGAGCACGCGCATGTTCGACGGTGAAAAGTGGGCGGAGATCTTCGACACCATCGGCAAGAACAAACTGCGGACGGTGCTCACCGGCTTTAGCGTGTTCTGGGGCATCTTCATGCTCATCATCCTGCTGGGCACCGGGGCAGGCCTGCAGAACGGCTTCTCCTACAATTTCAGGAACACGGCCAAGAACACCATCACGTTGTACGGAGGGGAAACCACCAAGCCGTGGCAGGGCCTGGCCACCCAGCGGCCGATCCAGTTGGACACGCGCGACGTGGAGGCGCTACGCACGGCGGTGCCCGGGCTGGAACACATCAGCGGCAACTTGCGCGTGTGGCGCGGCAACAGCAACCTGGCCCGGGGCAAGCACTACGGGAACTTCAGCATCAGCGGGGTGACGCCCGACATCGCCCATTTGCAACAGCAGGAGATCATCCAGGGGCGCTTCATCAACCAAGCGGACCAACTAGAGACCCGGAAAGTGATCGTGCTGGCGGAAGATTCGCGCGATGCGCTGTTCAAGGGCGAGGACCCGATCAACCAGTGGGTGCGGGTGAACAACATCCCCTTCCAGGTGGTGGGCGTTTACCGCTTCGAAGCGGGCGGCCAGGGCATGAACCAGAGCAGCCAAGTGTTCATCCCCTTGAGCGTGGCGCAGCGGGTGTTCAATGCCCAACAGACAGTGGACCGGATCATGTTCAGCTTTCTCGACGGCAGCCTGGCGGGTGCGCAAATGGCGGCCCAACGGGCGGTGGCGGTGCTTGCCTCCAGGCACCGGTTCGACCCCACCGACGACCGCGCGGTGTACGTGAACAACAATGTGGAGAACGCGGCCAACTTCAACAGCATCTTCGCGGGCATCAATGCCTTTTTATGGATCATCGGCATCGGGACCATCGTGGCAGGCATCGTGGGAGTGAGCAACATCATGCTGATCACCGTGAAGGAACGCACCAAGGAGATCGGCATCCGCAAAGCCTTGGGGGCCACGCCTGCCAACGTGGTGGGGCAGGTGATCATGGAAGCGGTGTTCGTAAGCGCCATGGCGGGTTACCTAGGGCTGGTATGCGGTGTGGGGCTGTTGGAGTACGTGGCCGGGCATGTGCCGGGCAGCGACATGTTCCGCAACCCCACGGTGGACCTGGGCACTGCGCTCACCGCCACGGCCGTGCTGGTGGTGGCCGGTGCACTGGCAGGGTTGATCCCGGCACGGAAAGCGGCCTCCATCCGGCCTATCGAAGCGTTGCGAGACGAGTAGGAAAACAGGAAAGAGGAAAGAGGAAAGAGGAAAGAGGAAAGAGGAAAGTGGAATGAGGAAAGGAAGTTGTCAGTTGTTGGTTGACAGTTGACCCTGGCGCTACCGTTCACCAGACGCGTGACAACCGAACAACAGACAACTAACAACTGACAACCAACCACAAGGCATTACCAACCATCCATGTTTGACAAGGAACGCTGGAACGAAATATGGATGACGCTAAGCCGCAACAAGCTGCGCAGCGGGCTCACCATGTTCGGCGTGTTCTGGGGCATCTTCATGCTGGTGATCATGTTGGGCATGGGCCGGGGCCTCAGCAACGGGGTGATGGGCGGTTTCTCCGGTTGGGCCACCAACAGCTGCTTCATGTGGACCCAAAGCACTTCCCTGCCCTACGCCGGTTTCAAGCGGGGGCGCCAGTTCGACTTCGACAACGGCGACATCGCCGCCATCAAGGCCGTGCCCGGGGTGGATCATGTAGCCCCCCGGCTGCAGCTCGGCGGATACAGAGGTGCCAACAACGTAAACTACAAGGACAAGAACGGCGGGTTCAGCGTGAACGGCGACACGCCCGAGATCCTCCACTTCCAGGCCTCCACCATCACCGAAGGCCGCTTCCTCAACGAAAAGGACATGCGGGACGAACGCAAGGTGTGCGTGATCGGGCCCAAGGTGGTTGAAACGCTCTTTGGAAAGGAAGACCCCTTGGGCAGGTACATCCGGATCCAAGGCGTGTACTTCCAAGTGGTGGGGCTGCATGTGCCCAAGGCCTCCGCCATGCGGGACGACGGCCAAACAAGCACCATCTACATTCCGTTCAGCACCTTCCAGAAAGCCTTCAACAGCATGAACATCGTGCACTGGTTCAGCATCAGTGCGAAACCGGGTGTGCAGGTGAGCGACCTTGAGGCATCCGTAAAGCGGATGTTGGCCAAGCGCCACCGGGTGGACCCCAACGATCCGCTGGCCTTCGGCGGTTTCAACCTGCAGGACATGTTCCAGCGGATGAGCATGCTCTTTACGGCGATCACCGCCCTAAGCTGGTTCGTGGGCATTCTCACCTTAGTGGCCGGCATCATCGGCATCAGCAACATCATGCTGGTGATCATCAAGGAGCGCACCAAGGAGATCGGCATTCGGCGCAGCCTCGGTGCACGGCCGGCCAACATCACCGGGCAGGTGATGCAGGAAGCCCTTACCCTCACCTTCATAGCTGGTTACTTAGGCCTGCTGACTGGCATCCTCAGCATGGAGGGCATCAACGCCATCGGCATCCAGGGGGGCTTCTTCAAGAACCCCGAAGTACAGTTCAATGTAGCGGTCGTGGCGTTAGTGATCCTGGTCATCAGCGGCCTGATCGCCGGCTGGATCCCTGCACGCCGTGCACTGAGCATTAAACCCGTGGACGCCCTGCGCGCCGAATGACCATTCCGCTAGAAACGCAACACGCATGAAACGCATCATCAAGTACGCCCTGCTCTTCCTGCTGGCCTTCCTGTTCATCTGGACGCTCTGGTTCCTGTACCAAAAGAGCGTTTCCAAGCCACCGGTGTTCAACCTGGTGAAGCCCAAGGTGGCCACCATCGTGCAAAAGACGGTGGCCAACGGCACCATTGAGCCCAGGCAGGAGATCGACATCAAGCCGGTGGTGAGCGGCGTGATCCGCCAACTCTTCGTGGAAGCGGGACAGAAGGTGAAAAAGGGCGATCAATTAGCCGCGGTCCAGATCGTGCCGGACATGCTCTCGCTGAGCCAGGCGGAAAGCCGCGTGAACAGCGCCGCCATCGCGGTAAGCAATGCCCGGATGAACTATGACCGCAACAAGCCCTTGGCGGACAAAGGCGTGATCAGCGCCAGCGAGATGCAGACCTACGACATCGCCCTGCGCAACGCCATGCAGGAGCAGGAGGCCGCACAGGATGCGCTCCAACTGGTGCGCGATGGCATCAGCAAAAGCACCGGCAGCGCCAGTAACACCATCGTGCGCAGCACCATCGACGGCATGGTGCTCGACGTACCCGTCAAGGTGGGCAGCAGCGTGATCGAGCGCAACAACTTCAACGAAGGCACCACGATCGCCACGGTGGCCGACATGAACGACCTGATCTTCAAGGGCAACGTGGATGAAAGCGAGATCGGCAAGGTGCGGTTAGGCATGCCCGTGGTGATCACCGTGGGCGCCATCGACAGTGCCTCATGGGATGCGGAGCTGGAATACATCGCCCCGAAAGGCGTGGAAAACAACGGCGCCATCCAGTTTGAGATCCGCGCAGCCGTGAAGGTGAAGGAAGGCCAAACCCTGCGTGCGGGGTACAGCGCCAATGCGGACATCGTGCTCGCCCGCCGCGACAGCGTACGGGCCATACCCGAAAGCGTGATTACCTTCAACGGCAGCGGCGACAGTGCATTCGTGGAAGTGAAGAACGGCAAGGACTGGAAGAAAACCTACGTGAAAACCGGCCTCAGCGACGGGGTGAACATCGAGGTGCTGGGCGGGATCGGCGACACGACCACATTGAAAGGCGCGATGAAAGTGATGGAGGAGGGGAACCAGCGCCCGCCGATGTAAGCCATCCCGCGCGATCCATGCACCTGTTCCACTGTCCTGAGCTTGGCCTCCCCACGGAAGCACTTCCGGAGGAGGAAGCCCATCATGCCGTGCATGTCCTGCGGCTCTCCCCAGGCGCAGTGATCGGACTGCTTGACGGGAAAGGTGGTTTTGCGGAAGCCGAGATCACGGCCACGGGCAAAAAGACCTGCACGGTCCATGTGCTGACCATGAACCGCGCCACCCCGGAGCGCAGGTCCAAGATCCATTTGGCCGTGGCACCCACCAAGCAGATGGAACGCTTCGAGTGGTTCCTGGAGAAGGCCACCGAGATCGGCGTGGACCGCATCACGCCCCTGCATACGCACCGCACGGAACGCAGCAAGTTGCGCCACGAGCGCATGGAGAAGGTGCTGGTTGGCGCCATGAAGCAAAGCCAACGACGGTGGCTGCCGCAGTTGGATGAGCTGAGAACGGTGGACAGCCTGGCCTCCTTCCCCACCGCGCAGAAATTCTTCGGCTGGTGCGAAGGCAGCCATGCCGACCTCACCTCCGTTTACGACCCCGCACGGGATGCGCTGATGTTGATCGGGCCGGAAGGCGACTTTACCGCGGAGGAGGCCGAACTGCTCATTGCGCACGGCTTTACGGCAATCAGCCTTGGCAACGCCCGCCTGCGCACCGAGACCGCCGCCATCGCGGCCTGCACGTGGATGAACTTCGCACAACAGCGGTGAACGCTTTGGCAAATTGTTCAATTGGCAAATTGACCAAAGCCAACCTCCCCGATCTTTGCCCACATGCGCGCCCTCCTACTGTCCCTCGCACTTCTCACCGGTCTGTGCGCAACCGCCCAAGGCACCTACCAACTGGCCGTGTTGAAGTACAACGGAGGTGGCGACTGGTATGCCAACCCCACGGCCGTGCCGAATTTGGTGAAGTTCTGCAATGGCCAGCTGGGCATGAACATCAACCCCGAGGTGCCCAACGTGGACGTGGGCAGCCCGGACATCTTCAACTACCCATGGTTGGACGTTACCGGGCACGGCAACATCACCTTCAGCCCGCAAGAGGCACAGAACCTGCGCAACTACCTCATCGGTGGTGGCTTCCTGCATGTGAGCGACAACTATGGCATCGACCAGTTCATTCGGCCCGCCCTCAAGCTCGTGTTCCCCGAGCTCGACCTGGTGGAGCTTCCCTTCGCGCACCCCATCTATCACCAGAAGTACGACTTCCCGCGCGGCCTGCCCAAGATCCACGAGCACGACGGCAAGCCCGCACAGGGCTTCGGCCTGATCTGGGAAGGCCGGTTGGTGTGCTTCTACGATTACGAATGCGACCTTGGCGACGGTTGGGAGGACCCCGAGGTGCACAACGACCCGCCTGAACTGCACCGCAAGGCCCTGCAGATGGGCGCCAACATGGTGCAGTATGTGTTCGGGGGCGCGGAGTGAGCGGGTGGTCAGCCGCCTACTGCCTCCACCAACGCTTGCGAGACTTCATCCGCCTTTGTGAGCACCATGATGTGCCCGCCATCAGGCACAATGCGATCAGCGGCAAACCGCAAAGGGATCACGTGGTCGTTATCACCATGAATGCGGTACACCGGCCCCTTCCAGGTTGAGCCCTTCCAGCGCAGCACAGCCTCCACGCCCCGGCGGATCTGATGGGCGCCTTGGTCCACGGCCATGTCCCACAGCAGCTTGTCAATGTCGCGCGGGCGTGGCCCGAGGATGCGCTTCACCGGCCAGGTCACGCACATGGTGGCCGGCCGGATCAGGGCCGGAAGTCCGAGTGCATGGGCCAGCCGCACCCGTGGCGGCCATTCCCGCGGGCCGGTCCACGTGGAGATCAGGAGCACTTTTTCGGGCCTGGTGAGCAGCGCCAACTCTTGGGCAACCATGCCGCCCAGGCTCACGCCCGCCAAGACGTGTGGCCGGGCCTTGTCCACACCTTCCTGCATCACTTCCGCCAGATCCCCGATCGTGCACCCCGGGGGAAAAGCCGGCCACTCCAGTACGTTCACCTCCATGCCCGGCAGTTGTAGACGGGAGAACAGCCGGCGATCGCAGCCCACACCGGGCAAGAGGTACAGGATCATGCCGGCAAAGTTGCGGCCCGTGTCACCTATTCGGGGGAACCATTCGTATGAAGGGCTGCATTGTATTTATTTCGTACCATGCCCTCCAGATTCCAATTGCGTTCCCCGTTCATCGGTGCATTCATTGCATCTGCTTTTCTTGTGCATGGGCAAGCGGACATGAGCGTGTTCACCACCACGGGCCGCGCCGCTTCCACCACGTTCGTCACGGACTACCAGGCAGTGGGCATCAACCCGGCCAACCTGGGCTGGCAGTGGCGCAATGAGGGCAAACACGTAGCGATCGGATTTGCCGAAGGCAGCTACAGCGTGAACTCGAATGCGTTGACGCGGGACGACATCCGCCACCGGATGCTGAACACCGACTTCCGCTTCACCGAGGAACAGAAGGTGGAGGCCGGCAGGCAATTTGCCGACGCGGGCGTACTGGGCAACGTGGACCTGATGTTGTTCGGCGCGGCCGTCACTTCCGAACAGGCGGGCGGCTTCGCTTTCCAGGTTCGCGACCGCATGCAAGTGTCCTCGCGCTTCGGCCCGCTAACGGCGGAATTAGCGTTCCTCGGCTTCCGGTCGGATTACTTCAACCTGCTGGTGCTGGTCACGGGTGATACGATCCCCAACTACGAGAACCTGTCGCCCGATTCCATCGCCTTGATCGCCTTGGGCATCGCCAGCCAACCGCAATTGCTTTCCAAAGTGCTGGACGGCTCGCACCTGCAGGCCAGCTGGTATCGGGAATTCAGCTTCTCGTACGGGCGCCACCTGGTACGCAACGATGACCTGGAGATCGATGCTGGCATCGGCTTGAAATACTTGTTGGGCATCGGGGTGGTGGACATCAGCGCAGCGGATGGCAAGGCCTCGGGATTCACGGCGATCACCTCCAGCTTGGGATTTGATGTGGAGAGCGGCGAGCGGCGGGCGGACGCCCCCTCCATTGGTCGCTCCATCCTCTCCCCCACGCCTGCGGGCAACGGCTTCGGCGTGGACTTGGGCTTGAGCGTGATACTCGACAAGAAGTGGAAGATCGGCGCCTCGGTGTGCAACATTGGCTCGATCAACTGGAACGGGGATGTTTATACCGCCGGCGACGGCAGCCTGATCGACCTGGCCACCAACGGCCTGGAGAACTACGACCTGATCAACGGCCTGGAGGATTTCGTCACCAACAGCGGTGCGCTGCACTGGGAATCCGGCCTCCGCACCCGCCGTGCCCTGCCCTCCACCGCCCGGTTCGGCATTGGTTGGGTGGCCGGGAAGCACTTGGAACTCGGGGGCGAGGTGGTAGCCCCGTTGAACCAAGAGCCGGGCAACCTGCAAAGCACGGCTTTCGGTTTAGGCATGGACCTACGGCCGTTCAACTGGTTGGTGCTGGGCACGGGCATCAGCACCGGCGGCGGTTATGGCTTCAAAGTGCCCGTGGGCATCACCTTCAGCATAGGCAACGGCACATGGGAGGCCGGTGTCGCTTCGCGCGACGTGGTCACTTTCTTCACCCAGCGCAACCCCACGCTGTCCCTCAGCATGGGCTTTTTGCGGTTCCGGTTCTGAAGTCCGAGATCGGAGGCGTCACGCGTGCCTGGCATCGCACACTCCGCATTTCATTGCCGAAATTGGTTGACACCAGGGACACACCGTCGTTCCAACCACTTCTTGATAGCCCCGTTGGTACATCATACGGGGCTATCGGGTCTTATCCATGCGCCTGGCGGCGCATTCACGCACTGTCTTGAACCACGGATCCACACGGATCCACACGGATAGGAAGGGTTGGTTTGCTTGGCAGGTAGGTCCATGATCCGTGTTCATCGGTGTCCATCCGTGGTTTGAATTCTATTGGAAGCCGCGCCCGCAGGGCGCATTAGGCCCGATGGCCCTGGTACATCACCTCGGCAACCGAAGTCACATCCTTACCTTGTGCGGAACAACATTCATTTTCAATCCGACAAAACATCCAATGACTGATAAGGGACAAAAGAGCAAACCGATCGTGGCGATGAACAACCCGATCAACGTGAACGTGGAAACGGGCAAGGAATACCGCTGGTGCAGTTGCGGGCGCTCCGCCGCACAGCCGTATTGCGACGATTCGTGCGCGCATACGCCGTTCGAGCCACTGCACTTCAAGGCCAAGGAAACCGGCGAGGTGTGGCTCTGCCGCTGCAAACAATCGCACGATGCACCCTACTGCGACGGCCACCATGAACAGGTGCCCACTGACAAAGTGGGACAGGAGTTCGCATTACCTGACTACGAGTACAAGTATGCCACACGCAACCTCTCTGCGGCCGACAAGCAAGCGGCTGCGACAAAGGAAAAGGCGGCAGCAACAAAGGCAGCGGCGGCGGATGAGGACCCCATGACCCGCGAGGAGCACATGCCGGAGGCGGTGCCCACGCCGATCGAGCCCACCGTGGCCTACATCCACAAGCTGGCCCAGCTCGGGCTGAAGGGCATGGGCGACTACGGCGAAATGGTGGCCATGGGCGTGCCACGCAAGGACCTGCCCGACTGGAACGACATCCAGATCATGACCGCACAGATCGCGAAGCAGCCACTGATGGAAGATGTGGCCGTGGGCACCAAGTTGGTAATCGGCCCACAGGCGAAGAAGCCGCTCGTGCTGGACATCCCCCTCTTCGTGAGCGACATGAGCTTCGGCTCCCTGTCGCAGGAAGCCAAGCTCTCCCTGGCCATGGGCGCACAGCGCGCCGGCACGGCCATCGCCTCCGGTGAAGGGGGCATGCTGCCCGAATCCCAGGCGGCCAACAAGCGCTACATGCTGGAATACGCCTCCGCCAAATTCGGCTACACCGACGAGCTGCTACCGAAGATCCAGGCCTTCCACTTCAAGTGTGGCCAAAGCGCCAAGACCGGTACCGGCGGGCACTTGCCGGGCATCAAGAACGTGGGGCGCATCTCCGAGATCCGCAAGCTGAAGCCCGGCACCAACGCCGACTCGCCGCCCACCTTCAAGGACCTGCACACGGTGAAGGACTTTGCGCAGATGGCCGATCACGTGCGCCAGCTTACCGGCGGCATTCCCGTGGGCTTCAAGATGAGCGCGCAGCACATCGAGAAGGACATGGACTTCGCCATTGCATCAGGTGCTGACTACATCATCCTGGACGGGCGTGGCGGCGGCACCGGCGATGCACCGGCCATGTTCCGCGACCACATCTCCGTGCCCACCATTCCTGCACTGGCCCGGGCGCGCCACCACTTGGACAAGCAGGGGCTCAGCGGCAAGATCACCTTGATCATCACCGGCGGGCTGCGCACCCACATGGACTTCATCAAGGCCATGGCCTTGGGCGCAGACGGCATCGCCCTGGCCAACTCCGCCATGCAAGCGGTGGGCTGCATCTCCGCGCGCATCTGCAACACCAACCGCTGCCCAACCGGCATCACCACCCAGGATCCCGAACTGCGCAAGCGGCTCAACGTCGCCAAAGGCGCCACTCGCCTGTTCAACTTCTTCGAGGTGAGCGTTCATCTGATGCAGGTGATGGCCAGGGCCTGCGGGCATGATCAACTCAGCCAGTTCAACAAGGACGATATTTCCAGCTGGCACAAGGAATTGGCCGAGCTGGCGGGGATCGAATGGTCGGGATTTGATCCGAACAGATGATCAGAAAATAAGACGATTCCCTCCTAAGGCTCCCTCAGTGGCCTCCCGAAGGAGACCCTGAGGAAAGAAATAACCAATCACATGGCTCCCTCAGCGGTCTTCCGAAGGGGACCCCTGAGGCAATCCCCTCCTAAGACTCCCTCAGCGGTCTCCCGAAGGGGACCCTGAGGCAATCCCCTCCTAAGGCTCCCTCAGCGGTCTCCCGAAGGGGACCCTGAGGCAAGAAATGACCGATCGCATGGCTCCCTCAGCGGTCTCCCGTAGGGGATCCTGAGGCAAACCCCTCCTAAGGCTCCCTCAGCGGTCTCCCGAAGGGGACCCTGAGGCAAGAAAGGATGATTGCAGGACGTCCAGCGCCTTTTCCATCAGCTCGTGCATCACCACATCCTCCTCCACGAAAGGCACGTGTTTTCGCAACGCGGTATGAAGGCTTTCAATGGCCTTGGAAGATTTCAGCGGCCTGCGGAAATCCAACGCCTGCGCGGCGGTGAACAGCTCGATGGCCAGGATTCGTTCCACGTCCTCGGCCACGGCCCAGGTCTTCAGCGCGGCGGCGGCCCCCATGCTCACGTGGTCCTCCTGGCCGTTGCTGCTATCGATGGTGTCCACGCTGTTGGGCATGCAGCGCTGCTTGTTGGCGCTCACCAAAGCCGCCGAAGCATACTGCGGGATCATGAATCCGCTGTTCAGGCCGGGGTGCGCCACTAAGAACGCGGGCAGGCCGCGCTGGCCGCTGAGCAGTTTGTAGGTGCGCCGCTCGCTGATGCTGCCGAACTCGGCTAAGGCGATGGCTAAGAAATCCAGTGCCAGCGCGAGCGGCTGTCCGTGGAAGTTGCCCGCGCTTACGATCAGGTCCTCGTCATCAAAGACGGTCGGGTTATCGGTAACGGATTCCAGCTCGCGCTCCACCACGCGCTGCACGTAGGCGATGGCATCGCGGCTGGCGCCATGCACCTGCGGCACGCAGCGGAAGGAATACGGATCTTGCACGTGCTTCTTCACACGCTTGGCGATGGCGCTGCCCTTGAGCAGTTCGCGGATATGGCCTGCCACCGCTGCTTGCCCCGGATGGGGCCGCACCGCATGCACCGAGGGATGGAAGGGCTCCATGCGGCCATCAAAGGCATCGAGCGAAAGCGCCGCGACCACATCCGCCATGCGGGCAATGCGGTTTGCTTTCAGCGTGAGCAGCGCGGCATACGCGCACATGAACTGCGTGCCGTTCAGTAAGGCCAGACCTTCCTTGGGGCCGAGCTCGATCGGCGCCCAGCCCAATTGCTTCAGCGCTTTTGCGGATGCCATGCGCTTTCCTTTCAACACCACTTCGCCCAAGCCCAGCAGCGGAAGGGCCAAATGCGCAAGCGGTGCCAGATCGCCGGAGGCCCCGAGCGATCCGCGCTCGTACACCACGGGCAGCAGGTCCGCATTGTACATGTCCACGTAGCGTTGCGCGGTCGCCAAGGCCACGGCGCTATGCCCGAAAGCCATGTTCTGCACCTTCAGCACCAGCATGGCGCGGACGATCTCCGCAGGCACCGGATCACCGGTGCCGCAGGCGTGGCTCATCACCAAGTTCTTCTGCAGCTGCGCGAGCTTGTTCTTGGGGATGCTCGTATCGGCCAAGGCACCGAAACCGGTGTTCACGCCGTAGATCGGTGCATCGCTTTGCTTCAGGCGATCGCGCAGGTAGGCATGGCTGCGCTTGATGGCCACCACAGCATCCTTGCCCAGCGCAATGGGGCTGCGGGTGGACAAGATGTGGTCGAGTTCGGCGAGTTCGAGGCCGATGGTGCCGATGGGATGGGGTTTCATGGTATTGGTTTTGTCGACCCCATGGGTCGACGGTACAAGTGATCTACCTACCCCTTCGCTAAAGCTTCGGCGCAGGATGCGTGGCAGCGGCATTATTCACCTTCCGTAGCAATAATTCCTTGGAGTTCATGATGAAGTTCCGGTATTTCCTTCTGGAGAACACCCCAAACAATATCGAAATCAATGCCGAAGTAATGATGAATCAACACATCCCGCATGCCCGCCATATCCGCCCATTCCACCTGCGGGTATTTGGACCGGACCTCCGATGGCAGTTTTTTCACAGCCTCGCCTATCACCTCCAAACTGCGCACGATAGCCCGGCTATTTGTGGGGTCATCCAACAGATCAGCCCGGCCGCGACCTTCCTTCAGTTGCATAAGGTACTCGCACTCGTGCGCAATGTGGCGCAAAAAATCAAGCAGCGAGGGAGACATACTGGACCTCTTCAAGAATGTACTTGCCCGTATAGGGATTGAGTGCCCCGCGGGTCACCAGCTCCACCTTCCGGCCCAACAAGGCTTCCAGGAACCGCGAAAGGCCCAAAAGGTTCTTCAGCGTCTTCTCCCCAGGGATGAACTCCACGAACAGGTCCACATCACTTTGTGGTGTCGGAGTGTCGCGTGCAAAAGAGCCAAAAACGCCCAACTTCAGCACACCAAAGGCCCGAATGGACGCTGCGCCTTCCTGAAGGACCCGCAAGAGTTGCGCTCTATTCTCTACAACTGGCATGCAGCGAAGGTAGTGAGTGCCCACAAGTCGGGCATTCAGCCCAACGGGACCACATCGCGCGTGGAAAGGATGTGGTCGAGTTCGGCGAGATCGAGGCCGATGGGACGGCTCATTGTATATGTGCTTAATGAGAGGGGATCACGATCCGCCTTTACGGATACTCTGTAGGCTTTCCTATCGGCCCTCTGCATTACGATCGTGCACATCGACGGGGTATTGTGCATCCTCATATCCCAGAATAAGCGAGGCCAGTGCTTCAAGTTCTTCTCCTTCCTTGGATCCATTTCGAGCATCAAAGATCTGCTCCAGCCGCGCTATGGCGCGTTGGTGCTCCTCCTCGTTCCTGATCTGCTTGATAGCCATGATCTGTCCAAGTTGCCAGAAGTTCATTGATGGTCGGTCGGCAGCCTGGCAACCGACAACCGACAACTTTCAACTTAGCCCCAGCAGCATCAATAGCTCCCCCTCCTTCACCGCCTTCTGCTCCCCGCTCTTCATGTCCTTCACGGTCACGATGCCCTGCTTCATTTCGTTCTCGCCGATGATGGTGGCGAAGGGGGTGCCGTCCGGCCGGCGCGCGCATCCTGCGTTCGTGCCTTTGGCAGGTCCACAGCCAATTCATAGCGCATGCCCATGGCGGACAGGTAAGGCCACTGTGGCTGAGTGGCTGGACTGGGCGCCAGGGCAAGTCACGCGAAACCGGGGAAACCGAAAGGGCCCTCCCATTAGGAAAGGCCCCTTCAATTTCGGGCGTGGTCACTGCACCTTAACGGCCCGTTTCACCACCACCGCACCATCCAGCAGGTAGGTGCAGAAGTAGGTGCCGCTGGCCAGCTTGGTGGTGTTCCATTGGTAGGTGTACGCGCCTGGCTCCGCCTGCTCCTCGCGCAACGTGCCCATGGGCTTGCCATCGCTGGTGGTTATGGAAAGGCTCACCTTGCCGGCCTGCGGCACGTAGTACTCCAGCGTGGTAAGGTCCGCCACCGGGTTGGGGATGATGAGCAGGTGTTGCTCCCGCAGTTCACCGGTTGCCGGTGTGTTCTTCACACCGCCGCTGCCTTCCGGTGCCATGCCCGGATTGGAGGCGCAGCATTGGGCCACTTGTGCCTGAAGGGCTGCGATCTGCTGCTGTTGTGCTTGGAAACCAGCGACCAGCAAGGGGATCAGGCCCTGGTAGTTCACCGCCTTGATGTCCATTTCCGGATAAACCACCTCACCGGTGGAGTCCAGTTCAGCAGGCATGATGGAGGCCACCACCAACTCAGGGAGCGTGGCCTCCACTTCCTGCGCAACGAAGCCGAATTGTTCACCCGCGGGCAGGCCAAAGCGCTGCCGCGCCGCCGGGCTGTATTGGTATCGCCTTGGGACCAATGCTTCGAGCTTGGCCAGCACATCAACATCCTGCAAGCTTCCCACACCGGTCTTGATGGAGGCATCCGAATAAGTGTAGTACTGGGCCGCCATCATGTAGTTCGTGGCACGCACCTTCCCTTGGAAATATCCTGCCCAGCTGTTCGTATCCACCGTGGCGGAACCGAACACGCCGTAGTTGATCAAACCACCCGAGGCCATCGCCCTTACCCCGTAATTCACCGCCCCGTTCTTCGCTTCGGCGTTCACGCCGTACGCCTGTGCCACGTCAGCCCCATTGTTCAAACCCATGAATGTGCCGCCATACAAAAAGGTCACATGTCCACTTGTTGCAGATGCCGCCCCCGCCACACCCTGGCTGGCCTTCAGGTAGAGGTTCTGGCTGGTACTGCTCAATCCATATATGCCGCGGGAGAGCTCGTCATCGGGCGGGCCCGGTTGCGCCTTCCCTGCATTGTCCACCCTTCCCCATACCGCGTTGGCGTATTTCAGTTCCGATCCACTGCCGGGATCGGGTATCACATAGCTGTACATCCCATTGGTCCAGCCCGCGCCATTGGTCCTGAGTTCCATGCGCAATCCGCCCAGGGTCGGGCCGTCCAACTGGGAATGGCGGATATCCAATTTGTACTGCGGCACCTGTTTCCCGATACCCACCAACCACCTTCTATCCGGGCAGTTGCCGTTCGTGCCCGGCACACGCCAAGCCGTAGTTAGCAAATGTCCGCCGGTATTCAGTTCCCAATCGCAAGTGGTGGACGAAGGAGGCAGATAGCGCCATTTCACCACGCCGCGTTCACCGCTGGGCGACGGCGTATCATCCACCACCAGGAACTTCAGCAGCTCCGGGGCTTCGGGATCATTGGGCAATTGCCGGATGCGTACTCTGCCCGTGCGCACATCCAGCCGTTCGGTGGGGTCATCGCCGCCCGCGAAGAAGTCGCCGATGCCCACGTTGATGAAATCGCGCTCATCAGGGTAAAGGCGCATGCCCTCAAGGCCTTCCCTGGAGTTCATGCCGGTAGTGGCCGTGCTGTTATAGCTGCTGGTGAACAGGAACCGCAACCGGTCCCCTTTCCAATTGCCGGGGTTGTCGCTCCATTGGATCACCATGTCCGTACTGCCGTCATCCCCATCCCGGTACTTTTGGCCAATGTAGCCTTGGTCCGTGTTGCCGGTGAAGGTGATGCCATTACGTTGCCAAGGCCGGTAGCCCCATTGCTCCGCATTTCCCGTGGTGCCTCTTTCCGCCAGGTGCAAGCGGCTGAAGGGGCCTCGCGGCGCTTGGCCCAGGAAGCCGTTGTCCGGGGTGATCAGCGTGAAGCCGTCCGCTGGGATGTTCGTGAAGGTGTTCAGCGAGGGATAGGTGACCGCTTCATTGATCCTTGCCCTGAACCGGTTTGCTGTGCGGAAGTCCAACGGCGCAGGGTTGATGCTTCCAAGGAAATTCGTTCCGGGAATGACACCCGGATTTCCGGTGTCATTCCAGAACTGTGCGTTGCTATTCAGCGCTGCGGCAGCGAATGCCACCAGCATCAAGTACTTTCTCATCTTCTTCGGGGTTTGTGCTCATTGCCCTCCTTCCCCCTTGACGAATTTCACCACGGCCTCCCGTTGCGCACAGCGCATGCGGACCACATATAATCCGCATGGATACTGATCCATCGGAATTGCGGCCTGCCCCTCGGTGAGCCCTGCTTCGGAATGGCACACGTGACGGCCCAATCCGTCCAGGACATCCACCGTCACGGTCCCGGAAAAACCTTCCGTATGCAGCACCAGGTTCCGGCCATCCCAATAAGCAGCAGCATGCACAAATTCCTGGATGCCCGCTTCATGAAGGGCTTCCACCGCTACATGGTCCATGTAATAGTAGCAGTTGGAATATGGCGCAGCGGGGTCTGCAACGATGGCTTGTATCGAATCTTGCGGGTCGAAATTGCCGATGATCAGCCAACGTTCGCCCCCCATCGCCGTGAACGTGTCCACCAGTTGTGTCCATTGTGTCCCGTTGGTGAGGTATTCTGAGTTGGGATCGCGCAACCTGACCTGGGGCATGAGATCCATGGGGCCCCATGTGGGCTCATGTATGCTGTCATTCCCCAGCCATACTCCGATATGGTCCACCGCCGACCCGAAAGCAGCATTACGCACGTACCAAAGTGATACTTGGTAGGCAGCTTCCGGGGCCAACTCATCGGTCAAGCGTGTAAGCATGTATTCCCGAGTAGGTCCATTGGAAGGGCCATCCCAGAAAAAGCCACCGGCCATCCGATCACCATCCTGCGGCTGCATCTGGCCCACTCCTTGAGTACGAACATCGTACCCGCATAGGCGGGCGGTATCCGCATCCCATACGTCCGGCGTTGATATTGTGGGATTATACCACTGGGTGGCCTTCAGCAAGGTGCATTGGGTCGGGGTGCTACAATCCACCGTGTCTTCAAAGCTGGGGTTGGGCACCAGGTTCTGTGCCGTCGCCATCGCGGCGAGGGCTGCCGCCACGGCCAAGGGGATGGCGCGGGCGGTAGTGTTTGTCAAGGAAGAAAGGAGTGCGTTGAGCATGTTGTTCATCTCCATTCTTGTTCGCCACATCTTCGGCACTTGGAAGTTTAACTCCCGCTTCCGGCCCGCTTGCAGTACCGGGTGCTCACCGCCCCGCCCGGCACGCAGCTTGTTCCGGGCGGGGTCGGTACCTTTGCTCAGCTTTTGTTCATCTTCTTTCGCGAGTTGGTGGGACATGAGCGACCAAGGCCCTCGGTGTTAGCGCACCGGGGGCTTTATCGTTGGGGCAACACCATGCCGTGTTACCTTGTGGGCTTTTGAAAATTGTGTGGCCTGTTGGCCTGTTGGCCTGTTGGCCTGTTGGCCTGTTGGCCTGTTGGCCTGAAGGCTGAGGCCCCCAAAGCCTGGCCGTCTTTTGAGTGCCTCAGGGCGCCGGTTGGTAAAACGCGTAAGCCAAGCACGATGTTCCTGTGGAATTGCGCGTTCATGATAGAACGAATGTAACGGATTTTATATGGAAAACATGGATGGTTGATAAGTCATGCCATCTGGACGCAGGGTCCGCTATGGGTCGGAGATTCAGGTTGGCGAGACCCTGCGCGAGGATCAATCTATCCAAGTTGCCAGCAGTTCATTGATGATGGGTCGGCAGCCTGGCAACCGGCAACCGCCAACTTTCAACCTTGCCCAAGTTGCGTCAACAATTCCCCTTCCTTCACCGCCTTCTGCTCCCCCGTCTTCATGTCCTTCACGGTCACGATGCCCTGTTTCATTTCATTCTCGCCGATGATGGCCACGAAAGGGATGCCCTTGTCGTCGGCGTATTTGAATTGCTTGGCCATTTTCACGGCATCGGGGTAGAGCTCGGCGGCGATGGCCGCCTCGCGCACTTGGCGCAGGAGCTTCAGGCAGTGCAGGGCTTCGTTCTCACCGAAGTTGGCGAAGAGCACACGGGTGCTGCTACCCAATTCCTCCGGGAATTTGCCGAGTTCCAACAACACGTCATAGATGCGGTCCGCGCCGAAGCTGATGCCCACGCCGCTCATGTCCTTGAGGCCGAAGATGCCGGTGAGGTCGTCGTAGCGCCCGCCACCGCAGATGCTGCTTTGCAGGCTGCCTTCGTTGGCCTTCACCTCGAAGATGGCGCCGGTGTAGTAGTCCAAGCCGCGGGCCAAGGTGGGATCGAATTCCAGCGTGGCCCTTCCGTGAACGTCATCGCGAGGAACGAAGCGATCTCCCGCTGTTTTAAACACCATGGACAGGTTCTTCAAGCCCTCTTGTGCGATAGCGGAATCAGCCAGCCAATTTTCCAACAATGGACGCTGTTCGGCCCAGGTGCCTTTCAGTTCGAAAAGTGGCGCGATGCGGGTGATGGCCTCATCGGTGATGCCCTTGGAGCGCATCTCCTCCTCCACCTTGGCACGCCCGATCTTGTCCAGCTTGTCGATGGCGGTCACCATGTCCACTACTTTCTCCGGCTGGCCGCTGATCTCGGCGATGCCGCTGAGCACCTTGCGGTTGTTCACCTTGATCACCACCTGCAGGTCCAGCGCGGCAAATACTTCAGCGGTCAGCTCCACCAACTCCACCTCGTTCAGCAAGCTCTTGCTGCCGATCACGTCGGCATCGCATTGATAAAACTCGCGGTAGCGGCCTTTCTGCGGGCGGTCGGCGCGCCACACGGGCTGGATCTGGTAGCGCTTGAAGGGAAAGGCAAGCTCATTGCGGTGCTGCACCACGTAACGGGCGAAGGGCACGGTGAGGTCGTAGCGCAGGGCTTTGTCGGAAAGCTCGCCGGCCAGTTTTCCAGGGTGTACCTCCTCCCCTTTCGCCAATTGCTCCTTCACTTCTTCACTTACGCCCTTCCATGCATCCCCGCTGTTGAGCACCTTGAAAATCAAGCGATCACCCTCCTCGCCGTACTTGCCCGTAAGGGTGCTGAGGTTCTCCATCGCGGGCGTTTCCAACGGAAGAAAACCATACTTCTGAAACACCTTTTCAATGGTGCCGAAAATGTACTTGCGGCGGAGCATTTCCACCGGCGAGAAATCGCGGGTTCCCTTGGGGATGGAAGGCGTGTTGGCCATGGGCGGCGAAAGTACAGCCACCGCTATGATGCGGCACGGACGGCAGGATGGGGCCTGAAACGACTGCGTTTCCGCAGGAACCACGACTCGAAATACCGGTGCGAAGCCCATGACACGGCAATGGAAAGCAAGAAGATGAAGGGATACGGCAGCAGTCCCGTGGGGAGCTGCCATTGCATGAAAAGTTGCAGCACCAGCATGGTGATGGCAATGTGGTATACATAGATCCCGTAGGAGATCCGGCCCAAGTAGCGTAGCGCGGGATACTCCAACACGCGCGCCAAACGCGGATTTACGGCCAGATTGATCACCAGCAGCCCAAAGAGGAGCGAATAGACGCGGTAGCCCACCAACTCCTTGGGATCAATGGCCATGGTAACCACGGTGATCAGGAGCACTGCAATGAAGATGCGCGTGTCCACCAGCAACTTCAGCAACGGGCTTTGCCGAAGAAAGAGCAGGGCCATGAAGGCACCCACCGCCATGGTGTCGATGTTGAAGTTCAACCAGTACTTGAATAGGTACCACTGCACCGTTCCGTGAGCCTCAAAGCCCGGTGCCAGCAAGCGGTACACCATGGCATAACCGAGGAAAACAGCGATCATCAGCGCGGGTCTGAAGCGCTTGAAGAGCAGGAGCAGAAAGGGCCAGACGATGTAAAAGTGTTCCTCGGTACCAATGGACCACAGGTGCATGGCATCAGGCACGGGCCCCGCCATGGCCGTAACCCAAGAGGGCAGAAAGGCCATGAACAGGCCGAGCTTCCCCGGCCAATTGCTGAGCACTTCGACGGCATGGGTGTCCGGCAGGTGCAGCAGTCCGATGAACGGCAGCACGAACAAAGCAAGTAGGACCATCAGGAAATACAGCGGCCAGATGCGCAGGATGCGGCGCATCTGGAAGTGCCGGATGCTGTATCGCCCATTTGCCTGTTCCTCCTTTAAGAGCAGGTACGTGATGAGGAAGCCGCTGATGACGAAAAAGAGCAGTACGCCAAGGTGGCCGAGCTGGTCCCATTGTTCAAGATGGGCCGTATAGGGCAACCCCAACAAGGCTTTGCAATTTTCCGCATGATGGACGATCACCAAACTGGCCGCAATGAACCTGAGCCCGTCCAGGTTGGGGAAGCGGGTAGCAGGCGTGAGCATGCGGCGAAGCTATGCCGGGTGCGGGTTCCGGGGCTAAGCCAACAACTCGCGCACGCGGGGCGCCACTTGGGTGGCAAATAGCTCGATGCTGCGCAGCATGGTTTCATGGGGCAGGGTTCCGGAACTGTACTTCAGGTCGAAGCGGGAAAGGCCGAGGAGCTTGGCGGTATGGGCAATTTTCCAGGCCACGGTCTCCGGTGCACCCACGCACATGGCACCATTGGGTCCGGCGAGTTGCTCGAAGCCTGCGCGCGTCAAGGGCGGCCAGCCGCGTTCGCGGCCGATCTGCGTGTGCATGGCGGCATAGTGCGGATAAAGCTCCTCCCTCGCCTGCTCATCGGTTTCGGCGATGTGGCCCGGTGAGTGTACGCCGATGGGCAGCGGCTCCTTGCCAAACTCGGCCAATGCGCGCCGGTACAGGTCCGTGAGCGGCTTGAAGTTGGCCGGGTCGCCGCCGATGATAGCCAGCATGAGCGGCAGCCCGTAATGCGCGGCGCGCATCACACTTTGCGGCGTGCCGCCCACGGCCACCCAGGTCTTGATCCGCCCGTGCATGGAAGGCGGGTAAACCCGTTGGTCCTTCAGTGCTGCGCGCGTTTCGCCGCTCCAGGTCACCGGCTTTTCCTTCAGTAGTTCGGCGAACAATTCCAGCCGCTCATTGAACAGTTGTTCGTACTGTTCCAGTTTGAAGCCGAAGAGCGGGAACGATTCCGTAAAGGAGCCGCGGCCCACCACCACTTCGGCGCGCCCGTTCGAAAGGGCGTCCAGCGTGGCGAAGCGCTCATACACGCGCACAGGGTCGTCGGAGCTGAGCACGGTGACCACCGAGCCCAGGTGGATGCGTTTGGTGCGTGAGGCGATCGCGGCCAACACCACTTCCGGCGCAGAGACCGCGAAATCCGGCCGGTGGTGCTCGCCCACACCGAAGAAATCGAGCCCGAGTTGATCGGCCAGTTCCGCCTCGGTCACGATGTTGCGCAACACCTCATCGTGCTTCAGCAGTTTCCCGGTGGTGTCCACGGTGATGTCGCCAAAGGTGTCCAGTCCAAATTCGAAATTCGTTGACACGGCCATTGCTGAAATGTTGCGGTGAAGGTACGAGGGGTGCAAGGGTGCGTGGGGGCGTGGGCGGCCCCCCCGCGCCAGTTGAGCATGTGTTGCCCACTTCGCCGGGATGGCGGGTCAAGCCCGCCATGACTTGTACGTCACTGCGGGCCTGACCCGCAGTCCCGGTTGCCTTCGGGTACAAATCCATGGACCCATGTTCCCCTAACTGAAGGACATTGCCTCCGCCAATGGGGCAGCGCGGCACTTGGAGCTCCCCGTGCCCATTGCTGGCTGCTGCCCCGGCCTACTTCAAAATCTGGGACAGCACGCCCCCGTCCACAGCCACGTCGGTACCGGTGATGAAGCCAGCCTGATCACTGAGCAGGAATTTCACCACGTTGGCCACATCCTCGGGCTGTCCATAGCGGCCAATGGGGGTCATGTCCAGTGTTTGCTTCATCACGGCGGGGTGCTCCTCCAGTGCCTTCTTGGCCATGGCCGTCATGATCACCCCGGGTGAAACGGTGACGATGCGAGCACCCATTTTCCCGTAGCGCATGGCGTTGTCCTTGCAAAGGAGCATCACCCCTCGCTTGGTGAAGTTGTACATGGTATCGGCGCTGCCTTGCACAAAGGGTTCCACGGCCTCGTAGGCCCCGTCCTTGAGCGGGTCGCGCAGGGCGCCGTCATAGCGCGGATCTGGCGGCACACTGTGGCCCATCATGGAAGAAAAGAGCACGAAGGCAGAACCTTCGCCCGCCAAGGCATGGAATTCCTCCACCACCAAGGCAGTGGCCTTCAGGTTGATGTCGAACACTTTTTTCGGGTCGCCCACGGTGCCGCTCACCCCGGCCGTGTGCACCAAGCCCTTGAGGTTGCCCTGCGCACGTGCAAACTCCTTCAGTCCATGCACGGCTTTGGGGTCGGTGATGTCGCAGGCGTGGCCCACGGCATCGATACCTGCGGCCTTCAATTCGGCCACCGTGCGATCCACGGCATCCTTGGAGTAGTCGGTGATGACCAGCTTATGGTCCTTGAGCGTGCGGGCACAGCTTGCTCCCAAGCCCCCCGCCCCGCCGGTGATCACGATCGTTCCCTTGTTCATGCTCGTTCTGTGTTTATGGCTTGGGTAAAGCTACCGGAGCTTGGTTGCTGGTTCGGTGCGGTTCATCACCTTTCAAACTGACGATCGCCAGCTGCCCTTGCAAAACATCCGCCTGCCCCACATAATTTTGGACATGCACACCATGAAATTGAAGCGCCCGGCCACCCTGCTGATCACCGCCTTGTCGTTGGGCGTGGCAGCGCAGGACTGCTCCATCCCATTCACCCTACCGCTGTTCCAAGTGCAGGTGGACTCCAATGTGGTGTACGGCAGTGCCGTGCAATACAACGGCAGCACGGTGGAGTTGGCCATGAACATCTACAAGCCGGTAGGCGACGGGCAAACGGAGCGCCCGCTGGCGGTGGTGGTGCACGGCGGCGGCTTTTACGAGGGAAACCGGAACGAGATGAACGAGCTATGCCATGGGCTGGCATCCAGCGGCTGGGCAGCGGCCACCATCAGCTACCGGTTGGGGTTCTACGGCAATGGCATAGTGGGACCGCCCTATGCATACGACCCGGCGGAGATTCATCGTGCGATATACCGTGCCATGCAGGATACCAAGGGTGCCGTCCGCTTCCTGAAGGGCAGGCATGAACAGGACAGCACCAGCACCACCAACGTATTTCTGGTGGGTTTCAGCGCTGGGGCCATCACGGCCCTGCAGGCCGGGTACATGACCGCACCCGCGCAAAAACCCGACGTATGCGGAGCCATTGGCCAAGTGCAGCACTTCTTCAACTTCTACCCCCGGCCGGACCTCGGCGATGTGGACGGCAGCCTGAACCAGAACGGCCATAGTGCCGGCATAGTGGGGGTGGTGAGCATTTTCGGCGCCATTGCGGACACCTCCTGGATCACTTTGGACGGCCCGGCCCTTTACACCTACCACCAAACCGGCGACCCCATCGTGGCCTGCGGCCACAACCGGCCATACTGGGGCATTGGCTTAGGCATTCCGGACAATTTCCCGTACTTGTACGGCTCATGCGCCATCGATGTGCGCATGCAGCACTTAGGCCCCGCACCGGGCCGCTACCTGTTCCACCCGTTCAGTGGCAATGAGCACGACCTGGACGACCCGGCGGGCATCCTGCTGGAAGCATCCGGCTGGATGCGCGACCTGTTTTGCACCACCACCACGGCACTGCCTCCCGACCCCGTGGCCGGCAGGTTCGCCGTGTACCCGAATCCCACGAACGGCCTAGTGCATACCGACCTCCGACCCGGCACTTTCTACACCTTGCAAGATGCGTATGGCCGCACCGTGCGCAACGGGAAGTTCACGGGCGAACCGATGGACCTTGGCGTGTTGCCCGATGGGGTGTACTGGTTACAAGCGGACCTGCCGTCCGGGCATTATGGCCTGCGCCTGTTGAAAGTGGAATGACCGGGAAGCCGGGCCATTGGCCTTTCATCCGTTGAAAACTACCGTGGGGCCGCCATCGGCCCGCTGGAAGTGCATTCCAACTTGCGCCGCATTCCTGCGCCCATGAGCCCCACCCTCCTCCTCACCATCGTCTTCGGCTACTTCCTGGTGCTGTTGGGCATTGCGTGGTACACCTCGCGCGGGGCGGGCGAACACAGTTTCTACAGCGGCGACCGGAAAAGCCTGTGGTACGTGGTGGCCTTCGGCATGATCGGCACTTCGCTCAGCGGGGTCACCTTCATCAGCGTGCCGGGCTATGTGGACGCCAAGGCATGGACCTACTTCCAGTTGGTGTTCGGCTTCGCCATCGGCTACTGGATCGTGGCGGGCGTACTGCTGCCGCTGTACTACCGCATGCAGCTCACCAGCATCTACGGCTACCTGCGCGAGCGCTTTGGGTTGCACAGCTACCGCACGGGCGCCAGCTTCTTCATCCTCAGCCGCCTGGCCGGGGCCACCATCCGCATCTTCGTGGTACTGAACGTGATCCAGCTCTTCGTGCTCGATGCCATGGGCATCCCTTTCGAGGTGACTGCCCTTGCGGTGATGGTGATGATCGTGCTGTACACCTTGAAGGGCGGGGTGAAGACCATTGTGTGGACGGACACCCTGCAAACGCTCTTCATGCTGGGCGCCTTGATCGGCACCGTGGTTTACATTGCCCGGCAGCCGGGCATGGAGGACTGGTACTCCGCCATCCAGGCCAGTGGCAGCACGCGCATTTTGGACCTGGATTGGCGCAGCGACAGTTTCTTCCTGAAGCAAGTGCTGGCGGGCATCTTCATCACCATTGCCATGACCGGGCTGGACCAGGAAATGATGCAGAAGAACCTCAGCGTATCCACGGTGGAAGGCAGCAAGAAGAACATGCGCACCTTCAGCGTGATCCTGCTCGGGGTGAACCTGTTGTTCCTCCTGCTGGGGTCATTGCTTTTCCTGTACCTGCGCAACCAGGCCATTGCCATGCCTGCCCATTCGGACGATGTGTTCCCCACCTTGGCGCTGCAATACTTCCCGCCTTGGCTGGGCCTGCTGTTCATCATCGGCCTGATCAGCGCGCTTTTCCCCAGTGCCGACGGTGCCCTCACCGCGCTCACCGCCAGCACCTGCATCGACCTGATCGGCATCCGCGACCGCGGTTGGGACGAGACCCGCCAGAAACGGGTGCGCCAGCGCGTACACCTCGGCATGGCCGTATTGTTCCTGCTGTTCATCCTCTATTTCCACTGGTTGGCCACGCCCACGGTGATCAAGACCCTTTTCGATATCGCGGGCTTCACCTACGGGCCCCTGCTGGGGTTGTTCGCCTTCGGCATCTTTTTCAAGGCCCGGCCACAGGAAAAGTTGGTGCCGTGGGTATGCGTGGCCGCACCCGTGATCACCTATTTCCTGAGGCTCTATTCCGAGGAACTGTTCTTCGGTTATCGCATGGGCTTCGAAGTGCTGTTGGTAGTGGCTGGGCTTACCATGCTTGGGCTGTGGGCCGCGCGGCAACCATTGCAAGCCGTGAAAGGCTGAAACCGGGCAACGCAACGAACGGCCTGGCCGTCCATGTAACAATGCAGGGGAAGCCCGGATTACATTCGTTCCACCAATGAGGCATGGCAGGAACTTCGCATGGCTTGGGCTGTGCACTGTCCTGGCGGGGAGCATGGCCTGCCGCAAGGATGCGGCACTACCGCCGGACACGGCACATGGAACCGTATCACCAGTGGTGTTCAACTTGGATGAAATGCCCTACCCCAAGCTCTCGGACTACCACCTGTTCCACGAGCCTATGAACAGTCTGCTACCGGTGGCGGGCGTATTGCCCTTCGCCCCGATCACCCCCGCCTTCGGCGATTATTCGGACAAAGTGCGCTTTGTGTGGATGCCGACCGGGCGTACGGCGTCCTACGTGGCGGACGGCAAGGCACTGGATTTCCCCGAGGGCACCATCTTGATCAAAAGCCCCTACTACCAACGGGTGCTTCCCGGCATGGGCAGGCGCATCCTCGACACCCGGCTGATGATCCGCAAAAATGGCACTTGGGAATTCGCCGAATACGTGTGGAACGAGGATCAGACCGAAGCCTACCTGAACCTGGACGGTGTGAACGTGCCCCTGACCTGGGTGGACGATGACGGGCAGGCCCACGATGAGGTGTTCCGGATCCCCAGCTTGGGGGAATGCAAGGCATGCCACATGGACCATCTGGAGCGGACACCGATCAGCACCAAGCCGCAGAACCTGAACAGTGTGTTCAATTATGCCGAGGGCCCGATGAACCAGTTGGCCAAGTGGGCGGCCCAAGGGTACCTCGCAAGCGGCTACCCGGCAGACATTGAGACGGTGGCCAAGTGGGATGACCCGGACGAATCCTTGGACCGGCGGGTGCGTGCCTACTTGGACATGAACTGCGCACATTGCCATTTCGACGGCGGGTTCTGCAGCTACCGGCCCATGCGCTTTGCGTGGAACAAGACCAGCGACCCGGTGAACTTGGGCATCTGCGTGCCGCCCCAAGACCCGTTCGCCCCCGGTGTGGACTACATCGTGCATGCCGGCAATGCCCAGCGTTCCATGCTGTACTACCGCATGAATTCCACGGACGAGGCCGTGCGCATGCCACTGCTGGAGCGCACCGTGCTCCACGAAGAAGCCGTCCAGCTGATCGCCCAATGGATCAATGCCATGCCGGACACCTGCCAATAACGCCCGCTACAACCAACATCCGCCCACATGAAACGCGCACTGTTACTCCCCGCCATCGCCCTCACCGCCTGGCAAGCACAGGCACAAGGCACTTGCGCCACCGCCATTCCGGTGGTCAATGCCTCCTACCATGTGGCGCAGATCGACGGTCCGGAGCCACCCACCTTGATCTGCACCGGCGGGGCCATGGTGGGCAGCAAAGGGCGTTGGTACAAATACACCGCCACCGAGGATACCACCCTCGTGATCACCACGGACCTGCCCCAGAACAACGGCACCGACACCCGCGTCCAGGTGTACACGGGCACTTGTGGCAACCTGGTCTGCCATGCCGGTGACGATGATTCCGGATCGGGCTATACCTCCTTCACCACCTTCCCGATAGAGGCTGGCACCACCTATTACATCGCCTTCGACGACCGCTGGACGGCCAACGGATTCACCTTTGTGGTCCAATACGCCGGGCCGGGGCCGGTGGTCAACGGCTTCTCCTCGCTGTTCGTGCCCACCAACGGCAGCGCCTACTGCGTGGTGGATATGAACAACGACGGGCTGGATGACGCGGTATCGGTGACCGCCAACACCATCACCATCAATTACCAACAGGCCGGGGGAGGGTTCAACACCGTAACGCACAACACGGCCACGGCAGCCAACCTGCCCAATTGGAGCATCTGCGCCGGAGACCTGGACGCCAACGGATACAATGACCTGGTGTATGCCGGCAGCGGCCTCACCTTCATGATGGCCAACGCCACCGGCACGGGATACACGGTGATCAACCAGCCCGAATACATTTTCTGCCAGCGCTCCAACCTGGTGGACATCAACAACGATGGGCTCCTGGATGCCTTCAGTTGCCATGACGTAGCACCGAACGTATACTACCTGAACAACAACAATACCTCTTGGACCTGGCACTCCGGCGGATTGGGCGACACGCCTGACGGGGGTAACTACGGCTCCAACTGGATCGACTACGACAACGACGGGCACCTCGACCTGTTCCTGGCCAAATGCCGCGGCGCCGGGGCACCGGCTAGCATCGACCAACTTTGGCGCAACAACGGCGACGGCACCTTCACCGACGTGGCCCCGCTGATGGGCGACATGGCCGACTACCAGCAGAGCTGGTCGGCCGCCTGGGCCGATTTCGACAACGACGGCGACTTGGACGTGATGATCGGCGCCAGTTCCTTCAGCGGTGGGGGCCACAAGCTGTACCGCAACGATAACGGCATGTTCACCAACATCACCACCGGCTCGGGCTTCGATCTGTACAATGGCACCAATATCGAATTCATCGCCCGCGACTTCGACAACGATGGCTATGTGGACGTGCTCGGAGGCGGCATGCTGATGAAGAACAACGGCAACATGACCTTCAACCCGGTGAGCGTGCCCTTCATCAACGGCCCCACCGGCGACCTGAACAACGACGGCTTCATCGATGTGCAAAACGGCAACATCATTTACATGAACGCCGGCAACACGAACAACTGGCTGAAGGTGATCACCAAAGGCACGGTGAGCAATGTGAACGGCATCGGTGCGCGGGTGCAGGTCACCACGCCTTGGGGCACGCAGGTGCAGGACATCGTCAGCGGCGACGGGTTCCGGTACATGAGCAGCCTCACCGCGCACTTCGGATTGGGCACCGGCACCCAGGTGAACCAAGTGCTGGTCCGCTGGCCATCGGGCATTGTGGACACCATCGCCAACCCGGCCATCAACACCACGCTTACCGTGGTGGAAGGTGAGACAAGCACCACCACGGGCATCACCAGCCGCCCTCCGGCGCAGTTCAGCCTCTACCCTTCCCCGGCCGTCGACAAGCTTCATATCACCAGCCGCCACGATTTCACCGGGGCGCGCATCACCCTCTCCGATGCCACCGGGAAAGTGGTGGCCATGCCCGATCAGGTGCGCGGCACCATCGATGTGTCACACCTCGCCGGCGGCCTTTACATGCTGAAGATCGAAGGGCCTTTCGGCGTGCTTTCCGGGAAGTTCGTGAAAGAGTGAGCATGCACGGTGCCCGCCCTGCCTGGAGGCAAGGAACAGCAACATGGAAACGAGGGGGCCACTGGGCAAATAGCCTGCGAATGCCCTGGCACACTGCGCGCCCGGGGTTATCTTGTCCGCATGAGCCGTGGATTTGTGCGCGAAGGCGACCAGGAGGAACCGGTGTTCGTGCCGCCCCGTGCACCCCTGCCTTCGGGCTTTGAAAACTTGGTGACGCCGCGCGGACTGCGGCTGTTGCAAGAGGAACGGTCCGCCTTGGAAGCAAGCCGCTCCCAAGTGGTCGCCGCCGAGGGGCCGGCACGCAGGCGGGAATTGGCGGAGATCAACGGCCGCTTGGCCTTGTTGGCGGAACGGATCGCCACGGCCCGCGTGGTGGAGCCTTTCAGTCGCCCCGGGACGGAGGTCCGCTTCGGCAGCACGGTCACCTACCGGTTCATTTCCGGTCCTAAGCAAGGTACCGGGCACACCTTCACCTTGGTGGGCGTGGACGAGGCCAAGGTGGCTGAAGGAAGGATCGCCTTCACCTCCCCGCTGGCCCAGGCCCTGCTGGGGCGATCAAGTGGGGACCAAGTGGAATTCCCGGCCGGTGGTGGAAAGCAACTGGTCCAAGTGGTTGCGATCGCGTGACCTGCTCCTTGGTGCCATCGATCCACGGATCACACACCCGGCCCCGGCATGCACGATCGCGTATCGGCAAAGAAGTTGATCGAGCGTGCTGCCACAACCAGCCGCTTTGTGCGGCCCAATTGCCGCTGGCGCACCCGTTTCCTTCCACTTTAATACTTTAGCCTTCCCTACCCGAGTGAACATGATCCGTTTATCCACCTTCCGGTCGATCCTCCATTCCGCCCTTGCCTTCCTTTTACTGGCCATGCTGCCCACTGCCGCACGGGCAGGCGGGGAATGCATTGCGCAGGCCGGCAGCACCTATATGGACTACGGGCCCATTTGCCTTTCCGGGGGCCATGCCACCATTACCGGAACCCCGCAAGGGGATGCCGTGGTGCCACCAGGTTTCGTTACTGCTTACGTGCTAAGTCGCACGAACGGGCTCATCCTGGAACAGGTGGGAAACTCCCCCTCCTTTGATGTAGTCACCGCCGATGTATGGCGCATCCACACCTTGGTCTATAACCCCAACACCTTTGACTTTTCCACCGTGCAATTAGGCACCACCACGGCCTTTGACCTGCACGGGCAGTTGGTACAGGGCGGGGGCGACATCTGTGCGAGCCTCAGCTTCTACGTGGGCGGCTCCAAGACCATGGAGTGCGAGGAACCGTGCACGGCCTTTGCCCCGCACTTGTCCATGGATTCCACCCTGATCTGCATAGGCAATGGCGAAGCCACCCTGTCGGCCGTGGTGGACGGACCGGGCATCGTACCCCCCGGCTTCGAACTGCGCTACCTGCTGAGCCGCACCAACGGCCTGATCCTGGAGCAGATATCCACCTCTCCCACGTTCATCGTGAACAGCGTGGACGTGTGGCGCATCCACTCGTTCGTGTACGACCCGTCCACCTTCGATATAGGGTCCATCACGCTTGGGAGCAGCTCCATTTATGACCTGAACCCGCAATTGTTGCAGGGCGGCGGTGCCCTTTGCGCAAGTTTGCTGCTGGATGCAGCCTTCGTGAAAACAGGGGAATGCGGCCCCGACTGCATCGCAAGTGCCGGTACCACCGGTACGGACCAACCCGATCTGTGCCTTGCCGAAGGCCAGGCCCAACTTACTGCCACGCCGGATGGCAGTGCCATCGTTCCGGCGGGCTTCACCCTGGCATACGTGCTCACCTCGGGCAACAGCGCAGTGATCCAAGCTTTTTCGGACAGCCCCCAATTCACCGTGGAGGTGCCTGGCGAATACGACATCCATGCATTTGTGTACAACCCGGGCACCTTCGATCCCGCTGCTTCCATCCAACTGGGCTGGGATGGCTTGGCCGACCTCCATGCCATGCTGTTGCAAGGTGGCGGCTCGATTTGCGCCAGTCTTGACCTGGTGGGCACCGCCTTCCAAGTGGTGGATTGCACGCCGGACTGCACGGCCGATGCCGGTAGCATGCTGGACACCAATCCTTTTGCCTGCCTGCAAGGGGGCGCGGCCACGATCACGGCCATTTCCTTCGGGGATACCTTGGTGCCCCCAGGCTTTGCCATGGGTTATCTGCTCTCCCAAGGGCCTGGCCTTGTGTTGATGGCGCTCGCCAATGTGCCGGTGTTCACCGTGAACGATCCGGATGTGTTCCATATCCACGCCTTCGTTTATGACCCGGCGACGCTTGCCGACCTTGGTTTGGAATGGGGCGTTACCACCGTAATTGAGCTGCACGACCTGCTGGTGCAAGGTGGTGGCAACCACTGCGCAGGACTGGACGTCCTGGGCGCCACGATCACCGTGGAAGACTGCCCTCCCCCTTGTGATGCGGGCACCGACAGCACCATCACCGTTTGCTTGCAGGACCCGGCCTTTGCGATGTTCGATTTCCTGGGTGGCAGCCCATGCCCGGGTGGAACGTGGACCAATCCCGCCAATCCGCAAGTGGACGGTATGTTCAACCCCGCCAGTGACGTGGCCGGCGTCTACACATACACCGTTGCCGACGCCAGCGGCATGACGTACTCGGCCCACCTTACGATAAATGTGTTCGAGTGTCCGGGCGTGACGGCCGGATTGAACGATGCGCGCGACGGAACCGCTACAGGCATTGCCTGCCCGCCCGATCTGCAAGGCCGCAACCAGCTTTCAGTCTGGCCCAACCCGACCACCGGTCCGGTCCACATCACGCTGCCCTTTGTCCCTGGTCTGGGCACCGCCCTGGAATTGATCGACCAGGCCGGACGTGCCATACCCCTGCCAGCGTACGCCCGGACGGGGCAGGAAGTGATGCTGGACGCCCGCCATTTGGCCACGGGCGTATGGACGGTGCGCATCACCCATGGCCTGACGGTTTACTGGGGCAGGTTTGTGCGTTGATCTGCCGGAGATCCGCCGGAAAGAATACCTTTGCTCCTTGGGGCAAGTCTTGTACGTCCAGCTCCTGCTGAATCCCCCAGGGCCGGAAGGCAGCAAGGGTAGGCGGTTGTAGCGGAGCGATGCGAGGAGCTTGCCCCTCTTTTTTTGCCCATGCCCAAGCCCAACACCCCGCAAGTGGTCCTGGTAACAGGAGGCTCCAGTGGCATCGGCAAGGCCGTCTGCGCGTACTTGGCCGCCCAAGGCCACACTGTTTATGGCACTTCCCGAAAGCCTGCCGGGCAGGCGGAAGGCTATCAACTGATCGCCATGGACCTTGCTGATGAAGCCTCCGTGAACCAAGCGGTAGCGGAAGTACTGGCCAATTCGAACCGCATTGATGCGGTGGTGAACAACGCGGGCTTAGGCATCCAGGGCGCCACGGAAGACCTGACACCTGGGCAAGCCACGGCCCTGTTCGACACCAACGTGATGGGCGCACACCGGGTGGTGCGGGCGGTATTGCCGCAGATGCGCAAGCAAGGCAGCGGGCTCATCATCAACATCACCAGCTTGGCAGCCAACTTCGGCCTGCCCTACCGCGGCTTTTACAGTGCCAGCAAGGCCGCCTTGGAGCGCTATACGGAAACGCTCAGCATGGAGGTGAAGCCCTTCGGCATCCGCGTGGCCAGCCTGCAACCCGGCGAATACAAGACCAACATCGGGGCCAACCGGATCCGGCCGGCTCAAACCAGTGAGCCTTACAAAGCCGGCTATAACAGGGCCATGGAACTCCTGGGCGGAAGCCTGCACTACAGCCGCGACCCCAATGAGGTGGCCCGCTTAGTGGAGCGCATCATGGCCGACCCGAGGCCCCGCACGGTGTATTACGCCGCCCATGGCAAGCAACGGCTCGCGGTGCTACTGAAGAAATTGCTGCCCGGCCGGTTCTTCCAGCGGCTGATGATGCAGGAATACAAATAGAGGGCCTGAAGGCGTGAAACCGCACCAGCGAACTTTCTCCCAGGGTTGCGTGTTGCTAGCACGGCTATCTTGCCTGTCACCCATCCATCCGACCAGATGAAGCACCCATTGATCACTACCACCTTCGCACTCCTTGCCACGCTTGCCACACAAGCGCAATGGACCAGCGATGTCTCCGTGAACACCACCGTGCGTGCGGTTGCCGCCGGAGAAGCTACCACGCCGTTGACGGCCGAGGGACCTGATGGCAGCACGTATGTAGCCTGGTTTGAAAATGAAGGGGGCGAATATCAGTTGCGCATGCAACGCCTCGATGCAGGAGGAAACAGGCTTTGGCCCGATACCGGGCTGGTGGTCAGCGACCACCCGCAGAACAGCGCCATCTTCAGCTACGACCTGAAGAATGATGATGACGACAATGCCATAGTGGCCTTCCAGGACGAACGCACGGGAGCGCTGGACATCGTGGCCTACAAGATCGCACCCGATGGTTCCTTCCTCTGGGGGCCGGACGGTGTGCAACTGCCCACACCCGGCACTACCGGAATGGGCCCCACCGTGGCTCCGCTTTCCAATGGCAACACGGTGATCGCCTGGGGCACCACCGGCACGCCCAGGGGTGTAGCCATGCAATTGGTGGGCCCCACCGGCAACGTTTTGCTTGCCGCCCCCATCGTGATCACGGCCAGCACCAACGTGAGCATCCCCACTCCGATCGCTACGGATGATGGAGGTTTCATCCTGCAATACGGCATCAGCGCCGGAGGTTTTGGCCTGCCACCCTGGGTACTTACTGCACAGCGCTACGATGCGGCTGGCAACACCGTTTGGCCCGCTCCGGTCCAAGTATCCAGCAAGTCGGTGCCCATCTTTTTCGTTCCTCACCCCGTGGAGGATGGGGAGGACGGCTATTACGTAGCCTTTAATTCCGGCAATCCGGACAACGCCGGGTACACGGATGTATTTGTTCAACATGTCCGGGGAAACGGAAGCCTTTGGTCCACGGACGGCACCCGTGCGGACATCAGCAGTACCATCCAAAAATTCGTGGGGGGCAAAGGATTGGCCTTGGTGGATGATGACCAGGGTATGATGGTGGCCATGCAGGTGACTGACGGCGGCCAAAACCAATCCGGCGTGGCCGTGCAGCGCTTGGATACGGCCGGGGTGCGCCAATTGGGCGACCTGGCGGTGAATGTGATCCCCATCAGTGCCCAAGCTCTTCAACTATGGGACGCTTCCGCCACGGATGATGGCGCAGTGATCCTGCATGCATCCGGCGGTTTTGGGCAGGTACACCTTGCGGCTACCCGCGTAGCCTTGAACGGATCCACCGTTTGGAACCCGGCACAAAAGGACATCTGCACCGTGAACAGCAATAAGGATGACATGCGGCTAACCGAAGAGGAGGACGGGCAAATGGTGGCCGTCTGGAAGGATGAGCGCAGCCCCGATGGCATCTACGCACAGCCCATCGATGGTTTGGACATCCCTACCGTCATGGCCGCGCTTCCGGGAAGATCCAACTTGGCCCGCTTGGAACAGAATCCTTCGTCGGCGCCGGTACTGCTTATGGCACCGGAATACCGTGGAAACGCGGAGGTACAGGTGTTTGACGCACAAGGCCGGCTAGCCTACACCGCCCAACTTCCAGCTGCCAGCAAGGTCACGTTGCCCGTTTCCGGCCTTGCAGAGGGGCTCTATACCATCCGCATTACCGGCAATGAAAGTCCGGCAACCGTGCGTTGGGTGAAACAGTAGGCCCCGAGCTGTCCCCGAAAAGCCGGAACGCAAGGGTTCTTGAAAATGCCTTGCACGCAGCGGGCCGTACCTTTGCAGTTCCCGGTGGAAATCATTCGCCGGGCACCACAAGTATGAAATTCTTCATCGACACGGCCAGTTTGGCCCAGATCAAGGAAGCACAGGACCTCGGCATCCTGGACGGCGTGACAACCAATCCGTCATTGATGGCCAAGGAAGGCATCACCGGCACCAACCGGGTGATGAAGCATTACGTGGACATCTGCAACATCGTGAACGGCGACGTGAGCGCCGAGGTGATCGCCACCGACTTCGAGGGCATGGTGCATGAAGGCGAAGATCTGGCGGCGCTGCACCCGAACATCACTGTAAAGTTGCCCATGACGCGTGACGGGGTCAAGGCCATCAAATACTTCCACGGCAAGGGTATTAAAACCAACTGCACCCTGGTGTTCAGCGCGGGGCAGGCCCTGCTGGCGGCCAAGGCCGGTGCCACCTACGTCTCCCCCTTCATCGGCCGCTTGGACGACATCAGCACCGACGGGGTGCAGCTCATTGAGCAGATCCGCACCATCTACGACAACTACGGGTACAACACGCAGATCCTGGCCGCCAGCGTGCGCCACCCCATGCACATCATCCAGTGCGCGGAGATCGGCGCCGACGTGGCCACCTGCCCATTAAGCGCCATCCTGGCCTTGTTCGAGCACCCGCTCACCACCATCGGGCTGGAGAAATTCCTTGCGGACCACAAGAAGGCGGCCCACACCGAGGCGTCGGCGAAGTAGCATGCTGCTGGCGGTCCATCCGAAAAACCCGGAACCGCGCAAGGTCCACGACGTGGTGCAGCGGCTGAATGAAGGTGCCGTGGTGGTGTGCCCCACGGACACGGTGTATGCCTTTGCCTGCAGTGCCCACCATGCCCGCGCCATTGAAGCCATCGCCCGGCTGAAGGGAACGAAGGCCCACAAGACCAACCTTTCCCTGATCTGCAAGGACCTCAGCCAATTGAGCGCCTATGCAAGAGCCATCGACACGCCCAGCTTCCGGGTGATGAAGAAGGCCCTGCCCGGCCCCTACACGTTCATCGTGCCCGCCAGCAGCCAGATCCCCACCCTGTTCAAAAACAAGAAACACACCGTGGGCATTCGCGTGCCGGACCACCCGATCCCCTTGGCCTTGGTGGAGGAACTGGGCCACGCGTTGGTGGTGACCAGCGTACACGATGAGGATGACCTGCTGGAATACACCACGGACCCGGAACTGATCCACCAGCGTGTAGGCCACCAGGTGGAATTGGTGATCGACGGCGGCATCGGCGGGCTGGAAGGTTCCACGGTGATTGATCTGACCAGCGGGCAGCCCACGGTGCTGCGTGAAGGCAAAGGACCAGTGGACGGCCTGCTGTAGGAGTCACCCCAACAGGTGGTCGCTGGAGGGCACACCACGCATTGCCTTCCACACCTGGGGCAACCGATCGATCAAGTCGCTGGGAAGCATGCCGTCCATGCCCAAGGCTTCCGCAGCCAGATCCCCGGCCCTGCCGTGGGCATACACCCCGACCAATGCGGTGGAAAGTGCATCCATTCCTTGGGCACGCAAGCTGGTCAGGATGCCGGTAAGTGCATCGCCGCTGCCCCCCTTCGCCAGGCCGGGGTTACCGGTGCCATTGAAGAAGATCCTCCCGTCGGGGGCGCATATGGCCGTGTAGGCCCCCTTCAGCACCACCACCACCTTCTGCTTCATGGCCAGTCCCCGGGCCAACTGGAGGCGCTCCTCGCTGTTTGACGCTTTGCCGACCATCCGGTCAAATTCCACCGGGTGCGGAGTAAGAACCGTGCCAGCCGGCAAGTAGGCCAACCAGGTCTTGTTTCGCGCGAGGATGTTGAGCGCATCCGCATCGAGCACCAATGGAGCGGGCGCTTGCTGGATCAGCAACTTCAGCAGCCTACCGGTTTCCGCTTCCGTGCCGATGCCCGGCCCCAGGCCGATGGCGGAAACCTTGGTGAACTTGGGCAGCTCGGAAAGTCGATCGCCCGGATCCGGTGACACCATGGCCTCCGGCACAGTTCCGTGCATCACCGCTTGCTGCCCTGCGGGAACATGCACGGAGAGCAGCCCGCAACCGGAACGCAGGGCCGCCTTTGCCGCCAACAAGGCAGCGCCCATTTTACCAGGCCCTCCGGCCAGCAGCCAAGCATGGCCAAAGTCCCCTTTGTGCGCTGTTCTTCGGCGCATAGGCAACATCGGGACCAGGTCCACCTCCTCCAAAACCAAGGCCCATGGATCCAACGAAGCAATTTGGGACCGGTTCAAGCCAATCGGCACCACCTCCCATTCGCCTGCAAAACGGCCTTGGTCCGGCATCAGCAGGGCCCGCTTGGGCAGCTCCAGGGTGAACGTGCGGTCTGCCTGCACGATCGCTGTTGGGTCATTATCCTTGTTGCTGTCGGCGAACAGGCCGGAAGGCAGATCGATGGCCAATACGTGATTGGCCCTGTTGTTGAGCTGCCCCACCAGATCTTTCAGCCAGCCGGTAAGCGGACGTTGCAAGCCGGTGCCGAAAAGCGCATCGATCACCAATGCCTCCGGGGGAAAGGATGGCAGCGGCTCACCTTCATGCAGCAGGGCCACGGCCACGCCTCCTTGGCGCAACCGGCCCAAATTGGCTTCGAATTCCGGGCTGCCTTCCGCCTTGTACTGCGGCACTACGGCGCGGACTTCCCGTTGACCGGCCATGTTAAGGATCCTGGCCATGGCCAAGCCGTCACCACCATTGTTGCCCATGCCGGCCAGCACCACCACCGGCACGTCGTAGTTCAAGGTCTCCATCAGCCGGTTCGCGCAATTCACCGCCGCCCGCTCCATCAGGTCGATGGAGCTGATGGGCTCATGGGCGATGGTAAAGGCATCGGCCTGGCGGATTTGTTCTGCTGAAAGGATGGGCAGCATAGCTGCGAAGGTACCTGCGGACGAGGCTGGCAAGCAAAATGGACCTTGGTGGACGCGGTTTCGCGTCCATCAACGTCCATCTACCGTGCCGCCGTCCGGAAACCGGAGGCCTCATCAACAAGAAAGCCCCCGTTTCCGGGGGCTTTCAAGACCAAAGCAAGGAATTATTCCTCTTATTGGAAGTAGAAATTCACGCCGATGCTGGCACCGCTGATGCCGGTGTCGATACCAAAGTCGTTCTCCTTGGTGCCGCCGTCGGTGCTCTCGGTCTTCACGCTGCCGCCGTTGGCGGGATCCCACCATTCGGTGGAGGTGGTGGTGTGGCCCTTGCTGCTCATGCTAACACCCCAGGAGTACTCGGCGCTCAGGGAGATCTTCGGGGCGCAGAACCACTCGATTCCGGCGAAGGCACGCAGGCCAAGGCCCATGGTGGAACCCAGCTTCTCCTCAGTGGGGCGGTGGGTGCCGTCGGGGTTGTTATTGGAGAGTGCGTTGCCGTACTCATAGGTGGTCTTGGCGCTGCCAAAGCCGATGTCGAACATGGCGCCGTACACACCCACCACGCGGGTGCTGCCCACGCGCTTCTCCAAGCCCACGCCCAGGTCAATGCCCATGAAGTTGAACTTCTTCACATTGTCCACAAAGCTAACGGGATCGGTGGCCGGAATCGTGAAAACCAGGTCGGTCTCCTTGTGGCTGCCGAAGCCGAGGCGCACCTGGCCACGGTAAGCCGTGTTGGCATCGATGAGCTTCTTGCCACCGATCACCACACCACCCACATTCAGCGCACGGCCGGCGCCATCGTCCGAGTATTGGTACCCGCGGCTGGCGATCATGTTGTTCATGGCCATCACGTTCGAGTTGTTCCCGTTGTTGAACAGGTTGCCTGCGTAGTTCAGCAGGGGGGCGGCATCAAAGGTGATGGCCCAGTCGCCGTCCTGGGACAGCCAGTTCTCTCCACGGTTGCTGGTGATCTCACCGGTTTGGGCGCTAACCGCCGATACGGCGAAGAGCGCTGCAGCGAACAGTACTATCTTCTTCATGGTTGTTGGTTTTTCGTGTGCTTTGGTTTGTGGTTGGTTTTGCTTTGCTGATCAAAGCTACCCGAACGCGGCGGCAAACTTATACACATTCGGCTGACATTTCAACTATTTTTTGTTGATCGTCGACCTTGCATCTGTTTTCGTCGCTGCCAAAGGGGTAGCCATATGCTCTAAACTCGGGGGCGAATGTAGCACAGTCCGTGAAATCCCGTAGTGACCTTTATCCCACCCTGTTTTCCAGCATGGGCACAAAGCTGAATGCCCCATGGTCGGCATGCTCAACGCCCTTGGATGTGCGGGTCACGGTATGCATCCGCTGCACCCCGCCCCCACCCACGGGGATTACCAGGGTGCCCCCCACCTTCAATTGGTCCACTAGGGCTTGGGGCACATCGGGCGCCCCGCAGGTCACGATCACCTTGTCAAAAGGCGCGTGCAGAGGCAGGCCCTTGTACCCGTCACCGTGCACCAAGTGGGCGCGGTAGCCCATTCGGAGCAGGCGGGCCTTGGTGGCCAGGTACAGGGGTCGGTGCCGTTCGATGCTGTGCACCTTGGCGCCCAACTCGCACAGAATGGCCGTTTGGTAGCCGCACCCGGTGCCGATCTCCAACACTTGGTCGCCCGGCTTCACTTGGAGCAATTCGCTTTGCACGGCCACGGTGTATGGCTGCGAGATCGTTTGTCCGCACCCGATGGGAAAGGCTTGGTCCACGTATGCAAAGCGGTCGAAAGCGCTATCGTCTATGAACTGGTGGCGCGGCACCTTGCCAATGGCGGCCAATACCCTTGGGTCGGCAATGCCCTTCTTTTCCAGCTCCCCCACCAGCTTGCGCCGTTGGCCCTGGTGGCGAAAATCGTCGATCTGCATGGCTTCGGCGGCAAAGCTAAGTCCCTCTTCCGTCCGCCCTGTCCAGGCCGCTTGGCAGGGGCAACCACCCTTGGGCTACTTTTGCCGGCCTGGATGGAAAAGCCGCTTCGCATTGGCGTGATGGGTGCCGGGCACTTGGGGCGGATCCATGTGCAGCAGATCGCCGAGCTCCCGGAATTTGAATTGGCCGGGGTATATGACATCCATCCGGAAAAGGCGGCCCGGCTACAGGTTGAGTTCAATGCACCGGTGAGCACCAGCCCGGCCGAACTGATCGCTGCCTGCGACGTGGTGGACGTGGTGACGCCGACCATTGCCCACCACGCATGCACCTTGGAGGCCTTGGCCGCAGGGCGGCATGTGTTCATTGAGAAGCCGATCGCCCACACCTTGGGCCAGGCACGGGAATTGGTGGCCCACGCGGAGGCCACCGGCTGCAAGGTGCAGGTGGGGCATGTGGAACGCTTCAACCCGGCCTTTTTGGCGGCACATGGGACGCTGCGGCAGCCCATGTTCATTGAAACCCACCGCTTGGCCCAGTTCGATCCGCGCGGCACCGATGTGAGCGTGGTACTGGACCTGATGATCCATGACCTGGACATCATCCTGCACGTGGTGGGCCACCCCATTGCCGAAGTGCATGCCAGCGGGGTGGCCGTGGTGAGCGACACGCCCGACATCGCCAATGCCCGCATTGCGTTCGCCAACGGGTGCGTGGCCAACCTCACCGCAAGCCGCATCAGCATGAAGAAAATGAGGAAGAGCCGCTTCTTCCAAAAGGATGCCTACATCGCCGTGGACATGCTCAAGAAGGAGACCGAGATCATGCGCATGCGCACCGTGGAAGAGCCCGACCCATTCGCCGTGACCCTGGACCTGGGGCCGGGCAAGGGCCACCGGGAGATCACCTTCGAAAAGCCGGAAATACCGGCCACCAATGCCATCCGCGAGGAACTGCGTGCATTTGCCTACGCCATCCGCAGCGGGAAGCCCACGGTGGTACCCGCCCGGGACGGCCTGGCCGCACTGGAGCTGGCCCACCGGGTATTGGCCGCCATGCAGGTCCGCACCGCCTGAAGCCCATACTGATCGGCCATTTGATGCGTTACCCGCACAGGAACACCATGACCCGCGCCCTGCCCTTGGTAGGTTTTCTCCTGTTGTTGTCCGCCGCCTGCAAAAAGGAGGGTACCACCCCCGCCTATCTGCAGGTATCCTCCCCCACCGTGGTGGATGCCGGCGGCCAAGGCATCTCCTCCAAGATCACCGACCTGTGGGTGTACGCCGATCATGAGCCCGTGGGCGTTTGGGAACCGGGCAAGCCGATCCCCATCCTCTCCAGCGGTGGCACCAAGCTGATGGTCATGGCCGGCGTAAGGCGCAATGGCATCACCGACAACCGCATCCAGTACCCCTTCTATGCCAATTGGGAACAAACGGTGGACCTGGTGCCCGGGCAAACCGCCACGATAGCACCCCAGTTCCGCTATTACAACGGACTGGACACCTGGTTGGCCGACTTCAATACGGGCCAGCGCTTTGATACGGTGAACTGCACGGCGGTAATGCAATTGGTGCCTTCGGACAGCACCTTGATCGGCCAAGGCCAACAAAACGGCCGGATCGATCTGGACCTCGGGCACGCCAGCTACCGCGGGGTAAGCAGCGGGGACGCCTTCACCGGGACCGACGGGGCCTTCCTGGAGATGGACTACCGCAGTGACACGCGCCTGCTGGTGGGGGTGCGCTACACCCAGAGCGGCGTGCAATACGAAGTGGCCTATGTGTATGCCCTGCCCACCCGGAAGGCCGATGGCACCATGCCTTGGAACAAGCTGTACATCGACCTTGGCGAGCCATGGAGGGCAGGCGGTGCACTGGACAAGCGCTTCTACCTCAAGGCTGAGCTTGAAGGCGGTGCCACCAGCGGCGTGATCGAGGTGGACAACATCAAGGTGGTACGCCCGTGATGATGAACCGGAAGGCACAGGCCATGCGCTACATCGCCGCCGACCTGTTGGCATCGGCGGCCGCATGGACCTTGTTCTTCCTGTTCCGCAAGCTCTACCTGGAACCCTTGAAATACGATCACCCCGTGCCGTTGGAGTTCGGTACCCGCTTCTGGCTGGGTTTGGTGCTGGTCCCCCTGTTCTGGGTGCTGCTCTTCACCGCCACGGGGGGCTACACCGATATTTTCCGCCGCTTCCGCACCAAGGAGCTCGAGCAAACCCTGCTGGTGAGCTTCATCGGCAGCATCGTCATTTTCTTCGCCTTGCTGCTGGACGATGTGGTGGCGGGCCCCAGCTACTACTACTATTCCTTCGGGGTGCTCTTCGGGCTGAACTTCCTGCTGTTGTTCACCTTCCGCTTCCTGCTCACCAGCCGCACGGTGAAGCGCGTGCATGACCGCACGATCGGGTTCAACACCCTGCTGGTGGGCGGCAACGAGCGGGCCATCGCCATTCACCAGGAGATCGAGGGCCTGCCGCGCTCGCCCGGCAACCGCTTCGTGGGCTTCGTGAGCATCAACGGGTGCGACCAGCACTTAGTGGAATCCGGCTTGCCGCTCCTGGGCAAATGGAACGAACTGCGCGCATTGATCCCCCGCTACGGGGTGGAGGAGGCCATCATTGCCGTGGAAAGCAGCGAGCACGGCCACATCAGCAAGATCCTCAACGAGCTGGACGCCACCCCCGTGCGGATCAAGATCATTCCGGACATGTACGACATCCTGGCCGGCAGCGTGAAGATGACCAGCATCTTCGGTGCACCGCTGATCGAGGTGAACCCGCAGATCATGCCGGCCTGGCAGTTCTCCCTCAAGCGGGCCTTCGACATCGTGTTCAGCGCCTTGGCCTTGGTGCTGCTTTCCCCCGTGTTCCTGGTGATCGCCCTGATGGTAAAGTTCTCCAGCCCGGGGCCGGTGTTCTTCAGCCAGGAGCGCATCGGCAAATTCGGCAGGCCGTTCCGCATCTACAAGTTCCGCTCCATGTACCAGGGCGCCGAAATGAACGGCCCGCAGCTCAGCAGCAGCACCGACACGCGCATCACCCGCGCGGGCCGCTGGCTGCGGCGCACCCGCATGGATGAGCTGCCCCAGTTCTGGAACGTGCTGATCGGCGACATGAGCCTGGTAGGCCCCCGGCCCGAGCGCCAATTCTTCATCGACGCCATCCTGCAAGTGGCCCCCCACTACCGGCACCTGCACAAGGTGAGGCCCGGCATTACCAGCTGGGGGCAGGTGAAGTTCGGCTACGCCGAGAATGTGGAGCAGATGGTCCGCCGCCTGAAGTACGACATCCTGTACATTGAGAACATGAGCTTGGGCGTGGACCTGAAGATCTTGGCCTATACCGTGTTGATCATCCTGCGGGGCGACGGGAAGTAAGGCCGGGGTTATTCCCCTGCCTGCCGCCGCACGTTACATTCGCCGCATGAAGATCTCCGTTATCGGCGCAGGCCAAATGGGCAACGGCATCGCTCACGTGTTCGCCCAAGGCGGCCACGATATCACCCTGATCGACATTGCCCAAGCCAGCCTGGACAAGGCCCTGGCCACCATTGCGAAGAACATGGACCGGCAGGTAGCCAAGGGCACCCTGACCGAAGCCGACAAGGTGTCGGCATTGGGACGCATCACCACGGGCACTTCCACGGCCGAAGGCGTGAAGCATGCCGACTTGGTGGTGGAGGCCGCCACCGAGAACGTGGACCTGAAGCTGAAGATCTTTAAGGACATCGATGCACACGCCCCGCCGCATGGCATCCTGGCAACCAACACCAGCAGCATCAGCATCACCCGCATCGCGGCGGCCACCAAGCGCCCTGCCCAGGTGATCGGCATGCACTTCATGAACCCCGTACCGGTGATGAAGCTCGTGGAGGTGATCCGGGGCTACGATACCTCCGATGCCGTGACCGGAGCCGTCATGGAACTGTCCCGGTCCATTGGCAAGGTGCCCGTGGAAGTCAACGACCTGCCCGGGTTCGTGGCCAACCGGATCTTGATGCCCATGATCAACGAAGCGATCGAAACCCTGTTCCAAGGCGTGGGCGGCGTGGAGGAGATCGACACCGTGATGAAGCTCGGCATGGCCCATCTCATGGGTCCGTTGCAATTGGCGGACTTCATCGGGCTGGACACCTGCTTGGCCATCCTGCGCGTGCTGCATGAAGGATTTCAGCAGCCCAAATATGCACCCTGCCCCCTGCTGGTGCAAATGGTCACCGCCGGCAAGTTGGGCGTGAAGAGCGGCGAGGGCTTTTACCGCTACACGCCGGGCAGCAAGGACTTGGTGGTGGCCCCCGCGTTTGCCCGTTAGCCATGCGCACCGGGCCTGCCTGCACAGGCATCGCCTTGCTGTTGCTGGGCGCCTGCGGCAGCCCGGATACCACTCCGTCCAAAGACAACAGCGGCCACGACACCCGTTGTTACATGCTTGCGGGCACGGACCGGCCGTTGGTGATCGGCGCCGACACGCTCGTGGGCCCCGAAGACACGCTGCTCATTCGGCTGGACCTGCTGGGCGAATTGGCCAATGGCATGGTGCGGCACCATCCTGCCCGGCCATGGCACCGGCAGGGCACCTTCACCGGGGCCCTGGAGGACGGGGTGATCACCGCGCTGTACTCCGGAAGCACGGCTGACGGCCGCATCCTGAAGCAGGAGGTGCTGTTGCGCCCGGAAGAGGGTGGACTCCGCATGGCGGAAGGCGACCAATTGCTCACCGAAGGCATTCTCCTGTTCAAGAACCGCGGCCAAGTGCATTTCGGGCGCTATGCCCCGGAAGTGGCATGCAGGGAATAAAGCAGCCGCGTGGGGCATCCAGGCTCAATGCCCCATGGCCTGCAAGCGATCAATTCGGCGGCTCCGGTTGTTGACCTTCAAATCAGCGGGATGGCAAGGGAACAAAGGAATGCAGACGTGGTGTTGATTGGTTGCGGCATCATGAGTGGCACGTTGGGCGTGCTGCTCAAGGAACTCTCACCAAAACTGAGCGTCCATGTGTTCGAACGATTGGATGAAATTGCAGGTGAAAGCTCAGATGCGTGGAACAACGCCGGAACGGGCCACGCGGGGTTGTGCGAGCTGAACTATACGCCTGAACGCCCTGATGGCAGCATCGACCTGTCCAAGGCGATCCGGGTGGACGAAGAGTTCGAGCAGAGCAAGCAGTTCTGGAGCTGGTTGGCGGCGCAAGGCCGCATCGACCCTCAGGCATTCATCCATAGCCTGCCCCACATGAGCTTCGTGGAAGGAGCGGCAAACCGCGAATTCCTGCGTAAGCGCCATGCCGCCATGGATGCACACCCGCTCTTCCACGGCATGGAGTTCGGCGCGGACCGCAGCGTGATCGCGCAATGGGCCCCCCTGCTGATGAAGGACCGGCACGATGACGGCACTTGGTCGGCCACGCGCTCCATGTTGGGCACTGACGTCAACTACGGGGCCCTGACGCGGCTGCTGTTCGCGGACCTCTCCGGAAAGCAAGGCGTGGTGCTTCACATGGGCCATGAAGTGCGCGACCTGCACCGCATGGACAATAGCCGTTGGCGGGTGGAAGTGAAGGAACTGAAGAGCGGGGTTGAAACGGCGTTCCAAACGGGATTTGTCTTCATCGGTGCGGGCGGCGGTGCCCTGCCTTTGTTGGAAAAGAGCGACATACCCGAAGCCAAGGGCTACGGCGGCTTCCCGGTGAGCGGTGAATGGCTGCGCTGCCTGAACCCAGCGATCATCAAGCAGCACCATGCCAAAGTGTATGGCAAGGCCAAGAGCGGCAGCCCGCCCATGAGCGTCCCCCACTTGGACCGGCGTACCATTGGCCGGGAACAGGCCTTGTTATTCGGCCCCTTTGCAGGCTTTTCCACCAAGTTCCTGAAGCACGGCAGCTGGTTGGACCTGCCCAGTTCACTGGAATGGGGCAACCTGATCCCCATGGTGGAGGCCGGCTGGAAGAACTTGGACCTGACGAAATACCTGATCGAGCAGGTGCGCTTGAAACCCGAAGAACGGTTGGAACAGCTGAAGGAGTTCATGCCCAGTGCCGAAATGAAGGATTGGGAGCTCGCCATTGCAGGCCAACGGGTGCAGGTGATCAAGAAGGACCCCAAGGAAGGCGGTATTCTGGAGTTCGGTACCGAGCTGGTGGCCTCTGCGGATGGGAGCTTGGCCGCACTGCTGGGCGCCTCTCCCGGTGCCAGCACGTCGGTATCCATCATGCTGGGCTTGCTGGAGCGCTGTTTCAAGGAACAAATGGCCAGCAAGGAATGGAAAACAGGCCTCGGGCGCATGGTGGCCACCCATGGCAAGCAACTCGCCGCGGACCCCGGCCTGATCCGTGAAATTCGCGAGCGAAGCCACAAAGCCCTGGGACTGATGCCTCCTGTGCGGGCGGCTGAACGGGTGTAGCACGATCAGCCGTGGCATTCCCCGGCCGATCGGGTGCCGGTGGAAAGTGCCTTCGCGCAATAGGCGGGCCTTGGGTGTCCAAGGTTGTTGATATCGCGATGTGGGCCGATGAAGGGTGGGCCGCTTTCGCAGATAAGTTTGCCGCCCGAAAAACCACTCTCCAACGAACCTCCCAACAACTTGGACGAATTTCCCGAACCCCTTCGAGCAAGGGGCGTTGAGGCAATCGGACCATCGCCAACAACCATGACAAACTACATCCGGAACACTGCAACCTTCTGCTTGGCCATCATCGCAGGCCTTCTGTTCAGCAACCCTGCGGCCGCCCTGCCCCCGGCAGCGCCCGAAGGCCTTGTGGCGTTGACCGCCTGGATGGGGCTGGACGGAGCCTATTCCAACGACATCATCGTGGAAGTGAACGTGAACGGCACCAAGGACTGGAGCCGTCCCGACCTGGAAGGCCGGGTAGACCTGCTGCTGCCTTCCGGCGCCGTGGCCTTGATCCACTTCCGCAAGCCCGGACACCTGACCAAGACCGTATCGGTGGACACGCACAACCTGCCGGAATCCGCCACCCGCAGCAAGCAGCCAGCCATTTCCTTTGGGGTAAAGCTGGAGCCGGCTGGTGACAAGGGCGGTTTGGCATACGCCGGCCCGGTGGGCTCGATCACCTTTGACGAGGTGAGCGGCAACATGGTGATCGCTCAAGACCAGCGCCTGGTGCCGGTACGGCAGCAGACCGTGGTGTTCTAAGAAGAAGCGAACTGCAAGCGGTGCAACAGGCCGCGCTCGGGAGGAAGGGCGAACCAAGCCCCGACAACCGGCGCGGCCTGTTGCATGGCCAACCCTTGCGGGTACTTTGTTGTTCATCGTGCAAAAGCGGCACGAATCGCCAAACAAGGGATGGATCCAATCCGGCATTCCGTGATCACATGCCCGCATTGCGGGCACAGGCATGAGGAGGAAATGCCCACCGATGCATGCCAGTACTTCTACGAGTGCAGCCAATGCAGGCGGTTGATCAGGCCAAAACCTGGGGATTGTTGTGTGTTTTGCAGCTATGGCACCGTGAAGTGCCCACCGATGCAAATGCACGCGGGTGGTTGTGGGCCGTGTGCCTCTTGACGGATTTTCAGAACGGAAGAGAAGTTTCCCGCCCGCATCGATCGGAAGGCAGGCACAGGCCGGTTCCGTTTGGGATCAGTTGAACGTCACCGCTGCATCCATGCCGTATTTGCGGAACAGGCGGGCCTTGCGCTTTTCCAAGCGGGCCAAGGCCCTGTCCGTCCGTGCGGCACGCGGAGTAACGGCCAGTTCACCATTCTCGATCCGGCGCACAATGGCTTCCACCAGCTTGTCGTCACCCTGCGGGTCGTATTCACCCTTCAGGTCCTGCCCGAAGAGCTTGGCGATGCCCTGCCACATCCACGCTTGGAACGAGCCGCGCAGTTGCTTCACCAGATCGTAGCTCGTATGCCCGGTCTCACGATCGATCAGCTTCACCAAGATGCGGCCCTGGGTCATGGTCATCTCCTTGACCTCCTGTTCAAACTCCGCCTTGAGCTCCACCTCGGCCAACTTCAGGTACAACTCGCGGTCGTTTTCCTTGTGGATGTTGGCCAGGTCGTGGTCATATTGGTCCAACAGCTTGGCGGTGATCTGCGCATAGGGATACACCTTCTGCACGTACCTGGTCAAGCGGTCCGCCCGGGCCATGTTCCGCCTGGCCTTGCCGCTGAGCATGGCTTCCACCTTCACCGGCGCCAAGTAGTACACCGGTATGGTGTCCGTGCCCTCCACCACCACACGCACCGTGCTTTCGCCTGATTGCGCCATGGCCATCGGGGCAAGCACGATGGCCATCAGGCCAAGGCAAGCTGCAGTGCGTTTCATTGTTAGTGAGCCACGAAGGTACCCATGGAACGCGGGAACATGCAAGTGGTTCCACTTATCGACAGACGTTCGACCTGCGTCCACCGACATGGTTTCTCAGCCGCTGAACGCCACCGTTTCGCAGGATGGCCGGTCCGCTGGCCAAGGCATCCAGCAACCGGAGTTACCGCCGCTTCAGCCACCAGGCCGAGGGTTGGCCGCCTCTGGTCATTCCCCCGGCAGGCACGCGGAGGTCCTCCTCCATCACGGCGGCGGCCACCAAGGCAGCTGCCGCCATTTCACCGTGATCGGTGCCTTCCAGCAGCTCGGGCCTGAAGTGGTCGCGCACGAAGAGCGTGTCGTACTTGCCGGAGCGAAAGGCAGGGTGGCCCATCACAAAACGGCAGAAAGGCAAGGTGGTCTCCACGCCGCTGATCGCATAATCATCAATGGCGCGCTCCATACGGGCAATGGCCTCTTCGCGCGTGGCCCCGTGCACGATCAGCTTGGCGATCATGGGGTCGTAATGAATGGGGATGGCCATGCCCTCCTCGAACCCGTCGTCCACGCGCACGCCGGGCCCGTGGGGCGGGCGGTAGGTGGTGAGGGTGCCGATGTCGGGCAGAAAATTGTTCGTGGGGTCTTCGGCGTACACGCGCACCTCGATGGCGTGGCCGTTGATCTTTAGGTCCTCCTGCTTGAAAGAGAGTTGCTCGCCCTGGGCCACCTTGATCTGTTCCTTCACCAGGTCCAGCCCGCTGATCATCTCGGTGACGGGATGCTCCACCTGCAGGCGGGTGTTCATCTCCATGAAGTAGAACTCACCGCTGGCATCGAGCAGAAACTCCACCGTGCCTGCCCCCACGTAATCCACGCTCTTGGCCACGTTCACCGCGGCCTCGCCGATCCGTTTGCGCAACTGCGGCGTCAGTACTGCACTGGGCGCTTCCTCGATCACCTTTTGGTAGCGGCGTTGGATGCTGCACTCGCGCTCGAACACGTATACCGTGTTGCCGTGCATGTCGGCCAGCACCTGCACTTCGATGTGGCGGGGTCCCTTCACGAACTTTTCGATGAACACACTGCCATCCCCGAAGGCATTCTGTGCCTCACTGATGGCGCGTTCCAGTCCTTCGCGCAATTCGCTCTCCTGCTCCACGATGCGCATGCCCTTGCCCCCACCCCCGGCCGCAGCCTTGATCAGGATGGGGAAACTGATGGTCCGCGCCACCTTTTCGGCCTCTTCCAGCCCGCTCACCGCGCCATCCGTTCCGGGCACCAAGGGCACGCCGTGCTTCCGCACCGCTTCCTTGGCCGCCAATTTGTCGCCCATCACGTGCATGGCATGGGGCGAGGGACCGATGAAGATCACCCCGGCCTTCTCCAAGGCATCGGCGAAATCGCCGTTCTCGCTCAGAAAGCCGTAGCCCGGGTGCACGGCATCCACCTTCAGTTCCTTGCACACCTGAACGACCTTGTCGATCACCAGGTAACTTTCCTTGCTGGGCGGCGGGCCGATGCACACGGCTTCATCCGCGTCACGCACGAACGGGGCGTTGCGGTCGGCTTCGGAATAAACGGCCACGGTGGCGATGCCCATTTCCTTGGCCGAGCGCATGACCCGGCGGGCGATCTCGCCCCGGTTGGCGATAAGGACCTTTCCGATGTTCCGCTTCTTCATGTGTACCGTGCTTGATCGGGCACGAAGATGCAACGATCAAGGTGACAATTGCCCGATCGTCGGATGCTGAAATTAACTTGGCCGCGATCCAATGAACCATTTGCCCGCACTGATCGCCGATCTGGGCTTGATCCTTTCCGTTGCGGCCGTCACCACCTTGGTGTTCAAGAAGATCAAGCAGCCGCTGGTGTTGGGGTACATCATTGCCGGTGTGCTGGTAGGGCCGCACATGCCCTTCACGCCCACGGTGATGGACGATGCCAGCATCGGGGTGTGGTCGGAGTTGGGCGTGGTGTTTCTGCTGTTCAGCCTGGGCTTGGAGTTCAGCTTCAAAAAGGTGATCAAAGTGGGCGGCAGCGCGGGCATCACGGCGCTGGTCACCGTGGGCTTCATGTTCGCGGCCGGCTGGTTCGTGGGGCAGGCCCTGGGCTGGGGCACCATGGACAGTCTGTTCCTGGGTGGCATCATCTCCATGTCGTCCACCACCATCATCGCGCGGGCCTTGGACGAACTTGGATTGAAGACCCAAGTATTCTCCACCATCGTGGTGGGCGTGCTGGTGATCGAGGACGTGGTGGCGGTGCTGCTGATGGTGCTGCTTAGCACCCTGGCGGTGAGCCAGCACTTTTCCGGTTCGGAGATGTTGTGGGAGCTGGGCAAGTTGGGTTTTTTCCTCATCCTGTGGTTTGCCGTGGGCATCTATCTCATCCCCACGCTGCTGCAGCGCACCCGGAAATTGATGAACGATGAAACGCTGCTGATCGTGGCGGTGGCGTTGTGCCTGAGCATGGTGGCATTTGCCGTGCATGCGGGCTTCAGCGCGGCACTGGGCGCGTTCATCATGGGGGCGCTCCTGGCGGAAACGGTGCAGGCGGAGCGCATCGAACACCTGGTGAAACCCGTGAAGGACCTCTTCGGTGCCATCTTCTTCGTGTCCGTGGGCATGATCCTGGACCCGCGGATGCTGGTGGAACATTTTCCGCAGGTGCTTTTGCTTTCAGCGGTGGTGGTGGTCGGTCAATCGTTCAGTGCCACGCTGGGTTCCTTGATCTCAGGCGAGCCCCTGTCACGGTCTGTTCGCATCGGCATGAGCCTTTCGCAGATCGGGGAGTTCTCCTTCATCATCGCCACGCTTGGTCTCAGCCTGGGCGTCACGGGCAAATTCCTGTATCCGATCGTGGTGGGGGTATCGGCCGTCACCATCTTCACCACCCCCTACATGATCAAGGCTTCCGAGCCATTTGCACAGTGGTTGGAGCGCGTGCTTCCTGCAGGGTGGAAGCATGCATTGGAACGATATGGCCATCAGACGGACCACGTGAAGGAGACCAGTGCATGGCGCAGCCTGCTGAAGGCCTATGTGATCAATATGGTGGTCTTCGCCGTGCTTTGCCTAGCCATGATCTTCGTGGTGGGCCCTTGGCTGAATGAGCTGTTCGGAGACGGGATCTGGAGCTTGAACGGGCATTTCTGGGCCGGCGTGGCAACATTCCTGCTGGTGCTGCCCTTCCTCTGGGCCATGAGCCTGCGGCGCATCAACCGCAACGCCTACCGCCAACTGTGGCTGAACCAATGGATGATGCGCGGTCCCTTGGTGGTGCTGGAACTGGTGCGCCTGGGAGCCGCAGTGGTGGTACTGGCCATCCTGGTGAGCGTCTTCTTCAGCACGGGCTGGTCGCTGCTCGCCTTGCTGGTGCTGATGGTGGTGGCCACCATGCTGTTCCGCCAACGATTGCACCGCTTCTACCTTCAGCTGGAGGACCGCTTCTTCAAGAACCTGAACCAGCGCGAACTGAGCCAGCGGCGCACGGACCTGGCCCCCTGGGACATGCACGTGGCCCAGGTGCGCCTGGCGATGGATTCGGCCTCGGCCGGTGAGAGTTTGGCGGAATTGGGCCTTCGGGAACGATTCGGGGTGAAGGTCGCGCTGATCGAGCGTTTGGACGGCAGCACCGTGCCCGCACCAGGCCGGGACGACCGCTTGCTGCCCGGTGACAACCTGATGGTGATCGGCACCGATGCCCAACTGGCCGAACTGCATCGTGAGCTTGCACGGGCGCGTCCCGTGCTGACCAGGCCGGGCTTAGCCAAGGAGGATATTCGCATGCGGCGCTACCGCATCACGCCCCAATCGCCCTTGGTGGGCAAGACCATCGTTGATAGCGGCCTGCGCGAGAAGGCCAGCGCCATGGTCGCGGGGATCGAACGGGCGGGCATGCGCATCATGAACCCGAAGGGCCACCTTCCGCTCGCTTCCCGCGATGTGCTCTGGCTGGTGGGCAACGGCGCTGCGATCAGGAAATTCATGGAAGACATGAAGGCGGTGCGGGAGTGAACCGATCATGTGCAGATCGTATGGAACGTGTGGCTGCGTAGCACCTCCCGAATTTCACCGCCCTCCGTGCCTTCCGTCCTGTTGATCCCTCTTGCACGTGGATAAGCATATTGGCAACGCACAATCATGGAGCATTTCCCCGCCCTCATCACGGACCTTGGCCTGACCCTCTCAGTGGCCGCGGTCACCACATTGATCTTCAAGAGGATCAAGCAACCGGTGGTGCTGGGCTACATCATTGCGGGCATGCTGGTGGGGCCGCATGTGCCGCTGCTCCCCACCGTGCTGGACGAGGCCAGCATCAAGGTGTGGTCGGAGCTGGGCGTGATCTTCCTGCTCTTCAGCCTGGGCCTTGAGTTCAGCTTCAAGAAACTGGCTTCCGTGGGAGGCACGGCAGGCATCACCTCCATGGTGGAGGCCGTGGGCATGGCGGCCTTGGGCTACGGCACCGGCCGACTGCTGGACTGGAGCACCATGGACAGCATTTTCCTGGGCGCGCTGCTCTCGGTCTCCTCCACCACCATCATCATACGTGCCTTTGAGGAGCTGGGCGTGAAGACTCAGAAGTTCGCCGTGCTGGTCTTCGGGGTGCTGATCGTGGAGGACCTGGTAGCCATCCTGATCCTGGTGTTGCTGAGCACCGTGGCGGTAAGCCAGAACTTCTCCGGCAGCGACCTGCTCTGGCAGATGGGCAAGCTGGGCTTCTTCCTGGTGCTGTGGTTCCTGGGCGGCATCTTCCTCATCCCCACCTTCCTCAGAAGGACCCGCCGATGGATGACCGATGAAACCCTGCTGATCGTCGCCGTGGGGCTTTGCCTGATCATGGTGATGCTGGCGGTGAAAGCCGGGTTCAGCGCCGCGCTCGGCGCCTTCATCATGGGTTCCTTGCTGGCGGAGACCGTGCAGGCCGAGCGCATCGAGCACCTCGTGCGCCCGGTCACGGACCTGTTCGCGGCCATCTTCTTCGTTTCGGTGGGCATGCTCATCGACCCCCGCATGATGGTGGTGCACTGGTTCCCCATTCTGCTGATCACGGTGGTGACCGTGGTGGGCAAGCTGCTCACCACGGGAACGGGCGCGCTGCTGGCCGGCGAACCCCTGAAACGGTCCGTCCAGGCAGGCATGAGCCTTACGCAGATCGGGGAGTTCTCCTTCATCATCGCCACGTTGGGCGTCACCCTTGGCGTCACCAGTCCGTTCCTGTACCCCATCGCGGTGGCGGTCTCGGCCATCACCACCTTTACCACGCCTTTTCTCGTCAAGCTATCGCCGCGCTTTGCCAATTGGATCGAACACGTGTTGCCCAAAAGCTGGTTGGCCGCGATCGACCGCTACTCCAGGCAGACCGACCAGGTGAAGGAGAGCAGTGCCTGGCAGGTGCTGCTGCGCGCATACCTGTCCAATCTTGCGATATTCGGGGTGCTGAGCATGGCCATCGTGATCGGTGTGGGCCCGATGCTCCAAGGGCTTTTTGGCGCAACCTTCCTCGGGATGAACGGCCAATTGCTGGCCGGTGTGGCCACCTTCCTGCTGGTACTCCCCTTCATCTGGGCCATGTCCATCCGGCGCATCAGCCTGAAGGCCTACCGGCAGCTCTGGGTGAACAAGCGGCAATGGCGCGGCCCGCTGGTGATCCTGGAACTGGTACGCCTCGGCGCGGCGGTGGTGGTGCTCGCCATCCTGGTCAGCGTGTTCTTCAGCACCGGATGGGCCCTGCTGGCCCTGCTGCTGCTTACCGCGCTGGTGGCCTTCCTGTTCCGGCAGCGCCTGCACGGCTTCTATGTGCGCATGGAGGAACGCTTCCTGCTGAACCTCAACCAGCGCGAGCTCAGCCGCCGGCGCACCGACCTGGCACCGTGGGACATGCACCTGGCGCAGCTTCAGGTCCGGCCGGACTCCGATGCCGCCGGCCGCAGCCTGCAAGAATTGGCCCTGCGTGAGAAGCACGGAGTGAACATCGCCCTGATCGAACGCGCCAGCGGCCACACCATTTCGGCGCCCGGCCGCGACCACCGCCTACTGCCCGGCGACGACCTCCTGGTGATCGGCACGGACGAACAGCTCACCGCCGTGCAGCAAACGCTGGATGTGCCGCAGTCCGGGACGAATTCCGCGGAAGCCTCCAAAGAGGACATCCGCTTGAAACGCTTCCGCATCACGCCGCAATCGCCCTTGGTGGGCATGCGTATCCACAACACCGGGCTGAAGGACGTGGCCAAGGCCATGGTGGCCGGCCTGGAACGCGGCGACCAACGCATCACCAACCCAGGCGGCACCTGGGTACTGGAAGCCAATGATATCCTCTGGCTGGTCGGCGACGGAACCAAGATCCGGAGCTTCATGGAGAAGCGGAAGGCCGTGCGCGAGTGATCGAGCGTTCAGAAGAGCAGTTGATGGAGTGCCGGAGGGTTTCACGAAGTGGGGCCTGAGGATGGGTCGGCTTTGGCCCGATCTTTGGCTTCCACCCCACCATGCGCATCGCCCTCGCCATCCTTGCCTGTACCGCTCCCCTCCTGCTTTCCGCCCAAGGCAAGGAAAGCCCCGTAAAGACCGACACCGGGACCGTGGTGCTGCACTATTTCACCACAGGCCAGATCAGCACCAAGGCGTGGATGGACGCGGATGACCGCTGGGGCCATAGCTGGGCGTACAATAGGCAGGGCAAGGTGATCTTCGACCGGCAAACCCGCAGGATCGGCGGCCATGCCAGCGTGGACTTCCGCTACCACCCCAACGGCGCGGTAAGCCGGGCCGAGTACAGCACCATGCCCGACGGCGGCATCCAATGGTACAAAAGCACCACCACCTTCGACACCGAAGGTGTGCAGACGGGCTTCAGTGAACAGGGCCGGGACAATCAAGGCCCGCTGCACCCGGGCATCGTGAAGCCTGAACGCACTGTGCCAAAGCCAGCCGCTCCAACCAGGACGGTAAGGGAACAGCGCCTGTTCACCAACGAGTACTTCGTGGTGGCACGGAAGAACTGCCGCGTTCAGCTGCGGCCCAAGCAGACCAGCCCTGCGGCCAAGAACATGGATGCCACATTGCTGAAGGGCGACACGTTGCGCGGCGGTACGTACAGCCTGGGCGAACGCTTTGACCCACCGCTGGGGCAGGTAGGCATTACCGCAACCAACCGCCGGGGCAAGCCGAAATACAAGGTGCTGCGCGTGGACAGCGTGCAGATGAATGCCGAGCACCGGCGGTGGTATTTGATCGTGGGGCGCTAGTACCTCCGGTAGGGCTATCGCCTCTACATACTGCGCTTAGCGGCGCATATCCAACACTTGGACGAACCACGGATCCACACGGATGGACACGGATCGCGAACGTCTCCGTTTATCGGACGCAAAGGCGTGGCCCACTTTCCGCATCGCGTATTTATCAGTGTGCATCAGCGTTCATCCGTGGTTAAGAATTCGGGAGAGCCGCGACCGCAGGGCGCGCAAGAGGCGATAGCCTAGGGCAAAGCAGTTGGCCGATCATACATTCGTAAGTTGAATTACCCCGTCCATGTTCACACCACCACTTGCCCTGATCGCTGAGATCGCCGGCGAGCTGGAGGTGGGCTCTCGCGTGTTCGTCCACAAGTCCACCGGCGCGCTGCGCAGCTATATCGACCCGGAGAAATACGAGGGCCTTGAAAAGGAATTCGCCGACGAGTTCAAGGTTTTCCTGGAGAAGGAAGCGTCTCAATATGTGGAGGTAGAGCATTGGAGCACGCCTGACGCCTTCAGGATCATGGAAGCTTTTGCCGAGCAGCTCACCGATGCACCTGGCTTGCAGAAAGAGCTATTCGATGCTTTGGGAAATCGGAAATCCTTCAGCGGGTTCAAATGGAAGATCGACAACAGTGGGCCGCACCGGCAGCAGTGGTTCGACTTCAAGGCGGCAAGGCAGCAGGAGTTAGTAAAGAAGCAGTTGGAGTTTCTTCTGGGAACTGAAGAATGACGGAGAAGAACGTATCCGGATACCCGCAGGTCCTGCCACACATCAGGGCTATCGGGTCTTATCCATGCGCTTAGCGGCGCATTCACACACTGACTTGAACCACGGACCTGCCGGCCGGCAGGCGGGTCCATCCGTGGTCTCAATACCTTTTGGAAGCCGCGCCCGCAGGGCGCGTGAGACCCGATGGCCCTGTGCCACACCTATTTCGGTTCGTCGAGCAGGCGTAAATTGCCCGTGGGCCATGGACGAAAAACCCGGCAAAACCACCGTTCGCCTGGAACACTTGGTGCATGCTACCGAGCACTGCATTGCCATCGCGTTCCCCTACAATACGGAGCTGATAGCCGCAGCGAAAAAGGCCGAAGCCAAGTGGAGCAAGACCCAAAAGCGCTGGTACACGCCCAACACGCCCGAGCACTTGCGGACCATCTTCCAGGCTTTCAAGGGCCTCGCTTGGGTGGACACTACGGCGTTGATCAACAAGACCGCATCCGGGTCCACTGCTACGGGGAAGGCACCTGCGCAGCAAGCAAAGCCTGCGCAAGCCGCACCGAACGCTGAACAGCAGGAAGCCTTGGCGGCCATGCAGCGCAAGTTGGAGATCGCCCGCTACAGCCCACGCACCATCGATGCGTACCTGAATGCCACCAAGCACCTTTTCCTGCACTTCCCCACCAAGCCCCCTGGCGACATCCGCACGGAGGATATCGAGGCGTACCAGCACCACTTGGCCACCGTACGGAAGGTGAGCAACAGCCACCTGAACCAAGTGGTGAACGCAGTACGGTACTACTACATGAACGTGGTGGGTGATGCGAAGCGGGTCACCTTCATTGAGCGGCCGCGCAAGGAAACCAAACTGCCGTTCGTGCTGAGCAAGAGCGAGGTGGCAGCGGTGCTCAAAGCCCCGGACAACCTAAAGCACCGCACCATGCTCTCCTTGGCCTACTCCGCCGGCCTGCGGGTAAGCGAGGTGATCGCCCTCCGGCCCGAAGACCTGCTCTTCGACCAAGGATTGATCCGTGTGCGCCAAGCCAAGGGCAACAAGGACAGGACCACCTTGCTCGGCAGGTCAATAGCGGAGCTGTTGCAGAAATACATGGCCGCCTATCAGCCGAGCGGCTTTCTCTTCGCAGGCCAAAACGGCGGCATGTATTCGGCACGCAGCCTTCAACTGGTGATGCAGGCAGCCTTGGCCAAGGCCGGCATCCAAAAACCCGCCAGCATGCATACCTTGCGGCATAGTTTCGCCACCCACCTCTTGGAACAAGGCACCGACCTCCGTTACATTCAAACCCTGCTCGGCCATGCATCCAGCAAAACCACGGAAGTGTACACCCATGTCAGCAGCCGGTACCTCCAAGGCATTGTCAACCCGCTGGATGCATTGGACCTCTCGTGACGGGCTTTCAGCCAAAACCTACGCCTTTTGTCCATTTGGGGCGGAATATGCGAGGATCACCCCCATTCAACCACTTGCGAAATAGGCGAAGATCTGCGGCAACCCTACGTTGGTAGCCATTTGAAAACGACAACCTTGACAGGATGTACAAAGGATTTAAAATAACAAGTTTGGTCATTGCCTCAGTAGCAGTTTTGACGGACATTATTTTAATTCTTTCCGCGGTACCAGAATCTATAGACAATCAAAAATTGACAGGAGGAGGAAGGGCCCAATCAGAATTCTTCACAATGCCTCTGCTGTTTGTCGGTGGAAGTTTTGCTGTAGTGTGCATTGGACTTTTAATTTCAAACTCTGTGACCGACATTGTAAGAGTTTATAAAAAGGTTGATATATACCATAGAAACATACTGACATACAGTTTGCTGTTGACGGCAATTTTGCTTCCTATTTTCGGGACTTTTGGACTGATTGATTTGATGTATTCAGGATGGAAATAAAGAATAAGAAAAAACGGCTACCAACAACACCTAAAGCTAATGCGGCCATTACGTCTTGGAAGACACAGACGCGGTTGACAATGACGATCTCGGTTCCTTAGGAATTTACGGAAAGCCGCACTAGCTTTAGCCAAACCGTTAGCTGCAAATAAAGATGATTAAATCGAGAGAAGAAATATTATCAATAAATCCTGTATTTACACAATTTATTTTGGATTTACAGATGAGTTTTAAACCGGAGCCCTATGAAGAAGGTGAAAGTGTAATTCTTGATATGAACGATGATAAAGGGACTGTTTTAACTAAAGAATTGGCAGATAAATTAAACGAGGAACAAAATCAAGAATTTGAACAAAATAGAGATTCTAACCCATTTACAAATCCTAAACCATTACAGTTTATTGAAAGTCGTTTAATAATCTCTTCTAAGGATAATACAACTGAATACTTAAATGATATAGCAAACTCCTTAGAAAATATCCGACTTGAATTAGGAGAAACTAATTTAATGATATTGGGAGTACAAAACACACCTTGGCTTTATCAAGAGAATGAATATTTACCTGTCAAGAATGCTTTAAATTATTTAAGTAAAAAAATTGACAAGAACTTTGACGGTGGTTTTTTATTGAATGGTGAAGCTATTCTTGAGTTTATTCCTCATCTTTTTTGGCTTATTAGATGTAATGCAAGCCTTCCGTATTTCTACATATCATACCCTAAATCCAAGACAGTTATATCAATTTGTAAATACGGGGTTTTGCATTTCGAATTTTACAATCAAAACGAGAAAATTAAAATTTTAAAACTAATGTCTGATTTGAATTTCAAAGAACTTGATAATTGTGAAGACCCAATTGAGTTTGATGTTTTTGATGGAAGACAAATAAAAATCAGCAGCTAACATGCACTAAGCAAAATGGCGCAACAATTACACTCAAGAGAAAGCGCCACATTGCCTAGTGCAGGACCGTTGAGCGCCAACGCGCGCTTCGCGCGCCAGCGCTCAACACCGAATTACCACCGCTTTAACCCGGATTATGCAGTAGCTGACGTAGCGAGAGCCGGAAACGCACAGCCACAGGCATTTTCGTGATGAAGGCGGGGCCACGTTCCCGGTGAGGAACGAAAATGCGTGAAACGCACTGTGGCAAAGCGTTTCCGGGTCGTAGTAGTCAAGCTACTGCACATTCCGGGTTTCAGGGGCGGTACGCACCGGGCGGGTGACCTGCTGCGCGGAGGCACCTGCAAGCCTGGGCGAGCGGTTCGATCCGCCGACGGGGCAGGTGGACATTACCGCTACCAACCGCCCGGGCAATATGCACGGCCATGCAGGGGCAACGCAGGGGGTAACGTGTAGATTTGTTCCGGCACGCGTTCCGCGTATTGCAAGATCCATCACAAAGCCCTCCAACCACATGAAACACCTCAACGCCCGTTTCACCCTTGCCGTGGCCTGCCTGCTGCCCACGTATACATGGGCCCAGATGGATTTCTACCGGGCCTCCACCTTCGGTAGCCGGTTCAACGACATCAACGACAACGGGCTGGCCGTGAGCGGCGGGGCCTACTTCGACTTCCCCTCGCTTACCTGGACGGACATGGAACCGGAAGCAACTTCAACGGATGCCATCAACAATGCCGACGACGTCGCGGGGTCGATGTTCCTGGATGAGCCCAACTACATCATGCAGCCGGCGGTGAGGATCAACGGTGTATGGCAACCGATCGGCTGGTTCCCGGGATCCGATCCGCAGGAATCTTCCTTCACCACTTATGACATCTCCCCGAACGGCCTGTGGGTCACGGGCCAGATGTCCATGGGTTGTTGCGACTACGGTACGTTCCGTTACAACACCGCCACCTCGGAGCTCACCGCCATCTTCGATGCGAACTACGTGGCCGTGGCGGGCTATTGCGTCACCGACGATGGCACCATCGGCGGCTGGGCCGATGACGAGGGCACGGGCAGCACCCGGCGTATTCCGGTGTACATCACACCGGACCTGGAGATCGTCCAAGTACCGCCCACGTTCCCCATCGAACTCACCAATGCCGTGAACGCCATCAACGCATCATCCCTCATGGTCGGCGATTTCAACGGCCAGCCCTTCCTCTTCGACCTGGCCACGAACTCCTTCACCACCTTCGGGATCCCGGCGGGGTACACCAGTGCCACCTTCACCGACATCTCCGACAATGGCATTGCCGTGGGCTACGCACAGGACTTCGGTGATTTCGGGAGCTTGATCCGCGAAACGATCGTCTATCACCCGATCTTGGGCGATCAACCCGTACTGCTGAAGGACATCCTGCTCAGCCATGGCGTGGACATCAACGCCCCTACCGGCCGAATGGGCACCGCGATCGCCATTTCACCGAACGGCAAATACATCGCCGGCTGGGATGATGATGCGCCCTTCTTAGCCATGGGCTGGGTTGCTTATATGGACGACCTCCTGCTTGGCACGGGAGTGCCTGATCATGATCCGATCGGGATCACGGTGTCGCCGAACCCGGCCACGGACAAGGTGAACATCGGGTCCGTGCAGGAACTCGGGACCGTGATGGTCTTCAATGCCGGCGGACAGGTGGTGCAGCAACAGCTCATTGGCGCCATGACCGCCGTGCTTGACCTTTCAGCGCTTCCGTCAGGTGTGTACACCATCCGGGCCACGAACAAGGTATCAAGCCTGGTCTCGCGGGTGGTCAAGAACTGATCACTTGGCCGGCGCGGATGTGTCCGGGCTTACGTCTTCGCCCCTGATCACGATCTTGGACTTCTTTGCCTCCGGTGGCAGCAGCTTGAAGTAAGAGGCCTTGAAGCGGCCGTCCACCACCTCGCCCTGCACTTCGGCGCGGCGCATGGCCACGCAGAACCCATGCTCGTTGTGGGGGTGGCCATACTCGCTGATGCCCACGCCATCCACGTAGTAGGCCCCTTGGGGCAGCCGCACGGCCAGGTCGCAGCCGTCGCCTTCCATGTGGAAATTGCATTCTCCGCACGTGGCTTCCACGTTCAGCAGCGGTTTGTTGGCATCCGGGGTCTGCGCCAAGCTTCCGGCTACCTGTCCAAAACCGGACAAGGGAAGCATGGCCACCGCCATTGCAAAATTGAATTTCTTCATGACCAAGATCTCTGGTGATGGGCGCAAGTTACACAAGCCGCAAACCGCTTCGCGGCACCCGCCAAGGCTATCGCGCCTTATCAGCAGCGTAGAAAGGCATGCACTGTGCGACGCCCTCCGGGGTCGATTACCGCGCAGGATGTGGTTTTCTACGTTGTGTGACCCACTTCGGGGTCACCAGTCGTACTTTGTCAACTGACCCCAACGGGGTCACAAAGCGTAGCATTAACACAATAAATGGAGTTCGACCCCGGAGGGTGTCGCACAAAATCCCACGCCTGACCGGGGAATTGAGACGCGATACCCCTGCGGCACCAGCAAGTTTCCCCCGGGATCAATTCCGCCGGGTCGGCAGGGCTTTCCCAAAGGAAAATTCCAGTACCGATCTTGAAAGGGCACTGCACACCGTGGACCCGGAATAATTGATGAAAGGGCGCGGTCGCTCCTCCCCATCCTCGGATACGCTACTTGTACCGCTAATTTTGTCGGCCCATGCTGGACCGGTTGCTTCGCCAGATCATCAGATTCAACCATTGGCGGAAGGGCCACCTCTCCCAGAACACCTTCTTGATCATCGCCGCAGGCTTGGTGGGCGTGCTGGGCGGCTTGGCCTCATCGGCGTTGAAGAAGCTGACCCACGTGGTGGCCGACTACCTGCAGAACGATCTGCAGGGCGAACACAAGTTCCTGCTCTACTTCTTCTTCCCGATCATCGGCCTGTTCCTCACCGTGGCCTACCTCAAGCTGTTCATCCGCCGCAAGCCGTTCCGGCAGGGCATTCCGCCATTGATCAACAGCATCCTGCACCGCCGCAGCCGGCTGGACCTGCACAACGTGTACAGCCAGATCATCTCCAGTGCCTTCACCGTGGGCATGGGCGGCTCGGCCGGCCTGGAATCGCCCGCCGTGGCCAGCGGCGCGGCCGCAGGCAGCAACGTTGGGCGGCTTTTCGGGCTGAACCACCGCGAAACAACCCTGCTGCTTGCGTGCGGCGGTGCCGCAGGCATCAGCGGTGCGTTCGACAGTCCCGTTGCAGGCTTGGTGTTCGCCCTGGAAGTATTGCTGCCGGCGTTCACCATACCGGCGATCATCCCGCTGCTGCTGGCCAGCGCGGTAGCCTCGGTCATTTCCTGGATGGTGTACAATCGCCCACTGTTCGCGTACATCCCGGGCATGGCCGCAGTGGACAGTTTTTGGATATACGTGTTGTTCGGCATTGCCGCGGGCTTCTTCTCGGTGTACTACGCCTACATGAACGAGGCGATCCTGAAGCGCTTGGGCCGCCTGAAGAACGCCTGGGCCAAGGCCGGTTTGGGCGGGATCGCCCTGGGTGCATTGATCGCCTTGTTCCCCGCATTGTACGGCGAAGGCTACATCAGCATCCAGAAACTGCTCAGCGGCGATCACGGCTCCCTGCTGGCCAACAGTCTTTTCTCGGCCTACCAGCCCCATGCCTGGGCGTTGCTTCTCTATGCAGCGGCCACGCTGCTGCTCAAGGCGGTGGCCCCGGCGATAACCATGGGCAGCGGCGGCAACGGCGGCATGTTCGGCCCCAGCGTGGTGATCGGCGGCTTGCTGGGCTTCGTGTTCGCATACGGGTTGAACCTCACTGGCCTGCTGCACCTCAACATCACGCACTTTGTGGTGGTGGGCATGGCCGGCAGCATCAGCGGGGTGATGCACGCGCCGCTCACCGGGGTTTTCCTGGCGGCGGAGATCACCGGGGGCTATGCCCTGATGGTGCCGCTGATGATCGTTTCGGCCATCTCCTTCTTCATCAACAAGCGGATCCGCAAATACTCCATCTACACCAAGGGCCTGGCCGAACAAGGCGCATTGGTCATCGGGGAAAACCAGGACGAAGGGCTGCTCTCACGCCTACGGGTACGCAGCTTGGCCGTGCGCAGCGATGTGATCCTCTCCCCTGGCGACACGGCCACCGGCCGCAAGGAAGACATCCTGCGCTCGGACCGCAGCTTCTTTCCCGTGGTGGATGCCGCGAACAGGCTGCTGGGCACCATCGGTGTCGAGCGCTTGCTGGAGGCCGCGTACAGCCCGGATCCAACCGTTCGCAACCGCCCACTGGGCGAGGTGGCGCAGCCATCCATCGAACTGGTGCGCCCGGACATGCCCATGCACGAGGTGCTGCTGCTGATGAACCAGCGCGGCAAGCACACGCTGCCCGTGGTGGATGGCCAAGGCTACTATGTGGGCTACCTCAGCAAGGATGCCATCTTCAATGCCTACCGGAAGTTGCTGGTGGAGCAGGGGGAGCGGGCATAGCGGTCCTTGTTCACCCAAGGAGGACTTTGGGCAATGTGATCGTTGATGGATATCAGGCGTGGCCGGAAACCGCATGGGTAACTTTGGAACAATGCCCATGCAACCCATGCGGCAGGTCATCAAACGCAATACGAAGCAACATGAACTACACGGAAAACTTTGAAGGGATCAAGCTGGATGTCCAAGCTGTGGACCATGAAGTGGAAGCCCAGGTGCAGGAGCAAATACGCAAGATGCTTTCGCGCTTGGGCCGCCACTTCCAAGGCATTACGCATGCCGATGTGTACTTGGAGGACAAAGCAGCGAAAGCCACGGACCAAAAACAGGTAAGCGTTCGCTTGGGCATACCGGGCAACGACCCTTTCGCATCGGAGCGTGGCGACAATTTCATGGCCTTGCTGGCGAACGTGGAAGAGAAATTGAGGCGGCAACTGGAAAAGCGTTGACACACATCAGGAACATGACAAAGACCAAGCGCGGCAAAGCAAAGGCATCGCTCAGCGAGCTGCTCTCACTGGAGGGCAGGAAAGCGTTGGTGACCGGGGCCGCAAGCGGCATTGGCCGTGCGATGGCACTGCGATTGGCCGAGGCGGGTGCCCAGTTGGTGTTGATGGACCGTGATGAGGAGAAGCTCGGCAACTTGGGGGAGGAAATACCAACTGCCGAGCTGCACGCGATCGATATCAGCCAAAAATCCGCGATCGATCGTTTTTGGGAAGGCCGCACCGGTCGGGACATCGATATCCTGGTGAACAACGCGGGCATCTATCCCTTCAAGCCGTTCCTGGAACTGGACGCGGCCTATTTGGCCCGGGTGATGGACACCAACCTCTATTCCGTGCTGTGGATGTGCCAGGGCTTCATCCGGAACCGGATCAAACAAGGCGGTGTGGTGGTGAACATCGGCTCGGTGGAAGCGATCATGCCCTTCAAAAAGGATGTGGTGCACTATTCCATGAGCAAGGTGGGGGTGATCACTCTAACGCGCGATCTGGCACGTGAATTCGGCGGCAAGGGCTTCCGGGTGAATGCCATCGTGCCGGGCGGCATCCTCACCGAAGGCACAAAGTCGGCCGCCAAACGGGCCATCATGACCTTCGATGCCGGACTGATGTCGGACTCGTACAATTTTTACCAGCGCCTGCCCATTGGCCGCTTCGGTGACCCGGATGAAGTAGCCCGCATGGCGGTGGTGCTTTCGTCCAACCTGTCCAGTTACGTGCACGGTGCATTGGTGCCCGTGGACGGCGGTTTTCTTTCGGCTTAGGCGAAACTACCCGGTTCACGCTTTTCCGATCGGGCGTGCCTACTCCCCCGGCCCACCCAGCGCATCGTAATCAAACCCGGCGCGGGCCATGGCGCGGCGCGCGGCACCGATGGCCTTGGGCGAGGGATTGGGCGGATGCACAGGCGTGTCCTTCACCTGGGCCAAACGCTCGAGCAGGGCATCTGTTTGGTGCTTGGCGAGGTGTTCGCATGCATCGTACATGCCGCCGGGCTCTTCCTCGATCTTGTCGTGCAGATCAAGAACGTGGCGGATCACGCTGGTGAGCTCCGCGCTGGGCGGGATCACCATCAGCGAGGTGAGGGCACCGTGGTCCAAGCGCAGTTTGGCCTGGATGGGCAGGGGTTCTCCCCCATTGGCTTGCTGGGCGGCCACGAAGAGGATCTTTTCCTCCATGCCGATGTGGCGAAGCAGCCCTGCGCGGAATTGGTCGTACAGCGCGTGGTCGATGTGGCCGGGCTTGGCGAACGCCCCGTGCAGCAGGGCTTCCAGGCGGCGGTGATCGTTGGTGAAGAAGGCGTGGAGGGGGCGGTTCATCGGGCTTCTGATACGAGTAATTCAATTGGCTTCGCCTACCGCAAAGGGCACGAAGGGGGTAGCTGTGCGGCATGCGGGCCGGCGCTGCGATCAGGGTGTGGCTTTCCCGGCGTGGTGAATGGACGCTGCATTCAGTTTATCCAGCGGTCAACCGGCCTCATTGCTCGCAACACCCCAAATAGACGGCGCCTTAAACGGTATTGTTCCGCATCCTTGGCCCACTAGGTTCCAGGCCAATATGAATGGACGGCGTGTATCAGAAGTCCCCATGGGCCAACCATCACGCCTTCGTTTTCGCCACTTTCACTTGCCACACTTCCGGCCCGCTCTGCAAGTATTCCCACGAGAAGGGAATCTTGCTCTCGGCCTCGATCTGGTAGTAGAGCGGCTTGGGGTCGTGGTCGTTGGTGAAAACGAAGGCCTCGCCGGGTTTCAGGGCATCGAAGGCACCGAAGACCATTTCGTGGCGCTTGGCCGGGTGAAAGGGGCGCGCATCGAAGGTGTTCACTACGGCCACGGCAGGGACTTCCTCCGTGCTGCCACCGTCCTTGCGCACGTGTACCACCCACTCGCCGGGCTGTTGTTTCTTGTAGGTCCAGGTGTGTTGGCCGGCGAAGCGTTCGTTGAAGATGGTGTGGATTTCCGCGGGCTCATCAGCGGCGATGATCTCCATCACATGGCCCAGCTCCATCATGCCGTAGCGGTGGAACACCACGTGCTTCCAGTCCTCTGCGGCCACCTTGCGGAGGTCCATAAGGGTGGAGATGCCGGAAAACTCGCGGCCTGCCGAAGCCTCTATGCGGGTCACCATCACCTTCCAGTCGCGACCGCCGCGCTGCAGATATTCCCAGCCCACCACATCGCCGTGGATGGATCGGAACTCGTAAAACAGCGGCAGGGGGTCGTGGTCGTTGATGAAGATGAAGCTGTCGCCCACGGGCAGTTCCTTGAACATTTTCAATAGGGTGCGGTGCCGGTCGATGGGCACCATGACGCGGACGTCGAGTTCTTGGGGAAGATGGATCTCGTTGCTCATTACTTGGGTTTCAACAATGGGAGTGCAAGGTACTGGCTGCTTTCCGGCATGCTGTTGATGATGGTCAGGAAGTGGCTGAGACCCGCTGTGCATCCGGAGAAAGCTCCCCTGGTACGGCTAGGTGATGCTGTCGGATGGGCCTTTACCCGCACTTCCTCCTGACAGGCGTCACCTGAACTTGCCGCCATGTAAGCCTTACTTCGCGGAAAATCATTTTCATGCGCATTCCGTTCGCTGCCGCTACGATCCTCATTCCTGCCCTGCTGTTGGGCCAAGCCCTGCAGCCGTTGGCCATTCCGCCGTTGCTGGAGGCGGACACCATGCACTTGGTGGTAGCGGCCCACACGCACCAGTTCTACCCGGGCGTGAACACGGCCACGTATGGCGTGAACGGGCCCTACCTCGGTCCCACCTTGGTATGGCAACAAGGCGATACGGCGCGCATCGCGGTGGAGAACCAATTGGCCGAAGTCACCACCATGCACTGGCACGGCATGCACGTGCCGGGTGAGATGGACGGCGGGCCGCACAGCATTATTCAGCCGGGGGAAAGCTGGACGGCGGAGTTCCCGGTGAAGAATCCGGCAGGCACGTACTGGTACCATCCGCACCCGCACATGCTCACGGCCAAGCAGGCCAATTTGGGCATTGCGGGCTTCATCCTTGTGCGGGACGATGCCGAAGCCCAGCTGGATCTGCCCCGCACCTACGGAGTGGACGATTTCCCCGTGGTGATCCAGGACAAGAAGATCATCTCCACCGGTGAGATGGTCACCTACCCGCTCGGCGATTCGCTGTGGGTGAACGGCACGCCGAACGCCTACTTGGAGGTGCCTGCCCAAGTGGTGCGATTGCGGCTGCTCAACGGCTCCATCGCACGGATCTTCCGCTTGGGCTTTGAGGATGATCGCAACTTCGATGTGATCGGCAGTGATGGGGGCCTGCTGCCCGCGCCAACGGCCATGAACCGCCTGATGCTGAGCAACGGCGAGCGCGCGGAAGTGCTGCTGGACCTCACCGGCATGGAAGGTGACAGCCTGCTGCTGATGAGCTACGGCAATGAACTGGGCCAATCCATGCCGGGCTCGGGCAATCTGATCTTGGAGTACAGCACCCTGAACGGCATCGCCTTCCCGGTGCTGCGCCTGCGCATTGTGCCCCCCACGGCCGATCCGGTGACCGCCGTCCCCAACTTGCTCGCCAGCATCCCGGTGCCCAGCGAGGCCACCAGCGTGCGCACCCGCACCAAGACCATCACCGGCAACGGCATGGTGGCCATGGGGCAGTTCCTGATCAACGGGCTGCAATTCGACATGGACGTGGTGAACGACACCATGCTTCTGGGCAGCAACGAGGTGTGGCACTTCGTAAACAACTCCAACCTGGCGCACCCCATGCACCTGCACGGTGTCTCCTTCTTCGTGCTGGAACGCAATGGCGTGCCGCCACCCCAGTGGGAACGCGGGCCCAAGGACGTGGTGCTGGTGGATGCCGGCGAAGACGTGAAGTTGATCGTCCATTTCGGCGAGTTGGCCGGCGCGGACTTTCCCTACATGTACCACTGCCACAACCTGATGCACGAGGACCACATGATGATGCTGCAGTTCATGGTGGTGGACCCCGTGACCGCCCTCGCCGACACCCCGGCAGCCCATGCGTTGGTGGCGCCTTCGCCCACCAAAGGGGTGGTACGGTTTGCGGCGCAGTTTGCGGTGGAGCACATCACGGTGCGCGATTTATTGGGGCGCGTGGTCCTCGATCGGTCAGGGCCGTTCGGAAAAGAGGGAACGTTGGATCTTTCCGTTGCACCCGCAGGTGTGCTGACGATGGAGTTGGGAGGGCAAGGCAAACGGGAAGTGGTGCGGGTGGTGAAGGAATAGGGGGGCATCCCCCGCCCACAGGTTGTTCGCGAACAGGACCCACTGTTCTACCTTTCAAGACCCTGACACCACCCCCATGAGCACTTTCTTCCTTGGCATCTATGCGCTCTGGTTCATTTCCGAACTGGTTATGAACCTTTCCTTGCGGGCCGGGGCCACCGACAAACAGGGAGCGGACCGGAGCTCGCTGGTCTTGATCTGGGCAACCCTTGCCATTGCGATCACCGGGGGCATCCTCCTGTCCTCATGGGCCGGTCTGAGGATCACGGGAACCGGTTGGATCGCCTACGCCGGACTGGGATTGATCATTGCCGGGATGGTGTTCAGGTTGCTCGCAGTGGCTTCCTTGGGGCGCTTGTTCACGGTGAACGTCACGATCCGCAGGGACCACGCACTGAAGACGGACGGCTTCTACAAATACATCCGGCATCCGGCTTATGCCGGCTCGTTGCTTTCCTTCCTCGGTTTCGGCCTATCCCTGAATAATTGGGGATCCTTGGCCGTGGTGGTGATCCCCACCGCGATGGCCTTCCTGTACCGGATCCGGACCGAGGAGCAGGTGCTCACCGCCACCTTCGGCGAAGCCTATATCGCATACCGCAGGAAAACCCGCGCGCTGATCCCGTTCATTCTTTGAACGCCCCGCGTCCGGGCCGATCCGTGCTTTCCTGTGGTCACTGGGCCCCACATGCCTGCATCTGCACTGTCTTTCAAGGAATTTCCTGTCCTCAAGCAGCGGTACGGGAGCAAGTCGTGTCTTCGGGTTACAAGGACGACCCGTCCTGCCCGTCCAACCCAACCCCAACCACCATGCAAGACCACAAGACCTCCCCATTGTTCCTGACCGCCTGCTTCTTGCTATCGGCCTCGCTGGGTTCCGCCCAAGGCGTGATGATCCACGATGCCACGACCGGAGGCGTGCTGCAACTCACATCGAACCATGTACACGTGGATGTAGAGGACCAGATCGCGATCATTACCACCACACAGCGTTTCCTCAACAACACCACCGCTCCCGTGCAGGTGAAATACGCCTACCCCCTACCCGGACCGGCCAGCCCCACCCGTATACGTTGGATGTACCCGGACAGCCTCTGGCACACCGCCTCCATGCTGGCCCAGCCCCAGGACACCACCCTGCCCGGTAGCGGCCCGGATGATGTGGTGGCTTTCAACCTCACCCAATACCTCGGCGCCACACCGCTGTACTTCAAGATCACGGAATTCATCGACCCTGGAAGCTGGGTGGTGATGGAACTCACTTATGTGCAGCTTTTGCCCTATGCCAACGCACGGGTGGAGATGATCTCATCCAGCAACTATTCCACCGTGGACAACACGCCCGTGGCCGAAGTGGAGATCGAGGCCATCATCCGCTCACAACGGGCACTGACCGGCATCGACGTGAGCGGAACGGGCGCGTGGGACCCGCTACCCGGCACCCTGTTCACCTCTGCGGATTCCGCCTACCTACAGGTCCATGCCACCCAGGTACCGGCCAACTTCGGATTTGCCATCGGTTACGACCTGGACCCGCTGGCCTATGGCCTTACGGCCCTTTCCAACTTCCTGCCCGATTCGCTGGCGAAATGCGACGGCCTGCCCAACGGGTTCTTCGTGCTGCTGATCGAGCCTGAACCAACCAGCGAGGTCGTGCCGAAGGATTTCGTGATCATCATTGACCGGTCGGGCAGCATGGCCGGCTCCCGCATCGGGCAGGCCCGCGATGCGGCCTCTTTCATGGTCAACCACCTCAACCTGGGGGATTCCTTCAACGTGATCGCGTTCAGCAGCGACAATGCCCGTTGGAGCAGCGGCCTACAGCCGTTCAACGCCGCCAATATGACCTCGGCCCTGAACTGGATCAACCAAGTGGAAGCCGACGGGATGACCAACATCAATGGTGCCGTGTCCGAGGGTATCCAGAACTTCACCAATTCGAGCGACCAGCATGCCCGCTCACTGGTCTTCCTCACCGATGGCCAGGACAATACCACTTCCACGCAGACCATCCTGACCACCGCTTTGCAACTGCGCCAATCCCTTGCCCCTGACCTCCAGTTGTTCACCTTCGGGATCGGCGACGGCTTCAATGAGCAACTGCTGAACCAGCTTGCCGCACAGAATAATGGTGTGTGCCAATTCCTGGCCATGGGCAACTTCGCTGAAGTGCTGAACAACTTCTACACACAGATCCAGGATCCCGTCCTCATGGCGCCAGTGGCCACCTTCGACCACCCGGACATCGGGCATCTCCTCCCGGATCCACTGATCGGCCTGTACGTGGGCCAACAACTGGTGCTCGCCGGCCGCTATGAGGAGCCCGGTCCCGTTAGCCTGGATCTTTCAGGCACCAGCATGGGCACCCCGGTATCCTTCAACTTCAGCTTCGACCTCACCGGCACCTTCGATGAGTCCAAGCTGTTCATCCCCAAGATCTGGGCGCAGCAGGCCATTCAAGCCATGGTGAACGAATACTACAGTTACCCGGAAAGTTCATCTGAAGCGGTGATGCTCCGGGACAGCATCATCAGCTTCAGCCTATGCAATGGCATCGGTAGTCCGTTCACCAGTTTCGCGGACATGGGCGATGATGGCTCCACCGTCGGGATCGAGGAATCCCCTTCACCGTACAGCCCTGTGCCCGACGTCATCGTGTTCCCCGAACCTTCCTTGGCCGGTGCACCGGTCACCTTCGACCTGACCAGCCTGCCACATGGGCAAAGAACGATCATCCACATCTTCGACGCGGGTGGCCGCCTGATCCGTTCCGTCAACATCACCGAATGGGCCGGTGGTTATTGGGCCTGGGATGGCAAAGGCACCGATGGGCAAGCCGTCCAAGGCGTCCTGTACTACCGGATGGAAACCGGGACAACCATTCATGCCGGCCGGTTCACCAGGCTGTAACGCCCCCCAAGCTTCGGGAGCCACCGGGGCAGCTTCAGATTGGGAAATACAGGCTACTTCGTGTTCTATCCCCCTAGTTTCCCGGACGCGTTTATGGGCGCAAATCCATAAACCGTTTACCCATAAAAGAGAGGAAGAAGTTCAGCAAGGAAGAGAAAGTTTTTTGCTCCCTCAAGGTCTTCTGAAGGGGACCTTGCTGTAGAACAATTTTGCGTCAAGGTCCGCGTTGCGAGACCTTGATGGGACCCCTGACTTTAATTCTGCATCAAGGTCCGCGTTGCGAGACCTTGATGGAACCTTGAAGTGCTCCCTCAAGGTCTCCCAAAGGGGACCTTGCAGGTAGAACGATTTTGCGTCAAGGTCCGCGTTGCGAGACCTTGATGGGACCCCTGACTTGCTCCCTCAAGGTCTCCCAAAGGGGACCTTGCAGGTAGAACGATTTTGCGTCAAAGCCCGCGTTGCGAGACCTTGATGGAACCCTGAACGGGCTGGGCTCCCACAGGTGGAACTCCCCTACCTTGCACTGCATGGCCACCCACCACCACCAAGGAACTTCAGGCGGAATGTACTTCTGCACTTCTACCTGCTGGAATTGGCTTTCGTTGATCGAGGAAGTAAGGCTGTACGACCATTTCTACCAATGGATGGCTGACTTACGCAGCAAGGGATGTGGCGTAGCCAGCTACGTATTGATGCCCAACCACGTGCATTTACTGCTCTTCGTTCCGGGGGGGTTGTCCATCAATTCGCTGCTGTCGAACATGAAGCGGTTCTCCGCTTATGAAGTGATCAAACGCTTGAAGGCCGCTGCGTTGGATGATCTTCTTGCCCAACTCGCCGAAGCTGTGAACCCAGCGGCTTCTGGCTCCCAGCACTATCGGGTTTGGCGGATCTCCTCGGACATCAAACTGTGCTATTCAGATTGGTTCATCCAGCAGAAGCTTGATTACATCCATCGGAATCCGGTACGAGGCAAGTGGGAGCTTGCTGAGAATGCGTCATCATACGAGCATTCCAGTGCTGCATTCTATCTGCACGGCAAGGAGAACAAGCACGTGAGGCTCGTACATGTGGATGAAGTCGGATTTTTGTAGGGGAGCGTTCTGCGTCAAGGTCCGCTGTGCGAGATCTTGATGGGACTTGTTCCCTCAAGGTCTCCCGAAGGGGACCTTGCAGGTGGAACTCCCCCGCGTCAAGGTCCGCTGCGCGAGACCTTGATGGGACTTGTTCCCTCAAGGTCTCCCGAAGGGGACCTTGCAGGTGCACTTTGTTCCATCAAGGTCCGCTGCGCGAGACCTTGATGGGACTCTGAGGCCTACTTCAGCACCTCCTTCACCCTGTCCGCTGCTTCTTGCAGGGCCACGGCACCGATCACCTTCAGGCCGCTCTTGTCGATGAGCTCCTTGGCTTCCTTGGCGTTGGTGCCCTGGAGGCGCACGATGATGGGCACCTTGATGTCGCCGATGTTCTTGTAGGCATCCACTACGCCTTGGGCCACGCGGTCGCAACGCACGATGCCGCCGAAGATGTTCACCAAGATGGCCTTCACGTTCTTGTCCTTGAGGATGATGCGGAAGGCTTTTTCCACACGGGCTGCGTCGGCGGTGCCGCCCACGTCCAGGAAGTTGGCCGGGCTGCCGCCGCTGAGCTTGATGATGTCCATGGTGGCCATGGCTAAGCCGGCGCCGTTCACCATGCAGCCCACGTTGCCGTCCAGCTTCACATAGTTGAGGCCAGCCTCGCCCGCTTCCACCTCTGTGGGATCCTCTTCGGTCTTGTCGCGCATCTCCACGTAGTCGGGATGGCGATAAAGCGCATTGCCGTCCAAGCGCACCTTGGCGTCCACCGCGATCACTTTGTCATCGCTGGTTTTCAGCACGGGATTGATCTCGAACATGGCGCTGTCGCTGCCTTCGTAGGCCTTGTACAAGGCGGCCACGAACTTCACCATCTCCTTCTTGGCGCCCCCTGTGAGGCCCAGGTTGGTGGCGATCTTGTTGCATTGGAAGGGGCGCAGGCCCACGCGGGGATCGATCTCCTCCTTGTGGATCCGTTCCGGAGTGGTGGCGGCCACATGCTCGATGTCCATGCCACCCTCGGTGCTGTACATGATGATGTTGTGCGCCTTGGCGCGGTCCAGCAGCACGCTCATGTAGAACTCCTTGGGCTCACTGGCGCCGGGGTAGTACACGTCTTCCGCAATGAGCACCTTGTTCACCTTCTTGCCTTGCGGCGGCGTTTGCGGGGTCTTCAACATCATGCCGATGATGGCATCGGCCTTTTCGCGCACCTCGTCGATGTTCTTGGCCAGCTTCACCCCGCCGCCTTTTCCACGGCCTCCGGCATGGATCTGGGCCTTCACCACCCACCACTTGGTGCCGGTCTCCTGGCTGAGGCGCTTGGCTTGGTCCACGGCCTCGTCGGCGTTGTAGGCCACTAAGCCGCGCTGCACGGCCACGCCGTATTTCTGAAGGATGCTCTTGCCTTGGTATTCGTGGAGGTTCATTTAGCTGCGATCGGGATTGAAAATCGGCGCGAATGTACAGGGCATCCTGAAAGGGATATTCCTTCGTTGACGCCGCACGCCTTTCCTTTGCGGCACAATGCCCGGCTTCTCGGACAAATTTACCGCCTTGCCCAAACCGGACAGGGAGCTTCCCGTATTGCACGAGTTCTTTCACGAGGGATTGCCGCAGTGGCTCAACCACATGGGCATGTCCACGGGCCACAACGATCGGGTGGGTGCATTTGCCGGCGCGGTGGTGGCCACCGTGGTGCTGTTGGCCATGGCGAGGGTTCTCACGTGGGGTTTCCAGGTCGTTCTCAGGCGCATCTCGTCCAAAACAGGCACCCATTTCGACGACCACCTGCTGACGCAGCGTCTGCACCACTACTTGGGCCGTATCATTCCACTGATCATCGGCTTTCGTTCCCTACCTGCGGTGTTCGAGGATTTCCCTGGCTGGATCTCTCCGCTGGAACACCTCTTCGTGGTCTTCTTCATCGTGCTGGTTGTGCGGATCCTACGCGCCGTGATGAAGGCCGGGCGGGACACCCTGCACCAACGCGAGGAATACCGCGGCAAACCACTGGACAGCTACATCCAAGTGGCCTCCCTGGTGCTGTACATCCTGGGTGGGTTGGCGATCTTCTCCCAGCTCACCGGCCAGTCCATCGTCACGTTCCTGGCAGCCATGGGTGCAGCATCCGCCGTGCTGTTGCTGGTGTTCAAGGACACGATCCTGGGCTTCGTGGCCAGCCTGCAGATCAGCGCCAACAACATGGTGCACGTAGGTGATTGGATCGCCATGCCCAAGTACGGTGCGGACGGCGACGTGGAGGAGATCAACCTGACCACCGTGAAAGTGCGCAACTTCGACCGCACGGTGACCATGGTGCCCACCTACGCCCTGATCTCCGACTCCTTCCAGAACTACCGGGCCATGCAGGAAGGCGGCGGGCGGCGCATCAAGCGCAGCATCCGCATCAAAATGGGCTCCATCCGGTTCCTTGCGCCAGAGGAGCTCGAACGGCTGAAAGCCATCGAGCTTTTGGGTACCTACATCCATGAAAAACAAGCCGAGATCGAGGCCTTCAACCGGGAACACCAAGTGGACAAAGGCCTGTTGCTGAATGGCCGCAACCAGACCAATGTGGGCCTTTTCCGCCAATACATGGGCCGTTACTTAGTGCAACAGCCGGGGATCCGCACGGACATGACCGCCACCGTGCGGCAGCTCCAGCCGGACGAATTCGGCCTGCCATTGGAAGTGTATTGCTTCTCCAGTGACGTGGGCTTCGAAGGCATGGAACGGATCCAGGCCGACCTCTTCGACCACCTCATTGCCGCTGCTCCCACCTTCGGGCTGGAGATCTTCGAGAAACCCGCCTCGGACGACCTGCGGGCCATCGCCAACAATTTCTCCTTGCGGCAAGCATGATCGAGGCCACCGGTATCCGCAAGCGCTTCGGCGACCTGGAAGTGCTCAAGGGCGTGGACCTGCACGTGGCCAAGGGTGAGGTGGTGAGCATCGTGGGCGCCAGCGGCGCAGGCAAAACCACGTTGCTGCAAATCCTCGGCACCTTGGAGAAAGCGGACGGCGGCAGCTTGGTGATCAACGGGGAAGAGGTGACCAAGCTAGGCCGCAAAGCCCTGAGCATCTTCCGCAACCGGCACATCGGCTTCGTGTTCCAGTTCCACCACCTGCTGCCGGAGTTCACCGCGTTGGAAAACGCCATGATGCCGGGCCTGATCGCCGGGCGCAGCATGAAAGAGTGCGCCCCGCGCGCCGAGGAACTGCTGGAACGGCTGAACGTGGGCAACCGAAGTGACCATAAACCTTCACAACTCAGCGGTGGTGAACAGCAGCGCGTGGCCGTGGCCCGGGCGCTCTTCAACAACCCCGGCGTGGTGCTGGCCGATGAACCGAGCGGCAACCTGGATTCCGCGCATGCGAAGGAACTGCACCAACTCTTTTTTGAACTGCGCAAGGAACTGGGCCAGACTTTCGTGATCGTGACGCACAACGAGGAGTTGGCCCACATGGCGGACAGAAGGTTGGTGATCAAGGACGGGGTGATCTGAGCTTCCTTGCATCCGGTTTACCTTTGATCCAAGTCAGAGCCATGACCACCATCATCAAACGCACCACCACACGGCAACAGCTTTCCGCGCTGTTGAAGAGCAAAAAGCGCGTTCGCCGCAAAAAAGGCGTGGACGTGTTGAGCTTTGCCGGAAAGCTGAAGCTGAAGGAGGACCCTTTGGTCATCCAGAAGAAGATGCGCGATGGCTGGTAGTCGCTTGTTGGTAGACACCAACATCGTGCTCTACGCGCTGAAGGGCGACATGGCATTGGCCAAATTGATCGACGGCCAGGACCTGTACATCTCGTTCATTACACGCATCGAGTTGTTGAGCTACCCGAAGATCGATGCCCCGGCCATTGACCTGATCGAGAATTTCCTGATGCAGGTTCCTGTGGTGGAAAGCAATCCCGTAATAAATGCGGATGCCATCCTGCTGCGCCGTGCTACCGGCTTGGAGGTGCCCGATGCCATCATTGCGGCATCCGCGCGGTTCCTGGGAGTGAGGTTGATGACCGCAGACAAGGATTTCAAGCGGTTGGAGGATGAATTGGACCTCCTCCTGTACACCAGATAATCAGCGGAACTGCCGCAGTGCTGCATGCAATTGACAGTTCCGACCAAAATGAACTCCCGCTACGTGATGATCGCTAGTGCCACCGTGCTGGCCGCATTGGGGTTGCTGTTCTCCTTCGCACCGGAAGAAACCTTGGCCTTCTTGGGTCAACCTGCCACGGGTGCGGTTCCCGTGCTGCTGCAATTGGCCGGTGCGCTCTACCTCGGCTTCGCCGTGATGAACTGGACGGCGAAGGCATCGGTGCTTGGTGGCATCTATGGCAAGGCCATCCTCCTCGGCAACTTTCTGCACTTCACCATGGGGGCGTTAGCACTGTTGAAGGCTGCCATTGACCCCGGCTTTGGAACGCTCTTTTGGGTGCTCACCGGCATCTACGCGGCGTTGACGTTGCAGTTCGGGCGCATGCTGTTCCTGCATCCCGCCACGCAAGGCTGAAAAAGCGGCACCTTGTACCGGCTTTCCAACCCGAGGCAGCAGGCCCTTCCGTCAACATCATAGGAGCTCTTCAACCTCATCGCATACGAGACGATGTGCCCCATGCGTTTCCCTGCCATGCACCACCGCATCAAGCTCTTCACCGCAGCCACCTGCCTGTGGGCAACCGCATCGGCGCAAAGCTGGCAGGATGCTGGAGTAGTGAGCTTTGGCGGGCGCAGTTCCATGAGTTTCTTCAACGACGGCGACGCGGGCAGCACCGGCAGCGGCTTCGGCGGGCAGTTCCGGATACGCTTGGCCGAGCGGGTGAACACGGATTGGTACTACGACTACTTCACGGCCAACATCGGCGATTTTGCCCACCGGCAGGACCAGCACATCGGCTGGAGCGTGCTGTTCTACGTACTGCCTGCCGGCACGGAACGAAGGCTGCTGCAACCTTATGTGCTGGCCGGCCACTGCTTCGACTACACGCGGCAACTGGCCAACGGCGATGCCGCCAACCGGGCTGAACGCTGGAGCAGCGCCGTGCAAGCCGGTGCGGGCACCCACCTCAACCTCAGCGACCGCTTCGACCTCTCCGTGGTGAGCCAGTACATGATCCACTTGGGCACCGACGTTCACGCCGACCAGCACAATAGCCGCGTGGAATTCCACCATGAAAAAGGGGGCAGCCTGGAAGGTCATTTGCTTTTCCACCTTGGCTTCAACTACAAACTCTTCCACGCATGGTGAAGCCGCTTGTTCTTCTCGGCGCATTAGCGACTTCGTTCATGGTGCGTGCACAAGAGGCAGTTCCGTACACCGGCGCGGGGCTGCTCCGTGCCTCTGCGGCCATCAGCCCGGGGTTCCTGTTTGACGGCGGCACCACCAACATTTACTTGGGCGGCAAGCTGGAGTACTTCCCGGAGGACCGCATCAGCTTTCGCGGAGACGGCTTTTGGTACGTGAACAGCCAGCAGAAGCCCGCTCCGCTGGAAGCGAACAGCCAAGTCTCCTTCGGCCCCTTTCTTCACAGCATGCACGGTCGACTGGACCTTTCCGCCGGTGTGCAGGCCGGCGTTTCCTTCGTGAAGCCCGCAAACGAACCCATCGTCCCAATGATCGCCTTGGAGCGTCCCGTAACTGATCCGCTCCCCATGCGGATAGTGCCCACCATGGCGTTGTGCGGCAGCCTCTCTTACGCGGTGTGGGACTACTTCCACTTCTTCGTGGACCTGCGGTTGCTTCGGTCGCGCTATGAAGGTGGCCCGCAGGGCACTATCAAGCTGGACGAGGCCATCCTCAGCGCCGGGCTGGGCTGGCAGTTCCGTTTGCACCAGTAGCAGCGGCGCTCGTTCGCCTTCCCTGCTGGATCCGGCTCTCTGCGATTGTATAGCTTTGTGATGCATGGACGCACGGTTTATCCTCCTCCTCGCTGCACTGGGCTTCACCTCTTGGGCAAGCGCTCAACAACCGCGCACAATGGCATCGAGTGATTCAACTGCCCTTGTGCAAGGCATCCATTCCACCGCACCGTGGATCGCCGACCAAGTTCTCGCCTTGCATGCAACCCGGGACCCGGCGCAGCGGAAAATTTTGGCCGATGAACTGGCTGATCGCACCGACGCACTGACGCGCCGGTGGAGGCAGGTGTTTCCGGAAGAAGATGATGGCTGGGTGATGGCCTCCACGTACAACGGTCTGGCCGCCGTGTTCGACGCGGGCACCCCTGGGGCAGGTGCACCATACCGGGCCATTGCCGCCGCATTCGAAAATAGCGACCCCGCTCCCTTTCGACCGGACATGTACCATGCCCTACAGGCCATTTCCGACCGGGCCTGGTCGCTGGCACGGGCTAAAAATGCCAAGCGGGCGGAGCGGCTCCTGGGAAAGCTGGATGCGGCAAACATGGACCTGGTAGTGGCGCTTTAGGACGCTATTCCACGTTTATTCCCTACCTCGACGAAACCGACGCTGATGCGCCTCACATACACCCTTGCCATGCTTGTGGCCAGCCTCACGACCATGGCCCAGGAAGGCGACCCGAACATCCGCCACGTACCGATCATCGACGACCCTCCGATCATTGATACGCCCTGGCCCGAAGTGCCGGATAGCAACCAGGTGCTGATCGTGGTGGAAGAAATGCCTTCGTTCCCCGGTGGCATGCCGGCCTTGTCCGCGTATGTGAGCGAGCATCTGAAGTACCCGGAAGAAGCCAAGAACCTTCGGCATGAAGGCCTGGTCCTGATGCAGTTCGTTGTGGAAAAGGATGGATCGGTGAGCAACGTCGAGGTGATCCGCGGCATCGGCTACGGCTGCGATGAGGAAGCCCTGCGCGTGGTGAAGGCCATGCCCGCATGGAAGCCTGGCATGCAGGGCGGCAAACCGGTGTGCGTGCGGCAATCGTTGCCCATGCGTTTCAAACTGACGGACTGAGCACACCGCGCTGGCCCGATTGTTGCCTTGCCGCCGCATCCTTCACCCGACCTTCGCGCCATGCGTCCTACCCTTTTCGCGCTCCTCTTCCTGCTTGGAGCGGCGACCCACGCCCAATCCGCATCCCCCGCCAATCCCGGCACACTGCCCCGGTGGATGCAGGAAGTGGCGTTCAGCGCCAAGCCCGTGCGCTACACCTTGCCGAAGCGCGATCCGCTGCACACCAACGCCTTCACCGGCACATGGAGCGTGCAGAAACAAGGTGGCCGCCGCTTCGACTTCTGGAGCGACAAGCACCGCGTGGTGATCCAGGACATCGACCAGCAAGGCAAGCTGCGGCGCATGTACTTCATCGACCTCGCCGCCAACATCCGCATGGAAGCCGCCACGGACAACGGGCGCACGCACTTCATGGTGGAGGACCTGCACGTGCCGAACGTGGGCTATTTCCGCACGATCTGGAGCGATTCGGTGCGGACCACAGGGCGCACGGCGAACCTCCTCGGCGCGCAGTGCGAAGAGTTCCTCGGTACCGATGGCAACAAGGACACCACCTACTACTGGCGCACCGATCAGCACCCCAAGCTCTTCGCCGATATGCAGGTGTGGGCGCCGTGGCTGTGCCGCGAAGGCGAACTGGAGTTCCTGACCGCACTGTGCTCTCGAACCGCCGGCCCCAGCATGCGCGCAGCATGGACGAAGCGCAGGTACAGTACCGGCGCAAGCAGCATCGAAGTGGTATCGGTCACCCCCGGTGCAGCGCCCATGCCCACCATCGATGGCGAACCCGGCGTAGTGATGGAGCAGCGCTTCCTCTGGAACAACAACAGCGGCATCGGCACCCTGCCCGCGTGGATGCGCGCCTACGTGAGCGACCTGAAGCCCGACAGCCTGCCCGCTGCCTACACCCCGGAACCCGAGAAGCGCAACATCCCCGACAACCAATTCATCGGCACGCTCACGGCGGAAACGCCTTCCATGGTGATCGGCCTGCCCGACAAGAGGACCGGCCGCGATACCACGCACCGCCTGGCCAAGTACACCTACTGGGCCGATGCCCGCCGCGCGGTGCTGATCATGGACGATCCCGATGATGAGGGCTACCTCTTCTACGCCGTGGACCTCGATGCCGATGTGGTGATGGCCACGCACAACGAAATGAGCGGGCACGTGATCCCCAAGCTGTACATCAGCACGCTGCAGAACGTAGGCTTGAAGGAGTTCGGGGACGGGCTGGACATGCCCATGACGGCCACCGAACACACGCGCAAAATGCTGGGGCGCACCTGCACATTGCACACCACGAACGAACGTTTCCTCAGCCACTTCTGGATCCCGGAGAAAGAGGTGCTGAACCCGGTGTTCGACATGCGCCATTGGATGGTGCAGCGCATGGGCCAAAAGATGAAGGACCTGCTGTTCTTCGGCGTGGCGGATAAGCCGATGCCGATGGCCGTGATGGGCACGCACCTGACCAGTTACAAGCCCGGCAAGGCGAAGCCGCCCGTGGCCGACCTGCGCTATTACCGGGTGCGCGATGAGCGCTTGGAGGAACGGCGCAGCCCGGCGGTGGAAACCATACCGGATGTGCGGATCCGTGATGTGCGCGATGTGGAAATGCCCAGCATGGAAGTGGATCCCGACCAGCGCGGCACGGACAGGGTGCCCGACAGGGAAATACCCTTGGAGCCGAGGAGCATGACCCGCATGGTGGAGGCTTCACCGGACGGGGAGATGCTGCTGATGCCTGCCCACGAACCCAAGCCCGTGAAGATCGACGTGGACCCGGACGACGCGGGTATTCCGCCGCCGCCCACACCGCAGGCACCGCCCAAGCGAACAGGCGTTACCGGCAGGCAGCCCACTGCGGGTACCGGCACCGGGCACGGGGACGGTGTCGGCGGTACGCGGCGCGCCAAGCTGAACCCGCACATGGAAAGCGTGATGGCAAGCCGCACCAACCAGTTCATCGGCACCGCCGTACTGGAGTACACCCTCACCAATGCGCAGGGCGCGACCAACACCTGGACCGTCTTCTACGCCAGCGACAGCACCCGCAGCTTAGTGCTGGGGCATGCGGAAGGCCCCCTGCCCAACACGCACACCCGCGCCTACGTGCTGGACCGCAAGCGCGCACGCGAAACGCAGTACGCCTTGGCGGCCGACAGCACCGTTACCACCACCGGCCACTCCCTGCTTCAGCAATACTTCACCTCCACCGTGGCCCCTGCCCACCCGGACTCGGTGATCACCGGCACAAAGAAGATCCACGGGCGCACCTGCGAGAAGCGGCTGTACCAGATCCCCACCACGCGCCGCACCAGCTGGGTGGACCCCGCAACGCCGTCCCTCTTCCAGGATGTGGTGGGCGCGCGCAAGAAATGGGGCGGCATCGAGGTCCTCCTACTGGGAAATATGGTCACCAGCACCGCGCCCGGCATGCCGCTGGAAGTGGACTACACCTACCAAGGCGGCGACCACTTGGTAATGAAGATGCTGGAGCTGAAGCCCGGCCCGGTGGACCCCAAGGTGTTCGAGATCACGAAGGAGAGCTGGAAGTGACCGCTCATCACCGCCGCCTTTCCGCCCGCCGAAGTACCTTGCTGCCCCAATCATTCCGCCATGCGTACCCCTACCCTTCTGCTCGCCGCCCTGCTCTGTTGCAGCGCCACCCTCCACGCACAATCGTTGCAAGACCTGATGAAGGCCGCCGGCCAGAAAGAGAAGGTCACTGTCGAGGAGGACAACACCCCCTTCACGCCGCTGGGCTTCACCGGCAGCTACCGGTGGGAGATCCACAGCTACAAGAACGGCAGCCCCGAGAAGGACAGCCCCATGCACATGCTGATGGCCTTCGACGATGCCCACATGGCCATGGAGCCCCAGACCGGCAAAGGGCAGGAACAGATGCGCATGGTCTTCGACCTCAAGAACAAGTTCACCTATACGCTGATGACCGACAAGAAGGGCCAACGCAGCGGGATCAAGATGAAGAGCATGCGGGTCAAAGTGGCGGATGATGGCACGGAAGAGAACGCTTCGGGCAAGGTGGAACGCACCAACGACACCAAGGCCATCGAGGGCCACACCTGCCGCAAGTACACGTACAGCAACGAGGACGGCCATGGTGAAGCATGGATCGCCGAGGACATCAAATTCAACGCATTCGAGGCATTGGGCCACATGGTGGGTGCCAAGGCCGATGGTTGGCAAAAGGCTCCCTACCAAGGCATGGTGATGGAGAGCACCTGGAACAGCAAGAACGGCAAGGAGAAGGTGGAGATGTTCACCCGCGACTTGGTGGTAGGCAAGGTGGACACCAAGTTGTTCAGCACCGATGGCTTTGCGATCCAAGACATGTCCTCGATGCCTTTGTTCGGGCAGTAGGGCCGAACGGTAGGGCATGGTTTCCGCACAAAGGGACGGTGGGCGATAAGCACAACCGGTTGTGTTGGCCCTTATTCCATCGTCCAGGCAACCCGATCAGCCTTTCAAGGGTCTCGTAGGCGAAAGGCTTTCGGCACTGCCCTCTATCTTCACCAACTTGCACATTCAGCCGCGTTCTCCCCAGATGAAAACACTCCTACGCGCGATTGCCGTGGTTTCGTTGTTACTTCCGTTCGTCCATGCAAAAGCACAGCAGTTCAGCATCAGCGCCGGGTCCATCAATACGTGCTCGGGCGTGATCGAGGATACCGGCGGACCCACCGGCACCTACGGCAACAATGAGAATTTCACGCTGGTTGTCTGCCCCGACACCCCGGGGGACGCCATTTCACTGAACTGGATCATCTTCGACCTCAGCCAACAATTGCCCCAACCGATCGACCGGATGCGGATCTGGGACGGGAACAGCACGGCGGCCGACTTTTTGGGTGAATACACCGGTACGCAACTGCAAGGGTTGATCAGCTCGGCCACCATTTACAATACCAGCGGGTGCCTCACCTTACAGTTCACCTCCAACGGAGGCGGTGTGGGGAATTTCGCTGCCGGCATCACCTGCTACACGCCTTGTGAACGCCCAACTGCGGTGGCCATCATGAGCGAGCCTACCACGCCCGCCATGGTGTGCGTGGGAGAGGAGATCACCTTTGACGGTACCGGCTCATATCCCGCGGCGGGGTTCAACATTGTGGAGTACAATTGGAGCTTTGCCGATGGCACCACGGTGAATTCGCCCACGGCCACGCACTCCTTTTCCACCCCGGGCCAGTACATGGTGCAATTGAACCTGGTGGATGACAACGGATGTGTGAACTCCAACATGGTGGACCTGGAGGTGCTGGTGAGCACCACCCCGAATTTCTCCGGTACGGTGGAAAGCATGGAAACTTGCCTGGGCGCCATCGTGGACCTGCACGGCGTGGTACAACCCACCACCTGGACGGGCATGCCCGAAGCCAACTTCGGCGATGGGGTCTATCTGCCCGACGACTTGGGCATTCCTTTTACCAGTGACCTCGTGTTCACCCAGTTCGAACCCGGCCAGAGCGTGAACACAACGGACGATATTTTATCGATCTGCACCAATATGGAGCACAGTTTTTTGGGCGACCTGGCGGTGCAGGTCACTTGCCCCAACGGCCAGACCATGGTCATCCATCAGCAGGGTGGCGGTGGTACCTATATCGGCGGCGCAAATGATACCGACAATGGAAACAATCCAGTGCCCGGCGAATGCTGGCAGTATTGCTGGAGCGCAAGTGCTACGTGGGGCACCTGGGCCGAGTCTGCCTCATCTGGCACTACCCCCCATGTGATGCCCGGCGGCAATCCGTCCAGCAATGCGCTGATCCCGGGCACCTATTCGCCGGTGCAACCGTTCACGAACTTGATCGGCTGCCCGCTCAATGGCACCTGGACCTTCACCGTCACCGACCTTTGGGGTGCTGACAATGGCTTCCTCTGCGACTGGTCCATCAACTTCGACCCGGCGCTGATCCCCGACACGGCCCAGTTCACCCCGGTATTGGGCAGCTCCATTGATTCACTGGGCTGGAGCGGGCCGTTCCTGACCAGTGACCCAGGTGATCCCACAGAGGCCCAGGCCACCCCAAATGTTGCCGGCTCCTTTGATTACACCTTCCACGTAACGGATAATTTCGGATGCACCTACGACACCACCATCACCGTTACGGTGGCCCCTCAAATGGAGGTGGACGCCGGCCCAGCCCTCACCCTCTGCAACGACTCATTGCCCATGGCCGGTGCCATTACCGCAAATGGCCCGCCCAATACCTGTAACTGGACCGTTACCCTGTACGATAACTGGGGCGACGGATGGAACGGCAACGGATCGATCACCGTGACCGTGGACGGAGTGGGCACCAATTATTACCTGCCTACGGGCATGCAGCAAACAGTGCCCCTCACCGTTTCATCCGGCGCGTCCATCTCGGTCGCTTTCAATCCCGGCTCGTGGAACGATGAAAACTCATTCACCCTGTTCAACGACCTGGGTGTTGCCGTGTATACTTCACCCAATAACCCGCCCGCCGGAATGAACTGGAGCGGTACCGTGCAGTGCGGAGGTGCGCCTCCCGTTACGTATGCGTGGCTGCCTACATCGGGGTTGGCCGACCCATCCGACGCCACCAGCATGGTGTGGGTCACTTCGCCCACTTGGTACTTCCTATCGGTCCATCCTACCGGCAGCCCTGATTGCGCGGTTTTGGATAGCGTACTGGTGTCGCCGCCTCCGCAATTGGACCCGGGCGAAGATGGAACTGCGGTGGTTTGCGTTTCCTCCCCCACCTTTTTGATGACCGATTCCTTGGGCGGCACGCCGGACCCCGGCGGTTCCTGGGCAGCGAACGGTGGGGCGGTACCCGACAACTTCGCCCCCTCCAACTATGCGCCCGGCTCCTATTCATTCACCTATACCGTAACGACCCCCGGGGGCTGCATGGCCACCTCCCAACTGGAGGTTACGGTAAAACCCGATACCGACCCCACTTGCTGCGGGGTACCTGATGCCGGGCCCGCCGACGTGTCCTGCGACCTCACCATTGGCCTGCACGCCACGCCCGGCAATACGGGAGTGGGCGAATGGAGCGGTCCACCGGGTGCCGTGTTCACCAACAACCAGTCGCCCATCACCACGGTGACCATGCCATCCGGCAGCGGGGGATCCCACTGGTTTTACTGGCGGGAGAACGATGGCGTGTACTGCAATACGGTGGACAGCGTGCTGATGACCTTCACGGACCCGATCGTGCCAACATTCACCGTCACGGATGCCATCTGTTTCACGTATTGTGACGGCACTGCTTCCGCAACTGTCTCCGGCGGCAATGCGGGGAACGGCTTCACCTACGCCTGGAGCGCCGGCACCCCGGGAACCGGGCCCGACAACGTGGAAGGGCTTTGTGCAGGTGACCATCAGCTCACCATCACCGATGACAACGGATGCACCGGCACCGGCAGCTTCACGATCATGGAGCCCGTACAGTTGCAGATCGACTCTACGGCCACCGTGCCGGTAACCTGCTCCGGATATTGCGATGGCCAAGTGCTGATATTCGACGGCGAGGCAGTGGAGTTCAGCTTCAACAACGGTGCGGCTTGGGGCAGTTCCCCGGTGCTGGAGGGCGTTTGTGAAGGAGTTTATCAGTTGCTGATCCGCGATGCTGCCGGATGCCTGGCCAACAGTTCGGTCACCGTAACCGGCCCTCCGCCCGTTATAGCCGATTTTGTGTGGGGCCCCAAGCCATCCACCGTCGAAGATCCAACGATCTTCTTCCAAAGCACCGGCACTGGTGCCCAAACCTACCTGTGGGACATCGCCGGCCTGGCCACCAGCTCCAATGCCGACACGGTCTTCACCTTCACCAACGAAGTCCCCGGCATCTACCGGGTGTGCCTCTCCGCGTTCAATTACAACCAGTGCATAGACAGCGTCTGCCAGTTCGTGGAGATCATGGACGTACTTGAACCCTACGTGCCCAACGCCTTCACCCCCGATGGCAACGGGGTGAACGATGTGTTCTTCATGAGCACGAACGTGCGCACCATCACGGATTTCGAAATGCTCATTTACGACCGTTGGGGGCAATTGGTGTTCAGCACCACCGACCCGTACCAACCGTGGATAGGCAGCAGGAACAACAGCGGCGAGGTGCTTTCCTCCGGGGTGTACGTGTACCGGATCCGTTACGCGGTGAAGAATTTGCAGACCAAGCGTGAGTTCTTGGGCCACGTCACCTTGCTGAAATAGCGCACATCGCACCGACCTCCGGGCTGCAGCTCGGCCTCCACGGCCATGCGGCAGTTGTGTGGTGCCATACACGGCGAAGGCGCACCGCCCGGATCCATCCGGTCGATGCGCCTCCCCGTTCGGGCCCGTCGGGCCTACTTACTTGGCTTCCTGCTTTGCCCCGCTCTTGCGCTTCGGCGTTTTGGCCGCATCACTTCCGCGCCATTCAGCGAGTTTCTTGGCGGCTTTGCGCTTGCGGTTCAGTTCGGTCCTTTGGTCCTGCGGCATCTTGGGTTGGTTTTCGCGGCGAAAGGTAGGCGGATTCCTCCATATCAGCCTCATGCAACCACCTCAAACCAATTACGCATTCAACATCAGACAACCTGCCGCCCCCCCCCCGCTTTGCGGGATGACACTTTTCCCGCATGACTTTTCCGCAGAGGTCGTCCCGTATGCAACGCTACGCAACGCCCCCCGCATATCGCCCTGCGGCAAAATGAAGGAACATCCATGGCCGATCTTGAATGCGCAATTGGCATAACTGCGCATACCGATCAGGCAAGCATCGCGTTGATCGGAAAAAGAAGTGCATGCGCCATTCCGCCAAGCTGTTCATCCTGTGTGTTTCCATGGCAGGGCTTTACACCTACCTGTTCCACGGTGTAGGCATCGGGATCAACCTGTTTGTCTTCGAGGCGATCGTGGCGGCAGCGTGGTGGAGCATGCGCCGCGTACCCGCTTCCCGCTTGGCCATTCTTTCCGTAGGTGGCATGATATTGACTGCAGCAATGGTGTTGGTGCATGGATCCACATTGGCCATTGTGGTCAACCTGATCTCCGTCGGCTTGACCGTTGGGGTGTTGGTGGCACCAGAATTGAATGCCCTGCACCGATCGGCCATCGCCAGCTTGATCCACTTGTGGGCCGTACCCAGGGCACTTGCACGCACCAGCCCGTTCCTGCAAGAAAAGATCATGAGAGCCGGTCTTTCCTCCACCGTGTTGCTCAAAGCTTCCATTGTGCCCATCGTGTTGCTTGCATTCACAGGGATGTATCGCTTGTCCAACCCCCAATTCAACCGTTTCATGAGCTATATGCTGGCCATCTTTGATCACTTGGACATTGCCCTGATCGGCATCTTCCTCGTTGGCCTGTTGGTCAGCGGCTACTTGTTCCTGTCCACGCGCAATGAGGCGCTTTCCCGTTGGACTGCGCCACGCAGCGATCTCCTGCAAGCGGGACCGGAAGCTGTGTATGGGCAACACCTCCGCAGCGAAGTCCGCATCGCCACGGTGCTTTTGGCCGGATTGAACCTGCTGCTGCTCACCGCCAATGTGCTCGACATCCGGTACGTCTGGTTGGACTTCAAGTTCGACGGGCAATACCTCAAGCAATTCGTCCATGAAGGCACCTACATGCTGTTGCTGTCGATCTTGATCGGGGCTGCCATTGTGCTGTACTACTTCCGCGGAGACCTGAATTTCCACAAGGAGAACCGCGTGCTAAAGGCACTGAGCTATGCTTGGCTGGTCCAGAACATGGTGCTGGCCCTTTCAGTGGGCATGCGCAACTATTGGTACATCCATTATTATGCGTTGGCCTACAAACGCATCGGCGTGGCATTCTTTCTGCTGGCATTGCTCATCGGCCTGGCATTGGTGCTTCTGAAAGTGAAGCAAGCCCGTTCGGTCCACTTCCTGTTGCGAACGAATACCGCCACGATGTACTGCATCGTGCTGTCGATGTCCCTGTTCAACTGGGATGGCATCATCGCCAGATACAACATGGCCCAGGCAGGCCTGGCCTTCGTACACCTGGATTTCCTTGCCACACTTTCAGACAAGGCACTGCCTTACCTGGTGCAGCCCCAGGAAAGGCTGGAACTGATCGCGGCAAGCAATGCCCGGCTGATCGGTGGTGCTGAGGGCTACAGTTGGACGAAGTACATGACACCCGAAGAATATGGGGCGATCATGAAAAGTCGATCTGACCGCTTCCTGGAAACTTGGCCCGAACACTCTTGGAAGGAATGGAATTGGGCGGAAGACTGGGCTTTCCACCTCCTAGGATCCATGCGCGGGGCCGGCCAATGATCCCAGCCTGGCGGAGATCCAGGTCCATTGGTTGCCATCGGGCCGATGGTGCATTAACTTTGGGAATTCTAAAGTTGTACTTTAGTTTTTCCAATGCGTTACACTCCCCGCGACATTAGCCCGATCCTGTTGAAGGCGGCACGCTCCTTCCCCGCCGTGGTGCTTACCGGGCCGCGCCGGGCCGGAAAGACGATGCTATTGCGCAAGCTCTTCCCGGCAGCCTCCTACACGCTGATGGAAGACCCGGACGTGATTGCCCGGGTGCGCGCCGACCCCCATGGTTTCCTGGACGGGCTGCGGCTTCCTGCCGCACTGGACGAAGTGCAGAACGTGCCCGAGATCTTCTCCTACGTGCGCTCCCGGATCGACAGGAACCCGCGCCGCACCGGGCAGTGGCTCCTCACTGGCTCGCAGGATGCACCATTGATGCAGGGCGTCACTGAAAGCATGGCGGGCCGGGCGGCCATGCTGCAGTTGTACCCGCTGTCCACCACGGAAACGCCCAAGGTGGACCTGTTCCTCGGCGGCTACCCGGAGGCGGTGGCGAGGCCGTCCATCGCCTCCCTGTGGTTCTCCTCCTACGTGCAGACCTATTTGGAACGGGACGTGCGCGCGGTGACCAACGTGCGGGACCTGGCCACCTACCGCCGTTTCATGGCGATGCTGGCCACGCGGCACGGGCAACTGCTCAACCGCACCGACCTTGCCGCGCCGCTGGGGGTAAGCGTGCCCACGATCAACCAATGGCTCAACGTGCTGGAAACCACCCAGCAGATCCTGCTGGTACCACCCTTCCATGGCCACTTGGGCAAACGCCTGGTGAAGTCCCCGAAGGTGTACTTCATGGACAGCGGGCTGGCCTGCCACCTGCTGGGGATCGCTACGCGCGCAGAGCTGGCGCGGTCGCCGTTCCTGGGTGCGCTCTTCGAGGGCTTCGTCGCCTCGGAAGTGGTAAAGCGCCAGGTGAACAAGGGCATGCGCCGCGAGCTGTACCACTACCGGGATGAATACGGGCTTGAGGTGGACTTCATCGTTCCTGGCAAGGGCGGCAGCCTTTCGCTGCTGGAGTGCAAGGCCACCCGCACGCCGCTGCCGTCCATGGCCTCCCCTCTTGTGCGCGTACGCGATCTCCTTTCAGAAAAGCAAGATATCAAGCATCCGATGGACCTGGCGCTCGTGTACCGGCCAGCACTGCATAAACCTCCTGTAAGCCTTGGCAGGTGGGCAAAGGCGATGGACCTGCCCACCTGGCTCAGTAAGGCAAAATAGACTTGGTGCTTTTGGGAATCCTAAAGTTGGACTTTAGGATTCCCAAAGTTTGCCCGCTCAATTCCGGGGAAATGCAGCCTCCTTATCCGCGCACCAGCTTGCGGTACTTGAGGCGTTTTGGCACGATGTCGCCCACGCGCTTCTTGTAGTTCTCCTCGTAGTCGCTGAACCCTCCCTCGAACCAGTACACCTTGCTGTCGCCTTCGAAAGCGAGGATATGCGTGCAGATGCGGTCCAGGAACCAGCGGTCGTGGCTGATGATCACGGCGCACCCGCTGTAGTCCTGGATGGCCTCTTCCAGTGCGCGCAGCGTGTTCACGTCGAGGTCGTTGGTGGGTTCGTCCAGCAGCAGCACGTTGCTGCTCTGCTTCACGGTCATGGCCAAGTGCAGGCGGTTGCGCTCGCCACCGGAGAGGATGCCCACCTTCTTGTTCTGGTCGTTGCCGGTGAAGTTGAAGCGGGCGAGATAGGCACGGGCGTTCATCACCACGTTGCCGAAAGTGATGTTCTCGATGCCGCCGCTGATCACCTCGAACACGGTCTTGTCCGGCGAGAGATCCTTGTGGCTCTGATCCACGTAGGCCATCTGCACGGTATCGCCGATGGCAATGGTGCCGGAATCGGCCTTCTCCATGCCCATCACCATGCGGAACATGGTGGTTTTTCCCGCACCGTTGGGGCCGATGATGCCCACGATGCCGGCGGGTGGCAGGGTGAAGTTCACCTCCTCGAAGAGCAGTCGGTCGCCAAATGCTTTGGAAACGTCCTTGAACTCGATCACCTTGTCACCCAGGCGTGGGCCGTTGGGAATGAAGATCTCCAGCTTGGCTTCCTTCTCCTTCACGGTCTCGCCCTGCATCTTCTCATAGTTCTCCAAGCGGGCCTTGCTCTTGGTGCGGCGCGCCTTGGCATTGCTGCGCACCCACTCCAACTCCTGCTTCAGCACGCGTTGGCGCTTGCTTTCCTGCTTCTCTTCCTGGGCGAGGCGGGCGGTTTTCTGTTCCAACCAACTGGTGTAGTTGCCCTTGTACGGAATGCCCTCGCCACGGTCCAGTTCCAGGATCCAGCCCGCCACGTTGTCCAGGAAGTAGCGGTCGTGGGTAATGGCGATCACGGTGCCGTTGTAATTGTGCAGGTGCTGTTCCAGCCAGGCTACGCTCTCCGCATCCAGGTGGTTCGTGGGTTCGTCCAACAACAGGATGTCCGGCGCTTGCAGCAGCAAGCGGCACAGGGCCACGCGGCGGCGTTCACCGCCCGAGAGCACGCTCACCTTGGCATCGGGTTCGGGGCAACGCAGGGCATCCATGGCCACCTCCAGCTTCTGGTCGATCTCCCATGCGCCCTGGGCCTCGATCTGGTCTTGCAGCACGCCTTGGCGGGCAATGAGCTTTTCCATCTTGTCGGGGTCCTCCAGCACGTCGGGGTCTGCGAACTTGTTGTTCACATCCTCGTACTCCTTCAGCAGGTCCATGACGGGCTGTACGCCTTCGCGCACGATCTCGATCACCGTCTTGCTGTTGTCCAGCACGGGTTCCTGCTCCAGGTGCCCGATGCTGTATCCGGGCGTTACGTGCACATCGCCCTGGAAATCCTTCTCCTTGCCGGCGATGATGCGCATGAGCGTGGATTTCCCGGATCCGTTGAGGCCGAGGATGCCGATCTTGGCTCCGTAATAGAAGCCGAGGTAGATGTCTTTGAGGATGGCCTTGCCGGAGGGCAGCGTTTTGCCCACCTTCACCATGTTGTAAATGACCTGACGTCCTTCTTCAGCCATGTTCCACGTTATTTTGCTTTGATCCGGCCCAGCTCATAAGCCGGTTTTCGGGCTGCAAAGGTCCGCTTTCTTTTCGGAACTGCCCTATCGCCGGTTTTTCCCCGCAGAAACGAGGATCACAACGGGGTGTACATCTCCAGCCGCCCCCACTGCCCCACTTCCCGCATTACCGGTATTTGGCGATGGGCCAATCCGGCATTGCGCCACACCGACCCGAGGGTTTGGCCATGGCTCGGTGCCAAAGCGATGAAGATGTTCCCTGTGGCATCATGCTGGGGGTCCAGCATCTCGGGATCGGCACCGTGGCAGGCCATGTAGAAGCCCAAGGGAGCATCCCATGGCAACTGTGCGCCCAGGCGATCGCCGGGCCGGGCATGGGCAGCCACCCAGGCTGCCGCCGTATCCGCCTCCGGGAAGCGTTCCACATCGTCCCCTCCGTTGCCAATGGCCAGGATGCCGAAGATGAGCAGCACAGCGGCTCCGCCCAGCAAGGTGCGCTGCCCCTTGGTGAAATCCGGTGCCACTTTGTCCCGCACGGCTTTCAGTAAATAGAACAGGCCGATGGCGCCGCCCATGTGGAACACCAGCAGGGAAAACGTCCATGCGGCCGGTGCCGCCACCATGTGCTGCACGGTCACGATGGGCAAGGTGCCCAACGCCAATGCGAACAGCATCAACCGGTATTTTGCACTGACATAGGCCGCATAGATGATGGCCGCCGCCCCAGCAAAGGAAAGTGCCATGGCATTCGTTCCGGTCAAGTAGGCCCACACGCCAAAAGCCTGGTCCTGCTGGGTGTTCACGAAATGGTTCCATGTATGATCGGCCAATGAGGGGTGGTGCAGCAAGCTGTCCAAGCTGTGCATGGCTATCACCGGTGCGTAGCAAAGGGACGCCAAGCCCCCCGCGAGAAGAAACGATCCCGCCAATTTCAACACCCGGCGCCGCAGCGTGCTCTGGTAATTGGTCATCAGCATGAAGAGCGTCCAGAAATAGGCCATCACCGCCGGGTACACCATCACCGGTGCGGCCCACATGCCCAAGGCCGTGCTGGTTGCCAGCAACACGGCGCTCACCCAGTTTTCCGACTTCACAAAGTGGCGGCCAGCCAGCAGCGCACAGATGGTGAACAACCACACCAAGCTGTATCCGCGCGCCATGGCTGAATATTCCACTAACGGGCTGCTAACGGCCAGCAGGCAGAGGAAGATCACCGCGATATGCCGGTTGAACACCATGCGCACGAACAAATACGCCAAGGGCAGCACCAGCATGCCTGCGACCAGTGCCGGCAGGCGCAACGACCACGGATGCAGGCCGAAAAGCAGCACGGAAATCTTCGCCAGCGCCGAGTACAGGATGTGGTTGGAGGTGAACGTATAGTCGCTGAGCAGGAACCCGAAGGACTTACGGGCATACTCGGTCCAGGTCAGCGCCTCATCGTAGCTCACCGGTTCGTTCAGGCGCCATGCGCGCAGCACCAGGCCCAGCACGAGGACAAAGAGCACGAAGTACTTGTGGTGGCCGCCGGTCCGTTGCAGGATGCGTTTTCGTGCGGTGGCCAAGTCGCTGCGAAACCCTCCCCATCCGGGCTGGTGCCCCGCGTTTCGACGCCGTTTCGATCCTACGGGCATGCTGTGGGTGGGTTGGTGCAGCCAATGGCTTGGGATTGGGCCGGCACAAGCTGTTGCCAAAAGTAGGGGAACGCGGATCTTGATGCCGCATAGTTCGCAACTTCGCACCCTGCCATGCCCATGGAACGCATTACGGAATCCCCATCACGGTATGACCATTTGGAGCGGATGGGCACTGCGGAGCTGCTACGCAGCATCAATGCGGAGGACCGCACGGTGCCTGAGGCCGTGGCCCAAGCGATCCCCGACATCGGCCGTTTGGTGGATGAGATCACGGAGAGGATGCAGCGGGGCGGCCGGCTCTTTTACATCGGCGCCGGCACCAGCGGACGTTTGGGCATTGTGGACGCCAGCGAATGCCCGCCCACTTTCGGGGTGCCCCACGGCATGGTAGTGGGCTTGATCGCCGGTGGTGATCGTGCGATCCGCAAGGCGGTGGAGTTCGCCGAGGACGACCGGGAGCAGGGCTGGAAAGACCTGCAGGAACATGCGGTCGGGACCGATGATACGGTGATCGGCATTGCGGCAAGCGGCGGTACCCCCTATGTAACAGGGGCATTGGAGCACGCACGCGCAGCAGGATTGCTCACCGGCTGCATCACCTGCAACCCGGGCAGCCCCGTGGCGCTGGCATGCGAACATCCCGTGGTGGTGGTGGTGGGGCCGGAATTTGTGACCGGCAGCACGCGGATGAAGAGCGGTACCGCACAGAAGCTCGTTTTGAACATGATCAGCACCAGTGTGATGATCAAGTTGGGCCGGGTGAAGGGCAACCGCATGGTGGATATGCAGTTGAGCAACAACAAGCTGGTGGACCGCGGCACGCGCATGGTGATGGAAGCCTTGCAGGTGGACTACGAGGCGGCGAATGCACTGCTCAGGAAGCATGGCAGCGTTCGCAAGGCCGTGGAGGCCGGGGGAAAAGGATCATAAAGGCGAGGATCAGGGTGATCCAGCCACGGATGCAACCTGTGGCAACACCGGGAAACCAGTGTGCATGTGCGTTTGAGGGTGCAGGTGGATGCACCCTCTTGCCCTTTTCCCCGGACAACCCCTGCTCCTACTTCAGCAACGACCGGACCTTCATTTCCGGGCTGGAAAGGTTATTTTGCGTGCCATCACCCCTCCTTCATGCGCTACGCTACCCTGTTCCTCTCCCTTGTTTTGGCCAGTTACGGCGCCGTAGCCCAGTGCCCGGATTGCACACCCGACACAGGATGCAATACCTCACCGGCCTATCCAACGATGTGCCCGTTGACCCCGCCCGACGCCACGGCCGGCGAGCAATACCAAACGGCCATCACCTTTTGGATGCCTGCCACCTTCACGGATCCCGGCACGGGCGTTACCGTGGATTTCCAACAGATGACGATCACCGGTGTCAGTGGCTTGCCCTTCGGCCTCAGCATCCAGTACAACCAACCAGGAGGGGTATACTACCCGCAGAACGAATCCCACGGTTGTGCCCAGATCTGCGGCACACCCGTGGTGGCGGGCAGCTATCCCGTCACCATCAGCATCCTGGCAGGCGTTTCGTACAATGGTTTCAACCTCAATGTTCCAGAGGACTTCACCATCCAATTGACCGTGCTTCCGGGCAGCGGCGGCAATGCCGGGTTCACGTTCACACCGATCAGCGGCTGCGGCAGTGCTGCCGTGCAGTTCGAGGCCTTGATCGACGGTAGCCCCTCGCCCACGGGCTATGTGTGGGACTTCGGCGACGGAACGGGCAGCACGGCGAACATTCCTCCCGTGCACCAATACAGCGAAGCGGGCGACTACACGGTCACCCTGGAAACCACCATCGGCGGCTACGTGCTGCAGCAGGTGGCGCTTACGGGGGTGAACGACAATTGGTGCGGCGATGTGGAAGAGCCGAACCTGCCATTGATCGGCTGCCAGGGGGCGCCCGACCTCTATTTCGTGCTTACCGACGGGTCGGGATCGACGTATACCTCCTCCACGGTGGACAACTCGCACACGGCCACGTGGAGTGGCCTTGACGTGCCGTTGAACATCCCGCCCTACTCCATTTCCTTTTATGATGAGGATGCCATTAGCCAAAACGACTTGCTGGGCACGTACAACTTGCCGGCCAACGGCGCAGGCACATACAACGTGAACGTAGCGGGCGGAACCACCGGCAACTTGGTGGTGGGGGAATCCGCACAGGACGTGTTTACCCATACCGACACCGTGCATGTGTACCCCCTGCCGGAGGTGGTGTTGCAGGAGGATGGCCAAAGCGGGGAGTTGTGCATTGAAGGCCCCGCATTGCAGGGCTATGTTTGGTTCCTGGACGGGGACACCGTGCCCGACGCCCACGGAGCCTGCCTATTCCCCACCGGCCCCGGCCTGTGGCAGGTGGAAGCCATGAACGGCTTCGGCTGCACGGCCATGAGCAATACCGTGGTGGTCTGCCCCGAGGTGGAGATCGTTCTGAACGGCCCGGTGTTGCAGGTTCCTTCGGGGTTCAGTTCCTACGCATGGACGCTCCAGGGAAATGCCGTGGGCGGGAATGACCCCTTCATGGTCATCCAGGGGAACGGGCTATACACGGTTACCGTCACGGATGTGAACGGCTGCACGGTTACGGCCGCTTATGACCTAACCACCATGGGCATTGCGGACCTGGGGGGGTCTTCCGGCGGGATGACGGTGTTCCCGGTGCCCAACAACGGCCGCTTTACCGTGGCCGGGCATGGCCTCGTATCGCCCGAGGTGTCAGTGCAAGTGCTGGATGTACTGGGCCGCCCGGTGGGATCGTTCGTGATACCCGTGGTAAACGGCACCATGCGCAGGTCCTTGGACTTGGAGCTCCCGCCGGGGCCCTACTGGTTGCGCGCCTGGGACGGTGGCAGGCCGATCACGGCGCGCTTTGCCGTGCGCTGACGTCGTGCCGCCCAAAGTGTTCCACGCACATTGCCGGAATGGGCGCGCTACTGACCTTTGCCGCTGATGCACGCCATCGAGCCCTACTTTAATTGGCGCCACCTGTACACGGCCGAAACAGATCCGCTTTCACCGTTCCACGGGGCCGAGCACAGCGAGTTCGAGTTCACCCATGCGGTGTATGACCATGTGATCCACCCCCAGTGGGACAGCTTCGGCAGCAGCACGCTGTACCTGAAGGTGCTGTTCGCCGATTATGAAACCGGCCATGTGGTGATCGAGCTCATCGGCGAATGGAACGATCTGCTGCACAACGACATCATGTACCTGAAGCGGGACGTGGTGGAACCCATGCTCGCAGAGGGCCTGCACAAGTTCATCCTCATCGGCGAAAACGTGCTCAACTTCCACGCGGGCGAGGAGGATTATTACGCGGAATGGTTTGAGGAGACCATGGATGCCGGCGGATGGATCGCCTTGGTGAATTTCCATAAACACGTTCGGGAAGACCTTCAAGCGGCCAACTTGGACCAGTACCTGCTGATGGGCGGCAAGCTGGATGCCTTGCCCTGGCGCACCTGGGGCCCTGACGACTTCTGCGCCCGTGTGGAACGGATAGTGGTGAAACGGCTTGCGTGAGGAGCTGGCCTATGCGCCGCTCCTGATGCCCAGGTCGGACAGGAGGCGGCTCACGTAGTTGCCCCAGGTCATGGCCTGCGTGGTTGCATGGGCCGCGTGCGCCTTTTCCGTCCAAGTCCGTTCATCCGCCATCAGCCCGGCGATCGCCCCGGCAAGTTCTTCAGGCTCGCCGGTGGCCAAGCCAAAGCCCACCCGATCCACCTTTCCGAAGGTGGCCTCAAACTCATTATAGGCCACGATCACCACGGGGGTATACAGGTACATGGCCTCACAGGAGGCGGAGAAAGCCCCCCATTTGGGCATGGGATTGATGAACAGCCGTGAACGCTCCAAGATGTCCATATAGGCACGCTTCTGGGCGGGGTTCCCTTTGTCCAAGTACCCGTGAAACTTGACGTTTGCCGGAGCCGTGGGCAGTTCCAACCGGTCCATGCCCACAACGTTCACGGTGATCTGGGCACCGCTGGAACGGTTCAGCAACCGTACGGCATCCACCAGGCGCACCAAGCCCTCCTTGTACCTGTTGTTGCCGATGAAGACCACCTCATTGGTATCCTTCTTGAGCTGGATCAATCGGTCAGCATCCACTTCCACCTCATCGATGTTCACCACGTTCCCGTAATACTTGACCTTATCCCCGTGCAGGGTCTTCAACTTTTCGGCCAGTTCGGGAAAGAAGGCCACCACGTGCCCGGCGTTGCGCAGGTTCATGCGTTCGGCAACGATCGTGGGGTGTTCGAGCTTATCCGGCTTGCGCTCGTCATAATAGACAATGTGGTCCTCAAAGGTCTGGTCGCAGAACAGGGTATAGGGCCTGCCGGGGCCCGCCCCGAAGGAATAGGTCATGAATACGCAATGACCTTGGGGGAACGCCTGCAATGTGCGTTTGATCTTCGCCTCGGTGATGCGCCGGTTCAGCGCACTGCGCAAATAGGTGAAGCGGGTTTGCTTTCCAAATACCCTGCACAGGGCTTTCCAAGGCACGTCGAAGAGCAATTGCACGCTCCGGGGCGGCCCAATGTTCACGCGTTCCACGCTGAACCCCTTCCGTTCCAATGTGCGCGTAAAGAAATAAGGCACATTGGACCACGTGCTGGGCTTACGCGAATCCCCGATGGAAAACACAATGAAATCGGGGTCGCCGGACCGGTTCCGCACAGGATTCATCAATTTCTTCGGGTTCAATCACCAAGGGGTTCACCTCGTGAACAGGTCTTCATACCGGCTTTCCATGGGCAAAACCTGGCGTCTTAACTTGTTCCAAGCTGGCGGATCGGGTGCAAGTTAGGGAACCTTCAACGGATGGGAAGACCTGCTGGTGGCACCGGGCTGGCTTGCCCCATCCATTTCCGCTGCATGATCAATTTCATCACAACTCGGTCAATGGGAAGGTCTACATCACTTATTTGCGCCTGGGCCAGTGGCAGCCACCGGAGCATTTGTTGTTTGTCCGCGCCAAGGCCGGGAGCCGGTGTACCGCTCAGCAACGCCCCGGGGCGCGGCACTTCAAAAGTGTAGTAGATGCTGATGATCTGGTCTCCCTGGACATACGCGCTTTGCTGGAAGAAATCAGTGGTGTAGAAATGGTGCAGCATCCGTGCTTCCTGGCCCAGTTCTTCACGGATCTCCCGGCGCAGGCCATCAAGCGTACCCTCACCGGGCACCAGGCCCCCGCCAGGGAATTTGGTGATGCGCTTCCCCTGCACCACCTCATCCGAAAGCAACAGCCATTGGGCATGGACCAGCACGCCGTACACCCGGATGTTGAAGCTGTTCACGCCCATCATTGCCGCTGCACCCCTGTCATCTGCCTTTTCCCCGGTGCGCCAGGGAGCTGCTGCACCTCAAGCCCTGCCTCCATCATGGCCCTCCGTACCGACCCTTTCGCACAATACGTCACCAATCGTGCACCGGACCGCATGGCCCGGCACAAGCCGTCAAATACAGCCTTTGTCCACATGTCGGGCTGCACCGCCGGGCTGAACGCATCGTAGTACACCAGGTCGAGCTCCTCCACATACCGAATGTGTTGCACTAGGCCTCTTTCCCATCGGAAGGTGAAACCATCGCCAGGGAGTATTTGTTCGCCGGCACGGGCCCGCATCATGGCATCATATCCATTCTGCCGCCCCAGGGCACCCAGTGCTGCCGGGTGTCCCAAGGCGCTCCACAGCCGTTCGGGCAGCGGGAAAGGCTCCAAGGCCACATAATCCGCCTTCCAGCCACGCCGCCCGCATTCGATCCAGGTAAGCAGGACATTCAAGCCGGTACCGAGCCCGATTTCAAGGATGCGCAGTTCTTGCCGTCCGGTGGCCAATAGACCGTTTGCGATGTATACATGGCGGCTTTCGGCAGCAGCTCCATGCAGGGAGTGGTAATGCTCCTTCAGTGCACGACTGTCCAAGGTATGGGAGCCGTCTGCTGTGCGCACCGGCACCAGATCTGGCGGGAATTGGTCAAGGGCCATCACTGCACGTTGCAAACGGGCAGCGGCAATATTAGGCCGGGCGTCCGCGCTCACAGGACGCGGATCTCGGTCCGCCGGTTGAGCGCCTTGTGTTCGGGGCTGTCATTGGGCACCACTGGTTGGCTATCGCCATAGCCTTTGGCCTCCAACCTGTCCGGTGAAATGCCGTGTTCGACCAACCAGTTCACCACCACTTGTGCACGCGCTTCACTAAGTTTTTGGTTCGGAATGGGGCCCACATCGCTATCGGTATGGCCGCCAACTTCCAACCGCAGGCCCGGGTTGGCCTTCAGGTAATCCGCCAAGGTTTGCAGCTCCACCGTGGAGGCCTCGTCCAGTGCATGGTTGTCATGCTTGAAAAAGATGTTGCGCATCACCTCGCTATTGCCCTTGGTACTGGGCGTAAGGCTCATTTCAAGCTGGTTTTCACCGACATGCTCGTCCACGTGCTCGGAGTGTAGCAGGAATCCATCGGCCTGTACGTGGATAGCGAAGGGCCTGCCCACCGGCACCTCGGCGATGTAGCTGCCACTGGCGGGATCCGGTTGGATGGTGATGTTGAGCAAGGGCTCATCCAGGCTCTTCAATTGCACGATGGCTTCCGTATGATCCATCAGCTTCAACCCCTTGACAAAGGCGACCAATCGCATGCGCTTCTCATCTTCCACGATGGGTACGGCCGTTCCTGCGCTGGCTAACAAGGCGGGTTCCGCCACGCTCGCCTCCGCCGGGAAATCCACCCGGTAGATGTCATCCTCGCCCTGCCCGCCCGGCCGCATGCTGCTGAAGAAGCCGCTTCGTCCGTCGGCCGCCAGTACCAAAAACTGGTCATCGCCGGGCGAGTTGATGGGCCAGCCCAAGTTCTCCGGCTTGGTCCAGCGGCCGTCCCGCTGGGAAGACTTGAACAAGTCGTATCCACCCATGGAATTGTGTCCTTGGCTGGCGAAGTAGATGGTGCTGCCGTCACCGGGCGCAAAAACGCCTTCTTCGTCATAGATCGTGTTGATGTCCGGCCCCAAGTTTTCCGCCTGGCCCCACGTGCCCAGCCCGCTGTCCCAAGGGCTGCGGTAGATGTCGCTTCCTCCCAGTCCGCCCTCGCGGCTGCTGACAAAATAGAGCCACTGGCCATCATCGGTGCGCCAAGCACTGCTTTCCTGCGCGGGGCTGTTCACCGTGGCGGGCAAGGGCACGGGCGCAGACCATTTTCCGCCCACCACGGTGCTCTCGTAAAGATCTCCACCGTTCTTTTCATCGCGGTAAATGATCATGCGTCCGCCATCCTTATCCATGGACACGGTGGCATCGTTGCTGTTGCTGTTCAATTGGCCGGGGGCGGGCCGGGGGCCGGTCCATCCGGTGGCGCCCATGTTGCTTACATAAATATCCTCGAACCAGGTATTGTTCACCTTGTTCACCCTGCCGCCCGTGGTTTCCGGCCGCCTCGCGGTAAAGTAGAGGTCGTCCATTGCGCCCAACAGGGCCCCGTATTCACTGCCCGGCGTATTGATCGCGGGCCCCAGCCCGGCCACCACCGCCCGCGTAGGTGCGGCCTGCAGCGTCCGGCCGTTCCTGCATTCGGTGATCCGCTTGCCCACCATGTTGTAGGTGCGATCGGGGTCGGGCGTGCGGCGGATCACCTCGGCATGGCGTTCAAACGATGCGATGGCCTCCTCCCAGCGGGCATTCAGTTGCAGGGCATGGCCCAGCAGGAAGTGCACCCGCGGCAGATAGGGATCCAGTTCGGCAGCCCGCTGCAAACGGGCCACGGCTCCGGCCGGATGCGGTCCGTTCAGCAGGCACACGCCCATGCGGAAATTCAGCTCCGCATTGTCCGGATTGATGGCAAAGGCCACCTCGTATGCGGTCATGGCGGCAGGATTGTCCACCCCGCCCTTGGCCGCAAGATCATCCCCCTTTTTCATGGCCGCCAACGCCGTTTTCAGCCGCTGCCCGTCTGTGATGTGCACTTTGTCGAAAGGCACGTTCACCGGGGTTTGCGCACCAACGGCCACGGCGGTGAGCAGCAGGATGGACAGGAGGATCGTGCGGTGGTACATGGGGGACCTTTATGCCTGGACTTGTTTCGCAAGCGCTGTTCATACGCGATCGCTTTGCGGATGTTCGCCTCATGGGCGGCGGATACCTTTGCCCGGCCTCACAAACCGGCAGCAACTCCTTTCCATGGCAAAAAAGTCAGCCTCCACGAAGCAGTCCCCGACCAGGGCGGCAGCCCCTCGTTCAACCAAGGGCATTCTCACCCCCCAGTCGCTGCTGTTCATGGAGCGCTACCTCAACAACCCAAGCCCCACGGGCTTTGAAAGTGGAGGCCAGCGCCTTTGGCTGGACTACCTGAAGCCCTGGGTGGACCTGCACTTCACCGACCCGTACGGCACGGCGGTGGGCGTGATCAATCCCGAGGCGAAGTACAAGGTGGTGATCGAGGCCCATGCGGACGAGATCAGCTGGTTCGTACATTACATTACCAAGGAAGGCTTCATCTACTTGCGCCGCAACGGTGGCAGCGACCACATGATCGCGCCGAGCAAAAGGGTGAACATCCACACCGACAAGGGCATGGTGAAGGCCATCTTCGGCTGGCCGGCGATCCATGTGCGCAACGGCAAGAACGATCCCGCCCCATCGCTGGACAACATTTTTCTGGATTGCGGTTGCGCCAGCAAGGATGAGGTGGAAAAATTGGGCATCCACGTAGGCTGTGTGGCCACCTACGAGGACGAGTTCATGGTACTGAACAAAAACACCTTTGTGGGCCGGGCGCTGGACAACCGGATGGGCGGCTTCATGATCGCCGAGGTGGCCCGCCTGCTGAAGGAACAACGGGTGAAGCTGCCTTTCGGGCTGTACATCACCAACAGCGTGCAGGAAGAAGTGGGGCTGCGCGGGGCGGAAATGATCGTGGAACGCATCCGGCCGGACCTGGCCCTGGTGACCGATGTGACGCACGACACCCAGTCGCCGATGATGAACAAGGTGCAAAGCGGCGACATCGCGTGCGGGCAAGGCCCCGTGCTGGCATACGGGCCGGCGGTGCACAACAACCTGTTGCGCAAAGTGGTGGCCGCTGCCGAGGCGGAAAAAATCCCCTTCCAGCGAGCTGCCGTAAGCAGGGCCACAGGCACGGACACCGATGCCTTTGCCTATGGTGCGGCAGGCGTACCCAGCGCATTGATCAGCCTGCCGCTGCGCTACATGCACACCACGGTGGAAAGCGTGAACCGGCAGGACGTGGAGAACGTGATCCGGTTGATCTTGGCCACGCTGCGGCGTTTGAAGGCCAACGAGGATCTGCGGTACATCAAGTAATTTGCCACGGCCACATTCGGCAAAAACCCGGGCACCTGAGGGTTGGGAAGCAACAGCACCGGTGCGGGCGTAACTTGGCGCTGCCGTACCGCCATGCACATCCGCTTCGCCTCACCGGAGGAAACCCATGCCTTGCGGCAGCAGGTATTAAGGCCCATGCAGGCCATGGAGGAGATGGAATGGCCGCAGGACCGCAACCCGGGGAGCTTTCACATCGGCGTTGAACAAGACAGTGAGCTGGTGGCCGTGGCTTCCTTCCTTCCGGAACGGAACCCGATGCTTAAGGGAGAGCGGCCATACCGCGTGCGCGGCATGGCCACTGCAGCGCCATTCCGCAGGGCAGGTTTGGGCGCGCGGTTGCTGCGTTTCGGGATGGACGGCCTCCTCGACAGACATGCCGACTTGGTGTGGTGCCATGCACGCCAGCGGGCGGTTCCATTTTATGCCCGTGCCGGTTTCACAAGGCTGGGAAGCCTGTTCGAGGTGCAAGACATCGGCATCCACCTACTGATGTACCAACCACTTTGACCTCCAGGCTCCGCCCATCGGCATGGTGGTGGCCCGCCACCCTGGTTCTGTTGAACTTGGTATTGAAGCTGGCGTGGACCGGAGTGAATGAATTGGCGGGTGACGAGCCCTTCACGGTCTATTGGTCCACCCGGCCGCTGGCCGAGCTCTTTGCCATGCTGCGTACGGAGAACAATCCACCCTTGTATTTCCTGTTGATCCATGGCTGGGCTTCATTGGTGCCGTTGGACCCTGCCTGGCTGAGGATTCCTTCGGCGCTGTTCAGCGCATTCACCGTGTGGCCCTTGTTCCTGTTGGGCAGGCGGTCGGGGGGCATCATGGCAGGGCTTACCGCCGCTTTGCTCTTCACGTTCAGCCAGCACAGCTACGCATTTGCCCACGAGGTGCGCGCCTACCCGCTGCTGGTGCTGTCGTGCACTTGGGCGGTGTGGCAACTGGTACGCTTGGCCGACGATCACCACCGGCACCCGGCCCTGCGCCCGGCCTCCATCGGCTGGTTGGTGACAGCTAACGTGCTGGCCACCTGGGCGCACTATTTCGGTTGGCTGATGGTGGGGCTGGAGGTGGTGCTGGTGTTCTATGTGCCCATGCTGCGGCAGGTGCGGGTGAAGATGTTGGCCGCTGCAGGGCTCACCCTGCTGTGCAGCCTGCCTCTGTTGGGCATCTTGGGCCAACGTGCCGGCGACAGCCTTGGCAACGGCACCTGGTTATCCTCCCCAAGCTGGGAGGAACCGTACAACATGGTGTTGCGCTGGAGCAATGCCCCGGTGGTGGCGGTGTTCTTCATCGCCCTGATCGCTACGGCCTTGATGCTCCGGCGCACACGCATCCGCAGCTCCGCCATGGCGATTGCGCTGCTTTGGACCGCCATACCGCTGTTGGGGATGTTCCTGGTTTCCTTCCTCTTCCCCATGTATTTGGACCGGTACCTGCTGTTCGCATCGCCTGGATTTTACCTGCTCATTGCCTTGGCCGTGCAGGCCTTGCCCGTGCTGCCCAAATGGAAGAACATCCTGGCAGGCGGCACGGTAGTGGCCATGCTGGCCACCTTTGCCCCCTGGCGGGGAAACAACCTGCATCCTTCGCAGGTGGCCGCGCAGGTGGATGCATGGCGGGATGGGCGCACGGCGGTGGTCATCCAACCTTCTTGGTACGACCTTACCTATGCCTGGGCCAAAGACCCCAACTTGTTCCGCAGCGCCGCACCGTTGGAAATGACCTTGCGGGAACAGAACGTGTTCCCCGTGCAAAAAGACCGGGTTCCCCCGATAGACAGCACCATCGCCACCGTGGTGCACATCGATGCCTGGGCCGCGCTGACCGATCCCGATGGCCGTGTGCTTCACGCGCTCAAGGCGGAGTTCCAGCAGACAGATTCCGTGGAAGCGGACAAAAAGACCGTTGTCCGACGCTTTCGACGGAAATAGACCAATGCTGCCATGCTTCCGTCAGCGACCGGGATGTGCCTTTTCATCGCACTGCGCACCCCATCGGGCACACCGTGCGGGAAATGCAGGCACCGTTCCCGACCCCCGGTACGTCATACGCCCAACCGGTGGGAAATCACCCAAGCTTCACCACGGGCATTCCCGCCATCCACACTCCCGCTATGCGCCAATTATCCGTTCTGCTGTCGGTGCTGATCAGCCTTTCATCCACGGCCCAAGTGGTGATCAACGAGGTGAACACCTCCAACATGAACGGCTTAGCGGATAGTTTCGGGGAGCACGAGGATTGGGCCGAACTGCTCAACACCACCACGGCGGCAGTGGACCTCAGCGGCTGGTACTTGAGCAACAAGGTGAGCAACCCCACCAAATGGGCTTTTCCCGCAGGAGCATCCATTGCAGCCAATGGGCGGTTGATGGTTTTCTTCAGCAAACGGAACACGGCCGCCGGCGCAGAGTTTCACACCAGCTTCAACCTGAACCAGACCGAGGGGGACCACGTGGTGCTCTCCGACCCTTCCGCCACCATTGTGGATGACGCCGTGTTGAACCCGCTGACCCAGCTTGGGCACAGCCTGGGGCGCACCACCGATGGAGCGGCTACGTGGTCGCCCTTTCTTGTTCCCACGCCCAATGCGCCCAATTCTGGGGCTTCGCCCACATACGCGCCCAAGCCGCAGCTAAGCCCGGGAGCAGGGTTCTACAACGGGCAGGTCAGCATCTCCATGTCCACCAGCGACGGGTCCAGCACCATCCGCTACACCTTGGACGGCACGGAGCCTACAGCAGCCTCCACGGCCTACACGGGCCCGATCAACCTTTCGGCCACCACGGTGGTGCGCGCACGCTGCTTCAGTTCCACGCCCGGTGTGCCGCCCAGCTTCCTGGAAACCAACACGTACTTCGTGGATGCCACACACACCACCGCCGTATTGAGCGTGGCCGGCGACCAAGTGGACGACCTGGTGAACGGCAACGGCTCGATCGACCCTTGGGGCTCATTTGAATACTTCGGGCCGGACCAACTGCTTCGGGATGAAGCCACCGGCCAGTTCAACAAGCACGGAAACGACTCCTGGGCATACGACCAGCGGGGATTCGACTACATCGCCCGCGACCAAAGCGGATACAACAGCGCGATCCACTACCCGGTCTTCCATGCCTCGCAGCGCGACAAATACCAACGCCTGATCATCAAGGGCGGGGCCAATGACAACTACCCCTTCGAGGATGGCGCCCACATACGCGATGCCTATGTGCACAGCTTGGCGCAGGCAGGGCACCTGAAGTTGGACGTGCGCACGTATGAACCGTGCGTGGTGTACGTCAATGGGCAATACTGGGGCGTGTACGAGATCCGGGAGAAGGTGGACGATAACGACTACACCAGGGGCTACTACGGCCAAGACAAATACGACCTGCAATACCTGAAAACCTGGGGTAGCACCTGGAGCGAATACGGCGGCCCCCAGGCGCAAACGGATTGGGATGCCCTGCGCGCGTATATCCTGGGCAACAACATGGGCGACCCGGCAGCCTTTGGCACTGTTGACGGCCAGTTCGACTGGAGGAGCCTGGTGGATTATGTGGTGTTGAACAGCTACACCGTATGCACCGATTGGTTGAACTGGAACACCGGCTGGTGGCGGGGCATGAACCCGAACGGCCAACATAAAAAGTGGGGCTATACCCTGTGGGACAATGACGCGGTGTTCGGCCACTACATCAACTACACCGGCGTTCCGCAGACCACCCCCGACGCCGACCCGTGCAACGCGGAGAACCTGCCCGACCCTGGCGGCCAAGGCCACGTGCCCATCCTGCAGAAGCTGATGGACGAGAACCCCATGGTGCACGACTATTACGTGAACCGCTACATCGACCTGGGCAACACCCTGTTCAGCTGCCAAGTGATGCTGCCCTACCTGGACAGCCTGATCAACTTGATCACGCCCGAAATGCCGGGGCAGGTCGCCCGCTGGGGCGGCACCATGGCCGAGTGGCAGGCCAACGTGCAGCAGATGCGGGACTTCATCACTGCGCGCTGCACGGACATCCAGCAAGGCATGGTGGACTGCTACGAACTGGAGGGGCCGTACAACGTGGTCTTCAAAGTGGAACCGCCCTTGAGCGGAAGCATCCAGATCAATTCCATCCAGCCGGGATCATATCCGTTCACGGGAACCTATTATGGAGGCATCGCCACCACGATCCAGGCCATTTCCGCCGAAGGATGGCAATTCGACCACTGGGAAACGGCCCAGGCCAATGTGTCCCCCTCCCCATCGGACAGCGTGGCCACGGTGGACCTCGCCGCACCTGACACGGTGATCGCGCATTTCGCCCCACCCATCAAGTACCCGGTGGTGCTGCTCACCGATCCGCCCGGCAGTGCGGCCATCCGGTACAACCTGGACCTGTACACGGATTTCCCGGCCACCGTGGAACGCATCCCCGAATCCATTGACACGTTGACCGTGTTCCCCGGGCAGTACTATTCGTTCAAGTACTGGGAATTCAAGTACAACACCCCGAACCAGAACGACACAACGATGGCGACGATCCCGGTCACCATCTTCTTCCCGGACACGATCATCGCCCATTTGGAACAGCAGGATTTCGTGTACTTCGCGCCCAACGCCTTCACCCCCAACGGCGACGGCATCAACGACACCTGGCGGCCCATCAACAACGTGGTGGAACTGGACAGCTACTCCTTGCGGATATTCAATCGCTGGGGCCGCGAGGTGTTCTCCAGCACGGACCCGTATGAGGAATGGGACGGCACGGCCGACGGCAAGAAGATGCCCTTGGGGGTGTACGTGTTCCAAGCAAACCTGCGCGAAGCTTTCACCAAGGACAACCACGAGATCCGCGGCACGGTTACCGTAGTACCTTGATCGATCGATCGCCGCATATCGGGATGGTGCGGCCGAAGCAAGTGAAGCCTCGGGGCAGGAAGCTTCCGGAGTGTACCTTCATCGCAACATTCCGTCCGTGTCTGCAACCCATCCAGTACATCCCACCGCGTTGCCCCGGCCCACTGCGCACACACTCGTGATGAACCCCGTGGTTGGGATGATCACCCTGATGCTGCTGGCGGCCTGTAGCGGCCGGCCCGTGGTGAACCAAGTGCGTGACCACGATGGCCTCCTACGTGCGGTAGTGACCCGCCGAGATGGTGTGAAGGACGGACCGGTCCGGTTTTTTGCCGCTGACGGATCAACCACCACCGGCCGGTATGTGGACGACAGCCGGCATGGCCCCTGGGTGACCTTGGGCCCTGCAGGCGATACCCTGGCCATAGTGACCTATGAACACGGAAAGAAGGATGGGCTGCAGGCGTATTGGGCGCCCAACGGCCAGCTGCTGCGGGTCGAGCGGTTCAGGGACGGCGGGCCGCATGGGGTGCTGTACCGCTTCTTCGCCGATGGGTCGCCGCGCCAGGTGACCTGGTACGACAACGGCATGCCGGAAGGCGCCTACATGGAGTGGTACAAAGTGGACAGCACGTCCATAGCGGTCACCGCCGGCCAATTCCACCAGGGGAAGCGCACGGGGCGATGGACCTGGTTCTACGGCAACGGGAAACCGCAGCGCCAGGGCTGGTACCGGGAAGGCCGCGAAACCGGGGTTTGGCGGTGGTGGGACCCGAACGGAAAATTGGCACGAAGCGTGGACCACGGGCAACCTTAATACCAACTTGAACCACAAATTGGTCCGATCCCGCTGTGGCGGGACAGGTTTTGCTTGCCCCTTTTCCGCATTATACCCTTTCGCCATTCACAACCACCTACACTTCCGCAGCGGTCTTCCTCAGAAGACTCTGCGGCAACCAGGAACGGACCAGGCGGATATGTATGATGAAAGGGTATTACTTCTTCGGGTACCCAGTGCCATAGCTATGGCTACGCCACAGGCCCCCCGGATCGTCCTGGAAAAAACTAGCCGCGCATCTTATGGCCTGATCTGTAATTCAAGCTGGCATAACGTACCCGGAGGGGCTTAGGGCAACACTTTGCCCGGGTTCATGATCCCTTGCGGATCGAAGCTGTTCTTGATCCTTCGCATCAAGTCCAGCTGCACCGGGTTGAAGGCGATGTCCATGTAAGGCCTTTGCACCAGCCCGATCCCGTGTTCCCCGCTCAAGGTTCCGCCGAGGGAAACGGTGTATGTGAAAATTTCCCGGATCGCCTTGGGCAGGTCATGCTGCCACACGGTATCAGCCAGGTCGCCCTTGATGATGTTGACGTGCAGGTTGCCGTCGCCGGCGTGGCCGTAGCAAACGCTCTTGAACCCGTAGCGTGCACCCACCTCCTTCACTTTGGCAAGGAGGTCAGGCAGTGCATGGCGCGGCACCACCGTATCCTCCTCCTTGTACACACTGTTGCTCTTCACGGCCTCTCCCACACGGCGGCGCAGCTTCCAAAGGCCCTCTTTCTCAGCGGCAGTCTCGGCGAAGAGCACCTCCTGGCAATCGTGTTGCTCCATGACCCCCAGGATGGTTTCGCAGTCGCGCATCAGCACGTCCGCATGGTTGCCATCCACTTCAACCAACAGGTGCGCCTTGGTGTCGTCGGCGATGCTCACTGAAACGCCTTGCACATAACGCAGCGTCCAATCGATCGCATCGCGCTCCATGAACTCCAGTGCACTGGGCGTAATCCCCGCGCGGAACACGGCCGCCACGGCTTCGCACGCCTTGCGCTCATCGCGGAAGGGCACCAGCATCAACCGTGTTTCCTTGGGCAGGGGCACCAAGCGCAGCACCGCCCTGGTGATAATGCCCAGCGTGCCCTCGCTGCCCACGATCAACCGGGTGAGATCATAGCCGGTCGCGTTCTTCAAGGTGTTGGCCCCGGTCCAGACCACTTCACCGTCGGGCAACACCACTTCCAAGTTCAGCACGAAATCGCGTGTGACGCCGTACTTCACGGCACGCGGCCCACCGGCATTTTCCGCCAGGTTGCCGCCGATGGTGCAGCTTCCCCTGCTGCCGGGGTCGGGCGGATAGTACAGGCCCTTGGCGGCCACGGCTTCCTGCAGCACCTGGGTGATTACGCCCGGTTCCACGGTGACCTGCAGGTTCAGCTCATCGATGTCCACGATGGTGTTCATCCGGTCCAAGGCCAGTCCCACACCGCCCTTCACGCTAAGTGCCCCGCCGCTCAGGCCGGTGCGTGCCCCGATGGGGGTGACCGGCACACCATGCCTTGCGCACAACTTCACCACGGCGGCCACTTCCCCCGTGGTGCGTGGACGTACCACCACCTGGGGCGGAAAATGGAGGTCCTCGGTTTCATCGTGGCCGTACTTGGCAAGCGTTTCTTGATCCGTCAGCACTACATCGGCGGGAACCGCGTCCTGCAGCGATCGGATGAATTCCGTGGTCAACGTGCCCCTGTCCATCGCCTGCAAAGGTGGGCACCATTGTCCGTTGCCCTGCTCCCGCCCGTGGGAGTGCAACAACCGCTTCGCGTCATTTCTGTTCCCATGCGGGCTATGGGGTTTTCCGTGTATACATCACGGCTCCATCACACTGTTCCGCTTCGGCCCAATGCACCGACCGGCGCAGTGTGTCCTGTGAAGCGGCGAATTCATCACGGCTTAGGGGATAGGGTTCTTCCTTGGTTGCCAGTACGATCACCTGCGCGTGATCCAGCACGGGGTACAGGTACAAGTCCCGATGTGAAACCAGGTGTGGCACAAATGCCGCGGAAGCCGAAACAGCTGCGCCGGATGGAATACCGCGCAGCAAGCGCCGCACGGCCGGAACATCATAGTCCCGTGAATAATGATCCGCTTGGTAGACCCGTTGCCGGGCACGGTTCTCCTTGTAGATGCTGGCATCCATGACATGCACGGCAACCGCAATGGACCCCACTGTGGCAAGCACTGCCAAAACCTTCCCTGCACGGGTCCCCATCCGCACGGGTGGCCACGTGAACACCGCCATTGTGCAGAGCGGCGCAAACTCCACGGAGTAGTGCCCCAGTACGCCCCACTGTGCCGGCCCGGCGTGCAAAAGCTTTTGAAGGAGCAAAGGCACGGCCATCAGGAGGATCCAGGGGCGTAGCAACAAGGCCCAGCCTCCTGCGATGCACAGCAGCATGAGCATCTCCTGTTTTATGGCATGGCCCTCCGGCACATCCCCCCCGTCCAAAAGACCTTGGAACACCTGCGCAGGATGCAAGGCCAGGATGCGCACGGCGTCCAAGGGACCGCTCCCGAGCGCCGGGTACTTCCATCCGACATATGGCACGCCGCCAGCCAACGCCGGCATCACCAAGCCGATCACCACCGTGCTCCAAGCCAGGGCCGTGAAGGCTTGTGCAGCAAGCATCCATCGCATGGCCTTGTCTTTTCCCTGGTGGACCAAAAAGCCGATGGCCACGAAGCACAGCCAGATGCCCATGTTCTCCTTGGCGGAAAGCATGAACAACAACAACAACCAGGCCCATGCCTTCCGCTGTTTGGCCAGTGCCAGGCCGTACCAAGGGAATGCCATGGTGGCGACCACGTTGCTGTGAAAATCAAACGTAAAGGCACCATATATTCCGAAAAAGGCAAGGAAATGCGCCAAGCCCCATGTAGCCGTGCTTGGCGACGCCCCCAATTCACGCAGCCAACGCCACATACCCCAGCCGCCCGCAAGCACCGCAACCCATTGCACCAACAGCAGGGTCCATTGGCCGAACAGCCAGGTCAGCGGCGCCCAAAGCATCAAATGCAGGTCGAAATGGTCTGCGAGCAAGGGTTGACCGGAGCCGAGAAACAATCTGCAGTCCGCCAGATGCCCGTGCGCATAGGTGACGGCGGCGTGGGTGTACAAGCCGAGGTCCAAGGCATAGGTTCGGAACAGCAGATGGTTGGGAACGAACACCAGCGCATAGATCAACGCGAACAGGCCCAAAACCCGGATGGGCCACCGGTATTCCGCCGAACCCATGGATCGCGCGACGGTCCGTTTCCACATGTGTGCAAAATAGGTTCCAACCCTGGATCATGCCGCAGAAGGCGTAGCGAGGGCCAGAAAACCTTGGTCCAACCCTGCGGTTCCAGGGGAAGGCAGGAGTTGAAAAAAATGAACACCCGGCCGAGCTGGTTGTGGATAATAATATCGCTCGGCGCGCATAAGATGCAGGGGAACCGCTATATCTTGCAAATCACTTGCGATCGCGCTTGTTTCACCCCAACCTGAACCCGATGAGAAATCTATACACCCTGGCCTTGGTTGCGGCAGTGGCCAACTGTCTCCCGGCATCCGCCCAAAACATCGGCATCAACACAACGGGCGCGACGCCGGCAGCCTCGGCCATGCTGGACATTGCTTCCACGGACCGCGGCCTGTTGATCCCGCGTGTAAACCTGACTGCGCGCAATGCCGCAGGACCAGTAGCCTCGCCAGCCGCTTCGTTGATGGTGTACAATAATGCCACGGCCGGCTCCGGAGCCAACGAAGTAACCCCGGGCTATTACTATTGGACCGGCACCGAATGGCTGCGTCTGTTCAACGGTAAGGAAGCGTGGAGCACTACGGGTAATTACGGCACCACTACCACCAATAACTTTCTGGGCACCATCGACAACGTGGCGCTTCGCATCAAGACCAACAACCTGGACCGTTTTGATGTCACCGCCGGGGGTGCACTACAATCGTTCGGGGACGGGACGGCCGCCGCGCCGATCTATTCGTGGAATGCCAGCCAAGGCATGGGACTCTTCCGCCAGGGAAACAACGTAATCGGTGTTTCCACGGGTGGCACTGAGCGTGTACGGTTCCCGAATGCACACCAGATCCAACTTGTAAACTCCGGCACTCCCGCGATTCCCTCCTATTCATGGACCACGAGTGCCAATGCCGGTCTGTATAGTCCAGCAGCCAACACCATCGGATTCAGCACAACCAGCGCCGAACGCATGCGCATCGATGCCAGCGGGCGTGTGGGCATCGGCGGCACACCAGCCAATGGGGCCGCCCTGGATGTGCAGAGCACCAACCGGGGGGTGATAATGCCACGTGTTGCCCTTTCAGCCCTCAACAACGCCAACCCAGTGGGAGCAGCCAACGTAGTGAACGGCCTGATGGTGTACAACACGAACACTGCTGGGACCTTCCCCAACGACGTATATCCCGGATATTACCATTGGCAAGCAGGAAGGTGGCAACGTGCCGTGGATAAAGCGATCGAAGTATGGTATTACCCACCCACCACGATTTCCGCATTTACCCGGGTGACCATCACGGGCACCATACCCGGTATGACCAACGTGACCGCTGCTTCGGTATCCATTATCGGCGACTGGCCTTCCGCTCCGAATGTCGTCATCGAGCATGTTGAGGCGCGCACAGGCGCTATCCGGTGGGTAGTAAATAATCCATCATCAACCACCTATACCGGTATGGATTTCCTCATCACCACCATTGAACCCTGAAGGACATGCGTTGGTTCACCCTTTTCGCAGCGTGCATGTTGGCTGTCCTCCTCCAAGCGCAGGGCACACCGATGGGCAAGTCCACTGTTGGTACAGTTCAACCACAACAAGTTGAGGTAAACGCGGACCTGATCCCAGTGCACAACATCTCCGATATCCCATCGGTGGGGAAACAAGCCGTTCCCAACACCAGCGATGCCAAAGCCACACCGCAAACACTGGAAGTTGTAGGGGATCTGATCCCATTCACACAAATGCCCCGGTTCGCCACACTTAAGAAACAAGCCTCCAATGGCGACGGATCACCAAGTTCACCCGCAACAATCGAGCTTCCACCCGTAGACCTCATCTTCCTCCGCACCGCTCCATTTGAATAGGCGGTGGGTGCTGATCGTTCAGCTGCCGCCCCCACTCCATCCACACCAGCAGGGTAATTCCAAGGTTGCCGTCCGCCGCCCCATTCCGGGCCGCTCAAGTATTTTGCGCCTCATCATCCGGTACGCTTCCATGAACAAAAGAACGCTCCCGCTCTTGGGGCTGGTCCTCTGCGTGACCCTGTCCACCTCAGCCCAAAAGCCCCTCACCAACGAGGCCATCTGGTACAGCAACACGTTCAGCAGTGATCGCATGCAGGGCCTGCTGAGCATGAAGGACGGCCTGCATTATACCGCACTGGACGAGGATGGCGGGGGAATTGCGGTGAACATCTACGAATACAAGACAGGCAAGCGGACCGGCACGGTGCTCCAAAGCAGCGACCTGGTACCTTCCGGCGGAACCACCCCCTTGGAATTGGAGGACTATGAATTCAGCGGGGATGAGCGCAAGCTGATGGTGCGTACCGCCACGGAACCCCTGTATCGGCACAGTTACTTCGCATACAACTACGTGTATGACCGTGCAGGGAAATGGCTGAAGCCGTTGGCCGACACGGCGAAGAGCAAGCAGCGCGTGGCCACCTTCAGCCCGGACGGCACACATGCGGCTTTCATGCGCAACAACAACCTGTACACCGTGGACCTCGCCACGATGAAGGAAACCGCCATCACCACGGACGGCGAATGGAACAAGGTGATCAACGGGGCACCGGATTGGGTGTACGAGGAGGAATTTGAGTTTACGCAAGGCTATGCCTGGAGCCCTGATGGGCAAAAGATCCTGTACCTGCGCAGCGATGAGGGCGCTGTGCGCGAATTCGACATGGCCCTGTACAAAGACCAGCTCTACCCCAGCGAATACCGCTTCAAATACCCCAAGGCTGGCGAGGCCAACAGCCTCGTGAGCCTCCACGTGTTCGACCTGTCCTCCAAGGCCACCACCACCATTCCGCTGGGCACTTCCAACACGGACATCTACCTGCCCCGCTTCGGGTTCACCAACGCCAACACCGTATGGTTCATGCGCATGAACCGGCTGCAGAATGAAAAACTGATCTACACCTGCAATGCCACCACGGCCAATGCGGCCAGCCTGAAGCTGATCTACAAGGAAACCAGTCCCACCTACATTGAGGTCACGGATGACCTGCACTTCCTGCAGGACGGAAGTTTCGTGCTGACCAACGAGCAGGACGGCTGGAACCACATCGTGTGGAACAGCGTGGATGGTCAAGTGCAACGGGTGCTCACCCCAGGCAACTACGATGTACTGGAGGTGCAGGGTGTGGATGAAAAGGCCAAACGCGTGTTCTTTACCGCCAGCAAGCTGGACCCCACGCAGCAGGAAGTTTGGTCAGTGGGCCTGAACGGCAAGGGATTGAAACAGCTAAGTCCTGCAGGCGGTGTGAACAATGCCAATTTCAGCACCGGCTTCAAGTACTTCATCAACACGCGCAGTACGGCCAACGACCCAGGCACCACCACCTTGCATGACGGCAATGGCAAGCTGGTGAAGACGCTGAAGGACAACTCCCGGCTGCGCACCACCTTGAAGGAATACGGCCTGCAACCCAAGGAATTCATCACGGTGGCCACTTCCGGCGGGCAGGTACTGAACGCCTGGATGATCAAGCCCCCCGGCTTTGATGCGAACAAGAAATACCCCGTGTTCATGACCCAGTACAGCGGGCCGAACAGCAACAGCGTGCTGGACCAATGGGGTGGCCGCGATTTCTTGTGGCACCAACTGCTGGCGCAGCAAGGCTACATCGTGGTATGCGCCGACGGGCGCGGCACCGGCCACCGCGGCCGCGACTTTCGCCATGTGACGTACGGGCAGCTCGGCAAGTTTGAAACCGAGGACCAGATCGCCACGGCCCAATGGCTGGCGGCACTGCCCTACGTGGACGGATCGCGCATCGGCATCCAAGGTTGGAGCTATGGCGGCTACATGAGCTCGCTGTGCATCACCAAGGGCGCGGACACCTTCAAGGCGGCCATCGCCGTGGCCCCGGTGACCAACTGGCGCTACTACGACAGCATCTACACCGAGCGCTACATGGGACTTCCGCAAGACAATGCCCAGGGCTATGATGACAACAGCCCGATCAACCACGTGAAGAAGATCAAAGGCAACTACCTGCTGGTACATGGCTTGGCCGATGACAACGTGCATTTCCAGAACAGCGCCGAAATGACCTTGGCCCTGGTGAAGGCTAACAAGCAGTTCACCGAAATGATGTACCCGGACAAGAACCACGGCATCTACGGCGGCACCACGCGCCTGCACTTGTTCACCCTGATGACGGACTTTTTGCTGGAGAAGCTCTGAGCTACAATTCGCCAAAGTGCCAATGCGCCAATTGACCAAGGGGTCCATTGGCGCATTGGCGACTTGAGGAATTGAACAATTGGCGAATTGCCGGATCCCCTACCTTCCGCGCCGAAAAAGCCACAACATCCACCATCCATGGAACAAGCCGCCGTAACCAAAGGCCATCCGAAAGGACTCTACCTGCTCTTCGTCACGGAGATGTGGGAGCGCTTCAGCTACTACGGCATGCGGGCCATTTTCTTCCTGTTCATGACCAACGCGTTGTTCATGAGCAGTGCCGATGCCTCCAATGTGTATGGCAGCTACACGGGGCTGGTGTACCTCACCCCCCTGCTGGGCGGTTACATCTGCGACCGCTACTGGGGCAACAGGCGCAGTATCCTGGTGGGCGGGGTGCTGATGGCCTTGGGCCAATTGCTGCTTTTTTACAGCGGCAGCTTAGTTACCGAAGGCTCCCAAAGCGCCGCCTCGTTGAACGCCATGTGGGCGGGCCTCACCCTGCTGATCATCGGCAACGGCTTTTTCAAGCCCAACATCAGCACCATGGTGGGGCAGCTCTACCCGGCCAATGACCGCCGGATCGACAGTGCCTTCACCATCTTCTACATGGGCATCAACCTCGGGGCGCTCTTTTCCCCCTTGGTGGCCGGCGGTTTGGGTGATACCGGCAACATCTTCGACTTCAAATGGGGCTTCCTGGCCGCCAGCATCGGCATGGTGCTCGGCGTGCTCACCTTCGAGCTGCTGAAAAACCGCTACTTGGTGCATGACGATGGCACCCCCGTGGGCATGCCCACCGGCAAAATGGACTGGAAAACCTGGCTGATCCTCGGTGTTACCGCATTGGGCATCTACGCCCTGATGAACTTCAAGAGCTGGTTCAACTCGGAGTTGGACCTGGTGGGCTACCTGATCTACGGGGCCATGATCGCCATGCCCATCATCATTTTCAGCGATAAGAAGCTGGGGAAGAACGAAAAGCAGCGCATCAGCGTGATCTTCATCCTGGCCTTCTTCGTCATCTTCTTCTGGGCTTGTTTCGAGCAGGCCGGCGCCTCGCTCACCCACTTTGCCGACAAGCAGACCGAGCGCCACATCGGCACTTGGGAAATGCCCGCCTCCTACTTCCAAAGCGTGAACCCCATCTTCATCATTGCCTTGGCCCCTCTGTTCAGCATGCTGTGGGCTTGGCTGGGCAAGCGGCACATGGAACCTTCCAGCCCACTGAAAATGGCCATCGGCCTGGCCCTGCTGTCCATCGGTTACATGGTGATCGCATTCGCCGTGAAGGATGCCGACAACACGGCCAAAGTGAGCATGTGGTGGTTGATCACCCTGTACGGCCTGCATACCATGGGTGAGCTGTGCCTCTCCCCCATCGGCCTGAGCATGGTGAGCAAGCTTGCACCCATCCGCCTCTCCTCCCTGCTGATGGGCACCTGGTTCCTGGCCAACGCGGCTGCCAACAAGTTCGCCGGAACGCTCAGTGCACTGATCCCGCCCACGGGCGGTGAGATCGCACCGGGAGAAATGGTGAAATACCCGGTCTTCCTCGGTTTCCAGATCGACAGCCTGTACAATTTCTTCCTGATCTTCATCGTGCTCAGCGGCACCGCCGCAGTGCTGCTCTTCGCCATCCACAAATGGCTCAAGCGGTTGATGCACGGGGTGAACTAGGCGGCGGAAGACCGAACAACAAGGGAACGACCATGACCAAAAGCGCCACGGCCAAACATCCCAAAGGCCTCTATGTGCTCTTCTTCACCGAGATGTGGGAGCGCTTCGGCTACTACCTCATGCTGGGCATCTTCAGCTTGTACATGCTGGACGCATGGGACAACGGGGGCATGGGCTTCAGCGCCTTCCAGAAGAGCGACATCTATGGCACCTACCTCGGCCTGGTGTATCTCACCCCGTTCGTGGGCGGCTTGCTGGCCGACCGCCTGCTGGGCTTCCGCACGAGCATCCTCATCGGCGGGCTGTGCATGGCCGCAGGCTATTTCACCCTGGCCATTCACGATGCCACCGCATTTTACGTCGGCCTGTTGCTGATCATCATCGGCAACGGCTTCTTCAAGCCGAACATCAGCACCTTGGTGGGCAACCTGTACAACGATGACCGCTACCGCGACAATAAGGACGCGGGGTACAACATCTTTTACATGGGCATCAACATCGGTGCCTTCGCCTGCAACTTCGTGGCGGCCTACATGCAGATCAAGTACGGCTGGGGCTACGCCTTCGCGGCCGCCGGCATTGGCATGCTGATCGGGGTGGTCATCTTTGCGGGCGGTGGCCGCTGGGTGAAGCATGCGGACGTGATCAAACCGGTGCAGCCCGGGGACATGGGCACGGGCAAGATCTTGCTGAGCACCCTAGTGCCCATGTTCGCCTTTGGCGTGTTGGGCTACCTGATCCCGGGCAACGTGCTGGGGTCCGACACCAATGATGCCTTCATTTTCGGCTGCATCCCGGTAATCTACTTCTTCATCCGCCTGTACATGAAGGCCAACGCGGATGACAAGCGGCCCATCGGTGCCCTGCTGGCGGTGTACGGCTGCTTGGTGATCTTTTGGGCGGTGTTCCACCAGAACGGCGATGCCCTTACCGTATGGGCCCGTGACTACACCGATCGCGAGATGCCCGCCAGCATCGCCCAACTGGCCGACCCCGTGAACATGGCCGAGACCGTGACCAACAACGGTGAGGCCAGCGATGCGGCGAGCGCACAATACCTCAGCAACGTGGCCCCGGGCCGCATGCCGGCCCAAGGGCAAAGCATGAAGTTGTACGCCACGCAGCTCTACCAGAGCGTCAACCCGTTCTGGATCATTCTGCTCACCCCCATCGTGGTGGGCTTTTGGGGCTGGATGCGCGCACGGAAGAAGGAACCCGCCACGCCCACCAAGATCGCATTGGGCCTAGTGATCACCGCACTCTCCGCCTTGGTGATGGTGGGAGCGGTGTTCGCGAGCGACAACCTGGCCACCAAGGCCAGCAGCTGGTGGCTGATCGCCAGCTACGGCGTGATCACCGTGGGCGAGCTCTTCCTCAGCCCGATGGGCCTTTCCTTAGTGAGCAAATTGAGCCCGCCGCGCATCACCGCGCTGATGATGGGCGGCTTCTTCCTGAGCACTTCCGTGGGCAACAAGCTCAGCGGCATGCTCAGCGGCCTGTGGGAAAGCTTCGACCACAAGGCGTGGTTCTTCACCATGAACTTCGCCTTGGCCATGGTGGCCGCCCTGATGCTCTTCGCCCTGTTGCGGTGGCTGAAGGCGGTGATGCGGGAGAAGAACATCCATTGACAACGACATGGAACAAGACATCTCAATACAGTCCATCCGCGACTTCAAGGGGAAATACCCTAAGCAGCTCTGGCACCTGGCCGGCAGCGAGATGTGGGAGCGCTTCTGCTTCTACGGCATGCGCGGCATGCTGGTGGTGTTCATGGTCAACGAGCTGGGGCTGGAATCCAAGGTGGCCAACCTGCAGTACGGCGCGATCCAGGCGTTCGTGTACGCCTTCACCTTTGTGGGCGGGCTCTTCGCCGACAAGATCCTCGGCTTCCAGAAATCGCTGTTCTGGGGCGCCGCCATGATGATCCTCGGCGGGCTGGTGATCGCCTTCTCGCCGCACGACCTGTTCTACATCGGCATCTGTTTCTCCATCATCGGCACGGGCTTCTTCAAACCCAACATCAGCACCATGGTGGGGCAGTTGTACCACGACGGCGACGCACGGCGCGACGCGGGCTTCAGCCTGTTCTACTCCGGCATCAATGCCGGCGCCCTGTTGGGCGGCTCGCTGATGATCTACGTGGGCAAAAAGTACAGCTGGCAGTGGGCCTTCCTGCTGGTGAGCATCGTGATGACGATCAGCCTGCTGAACTTCTGGTTCTACCGCAAGCACATGGGCCCCATCGGTCTTTCTCCCTTGCGGGAAACCAACACGCCCAAGGCCCGGCGCATCAAGGAAATCGCCGTATACATCGGCACCCTGCTCTCCATCCCGCTGATCCTGCTGCTGGTGACCAACACGCAGTACACGGACCTGTTCATGTACATCATCGGACCGGCTGCCCTGGCCTACCTGTTCTGGATCATGCGCAAGCTGACCGACGCCGACGGCACCCGGGGGAACGGCACCTGGCTTACGGTGTCAGCTGCATTGGTGCTGCTCGTGGGGGTGCTGCTGATCTTGGACACCTTGGGCTCGGGGTTGGGGGCCACCGTGACGAACATGGCCTGGGCGGCCACCGGCATCGCCATCATTCTGGCGATGATCAGCGGCAACGCCGTGCAGAAACGGCTTCATGCGGCCCTGGTCTTCATCATCTTCTCCATCGTGTTCTGGGCCTTGTACGAGCAGGCGGGCGGCTCATTGAGCATCTTCGCCCTGAACAACATCCGCCACGAGCTGCTGGGCTTCATCCCCATGGACCCCAACGTGGTGAACAACGGCGCCAACGCGCTCTTTGTCATTCTCTTCGCCCCCCTTATCGGGCTGTTGTGGATCTGGCTGGGCAAGCGCAAGCTGGAGCCCAACTCCGTGGTGAAGTTCGGCCTGGGCTTTCTGTTGCTGGGCGCGGCCTTTTACGTGTTCTACTCCACGGTCTTCTTCGCCACCACGGATGGAATGACCTCGATGAACGTCTTCACAGCAGCCTACTTGGTGATCACCCTCGGCGAGCTCTGCCTCTCCCCCATCGGCCTGAGCCTGATGACCAAGCTCAGCCCCCAGTCGATCCAGGGGTTGATGATGGGCATGTGGTTCCTGGCCAGCGCTTATGGCCAGTACGTTGCCGGCCTGTTAGGCGCGGAGATCAGCGTGCCGGACGCCACGCCCAACCTGGGCAAGTTGATCGCCTATACCAACGGCTACAAGGAGTTCGCCCTGTACGGCGTGCTGCTCGGCATCGCACTGATCGCGGTATCCCCCCTGATCCGCAAGCTGATGAAAGGCGTACATTAAAAAATCCTTCCCGCACCGGCCAACGATCGGCACACAATTCGCATACCGCCCCCACATGAACATCCGCACCTCCGCCCTCGCCTTCCTGGCCCTCCCCTTGGCTGTTGCAGCTCAGCAACCGGCCGCCACGCCCATGGTGAAATGGACCGACCTGGCAACTGCCCAGGCCGCTGCCAAGAAAGATGGCAAGCCCCTGCTGATCGACGTGTACACCAGTTGGTGCGGACCCTGCCGCATGCTGGACGCCAACACCTTCCACGACCCCCAGACCGCCGCGTATATCAACGCCAACTTCCACCCGGTGAAGTTCAATGCCGAGGGCGGCGATCCCGTGGTGTACAACGGGAAGACCTACACGAACCCCTCGTACAATCCGGCCATGAAGGCCAGCCGCAACGGCACGCATGAGCTCACCATGGCCATTGCCCCGGTGAACGGCCGCGTGGCCTACCCCACCATTGTATACATGGACAGCCAGGGGCAGGTGCTCACCCCGGTACAGGGCTACATGGTGCCGGAGCAGATCGAGCCGATCCTCACCTACTTCGGGTCCGGTGTGTATAAGAACAAAGAATTCCCGGATTTCCAGAAGGGCTTTGTGAGTAAGCGGAAATAGCCGCCTGAACGTACTTCAGCGCACCAGTTTCCAGGTGTGCAGGCCATGGGGCGATCCCACGCGCACCAGGATCAAGCCGCCCGCAAGCTCACCGGGAACACCGAAGTCGAGCCCCCCAGCGCCATCCGCGACCGAGCGCATCAACAGGCGTCCGTCCACGGTGAAAAGGGAAACTTCCGATGCAGGCACCAACCCACTGGCCTCCAGCCTGCCCGTTTCCGGGTTCCACTGGAATGTCGGTCCGCCCCGTGCCCCATCGCTGACCGCAGTGGTTCCGCACGGTGGGGCATCGCCCGGCACGCTGGAAAACACACCTGCGGTGGCGCTCCAATTTTCCCAAGCGCCACCTTGCCCGGCCAAGTGGTCATTCAGGTCGAACCCGTTCACGCCGGATGGGGTGCCGGGCACTTTGTACGCCTTCACGGCCATGCCCTGCCTGTACCAGGTAAGGGGGCTTCCCGCCTGGCAGGTCTCCGGCCCCATGGGGGAAACGCAGTTGGCACGCAGGAAGTAAGCGTATTCCTCGTATTCGGGCCACTCGCCGAACACACGCGCCATGCCTTGGGGGTCGATGCATACGGCGACGTATTCATTGCAGGCAATGCCGTACACCTCGCTATCGCCCTGCTGTGCCATGCGGGCCAAGAAGGCGAAGTGGCGCCCGCGCCGGTCCGGGTTGTCGTAATGCGTGTCGGTGATCGTGCCGGCCATGTATGGCACATGGAGGAAGGAAGTACAGTCCACTGTCATGGATGTGTTGAACGGGTTGCTGAGCGCCTCGGCGGAGGTGACCGAACCGTTTTGCGCACTGAAATAGCATCCGCCCAGAATAGCCATGCCTGCACTGGTGCCGCCGATGGCGATGTGGCGCTGGTCGATGGCCTCATTGATCAGGGTCATCACCGGGGTATTGCGCCAGTAGTTCACATAGTTCCACTGGTCACCACCGGCGAACCAGATCGCCTCGGCCTTTTGGATCCGGTCTGCCACATAGGGATCGGTGGAGGCCGCGGCACTGTTGAACCGAATGGTTTCCACGGAATTCACTCCACCGAGGTCGCTGTACATGTAATTGTTGTAGCCGTCGGAGCCCGAGGCACGCAGCACCAGCACATCGCCGCCGTTGGCGCGGTCTAGGAACCATTGCATGGCCGGATCGAACTCACTGGCGCCGCCCATCATACAGGCCCCGCCCAACGGCTCGGCCACGTAGTCCACCGGGTTCCCCGTGAACCAGCTCGTATAGGCTTGGGCGTAAAGGGCCGTTCCCATGGCCAGCCCCAGAATGGAAAATGCGGCGCGGTGCATGGCCCGAATATCGGCGATCTACTTTTGGGCACATGCGCGGGATCATCTACATCCTCCTTTTGCTTGCCGCGCCGGCAACGGCACAGGTGCAGAACTGGGACGCGGCACCCTACAGCGACGCGGGCCACATCCGCTTCCACGACGACCTGGACTTCTACCTGAACGGCTATACCAAGCCGGAGATCAAGGCCATGCGCAGCCAGGTAAGCATGTGGCGCATGAACTTCGATAAAATGATGCGGGCCACCATCAAGGACATTCAATCCTACAGCGAAGGCGGGAACATGGCGGCTGGCACACCGGACTTCACCCTGCCTGATGTCCGCAGCGGAACACCGTACCATCTGGAAGGCCACAAGGGCAAACTGCGCGCCTTCATGTTCGTCAGCCTCAGCAACCCGCCCGCACGCGCACAACTTCCCTTCTGGGATAAGCTGCAGGCCAAGTATGACACCACACAGGTGGAGCTTTTCGTGATCTACGGCAAGGAGCTGCACCCCGGTGACAAGAAAAACTTCAGCAAGTACCCCGTGCCCGCCAGCATGGAACAGAAAATGGCCTATGCGCGGGAGTTTGCCCAGCTCACCCGGTTGCCCGTGCTGGTGGATGGAATGGACGCCAAGACCTTCACTTTGTACGGCCGCGCGCCCAACGGAGCTTATGTGGTCGATGCGGACGGGCGGCTGATATTCCGCAGCACCTGGGCGGACAGTCGGAAGATCGAGCAGATCATGGATACCGTGCTGAAATGGGAGGCGGATGGCAAGCCGAAATGAAGACCCGGCAGTAAGCCCTATACCTGCACCAACTTCCACCTCCCCTTCCTGAAAATAGCCATGCAGAGCACGGCCAGCAGGCTTTCGCTCACCGCAACAGCTATGAACACCCCTTCAGGCGCCTGCATCGATCGTGCCAGGTACCAAGCCAATGGAATTTCCAACAGCCAAAAGCAGACGAGGTTCAGCCACACGGGCGTCATGGCATCACCGGCACCGTTGAATGCTTGTGACAACACCATGCCATAAGCATAGAAAAAATAGCCCGCGCTGATGATGCGGAGGGCTTGAACGCCAATAAGCGCCGCATCGGGCGCAGTGGTGAAGAAACCCATTGCCCACGGTGCAATGGCGATGAACAGCAGGGCCATGGACGTCATGTATGCCATGTTCACATGGCCGCACAGCCATGCGCTGCGTGCGGCGCGATCGGCTTTTGCCGCACCGAGGTTCTGGCCCACCAGCGTGGAAGCCGCGTTGGCAATGCCCCAGGCGGGAAGCATGGCGAAAATGATGATGCGCACCGCCACCGTGTAACCGGCCACGGCATCACTTCCAAAACCGGCCACGATCCGCACCAGGAACAACCAACTGGCCGACGCAATGAGGAACTGCGCGGAAGCCGGGCCGGACAATCGGATCACATTCCACAGGGCGCTCCACGCAACACGCAAGTGCCTCCGGGCCAACACCACCTTGCCCCGCCCGTCAAACAAGTGCCAACACTGGTAGGCCACCCCGCAACTACGCCCGGCCACTGTGGCCACCGCCGCTCCCGTGACGCCCATGGCAGGTATCGGGCCAAGGCCGAAGATCAGGACCGGGTCCAGGAGGATGTTGACCCCGTTGGCAAGCCAAAGCGCGCGCATGGCCAAGGCGGCATTTCCCGCACTGCGGAAAATGGCATTGATGCCGAACAGCAGCAGGATCACCACGTTGCCGCCCAACATCAACTGCATGAAGGGTGTGCCCAGCCGCGCCACTTCCGGGGAAGCCCCCATCAATGCGAGCAGACCACCCGGCCAGAGGATGCCTGGCACGGCAAGCACCACCCCGAGAAAGATCGCTACCAAGACGCCCTGTACCGCAGCGCGGTCGGCACCTTCACGGTCCTTTTCGCCGATGCGGCGTGCTACTACCGCGGTGATCCCGGCACCCAGGCCCCAGGCCAAGCTGTACACAATGGTCATCACCCCTTCGGTAAGCCCCACCACGGCGACGGCCTCCGTGCCCAAGCGGCTTACAAAAAACACATCCACCAATGCGAACAGCGATTCCATGGCCATCTCCAGCACCATGGGGATGCTCAGCAACACCACGGCCCTGCGCAAGCCAATGGACGTGAAGTCCCGATCCCCGCCCGCCAACGCTTCCTGCACCAACCTCCACGCCCGGGCCACCTTTGCCATGGAACAAAGGTTGCATGGCCGTGGGCTTGAAAACGGAAAGCAGTCGTGAGCGTGTTAAACTTTGGTTAAACACCAGCGCTCCGCACACGCCTGGCCCAAACTTTGGCGTCGAACGAAGAAAACCACACCACGAACAGATGAAAAAGCTTCTCGCCACCCTCAGTCTCAGCGCCCTCTTCCTTGGAGCCTTCGCCCAAGAAAACACCCGCACCGTGGGTGGCAGCGGGCCCATGATCAGCCTGGACAAGGAGGTACACGACTACGGCACCATCGACCAAGGGGCCAACGGCACCTGTGAGTTCAAGGTGACCAACACCGGTGACCAGCCGCTGATCATCAGCAACTGCAAAGGCTCCTGCGGCTGCACGGTGCCCAAGTGCGATACCGCGCCCGTGGCACCCGGTGCCAGCACAGTGATCACGGTGAAGTACGACAGCAACCGCCCCGGCCCCATCAACAAGTCGGTGACCATTACCAGCAACGCGGTGAACGCACCCACCAAGATCGTCCGCATCAAGGGTGAAGTGAAGGCCCTGGCGGAGGCCACGCCCACCTCGCCTGTGAAAACCACCAGCCCTGTGGCACCCACCAGCAAGTAGTACAACGACACGGCCGTTAACCGGAGGAGCCGCCTTTGCAGGGCGGCTCCCTGTTTTTGTACCGCCGATGGCAACTTGCCTTGCGCACACCACTGCACCCACCTGCCGGTGTTAATCTTTGGTTAAAGGCCGCCTTTCCCGCCAACTCGGCACCACTTTTGAACCATTCACAGCAAACCACTGTACCTCCACATGAAAAAATTACTCGCCACCCTCAGTCTCAGCGCCCTCTTCCTGGGTGCCTTCGCCCAAGAAAACACCCGCACCGTGGGTGGTAGCGGGCCCATGATCAGCTTGGACAAGGATGTGCATGATTACGGTGCGATCGACCAGGGCGCGAACGGAACGTGCGAGTTCAAGGTGACCAACACCGGAGACCAGCCATTGATCATCAGCAATTGCCAAGGTTCCTGCGGTTGCACGGTACCCAAATGCGATACCGCACCGGTGGTTCCCGGCGCCAGCACGACCATCACGGTGAAGTACGATACGAACCGCTTGGGTCCCATCAACAAATCGGTGACGATCACCAGCAATGCGGTAAATGCGCCCACCAAGGTCATCCGGATCTCCGGGGAGGTAAAAGCCGTGGCAGGGGCCACACCCACCTCGCCGGTGAAGGCCGCCAGCCCGGTGGCGCCGACCAGCAACTAGGCCGACCTTCCAGTAATGCGAGCGGGCCGCCCATGGGCGGCCCGCTCGCATTTTCCATCGGCATGGAACACCGGACCCTTCCGGGGCAACGCTACTCAGGACCATCGGATCAAATTCGAACTGCAGGCCACGCGATCCCCCCCGAATGGTTAATTTTGCAGCGTTTTTCAGACACCGGCCTTTATCCTTACTGCGACAAACAACATGAGCGAAACCGCGAAGATCACCTTGGAGGGCAAGACATACGAGCTTCCCATTACCACCGGAAGCGAGGGGGAAAAAGCGATCGACATCAGCAAGTTGCGCGCGGAGACCGGCTGCATCACCTTGGACATCGGCTACAAGAACACGGGATCCACCACCAGCAAGATCACCTTCCTGGACGGCGAGAAAGGCATCCTGCGCTACCGCGGCTACCCCATCGAGCAATTGGCCGAGAAGGCCAGCTTCACCGAAGTGGCCTACTTGATCCTCAACGGCGAACTGCCCAATGCCAAGCAGTTGCAGGAGTTCGAAGGCAACATCCGCTACCACTCGCTGGTGCACGAGGACATGAAGCGCTTCTTCGAGTTCTTCCCCAGCAATGCCCACCCCATGGGGATCCTGTCGGCCATGGTGAGCTCCCTGAGCACCTTCTATCCGAAGAGCCAAACGCCCAACCGGCCCAGCAAGGACGTGGAGCGGACCATCTACCGGCTGATCGCCAAGATGCCGACCTTGGCCGCCATCAGCTACAAGTACACCTTGGGGCACCCCACCATGTACCCGAACAACAAGTTGGGCTATGTGGAGAACTTCCTCCACATGATGTTCGGCCTGCCCACGGAGGAATACGTGGCGGACCCGGTAACGGTCGACGCACTGAACAAGCTGCTGATCCTGCATGCGGACCACGAGCAGAACTGCAGCGCCAGCACCGTGCGCATGGTGGGCAGTTCACAGGCCAACTTGTACAGCGCCATCTCCGCAGGCATCGCCGCGTTATGGGGTCCGTTGCATGGGGGTGCCAACCAACAGGTGATCGAGATGCTGGAGACCATCCGCAACGACGGGGGCGACATCCAAAAGTGGGTGAACAAGGCCAAGGACAAGGATGACCCCTTCCGTTTGTTCGGCTTTGGCCACCGGGTTTACAAGAACTTCGATCCGCGCGCCCAGATCATCAAGAAGAGCAGCGACCAGATCCTCAAGCGCCTTGGTGTGAACGACCCCGTACTGGACATCGCGCGACACTTGGAGGAAGTGGCCTTGAAGGATGAATACTTCATTGAACGCAAGCTGTATCCCAACGTGGACTTCTACAGCGGCATCATCTACCGCGCCATCGGCATCCCCACGCGGATGTTCACCGTGATGTTCGCCATGGGCCGCCTGCCAGGTTGGATCGCCCAGTGGAAGGAAATGGTGGAGGACAAGGAGCCCATCAGCCGACCGCGCCAGATCTATACCGGGGCCAACCAGCGCAACTATGTCCCCATGTCCGACCGCGGTTAATTATTCCTTTCTGCTTATTTTGCCCCGGCTTCCCCAACAGACATGAACAAACGCAAGATCCTCGGTTACATCGTTTGGCTCGTTGCCTTCCTGGTCCCCCTGCAATACTCCATCGTCAGTACCGACGGGGTGAGCAACACGGTGGGCGTGGTCAGTTTCACCGTGCTGGTCGTGCTGGTTTTCCTGGGATACTACTTAGTGGACAGCGCCGACGATGGGGGTGGCAAGGCCCACGCCCATGGCAACTGAGGCGGCTTGGCCAAGCGTGAACTAAGTTCTGCGGAGGGCCTCGGCTATATTTGCCGCCCGTTTCCCGCACCACCCAAGGCAGGTGCGGATCACAGTGTTGGAGAGGTGCCGGAGTGGTCGATCGGGTCTGTCTCGAAAACAGATGTGCCCGCAAGGGTACCGGGGGTTCGAATCCCTCCCTCTCCGCCAACGCTGCCCGCGTAGCGGGCGATGACGCAAGGCTGAAGGGTGCGGAGCTTGCTCCAAGCACCCTTCAGCCTTGTGGCATCACAGGCCGCGAAGCGGGCTGTAGCGTTGAAGCCCCCCTTCGGGGATGGCCCGTCTCGGGCATTCCGACCGTAACACGCAGAGTCCTGAAGCGGTGACCCTGCTGAAGCAGCGGTACATGCGAGAACAAGCAGCAGACGCGAAGCGAATGCAGCGTTGAAGCCTCCCCCTTCGGGGATGGCCCGTCTCGGGCAATCCCTCCCTCTCCGCCAGCGCAGCCCATGTAGCGGGAGAATCAACCTGTCCACGGGTTCGCCTCCTGCTTTCTTCCTTTGTACCCATGGTGAACCGCAACAAATCGGGAATGTCCCGGGCATGGATACCTGCCGCGATGGTGCTTGCCGCATGCACGGCCTCCCAGCCCGTCATGAGCGGCGGTGATGATTACTACTCGGCGCAAGAGCTCCGGTACGAAGACCACATCTATAGCCCTACGGTGCACACAGTGCAGGTCTTCAAGAAAGGTTTTGAGCTTTCCCCGCCCATTATTGGGCTGGGCACTACCGACCAACTGGTGCTTCGCTTCGACGACTTCAGCCCCGACCCCCAAAACCTGAGCTTCACGGTGGTGCATTGCAATGCCGATTGGCAACCCAGCGACCTGGCGCCGGGCCAATACCTCCAGGGCGTTCCCATGGATTTCATTCCATCCGCGCGCCAGAGCTTCAATACGCTACAACCCTTTCTGGAATACGAAGTGGAATTCCCGAACGAGTTCATGCGCCCCACCGTGGCGGGCAACTACCTGTTCAAAGTCTACCGGGGCACGGACCAGGACGATCTGGTGCTTACCCGCAGGTTCATGGTTTTCGAGGACCGGATACAGATCGATGCCCGCGTGGTGCCAACGCGCGACGTGGAACGACGCGACCTGGACCAGCAGGTTGACCTCACCGTGCGTTACCCCGGAATACCGGTGCCCGATCCCTTCAGCGACCTGCATGTAGTGGTTTTGCAAAACAATCGTTGGGATGATGTCCGCACCGGTTTTCGGCCCAAGTTCATCCGCGACGCCGAGCTGGTGTACGACCATCCCAAGGAAGGCTTGTTCGCCGGGAGCAATGAATGGCGCGGAGTGGACCTGAAGAACCTGCGCTACTCCACGCTCCATGTCAGCCACTACCTTACTTCACCTGAAGGCTTGGAGGAGCCCGTGCTGCTGCCGGCGGAGAAACGGGAGTTCAAAGTGTATTTGGACCAGCGCGACATCAACGGCAAATACTTGGTGAAAAACGACCAAGTGCCGGACGATCCCTTGAGCGCCGATTACGTCTACGTGGACTTCACCCTTCCGCGCACTTACGAGCAACCCGGTGGCGACGTGTACGTGTACGGCGCCATCAGCGACTTTCAATGCAAGAAAGAGTTCCGCTGCACATGGGACGCCCAGAAGAAAGCCTACACGGCCCGGGTGCTGATCAAGCAAGGTTACTTCGACCACCTGTACGCCTTCCTGCCAAATGGCGCTACCAGCCCCGACCTCTGCCTATTGGAGGGGTCGCACTTCCAAACCGAGAATGACTACACGGTGCTGGTGTATGTTCGCGACTACCAATTGCGCTGCGACCGCCTGATGGGCCTTCGTTTCGTCAATAGCCGCAACGGCTGAACCGCTTCGCACAACTGCGGGGCAAGATTGTTGCACTTCCAATGAACCCCACCGCCATGCACGCATCCATCGCCAACGCCATCCGGATCAGTGCCCAACCACGGTACGAGGCCGATCAGAGCGACCCGGAAGCGGAGCGCTTCCTGTTCAGCTACCGCATCACCATTGCCAACCACAGCAGGCACACCATACAGTTGGTGTCGCGGCATTGGGTGATCATGGACAGCCTCGCGGAACGCCGTGAAGTGCGTGGGCCGGGGGTGGTGGGCACCCATCCGGTGATGGGCCCGGGCGAGCAGTTCACCTATACCAGTTATTGTGAACTGCGCAGCGCCATGGGCCGGATGCAGGGCACCTACCTGATGCGCAACCTGGATGACGGAACACAATTCGATGTGGCCATACCGGCATTCCAACTGCACACGCCCCACGTGGCCAATTAGGGGTGGTGCAGGCGGTATCTTTGCAGTCCGATAGCCACATTCCATTCATCATTCATCCCATGAGCAACGCCATTTTCAATCCGCCCCCTCCCCACAATGAACCCGTGAAGAGCTATGCGCCGGGCAGCGCCGAGCGCAAGAGCCTGCAAGCCGAGTACGACCGGCGCCTGAAGCTGAAGCTGGATGCGCCGATGTGGATCGGTGGCAAAGCCATTGAGACCAAGGACCAACGGCGCATGACCATGCCGCACGACCACCGGCACCTGCTTGGCATGAGCCACCATGGCAGTGCGGCGCATGTGCGGGCAGCCATCGATGCAGCGCTTAAGGCCAAGCGTGCCTGGGAGAACATGGCATGGCAGGAACGCGCCTCCATCTACCTCAAGGCGGCCGAGCTGATCAGCGGCCCGTTCCGCGACGCCATCAATGCGGCCAGCATGATGGCACAAAGCAAGAACGCGTTCCAGGCGGAGATCGATGCGGCCTGCGAACTGGCCGACTTTCTGCGGTTCAACGTGGCCTACATGACGCAGATCTACCGGGACCAGCCGCAGAGCGCGGCAGGTACGTGGAACCGCCTGGAGTACCGCCCCCTCGAAGGATTTGTCTTTGCACTTACACCGTTCAACTTCACCAGCATTGCCGGCAACCTGCCCAGCGCTCCGGCACTGATGGGGAACACCGTGGTATGGAAGTGCGCCAATACCCAGATCTACTCCGCCCAAGTAATCATGGACATCTTCCGCATGGCTGGCCTTCCGGACGGGGTGATCAACCTGATCCACGTGGACGGCCAATTGGTGGGCGACACCATTTTCCGCCACAAGGATTTTGCCGGCGTCCACTTTACGGGCAGCACCAAGGTGTTCCGCACGGTTTGGAGCGAGATCGGGCAGAACATTGCCAACTACCGCAGCTACCCGCGCATCGTGGGCGAAACCGGCGGCAAGGACTTCGTGATCGCCCACCCCAGTGCCGACCCATTGGCGGTGGCCACCGCCCTGAGCCGCGGGGCCTTCGAGTTCCAGGGGCAGAAGTGCAGCGCCGCCAGCCGGGCGTACATCCCATCCAATTTGTGGCCTTCGGTAAAGAAGGCCCTCTTGGAGGACTTGGCCGCCATGAAGATGGGATCCCCGCGCGACTTCGGTAATTTCATCAATGCGGTGATCGATGAGAAAGCCTTCGACAAGATCGCCGGTTATATCACCCAGGCCAAAAAGGACAAGGCCAACATCAAGCTGGTGGCGGGCGGAAAGAGTGACAAGAGCAAGGGATGGTTCATTGAGCCCACGGTACTGGAAAGCAAGGACCCGAAGAGCATCACCATGTGCGAAGAGATCTTCGGCCCGGTGCTGACCGTTTACGTTTACAGCGAGAACCGCTGGGCGGACACCTTGAAGCTGGTGGATGCCACCGGGGAATACGCGCTTACCGGGGCGATCTTCTCGCAAGACCGTGCGGCCGTGGTGCAGGCCACCGAAGCGCTCCGGCATGCCGCGGGCAACTTTTACATCAACGACAAGCCCACCGGTGCCGTAGTGGGCCAACAGCCATTTGGTGGTGCGCGGGGCAGCGGCACCAACGACAAGGCCGGCAGCTACCTGAACCTGGTGCGTTGGATCAGCGCGCGCACGATCAAGGAGAACTTCGTGCCCCCGTTGGACCACCGCTACCCGTTCCTGGGCTGAAGCCTGTGCACGATCGATCGTTGAACACGGGCCATGGACGGCCGATCAGCTTCATGGGACGACTTGCACCTTTGCAGGGTGAAGGACAAGCTGTTTGGTTATGTTCCGCGTTTCCTGCGCAACCGGTACGGTGCGGGGTTGGCGGTGCTTTTGTTCTGGATCGGCCTCTTTGCGGATTACGACCTCTACACGATGCTCAAGCTGCGCCATCAATTGGGCAACATGAAAGAGCAGCGCGACCATTATGCCGCAGAGATCGCCACCACGCGCGAGCAATTGCACGAGATCAACAGCAACCACGCCCTGTTGGAGAAGTTCGCACGGGAGAAGTACCTGATGAAGCGCGACAACGAGGACATCTACGTGCTGGTGCCCAGGGAGAAGTGACCGGGGGGTCATTCCCGCCGGGGGGCCCGCCTTTCCTGCCAATCCTCTTGCGGCACCGCAGGCATTTCAGCCGCGCTCGCGCCCTTGAAATACCGGATGTTGTACCGCAGCGAAAGCATGAAATAGCGCTGCAGCATATTGGTGGCCGTATTGGCGATGTATGTGTCCGCCACATCGCGGGTGACGCTCACATTGCGGCCCAGGATATCGTACGCGGAAATGCGCAGCTCCAAGGCATCGTTCTTCAGGAACTTGTGCCCCAGTGAGGCGTTCCACACAAGGGCATCTTTGTCGTACGCCGCGCCCAGCCCGTTGTAGTGCTGGTAATTCACCTGGTTCTCCAGCACCCAGCCCTTCAGCCCGTTCAAGGTGAGCATGCCTGCAAGCTGGCCCTGGTAATAGGCGTTCGCCGAGTTGCTCCGCAGGTCGCTGCGCGCCGTGTTGAAGTTGGCGGTGTAGCCGATATTGAAATCCACGGACTTGCTGATGTTGCTGGTGAGCGCCGCGCCGAAATTCCAGTTGGTGTTCCATGTGAAGCTGCGGTTGCCGTTCACCGCGCCCGGCAACCGTTCCGCATTGGCGCCCGCGTTCAGGTTCAGGTTGCTGCTGAGCGTGGTGACCGCAAGCCCGTAGTTGGCCATTGCGCGCGCGGAGAGGTAGCCGTCCAGGTTCATGGGCAGGATAAGCTGGCCGCCGGCGGGCAGCACGGTACCGTCCGCCAGGGTGCTGTCCTGCCGCACCGCGTACGCCACATTGCTGATGCGCCCCTGTTGGCTTTGCACCGAGAGCAAGGCGAAGAAGGGCCTCGTCTTCGCGCTGTTCATCGTGTTGAAGCGTAGGGTGAACGCATGGCTGTAGCTCTGGTCCAGCTCCAGGTTGCCGGTGGCGAGGTGCAGCGGGTCGTTGTTGTCCACCACCGTTTGCAGCTGGTTGATGGACGGCGTGCTCACGTTGGTGCGGTACATCAGCCGCAAGCGCGTCAGCTTGCCCCAGTTCCTGCTCAGCATGGCATTGGGCAGCAGGTTCGCGTAGCTGCGGTCCACCGAGAACCGGCTGGGGTAGGTCTGTTCACTGTGCATGGAGCTGGTTTGCCCGTCCAGCCCGAAGTAGAACATGTACCCCTCGCCCTTGAAGCGGTAGCTGAGGCCGCCACGCATGGACTGCACGGTGTTGAGCGCCTTGTTGCTCAGCCGGGCATCAAGGGCTTCCGTGCCGGCATCGGGATCCCTGTCGTAGGTGAGTTTCTCCGAATCGCTCAGCCGCACGGAGGGTGAAAGCGCCACCTGCAATTGCCCCTTCTCCCCCATCGGTTCGGTGTAGCGCAGCTGCAGGCCATGGTTCTGCGTGAAATTGTCGATGTTGTTGCGCTGGTCCACCAGGTTCTCTGAGCCCGGATCATCGGAGAAGCGGTTGCGCGCCAGCAGGCTTCCGCTTCCGTCCCGCCCGGACAGGGAGGTGGTGAGGTTGGCGCTGAAGGTCCGCCCTTTCAGCGCGAAGCGGCGTCGGAACAGCAGGGAATTGCTGAACGAAAGCCCGTTGCGCCCGTTCCGGTTGTCGTTGTTGGAGCCGCTGAGCAACGCCCCCTCGCCATTGAGCACCTCGGATGTGCGCAACTGGCTGGAACTGCTGTTCTGGATCGTGAGGCGTGGCGTGATGATCAATGAGTTCGCCTTGTTGAACTCGGTCTGGAACCTGAAATTCAACCGGTGGCTGGCGTTGTCCGAAATGCGGTCACTGGTGTTGTTGGCCACCTGCAGGCTGGTATCGCCCAAAAAGGTAGTGCGCTCGCTGATGGAGCTGTTCACCCCGTGCTGGTTGTTCAGGAAGTAGCTACCGGTGAGCTTCGTCTTGCCGATGGTGTTGCTGTAGTTGAGCCCGATGGCGTTGGTGTTGATGATGCCCGGCTGGGTCCCTGAAGTGAAGTTCCCCGAAGAAAGCCCCGTAAGGTCCTCCGAGGAAAAATTCTGGCGATTGATGTTGTTGGCTTGGGCGAGCAGGCTTACCCGCTGCTTATCCTTGAACCAGTTCAGCGACAGGCTGCCCGCGTACCGGTCGTCCGTGCCGTAGCCTGCGGTGGCGGTGCCGAACACGCCCCTGTTCATCCCTTCCTTGGTGATGATGTTCAGCGTTTTGTCCGTATTGCCGTCATCAAAGCCGGTGAACTGCGACTGGTCGCTGAGCTTGTCGAACACCTGCACCTTGGAGATCACCTCTGCTGGCAGGTTCTTCAGCACCGTGGCCGCATCGCCACCGAAGTATTCCTCGCCGTCCAGCAGCACCTTGGTCACCTTCTCCCCTTGCGCCATGATCGTGCCGTTACTGCTGGTGATGCCGGGCATCTTGGTCACCAGGTCCTCGGCCGTGGCGTCGGGGTTCACCTTGTATGCGCCGGCATTGAATATGGTGGTATCGCCCTCTTGGTCGGCACGGCGCTGGACCGCCACCTTTTCCACGGCTTGCAGCTCGGTGGTTGAAGACTTCAGCCGCAAGCTCACTGGGGACTTCCCATCTTCCACATTCAGCGGCAGCACCAACTGGTGGAACCCCACGAAACTGGCCTTCAACTCATATTTCCCTTTCTCCACGGACGGAAAGGCGAACTGCCCATCAAGGTCCGTCACCGTGCTCCGCCGCTGCGTGGTATCCACCATGTTCACCAGCAGTACCGCGGCGCCCGGCAGGGTGGTGCCGTCGCTGTTGTCGAACACGGTGCCCGAAAGCGTGAACATCTGCCCATAGCCTGTTTGCAGAAGGAATGCCGCCAGCAGCGCACCGGCGGCACGCCATGCGCGGCCCGCCCGGGACCGGTTCTTGGGTTTGCACATGCTTACCATGTAGTTCCCTTGAAGTGGGGCACCCTTTGCAGCCTTTGTGCCAAAATGCGCCCTCGCCCGCACAAGGGGCATTGGCGGGCCTTCACCAGGCCTGGATGGCCTTCCTTGCCGGTCAATGGTGGTGCCCGCCCGGGCCGTGCACGTGGCCGTGCGAGACCTCTTCGGCCGTAGCCTGGCGGACCTCCGTCACTTCCACTTCAAAATGGAGGGTCACCCCGGCAAGCTGGTGGTTGCCGTTCACCAGCACGTCCGTGCCGGTCACCTCTTCCACGGTCACCACGCCGTGTTCCCCGGCCTGGAACTGCATGCCCACTTCCACCTGTTGCCCACCGAAGCGGTCCAAGGGCACACGTTGCAGCAATTCCTTGTTGAACTCCCCATAACCCTGATCGGGAGTGACCACGGCCTTGAACTTATCACCCTTCGCCTTGCCATCCATCTGCGCTTCCAATCCTGGAACGATCATTTGGCCGCCTTGCAGGTAGGTAAAGGCTTCGTGCCCTTGTGAGCTGTCCAATACCTCGCCTGAATCATCGGTCAGGGTGTAGTGAAAGGAAACGACGGTACCGTGGGTGATCTTCATGGGTGCAAAGATGGCTGAGCCGCCCGAATTGCATGACTGTCCAACCTGCAAAATGAAAAGTGCCCCGTGTCCTTTCCGTCCGACCCGCAAGCAAGATCGATCCACCTGTTCCCGTTGCACGTATGCCGGACCTTGCCCCTGAAGGCCCCGCCGACCATTCGGATCGTCTTGGACGGGTTGCCTTCGATCGCGGCTTCTCGTCCTGCTATCTCTTCACATGGGTCGTTCCCCGGTCCAGGCCGTCCACCAGGTCGGACACCTTCGTGCTGGCCAATAATCGGGTCACGGTTTCCTTGACGGCGCAAAAATCCTTGTGCAAGGGGCAAGGCCTGTTCTCATCACACTGGGCCAACCCCATCACGCAGTTCCTGGTCACATTCTCCCCTCCCACGGCATCCGCGATCTTGCTCAAGCTCATCCCCTCGGCCCGCTCCGGGGCCAGGCCAAAGCCCCCGTTCGGTCCCCGCCGGGAAGAAAGTATCCCGCCGCGCACCAAGTCTTGCAGCACTTTGGCCATGAATGCCTTGGGCGCCCCGGTATGGGCCGCGATCTCCGGGAGTGTCGCGCGTTGGCCCCGCTTGGAGGCCAGTGCCACCACCACCGTGGCCCGCAAGGCATAATGATAGGTTTTGGAAAACACCGGAATCGATCAGCCATCAAAAGTAACGGAATCCCCGATTTCGGACGGACAAGTCCTGATTGGGATAGGGTACGGGCTGTGGTCCACCATACCAGCAGGAAGCGGTCGGGAAGTCTCCCACACCACCTTCGGTTGCGGTGCAATGCCGATATTCGCCACGATGGCCGAAGAACAACTTTTCGCCGGTTTCCCTTCCACCACGGAGCGGGAATGGGAGGCAGTGGTCCAGCATGAACTGAAAGGAAAAACGCCGTCTTTGCCGCCGGCCAGTGCCTTGGGCTCCGGGCTCTCCCCTTTGCAAACCGCCACTGGCCAACCATCTGCCTTCCCCGGTAAGCGGGGCACCAAGCGCAGCGGCAACACGTGGCGCTGCACGATCCGTGTGGACGGTGAAGACCCTGATGCAAACGATGCCGTGCTGGGTGCACTGATGGCAGGTGCCGATAGCATTCGGATCAATGGCGCTGAGCGGGCTGACCTTGCAGCCTTGTTGAAGGATGTGCAATTGGCCGCCATCGACCTTCAAGTGCCGGTGGGCGATCGCGCATCCCTGCACTGGTTGTTGGACCTGGCGGAGGCCCAGGGTGTCCCTCCATCGGAGCTCAGTTTGTTCGTGCGCACCGCGGCGGACGGGGAACTGGCGAACCTCTTGCGGCCTTACCCGCGCGTGCGCATCCACGAGGTGGACGCCACGGAGGGCGATCCCGCGGCCATCCGGCAAGGCGTGGATCATCTGCGCGGATTGCTGGCATTGGGCTGGCCTGTTGCCGAAGCATGCGGGCGGGTGCAATTCCGCTTGCACCTCGGCGACGACCTACTGCGGGAAGCTGCCCGCATCCGTGCATTCCGGGGCGCATGGGCTGAGGCCGTGGGGGAAACCGCAGAGGTGCACTTCGACGTGCCCGCACCCTGGATCCAAGCGGTGGTCACGTACCCAAGTGCGGCGGGGTCGGCGCATGAGAACTTGATCAGGGCCACGGTGCAGGCCGTGGCGGCCATCACCGGGGGGTGCAATGGCCTGGCCATCCTGGTACCGGACCTTCCCGAAGGTGAACGGCTTGCCCGGCGCGTGGCGCTGAACATCCATCATCTGTTGCGGGACGAAGGCTTCCTGGGCCGGGTGGCAGACCCATTGGGCGGTAGCCACACCGTGGAAAAACTCACCGACCTCATCACGGAGCAGTTGCTCAATGGGGTGCCGGTCAAGCGTGAACCGGCCTTAGGCAACCTCGATGGCGCACACCAGGATGTGATCAAGGACCATATCCCCAATAGGGAAGAGATCCCGCTGAAGTCGTTCTACACGGCCGAAGACACCAAGAACTTGGAACACCTGCGGTTCACTGCCGGCATTCCCCCCTATCTGCGTGGCCCGTACGCCAGCATGTACACCGTGCGCCCTTGGACCATCCGCCAGTATGCGGGCTTCAGCACGGCCGAAGAGAGCAACGCCTTCTACCGGCGCAACCTCGCCGCCGGGCAAATGGGTCTGAGCGTCGCCTTCGACTTGGCCACCCATCGCGGCTACGACGCGGACCACCCGCGGGTGAAAGGCGACGTGGGCAAAGCTGGCGTGAGCATCAGCAGCGTGGAGGACATGAAGCTGCTGTTCGACCAGATCCCGCTGGACAAGATGAGCGTGAGCATGACCATGAACGGCGCCGTGCTGCCCATCATGGCCTTTTTCATTGTGGCGGCGGAAGAACAAGGCGTGGCACCGGAACTGTTGCAGGGCACCATCCAGAACGACATCCTCAAGGAGTTCATGGTGCGCAACACCTACATCTACCCGCCGGGGCCCAGCATGCGCATCGTGGGCGACATCTTCAACTATTGCGCCAGGAAGATGCCCAAGTTCAACAGCATCAGCATCAGCGGCTACCACATGCACGAGGCCGGTGCGCCCGCCGACCTGGAGCTGGCCTACACCCTGGCCGACGGCATCGAATACGTGCGCACGGGCATGGCCGCCGGCATGCAGGTGGACGAATTCGCCGGGCGATTGAGCTTCTTCTGGGGCATCGGCATGGACTTGTTCATGGAAGTGGCCAAAATGCGCGCCGGGCGCCTGCTGTGGGCCAAGTTGTTGAACGAGATCGGTGCGAAGGACAAAAAGAGCCTGGCTCTGCGCACCCATTGCCAAACCAGCGGCTGGAGCCTCACCGCCCAGGACCCCTTCAACAACATCGCGCGCACCACCGTGGAAGCACTGGCGGCAGCGCTTGGCGGCACGCAATCGCTCCACACCAACTCGCTGGACGAAGCCATTGCACTGCCTACCGACTTCAGTGCCAAGATCGCCCGCGACACGCAGCTCTACCTGCAAAAACAGAGCGGCATCACCAAATGGATCGACCCACTTGGTGGCAGCTACTACCTGGAAAGCCTCACGCATGAGTTGGCGCACAAGGCCTGGGCACGCATCCAGGAGGTGGAGGAGCTGGGCGGCATGGCCAAGGCCATTGAGAGCGGCCTGCCGAAGATGCGCATCGAGGAAGCCGCTGCGAAGCGCCAGGCCCGCATCGACACCGGCAAGGACCACATCATCGGCCTGAACAGCTATTTGGCCGAAGAGGAGACCAAGCTTGATCTGCTGGAAGTGGACAACACCAAGGTGCGCGAACAGCAGGTGGCGCGGCTAAAGCAGTTGAAGGCGGCGCGGGATGAGGAGAAAGTGCAGGAGGCACTGGCGGCGTTGAGGTTGGCGGCTGGGAGTGGAGGTGATTCAGCCGGGAGTCCTGAAGTCGTGAGTCCGGAGTTCGGACCGGACACGACTCAAGGCTCACGACTTCAGGACTCCCGACTGATTTCAACCAACCTTCTGGAACTGGCCATCCACGCCGCCCGCGCCCGCGCCACCTTGGGGGAGATCAGCGACGCGCTGGAACAGGTCTTCGGCCGTTACAAAGCCACCACCCGCGCCATCAGCGGGGTTTATGCCGCAGAGGCCATGAACGACACCGACATGCAGGAGGCCATCCGCCTCGCCGATGAATTCGCCGAACACGAGGGCCGCCGCCCGCGCATTCTGGTGGCCAAAATGGGCCAGGACGGCCACGACCGCGGCGCCAAGGTGATCGCCACCAGCTTCGCCGACATCGGCTTCGATGTGGATATCGGCCCACTGTTCCAAACGCCGCAGGAAGTGGCCAAGCAGGCCATCGAGAACGATGTGCACGTGCTGGGCATCAGCAGCCTGGCCGGTGGTCACAAGACCCTGGTGCCCGAGGTGATCAAGGAATTGCGCGAGACTTGGAAGCGCCCGGACATCCTGGTGGTGGCCGGCGGCGTGATCCCCCCCAACGACTTCGACTTCCTCAAGCAAGCGGGCTGCTTCGACGTGTTCGGGCCGGGAACGAAGATCCCGAAAGCAGCGGTGGAAGTGATGAAGGCCCTAATGCGGCAGTGACCTCTACCAGGAAACGGCGTGGCGCTCTTACCACGCGCTCGACTATCCTCGGTAAAGGCATGCGGGTGGGTGCGGGGCCTTTGGAATTCCCCTACGGCTTTGCCGGAACAAAAAAGTCTCCTTCACTTGGAAAACAAGCCCTTCCTCACTGCTTCACCACCTTGCGGTGGCCTACCCGCAGCCCGTTCCGCGCCTGAATGAGGTAAGTTCCAGGCGCCAAGTCGGACAGGTCCAATGTGTAGGGCGCGGAGGCCCCATCGATGTTCCGGGTGATGCAGGTGCGCCCGGTGGCATCCGTTACGCACAGTGTCGTTTCACCGGCACCGAAGGCTCCGAGATCCAACACGATCCGGTCATTCGCAGGATTGGGCACCGCGTTAAAGTCCACCACATGGGCCCATGTGCCCACTTGATCCACCGCACCGGTATCTCCTGCGGCAATGGCCGTTCCGGGGGTGCTCTCATAGGCGTATCCCATCAAGGTGATCCACCCGCAATCGGCCGGCACCTCCAACTGTACCCATCCAAAGTGGGTTTGCCCGCTTCCTGCCTGGAACTTGCAGCCGATGTAGCCCATTTGGCCCAACCAGGGCCCATAGAAGGAGGAACTGGCGCCAAAGTAGGCTCCACCACAAGTGCCGTAGGAGGCTGACCCGAAATTGGGGTTGCCCGGCGCAATGGGGTTCCCCATGCCCAGCACGGCGACATAGGCATAGCCACCGGAATTTTCCGCCAGGAACGCATTGCCCGAAGGCACCTCCACGGCAGCCTTGTTCACGGTCAGCAATGCCCCTCCACTGGTCGCAGTCATCACTTGGCCATGGTTCACTGAAATGTCCACCACGCCATCCCCGTCAAAATCCACGTCGAACTGCTCCATGATAAAAACGGAATCGGGGTCCACGTCGGTGTACACCACCTGGGCATCGGACTCGTGGGCCATGGCCAATAAGGCGGTGGCCATGCCTGAATAGCCCAGTGCCTTTGCCGCTTTCTCCTTGACGAAATCCTTCTTTCGCATCTGCTCGTTATTGTTCGGTGGCGCGGCATTGCCTGTGCCGAGGCCAAGGCGCCAAGATAACGGTTCCTTCAGTGGGCATCATGGCAGTGCGCGGAAATCCCCATGAATTCTTCCCGGACCGGCCCCCGCAGTTCAATCCGTGCCATCCAGCCTGCTTCGGTAAAGCCTCGGGTCGACCGCTGCGGCCATGGCAGCTACGTCCAATTGCTCACCAAGAAAGTCGCATACGCGCCGTACCTCCCGTTCCGGGTCGCTCATCAAGTCCCTAAAGTCCACCTTGAGCACCTGAACATGCGGGTTCCGGCCGATCCAGCGATGGGTACGCTCGACTTGTGCGTCCAGTGCGTCTTGCAGGCCGGTGCGGAAGGCCCGTTTCGCGCCTTTCCTCCCGCGCTCGATCATCTCGTTCTGCGATCGAAGCACTTCCCGTGTGTCACGCACCATCATGATCACCCGGTAGCGGTACAGGGGCGGCAGATAGGGCAGCAGTGGTGCCACAACCTTTACGGCCTTGCCCTGGGCTTGCACGATGACGCCGGGATCGTGCATCAGCGCCTTGATGGCCTTGTGCTCAAAGTAGCCCTTCGGATTGCTCTCGTCGCCGGGGCGTGCCCCGTCGGCAAATACCTCCATGCCACCGGCCTGGAGGGCCTGCATCATCACCGAAGTACCCGAGCGGGGCAGGCCTGAAACCACGGTGATCGGTCCTCCTTGGCACCGGTCGGCCACTTGGCGCAACAGGGCTTCGGCCTCACCAGGTCTGTTCAAGTGCTCCTTGTACAAGGCCGCTAAGCGCTGCCGGGCCCGGTTCAGCCCTGGTGAAAGGTGCAGGCAAACGGCATAGGCTTGGGCCGCAGCGTTGTGTTCGCCCGCCAGGTTGTACGCCTCGGCCAAGTGGTAGTGCGCCATGGCCATGTTGAAGTTGAGGCCCACGGCTTCGTGCAGGTGGTGCAGGGCACCCTCCAGGTCGCCGGTCTTCAGCAGGCATACACCCAAGGCGTGATGGCCCTTCGCGGAATCGGCATCGAAGGCCAGGAATTTCTCCAAGGCATGCATGGCTTGCCTCCACCTGCCCATGCCGATGAGCACCTCGGCGATCCGGTACTGCAAGCGCTCGCCCAGCAAGGGGTCCTTCTCAAGCATCCTCAGCTGGGCCAGGGCTTGCTCACCCGCGCCATCCGCCTGCAGCACGCGGGCTTGCAACAGCCGCAACCGGGCCGGCTCGGAATAGGGCATGCCGGAACCGGAGCCGTTGCCATCCCGTCCATTCTCTTGCCGCCCGCCCTCATGCCGAAGTCGGTCCGCTTCCCGCATTTCATCCACCACCCTTCGCGCATCCTGCGTTCGGCCGGTACGGAGGTAGGCCCTGGCCAAGCTGGTTCCGTATCGCAATTGCCCAGGTGCTTCCCCATGCAAGGCCTCCAGCTCGGCCACGGCCTCCGTCGTTCTTCCGCCATCCAGGTAGGCCAATGCCAAGTAGTACCGGTTCTCCCGGATCGTTTTGGGCACCGCCTGCGAGGGGTCTCCGCCCGGGTCTTCGATGTAGCCCAGGTCCACTAGTTGCGCAACCCACTCTGGACCCATGGCGGCCATGTGGAGGTCGCCGACCGGAAGAGGTCCCGGCTCCCCTGTTGTTGCCGGCTCCTCCCAAGTGTCGACCAGCTCCACCGGCTGCGGTTCTTCACGGATATCCTGTAGCACTTTCCCGTCCATGTCACGGCCGGCCGGAAGGCCGAAGAGGTGCAGCAGGGTGGGCGTGATGTCCAGCAGGCCGGCCCCATGGATCATGTGGTCTTTCCTGATGCCCGGCCCCTTGACGCACAGGATACCATACGGGCCGTGCTCAAACATGGGCGCCGCCGGCTCTTGGGGCAGGCGTGCCGGCCGCAACCGGTCCGGGTGGAAGCCATGGTCGGAGATGAGCATCACCGTGGCCTCTTCCCCGGCCAATTCCATCAACCGGCCCAGCATCAGGTCATGGAACCGGTGTGCCGCAGTAACCACACCCTTGTACAGTTGGAAGTCGCTTTCTGGGATGAACGGCCTGCGCGGCGGGTGGTACTTCATGAAGCCGTGGTTGAAGTGGTCCAAGCCGTCGAAGTACACGGCCATGAAATCCCATTCTTCCCGATCGAGGATGCAGGTGGCGGCGGCTTGGATGCCTGCGCAATCGGCAATGATGCGCGACAAGGTGGCCAAGGTGGGCACCTTGGCTTGGTCAACCAGGGCGAAATCGGGCACGAAAGGTGCGATGTGCGCTGCGGTCAGTTCATCGGGATGCACGCGCAACTTGGCGAATTCCTCTCGCAAGCCGGGCGGGTGAACAGCACCTTCGGGTAGCGGCCAAGGGAGGTGGCCTGGCTGGTGGGCGCGTTGGAAGAAGTTGCTCACCATGACGCCATTGATCGGCTCGGCCGGATGGCTGGGCCACCAGCCTACCACATGGGAGCGCAGTCCCCGTTGGTCAAGCATGTTCCAAATGGCCTTCACCCTGCGGTGCACATTGGTCACCGGACGCACGGAACCGCCGTCGGCGGTGGGTTCGGTGAATCCGATGATGCCGTGCTTGTAGGGTCGTTTGCCCGTGGCAATGCTGGTCCACAACATGGGGGACAACGGTGGTACCAGCGTTGCCAAGCGTCCGATGGTCCCTCCTTCCACCATGCGTTGGAGGTTGGGCATCAAGCCCTGGTCCATCAGTGGATGGATGGTCTTCCAGTCCGCCGAATCCCAACCGATCAATAAGACCTTGCGCCGGTTGGCTGCACGTTGGGTCATCGGCTTCGCGGCGTGTGGGTTCGCGGGCCGGCCTTCCGGCGCCGGGCTTCGCGCCAAGCCATCAAGCCCACATGCCCCAAAGCGAGCAAGCTCAGCGAACCTTCGGCAGGCACTTCATAAGGTTTGCCATCCGCAGTGATCTGCGGTACCTCTCCTTGTGCTTCGCCCTGTTGCGCCCGTCGTTTCCTGCCCATGGGGCAAAGTAACGATGCCTGGCGCCGTGGCCCTCATTATCTTGCCCCGCATTCAGATCGTTGCCCACACCACTTCAAGCACCGCACATGATGAACCCTTTCGCCTGGTCTTCCTTGGCCCTTTGTTCCGCATTGGCTTTGGCTTCCTGCTCAACAGGAGGCGGTCCGGCCCAAGCACCCGCCTTGGACCAACCCGTGGGATCTGCACCCCAGGTCCTTTCGGCACCGGTACCGGCTCCCGAAGCAGTTGCTCCTGCACCGGCCACCGCCAATCTCAATCCACCGCACGGCGAGCCGGGCCATCGCTGTGAAATTCCAGTTGGTGCCCCCTTGGACGGGTCGCCCGCCCCGGACCCGGTGACCACGATCACGCCACAGGCCGGTACTGCCGTTGTGCCTGCGTCAGCCCCCGTATCCACCAATGCCTCGGGCAAGCTGAACCCGCCGCATGGCGAACCAGGACATGACTGTGCCGTACCCGTAGGCAGTCCATTGCCAGGGTAGCCGCTCCCCATCCATCCTTGGCCATGCCCTTGATGCAGGCCCATGCGCCACGCCCCCCGGAGGTCCGTCGCCTCTTGGGATGGGCTGCGGCCTTGGCACGGGCACTGCGCCACCTGTGCATGTTCGTGGGTGTTGCGGCATTCCTGATGCTGCTACTGGCCTTCACCCGCGTGCCGTTCGACGCGCACCGTTGGCTGGGCACGGCCGGTGGCCTGTGCAGCGGCCCGCAGGACGCCATTGTCGTTTTGGGCGGCAGCGGGATGCCCAGCGGGCCCGAACTGATGCGGTGCCACGTGGCGGCGCAATTGGCGCGGGAAAGCACGTCTGCCAGCGTGGTGCTGCTGCTGCCTCAGGATACGGCCTTGGCCAAGGCCATGGTGCACGAACTGGGCTTGAAGGGCGTGCCGTCGGCGCGCATCACCTGGGTGCTCCACGGGCGCAACACCCGCGAACAAGCCGTAGACCTGGCACAAGCGATGCCCGGAATGAAAAATCGCCGGATGGCGCTCGTGACCGCCCCGGAGAACATGTACCGCAGTTTGCTCACCTTCCGCAAACTGGGCTTTTCGCAAGTTGCTGGGGCTCCCGCCTTTGACCATGCCCTGTTCAGCAACCTGGCCTACGACCACCTTGGCATCGGTGGCCGCGGCTACTTGCCCGACCTGTCTTCCAGCACCGGCTTGCGCTACAACTTTTGGAACTACTTGAAGCTGGAAATCACCTGCTTGCGCGAATACGCGGCCATGGCCTACTACCGTTTGAACGGTTGGACCTGATCATTCCGGTTTGAACATGGTTACCAATGCCCGCAGAAAATCCGTACCTTCGTGGCTGGTTAAAAAACACTGAACACAACCCAAATTTCACCCAACCACATGAAACGAACACTACTTGCAAGCGCAGTTGCGTTGGCCTCCCTGTGGGCCCAAGCACAGGTATCCACCATGGTGTTACAGCCAGCGGACCTGGCCGGACCATTGAACTTCACGATCGCGGATGACTGGGGTGCAACCCCGGACATGAACGACCCCTTGAACCGGATCCAAGCGTTCACGGTGATTGGGCGCGACAATAGCTCGACGGCAGACAGCCTGGGATGTGAGGCCTTGGTGAACGGTGCGGAAGTAGCCGGCAAGATCGCCATGATCTACCGAGGTGCATGCAATTTCAGCCAGAAGGCCATGAACGCCCAAAATGCCGGTGCCATCGGCGTGGTGATCATCAACAACAACGGAGCTCCGGTTGGAATGGGGGCCGGGGCTGATGGGCCGCAGATCACCATACCCGTGGTGATGATCTCCCAAGGTGACGGCGCAGACCTGCACGACCAGGTAGTGGCCGGCAACGTGGAGATGATGATCGGCACCATCGCCGGCATGTTCGCCAACAACTTGGCGATGAAGACCGAAGCCACGGTGATCCCCACCCAGGCAGCGCGCCCGGCACAGGTGTCCACCACCTCGGGTGAGTTCAGCACCCAACTGGGCGGCTGGGTGTACAACAATGGCAACGATGCACAGGCCAACGTTACGCTGAAGGCCACGGTGACGCACAACGGCAGCACGGTTTACGATGAAACCTCCACGCCCCAAGCCAGCCTCAGTTCCGGTGACAGCATCTACATTGCCCTGCCAGACTTTAGCCAGAACGGATACACCGGGCGGTACGAGTTCACCTACAGCACCCAATCCGACCAGGAGGAAAGTTTCGACATCGACAACTCATACTCCACCACCCTGTCGTTCGATTCGCTACTCTCCTATTCACCGCTGAACAGCGCTGGACTTCCCTCGTATGGGTCCACCTACTACCGCAGCGGCACGGGCGGTTTCCAGGCCTGCTCTTACTTCAAGGATGCCAACGCGAGCCGGTTGATGGCCGAGGGCATGTACGCAGCTGCCTTTCGGAGTGCTTCTGCCAACATTTCCGGGACCCTGCTCAAAGCGAGCACCTACGCATGGAATGACGAAGTGGATGGGTTCAGCACCATTTCGTTCAACACGGGGAGCTTCCAACAGCTCCAGTTGCTGGTGGAGGGCGAATACATTTTCAATGACTCCTCGGAGGCGGGCCAAATGGTGTACATCCCCTTCTTCGAGCCGGCCGGTTTGCAGGACAACCAGAAATACCTGTTCTGTGTCTCCACCGTGGACGCTGACATCTACTTGAGCTTCACCGGAGATGTGGACTACAATGAAACCATCAATCAGACCGATGCCATCTCCACCTTGTTCGCCGGTGATGACGGGAATTGGTATGCCGGGTTCAGCGACCTTGTTGGAACGTGGTCCATGGGTGTGCTGATGAAGGACAACCAGGTAGGCATTCAGGATGTCAACCGCGTGGAGCTCACCCCGTACCCCAACCCGACGGCCAACTCCATCAGCATCCCCATGATGGGCCAAAGCGGCAAGGCCACCGTGCAGGTGTATGACAACAAGGGCGCCAAGGTGGCCGACCGGCAAGTGACCGTTGGCGGTAACCAGGTCCTCACGATGGACCTGGGAAGCCTGGATGCCGGGTTGTACACCTTCAAGGTTGATTTTGAAGGCGGTGCCCATTCCAGCTTCCGCGTAGCCTTGACCAAATAAGGCACGGATAGTCACGATCAACAGAAATGGGGCCCATCGCCAAGCGGTGGGCCCCATTTGCGTTGAGTCTGTGTGCCCGCCGATGAAGCGACATCTTGGCGCAGCGGGGAACCACCACCTGCCAGTTTGTTACAAAACACTAACCGCGTTTCCATTTTCCCGCTTTGGCACGTTATTGCGTGAAAGCCCAACAAAGCATTTGTCATGTCACGCAAAAAGAAGCAGCTCGTCCTTACCCAACCGGTAAAGGATGGCATCAAATTGATCAAGGTTCGCTTGGACAAACGCACGGTTATCACCATCTCCGACCTGAAGAAGCTCGCTTTCTGGAAAGCCCGTTATCCGCAGGCCGAGGTGATCGGTTGAATGGCGGTGCTCCAGGTATCCTTCCAGCTTGTTTCCCTTCCTTGAATTCCTCCAGTACCTGCGCGAAAGCGCAGTTCGGCCGTAGGGCTTCCACCAGTTCCATGTAAACTTGCCAACCACGCACATTGCCATGCCCAGTTTTGATGTTCTGTCCAAGGTGGATCCACAGATGCTGGACAACACCATCAACACGGTGAAGCGGGAGTTGGAAAGCCGTTATGACCTTCGGGGCACCAACAGCCAAGTGGAATACGACAAGAAGACACTGGCGGTAAAGCTGTCCACGGAGGACCATCTGAAGTTGGACGCTATCCTGAACATCCTGCTGGAGCGCAGCACCAAGCAGAAAGTGGACGTCAAGAGCTTTGACTTGAGCGCTGAGCCGGTTCCCAGCGGAAAGTTGTTGTACCGCACCATCGTGGTGAAGCAAGGGATCGATCGGGATACGGCCAAGAAGATCGTGAAGTCCATCAAGGATACCGGCCTGAAGGTGCAGGCCCAGATCATGGACGACATGGTACGGGTGACCGGCAAGAAGATCGACGACCTGCAGTCGGTCATGGGCCATTTGCGCGGTGAGGACTTCGACCTGCCCCTGCAGTTCGACAACATGAAGAGCTGACCCCGGAACGGAACGCGACCATGGATGATCCCATTTCTTCCCGCGTGCCGTCCGCGCTGCACATGGAGAACCGGCCACCGCCGGTGCACCCGGTAAAGATCCTGGATACCGCGTTCATCACACACAATGTGAAGCGGTTCAAGGTGGAAAAGCCGAAAGGATACAAATTCAGCCCTGGCCAAGCAGCCCGCATCACGCTGAACCGGCCCGAATGGCTGGATCGATCAGGGCCGTTTTCATTCACGTCGCTCACCAGCTCCCGAACGCTGGAATTGATCATCAAGATCTACGACGACCGCAAGGGCCTTACGCACGAGCTGGGCCTTGCCCACAAAGGCGATGAGCTGTTGATCGGAGAGCCTTTCGGGGCGATCCAGTACCAAGGCCCAGGCTATTTCTTCGCCGGAGGCTCGGGCATTACGCCCTTCATCGCCATTCTGCGCGAACTGCACAAAGAGAACAAGCTGGCGGGCAATACGCTGGTGTGCTCGAACCAAACGGCTGCGGACGTGATCCTGGGAGAGGAGCTCAGCGGGATGCTTGGCAAGAAGTTCCTGAACATCTTCACCCGGCAACACGTGATCGGGTTCAGCGAACGGCGCATCGACCGCAACATCCTGGTCACCCTGGTGCAGAACTTCGATCAGCACTTTTACATCTGTGGCCCGCACAGCTTCGTGCAGAACCTCAGTACCCTGCTCACCGAGCTTGGCGCTACTGCGGATTCCATTGTGATCGAGCATTAGGAGCCGGACAGCCATGAACAAGGAAACGCGCCTTACGGGGCGCGTTCCGGTTGTCCTGGCCTCGCAGCTTACAGGCTCCGAGCGTGAAGGTGGGCCCACCTTGGCAGCCAGGCATGGGACCTTCAAATTCCCATGCACTGTTCTACAGCCGGTCTTCCCAAAGGGTTACATTCGGGCCAACATCATCCCTGCAGCTGCCCGCTGTCAATAACTCCCTGGATCGTTCCTGCGGTTCAGAAGATGCGGCCGCTTGGCAGGAACATCACGAAGATGAACGTCATCAGGAAGTGATGCACCAAAAGGGCCAGCGTTCCAAAGGCCAGCAGCACGTTGGCCCTCTTGGCCAAGGCAGGAAAGAGCTTCTTATTGTTCCAAGCGATGATCGGCAATGGCACGGTGGCCACCAGGAAAAGCACGGCCAGCATCTTGAAGATGAAGGCGTTCCCAACCATGCCCAGGAACAAGTGGGCATAGTAGAACGCCAACCCTACAATGGACAGGAGGCCGAGCCTGACGAAAGTTCGAGTTCGTGTAAGCATGGGATGATGGTGTTGGATGGACTACCTAAAACGAAAGTTCTGACCCCGGAGTTGCTCCCTCCGGTTGCGCTGGGCACCGCATGACCGATGAGGTTGAACCGTGATGGAGGGAATGGCCAAGGGCGGAATTCCGCAACTGCGTTCATTGTTTTTGAAGACGAAGCAGGAGGGACTTGGTTGCCGCGCCAGTGCCGAATTTTCCGGACGCGATCCACCCCTTCCTGCAACGGGCCGCAAAAGTGGGCAACGCAGGCCTGTAAAGCAAGCGGCCCCAGCGCTCAATACAGGACAACTTTGAACACCAGCCCGCGATGGTCCGAACCAGGTATGTTGAACGACCGGATCTCCCGGTCCGCACAGGCGGCCGAGGTGAGGACATGATCCAACGGCACGCATGAAATACCCCCGAGCGACGGCCATGTCGGCCGCCATGCATGCGTGCCGTGCCACAGGCCGGTTGCCCGCTCGAACTGTTTGAAGGCAGGGTCCCACGGCACGGTGTTCAGGTCACCCACCAAGCAAACCGGTTCCCCGGCCGTGCGCACTGCTTGGGCAAGCAATTCCCATTGCCGGTTGCGATGCTGCCATTTGGAGGCTGACTCCGGGGCCCGCAGATGTGCGGAGATCAGCACCAGCGCCTTGCCTTCCACGGACACCTTGGTCCGAAGCGCCGGCAGGCCGGCCAGATCCAGAACTTCCGCGGGATCCAGCGGGTACTTGCTGAACAGGGCGATGCCATAATTGCGCTCGGCCGGCGCGTGGAAATGGTAGGGAAGCTCGCTTGCCAAATGACCCTGCAGGGCCCGGTACCAGTGCTCGTCCACTTCTTGGAGCGAGAGCACATCGGCCCCGGTAGCCTTGGCCACGGCCGCAACTGCGGCAGCTGCCTCGTTGGCCTCATGCACGTTCAGGTGCGCCACGGTGATGAAGGCGTCACCCCTGGTAGCCTGCTTTTGCGCCGATCCAACCTCCACAATGGGCCACACGGCGATGAAGACAGAGGTCACAGCTGCACCGGCCAACAAGAGCTTCCTGCGCCACAGGGCCCAAACAGCCAGTATCACCAGCAGGGCGGCGCCCGGGATCAGGAAGGCGTTCGGCATCACCCACGGGAACCCGCTTCCCCCTGCTGCGGCCGCACTGCACAACAGCACCGCAAGGGCCGGCAGGACCTGGTGGCGGGCAGTTCTTCCTGCCGCGTCCGGCGGTCGCATCCTCAATGCCCGGTAAAGATGGCCAGGGCCGTACCCAAGAGCACGGTGATGAACCGTCTGGCATTGAACCGGTGGTCGGGCGTGGTTTCGAAGATGATGGTGGTGCTGATGTGCAGGAGCATGCCTATGGCCAAGGCCAAAGCCGCGTTGAGAAAACCTTCCCCAAAACCGGCGCCGAACCCGTGGCCAAAGAGGATCCCGAGCGGTGCCGCCATGGCGAACAAGGCCAGGGTGGCCCACGAGCGTCCCTGGCCCACCCCCGAGCGCTGAAGCACCGTCGCCAAGGCAATGGCCATGGGCAGTTTGTGGAGCAGCACCCCGGTTACAAATGCCAGATCCCCACCTACTCGGGGATCCGCGAAAGGCATGCCTTCAGTGAAGGAGTGGATGAACAGGCTGAGCAGGGTGAGCATGGGCAATGCACGGGCAGCACCGTGGCCACCGTGGGACTGGTGCGCATGCACGTGGCCATGTTCGATGCCCTGGCTGAAGAATTCCAGGACCACTTGCAACATGAAGCCGGCCAGCACCCACAGGCCCACCTCGTGGCTGTCCCGTTCATAGAGCTCGGGCAACATGTGCAGCACGGTGACCCCCAGCAGAAAGGCTCCGCTGAACGCCAGCAGCAGCTTCACCTGCATGGGATCGGTGGTACGGAAGCGCACCCACGCCCCGGCAGCCAAGGGCAGGAACAGGAACAGCAGGATCAGCAGGGGAAGGCTCATGGTTTTTTACGCGCCCAAGCCACGATGCGCCCAGACCGGTCCGGGGCAAAGGACTGCAGGCAGGTTTCGTCGGTAACATCCTCCATAACCAGTCCGGACAAGCGGATCAGGTCTTCCACCTCCGGCAGTGCCCAAGCATGCACACGCTCCACGTAGGTCTCCGTCCTGCCGTGATGCTCCACCAGGATCCGTTTGACGATATTGGTTCCCTCCACCCCGCGCAACAGGTGGAACCGTGCGTCACCGATATCCTGTGTTTCACAGGGCACGATGTGTTGCACCGCATGGTCGGCGTTGAGCAGGTCGAGCACGAAAAGGCCGCCCGGTTTCAGCGCTGCGGCGGCCGCGTTCACCGCGCGTTGGTCGTCTGCCCGGTCGGGGGAATAGCCCAGGCTGTTGAACAGGCACACCACGGCATCAAACCGGTTGTCGGCGTACGGGCTGCGGATGTCAAACACCTCGAAATGGGCTCCAGGCACCTTTTCCCGTGCCTCCTCAATGCTCTGCGGGGAGAGATCGATCCCGGTAACGTCCATTCCCGCCTGGGCAAAGATGGCCGCGTGGCGCCCCCTGCCGCAGGCCATGTCCAGCACAAGTTGCCCGGGCTTCAATCCACCTTTGGCGATCACAGGCCACACCAGCTTGGCCGCATCCTCCTCATCGCGGTGGCTGTATAGCATGGCATACCATCGCGTACCGAACCATCCATTGAACCAACCCATAGTGCCTGAGAACGGCCGAAATGTAGTCTCAACGCGGCGCATGGCGGCAACATCCAAAGTCCGTGGAGGTGCGGGGAACGGCCGTCCACCCGGCATCCACGGGTAGCGGTCCGCGGCATCCGTTGACAATTCCGTGCATAACTCCCCCGATGCAAGGGACCCGGGACCGCGGAACACCGGTTCATTTGCAACAATACCTACCCCACGCCCAACCATTCATTCATGCAGGACCGAGTTTTCGATGTTTACGACAGTTTGGAAAAGCAGCAGATCATGCTGGCCTTCAAGGGAGATCTTTCCCCCGAGCTGATCGCGGCGATCCTCAACCTTGTGGAGCATAAAATGGTGGGGCACGAATCCGATCCGCGCATGCGGAAGCGTGTGTTCAATGTGGTGATGGAATGCCTGCAGAACCTGTTCCACCACAACCGCCACGTGCCCCATGGCGGAGGGCATGACCGGGAAGCCTGCGAAGAGCGCCAGGGCGTGGTGATGATCGCATGCGGCAACAACGGCTATTCGGTCCTGACGGGCAACTCCATGGCACGCACCGAGGTGGACGACCTGAAAGACCGGTTGGACCGCCTGAACCAATACGGGCCGGAGCAATTGCGCGAGTTGTACCAAAGCACTTTGGGCAACGGGAAGTTCACCGCTTCCGGCGGCGGGGGCTTGGGCTTGATCGACATTGCACGCAAAAGCGGCGGTAAGCTGGAGTACGGATTTGTTCCGTTGGACGGCAGCAACACCTTCTTCAGCCTGAACGTGAACTTGACTTCCTGAAGATAAACCCATACCATGACCGACCTATTGCTGGACGGAACCCCGAAAACCCCCACCGTGAATTTCAACTCGGCCACGGGCCTGTTGGACCTGCGGGGGCGTTCCATCCCCGAGAATTCCATTGATTTCTACAAGCCGCTGATCGATTGGATCGACGAGTACGGCCGGGCCGCCAAGGCCCTTACCCAGCTGCGGGTGCAACTGGAATATTTCAACACCAGCTCCAGCAAATGCATCCTGGACCTGCTGAAAAAACTGGAACAGGTGCGCAACGCCGGCCACCAGGTGGAGGTGTTGTGGCATTACGAGCTGGACGATGAGGACATGATGGAGGCGGGCGAAGACTACCAGGCCATCGTCAGCCTGCCGTTCCGCATGGTGCAAGTGGAGGAAGTGGACGGCAAGTAAAAGCCACCTTCAGCCTGCGTGCCGGGCCGCTCCGCCGAAACGGCCCAGCAGCCACGGGAAGAAGTTGGACACGAGCGCGACCCAGAGCAGCGCGGTCATGCCCCAAAGCAGCAAGGTGTTTGCCCACAGGGTGGGCAGCACATGGCCAAAGAGCCGCTTGACCGGTGCGTAAAACTGCGCATCGAAGAAACCGCCCTCGGTTGGCCACAGGTAGATGGGGTCGCTTTTGCGGACCAGCTCGCCCTTGGATTCGGTGATCAGGTTCACCTCGTTGCGGTTGGTCACCACATCGGCCAGGTTGTTGTTGCGGTTGGCGTCCATCAGGCTGAAATAGCTTCTTTTCAGCTCGGGCGTGGCAGTCATTTCGGCGATGCGCGCCTCTTTCGCGCGCTCGGCCGTGAGGTACTGGTTGCGGTAATGCTCGATGAGCAGCTTCAGTGAGGCATCCACGGCATCCAAGGTTCCGTTGTCCACCCGGCCAGGGGTGAGCTGGTCGATCTCCGGCAGGTCCAGTCCGCGCATCTGGCGCATTTCCTTGGCCAATTCCCCTTTGATCAGAGCCAGGTCGCCAGCCAGCTTGCCCGGTTCTTCATGGTCAGCCAAGACCCGCCGCACGCGTGCGCTGCGCTCCATCAGCTCACGTGCCCAGATGTCCTTTTTCCAGTTCGCCGTCTTCATCCGGCGGTCCAGCTCATAGAAGATGCGTTCATAGTCATTGTCCATGTACTGGGCAACGGCCATCCCCTCGTACGCCCACCGGCTTGCCATGATGTTGCCCAGCCAGGGCACGCTTTTTTCGGAAGCGAACCAGGGATGCAGCTTGTCGAAGCGCACGATGATGCCGCTGAACATCAGCTGTGGAATGATCAGCAGGGGGATCATCATGTAGATCACTTTGGCGCTGTTGAAGCTGGCACTTACGTTGAGGCCGAGCACATTGGCAAAGCAGGCCGTGGAGAACAGCACCGCCCAGTGCTGCACGCCCAGGCCATGGATGCCCAGCACGGCATTGCCCACCAGTACGAAGAGCAGGGACTGGAAGGCGGAGATCAGGAAGAGCAGGCCGGTTTTGCTCAACAAGTAGCTGGAGGTGCTGAGGGAAAGGAATTTCTCGCGCTGCATGATCTTGCGGTCGCGGATGATCTCCTCGGCGGCCACGGACAGCCCCAGGAACAGGGCGACGATCACGGCGATGAACAGGTATTGGGGCAGGTTATCGTTGTAGCGGAACACGTATGCGTCCCCCGGCGCGCCATTGCGGTACCGCAGGAAGAAAGCCATGAAGAAGGCCAGCACGGGCGCTTCGAGCAGATTGATCAGCACGTATTGCCGGTTGGCCAGCTTGGCCAGCACGTCGCGCTTGAAGAACACGGCCATTTGGCGGAGCCTTCCGGGGGGCTGGAAGGTGCTGTGCAGAGCTTCCGCCCCATCGGGCACCTTGGCCACGCGCACTTCCATCTGGGCCCGGAACACCTCGTTCCAGGCATCGGGGCCGATTCTGCGCTGATCGGTTTCATTGCCGTACTCATCCACGATGCGGGCTTCGAGGATGTTGAAGATCTGTTCGGGGTTTACATTGCCGCAGGCGGCACACTGCCCCGAATCGCTATCGGCCAGACCGGTAACCTTTTTGAAGTAGACCACCGCGTCCACGGGGTCGCCGTAGTACACGGGATTGCCCTCCTGGTCCATGAGCAGCAACCTGTCGAACAGCTTGAAGATGTCCGAGGAGGGCTGGTGGATCACCGTGAAGATGATGCGGCCCTTGTGGGCGAGCTCCTTCAGCAGGTCCATGATGTTTTCCGAATCACGGCTGCTGAGGCCGCTGGTGGGCTCGTCCACGAAGAGCACGCTGGGTTCGCGGATCAGTTCCAGGGCGATGTTGAGCCTTTTGCGCTGGCCCCCGCTGATGGTTTTATCCAGTGCGCTGCCCACCGCGAGGTCCCTCACCTCGTGCAGGCCTAAGCTCCTCAGCATCTGTTGAACGCGCTGTTCCACTTGCTCCCTGCTTTCCTGGCCAAAGCAGAGGCGGGCATTGAAGTACAGGTTTTGGAACACGGTGAGTTCCTCGATCAGCAGGTCGTCCTGGCTGACGTAGCCAATGACCCCGCGTATGCGGTCGGCTTCTACGTGCACGTCCACCCCATTGATGGTGACCTTCCCCTTGGTGGGCTTGAGGTTGCCGTTGAGCACATTGAGCAGGGTGCTCTTTCCGCTCCCGCTTCCGCCCATGATGCCGATGAGCTTGCCGCTGGTTTCAGCCAGGTGCAGTTCGTGCAGGCCGGTGCGGCCATTGGGGAAGCGGTACTCGATGCCCTGCGCGCGGAACACGATGCGGTCGCGTTCCTCATGGCACATGAACTGCGCCATGATCTCGCTGTAGTACACGGGCTGGCCCAGTGCGGGGCGCAGGGAAGCGCCATTGTCCAAGGCATACACCAGGTCGGTTTCCACGGGCAGGCCATTGAGGTGCAGGTCGCCACCTCCGCAGTAGCGCATCAGGTAGGCGCCCACCTCGGGCACGTGCAGCACGCGGGCCTCCCCTTGCATGTTGTGTGCGTGCAGGTGCTTAGCCTGGCTGCCTGCCGGGGCGGTGGCCGCGTCGATGTACAACAGGTCGGCCTGGTCCTCGCGTTCTTCGCCCGGTGCGGCGATGAAGGCGTTGCAGCGTTGGAAGGTTTGAAACCCGATCTTGAAGGCCTCGGCCACGGTACCGGTGAACTCACGCTCCTGGGGCAGCACCGCGCCCCGGCTGTGGACCAGTTTGAGCAGGTGCACCAGCACCATGAACTTCTGGCGCTGGTTGAGCTCCTCGTTCACCTCGGCACAGATCTTCAGCACCTTCACGGAGTTGAGGCTGGTCCGCTTCCGTCCCAAGGCGCTGCTTCCCCCGCTGCTATGGAAGGCTTCCACGAACGCCTCGAACTGGGCCATGTGCTGGTTCACCACCGTAGGGGTGAACTGGCGCGCGAGGAAACGGCGCACCGTTTCGTGCGCGGTGCCATCGCCCGCTTCGCGGCCTGTCTTCGCAATGATGGCGAAGAGTTGCAGCAGGGCCTTGAGTATCTTTTCGGTCATCTTCCCGCACCCGCACCAGCGCATGGGCGGCACATTGGCGGTCCGCTTCTACGTGGGGGCCGCGGCAATGTTGCGGGGGAAGGCTATCGTTTGAAACCGATCAGCAGCACCGCGCACCCGCTGTTGGCCTTGGCGGGGTCCAGTTCGGCATTGATGATGACGTCCAGTGTGTTTTCCACCACCAGGTCCCAATAGGGATCGTTGTTGTGCTCCTTGTTGCTGAACAGGAGGTTGTGCTCCTTGTCGTACACGCTGAAGATCAGGTTGCCGTCGCTCATTCCGCTGCAAGCGGCCACGCGGTAGGTGGTGCCGCCGAACAGGGTGAGGTTGAACTCGGCCATGTCGTCCTCCCTCAACAGGGCGCGGTAGAACTGTCCGTCCGGGATGTACTGCGCGGTGATGTTCTTCTCGCAGAGGGTGGCAATGGTGTCGCACTGGGCCTGCACCATCCCGCCGCCCAGCAGTGCTGCGCCAATGGCGATCGTTCCGATGGTCGTTCTCATGTTCATGCTATGATGGCTGCGCGGATGGCCCGCACCTTGTTGATGATGGCCTGCAGGGCCTCGGGGCCCACTTCCGCCGTGGTAACGCTGTTGATGTAGGTGGTTTTGTTGGCCGCATCCGTGGTGGGCTGCACAAACTTATAGGTGCTGGCCACCCCGGCATAGGGCACTGCCAGGTCCTTCAGCGAAGCGTGCAGCTCCGAAGCTGCCTCGTATTGGCCCAGGAGCTCGATCAGGTTTTCCAAGGTGTGGCGTTGCTCGGCCAGCAGGGTGGCCACGCGTGGGTCCACCTGCGTGCCCGCAGTGCCCAGGGTGAGGTAGAGTCCTTCGATCCATCCGCCTGCCAGCACCAGGGCGGACACGTCATCGCGCTGTTCGTCCTTCAGGTACATGTCCGCCGAGCGGAAGGCCCGGCCGGTGAAGCGCAGCAAGCTGTCCCGGTTGTTGATGTTCGCCTCGAAGCCTTTGAGCAGTTGCTTGCTGAAGGCATTGGACAAGTTGAGCTGCCCGCTGAGCTGCTCCACGGCCTTGAGGGTCTTCATGGAGCGCTGCTCGTCCTGGTACGCTGCCGCGTAGGCCAGGTCGGCCCCGCACACCCCCAAGGCCAGCGCTTGTTTCTCCTTGGTGGCAAAGCGGGACAGGCCGTCCGTGGGCAATGCAAGTTCCTTGGCATAGGGCGCCTTGATCTCGGTGAGCAGCATCACGGTTTGCACCGGCGAAGGGATGCTGAAGATCTTATTTCCCAACTTCACCACGCCGGGCCCCTGGGGTGCCGGTGCCAAGGTGTCGGCTTGGGGTACCTGGTCGGCCTGCCCGCTTCCGCCGCAGGCGGCAAAGGCCAGCCCGATGGCGATCACGAGGGCTTGGTTGATCGTTTTCAGCAAGGTCATCTGGGGAAATTCAAAGGGTCCATGAACACACAGGGCACGAAAGTAGTCGCCCCCTTCCGGCCGCTTTGGCCGCGTCACGGTAGTTTTCAACAGGGCAACCCGCATTGCCGGCACCGGCCCGGCCGGAAGCCCGGCGGCGCCGGTGGCCTGCTGGTTGTGGATCGTGCGTGGCGCCCCTGTGCACCCGTTTCCCGCAACTGCCCCCGGAACCAGTAATACCAATTGGACATTCGATTCCGGCCAAAGATGCGCAGCTATTTTTTCGTAGGGCGATCCGCGACGGGCGTTGCGTAGCGGTGCCTACGGAACGCATGGCACGGAGAAGTCATGCGGAAAAAGAGCAAGCAGGTCGGCTGATATTGAATGTCCAATTGGTATAAACTTGTTCCCGCCCGTGCCGCACTTCGCCGACATCATCCTGCCCTTGGCCGTTCCCGGCACCTTCACCTACGGGGTGCCCGATGCCTTGCACGCCGGCGCACAGCCCGGCATGCGCGTGGTGGTGGCCTTCGGCAAGGGCGGCAAATTGTACAGCGGCGTAGTGCTGCGCGTGCACGGCGAGCCGCCAGCGGGCGTGCGGGCCAAGGCGGTCCTGGAGGTGCTGGACGATGCGCCCGTGGCCACCCCGCAGCAGCTTGCCCTGTGGCAGGCCATCAGCGCCCATTACCTGTGCACCCTGGGCGAGGTGATGCTGGCGGCCCTGCCCGCCTCCTTGGTGCTCAGCAGCGCCACGCGCCTCGTGGCGGCGCCGGACACCTCCCCGGCATGGACCGGCGACAACCGGCGCGACATCCTGCTGGACGCCTTGGAGCGCAAGCATGAGCTGAGCCTGGAGGAAGCGGGCCGCCTGATCGGGCTGAAGGACCCCATGCCGGTGATCAAGCAGTTGCTGCGCGACGGCGCCCTGATGGTGGCCGAGGAGCTGGAACCGCCGTGGAAGCCGCGCATGCAGCGCTTCGTGGTGATGGGCGCGCAGGCACAGGGCGAAGCAGCGCTGCACCACTGGTTCGACGCGCTGGAGCGCGCACCCAAGCAACTCCACTTGCTGATGCGCTACATCGAACTGAGCCGTTGCCTGGGCGATGACCCGCGCGAGGTGCGCCGCGAAGAATTGCTCAAGCGGAGCGAAGCCACCGCCGCCGAGCTGAACCGCTTGGTGGAAAAGGGGGTGTTCGCCTTCGAGGAGCGCCCAGCGGGAATGCCATCGGCAACCGCCGCCGCCAAAGAGGCCAACATCTTGTCGCCGGCCCAGCAACAGGCCTTGGACGAGGTGCTGCAAGGCTTTGCCGCCAAGGACACCGTGCTGCTGCACGGCGTTACCGCCTCCGGGAAGACCGAACTGTACATGGAACTGATCCATGCCCAGCTGGAGCAGGGGAAGCAAGTGCTGTACTTGTTGCCCGAGATCGCCCTCACCGCCCAGATCATCGCACGCTTGCGTGCGCGATTCGGCGACCGCGTAGCCGTCTTCCACTCGCGGCTGTCGCAGCGCGAGCGTACCGAACTGTGGATGCAACTGCTGCGCGAACCAGGCGCACGGCCCGTGGTGGTGGGTGCGCGTTCGGCCCTCTTCCTGCCGTTCCGGCACTTGGGCTTGGTGATCGTGGACGAGGAGCACGACCCCAGCTACAAGCAGCACGATCCCGCACCGCGTTACAACGCCCGCGACATGGCCATCGTGCTGGCCGCCCTGCACGGGGCCAACACCCTGCTGGGCAGCGCCACGCCCGCCATGGAAAGCCTGTACAACGCCCGCAGCGGCAAGTACGGTTTCGCGGCCCTGCGCGTGCGCCACGGCGGGGCCGCCCTGCCCGCCATCGTAAAGGTGGACCTGGGCGAGATGCACAAGCGGAAGAAGATGCGCGGCAGCTTCTCCGAGCCCCTGCTGGAGGCCGTCCGGCAGGCCTTGGGCCGCAAGGAGCAGGCCATCATCTTCCAAAACCGCCGGGGCTATGTGCCCGCCTGGCAATGCGAAACCTGCGGCTGGGTGCCCGAATGCACGCATTGCGATGTGAGCCTCACCTACCACAAGCGCGACCACAGCCTGCGCTGCCATTACTGCGGCCGGCGCTACGACCCGCCCGTGCGCTGCGCCGCCTGCGGCAGCAACCGCCTGCGCATGGTGGGCCTGGGCACCGAGAAGGTGGAGGAAGAACTCGCCCTGCTGCTGCCCGAAGCGCGCGTGGACCGCATGGACCAGGACACCACCCGGGGGAAGCACGGTCTGCAGCGCCTGCTGGACCGCTTCGGACAAGGGGACATCGACATCCTGGTGGGCACCCAAATGGTGACCAAGGGGCTGGATTTCCACCAAGTGACCGTGGTAGGCATCCTCAATGCGGACAACTTGATGCGCTTCCCCGACTTCCGCGCGCACGAACGCGCCTTCCAGCTCATGGCCCAAGTGGCAGGCCGCAGCGGCCGCCGCAGCGATCCCGGCACCGTGTTCATCCAGGGGCGCGACATCCACCACCCCATCATCGAACTGGTGGCGCGCCACGACGTGGACGGCATGTACCGGCGCGAACTACCGTTGCGTCAAGCCCATGGTTATCCGCCGTTCAGCCGCATGGTGCGCATGGTGCTGCGCCACGGCGACGAAGCCCGCGTGCAGGAAACGGCACAAGCCCTGGCCGAGGCGCTGCGCGGCCTGCTGGCCGACCGGGTGCTGGGCCCCGAGCCGCCGCCGGTGGCCCGTGTGCGCGACAAGCACCTGCGCGTGATCCTGCTCAAGCTCTCGCGCAACCGCTACCGGGCCGAAAAGCAATTCCTGCAGGAAACCATCGACCACCTGTTCGCCGCGCCGCCCCACCGCGCCGTGCAGCTGCAGGTGGACGTGGACCCGATGTGAGGAGGGGTAATACCCGTTCGCACTTGGGCCGGTCGGCGGATCCGCTCACCTTTCCGGCGCGGCAAAGAGCTTCTTCAAGAGCGAACCTTCGGGCAGCGGGGCCTCCACCTCCACCGGCAGGCCGGTTACCGGGTGCACGAAAGCCAGTCGCCAGGCGTGCAGGGCGATGCTGCGGTCCCGTTCGCCACGGCGTGCACCGTACTTCACGTCCCCCTTGATCGGATGCCCCATGGCGGCCAGCTGCGCACGGATCTGGTGGAACGCGCCGCCCTGCGGCTCTACTTCCAGCAAGGTGTAGCGCTCGCCGGTGTGGCGCACGCGAAAGCGCAGTTCCACCTTCTTTCCCCCGTTGTCGGCGGCCACGGTGGCTTTGCGGGTGCCGCCCCGGTGCACTAAGCGGTGGGCCAGTGTGCCTTCCTGCGCGGTGATGCCTTCCACCACGGCCAGGTAGGTTTTGGTCACCCGCCGTTCGCGGAACAGCTGGTCCATGGCGCTCAAGGTTCCGGCATCCAAGGTCAGCACCACCAAGCCGCTCACCGGCCGGTCCAGGCGGTGGGGACTTCCGATGGCTGCAGCGGGAAAGGCGGTGCTCACCAGGTCCAGCAGGCAGGCGTCGCCGGTGCGGTCAGGCTGCACGGCCATGCCCGGGGGCTTGTTCACGGCCAGCAGGTGGGCATCGCGGAACACGATGTCCAACGGCGGGCCGTCAGTATTGCTCATCGTCGTTGGGGAAATCCCTGCTGCGCACATCGCGCACATAGTGCTCCACCGCCCCCGTGATCACCGTGTAGAGGTCGGCATAACGGCGCAGGAAGCGCGGGTTGAACTCCTTGTTGATGCCCAGCATGTCGTGCATCACCAGCACTTGCCCGTCCACGCCGCCGCCGGCGCCGATACCGATCACCGGGATGGAAATGCTCTTGGCCACCTCTTCGGCTAAGCGTGCGGGGATCTTCTCCAGCACCAGGGCGAAGCAACCGGCCTCTTCGAGCAGCTTGGCATCGCGGCGCAGGCGCTCAGCCTCGGCCTCTTCCTTGGCGCGCACCACGTAGGTGCCGAACTTGTAGATGCTCTGCGGGGTGAGCCCCAGGTGGCCCATCACCGGGATGCCTGCGGTAAGGATGCGCTCCACGCTGTCGATCACCTCGGCGCCGCCTTCGAGCTTCACGGCATGGGCGCCGCTTTCCTTCATGATGCGGATGGCCGAGTTGAGCGCCCCCTTGGAATTGCCCTGGTAGGTGCCGAAGGGCAGGTCCACCACCACCAAGGCCCGCGCACAGCCGCGCACCACGCTGCCGGCGTGGTAGATCATCTGGTCCAGGGTGATGGGCAGGGTGGTTTCGTGCCCGGCCATCACGTTGCTGGCGCTGTCGCCCACCAGGATCACGTCCACGCCCGCGCTGTCCATCAGGCGCGCCATGGAGTAATCGTAGGCGGTGATCATGGCAATGGGGATGCCTTTCTGCTTGAGTTCCTGCACGGTATGCGTGGTGACCCGTTTGATGTCCTTCATGGCGCTGCTCATGGTGGTAGGCTGTTGGGCGCACAAAGCTACGGGCATCGGGTGCCTAGCCCGCCATGACGTGTACGTCACCGCCGGACAGGCACCATGCTTTGTGCGTCACTGCGGGCCTGACCCAATTCGCCCGCGCTTGCAGCGCGGGCGAAGCACCCGGCGTGCTTGCACAATGTCATTCAGTTAAGGGAGCATTTATCAACGGACCATGGACCACAGGCTTCCAGCCTGCGATGTTGTCGTTCCATAGGCTGGAAGCTTGTGCTACAACAGTGTTCTTCCTCCCTTAACCTAATGGCGTTGCGCGCTTGCAGCGCGCTCCCATTGCCTCATCGGAACCCATAGCTGGGGCAACTGCTGTTGCAAGTGGCCCACTTGCCAAGGAGCCAATTGGTCTGAAGGTTCCGGAGTGCACGATGGCTTCGGCTTCAACCCGAAACGGGGAAGGGCACACCAAATACCGTCTCCAAGGGGTGGGCTTTTCGAGGATATTCATGGATAAAGGCAGCTGAATGGATAAAAGTTATCAACAATCCCACTGATACATCGTTCACGCAACACGGAAAGTTTTGCGGCACAAGACCTGATCAGTTTTTCAAAATATCAATTCCGGTGCGGCATTCTCCACTTTTCACCCGGCACCATCAACGGCGGCAGGACGCGCGAAAAAGGATCGGTTGCCTCCTGTTGAAAACTATTGTGTTATTGCTTGTAAAATTTTCATCCGCATACATTGTGGCCGCTTCGCCCCCCAACCCACCACCCCACCCCACGGCCCAAGCAACCCACCACCATGCCCGGCACCCTGTGCCGCAGCCATGCAAGATACAAACCCGTAACTGCAACGCTTGACCTAAACCAAAACCCCAAGAACATGAAGTACCGAAGTGACACAATAGATCAGGTGCGGCGGTGGGCGGCCGCACTGCTGGCCGCATGCCTGCTGCTGCCCTTGGCCAGCCTTGCCCAAACCTACTCCATCGTGGGCAGCGGCACAGCGAGCAACAGCAGCACGGGCTACCCAGCCCCCATGGGCAATTTCTATTATGGTGCACGGCACCAATTCTTCATCACGGCCGCTGAATTGACAGCGGCAGGGGTGGCACCGGCCAGCAACATTGAATCAATCGGGTTCAATGTGACCAACCTGAACGCGACTAATCCATTGACCGGATGGAACGTGAAGGTGTACACCACCACGGCAGCAAACCCGCTTACCGCATGGGTCACCACGGGCCAAGTGGGCAGTTCCACGCCGGTAACGCTGACCCCGGTAGTGGGTTGGAACCAAACTGCGCTCACAGCGCCGTTTCTATGGAACGGCAGCGACAACTTGGTGATTGAGACCTGCTTGAACAATACCGGTTATTCCAGCAATGCCGCCACGCAGTGGACGGCTACCCTGAGCGGTGCCACGTTCAGCCGCTGGTACCGTGCTGATGCAGCGGGGGTATGCGGCAATGCAGGGCAATCAGGCACAAGCACCACGACACGCCCCAATGTACGCATTGGCTGGCAAGTGGCGAGTGCTTGCGCCGGCACACCCGCCCCCGGCAACACCACCGGGCCGGCCAACATTTGCCCCAGTGTGAACTTCACCCTCGGCCTGCAGACCCCCACTTTGGGTTCAGGCGTAACCTACCAGTGGGAAAGCTCGCCCGACGGCAGCACGTGGAGCGCCATCCCCGGTGCCACCAATAGCACCTACATCGCGAGCCAATCGGCCACTACGTGGTATCAGTGCCAGGTTACTTGTGCGGGCAACGGCACGGGTACCAGCGCACCATTGCAAGTGGGTATGAACCCGTTCACGGTCTGCTACTGCACCCCACCCACGAGCAGTTGCTCCGGCGACAACATAGCCTCGGTATTGCTTGGAACCTTGAACGACCCCGGGCAAACCTGCACCCCCGTGTATGCGGACCGTTCCGGCGTGCAGAACGCCGTGCCCGACCTGAGCCAGACATTGGTGTACAGCATGTCCGTAGGCGTGGGCAACGGTGGCACCGAATACGTGGGCGTTTGGATCGACTATGACCAGAGCGGCACCTTCGATGCCGGAGAATACACGGCCTTGGGCAGCGGCGACAACGTGGTGATCACAGGCAGCATCAGCATACCCGGCGGCGCCCTGTTGGGCAATACCAAGATGCGCGTAAGGAGCAAGTACAACTCTGCCTTCGCCGCGGGCGATGCCTGCGCTTCAGTAACCTTTGGCAGCACGCGGGATTACTTGGTGAACATAACTGCGACGCCGACCTGTTTTGTGCCGACCAACTTGAATGCATCCAACATCACCACCACCTCTGCGGACCTCTCGTGGGATGCCAGCCCCAGCAACCCGGCCGACGGTTACCAGTGGGAAGTGCGGGATGCCCTCAACACGGTGGTGGACAACGGCACTACTGCTGCAGGGATCCTCTACGCAAGCACCGCAGCCTTGACGCAAAACACGCCCTATCAACTCTTTGTGCGTGCCGATTGCGGGTCCGGTGACCTGAGCAACTGGGCTTCCTCGGCAACCTTCATGACGGCCTGCGGGCTTGCAACGCCCCCCTACAGCGAGAACTTCGACCTGGCCACGCCCCCGGCCATCCCGCAATGCATGAGCTTGGAAACCCTTGCTGGGAGCGCATGGGAGACGATCGCGGCCACCGTTTGGGGCGTTCCCTACACCGGCAATATCGCCTACTATGGATTTGATTCCAACAACAATGGCGATTCGTGGCTCTATACCCAAGGGGTGGAGCTTGTAGGCGGCACGTCCTACCGGCTTACCTACCGCTACGGCAATGATGGCGGCACCCAGTATGTGGAAAAGATGAACGTGTTCTACGGCACCTCGGCAGCCTCCTCCTCCATGACCAACTTGCTGTTCGACCATGGAGTGATCAGCGGAACGACCAACGCGCTGAACACGGTGGATTTCACACCCGCCGCATCCGGCACCTACTACATCGGCTTCCACGCCTACTCCGATATGGACATGGACGTACTGATCGTGGATGAGATCGCCTTGGGCTTAGCCCCCGAATGCGTGGATCCGACGGCTTTGACGATGGGCACCGTGACCCCCACCACTTCGGACTTCTCCTGGACGGCGAGCCCCAGCAACCCTGCCAACGGCTACCAGTGGGAAGTGCGCAGCAGCGGCGTGGGCGGAGACCCCAGCCCTGACTTCAGCGGCACCACGGCTGCGGGCGTTACCACGGCCAGTGCCACCGGCCTGACGGCGAACACCAACTATACATTATACGTGCGCGCCGATTGCGGCGGCGGTGAATTCAGCCCTTGGGCGGGCCCGGTGGCCTTCTACACGGGATATTGCCCCGTCACCTCCACCAGCACCTCCTACGGGATCGGGAACTTCACCACCACCGGCGGTGTCACCAACATCAACAACTCCTCCGGTGTAGCCACCTACACGGACTTTACGGCCCAGTCCGCATCGCAAGTGCAAGGGCAGGCGGTGAGCTTCTCCATTGCATCCAGTTCCAGCGACGGAGGCAAGGGGATCTGGATCGATTGGAACAACAACATGAGCTTCAACGACCCGGGTGAAATGGTTTACAACTCGGCGGCATACGTGGTCACCGGCACGGGCACCTTCACCGTGCCGATCAATGCCGCACCCGGGGCACACCGCATGCGGGTGGTATCCAATTGGTTGGCCTCCACCCCCACGCCTTGCGGCGACTTGGGCTCTCTCGATTACGGGGAAGCTGAGGATTATACTTTCGAGGTGATCGCCCAGGTGCTCTGTGCCGGCACACCAGCCCCCGGCAACACCACCGGGCCGGCCAGCGCATGCAGCAGCACGGACTTCACCTTGGGTGTGGAGAACGGCCTTTTGGGCAGCGGCATCACCTTCCAGTGGGAAAGCTCCCCCGATGGCAGCACGTGGAGTGCCATTCCCAGTGCCACCAGCATCACCTACACCACGAGCCAAACGGCCACCACTTGGTACCGGTGCGTGGTAACCTGCACCAACAGCAGTGAAACCGCCAACAGCACGCCACTGGAGGTGATGATGGGCAACAGCTGCCAGTGCGGTCCCTACTGCGCCACATCGAATTTTGGCGATGGTGCCTGCATCACGGGGGTAAGCATCGGCAGCTTGTCCAGTACCACGGCAGCCTGCGTGCCTTCGCCGGGCTATACCTGGAAGAGCGAGACCACCTCCTTGACCAAGGGCAACACTTACAGCCTGACGGTGAACACGAACACCAACGGTTACACCAGCGCCATTGTATCGGTGTGGTTCGATTGGAACAACGATGGCACCTTTGATGCCACTGAGTGGACCCAAGTGTATACGGCTGCAAGTACGGGTTCGGTGAACATCACCGTGCCGATGACCGCCGTTGAGGACGTGATCCGCATGCGCGTGCGCAGCCGCGGCGCGGGCAATACGAACGGTGCCGGCGATGCCTGCACCAGCATGGGCAGTGGCACCACGGAAGATTTCTGCGTTACCGTGTTGATGGCTGCCCCTTGTGCAGGCACACCGGACCCCGGCAATACCACCGGCCCGGCCAGCGCATGCCTGAGTGCAAACTTCACCTTGGGCCTTCAGAACTTCAACTTGGGCACCGGCATCACCTACCAGTGGGAAAGCTCGCCCGACGGCAGCACGTGGAGCGCCATCCCCGGTGCCACCGATGCCACATACATCGCCAACCAGACGGCCACCACGTGGTACCGCTGCGTGGTGACCTGCACCAACAGCAGTGAAACCGCCAACAGCACGCCGCTGGAAGTGGGCATGGGAAACATTGGCATGTGCGGGACCTACTGTATTCCTTCCATGTCCACAGGCTGTTCCTACCCGGACATGATCACCAACGTGACCATGGCGGGCATCAACCGTACCAGCACCTGCGACAATACCAGTGGGTCCAACGGATACAGCTTCTTCACCACGCCCATGGGCAGCCTCAACGCAGGCAGCACGGGCAATTCCTACTCGGTGTCCATCGATGGGGATGTTGAAGGCGCCGCCGCATGGATCGACTACAACCAGGATGGTCAGTTCACCGGGGACGAACTGGTGTTCAGCTCGCTGAACACCACCACGCCGTTTACCTACACGGGCACCTTCAACGTGTCAGCCACGGCACTGGGAGGCATCACACGCATGCGCGTGCGTTGCATGTATAATTACGAGATACTCGATACGGATGCCTGTACGGCAGCGAGCTTCGGCGAAACCGAGGACTACCTGGTGGAGATCACTCCGGCCCCACCCTGCGCCGGCACGCCCGACCCCGGCAACACCACCGGCCCGGCCAGCATCTGTGCCAATGCAGGCTTCACCTTGGGCCTGCAGAACAACATGGCGTTCACCGGCCTCACCTTCCAGTGGGAAAGCTCGCCCGACGGCAACACGTGGAGCACGATTTCCGGTGCCACCAACCCCACTTACACCACCAGCCAAGCAGCCGTCACGTGGTACCGCTGCGTGGTGACCTGCACCAACAGCAGTGAAACCGTCAACAGCACGCCGCTGCAGGTGGGCCTGAACCCGGGCCTTAGCTGCTACTGCGAAACGCCGCTGTACAGCATGAACGCAAGCGACGATATGTGCGCGTACTACAACTACGTGGGCAACTTCACCTTCGCGGGCATCAACAACACCACCGTGTGCGACAACACCCCGCCGTATTACAACTACTACACGGGGCAAACGGCCACGGTAGAGCAGAGCGGCAGCTACCCGGTGAGCATCTCGGCCACGGCCAGCGGTGCTTCCTTCCAATTGTACAAGGTGTACATCGACTTCAACGACAACGGCAGCTTCGATGATGCCGGTGAAATGGTGTACACCTCAGGCTTCATCAGCACGGCCACCAACCTGAGCACGGGCAACATCGTGATCCCGCTCAATGCCCCCTTGGGCACCCACCGGCTGCGCCTGCGGTCCACCAATCCGCTGAACGTGAACATCGATGCCAACTCCTGCTCCGAGGACGGGTACTTGGGCGAAGTGGAGGACTACGACATCGTGATCAATGCGGCCCCGGCCTGCTCGGGCACGCCTGCTCCTGGTGCCACCCTGTCCAGCAAAGCCCTGGCCTGCGCCAGCACCACCATCGGCCTGAGCCTGCAAAACGCCATCCCGGGCATAGGAGTAACCTACCAGTGGGAGGCCTCGGCGGATGAACTCTTCACCAGCCCGACCAGCTTGGGAACGGCCAGCACCGAGAGCACTACCCAAGCAGCCACCACGTGGTACCGCTGCTTGGTGACCTGCGACGGCAACACGGCCGCTTCCACCCCGGTGGTGGTGTACTACACCGAGAACTGCTACTGCACCACGCCCACCACGGGCAGCAACGGCTGTGCCTTGGGCCTGTACATCAACAACGTCACCTTCGCGGGGATCAACAACACCAGCGGCTGCTACAGCCCGGTGCCGTACACCTTCCCGTACTACAGCTTCTTCCCCGCCCAGGAGGCCAACGTGCAGCAGCTGGGCACCTACGCCTTCTCCGCTTCCTCCCCGAACAATCCGAACGGCTATTACCACTGGTACGGTGTTTGGATCGACTTCAACGACAACGGCAGCTTTGACGACCCGGGTGAACTGGTGCTCGCCAGCAATGCAGGCGCCAGCACGGTGGACAACCAGCTCACCGGCAACATCACCATCCCGATCACGGCCCCCGCCGGGCAGCACATCATGCGGGTGAGAACGGGCAACGTACAGGTGCCGATCAACTCCTGCACGGACAACTCGGTGAGCGGTGAAACGGAGGATTACTTGGTGAACATCACAGCGGCCCCGGCCTGCGCCGGCACCCCGGCTCCGGGCAACACGCTGGCCAGCAGCCCAACGGCTTGCGGCGACACCAACATCGGGCTGTCGCTGGCAAACGACCCGTTGGAGACCGGCTACAGCTACCAGTGGCAAGTTTCCACCGATGGAGCTTCGGGCCCGTGGACCAACGTGGGCACCGATGCCAACACGTACAGCACCACCCAAAGCGTGACCACCTGGTACCAGTGCGTGGTGACCTGCGCCAACGGCGGGGCCTCTGCGGCAAGCAACCCGGTGCAGGTAACGCAGAACGCACCTTCGGCCTGCTACTGCACCCCAGCCATCACATCGAACGTGGAGCCGATCTGCAACGTGACCTTCGTGGGCATCAACAACACCGTCTCGGGCGCAACCAGCCCGCCGCCCACGAACGCGGTGCTTGATTTCACCTCCATGGTGGCCAACGTGTCGCCCGGCAGTTCCTATCCGATCAGCCTCACCGGCAACTCGGACGGGTCGTTCACCAACTACTTCACGGCCTTCTTCGACTGGGACCGCAACGGCACCTTCGAGACCGTGGTGCCGATCGGCTCGTTCACCGGCTCGAACTGCGGAACGGTGGTGAGCGGAACGATCAACGTGCCCGTGACCGCCCAGGGCGGCAGCAGCCACATGCGGATCATCAAGAACTGGAACAGTTCTCCCACCGACCCCTGCGGCAGTTACAGCTTTGGCCAAGTACATGACTACACGGTGATGGTGGAAGTGTCCAACCAAACCTGCGCCACCGCCATGGCGGTAACCTGCGGGCAATCTTACGGCGGTTACACGGTGAACATCCCCCACAGCATGCCTTCGGGTGCCTGCCCCTTCAACGGCGCAGCCAGCACCGGCGGCCAGAACTGGTGGACCTACACGGCCACGGGCAATGATGCAGTGACCTTCAGCACCTGCGGCAACGCCGGCTTCGACACCCGCATCTCGGTGTTCAGCGGCGCGGATTGCGACAACCTGACCTGCATGGCCATGAACGACGACAGCCCCGGCTGCAGCGCCGGTAGCAGCGAGGTGAGCATCAACACCACCACGGGATCCACCTACTGGATCGCCGTGCACGGTGCAGGTGCCGCCGAAGGCAGCTACCAGTTGTACGTGAGCTGCGGCGCGGTTTGCGCGGCGCCATCCAATGACGCCTGCGCCGGCGCCACCGCCTTGGCCAACAACCTGCGCGACGGTAGCAACACCCCGGCCACCTACACCAACGCCTGCGCCACCGTGGACGGCCCCACCGCCTGCAGCGGCACCATGCCCGTAAGCGGCGTGTGGTTCAGCTTCAGCACCGACGACTACGGTCATGCGCTGGTGACCCTGCTCGACCATAGCGACGACCCGCAGTACACCGCCACTTCCCTGGATTACGCAGTGTACAGCGGTGCCTGCAGCGGCTTGGGCGCCACCGCCGAGGTGGCCTGTGCGACCGATGCGAACGGCTTCAACGTGCTCAACCTCACGCCCAACACCAACTACCTGCTGTTGGTGTACAACAACGGAAGCGCGGGCGTGTCGGGAACCTTCGGCCTGATGCTGGAGCACGCCGCACACAACGACGCCTCCATCGCCGCCCTGCTCTCCCCCGCCCCGGGCCTGCTCTGCAGTTCCACCATGGCCCCCATGGTGACCCTGCTGAACAACGGTGACAACGACCTCACCAGCGTGCAGATCAATTACGGACTGAGCGGCGGACCGGTGCACACCTACAACTGGACGGGCAACCTGGCCTACGGCCAATCGGCGAACGTCACCTTGCCCTCCGTGCCCACCGTATCAGGGGTCGGCCAAACCCTGGCCGTGTCCACCAGTCTGCCCAACGGGGTGGCCGACGACATGCCCGCCAACGACAGCCAGAGCATCATCGTGGACGCCGGTGGCGAGCCCGTGGTGCTCAAGGTCCAAACGGACAACGACGCCAGCTTCTTCTACTGGGAGATCTACGACCAGGCCTTCAGCATGGTGGCCACCGGAGGGTACTACCCCTTGCCCAACAACCTGTACAGCGAGACCCTCTGCCTGTCCACCGACAACGGCAACTGCTACAGCCTGGCCCTGTACGACGACAACGGCGACGGCCTGTGCTGCAGCAACGGCAACGGCTTCTGGGAGCTGCGCACCGTCTCCGGGCGGCTGCTGCTGCGCGACCTCTTCGACGGCAGCATCGACGGCTACTCCTCGCCCTCCGGATCCACGCAGACGCCCAGCTACGGTAGCGGCCACAATTTCTGCCTGCCCGCAGGGCCCTCGCGCATCATGGCCTACGAGTGCGGCGTGTTCACCAACGGCATGTACGACAAGGTCTACAGCAACAAGGTGACCGGTGCCACCCAGTACCAGTTCGAGTTCAGCAACCCCGACGCAGGCTACATGCGCCGCATCGCTCGCCCGCACAACTACGTGGTGTTCTACGAGATGGTCTCCAGCCCATTAGTGCCCGGCGTAGTGTACTTCACCCGCGTGCGCACCAATGAGGCAGGCCCCTTGGCCAGCGCACACTGGGGATCGGGCTGCGACCTCGGCTTGGGCATCGCCCAGGTGGTGCAGTGCACCCAGCTGATCCAGGCGCCCGCCTACGGCCACTCCTGCAACGAGACCCGCAGCTTCACCGCGCCCTACAACTACCTCTATGCCAGGCCCGTGACCGGAGCCACCACCTACACCTTCAAGATCACCGGTGACGACGGCAACTACAACAGCGGCATCGAGTTCGTGCGCAGCACGTACATCCTGGCACTGGGCTGGGGTACTGCCGAGGCACCGGCCTTGACGGACCAGACCACCTACCAGGTGCAGGTGCGCGTAACGGTGAACGGCATCGAGGGCGCCTACTGCGGCAACGTGTGCAACGTCGTCATCGACAACAACCCCGGCCTGGGCGGGCAGGTGCTGCCCACCCTGGGCAACGCCAACCTGTGGCCCAACCCGGTGCGTGACGGACTGGTGAACATGGACCTCCAAGGTCTCCAAGGTGCCGACCAGCGCATCAGCGTGGACATCCAGGACATCTACGGACAGCAGGTGTTTGCCAAGGAGTTCGGCAACAGCGGCGAGCGCTTCAGCACCATCCTGCAACTGCCCAAGGACATTGCCGCAGGCGTGTACATGGTGAACATCACCGTGAACGGCCAACGCAGCGTGCAGCGCCTGAGCATCATCAAGTAGGGCTGTACCAGCCCCCATGCCAAAGGGCCGTTCCGAAAGGGGCGGCCCTTTGTGCTGGTTCGCGCAGGGTCCACTTCGTGTGACCCTGCGCGAACCCAAAACCCCACCACGCCGTCACTGCGAGGAGGCTCTGCGACGAAGCAGTCTATGCAAGAGGTGCCCTGATGGATTGCTTCCCGGCACAAGGCCGGGACCCGCGACGGCCTCGCAATAACGGGTTGGATCAAACCCCACCACGTCGTCACTGCGAGAAGGCTCTGCGACGAAGCAGTCCAGGCAAGGGGTGCCCAGACGGATTGCTTCGGCCGCGACGGCCTCGCAATGACGGGTTGGATCAAACCCCACCACGTCGTCACTGCGAGGAGGCTCTGCGACGAAGCAGTCTATGCAAGAGGTGCCCTGATGGATTGCTTCCCGGCACAAGGCCGGGACCCGCGACGGCCCTCGAAAGGGGATGTCCGTTTCGCGAGGGCCTGTGCACCCAACAGGCCCGAAGCGATCTCGTTTGCTCCTGCGGGCGGAAGCGGGGAAGTACGCCGGGGACTTCGCCGGGGAGATCGCTTCGCTCAGATTCCGGCGCTCGGCTTCAGTTGGACCTCCGGCAACTCTGCCGAGTGCCCGGCGTTTGATCCGCCTCTGGCGGGCTCCTGCCACTCGTGCTCGTCCGCAATTCAACAGAAAGTCCATCTGTTCAAGCATCAACATGGTGTATGCTCGGCCAATGGAGTAATGGCCGGAAGCCATGAAAGGGGGGCACTCGGCACAGCCGAGCGCCGGGAGTGAGAGATCGCTTCGGCCCAGAGCGGCCTCGCGAAATGGTTCGCGCAGGGTCCACTCCGTGTGACCCTACGCGAACCCAAACGAATGCCCGTTTCGCGAGGGCCTGTGCACCCAACAGAGCCGAAGCGATCTTGCCGTGCGACTGCGGGGAGATCGCTTCGCTCAGATTCCGGCGCTCGGCTTCAGTTGGACCTCCGGCAACTCTGCCGAGTGCCCGGCGTTTGATCCGCCTCTGGCGGGCTCCTGCCACTCGTGCTCGTCCGCAATTCAACAGAAAGTCCATCTGTTCAAGCATCAACATGGTGTATGCTCGGCCAATGGAGTAATGGCCGGAGGCCATGAAAGGGGGGCACTCGGCACAGCCGAGCGCCGGGAGTGGGAGATCGCTTCGCGGCCAAATGCGCCGCTCGCGAAATGGATGGTGGGAGGTCGCTTCGGCCCGGGGTGGCCCGTGAAATGGGGTGTTCTTTTTCGCTATAACACCCGATTAAAGTCGTTGCTGACGTAACGCGCCGTTATTGGTTGCCTGCTGTTGACAACTATTTTATTCTTGGATTTTACCAAATGATTTTTTTCATTAGCTGCCCGAATTTGTCGTGAGGGGTGGAACCCACCCCCCCTACCCCATCCAACTCCCCCCACCGATGCGACGATCCCATACCTGCCTGCTCGGCTTTCAAGCCCCGCCCCTGTCCAACCCTTCAAACCGCGCTTATTTCCAAATCCCCCGTACCATGAACGCTTCCCTACCTCTCTTATTCACAACTTCCTTGCGAACCTGGTGGCAACGCATGCTGCTGCTGACCTTGATGGCCGCCGGGGCTTTTGCCTTGGGTCTGCGTGCGCAGGTCGGCAATGTCTGCGGGACACCCAAGGTGATCACCAGCTTACCGTATAACGATGCTGGGAACACCTCCTCTTATGGTGACGATTATGACACGGGAGACGTCCCGGCAGTCGCCCCCGGCGCCGTCACGAACGGAACCGGCTCGACCTCCTACATCACCGGGGACGATGTGGTATACGCATACACTCCCACCGTGGACCAAGGGGTCACCATCTCCACCACGAACGATGATGACTGGATCGGATTGTGGGCATTCACAGGGTGCCCTTTCTCAAGTACCGTAGGTTACCATACGGCCACAAGCGGGGCCACGCGATCAATTCCGAACTTGACCTTGACAGGCGGTACGACTTACTACTTCGTCATTTCCACTTGGGCCAGTCCGCAGAGTACGGACTATACGATCAATGTCGTGCAGGATTGGATCTCCGCCCTTCCGTGCACCGGTACTCCCACTGCGGGCACCTTGCCATCCAACGTGCCTGTATGCCTGGGAAGTACAACCACCCTGGAACCAACTGGAGCGCTATTGGAACTGAACCTCACCTACCAGTGGGAGGAATCAGCAGATGGCAGCAGCTGGGCGGCGGCCACCGGCACCAACAACCAAGCCACCTACACCACCCCGCCGTTCTCGGTGCCGATGTACTACCGGCAAATTGTAACCTGCACCAATTCCTCCGAGTCGGACACCACCAATGTTGCCGCCACTTCCTTGTTCTCCACCCCGGCCTACTATCTATTTGACGGCATCAGCTACACCCAGGATTTTGAAAGCTGGACCGACCGCTGCAGTACGGCCGACAGCCCTGGAGCCAGTTGGCTCAACACCCCTGCGAGCGGCCTGAACAGCTGGCGCCGTGATGGTGACGACGCCTCAGCCGGTTGGTTGGCCCCGTCCACCGTGTTCCCTACGGCGGGTTCGTCCGGGTCGCACTCGGCCCGCTTCCATTCCATTGAGGCCCCGGCCACCCCGGACCCCAACAGCCAAGGCCGCTTGGACCTTTATTTGGACATGACCCTCGCCGGGGGCAACACCAAACTGAAATTCGACTACATCAACCCCACGCCCCAGAGCGGCACCAATACGGACGTGCTGGACGTGCGCATCTCCACCGACGGCGGGGCCACCTTCACCAACTTGGGCACCAACCTGGGCCAAGCCGACACCTGGGCCACGCAGGAATACACCATCACCTCCAATTCGGCCACCACCATCCTGCGCTTCCGCGGCACCAGCGACCTGGGCGGCAGCGACATCGGCTTGGACAACATCCGGATCTTCACCCCGTGCACCACGCCGCCCACGGCCGTGGCCAGCGCCACAGAAGCAGAAATCTGCGAAGGCAGCTCCACGGTGATCAGCGCCACCAACATCGGCAACCTCGGCGGCATCACCCTGCAGTGGGAGCAATCCAACGACGGCAGCACCGGATGGACACCGATCAGCGGCGCCACCACAGCCACCTACACCACCCCCGCCCTGAGCGTGGCCCGCTACTTCCGCCTGGTGCAATCCTGCTCCTACGGTTCCAGCAGCAGCACCTCCAACACGGTAGCCGTCACCATGGCCGCCCCCGTTTACGCCACCTACGACGGCATCTCCTTCAGCGAGACGTTCGAGAACTGGAGCAACAATTGCGACAGCTTGGACGCCCCTGCCACCTACTGGCGCAACACCCCCGCAACAGGCAACAACAGCTGGCGCCGGGATGACCAAGGCGGGTCCGCCAACTGGTCCAGCAACTCGGGCACCTATGCGGCTTCCACCTCCAAGTCGGCCCGCTTCCACACCTACAACAGCGCGAGTGGCCTACAAGGCAACCTGGACCTGTACATCGACATGAGCGCGGCCAGCGGCCCCACCCGGCTGAACTTCGACCACATCAACACCAGCGGCACCGATGTGCTGCGCGTGTTCTATTCCACGGATGGCGGCAGCAACTTTAACCAAATAGGCGACAACTTCGGCATTGCCGCCACATGGACCAACCGCACCCTCGACTTCAGCAGCAACTCAGCCACCACCGTGCTGCGCCTGCAGGCCACCAGCGATGCCGGCACCACGGACATCGGCATCGACAGCCTGTTCCTGGCACCCTCGCCCAGCTGCCTGCCGCCCACGGACTTCAGTGCCCACACCACCGCCCCCGACGGGGCAACCTTGGCTTGGGAGGCCAGCCTTTCCAACCCCGGGGTGGGCTACTACTGGGAGGTGCGCGATGCGGGCAATGCCGTCGTGCAAAGCGGAACTGAAGGCACCAGCGCCACGATTGCGGCCGTGAGCGGCCTTACCGAAGGCACTACCTACACAGCACGTATGCGCACCGTATGTGCCGTGGGTGATTCCAGCGCGTGGACCGGCACGGTCTCGTTTACGGCAGGCACGGTGCAGATCGGCACTGGTGCAAGCAACGCCAGCAACTTCCCCATCTCTTCCTGCACGGCCTACAACTACACCCAGCAGATCTACTTAGCCAGCGAATACGCCGGTGGCATCTACATCGACAAGCTGCGCTTCAAGTACGTGAGCGGCGGCACCACCTTCGCCAACTGGAACAACTGGACGGTGTACATGGGCAACACCTCCAAATCCACTTTCAGCAGCACCACCGATTGGGTGCCCCTCGGGCAGATGGCACAGGTGTTCAGCGGCACGGTAACCCCGGTGGTCGGCCAATGGATGGAGATCAGCCTCAGCCCCGGTTTCCTGTGGGACGGCACCAGCAACATCGTGGTGGCCGTGGATGAGAACACCGCAGGCACCAGCTGCACGGCCACTTGGTCTTCCTTTACCCCCACGGGCACCAACCGCGGCATGTACATCCGCACGTCAACCGACATCAACCCGGCCAGCCCGGCAGCCGGCACCCGAAGCAGCACGTTGGCCCAAGTACAGTTCGGCATGGGCCCGCTGCCCAGCTGCCTGCCGCCCACGCAGCTGGCCGCCAGCAACGTAACCGCTTCCGATGCGGACCTTTCCTGGACGGCCAGCATCAGCAACCCGGCTGATGGCTACCAGTGGGAAGTGCGCGATGCCGGCGATGCAGTGGTGGCCAATGGCGCCACCCCCGCCAATACCACCACGGCACACGCAACAGGCTTGGCGGCCAACACCGCCTACGAACTGTATGTACGGGCCATTTGCGGCGCAGGAGACACCAGCGTGTGGGCGGGGCCGATGGGCTTTACCACGCAGTGCGTTGTTGCCACCGTACCCTTCACCGAAGGCTTTGAGACCGGTTACACGGACCAAAGTGCGGTGGCTGGCTGCTGGTCGCAAGAAGCTGTAAGCGGCACTGAGAGCTGGAAGGCAAATAGCACCGCGACCACCTATAACCGCACCCCGCGTTCAGGCACGTTCAACGCCTATCTCCGCTACAGCGACGAACGCTGGTTGTTCCACGCAGTGAGCCTCACTGGTGGTACCTCGTACCGCTTCTCGGCCTATGCACGCCAGGATGGAGCAACGGCAACGAATGCCAGCCTCACCTTGGCCTACGGCACCACCAACACGGCCGCTGGCATGACCAACGTGATCGTGAACGCACAGGGACTGGTGGCCGGTGACTACCAACTGGTACAGGGTGATTTTACCCCTGCCACCACAGGCACCTATTATGTTGGCATCAACGGCGAGATCAACAGCTCGCCTTGGTACATTTCGCTGGATGACATCTCGGTGACCTTGACCCCGAGTTGCGAGCCGCCCACGGCCCTGAGCGTGGATTCCATTGCTTCGGACGGCGCGGGCTTCTCCTGGACGGGCAGCACGAGCGCCCCGGCCAACGGCTACCAGTGGGAAGTGCGCGATGCGGGTAATGCGGTGGTAGCCAGCGGCACCACGGCGGCGGGTGACACCATCGCCGAGGCCAGCGGCCTGACCCCCGATACGGACTACAGCCTGTACGTACGCAGCGATTGCGGCGGCACCTTCAGCCCATGGGCCGGGCCGGTAAACTTCTACACGGGGTATTGCATAGCGGAGGGCAATAACGCGAACTATTACATCAACGACTTCAGCACCTCCAACAGCCTCGGCAACATCTCCAACCCCGGCACCGGATACACCGGCAATGGCTATGGAGATCACTCGGCGATGGCGGTTGCCGACACCAGCGGGGCCACGTTCGATTTCAATGCCGTTTTCGGCAGCGGAAGCAACACCTTCCACTTCCGCATTTGGGTGGATTGGAACAACGACCTCCAATTTGACGATGTGGACGAGCTGGAATTTGACGGCACTGTTTATCAATCCAGCTATACCGGCAGTGTGACCATTCCCGTCGGGACTGCGGTGGGCAACTACCGGATGCGGATCAGGAACACATATACAGGCACACCGTTGTCCTGTGGCACCTCCAATGGTGAAACCGAGGACTATACCATCCAGGTGATCCTCCCGCCGAGCTGCCTGCCGCCCACCAACTTGGCAGCCTCCAACGTTACCGTCACCAGTGCGGACCTCTCCTGGACGGCCAGTACCAGCAACCCGGCTGAAGGCTACCAGTGGGAAGTGCGCGACGAGGCCAGCACAATTGCGGCTTCTGGCAGCACACTCGCCGGTGTTACCACAGCCAGCGCCACGGGCCTTGCGGACAACACGGCGTACGGCCTCTATGTGCGCGCCATTTGCGGGGCCGGGGACACCAGCATGTGGGCCGGTCCGTACAACTTCACTACGCCATGCGACGCCTTCAGCCTGCCCTTCCACGAGGGCTTCAACACGGGCTCGCCCACCATTGGCTGCTGGGGCGTGATCGATGCAAACGGGGACGGCGACGCATGGGCGTTGTACACCGGCTACGCATACGAAGGTGACATGTCTGCAGGCCTGTACACCGATTTCAACGCGGGCAACAACGACGATTGGCTGATCAGTCCGGGGCTCACCCTTACCGGCAACGACCGCTTGCGCTACCGCTACCGCGTGCGCTCCGCCTCCGAGCCGAACGACTTCGAGGTACGGCTCTCCACCACGGGCACCAGCCCGGCTGATTTCACGCAGACGATCGTGCCCTTGGCTTCCTACAGCAACATCGCGTACGAAGAGCAGCTCGTGGACCTCTCGGCCTATTCCGGAACGGTGCACATCGCTTGGTACGTGCCTTCCGGAGGATTGGACGGGTACTACCTGTACATTGATGATGTGAACGTGGAGGAGATCCCCTCCTGCGAAGCACCCACCGCCCTGAGCGTGGATTCCGTTGCCGCGGACGGCGCGGGCTTCTCCTGGACCAGCAGCACCAGCAACCCCGCGGATGGCTACCAGTGGGAGGTGCGTGACGCTGCAAACCTGGTGGTGGCCTATGGCAGCACTGTGGCTGGTGATACCACGGCCACTGCCACTGGCCTCGCGGCAGAGACGGACTATTACCTGTATGTGCGTGCCCGATGTGGGGTGGGCGATACAAGCACATGGGCGGGGCCGCATGGATTCACAACGCCTTGTGCTTCGGCAACTGCCTATAGCGAAGACTTTGACGAGGTGACCACCCCTGCATTCCCGGATTGCTGGGCCAAAGTAGGCACAAGCGGATCGACCTATACCCAAACAGGAAGCCCCAACAGCAGCCCAAACACGGTGTACATCTATTCATCGACCACATCCGCAAAGGCCGTGTTGGCGCTTCCCCCTGTTTCCAACTTGGGTGCGGGCACCCACTGGTTCCGCTTCAATATGAGGGCCAATTTCACGGTGGGTGGAGTGATAGAGATCGGCTACTTGACGAACCCGGGAGATGCGAATTCCTTCATTGCGCTAAGTTCTGTTACAGCAGCGTCCACCACCTATGAGGAATACACATTCGCCCCACCTGCGGGCAGCTACTCCAATTACCCGGCATTCAGGCACACCGGTTCTCCGGCCAACAGCATCCTGATCGATGACGTGAACTGGGAGGCGGCACCAGCCTGTCTCGCTCCCACGAACCTGACCGTAACCAACACCTCCTATACCGGCGCCGACCTTGCCTGGGCGGCCAGCAGCAGCAACCCGGGTGATGGCTATGCCTGGGAAGTGCATGACTCTGGCGCCAACGTAGTGGCCAGCGGCACCACGGCGGCAGGTGTAACCACGGCCAGCGCCACGGGGTTGTCGGCCAATACGGATTACCAACTGTTCGTGCGTGCCATCTGTGATAACAGCAACAGCAGCACGTGGGCCGGGCCCGAGGCCTTCTACACGGGCTACTGCATTCCGGAAGGAACGAACAGCAGCTATTACATCAATGATTTCACCACTACGGGTGGCGTCCTCAACATCTCCAATACGGGTAGCGGATTCTCCAATGAGGGGTATGGCGATTTCACCAGCATGACCGTATCAGCCGCCCCGGCGAACGTGGTGAACTTCACTGCCACCTTCCTGCTCTCCAGCACCTACTACTTCAACTTGTGGATCGACTGGAACAACGACCTGGACTTTGATGATCCCGGCGAGCTCGCTTACACCTCCGGGGCATACGTTAGCAGTGCCACCGGATCCTTTACCGTTCCGCCCGGGACACCCGAAGGCAACTACCGCATCAGGATCCGAAATGGCTACTTGGGCGGATCCCCCTCCGCATGCGGCACCACCTCCTACGGCGAAGCCGAGGACTACACACTCACCGTGTTGCCTCCGCCGCCTTGCGCCGCACCGTTGAACATCGCGGTAAACGTGCAGGGCCCCACCAGCGCCACCCTTACCTGGACCGATAACACGGCCGAGAGCTACAACTACATGGTGATCACTGGCCTTGATACCGTGTACAGCGGCAACGTGGCCTCCGGTACCCCGGCCATCGTGCTGGACCCATTGGCAGGCAACACCACCTTTAGGGCACAGGTGCAAAGCGTGTGTGACGGCGGCGCCACCCTCAGCGATTGGAGCCTCAACGTGAACTTCACCACGCCCATCGTGGTGCCGGCACCGTGGTTTGAGCCCTTTGCCACCACCAGTACGCCCTCCGGATGGACCACCACTGGCTGGTCGCTGGGTTCCACTCGCGGGGTAACCGGCAACCCGGGGAACAACATCTATAAGAACATCTATAGCACGGCCACATCGGGCACCTCCTTCACCACGGTGAACGTGGGACCGGTGACCGCTGCCATGAGCTTGGCCTTCGACTACAAGGCTTCCTTGTACTCCAGCCCGTACAATCCGCCGGCAGCAGGCTCGGGCAACTACGTGGTGGCCATCTCCACCGATTTCGGCGGCACTTGGACCACCTTGGAAACGGTGACCAACGATGCCGTGGCAGGGTGGCGTAGCAAGTCGTACCCGCTCTCGGCCTATGCCGGGCAATACATCAAGGTACGCATCACCGGCAACTGGGTCAGTGCTGACTGGGACTATGGCTTCGACAACTTCAAGATCGAAAGCTGCCCGGTGCCCACGGCACTGGCGGTGAGCAACCTAACAGGCACTTCCGCTGATTTCTCCTGGACTTCGGGCGTGGGCAACTTCGAATGGGAAGTGCGCACCGGTGGCACCACCGTGGTTGACGATGGATCCACCGCTGCAAACACGGCCAGTTCCACCAGCCTGACCCCCAACACCAGCTACGGCCTGTACGTGCGGGCGATCTGCGGGGTGGGCGACACCAGCGCCTGGGCCGGGCCAGTGAGCTTCACCACGCCTTGCAACATGGTTACGGCGTTCACCGAGAACTTCGACGGGGTGACCACACCGGCATTCCCGGCGTGCTGGGCCAAGGTGGGAACCACTGGTTCTGCCTATACGCAAACCAGCAACCCGGCCAGCGCCCCGAACACGATGTATCTGTACTCCACCTCCACCAGCGCACTTGCCACGGTGCGGATGCCGGCGGTTTCCAACCTCGGTGCCGGCACCCACCGGTTCCGCTTCAACATGCGGGCGAACGTCACCCTTGGCGGCGTGGTGCAGATCGGCTACCTGACCAACCCGGATGACCCCAATACCTTCACCAGCTTGGGTTCGGTAACGGCGGCTACACTCACCTACGACGAGTACACGTTCGTACCACCGGCGGGGAGCTATTCGGCCACGCCCGCGTTCCGGCACACGGGCAGCCCGGCCAACAGCCTGCTGATCGATGACGTGAAGTGGGAGGTTTTACCGACCTGCATGCCACCCACCAGCGTGGCCTTGAGCAACGTGACCGCCACCAGTGCCGACCTGGGCTGGACCGACAGCGGCGCCGAGAGCTACAATTACGAAGTGCGCACCAGTGGTGCCGCAGGCAGCGGCGCCGCAGGCTTAGCCCTTAGCGGCAACGTGGCCACGGGCAGCCCGGCCTTCACCCTCAGCCCGCTGAATTACGGCACGGATTACACGGTGTATGTGCAAGGCTCATGCAGCGGCGGCAGCGACCTCAGCGCATGGAGCGATGGCACTGACTTCACACCAGGGGTTGTCCAGATCGGAGGAGGAACCGCTACATCGTCCAACTTCCCGATCTACACCTGCTACGGTTACAACTACAGCCAACAGATCTACTTGGCCAGCGAGTACACCGGCCAACCGTACATCACCAACATCCGGTTCAAGTATGTCACCAGCGGCACCACCATTGCCAACTGGAACAACTGGACGGTGTATATGGGCAATACCGCCCAAACGGGCTTTGCCTCCACCACGAGCTGGATCCCCGTGGCCAGCATGCAGCAGGTGTTCTCCGGCACGGTAACTCCGGTGGCGGGCGATTGGATGGACATTGAATTGGCCACGCCTTTCCTGTGGGACGGCACCAGCAACATCGTGGTGGCCGTGGATGAGAACTCGGCGGGTACGAGCTGCACGGCCACTTGGCAGAGCTATACGGCCACAGGCAGCAACCGGGGCATGCTGTACTACAGCGACGGCACCAACCCCAACCCGGCCAGCCCGCCAACAGCCAGCACACGCAGCTCCAACATCGCCCAAATCCAGATGTTGGGCATGACGGAACCGACCTGCCTCGGCCCCACGGGCGTTACGGCCACCTTGACCTCTGCCAGCACAGCGGACCTTTCCTGGACGGCCAGCACCAGCAACCCGGCCGGCGGCTACCAGTGGGAGGTGCGTGATGATGCCAACAACGTGGTGGGCAACGGCAGCACCATGGGCACCACGGCCAGCGTGGGCGGCTTGGCAGCCGACACCTACTACGAGCTGTTCGTGCGCGCCATCTGCGGTGCGGGCGACACCAGCATGTGGACGGGTTCGCCCAGCGTGTACACCGGCTATTGCATACCCGTGGGCACCGGCACCAGCTACTACATCGACGACGTGAGCACCAGTGGTGGTTGGACGAACATCTCCAACTTGAACTCTGGCCTCTCCACAGGTGGCTACGGCAACTTCTCCGCGCTAAGCGTGAGCACCAGTCCGGGAGAAACGATCGATGTGACCTTTGCGGGCACCTCGAACGGATACACCTACACTTGGGGCATTTGGATCGATTGGAACAACGACTTGGACTTCGATGATGCCGGTGAGCAGGTGTTCACTTCCGGGACTTCCTACCTGACCTCTCCGCAGACGGTTAGCTTAACGCTCCCCGTCGGCACACCCTTGGGGAACTACCGCGTCCGCATCCGCAACAGTTACATCGGTGCCACTGTCGTGTGCGGAACCAGCACATACGGTGAAGCGGAAGATTACACCCTGCAAGTGGTGGCCCCGCCGAGCTGCATGCCTCCCACAGACTTGGCCATTACCGGCTTGGGCACCAACAAGGCCACCTTCTCGTGGACGGCCAGCGTAACCGGCCCCACCAATGGCTACCAGTGGCAAGTGCTGGACGGCACCAACACCGTAGTGGCCAGCGGCACCACCGCGGGCACTACGGCCACGGCCAACGGCCTCAGCGCGGAAACGCCCTACAAGGTGCAGGTGCGTGCCAACTGCGGTGGCGGCGACCTGAGCTACTGGGCAGGCCCCTTGGCCTTCAGCACGGCCACGGCCTGCGGCACGGACTTCACCGATACCGGCGGAGCCAGCGCCAACTACAGCGCCAATGAGGATTGGGTGAAGACCTACTGCCGCACCACCCCGGGCGACCAGGTGCGCGTGCTGTTCAGCACCTTCAACACCCAGGCCAGCTACGACAAGCTGTTCATCTTCAACGGGCCCAGCACCGCTGCCCCGATGATCGCCAGCAGCAACGGCGCAGGCTTTGGCAACACGAGCTACGGTGCGGGCGGCTGGTGGGGCACCACGCTCCCGGGCCCCTTCACCAGTAGCAACGCCAGCGGCTGCCTCACCTTCGCCTTCGTGAGCGACGGCAGCACGCAGAACGCGGGCTGGACGGCCACCACCAGCTGCATCACGCCGAACAACACCTGCTCCAACGCGTGGGCCGTGCTTTGCGGAGGCACCTACTCCGGCACCACCACGGGCGTGCCCCACAGCATGCCGGCGGGGGCCTGCGCTTTCAACGGCACGGCCAGCACCGGCGGCCAGAACTGGTGGAGCTACACCGCCACGGGCAATGATGCCGTTACCTTCAGCACCTGCGGCAACGCCGGCTTCGACACCCGCATCTCGGTGTTCACCGGAACGGATTGCTCCGCCTTGGCCTGCACGGCCATGAACGATGACAGCCCCGGCTGTGCCAACGGAGGCAGCTCGGTCACCGTGAACACCACCGTCGGCACCACCTACTGGATCGCCGTGCACGGTGCCGGTGCGGAAGAGGGAGCCTACTCGCTGAACGTGACCTGCGGGGCTGTTTGCGCAGCGCCTTCCAATGACGCCTGCGCCGGTGCCGCCCCCGTGGACAACAACCTGCGAGACGGCAGCAACACCCCGGCCACTTACACCAACACCTGCGCCACCGTGGACGGTCCCACCGCCTGCAGCGGCACCATGCCCGTGAGCGGCGTGTGGTTCAGCTTCAACAGCGGCGATTATGGCCACGTGGTGCTCACCTTGGAGGACAACAACACCAACAGCCAGTACAGCGCCACCAGCGTGGATTACGCCCTGTACAGCGGTGCTTGCAGCGGCTTGGGCGCCGGCAGTGAAACAGCCTGCGGGCAGGATGCGGCCGGAAGCCACGTACTGAACGTGACGCCCAACACCGACTACCTGCTGTTGGTGTACAACAACGGCAGCGCCGGCGTGTCGGGAACCTTCGGCCTGATGCTGGAGCACGCCGCCCACAACGACGCCTCCATCGCCGCCCTGCTGGACCCCGCACCCGGCCTGCTCTGCGGCTCCACCATGGCCCCCACGGTGACCCTGCTGAACAACGGTGACAACGACCTCACCAGCGTGCAGATCAACTACGGACTGAGCGGCGGACCGGTGCACACCTACAACTGGACGGGCAACCTGGCCTACGGCCAATCGGCGAACGTCACCCTGCCCACCGTGCCCACTGTCTCCGGAACCGGCCTCACCCTGGCCGTGTCCACCAGCA